>JBGAKG010000017.1:0-232353 GCA_044224495.1 Polyangiaceae bacterium | reverse complement strand
GTGACTCGTCGTCGAAGCGCCCTCGCGACGCCGGCCTACTCCGGTCTTCGAACCATCCAAGCTTCAGGAGCTCGAACACGTAGACGTAACCGAAAACGTCGTGGCGCCGCTTGACAGGGTCACTTCATAGCAAGCTCAGTCGACGGCGTGGACGCTCGGCTGCGAGCTCCGCAAACCGAGCTCCTCGACCGCGTGGGCGACGTCGGCCAGGACGACGCGCACGCGCTCCGGAACGGGGTCGAGCTTCGCGAGAAGCGCCGCGCGCGAGACGAACACTTCCTCGCGCCGGTTGTCGGAGGCCATGCGCTTCAACACGAGCTCCGACGTGCTCAGCGAGTGGACGGCGATCTCGGACGTGATCGGGGCGAGGATCGCCGCGATTCGATCGACGACCTGGCGCGGCGGATGCTCGACCCACAACGGAGCGCCGTCGAGCGTCGCGGTGACGACGCGCTTGCGCGAGCGCGCGAGCTCCTTCGCGATCGCGAGGAGCTGCGTGTGCACCTCGAGGACCTTCGCCGAGTCGTGATCGCTCAGATCGTACGGCGCCGCTCCGCCGGCGCGAGCGAGTTGGTAGGTCGAGGTCAGGAGGTCCAGCGCGACCTCGAAGCTGCCCCCTTCGCCGTCGGCCTGGCTGGAGAGCGACAGCGTCATGCCGGTCGAACGCAACACCAGCGCGGAGATCCAGTGCCGATCGAGCCGCTGCGGGCGCAGCTTGATCTCCTTCCGAATCCACCCCGTGAGCTCCGGCGCTTCGACCTCGAGCTTGGCGATCTTCTCGAGCCGCACTGCGGTCGCGAAGGCGTGCTTCGCCGGTACGTCGAGCTCGATCGTGAACTTCAAGCCGTAGTCGGTCTCCTCCTCGAGCATCGCCGAGTAGCGCTCGCCGGTCCGGCGGAGCACGAGCGCGACCTCGGCGCCGGGCAAGTCGTGGCGGAGCAGGAGCTCGTCGAACGCGCGCGCGCAGCCCTCGCGCGCCGCCTTCTCTTTCCCCGGGATCGCGGCGAGCGCGGACTCCAAGTTGGCGCGGAGCGCAGCGACCTCGGTCGCGACGGCGCCTTCGAGGTGTTGGAGCGTGCCGACGGCGACGCGGCCCGCGGGGGACTCGGGGCCGAGCGTGGGCACGCCGGCGAGCGCCGCCCGCGTGGGCTCGACGAGCGCTTCGATGCGTTGGGTTTCGTCCGCGGCCTCGCGCGGCAGGCGCTCGACGTCCTCTCGCCCGCGCGTGATGACGTCGTCGAAGACGAGGATCTTGGAGAACGCGTCCATCGCGTCGCCGAGGAACGCGAGGAAGTTGGTCTGCAGCGACGACGGCGTCGAGTCCCCGTAGAGGAACGTGGCGCTGCCGTCCGCGTCGTTCCCGAACGCGACGCGCACGGGGGCGAGCACGCGCGGCTCCCCGCTCGGTGGCGAACGGTTCACCGCGGGCGCACCGGCGAAGGGGCGCTTCCGCTGGCGCAGCGTCAGCTCGATGCTCTCGACGAGCGCGACGCAGGCGCCGCTGCCGAACGGAGCGATCGCAGCGGCGAGCTCGCCCACGTCCGCGAACCGGGCTTCGGGGTCCTGCGCCATGCAACGGAGGATCGCCGCGTCGAGCTCCTCGGGCACGTCGGGGCGGAGCGCGCGGACCGGCTCGGGGGTGCGCTCGAGGACGGCGGTGATCGTCGCTCCGATCCCCTCCGCCTCGAACGGCGTGCGCCCGGCGAGGAGCTCGTAGAGGACGACGCCGATCGACCAGATGTCGGCGCGCGGATCGACGAGCTCGGCGTCGCGCACTTGCTCGGGCGACATGTAGGTGGGAGAGCCGACGGTGGCGCCGCTCGCGATCTTCCGCGCCTCCTCGACGAGCTTCGCGATGCCGAAGTCGAGGATCTTCACGAGGACGCTGCCGTCCGTCTGGCGCGCGAGGAAGAGGTTCGCGGGCTTGAGGTCGCGGTGGATGACCCCGAGGACGTGGGCGTGCGCGAGCCCCTGCAGCGCCTGGAGCCCGTAGTCCACGACGTCGGCCCGCGGCAGGCGTCCGCGCGAGGCGAGGTGCTCCTCGAGGTCCACCCCTTCGAGGCGCTCCATGACGATGAACGGGAGGCCGTCGTCCAGGGTGTCGACGTCGATCACGCGCGCGACGTAGGCGCTGTCGACGCGGGCCGCCGCGCGAGCTTCGGAGAGGAAGCGCTCCACGAGGTGGGGGCTGTTCCGGAGCTCGGGCGCCAGGATCTTCATGGCGACGGGCTTGTCGAGCAGGACGTGGTGCGCGGCGAAGACGACCCCCATGCCGCCGCGACCCAGCTCCCGCTCCACTTTGTATTTCTCGGCGACGACCTGGCCGACCTCGGGGAGCATGGGTGCCCCAAGTTAGCCCACCGAAAAGGCCATGTCGTGCGTCTCGAAGGCGCAATTTGGCGCTCGAGAGCTCACGTACCTACACGAACCCTCACCGGCGCCCTCGAGCGCTGCGATCTTGGATCGTTGCGCCGCCACTGAAATCATTTCGTGGGGCGGCTGAGCTTTGATAGACCCGAGGGCCGACTCGACGGACCGAGCAGGTCTTAAAGGGAGACAAGCATGACAAGTTGGATCAAGAAGGCCGTGACGACGGCGGTGGTGGGCGGCGGCCTCCTCACGATCATGAACTGTGGCGGCGCGCTTCCGGGCGTGGGGAACCTCCCCGGCACCGCGAAGTGCCCCGACATGGCGAACGTCAGCGACGTCAGCGGCTTCGACTGGGCGGGCAACTACAAGGTCGACTCGAAGGTCGATGCCCAGCTCAAGGCCGGTGTCGCGGCTGCGGTCGAGCTCCAGCAGATCTCGGCTTCGATCGACAACGATCTGAAGACGGCCTGCGGTCAGATCGTCGCGGACCTCGGCGGGAGCAACAGCTTCTCGACCGGCGAAGAGGCCTGCAAGGCCGCCTCGGCCGCGATCACGGACGTGAAGGCCAAGCTCGGCTCCAAGCTGAGGCTCACGGTCGACGCGGCGCCGCCGAAGTGCTCGGTCGACGTCAACGCGCAGGCCGACTGCGCGGCCAAGTGCGACGTCTCGGCCGATCCGGGCAGCGTCAAGGCCGAGTGCGAGCCGGGCAAGCTCCAGGGCTCCTGCTCCGGCGAGTGCAAGGGCTCCTGCGACGTGCAGGGCGGCGGCGCCAAGTGCGAAGGCACCTGCTCCGGCAAGTGCGACGCGCAGGTCTCGGGCTCGTGCTCGGGTGGCTGTGACGGCAAGTGCGACGGCAAGAACTTCAAGGGCTCCTGCGCCGGCAAGTGCGAAGGCAAGTGCGACGCGGAAGTGAAGGGCTCCTGCTCCGGCAGCTGCTCCGGCTCGTGCGAGATCACGGCGCCGAAGGCCTCGTGCTCGGGCACCTGCACGGGTTCGTGCTCGGTCGAGATGAAGGCCCCCAAGTGCACCGGCAAGGTCACGCCGCCGAAGGTCTCGGCGGACTGCAACGCCAAGTGCGACGCCAGCGTCAGCGCGAAGGCGGAGTGCACCCCGGCCCACGTGATCGTCAAGATCGAGGGCGGACCCGATGTCGCGATGATGGGCAAGCTCAAGACCGCGCTCGAGCACGGTCTCCCGGGCATCCTCAAGGTCGCGATCGGCATGGGTGAGCGCGTGAAGAGCCTCGCCGAAGCGGTCAAGGCGGTCGTCGAGGGCGCGCAGGCGGCGGTTCAGGCCGTTGCCGGCAGCTCGGCGGCGCTCGGTGCGCAGCTCACCGCGTGCGTCGGCGCCCCCTTCAAGGGCGCGCTCGATGCGGCGGGCAGCATGAAGGCCGACGTCAACGTCTCCGTCAGCGTCAGCGCTTCGGCGTCGGGCTCGGCGGGCGGCGGCGGCGGCAGCGCGGGCGGCAGCGCCGGCGCGAGCGCGGGTGCGAGCGCGGGAACGAAGTGAGCTGAGAAGCTAACTTCGCCAACGCGAAGCGGTGAGGGACGGTCGGCGAAAGCTGGCTGTCCCTCTTCGCTTTTGTGCCCACTCGCATGCGGACTCGGACGCGGAAGCGTCTTCCGTCACCGCCACATGTGGTACTTCACGCCGGTCGCCTCGCCGTTCACCGACTCGAGCACGCACCCGTACGCCTTCATGTAGACGAGCTCTCCGCTCATCTTCTTCGGGTGCCCCGGCGTCGCCTCGACGTACCGGTAGCCTCCCTGGTCCGTCGACATGTGGATGAACGCGGAGTTCCCGTTCGCAAGGTACCCGCGCACGGTGCCGCTCTCGACCGAGACCTCGAGCGACGCGTGATCGTTCGACGTCGTCGTCTGGAACGCCGTGACGTAGACCGCGCCCGACAGCGTCTTGTACGTGCCGAAGCTGTCGAACTTCGTCACGTCTTCGGTGCCGCCGCGCTGGCTCGACGGCCCGTACTCACTGTTCCCCTGCAGCGCGGGGAGTTTCGCGGCCGGCGTGGTCGGCGCGTCCGGTCCTCCCTCGGTCAGGTAGACCACCGGGTCGCTCTTGCACGCGAGCGCTCCGCCGAGCGCCACCACGACGAGCGCGACCGTCACCCTTCCGCGCATCGCTTGCCTCACTTGCGCCGGAACTCCGGCACCGTGGTCCGCTCCGGGCCGAGCTCGCCCCGCGCGGCGCTGCTCATCCCGCGCAACATCTCTTCCAGCGCTCGCGGATCGTTCGCTCCCGCGTCGATCCAGAACACGATCGCATCGACGATCGCGCCGCCCAGGTAGTGGGCCGCCACGTCGCGCGTTCCATCGCCACCCTTCGTCTTGCCCGGGGACAGATCGAGCAGCACCAGATCGGCGACGATCTCGCGCAGGCGCGGCAGCACCCCTTCCGCCGCGCGCTTCCGGAGCGCGCGCGTCAGCGGGTAGAACTTGCGCACATGGACGATCAGATCGCGCACGAACGCGAACGCCCGATCGTCCGTGCGCTTGATGATTCCGGGCAGATCGTCGAACGCGCTCAGCAGGAGCGCCTCCTTGTCGGCGAACTGCTGCTCGAACGCGGCCCGGCTGATCTTCGCGTGGCCGCAGATGCTCTGCGTGCTCGTCTTCTCCCACCCGAGCTCGAGGACCGATGCGAGGAGCGCCTCGCGCAGCTTGCGCCGCGCCCGCAACGTTTGGCGGTCGATCTTCACCGTCATCAGTTGGCCCCCGTGACGCTCCCCCAGAAGAGCGCCCGGAGCTGCGCGTGCCCGTCGGTGTTCGGGTGGATGCAATCGGGAGCGAACCAGCGCGTCGTGCCCGACGTGACCACGCCGTGGCCGCGGAACGTGTCGTGCAGCTTCGGCACGATGCCGTGCGGGATCTTCGCCACTTCCTCGGTCACGATCTGGTTCCACGACGCCCAAATCTGATCGGCGTTCTTCGCGGAGACGATGCCGAGCGGCGGCGGGCAGCCGGGGAAGGTTCCGGTGCCGTCGGTGGGATCGTAGATGTCGGCTTGGTAGACCCACACCTCGACGCCCGCGCCGAAGCGGCCGGGCTCCGTCAGCTTGGCGAGCGCGGCCGCCACGTTGGCGCGGAACTCGTCGCGATCGGCCTGGTCGTTGCCGGACAGGATGTGCGTGATCGCGGCGCGCATGTCGTTGCCGCCGATCGTGATGGACGCGACGACGGGCCCCGCGAGCGTGGCGGGCAGCGCCCCGATTTGGCCGACGAGGTTCGCCGACACGGCGCCGCCCTTCGAGACCTTTTGGACCGCCGTCCCGTAGCGCGAGGCGAAGTCCTTGCCCTTCCAATCGGGGTACTTCGCGTCGTCGTTCTTCTGCAGCAGATCGTAGAAGAAGGGACCCGAGCCGCCCTTGTCCGAGATCGAGTCGCCGAGGATGACGTACGTCTTGAACGCCGGGAGCGTCGCGCCGTCGGGCGAGGTCAGCGGGGCGTCCGGGCTCCCGCCATCGGCCGGTGCGTCGGGGGTCGTGGCACCACAAGCAAGTACCAAAGTGGTACCGAACAGGAACGCGAGGTGGCCGATTCGCATGCGCGAGAGTTTAGAGGCTGCGGGCGGATTAAGGTCGAATAAGTACTGGTTAACCCCGCTCGTGGAGAGACTCCCCGCACTTCCAGCGGAGGTCTTCCATGACGAACAGACTTTTCCTCGGTTCAGCGCTTCTCCTCGCCGCCTGCGGCGGCACCGTGCCCGACGGCGGACCCGATCCGTCCGTGGCGGCGACGCCGTCCTCGCCCCCGCCTTCCCGGGCCGAGCTCGGGCCGCGCCCCCAAGCGGAGCCGCGCGGTCCCTACGCGGGCGCCATCGCCACCACGGACGTGTCGATCCTCTTCCCCTTGCCGAGCGGCGACGGGGACTTGCTCGCGCCGACGGCGCTCGGCAGTCACGGCCCGCTCTTGGCGCGCGCGACGTTCGATCGGCTCGTCGCCGCGGGCACCGTGGAGACCGATCCGGTGCGCGGCTCGTACGATGCGCTCCGCGTCGTCTCCGTTCGCCTCGACCCGTGCTCGCGCCGGAGCGGGGGCTGCGAGCCGGAGGTCCGTGTCGTCTACCAAGGCATCTACGCCGAGCAGGGCCAGAGCTTCGCCGCCGATGGAGCCGTGCACGCCTTCTATCGGCTCGAGCCGGGTGAGCTCGAAGCGCTCGTTGCCCAGCTCTCGAGCCTGAAGCAGGCGAACGGCGGGCTCGGGACGCAAGAGCTCACGGTGCACCCCATCCTCGCCAAGCAAGGCCTGAACGGCCCCTTCGCCATCGGGCTCGAGAAGCTCCTCGAGAATTTCATCGGCGACGACCGCGCGCGGCGCGTGACGTTCTTCGATCACCACGACGGCGGCGAGATCGACGCCTGGAGCTTCGGCGCGCTCGATCGCGTCGATGGGGTTTGGGTCACGCAGTCCATCCCCGAGCTCGGAGCGAAGCAGCGGCAGACCATCACCGGCTCGGCGGCCAAGCTCGACGCGCTGAACGTGTTCGGCGGCGCCAGCGTGGACGTCGGCGCGACCGAGCTCGCGGGGCTCTTGGTGGGCTCCGGCAAGCTGGATGCACCCGCGCGAGCCTCGTTCGCGCAGTCGGTCCGCCTCCAGAACCCGTCGCTCCACGACGCGGAGAACACGAACTGCGCGAGTTGCCACCTCGCCGAAGGCGTCCGCCGCAGCGCCGAGCTTCGGTTCGGCCTCGCCGCAGGCGCCGTCCCCGGAGGCTTCACCCACGAACGCAGCCTCGCGCGCGACGACGTTCGGAGCAGCATCACGAACCTCCACATGTTCGGTTACCTCGGGCGCGACGTCGCGATCATGCAGCGCACGGCGAACGAGTCCGTGCTCGTCGCGGACGCGATCGCGAAGATGACGCCGAACTGAGCGGCGCTCTTCAGTCGGCGAACAGCACGCCGAGCGCGCGGGGGCCGCGCCCGAGCTGGCCGAGCAAGCCCAGGCCGTCCCACGCGTTCTCGGCGGCGACGATCTTTCCGTTCTCGAAGGTGACGATCCCGAAGCCCCCGAGGCGGACCGGGTGGCCGTCCATCGTGCCGTGGAGCGTGGCCCGGAAGGCGACCTTCGGTCCGTCGCCGAGCAGCTCCTCGACCACGATCCGCGTCTCGACCAGGCGGTTCAGCATCCGCTCGAGCAGCGCGCGATAGGCCTCGTTGTCGAGCGATTGGGCATCCAGGCCCCGCGAGATGCACCCCGGGTCCCGCATCGCCATCGCCGCGCCGAGGTCCCGGTCGTTCCACAGGAGCGTGAGGAATCGCTCGACCAGCGCCTTGTTCCCCGCCTCGTCCGTCATGGGTCGAGCGTATCACTTTGCTGCATTCCGGCCGCGAAACGCGGTAAATCTTCGGGCCATGATCCCGGCCGCAGCTCGCGAGCAGATCACCCTCGGCAGTGCACCCGATGCGGACGTCGTCCTCCAGGGGCCGGGGGTGGGCGCCCACCACGCGCGGATCGTGAAGCAGAACGGCGCGCTGTTCCTCGTCGACCTGGGCGCGGGGCCCACGTTCGCGAACGGCGCACCGGTGCCGCCGCAGCAGCCGGTCCCCTTCGATTTCCGCACCGTCTTCGCGCTGGGGCAGGTGACCGTTCCGCTCGCGCACCCGTCGATCGTCGCGATGATCATGGCGCAAGGGCAGCTCGCGAACGTCCCGCGTGGGACGCTCGTGATCGGGCGCGATCCCACCCGCGCATCGCTCGTGCTCGCGCACCCGGCCGTCAGCTCGCAGCACGCCACCGTCATGCTCGATCGCATGATGGTGCAGGACAACGGCTCCACGAGCGGCACGTACCTCGGCGGGCAACCGATCCCGCAGAACCAGCCGGTCCCGCTCGATCCGAACGGCGTCGTCGCGTTCGGTCCGGTGCCGGTGCCCGTCTCGCTCCTCGCGCAGTGGGCGACCGCAGTCGCCGGCGGTGCGCCGGCACCCGCGCCGGCCGCCATGGCTGCTCCCGCGCCGATGGGCCCTCCGATGGCGCCTCCTGCGCCGGTCGGCGCGAGCCCCGCGGGGACCGCCGTCGGTGCGCAGATGCCGGCGCCCGCCGCTGCTCCTGCCGGTCCTCCCCCGGGAGCGCCCGGCGCACCGCTCGATCCCGCTTCGCCGGCGAAGAAGCATCGCACCGTCATCGGCGAGCTCGATCTCGCGGCGCTCCAGAGCAGCGTGATCGCGATCGGCCGTACCCCCGACAACAAAATCGTCGTCCCGCACGCGCAGGTGTCGTCGCGCCACGCGCAGATCGTCCAGCAGAACGGGCAGCTCTTCCTCGAGGACCTGCGCTCCGCGAACGGCACGTTCGTGCGCGGCCAACGCATCGCGCCCGGCCAACGCGTGCCGATCGCGAACGGCGAGAAGGTCTACATCGGCCCGATGCCGCTGGTGGTCAACATCACCGGCCAGCAGGTCAACGTCGTCGTCGAGGACCAACAGGCGAACTGGGCGGGCAAGCCGACCTACGAGATCGAGGCGTGGGACCTGTTCCTCGAAGTACCAGACAGGGACAACAAGGGGTCGATGAAGACCCTCCTCGATCACGTGTCGTTCAAGGCGCTCCCGGGCGACATGATCGCGCTGATGGGGCCGAGCGGCGCGGGCAAGACGACGCTCCTCATGACGCTCAACGGGTACCTTCCGCCCACGAGCGGGCAGGTGCGCATCAACGGCGAGGACCTCTACGCCATCTACGACGCCCTCCGCGGCTCGATCGGGTACGTCCCCCAGGACGACATCGTCCACCCCGAGCTCACCGTGTTCGAGGCGGTGAAGTACTCGGCCCAGTTCCGGCTCCCGCCCGACTACTCCGAGGAAGAGATCGACCGCCGCGTCGAGGAGACGCTGAAGGCGCTCGGGCTCGAGGCGGTGATGAACCTCCAGATCGGCAAGCCCGAGAAGAAGGTGCTCTCCGGCGGCCAGCGCAAGCGCGTGAACATCGCGCTCGAGCTCGTCACCGATCCCGTCATCGTCTTCCTCGACGAGCCGACCAGCGGTCTCGCCGCCGACGACACCACTGCGCTGATCACCTTGCTGGCCGATCTCACGAAGAAGACCGGCAAGACGATCATCATGACGATCCACCAGCCGGCGAAGGACGAGTTCGAGAAGTTCAACCTCGCGTTCATCATGGGCTACGGCGGCATCCCGACGTACTTCGGCCCGACGGGGGACAAGGCCTATCGGTTCTTCGGCGCGATCATCGAGCGCCCCGGCAGCCCGTTCCGCGGCGCGTACCAAGGCACCGCGCAACGGATCGACAACCCGCGCGACATGTTCGACATGCTGCAGGTCCGCGAGCGCTTCATCTTGGACGACATGAAGCGGCGCGACCCGAACACGCCACGCGCCGTTGCCCGGCTCGAAGCCGCGCGGGGCTGGCGCGGCGAGTTCTTCCAGAACGCGAACCCGATCTTCGGCCAGATGTACTCGGGGCGGCGCGCCGTCGGGACCGAGGTCGCTCAGCGCGGCACGCCTCACCGCCAGAGCACCGCGCTCCTGCGCCAGCTCTCGCTCCTGATGTCCCGCTACTGGAAGGTGAAGATCCGCGACCGCGCCGGCGCCGCGATCATGTTCCTGCAGGCTCCCGTCATCGGGATCATGCTCGCCTTCGTCTTCGGCGGGCAGAAGTCCGCGATCCCGTTCTGGTGCCTCGGCGCGCTCCAGGAGCTCTCGCGCAAGGCGCCCGATACGACGAGCGGGTCGAAGGACCTGCTCGGTCAGATGCAGCCCACCACCGACCACACGGCGGCGATGTTCTTCGTCGTCGTCTCGTGCGTCTGGTTCGGCACCAGCAACGCCGCCCGCGAGATCGTCACCGAACGCGCGATCTACCTGCGCGAGCGAATGGTGAACCTCTCGCTCTTCAACTACGTGATGTCGAAGTACATCATCCTGAGCCTCGTGTGCATTCTGCAATGCACGCTGCTCCTCGGGATCGTGTTCTTCACGCTCGGTTTCGAGGGCGGGTTCCCCGCGTTCGCGCTCGAGCTCGTCTCGATGATCGCGGTCGCGATGAACGCGACCGCGCTCGGCCTGCTTCTCTCGACCGTCGTCGTCTCGGCCGAGGCCGCGATGGCGCTGACGCCGATCGCGCTCATCCCCCAGATCGTCCTCGGTGGGCTCATGGTCCCGATGACGACGAACCCGATGCTCAAGCCGCTCATGTACGTCATGCCGGCGCGCTGGGGCTTCGAGGGCGCGATCGCGCAGGAGCGCTACGCGATCCGGAACTCGCCCGCGTGGCTGATCGATCTGCACAACCCGGGCCTCAACAGCGCGCCCGACTTCATCCAGGGGGGCCACTTCCAGTGCGCGGTGGCGCAGGTCCAGAGCGACAGCCTGTCCGGCGCGTGGGGCTTCGACCACTGGGACGTCACCGGGCTCCCGTGGGGCATCCTCTACGGCATGACCTTCCTGATGATGGCGATCCTGCTCGTCCTCTTGAAGCGGCGCGATCCGGTCTAGTCGGTCCCGTGCCGCTCCCGCTGCTGGCCCATCAGGCCCCGGTCCTCCCGCTGAAGCTCTGGCGCCCGGCGGCGTTCAACGGGACGGCGCTCGTGGTGGGGAGTCTCGCGCCCGATCTCGAGTACTTCGTCGCGCACATCCGGCGCGTGGCGTTCGGGCACATCCTGATCGGCCAGATCGGGTTCTGTCTGCCGATCACGATGTCGGTGGTTCTCCTGATCGGCCACCTGCGTCTCGGTGAGGTGATCGCGGCGCGCGTCCCGTCGCTCGCGTGGCTGCGTGGCGCCGCGACGGACGTCGCGAGCGAAGGCGGGCTCGTCCGCGCGCTCGCGAGCGCGCTCGCCGGGTCGTTCTCGCACCTGGTGCTCGATGCGCTCACGCACGACGTGATCCCGGGCTGGTTGCCGCAGCGCACCTACACGTTCGCGGGCGTCTCGGGGGTCACGTCGACGGTGGTGCAGCTCGTCGCGTCGGTCGTCTGTGCCGTGATCTCGCTCGTGCTGCTCCGGCGCATCGCGCGTGCGCGGGCCGCCGCTGCGCCTGCGCCGCGGCCCGGAGCGGCGCTGCTCGGCGCGTGCGCGGCGCTCGGGGTGGTGCTCGCGCTCGCGCGGGCGTTGCCTGCGATTCGTCGCCCTCACCTCTATTTCGACGCCGGCCCGCTCTACGTGTGGGGGCACTCCGCGTTCTTCGTCGCGTGCGGGTTCGTGGGCGGTGTGGTGCTCGGTGCGGTGCCGTTGGCGCTGTGGGATCGGCGTGTCGCGAGTGAGCGTGGTACACTCGGGGCGTGATCACCGAGGTCACCATCCAGAACTACAAGAGCATTCGCAGCGCTTCGTTGAAGCTCGGCAAGCTCACGGCACTCGTCGGGCCGAACGCGTCTGGGAAGACGTCTCTACTCTGCGCGCTTGCTCCGAGGTTGGAGCCTACGCCGCAACTCCTTTGGCGTCACGACCGGACCCTCCACATCGCGATCCAGTGGTTGGAAGATGGACGCACGGGCTCAGTCTCTTGCAGCGTTGGGATGGGGCGGCAGTGGCACGGGAAGCGCTATCAGTACGTTCGGTTCGACCTCGATCGAATGCGCCAGCGGAATACGGTCGCCGAGGCGACTCTGCTCGATGAGACCGGCTCGAACCTCGCGAATGTATTCGCCACGCTGACCCGGAAAACGCAGGAGAAGGTTGCCCAGGCGTTGCGCCTCCTCGTGCCGGTCTTGGGTGACGTGGATGTGAAGCCCGTGCTGAACGGTGTGCACGAGCTTCGTTTTCAAGACCGTTGGGATCCGGACCTGTGGTTCACGCCGCAGGAGGTGTCCGACGGTACGATTCTCATGCTGGGATTCCTGGTGCTCCAGCATCAGCAACCCGCCACGGAGCTTCTCGCCGTCGAAGAGCCGGACCGAGGCCTTCATCCCTATCTCCTCGGTGAGCTCATCAAGCTCCTCCGCGGCATGAGTGACGGAACCATCGGTCCGGCTCCCATGCAAATCGTCCTCGCCACGCACTCCGCGGAGCTCCTCGATCATCTCCGTCCCGAAGAAGTCCGGTTCCTGACGCGTGACCCCAAGGACGGCTCCGTCGTCGTCGAGAGCGTCGACCCTGCAACCCCGGATTGGCAGGGGGCATTTGCGGAATACAAGCAATCGCTCGGGAGCGTTTGGCTCTCCGGAAACCTCGGAGGGGTTCCCTGAGTGCAAACCCGCGTGTGATGCTCTACGCGGAGGGAGCGGCAGACGTCGGCAGCGGCCCAGGCCTACCCCCGCCGCCGCTCGCCGAGATTTGGGACGAGGCTCTTGGTCCGGCGCACTTGCTGATTCGTCGTGTCGTGGCTGACGCTTGGTCGATTCCCGAGGCCGCGGTTCGGTTCGTCAGTCCATTGCGGCACAAGGCGATGGTGATTCGGGGAAGCATGCTGCTCGATCGGGAGATCCTGCGCCGCGCTGCGACGTTCGCCGATCCCACGAAGCGTCCCGACCTCGTCGTCCTTCTCGTCGATGGAGATGGCGACCCTGCGCGCCGATCGAAGCTCGAGGGACACATCGCGGACCTGCCCTCTCGACCGATCGTTGCCTGCGCGGAGCCCGAGCTCGAAGCCTGGCTCCTCGGAGACGTCTCTGCCGTGAGGGCGTTGGCCGGTGCGGTCGACGTCCCATCGAACGTCGAATCGCTCCCGCCGCGGGGAGCGAAGGACCTCCTCAACGATAGGCTCTCGGATAGACCGAACGCACGCTCGTCACTCGCCCAGAGCGCTTCGCTCGAGGCGATCGTCCGAAGCTGTGCGTCCTTCTCGAGCTTCGTATCCGCGATTCGCGCCCGCAAGCCGGGATAGCGTTCGTCACGGGCAGGGCGGCCCGGCGTCCACGGTCAGGTCGTCGTCCCAGCCCTTCGCGGTGCAGCGCATCGCGATGCCGCAGCCATAGAGACAGAGCTCGCCGAGGGTCGGGCACGCCTGGAGGCGCTGCGGCTTCAGCGTCGGGCACGTGGAGATGGCGTCGACGCTCGCGTCGCTGGCCGTGTCGTTCGCGGCGTCGCCTGAGACGTCCGCCTTGGCGTCCACGCTGGCGTCGGCACCCGGCGATGGAGTCGTGCTCCCGCACCCGAGGAGCGCGAGGGCGGAGAGGTGGAGCGCGCGTCGCATCCCACGGATGCTACCAGCTAACACGGTGACCGCTCGATGCATCGCTGACTGCTGCGTCAGGTGGCTCGGCGCGGCCTCAAGGACAGCCGGCGTCGCACGCGGGCTGGAGCCAGTCCCACGCCGCCGGGTTGCCGTTGGTCGGGAGCTTGCACACGTTCGGCGGCCCCGGCGATCCGGGGCCGGTTCCCCACTCGTACTTGCAACCACTGCCGATGCCGGTGGTCCAGCCGAAGGAAGAAGGGCACGACGTCAGCTTGGGGTCCTTCGAGACCCAGAGCTTGCAGCGCAGCTGCGCGTTCGACAGAGCGGTGACGTCGCAGGTGAGCGCGCTGCGATCGAAATCGCACGGGGCTGCGTCGACGCCGGCATCGACGGCGGGGGTCGTCGAGCTCGACGACCCGCACGCGGTGACCGCGCCGACGAGGAGCGAGCCTGCGAGCACGGCGAGGAACGTGAGGCGGAACATGAAGTTTGGATATCTCGGCCCGCGGCGATTGGCAATCATCGCACCACCGCATCCACGTCCTGGAGCGCCTCGGGACGAGCGATCGGTTGGGCGGCCCGCGGACGCTCAGTGGCTCGGCGGCTCTTCCAGGCTCAGCTTCCCGAGCGCGCCGTTGCGGAAGTCGTGCACGACGGCATCGGCCGCCTTGTGCAGATCGACCACTCCGCCCGCGCGGAGGGCGCCGCGTTTGCGACCGATCGCCGCGAGCGTCTCGCTCGCCGTCGCGGGGAGCGGCTCCAGCTTGTAGCGCGCGCGGAGCGACTCCGGATGGCGGCGCATGAGCCACTCGACCGCGAAGAGCCCCACCGTCTCGTAGTCGATTGCGCTGTCGGGGATCGACCCGCCGAGCGCGAGCCGGAGCGCGGCCCGATCGTCGTCGATCCGCGGCCACATGAGGCCCGGGTGATCGGTCAGCACCATCCCGTCGGGGAGGACGACCTGTTGCTTCGACTTCGTCACGGCGGGCTCGTCACCGACCTTGGCGACTTTGCGCCCGAGGAGCGTGTTGATCAGGGTCGACTTCCCCACGTTCGGGACGCCCACGATCATCGCGCGGAGGATCTTCGGCCCGCGCCGCGTCGGCGCGAGCGCGCGGCAGAGCTCGGGGATCTTCGTCCGCGCCTCGCCCGTCTTCGCGATCGACGTCGCGATGGCGCGCGCGTCCTTCTCCTCGGCGAAGTAAGCGAGCCATGCCGCGGTCACCGCGGGATCGGCCAGATCGCTCTTCGACAGCACCGCGAGCCACGGCTTGTCGCCCCGCAGCTCGGCGACGAGCGGGTTCTGGCTCGCGCGCGGCATGCGGGCGTCGAGCACCTCGATCACGACGTCGACGGAGGGCATCGTCTCTTCGATGACCGCCCGCGCCTTGGTCATGTGGCCCGGATACCACTGGATCCCCATCACGGACCCCCGGCGACGGTGTCGCGCTCGCTGCACGCGGTGGAGTTGCCGCCCGCGCAGGCCTTGCCGTAGAAGAGCTTCGCCTGCGCGGCGTCGCGCGGTACGCCGCTCCCCGTGTCGTACATGCGGCCGAGGTCGCGGCACGACGTCGCACCGCCAAGATCGCAGCCGCGGCGGAAGCTCCCGACCGCGGCGGCGGGGTCGAGCCCGGTGCCCTGGCCGATCTCCTGTTGGAGCCCGAGGTTGCGGCACCCGTTGGGATCGCCGCCGGAGCACCCGCGTTGATAGAGCGCGACCGCGCGCGGGTAGTCGATGGGGATCCCGTCGCCGTGCCAGTACATGTATCCCAAATTGGTACACGCCCAGCCGTCGTTGCCGTCGCACGCGCGCGTGAAGAGCGGGAGAGCCTGCGCGTAGTCGAGCGGCTTGCCGCCCTTGCCGTAGTAGTAGTGGAGCCCGAGGTGGTTGCACCCGCGCGTGGCGCCGCGGTTGCAGCCGAGCTCGTAGAGCGAGGAGGCGCGCACCTTGTCCTCGGCGACGCCCTTTCCGTCGTCGTAGAGCGCGCCGAGGTTGGCGCATCCCTCGGGGCTGCCCCCGTCGCACGCGCGCTCGTAGAGGCGGGCGGCAGCTCCGAGATCCATCTTCGTACCGTGCCCGAGCTCGTAGGCGATTGCCCAGTCGTTGCACTTCCCCGCGTCACCGGCCTCGCAGCCGGCTTTGTTCTTCGCGAGCTTTTCGCGCCACGCCGCTTCTTCCGGCGTGGGCGGTGCTTCGACGACCCGATCGACGGGCGGCGGCGTGCCGAGCGGCGCAGCCGGATCGAGGACGACCCGCGGCGGCGGCGGTGCCGCGTGCGCGCACCCGACGGCGGTGACGAGGAGCACGGCGAAGCGACGAGTCACGCGCGCGGCTCCCCGAGCCGCCGCTCCACCGCCTCGGCGAAGCGTGCCGGCGCCTCCGGGTGGGCGCGCAGGAAGAGCTCCGGCTCCACGAGCTCGAGCTCCATCACGTAGAGCAACCCGTCGCGGACGACGCCGTCGACGCGGGCGTAGAGCGGGTAGGGCTCGCCGTCGCGAACCGCGTCGAGCGCGCGGAGCGCCTGGCTCACGAGGTCCTTCGGGGGCGACGGCTCGAACGCCACCGTCCCCCCGTGATCGGTCTGCACGCGGAAGTCCCCCGTCTTCGCGATCTTCCGAAGCGCGTGGCTGAATTGGCCGTCGAAGAACACGAGCGCCCACTCGCCGGGCTCGCGCACCTCCTCGAAGAACGGCTGCACCATCGCGCTTCCGTTCGCGACGATCGATCGGAAGTGGGCTTCGTGCGTGGGCGCATCCGCGGCGTCGAACAACACGGTCCGGTGCGCGTTGGCGGAGAGCGTCGGCTTGAGCACCGCCCGCGCGAACCCCCGCGCGCGAACGATCTCGGCGAGGGTTCGCCCGTCGCCGCGCGCGACCCACTCGGTCGGGACGATGCGCGCGCCCCGCGCTTCGGCGCCCTTCAGGTACGTCTTCTCGAGCCAGCGTTCGGCGCCCCGGTTCTCGAGCCGCACGCCGCGCGCCGCGAGCTCGCCGAGCCAGGCGCGAAACCGCTCGCCCTGCTCGTACCAGTCCCACGGGCTGCGCAGGACGACGAGGTCGAAGCGCTCCCAACGAACGGTCGCGTCCGTCCACACCGCCGGGACCACGGTGTGCCCGCGCGCCTCGAGCGCGGCCTTGGCCGCGAGATCATCGACGTAGAGATCTCGGAGGGCTGCGCTGGTCACGAACGCGATGGTCGCCATCGGTGGCCCAGCATAGTCGGTCAGCGGCGAGTGGCTACTCGATCAGGATCGCGTTCAGGCTGGTCGTGCCGGCGCCCGTGTGCAGATCGAGGTTGGTCGCGCGGTACTGCGCCTGGAGCGTGTGCGCGCCCGCCGTGAGCGGGACGAGCTGAATCCAAGTGAGGGGAACGCTCCCGCCCGGGAACGACGCGATCGCGCCGATGCCGCTGCCGGGGATGGCGACGTTGTCGAGCGCGACCGTGAACTCGCCTCCGGCGTACTTGTCGCTGCCGCCGCCCGCGCCGTCGACGTGGAGGATGACGAGCGCCTTGGTCGCCACCGTCGGCGTCAGGTTCAGCGGCGAAAGGCCCGGGATCGAGACGGACGTGTTGAGCGACGTCGACTTGTCGCCCGTCACCTGACTCGTGGCGGTCTTGGCGGTCGGGAGGAACACGACCGCATCGAGCAGGGGCGCGGCCTTCGACGTCACGGCGTACGCCGGCGTCGGGTCCGCCCACTGGGCGCGGAGCGAGTGGGCTCCCGCGGCGGAGGTGGTGAGCGCGACCATCGAGATCGCGGCGTCCTGCGTGGCGCCGTACATGCGCGAGCTGGCGATGGCGTTCCCATCCACGCCGAGACTGAAGAGGGAGCCGTAGAGGACCGTGCCGTTGCCTACGACCACCTGCGGCGCCTGGAACAGCGCGAGCACGGGGCCGGCGGTCGTCACGGAGTAGGCGACGTCGGCCATCATCGGGGCGAGCGCGTTCGAGCTGGTCGTGGTGTTCGCAGTCCCGACACCCGAGGCGGACGTCGCGAACGTCGACAGCGAGTCGAGGACGACGATGTCGAGCTGGGGCGCGAACGGAGCGTAGGCCGTCGCCGTGTTCGCGCCGAAGTTGAAGTACGTGTTCCACGTCGCGCCGAGCGTGTGCGCGCCCGCGGGGACGTCGATCACGGCGTGAATCGTGTGACCGGCCTGCCCGATGTTGGCTTGGTTGCCGTAGCGGCCGGTCGCGACCGGAGTGCCGTCGAGCGTGATCGCCGTCACGACGTCGTCGTACGAGCCGTTGTTGAGCCCGACCGACGGGAGCGTGAGGCTGACGAGCGCCTTGCTCTTCAGGTCGTTCGTGAACGCGATCGGCGCGAGGTTGGGGATGGCGACCGGCGTCTTCGAGCTCGTCGTCTGTTGCGCGGTGCTTCCGCTGCTCTGGAGCGCGATCGTGCAACCAATCACGATGCTGGTGACGTCCGCGCTCGCGGTGCCCTTGCCGGAGGCGCTCCGCACGCTGCAGACCTGCCCGGGCGGGTTCGTCGTCACCGTCACGTCGTACGAGCCGGATTTCTTCGGGAACGTGAAGGGCCCCGATTGGGTCACGGTCACCGAGTCCGTGCCGTTGGCGAGGACGAGGCCCGTCCCGGCGTCACCACCGCTCGGCTGGAGGAAGTGGACGGTCCCCCCAATCGAGAACGCCGGGGTACTCACGTCGCTGCCCACGTCGGGCGTGGAGCCGGTGTCGGTCCCTCCCGCGTCGTTGCCGGGGGTCCCCGAGTCGGGCGGGGAGCTCGTGGACGCATCCCCGACGCAGGCGGCAAGGGCACACGCCACGGAACCAAGACCAAGGAGCGACAACAAGGCGAGCCGACGCATCAAGACCTCCGCGTTCGATCTTCCAACATCGCCCGTTCCCGCGAATCGGTCAAACGCTACCCGCGCGCGGCCCTTGGCTCTATACAATCGAGCCGAAATCCATGGGTCACGCCTCGCTCCAAGAAGCCGTTCGCGATCTCGAGCGCGCGCGCGATCTGGTCCGGATCGACGTCGAGGTCGACCCCAACCTCGAGGCCGGCGTCATCCAACGGCGCGTGCTCGAGGCGGGAGGCCCCGCGCTCCTCTTCACGCGGGTCCGCGGGACGAAGTTCCCGATGCTCGCGAACCTCTTCGGCTCGAAGAAGCGCGCCGAGTTCCTCTTCCGCGACGCGCTGTCCGGCGTTCGGGCGCTCGTCGCCGCGCGCGTGGATCCGTCGGCGCTCGTGCGTTCGCCGATGAGCGCGCTCCGCTTGCCGAGCGCCGCGCTCCATCTCCTCCCGCGCAAGGTGCGGAGCGGCCCGGTGATGGCGGGTACTTGCCGCGTCAGCGAGCTCCCGCAGCTGGTCTCGTGGCCGGACGATGGCGGGCCCTTCGTGACGTTGCCGCAGGTCTACACGGAGGACCCGGACGAGCCCGGCATCCGTCGCTCGAACCTCGGGATGTATCGGATCCAACTCGCCGGCAACGACTACGTCCCCGATCGCGAGATTGGGCTGCACTACCAGCTCCACCGCGGGATCGGCGTTCACCACAGCAAGGCGGTCGCCCGCGGCGCGAGGCTTCCGGTCGCCATCTTCGTCGGCGGTCCGCCGGCGATGACGCTCGCTGCGGTGATGCCGCTCCCCGAAGGCATGCCCGAGCTCCACTTCGCGGGCGCGCTCGGCGGGCGGGCGGTGCGCATGATCCCCGGCGAGCGCGGTGACGTCGCGATCCACGCCGACGCCGACTTCTGCATTCGCGGTTGGGTGAGCCCGGGCGAGACCAAGCCCGAGGGGCCCTTCGGCGATCACCTCGGGTACTACTCGAAGCGTCACGACTTTCCCGTCCTCCACGTCACGTCGGTCCATCACCGGGTCGACGCGATCTGGCCGTTCACGACCGTGGGCCGCCCGCCGCAGGAGGACACGATCTTCGGCGAGATCATCCACGAGCTCACCGCGCCGCTCGTGCCGGAGGTGCTGCCCGGCGTCGAGGCCGTGCACGCGGTGGATGCGAGCGGCGTGCACCCGCTCCTCCTCGCGATCGGCAGCGAGCGCTATGGCCCTTGGGCCAAGACCGCGCAGCCGATGGAGATGCTCACGCAGTCGAACGCCATCCTCGGCAACGGGCAGATGTCGCTCGCGAAGTACCTCTTCATCTGCGATCGCGGCACGTCGCCGCCGGACCTGCACGACGTGGGTGCGTTCTTCGCGCACGTCCTCGCACGGATCGACCCCGCGCGCGACCTGCACTTCCACACCAACACCACCATCGACACGCTCGACTACTCGGGCAGCGGCTTCAACCTCGGCTCCAAGCTCGTGGTCGCCGCCTGCGGGCCCGCGCGCCGAACGCTCGGGGCCTCGGCGCCGAACGTTCCACTGCCTGCAAAGTACAAGGATCTGCGGGTGGTGCTGCCGGGCGTCCTCGCGCTGACCGGTGGGCCCTATCGCGAGCCGGCGGAGATCGACGCGCTGGGCGAAGCGCTCGTCCCGCACGCGGGCGAGGGCACGGCGCTCGCGGGCTTCCCGCTGATCGTCGTCTGCGACGACGCCGAGATGGTCGCTCGCAGCCTCGCGAACTTCCTCTGGGTCACGTTCACGCGCTCGAACCCGGCGGTCGACGTCCACGGCGTCGGCGCCTTCACCCAGCACAAGGCGTGGGGATGTCGGGGCCCGATCCTGATCGACGCGCGCACGAAGCCGCACCACGCGCCGCCGCTCGAGATGGACCCGAAGGTCACGGCACGCGTGGACGCGATGTTCGCGCGCGGGGGGCCGCTCGCGGGTCTACTCTGACGGGCACCTGCCCGCGATGAAGCTGTTCCTGCGCATCCTCAGCGTCCCCGCGTCGACGCTCGCGATCGGCGGCTTTCTCGCGTGGATGTGGGGCGTGTGCGGTCCCCAGAGCGTGGGCTACGCGTTCTTGGTCGTCTGGTTCACGATGTGCTGGGTCTCGCTGGTGGCGCTCGCGTTCCCGTTTCGCTTTCCGGACACGTACTACGTGCTCCGGCCGTGGGAGCGGGAAGGCCGGCGCTGGGAGCTCTTCGGGGTGCTCCTCGCGAAGTGGCTCCTTCGCCGTGGCCCACTTCACCTCTTCAACCCCAAGCTCCAGTTCCCGAAGCAGCTCGACGCGGAGAGCGTGGCGAAGGTCGAGGAGCGGATGCGCACGGCCGAGGCCTACCACCTCGTCATGTTCCTGGTCACACTGCTCACCGTCGTCTACGCGCTCGTCCGCGGATGGTGGAGCTCCGCCGCGTGGCTCGTGCTCTTCGACGTCCTGATCAACGGCTATCCGTTGATCCTCCAACGATACAACCGTGGACGCCTCGCGCCCCTGCTCGAGAAGCTCAGGAGGTCCGGCCCGCCGTGAACCCGACTCAGAACGCGGCGACGGGGCCGCGCACCATCGTGTGGTCGGGCTTCTCGACGAGGATCTGGAAGTGCGCACCGGCGACGAACGCGCCGACGTTCGAGATGTAGAGGTCGAGCTTGTGCGTGCCGCTCATCGGCGCCAGCGAGCCATCGGGCTTGTTCACGACCTGCCCGTTCTCGAAGATGCCGAGCCCGCCGGTCATGCCGCCGGTCTTCACGAGGCCCTTCATCTCGGGGGGCATCTCCTCGTTCGCGATCTTCGTGTCCCACTGGAAGCTGCCGTCGGGCTTGCCGGCCGCATCGGTCGTGACGACGAAGACGGAGAGGATCGGACCCTCGACCTCGGCGGTGAACGCCGCGTCGTTCGAGCCGTCGCCCTTGAGCGCGCCGTCGCTGCCGCCGATTTTGTCGACCTTGAGCATCTCGGCCGAGCGATCGAAGGACTTCACCTTCGTGTCTCCCGTCGCCGCCGCGCTCGAGCCCGTCGTCGTGGGCGAGTCGGCAGGTTTTCCTTCGAGCGTCCCTCCACCGCCACAGGCGAACGCGGTCAGGGGGACGGCGAGACAGGTGGCAAGGAGGAGCGTGCGCATGAACTGGTTATCGCACGGGCGTTCGCGCCCCGTCCACGCCGTCTTCGCCCCTCCGTTTCGCCCCTCCGAATCACTATCACTGAGGCTCGGGGACGCGGCCCTTCGGATCGTCGATGAGGTTGCGGAGGAAGCCCGCCGCTTGCTTCTGCGCGGTGGGCACGTCGAAGACGACGAAGTGGCCGTCGCTCCCGGAGACCGGCGGGAACTGGGCGACGACGCCGCTCGCTTCGCCGAAGAGGTTCGCGGAGAGTCCGCCCGACGGCACCGTCACGTCGCCGAGGCCGGCCCACCCGGCGTAGACGATCGGGCGCACGCCCGGGAGCTGGCGCGGGAGCCCGAGCACGACGGACGCGATCTCGATCCCATGGGGCGGCGTGTAGTTGTCGCCCTCGCCGTCGGGGCCGATGCCCTCGGTGAGGTAGATGCTCTTCCGCGCGTAGCCCTTGCGCGGCTCGCGGATGATCTTCCGCATGTAGACGAGCGGGTCGACGGCGTCGACCAGGGTCTGCGCGAGGTTGATCACCGGGTGGTAGAAGTTCAGCTCGTCCGCGTTCTCGGACGAGTTGAGGCCGAGCAGCGTTCGCACGGCGCCGGCGACGCTCGGAGCCGGCTTCGTCTTCTCGAGGAGCGCGACCGTGATCTGCGCACCGGTGCCGCTGAGGACACCGCCGCGCGCGGCGTCGTCGCTGGCGAAGAAGAGCGGGCCGTTCACGCCGCCCTGCGAGTGCCCGAAGAAGACGAGGCGCTTGCCGTCGAAGACGATGTCCTTCGTCGTCCGCGAGACCGCGGCCGGCACCGTCAAGCGGGTGGACTGCTCGGTGAAGAGGCGCGCCTGGACGGTGGTATCGACCGAGGACTGACGCCCGTTCGTGCGGGCTGCGATCGGGTTCGCGAAGTTGAAGAAGAGGAGCTGGATGATCCCCTCCGCGTTCGGATCGTTCGGATCGGGCGCACCGGGACGCGTGCCGTGGAAGATCTGGTCCACGCCCATGACCGCGACGCACAGGCTCGGGAGGATCGAGGTCGCGCCGTGGCTCTCGTTGATCGCGCTGCGGTAGTTGCCGCCGGTGCCGTGGGCGTAGAGGACGATCGGGTAGCCGTCGGCCGGCATCGGGCACGCGGGCTCCTTCGGCACCGCGAGCGAGAAGCGCATGTCGAACGTGCTCTGGACGACCGGCTTGCCGTCGGCGTCGAAGGTGAATCCGCCGCCATCGCCGAAGTCGACGAACGGCAGCTTGCCGGTCTGGTAGTTCGGAACGGGACCGTACGAGCCTTCGTAGACGTCGTAGGAGCTGCGCTGCTCCTTCGCGACCCACGCCGAGTCGCTCGCCTTCGGCGGCGGCAGCGTCTTCGCGTGATCGGTGACCTTGGAGAGCTCTTCGGTCGGGTCGTTCGTCGTGAACACGGTGAGGTGCACGATGTCCTTCGCGGCGATGCCGGCCTTCGCGAGCTCCGCGAGCGCGGGCTCGAAGATCGCGCGCGTGGCGGCGGTCTTGGCGGTCGCGGCCGATTGGCCGAGCACCTCGGTCAGGTCCTTGCTCGGCTCCACGCCGAGCCCGTTCGCGGCCTTCGCCCCGTGCGTGACGACGAGCGCGTAGCGGCGCTTCACGGCGAGCGGCTGGCCCTGCGCGGGGACGACCGCGAGCGTGTCCTTCATCCAGAACACGCCTTCCTTCGCGCGGAAGAGCCACTGCACCTGCTGGCGCTTGCCGACGTCGGGCGAAGCGGGATCGACGTCGACGAGCTGAATCGCGGAGTCGGCCTTGGCCGACGCCGGCGGATCCACCGGGAGCGAGGCCTCGCTGAGGTCGCCGTCGAAGCGGAGGTAGATCGCGGCCGCGGGGGAGAACCCGTCGAGGAGGTTCTTCGTCGCGGCGATGTAGTCTTCGACGATGACGTTCGCGGTCGGGTTGTAGAAGCCCTCGAAGCGAACGGTGCCGTTCGCTTCTTTGCGCAGGTCGCTCGGGAAGGGGTGATCGAGGAACGTCGCCTCGTTCAGATCCGTGAGCGCCCCGGGCGCGACGAAGATCGCGTGCACCGGTTGCGGCACGGCGGTGTCGGTCGTGACGCCGCACCCGAGCGGCGCGCTCGCGACCAGCGCGGAGGGAACGATCGGACCGATCGTGATCGCGATCCAAGCCAAGCTGCGGAAGAGGGGAGTGCGCGGCGGCATCGCGAAGAAGTTAGCATAGGCACCCCGAGATGCCTCCGCGACACGGCGCCCCAGGCGAGCGCCCTATGATCGCGCCTCGGCGAGGCCGGCCCACCGCCGCCCTGCCTGGACGTCGGTGAAGTGGTCGGTGGTCATCTTCATGTTGGACGTGAGCGAGACCGCTGCGGTCGCCACGCTCATCAAGACCCGCGTGCGCAGGTTGGCGCCGATGAACGCGATTGCGATTCGGTAGTTTCGGTCCACGCGCGGCGTTCGGCGCGTCGCGGCGAGCTCTCGCCGCGCCTCCGGGCCCATCTCGCCGAGCCCGCGCACGTCGACCAGGAACTTCGCGTCCTTCCCGTCGATCCAATCGGAGAACGTCTCGGACAGGACCCGGGCTTCGTCCCGCGTGACGTCGCCGTCGTAGACGAGAACGACCGTGACGTGATCGGGCTGGTCCACGTGCAGCTCGATCGAGTGCCGGCCTACTTCCTTTCGCTCCTTCATGTGAGCTCCTTTCCATTCGTCGTCTTCGCGCCGCGGGCGTCGGCCGGGGCGATTCGTTCTCGGAGCGATTCGCGGAGGGCATCGCTCAACGTCCGCATCGTCGTCACGCCGAGGAGATCCCCCAGCTCGGCGAGCGTCTGCGCGACGGCGGGGCTCATCCCCGAGACGATGCAGCGCGAACCGAGCATTCGGGCCGCGTTCATCATCTGGACGACGTGCCGGGCGGTCATCGTGTCGACCAGCTCGACGCCCGTCAGGTCCACGATGACCACACGCGCCTTCAGCTCGATGATGCGAGCCAGGAGGCGCTCGGTCATCTCGGAGGAGCGGTCGGCGTCCACGTTGCCGACGATCGGGAGCGCGAGGACCTCGTTCCAGACCTCGAGGATTGGAGTGCGGAGCTCCTCGATCGTCACGCGCTGCCGCTCGATGGTCTTCAGGCGCTCGGCCTGGAGCCGCTCGCTCTCGGCGAGGGCATCGAGGTACTCGCCGGCGAAGATCATCATCATCGTGTCGATCTCGGCGAGCTCGTCGTCCCCGCCCTCGACGAAGCGGATCGCGTCCTTGCGAAGTCCGCCCGCGAGGAGGGCGGACAGGACGTCCTTCAAGCGCGTCAGGCGCGCGCGTTCGATGCTGGTGTGCTCGTTCATGTCGAACCTCGGAGGGCGGTTGGAGACGACGCGACCTCTGCGACGAGCAGCGTCGCGTCGTCGTTGGCGTTTCGGTGGTCGCGCAAGATCGTCGTGCACGCTTCGCGCGGCGGGAGCACCAACGCTTGCCGCAGATCGGCGCGGCGCGAGATGCCGTCGGAGAACATCGCGAAGCGATCGCCGTACTGGAGCTCGATCGAGCCGCTGCGGAAGGGATGCGTGCGTCCGCCCAGGATCCCCGGGACCGGTGCGATCGGGAGCGCGCGCGTGAGCCCGCGCAGCTCGACGTTGCCGACGCCGCTCGCCTCGAGCCGGCGCCCGTCGAAGATGGCGACCATGGCGGCCGCACCCCGCGTCCCCTTCAGCGCCTCGTGAAGCCCTGCGAGCACCTCGCCGGCGGACGTGATCGCCGCGACGTGCAGGTGCTGGAGCGCCTTGTCGGCGACGAGCTCGGCGCCTTCGCCGTGACCGAGCGCATCCACGACGGCGACGAGGTGATGCGAGCTCGTCCGGCGCCAGACCGCGGTGTCTCCGCAGTGGTGCTCGCCGTCGCGCGCGATGGATTGATGGGCCACGACGAGCATCACGGCCGCTTCCGGGCGATGACGGTGGTCCCCTTGGCACGTCGCGCTCCGGGCGCACCCTCGACGTGCACTTCGACGTGATCCATCAGCCGTGCGACGGCCCCGAGACCGCTCCCGAGGCCCTCGCGCCGCGAGTCGCAGGGCAACAGCGCGCGCCCGCGTGACCAACCGTCGCGGAGGGCGTCGCTCACGTTCGGGATGCCGGGACCTTCGTCGCTGACGGTGAGCTCGACCGCGCCGTCGCGGAAGCGGAGCTCCATGACCCCGCCGCCCGCGTGGCGGACGGCGTTCACGACCAGCTCGGACGCCGCGATCGCGAACTCCCGTGCGCGGGTCGCGTCGAGCCCGTGCGAGCGGCCGAACTGGAACGCGAGCCCGCCGCAAGAGACTGCATCGGTGACGTGGGTGCACTCCACGCGGACCTCGTCACCCGTGGCGGCCATGGCCGCTCCGCGAGATGCAGTAGTCGAGCGCTCGCTTGAGGTTCCGCTGCGCGAAGAGGCCCGTGAGCTCGACGCCGAGCTCGATGAGCGTCTGGGCCACCGCCGGCTGGATGCCGCTCACCACGCACTCGGCGCCGAGCATCCCCACGCTGCGGGAGAGCTTGATCAAGCGATCGGCGGTGCTGGTGTCCACGATCTCGACGCCGGTGAGATCGACGACGACGTACTTGCTCTTCTTGGCGACCACCTCGGCCAGCACGCGCTCGGTCATGAGCGCGCTCCGTTGGGTGTCGACGACGCCGATCACCGGGAGCGCGAGCACGTCGTCCCAGACCTCGAGCACCGGCGTGGAGAGCTCGTCGAGCGCGACCCGCAACCGTTGCACGAGCTCGGCGTTTGCTTGGGACTGCCGTGCGAGCTCGGCGGAGCGCCGGGCGAGATCGTCCTCGAGCTGCCGCTGGGCGCTCACGTCGCGGAAGACCGCGAGCGCGCCGCCACCCTCGATCGGGCGCGCGCTCACGCTCAGCCACACGCCGGTCGGCTTCGCTGCCGTCCGGCTGAGGACGAGTACGTCGCGAACCGTCTCGCCGCCGAGCGCGCGGGTGAGCGGAAGCTCCGCCGTCGGATACGGCGTCTGCCCGTCGGGCAGGAACAGCCCGTAGCGCGAGGTCCACTCGCTCGGACCGCTCGTGTCGGCGCCGAGGCCGAGGATCTCGGTCGCGGTCGCGTTGAACTCGAGCGCGCCGTCGGCGCTCGCGATGGCGATCCCGTCGACGTTCTCGTCGAACAGCAACCCGATCAGTCGTTCGTTCCGGTTCATGTCTTGCTCCTTTCGAGCCGCAATCCGAGCGTCTCGAGCGCGTCCTCGAGCCCGAGCGCGGTGTGGACGCCTCGCAGATCGAAGCCCATCGACTGCAGCGTGATGACGACCTCGGGCCCGAGCCCGCAGAGGACCGCCTCGGCGCCCATCAAGCGCGCTGCGCTCGCGAGCTTTCCGAGCGCGGCGCAGAGGTGGCTGTCGACCAACCACACGCCCGACGCGTCGATGACGAGACCGTCGCTCCCGCGCTCTTGGATGCGCGCGAGCGTCGCCTGCACGAGCGCGTCCATCTGGGTGTCGGTGATGTCGCCGACGAGTGGCAGCAGCAGCTTTCCGTACAGCTCGATCACGGGGATCGAGCCTTCTCGCGAGATGTCTTTCGTCACGTGGCCTCCGGTGCTCATCGAACGATGGCCTCCGCGCGGACACTGGTGCCGCGCGGGCTCGTCGAGATCTCGAACGAATCCATCAGCTTCTTCACGCCGAGCAGTCCGCGGCCGAGCCCGGTCTTGCTGCGGTAGGTGCCGCTGAAGATCTCGTCGAGGTTGTCGATCCCGCGGCCCCGATCCTCGGCGAGGACCGCGACGCGATCCGGCGGAAGGGCGAACAGCTTGATCGTGCCGCCGGGCGTGTAGGAGATGATGTTGCGCCCGAGCTCGCTGACCGCAGTGGCGAACCGCTGGAGCACGAGCCGACTCGCGCCCATCTCCACGCAGAGCTCGCGCGCGGCGAGTCGCGCCGAGCGCAGGTGCTCCTCGGTCTCGAGCACCATCAGGCGTTCGCGCGCGCTCGGGGGTGCATCGGCGCGCGCGCGGCCGACGTCCGCGAGCAGTTGATCGAGCTCGCGCGCGTCCCGCACGAAGAGCCGTGCGTGGGTGCGGAGCGCCTCCGTGAAGTGCTCGCCGGCCATCGGCCCCGGGTGCTGAGAGACCGACCGCGCGCAGCGCTCGGCGATCACGCGCGCGTGGATCGGCGAAACGTAGCGGCGCAGGATCTGGGCGATCTCGTCGGGGGCCATCGGCGCGGGGCCTGAGCACGCCGCGTGCCACGCGCGCACGCAGCCTTTGCGCGCATTTCGCGCGCGCGAGTCACGGTTTCCCGCCGCGCGCGCGGCGGTTTTCCGTCACTCGTCCGTCACGCCGTCACGCGCCGTCAACCGGGGCGCTGGATGCCGAGCACCCGCATCCGATCCCGCAGGGTGGACGGGCGCACGCCGAGGAGCTTCGCGGCGCCACCGTCCCCGCTCACGCGCCAGTTCGTCTTCCCGAGCGCGGCCAGGATGTTCTCGCGCTCGAGCGTGCGCAGCTCGTCCTCGCGCAGGACCACGCCCGAGACCATCGGCTTCCGCGGCGCGGGCTCGCTGACCGTGAGCGCCAGGTCGAGCCGCAAGGGGGCGGTGCGCGAGAGGAGCACCGCCCGCTCGATCACGTGCTCGAGCTCGCGGACGTTCCCGGGCCACTCGTAGGACTCCAGCTTCCGCTCGTCGGCGGGAGACAGCTCGAGGAAGGGGCGCCCGGCGTTGCGCTTCTGGCGCTCGAGGAACGCCCGTGCGAGGAGCGTGACGTCCCCCCCGCGCTCGCGCAGCGGCGGGATGCGAATCGGAAAGACGCTGAGCCGATAGTAGAGGTCGAGGCGGAACGCGCCTTCGCGCGTCATCGCCTCGAGGTCGCGGTTGGTGGCGGCCACCACCCGCACGTCGACCTTCCGCGTGCGGTCGTCGCCGACGCGCTCGATCTCGCCCTCTTGGAGGACCCGCAGGAGCTTCGCTTGCTGCTCGAGCGGGATCTCGCCCACCTCGTCGAGCAGGATCGTCCCTTCGTGCGCGAGCTCGAAGCGCCCGACGCGATCGCGCTGGGCCCCGGTGAACGCGCCCTTCACGTGGCCGAAGAACTCGCTCTCGAAGAGCTCGCGCGGGACGGCGGCGCAGTTGACCTTCACGAGCGGCCGGTTGCGGCGCGAGCTCCGCTCGTGGATCGCACGCGCGAACAGCTCCTTGCCGACGCCCGATTCGCCGTGCAGGAGCACCGCGGCGCGCGTGTCGGCGACGGCATCGACGCGCTCGAGCGCTTCCTTGAGAGCCGGACTGTCGCCGATCAGGAAGCTCGGCTTCTCGCGCAGCTCCTCGCGGAGATAGTCGCGCTCCCGCTCGGCCGCGGCGCGCAGCCGCTCGAGCTCCTCGAACGCTCGCCGAAGGTCGGCGTCCGCGCGCTGGCGGCAGAGCACGCTCGCGATGCTCTCGCCGATGAGCCGGATCTGGCGCGGGAGGAGCGGGTCGAGCGGGCGCCGCTTCGCGATCTGGAAGGAGAGCGCACCCCACACCTCTCCCTTGATGAAGAGCGGCGTGGTCCCAATCGTGTCGGCGCCGGCCCGTTGCATCGCCTCGCGGGCGCGCACTGCATGCTCGGATGGGTCGTCGACGTCGAAGACCACGGTCTCTCCCGCCATGATGCGCTCGACGGGCACCCCGAGCTCCTGCGCGGAGAGTCCCGAGGTCGCGGCGCGGAACGAGCTCGTCCCGGCGCTGCACCACTCGTGGGTCACGCGCATGTCGCTTCGCTCGCGCTCCTGCTGGAACACGATCACGCGGTCGAACGGCCCGCGGGTGCCCACGAGCGCGAGCACGGCGGCGACGTCCTCGTCGATCGTCTCGAACTCGGCGTTGATGAGGCGCGTGGAGATGCTCGCCAAGAGCTCCTCGAAGCGAAGGCGATCCCGAAGCTCGTCGTCGATCTTCCGCCGCGCGAGCGCCGACGCGAGCAGCTCCATCGCGAGAGCCAGCGTCTCGATCTCGTACGCCTGCCACTCGTGATGGTTGCGGAAGTACACGAAGCCGGCGCCGCCGCCGACGCCACCGCCGAAGTTCAGCGGCAAGATGACGAACGACTTGCTGAAGAACCGAGACAGCGGTGTCTTCTCGGCATCGTCGAGCACGCTCGCGCGGTCGACGACGAAGCGCCCCCCGCGGAGGATCCGGGCGACGGCGGGCTCGACCTCTCCGCTCACGTCGAGGTCCTGGTAGTTCTCGCGATCGGGCTCGACGCCCGGGGCGCAGTGCTCGTGCGTCATCGAGAGCCGCGTTCCGTCGAGCGAGAACGTGAAGAGGAACGCGCGATCGAGCTCGAAGTGCTCGACGATGAGCGCGAGCGCACCGTCGATCGGGTCGGGCGTGCGCACGGCCGGCTCGTCCAGGAGCTGCGCGGAGAGGCGCGAGACGAGCTGGATGATCTTGAGCTTCTGGCGCAGCTCGCGCACGCCGGCGGCCTTCTCGCTCACGTCGTGGACGGCGACGAGCGCGCCCGTGATCTCCTTCCCTTTCCGGATCGGCGCGGACGAGACCTCGACCTGGTACGCGTCGCCGAGGATCGTCGCGGCGCTCGTCTCGCCGCGCAGCGAAGCGCGCAGCATCTCCAGGACGGGCTCGCCGATCGTCGTGCCCGTGAGCACCTCCTCGACCGACCGCCCCACGTGATCTTCGATCGCGCGCCCGCGGTTCAGCCGCGCGAGGGTCGCGTTCACGCGGACGTAGCGGAGGGCAGGGTCGACGACCGCTACCCCCAGCGTCTCCGAGGCGAACAGGGCCTCGATGAGGCCGTCGCCATCGCTCGTGTCGTGCCCCCGTCCCACTCTGTCAGGATAACGCGCGGGTCGTGAAACGGAAGCGCGCGCGCCCGGCTGACGGTGCGAACCATTTCGCAGGCGAATCGCGGAAGAAGCTACCATGGCGCCGCGAGATGCCCCCGAAGAGCTCCGATCCCCCGCGCCCCCGCTTCGCGCGCGACTACCCGAAGCAGCTCGACGAGCTGGTCGCCGCGTTCGAGGCAGGGAACTACGCGCTCGTGCGCCGCGAAGCCGGGAGGATCGCCGGAGGGGATGGCGACGCGAAGCTCAAGGCCGCCGCGCGCGATCTCGTCTCGCGGACCGAGCCGGATCGCATGCAGCTCGTCCTCCTCGGTGTCGCGCTCGCGTTGCTCGTGGGGCTCGCCGGGTATTGGATCGCGCACCAGGAGCCGCCGAAGACGCCGGCGAAGAACGCGGTCCCGACGTCGCGCGTCGAGACGCCGAAGTGAGCGAGTGAGGCGTGAGCGACGCGATCAGGATCCTCCACCGCGACGCGTCCCTCGTCGTGGTGGACAAACCTGCCGGCGTGCTCGTTCACCGGACCGAGCTCGCCGGCGACGACGACGTCGCGATGATGCGGGTGCGCGACGCGCTCGGGCAGTGGGTCTGGCCGGTCCATCGCTTGGACCGCCAGACGAGCGGCGCGCTGGTGTTCGCGCTCGACGAATCGACGGCGCGCGAGCTCCGGACCGCGTTCGACGAAGGCCGCGTGCGGAAGACGTACCTCGCGTTCGTGCGCGGCACGTTCCCCGGCTCGGTCGAGGTCGACTACGCGATCCCCAAGCGGGAAGGGGGCGCCCGCGTGCCCGCGCGCACGTCGTTCGTCCTGCGCGCGACGGGGCCGCTGCCCGGCGCCGAAGGCGCGACGTGGTCGCTCGTCGAGGCGCGGCCCGAGACCGGGCGCTACCACCAGGTGCGCCGTCACCTCGCCCACCTGCGTCACCCGATCGCGTGCGACAGCAACTACGGGACGGGCTGGTTCAACCGCGCGATGCGGTCGCTCGGCCTCGGGCGCCTTGGGCTGCACGCCGCGCGGATCGAGCTGCCGCGCGGGGATGGCACGGTTGCGGTGGACGCGCCGCTCGCCGCGGACCTCGTCGCGCTGGAGGCGCGACTCACTTGCAGATCGTCCAGCCCACCGCCGTGACGGTGCTCGTCTGGCAGGTCAGCGCAACCGACGCGCAGATCTCGTCGTCCCCGGGCCCGCACACGATCGTGAACGTGCTGGTCGGGCAGAAGCTCGGCGCCGAGCACGAGACCTTGGTCGCCGCCGTCTGGTAGGCGTTCGCGCAGCAGATCTCGCCGACCTTGCCCTGCGCGGCGCAGTTCGCCGCCCGATCGCACGAGACCGTGAGCGGGGCGGTGCCCGTGCACGCGCCTGCATCGGTGAGGCACTTGTAGGTGTAGCCCGCGTCGCCCCCGGTGCCCGTCCGGCAGCAGACCTCGCCGACCGCGTTGCACGTCGCGCTTCCGCACGCGAGCGGGCTGAACGGCTTCGGCGCGTCGACGGTCGCGTCGCCGCCGTCGCCTGCGTCGAGCACGACGTCGGGCTGCGCGTCGGCGGTGATGGGCGCGTCGACCGTGACGTCGACGCCGGCGTCGTCGCGGGGGATCCCATCGTCGATCCCGAGCAACGCTGCGCACGCGGTTCCCCCCGCGGCGAGCACCACGACCCCGAGTACGAGCAGGCGCTGGCGCATCGTCTCCCAGGATACTTCGCCGGGGCCCGCAGGTGGAAATGCTAACGTTCCCTCACCGTGGCGTCTTCTTCCGGCTCTTCTTCAGGGGCTTCGCGCTCCGCTGGCTCGTCCGGCTCGTTGGCCTCCCTCGCGCGCGGCGTTCGGCGCAAGGCCGCCCTCTTCGCGTCGGAGCACTTCTTTCGCTCGCTCTCGCGCTTCGGCGCGCTGCACCCGCTCGCGGATCCGAGCCGCCACGACGTCGAGGTCGATCGCGATCTCGTCTACGGCGACCGGCTCGGCGAAGAGCACCGGCTGGACGTCTGGCGTCCGCGCGAGACGCTCGATCACGGCGCCCACCTCCGCCCGGCGGTCCTCTACGTCCACGGCGGCGGCTTCCGCATCCTCAGCAAGGACACGCACTGGATCATGGGCCTCATGTTCGCCCGGGCCGGCTACGTGGTCTTCAACGTCAACTACCGGCTCGCGCCCAAGCACCCGTTCCCCGACGGCATCGCGGACGTGTGCGATGCGTACCGTTGGGTCGTCAAGAACGGCGCCGCCCACGGCGCCGACACGTCGCGGCTGATCCTCGCCGGCGAGAGCGCGGGTGCCAACCTCGTCACCGCGCTCACGCTCGCGACGTGCTTCCGCCGCGACGAGCCGTGGGCGCGCGCGGTCTTCGATACCAATGTGGTACCGAAGGCGGTCCTCCCCGCGTGCGGGCTCCTGCAGGTCAGCGAGCCCGAGCGCTTCCCGCGCAAGTGGCCCCACATCTCGCGGATGGCGTACGACCAGATCGTGATGATCGAGCGCGAGTACCTGGCGCGGCGGGGCGACATCCCGGAGCGCACGTTCGAGCTCGCGAACCCGCTCGTCCAGCTCGAGGGCAAGGCAATCCCGCAGCGCCCGCTTCCGCCGTTCTTCGTCGCGTGCGGAACCCGCGATCCGCTCGTGGACGACGCGCGGCGCCTCGACGGCGCGCTCCGCGCGCGCGGCGCGGCGTGCGAGCTCAAGCTCTACCCGCGCGAGCTCCACGCGTTCCACGCGATGATCATGAAGAAGAGCGCGCGCCAATGTTGGCGCGACAGCTTCGCGTTCCTCGAGCGCCACGGGCTCGGCGCGAAGCCCACGCGACCCCGCCCCGAAGCTGGCGCCAGCGCGGCTGGCGGCTGACGCAGCGGTCCGTTCGACCGTTCCTGGCTCGGGACATCCGGTGGGTAGGTCCTCGCAGGTCCGGCAGGCTCGCATCGAGCGGTCACCGTGTTAGGGTGCCGAGGGGGGACTCGACGTGACGCCGCGCATCCTGCACCAGGACGACCAGCGGACCATCGCCGCGGTGGGGTCCCTGATCGTGCTCGTCGCGCGCCAACCAGCGACGGCCGAGGACGTCCGCCAGATCGGGCGCGAGCTCCGGACGCTCGCGCTCGAGCACCCGAAGGGCGTCGGGTACGTCCACGTGATCGACTCGCGCCCGGGCGAGAAGCGCCGCGTCCCGGACGAGACCCGCGCCGCCTTCGTCGAGCTCGCGAAGAACGCGCCGCCGGAGGCGCGTTGCGTCGCGGTCGTGCTCCTCGCGGAGGGCTTCATCGCCGCCGCCATGCGGGGCGTCATCGCCGCGGTGCTCGCGGCGTTCCGTGCGCCGATGCCGCTCCGCGTGTTCTCGAGTGTGGGAGAGGCGTGTGGCTGGATCGAGGACTGCTACGACGACGCGGGAGCCCCGCTGGCGCCAGCGCGAGAGGTGGCGCGCGCGATCGAGGGCATGCGTCGCGCGGGTTGAGGCGCACCGAGAACGACCGCGGAGGGGAGCTGCCTGCGGCCGGTAGCGAGGCGCTTGGAGCGGATTTCCTTCTCGGCGCGTGATAGGAATTCGGGCAATGAAACTCGCACTCGCGATCATCGTGATAGCCATGGTCGCGATGGTGGAAACCACTCCGAACGGCGCTCGCCTGCCTCCTCCGGCGGCTCCAGCGTCCGCCCGGAGCGCTCTCCCGCTGGCCTTCGAACCAAACCAAGGTCAGTTCGATAGCCCAGTTCGCTTCGTAGCTCATGGTGGCGGGTCGACGGCAGTGTTCACCGACACGCAGGCAACGATCACGGTGGCGGGGCGGTCGAGGATCGTCCTGCGCGTGCCGAGCGGGCGGAGCGTCACGCCCACCGCGAGCGAACCGATGGCCGCGAGGACGAGCTACTTCGTGGGTTCCGACCCGTCGCGCTGGGTTTCCAACGTCCCCACGTTCGGGCGGATCGTCTACCCGGGTGTGCGCGACGGAATCGATCTCGTCTTCCACGGTGAGCTGGGGGCGCTCGAGTACGACTTCGTCATTCATCCGGGCGCAGCGCTCGAGGATGCTCGCCTCGCGATCGACGGTGTCGACGCGGTCGAGGTCACCGAACGCGGTGAGCTCGCACTTCACGTTGCGGACCGCGAGTTCTTGGAGACGCCGCCGCGCGCGTTTCAGCTCGCTGCCGATGGTCGTGAGCAGCCCGTGCAGGCGCGATACGCGATTGACCGGTCGAGCATCGCGTTCGCGCTCGGTGAGTACGACCGTGAACGCGACGTTGTGATTGATCCGGTCCTCGTACAGTCGACGTACTTCGGGGGTTCGGGCTCCGACTCGATCTATGCGGTGGGGGCCGATTCGACGGGAATCTACTTTGCGGGCTCGACTTCTTCGACAGACCTCCCACTGGCCAACGCGCTGCAAGCAACGAACGGCGGCAACACCGATGCATTCGTCGCGAAGCTGAATACCAGTGGAACCGCGCTGCTCTACTCGACCTACCTCGGGGGGTCGTTCGGCGATTACATCCTCTCGCTCTCCGTCGGTTCCAATGGCTCGGTCGTCGTTTGTGGGAGCACAGCGTCCGTGAACTTCCCCGTGACCAACGCCATTCAGGCGACGAAAGCGACCCTGCTCAGCGATTCGGATGCCGTGATTGCACAGCTCACGCCGAGCGGAACGGCGCTCACGTTCTCGACGTATTTGGGGAAGGCATCGAGCGACACCTGCAATGCGGTGGCCGTCGACGGTTCCGGTTCCATCTACTTCGCCGGCACGACCTTCTCCTCGGGTCTCGGCACGGTGGGGGCGTTTCAGCAGAGTCTGGGTGGGGACTCGGACGGTTTCGCTGGCCGCCTCGCTCCGGGAGGGACGACGCTTGCCTACTTGACGTATTTGGGGGCCGCTGGGACCGACAACGCCAACGGAGTCGCCGTCGACGGCGTAGGAAACGCGTACGTGGTCGGCACCACGAGCTCGTCCGCGTTCCCCGTCGTGAACGCGCTTCAGCCGACCTTCAGCGGGCCAGTGCTCGATGCTTTTCTCGTCAAGCTCGCGAGTAACGGCGCGTCGGCCATCTTCTCGACATTCCTCGGAGGGTCCAAGTTCGACTACGGATACGGCGTGGCGGTGAGTCAGAACGACGTCGTCGTCGTGGGAGCGTCGGATTCACCAAACATCGCGACGCAGGGCGCATCGCAGACCGTGCCTGGCGGCAATCTCGACGTTTTCGTGACCAAGATCTCCGGCAACGGCGCGACGAAGCTATTCACGACTCTGCTGGGCAGCACGATCGCCGACAACGGGAGTGCCGTCGCGATCGACGGGAGCGGTACGATCTTCGTCACGGGTTGGACCACCTCCTCGGCCTTGCCCCTCAAGAACCCGAGTCAGAAGACCTACGGTGGCACGCGCGACGCATTCGTCGCTCGGTTCAGCGGTGACGGAGCCCGGCTTCTCGGCTCGACCTACCTGGGCGGAACCTTCTACGACGAAGCACGTGCGATCGCGCTCGACCCCAATGGCACGCCTTGGGTCGGTGGATTCACCAGCGGCAACTTCCCTTTGGTGGCGCCATTCGATTCGACGCCGCATCAATCGTTCCTCGCGAAGATCGAGTTCCCGCTTCCGATCACCATCTCGCCGGCGAGTGTCACGTTGCCACCGAAGGCCACCCAGGCGTTCACGGCCAGCGCTGGTGCGGGCGCGGGATATCTCTTCTCCCTCACGACGAACGCCTCCGGGGGCTCGGTCAACCCGACGACGGGACTCTACGTCGCGGGAGCGATGGGCAACTCGGCGGACGAGCTCACGGTGACCGACCCCAAGAACGACGTCGAGTCGATCACGATCAACGTCGGGCCCGGCGTCACCGTGAGCCCGACGACGTCGTCGATCGCGCCTGGCGCCGGAATCGCATTCTCTGCGACGGGAGGGAGCGCTCAAGGGTTCGTGTGGTCCATGCTGACGAATGGCTCGGGTGCGACCGTGAGCGCGACTGGGCAATACGTTGCCGGGAGCATCGGAAGCACGACGGATGTCGTGCAGGCCGTGGATTCGCTCGGGAATGTGGGCAAAGCCACGGTTACGGTGGGCCCGACGCCCGTCGTGGACGCCGGCGGCGACGCGGTCGTGGCAGCGGACACGGGTGCCGGTACGGGCTCCGATGGCGCTGTCGACGCGGGCACCCCGGCTCCCGTGTCCCCCCGAGACGACGGTGGGTGTGCGTGCTCGACCGGTTCACGAGCCGACGGCGAATCGCGGCTGTCGTGGGTCAGCGCGGTGATTCTTGGGGCGCTCGTCCTGCGGCTTCGGGGAAGGAGGCCCGAGCGCTCCGTCGGCGTCTGAGGTAGGCGACGACCGCGAGACTCAGCAACGCGAAGCCGCCGCCACCGGAGGATCGCTGACCGCTCTGAGTGCATGCGCATCCGTCCGCTGGACGGGGCGTGCATTTGCCGCCGTTGCACTCGCTCCCGGCGCTGCACTCGCCATCGGTGGTGCATTGCGTGGAGCACGTTCCGTCGTCGGTGCACGCGTACGCTCCACAGGTCACCGCGAGCTGCTCGCAGGCATCTCTACGCTGCCCGTTGCACGCGTAGTGCGCGCAGGGGGCCTTGGTGCTCGGTGCACACTTCGCGCGACCTGGATGGGAGGCTCCGACCACCGGGCTGCATTGCCCTTCGAGGCCCTTCGCGTCGCACGCCTCACACTGCCCGGTGCATGCAGCGGTGCAACAGTAGCCGTCCGTGCAGAATCCGCTCGCGCACGCCTCTTCGGTGGTGCAGGTGCTCCCCTTGGGAAGCTTCGCTTTGCAGGTCCCGCCATCGCAGTAGAAGCCGGCGGCACAGTCCGTGCCGCTCGTACACGGCTTGACGCAGCCGCCGTTCTTGCACGCGTGGGGCGCGCAGTCGACGCTGTCGCTCCCGCATGCCCCCAGTCCGTTGCAGATCTGGCCCGTCGCGATCGTCCCGTTGCACGAGCTCGCACCGCAACTCGTCCCTTTTTGGTAACTTCGGCAGCCGCCGAATCCGTTGCACGTCCCATCGGCGCCACACGTCGCTTGTGCCTCTGCGGGACAGGCGTCACCGTGGGGGTTCGTGCCTTCCTTTGCCGGTCCGCACACACCGTCTGGCCCGGATTGCTTCAGTGCCGCCGTGCATGCCATGCACTGGGTTCCGCATGCACCGTCGCAGCACACTCCGTCGACGCAAGCGTTGCTCTGGCACTCACGGCACCCACTCACTTTGCAGTTCACGGAGGGGTTACAGGGAGAAGCTTGCTGCTTCCGCAGCGAACATTGGCCGGCCGAGTCGCAGAAGTGGGTCGTCCCACAATCGGCATCGGTCGCGCACGAGGTTGGACAGCTCGTTGCTACGCCATTGCAGACGAATGGTGCGCAAGCGGGATTGGAGCCAGCGTTACCTTGGGGGGCGATTGTGCACGTCCCCAGCGATCCTTTGAGATCGCAGCGGTCGCAGCCGCCCGCCGCGCAGGCGGCGTCGCAACACAGCCCATCGGCGCAGAATCCGCTTGCACAGCTGGTGGGTTGACCGCCGCAGCCGAGTCCATTCTTGAGCTTGCAGAGCGCGTTCGCGTCGCACGTGTTGGGCCCGGTACAAGAGTCGGCGTCGTCTGCACTCGCGATCGGTACGCACGCGCCAGTCCCCGGCGTACAAGCGAGACACGCGCCATTGCATGCACTCGCACAACAGATTCCGTTCTGACAGGTCCCGGAGAGGCAATCGTTGTTCGCCGCACACGTTTCGCCGGCAGGTACACGAGCGAAGACCTCGGAGACGGAGGTTTGGCTTCGGCCTCCGGCCGTGACGAGCACACGACCATCGTCGAGCAAGGTGGCCGTGTGAAGGTAGTGCCCCACGGTCATGGGACCCACGGGTGAGAACGCGTCCGTGCCCGGGTCGTAGATCTCCACGCTGTCGAAGGGCGGTCCGCTGAGACCTTCGCCGCCGGTCACCAAGACCTTCCCGGACTGGAGCAGGGTTGCACGGTGGCCCCATCGACCCAACGCCAAGCTGCCCGCAGGAGCGAAGGTCCCGACGAGTGGATCGTACAGCTCGCACGATGGTGTGTGGAAGCCGTTGTTGTCGACGCCGCTGACGATGAGGACTTTCCCGGAGGGCAGCAGGACGGCTTGGTGTGCGCCGCGCTTCACGCCCATCGAACCCGTCGCGGAGAACGTGCCGGTCTGCGGATCGTACAACTCGGCAGTGTCGGTATAGTTGACGGAGAGCCCACCAGCGATGAGCACCTTGCCCGAAGGGAGTCGCGTTGCGCTGTGAGTCCATCGGGCGAGGAGCATCGAACCGGTGGGGGTGAAGACCCCGGTGGTCGGATCGTAGAGCTCGGCGGATGCAACCGGCTGGCTGTTTCCGGTGACGAGGACTTTCCCGGAAGCCAAGGTCGCGAAAGCGAACCTCGAGCGCGGCGTCCCCATCGAGCCGGTCGGACTGAAGGTCCCAGTGACGGGATCGTAGAGGAACGCGCTCGCCAGGGAACCGTTGAAGTCTTCGCCACCGAAGACGAGTACTTTCCCCGAGCCGAGCAGGCTGCTGCCGTGATGCGAGCGACCTGCGGGGAGTGACCCCGTCGTCGCGAACGTATTCGTCGCGGGATCGAACAGCGAGGCCACCGGCGTGTACTTCCCGGCGCCCAGATAGCCCGAGGTCACGAGGACACGGCCGTCTTGGAGCAACGTGGCGGCGTGCGTGTTGACCGCGACGGGGAGCGACTGAGTGGCCGTCCAGGCCGGGTCGACCAGAGCCGGGTACTGAATTGATGCGGGCCAGCGAACGTGAACGAGGCACGTGTCGCCGTGGGCGACGACGGGCCGCGTCCGCGGATCACGGGGATCCTCGTCCACGGAGCATCCTTCGAGGGCCGTCTCGGTGAGGACGACTGTTCCGGTCGAGTCTACGACTCTCCCGGGAGGCATTCGTAGTCGAGGTACTCCCTTTTGGTCGAGAAACTCGAGTACGCCACCGACGAACCTCACGCCAGGCACCGCCGCGACGTCGAGGTGGTAGACGATCTCCGATGCGGCCGGCTTGGTGTCGAGCGCGAAAAAGTCTTCCAGCCCATCCGAGCGAAGCTGTCGAACCAGGTCGCCATCGCCGAGCGCACGAGGGAAGTAAGCGGCGCCGTCGACGAGCGTCGCCGGAGCACCGACCGTCGAAGTGATCGTGATTCCGAGGCGGATACCGCTGGTCGGATCGCGAAGAATCGTCATCCCGCTCGCCAGTCGGGCGACGGAAAGCTCAGGGGAGCCCGCGAGCGTGGGAGCGAGGAGCCGACCGCCGTCCGCGATGAAGTGTCGGTCGCTCCGGGGGAGGAGTGGCCGATCGTCGTCGTCCTGCGACCCGTCGCTGCGTAGGAGCGTGCCGTGGACATGGAAGTCGTGCCTCAGGGTGTCGAGCCGCGCCGAGGCATGAGCGTTCGCGCTCCCGGCCGCGCCTCCGTCGAGCGTTTCCGGAGAGGGCGTCTCCGAACACGCGAGCGCCAGCGCTGCGATCGAAATGGCGAGTGTCCGTCGGTTCACACTTCGATCATAGTCCGATGGCGATGGAGCGTATAGGACTCGTCGACGAATACGCGGCTCGTGGATCGCTTGTGATCTCACGATCTCGTGGTTGCCAGTGGCGTCGAGGCAATGCGTGCTCGAGCTCGGATGCGGTGTCGGCGCCAGGCGACTTCTTCGCGGGAGGAAGCTCGCGGGGGGCGCTCGCACGGCATGGGTTCACGCTCGAATGCGAGGCGACGCTGCCGGATCGCCGGTCTCCGAGCGGCATTCGGTGCAGAAGTGGCGAGCGTCGAGGGACTACTCCGCCGCCACTGCGCGTGCTTCGGGCTTCATCACCGTCCCGTGCTTCACCTCACCGTGGATCCACGTCGGGCGAAGGCCCGGCGTCGCGATCGTCGGGGTCATCTCCGTCGACGGCATCATCTGCACGAACGCGGGGTTCGCCTTCACGCGATCGACGATCGTGCGCTCCAGGATCATCGCGGTGTACTGCTTCGCGCCGTCCTCCGGGGTGTTCGCGTTGAGCACGACGTCCAGATCCTCGCGCCGGCACGCGGCCGCGATGCCGGCGATCTTGCTGTCGAGCGGCGACCACGCATCGGCGCAGACGCCGTTCTCGCTCGTGCCCCACACGCCGCTGTCCGTGCTGACGAAGAGCGTCTGGTTGCCGCTCGTGTGACCCGGCGTGCGCAGGAGCATCACGCCGTCGCCGAGGTGCAGGTCACCGTCGGTGAAGGCGACGCGGTCGAGCTTCACCCCGTCGCGCCCGTCGGCGACGTACCAGGCGCGCTGCATCGGGTGGAGCTGCGCCCAGTCGTCCCACTCGCACTTCGGAGCGAGGAGCGTCGCGTTCGGGAAGCGCACCTTGTACTTCCCGTCGCTCGTGCCGAGCTGGCCCCGGAGATCCTGGGTGTGGAAGTGATCGAACGCGATGTAGTCGATGTCCTCGTTGCGGATGCCGAGCGTCTGGAGCTGGGCTTCGAGCGTGTCGTACTTCTTCGCGAGCAGTGGCTCGAAGCGCGAGAGCTTCGCCGCGAGGCGCGCGAAGTACGGCGTCTTGCGGGACGCTTCCACGTCGGTCGGGTTGAAGAGCAGCGTCTTCAGCGAGCCGGCCTGGAAGAACTGAACGAGCATGCACCGGTGCGTGAAGGTGATGAACGGGAGCGGCGTGATCGCAGCCCCGCGGAACGCGTACTTCACCGGGTACGGTGCCATCGCGAGCGGGAGCGAACGCACCGCGACCGCGCGCGGGCCGCTCGCGAGCTTCTCGCGGATGCGCTCCGCTCCGGTTCGCACGGCGCGATGGCGGATGCCGGCGGCAGGCTCGGCCCAGGCAGCGTCGAGCTCGGGGAGGCGTTTCGTTCCGGCGAGGAGGGATTGCGGCATGGGCGAAGCGTAGCCTGGAATCGGCGAGGGCTATACTGTGCCCGCATGCGCCTTCCTTTCCGGCCCACCGTCGCGCTCTCCTTCTTCGTCGTCGCGTGCGCGAGCGATCCGCCGAAGACCTACGGACCCGTCTACGGCGACGACGCCGGCAAGGACGCGAGCGCCAGCGACGGCGCTGCGAGCGATGGAGCGCCGAGCGATGCGAGCGCGAGCGACGTCGTGACCAGCGACTCCGGGACGTGTGCCTCCACGACCGCGGTGGTCGCGGGGAATGCTTCGTCGCTCGCGTGGGCGATCGCCGTCGGTTCGGGAGGTTTCGCGGGCACCGGCGTCGCGGGCTCGGCCGTCGACCGGATCGCGGTTGCCGCGGCCGGCACGTCGTTCACGTGGGTCGCGCGCGCCTCGGGCGACGGGCTCTACTTCGCGTCGTCCACCGGCACCACCTTCGCCGCGCCTGCCGCGATTGGCCCTTCGGCGCGGGACGCTCCGTCGCTGGCGGTCACCGCGGGCGGCGTGCAGCTCCTCTACCAAGCGAGCGACTTCAAGTACTACCGCGCGACGCTCTCCGCGAGCACGTGGAACCCCACCGCCGAGACCGTCGGTACCGGAGTGGGACAGAGCTTCGGTCCGCGTGGCCCGGCGGTCGCCGCCGTCGGCAACGATCTCGTCGTGCTCCAGGGCGGCGACGACACCATCCTCTACGATCGGACGTACTCCGGCAGCTGGCAGGCCGCGCACGCGCAGACCGGGACTGCCGTCGACAAGTCGCTGCCGCCGACGGTCGTACGGATGGACGGTGGGTCCGCGGAGCTGCTCGTCGCCTACGTGCGGCCTTCGGATTTCAAGATCATGAGCGTCACGCGGACGAACGGGGTGTGGTCTACGCCCGCCATGATCGACGTGAACGCGTACACGACGGAGCCGATCGCGCTCGCACCGATGGGCTCCGGCCGCGCGCTGCTCGCGTATCGCGGCAGTGACCTCAAGGGCTACTTCAGCATCTGGGACGGCAGCAAGTGGAGCGCGGCGGCACCCGTGGGGGCGAACGTCGAGAGCACGCCGGCGGTCGCGCACGGCGTGTGCGGAGCCGACGGCGTCATCGCGTGGGCGAAGACGGGCGGCGGCGCCGAGGTGGCGACGGTCACCGCGGGCGCGGTCGGCGCCCCGGCTTCGGTGTCGGGCACGGCCGGCGCGAAGTTCGTGGGTGTGGCAACCTTGCCGTGAGGGAATCGAAGCTCGACCGTGCGCGCGAAAATTGCGCCCCTCGACGGTTGCCCATCGGCGTGCAACGATCCGCCGGCCCGTGACGTTCGAGACGACCTACCACGCCGACGATCGCATCCTCGAGATCGTCTACCCCGCGCGCCCCACACCCGAAGAGGTGGACGAGTACGTCAACCGTACGCGCGCTCTGATCGACCAGATCGACGGTCCCTGGAACTGCCTCGTCGACCAACGCAAGGTCTCGGTGCTTCCCCCTTCGATCCTGGTCGAGCTCGCGGATCTGAACGCGTACGCGCAGAAGCACGGGATGCGCCGTACCGCGCGCGTCGTGGCGAGCCCCGCTTCGGTCGCGCAATCGCGGCGGCTGGCGAGCGCAGCGCTCCTCGCGCTCGAGACCTTCTCGAACCGCGACGAAGCCATCGCGTGGCTCCGCAGCACCTGAAGCCGAGCCGTCCGAGCTCAGCGTGAGGGCCCGCGCTCGTTCGCGGCCGGCGTGCTCGCGTCGCGGATCACCACCGCCACCGCCGTTCCCCCGACGATGCCGAGGAAGCTCGCGATCGCGAGGAGGCGCATGAACGGACTGGGGGCCTGCCCGCGGCGCCACAGCATCGCGACGATGGCGCCCGCGATCGCACCGCCGATGTGCGCGGCGTTGTCGATCCCGCCCCTTCCACCGCTCGCGCGGTGCACCATCGTGAGCGACAAGCCCCAGACGACGACGACGAGCAGCCAGCGCCCCATCGATCGAACGATCGGCGACGACGGGCCCTCGATCCGATAGCCCGTGACCAGCGCGGCGGCGATCAGCCCGCAGATGGCGCCGGACGCACCGACCGAGACGCCCATCCCTCCGCTGATCACCGCGATCGCGAGGCTCGCGAGCGAGCCGCCGATGCCCGACAATAGGTAGAGCGGGATGAGCCGCGTCGCGGTGACCGTACGCTCGAGGAACGAGCCCACCTGGCGGAGGACCACCATGTTGAACGCGACGTGGAGGAGGTCCCCGTGGAGGAACGTCGACGCCACGAGCCGCTCGACCTGACCTTGGAGCGTGAGCTCGTGGACGTTGCCGCCGAACGCGGCGAGCGTCGGCGACGGGATGCCCCAGAGCCCGTAGAGCGAGCCGGTGTTCTCGGGAATTCGGAGCCGCGCAGCGTGCCAGAGCTCGAGCGCGAAGATCAGGACGTTCGCGGCGATCAGCGCCGTGGTGAGCGGCGCCCGCCGGACGAACGGCTCCTCCGGCGGGATGCTGTCCTTCGGCGCCCGGAGGGGCACCTGAGGCGCATTCGGCTGGAGGCGCGGCTGGGGGATCGGAGCCTGCACGTCGCGTAGTGTAACCACCTCCCGAAACTTGGCCGCGTTCTCCGCTCCTTGTTACCGAAGGCGAGACCCGATGGAGCTCCTCGTCCGCACCTCGCTCGCCGTGCGCCGTGCGCTGCGCGCCGGGACCGGGACGACCGTCGCCCTGGCGCTCGCGATGTACGCGCTCTTCTTCGCGCGCACGCTCCCGCTCGTGGCGACCGCGCTCGCCGCCGTGTTCCCGGCGCTCCTCTTCGGCGCCCGCATCAGCCGCAAGGTCCGCCTCGCGAGCGAGGCGCCGCTCCACGTCGACCTCGATCTCGGGCTGCTCGCGGCGTCGCTCTTCGCGCTCCTCCCGGTGCTCGGCCCCGGCGTCGAAGCGTACTCGGTCCCGCTCTCCTACTTTCTTCTGGCGTTCCTCGCCGCGTTCGTGCGGCCCGCCGCGGCGATCCTCACCTTGATCGTGCTGCTGGGCCTGGACGCGGGCGGGCGCTTCCTCACGACGGGCGAGCTGCCCTGGTTGGCCCTCGCCCCGCGCGCGGGGCTCTCGACGGCGTTCGTCGCGCTGAACCTCCTCTTCGTGCGCGGCGAGGTCGCGCGCATCCGGCGCGCCGCCCGTGCTCGGATCGACGAAGAGCTCCGCAAGCTCAAGGACGACGCACGGAGCTACCGCTTGCTCGGCGCCGGCGGCGGCCAGGAGCGGAGCGAAGATCGCCTCGAGCGAAGCTCGGTCGAGGAGATCCAGAAGGCGGTCCACTACGCGCTCGAGCTCCTCCGCCGCACGCTCCACGGCCACACCGCCGTGCTGCTCTGGTTGAACGATGCCGGGACGCACCTGAGAATCTCGGAGCTCTCGACCGTCTCCGACGACGTGAACGACGCCCCCTTCGCCGTCGGCGACGGCGTGCTCGGGGCGGTCGTCGCGCGCAAGGAGCGCGTGGCGCTCGGCAACCTCAAGCCTTCCTACAAGGTCCCCTACTACGCCGGCGCGAACCCGGCGCGCGTGCTGCTCGCGCTCCCGATCGTCGAGACGCACCAGGGGGCCCAGACGCTGCGCGGCATCCTCGCGATCGATCGCTCGGAGAACGTGGCGTTCACGGAGCAAGAGGAAGAGCTCGCGGCGCAGGCCGCACGCTACTGCCTCCGTGCGATCCAGAACGAGCGCGTGTTCGTGCAGCTCGAGCGCGCGAAGGTCGAGCAAGGCAAGCTCTACCGGGCGGCGCAGGCGCTCGGCGCGGCCCTGAGCGAGAAGGACGTCCTCGAGGCCGGCGTGCGCGCCGCGCGCGAGATCGCGAGCTTCGATCTCGCCGCCGTGACGCTCTTCGACGAGGCGACCAAGCAGCACGAGGTCGTCGCCGCCACGAGTCAGGGCGGAGAGATCGACGATCTCGTCGGCGCGCGCTTCGCGCACAACGCCGGGCTCGTCGCGATGGTCGTCCAGAATCGCTTCCCGCTCCCCTACAAGGGCGAGTACGACCCGTCGCGCCAGATCGTGCTGACCCGGAACTACCCGTGGCCCAAGCTGCCGAGCTTGCTGGTCCTGCCGCTCGTCCTCCACGATCGTCCGCTCGGCACGCTCATCCTCGGCGCGCGCCGCCGCCACGCCTTCGGCGACGCCGTGCGGCCGACGCTCGAGGTGCTCGCGAGCCACTTGGCCGTGTCGCTCTCGAACGCGCGCATGGTCCACAAGCTCGAGACGATGGCCACCACCGACGGGCTCACGGGCCTGCTCAACAAGCGCGCGATGCTGGAGAACGCGGAGCAGAAGGTCGCCGCCGCGGCGCGCTTCGGACGGAAGCTCTCGGTGCTCGTCACCGACATCGACTTCTTCAAGAAGGTCAACGACACGCACGGCCACGACATCGGTGACGTCGTCATCAAGGGCCTCGGCGAGATCCTCAAGCGCCAGAAGCGCACCACCGACATGGTCGCGCGCTTCGGCGGCGAGGAGTTCGTGGTCCTCTGCGAGCAGACCGACGAGAAGGGCGCGATGCTGCTGGCCGAGCGCATCCGCGAGGAGCTGAAGAAGACCACCTTCCACACGCCGTCGGGGCCGCTCTCGGTCACGTGCTCGATCGGCGTGGCGACGTTCCCCGAAGCAGGCGGCGCGTGGGAGCAGCTCTTCAAGGCCGCCGACGAGGCGCTCTACGTCTCCAAGCGATCGGGCCGCGACCGCTGCACGGCGGCAGCGCCTACTCGTACCAAAGTGGTACCGAACTCGCCGCCGTCGACGAAGCGCTTGGTCGGTTGAGTTTTGAACCCCGTGGCGTAGAGTGGGCGCGATGACTCAGCGCACCCTCAACTTCGCCGCCGTCCTCGGGCCCGCGTCCGAGCTCACCCCCGACGAGATCGAAGCCATCCTGGCCATCGGCTACGCGATGGCGAACGCCAACGGGCACGCCTCGTTCGACGAGCTGGAGTCGGTGAAGGGCCTCTCGAAGCACCTCAAGCCGGGCGCGCAGGTCGGTCCCACGCTGGAGGCCCTCGCGGGCGCCGTGGACGAAGCCGAGTCGCTCGGTGACTTCGTGCGTGGGGTCGCGAAGAAGCTCGAGCGCGCGACCGCGCGCGACGCGGCGTACAAGGCCGCCTACGCGATCGCCGTGTTCGATCTCGAGACGAACGAAGACGAGCGCGAGCTGGACGACCTCCTGATCGAGGTCCTCGGCCTCGACGCGCGGGTCGACCAGCTCGAGGCCGACGTGAACGAAGCGCTGATGGCCTGACGCCGGACCTCAGTTCGGCGGCGGGAGCGGCGGCTTCGTGTCGTCCTGCACGCAGGACGAGAGATCGAAGAAGAGGAACTCGAGCGCGTTCTCGTTCTTCACGTGCTGATCGCTCGAGCTGCGCGTGGAGCACCACGACGGGAAGTTGCCGCTCGTCGTGTAGGAGGAGCCGGAGAGGTGCACGTCGCTGAAGACCGCGCGGCCGCACTGGTTGTCGGGCTGGACGCCGACCGGCGTGTTGAAGCTCAGGTAGAGCGTGTTCTGCGACGTGTTGTCGTAGATCCAGCGCGTGGCCTTGCCCTGCGTGACCGGGCCCACGCTGGCGCGCGTGTCGGACAGGTTGATCTGCCCGAGCGTGCTCGACGGGTCGATGTTCTTGAGCCAGTCCGCCATCGCCTTCCCGCGCGGGAAGCTCGTGTCGATCAGGTACGGGGGCGTGGTGATCGTGAGCGAGTCACCCTTCCACTGCGCGATCGAGTTGAAGTCGGGCGAGCCCTTGCAGGTGGAGTCGCCGTTGCACTGCGAGGAGCTCGCGAAGAAGTTGTAATAGTAGTGCGTGCTGAAGAAGCGGCCGCCCGACTCGAGGTACTGCTTGAGGTTCGCGTAGCCGGTCGGCGAGAGCCGATCGTACGTGTTGCACTCGCAGCCGCTCATGATGATGTCGAACTGCTTCAGCACGTTCAGGTTGCTCCAGAACGACGACGTGTTGCCCGCGCCCGACGCCAGCGGCTCGGTGTAGCCGCCCTGGCCGCGGTACATCTGCACGCGCGCGTTGGTGTTGCCGCTCGGCCCGCCGAACTCGGAGGCGTCGATCCCGATCGTGCTCGCGAGGAAGCACTCGGCGTAGTCGCAGCCGCTCGTGTAGGCGATCTTCGGGATGTTGTCGTCGGCGTTGCCCTCGGCCTGCTTCTTCGGAAGACGCAGGCGCGTCTCCACGTCGCTCGGGGAGAGTCGCGTGTTGAACACGTTGTCCACGCACTGCTTCACCTCGGGCAGGATCACCTTGCGGCGCCACTTGCCGAGCTGCATGACGAGCGGGATGTCCTTGCCGACGGGCACGCTCTTGAGCACGAAGCGACCCTTCTCGTCCGTCGTCGCGGACACGACGGGCGCGCCGGACGCGGGCGCCTGGCACGCCGTGCACACGGGGCCGGTCGTGATCGGATCGAGCGGCTTGTTCGGGACGTAGACGAACACGTTGTAGAGCGGCGTCGTGCCCTTCGGATCGTAGACGACGCCGGTGATCGTCGTGTCCCCGCTCGTGCAGGTGACCTGCTGGCACTGGAGGTTCTGGCACGGGCCCGTCGCGTCGCCCCCGGCGTCACCGAAGTTGAACGGGTTGCCGTCCGGATCGAGCCCCGAGTCCGAGCCGTTGGGGTTGAACCCGCTCGGTCCACTCGACCCGCACCCGGCCATCCCGAGCGCCACTCCCGTCACGAGCGCGCCGCAGGCGGCGAGCGCCCCGATCGTCTTCCACGCGTTCATGTGCCTCTCCTCCGCGCGCGGAGTTTGTCTTTTCGGGGCCTCGTACGCCACGAAAAAATGGCAGAACAATGTTACGGAACGGGGGTCCGATCAGGGCGCGACCGCTGACGGCGTAAAGTTCGGCCTCAAGCGTTCCGGAGGAACGTCGCGACCTCGTGGAAGCGCGCATCCAGGAAGGCCCGGACGTCGCCCCCGACCCCGCGCGCGTCGAGGGCGCGCGTCATCGAGCGGACCCACGCATCGCGCATCGCGTCGTCGATCCGCACCCGCGCGTGGCGCATCCGGAGGCGAGGGTGCCCGTGCTTCGCCATGTAGTCCTGCGGCCCCCCGAGCCAGCCGATCAGGAACAGCGCGAAGCGCTCCCGGGTCTCGCGGGTGATGCGCCCGTCGGGACCGAGGGCGTGGAGCTTCGCGAGCGCGGGCTCGTGCTCCTCCATCGCGTCGTAGAAGGTCTCGGCCAGCGCGAGCGTCGCCTCCCGCCCACCGATCCGGGCGTAGGGCGAGTCCTCGGCCGTCGGCACCCAGGTCATTTCTTGGCGCGCGGAGCGATCGCGCACTTGCCGTCGACGCAGGCGCAGGAGTTCGCCTCGATCGCGTTGCACTGGAAGATCTCCGTGCACGCGAGGTTCGCCGACCGCGGCTGAGCCTTCGCCTTCGCGACGCACGCGGTGGCGTGACACGGCGTCGCGGGCGCGCAGTCGTCCGCCGTCTTGCACGGGTCGTCGCTGAGGACGGGCTCGCACAGCGCGCAGCCGCAGAGCTTGGGCCCGGCGTCGCTCGCGGTGACCGGCGCGCTCCCGGCTTCGACCGGCTCGGCGGTGGTGGCGCCGCCGCCGTCGCCGACGGTCACGGTGGGCGTCGCGGGCTCGTTGGGACAGCCGGCGAGAACGAGAGCGACGGGAACCACGGCGAGAGCGAAGAGCAGCGCGCGCATGGGCGCACCCTACACCTTTTTCGTGCCCGTGCCCGTGCCCGTGCCCGAACGACTTGGCCGGCAGCTCTCCGCGTGCTCGGCTCCTCGTCGCGCCTTGTCGCGCTCCGACCTCGTCCCTAGCATCGCAGGACCTTGAACGTCGTTCGCTTCGAGCGCCGCGATGCGGCGGGTTGGGCCACCGCGATGCACGTCGTGGAGCTCGGCGGCGGCGACCTGCTCATCCACTCGCCCACCCACGTCGACGAACGCACGTACGACGCGATCGCGGAGCTCGGCCGCCCGCGCTGGTTGTTCGCGCCGAACCACTTCCATCACCTGAGCCTCGACCGGTACCAGCGCCGCTTCCCGGACGCGGTGCCGATCGCGAGTCGCGGCGCGCTCCCGCGGCTCCGGCGGAAGGGCCACGCGGACCTCGTGCCGATCGACCAGGTCGAGCTCCCGGCCGGCATCCACTTCCTCGTGCCGGACGCGACGAAGAGCGGCGAGGCCTGGCTCTCCATCGACGGTGGCGCGAGCGGGCCGACGTGGATCGTGTGCGACGCCTTCTTCCACGAGACCCGGCCGATCACGGGCGTGCAGGGCTTCTTCCTCCGCCGTCTCAACATCTCGCCGGACCTCTGCATCGGGTCGACGTTCACGCTGATGTGCATCTCGGACGACGCGAAGTACGCGGCCGACGTGCGCCGGCGGATCGACGAGGAGAAGCCGGCGCGGGTGCTCTTCTCGCACGGCGAGCCGCTCGAGGCCGACGTCCCCACCGCGCTCCACGGGGTACTTCGGCGGCGGCTCGGTTGAGATAATCTGGGGAGCAGCATGCTGCTTCATCGGCTCGACGCTCGCGCGGGGCTCGCGCTCTGGTACTTCTTCGGCGCCGAGAACTCCGACGCCGACTTCGAGCGCTACGTCGCGTCGATCGAGGAGCTCGAGCGCGAGCTCGGTCCGACCCGCCGCGGGACCGGGCTCATGCTCGTCGACCGAGAGAACCCCGCGCCGAACGCGCGCTGGCGCAAGCGCATGGCGGAGGTCTCCGCCCACATCGGCGGGAACGCCCTCTTCGTGCTCGTGTCCGACTCGCTGGCGATCCGGGGCGTCGCCACCGCCATCAATTGGCTTCGCCCGCCGCTCTACGAGTTCCGAGCGTTCCCGAGCGTGGAGGAAGGGTTCGCGTGGGTGGAGCGGCGGCGCGACGCCGCGACCGCCGAGCGCATGCGGACGGAGCTCGCGGAGCTTCGGGCCGAGGCCACGCGCATGCGCGGCGAGCTCCCGCGCTGAGCGTGCCCGTCGGGCGCGGAGTGTGCGACGATTCGCGGATGCGTCGCATCCTCGCCGTCTCGTTCGTCGCCGCGGTCGCGTGCTCTTCGACCGAGACCTCGTTCCAACCGACCCCCGACGCTGGGACCGACGCCGCGGACGGCGGTGGGTGCGGCAGTCAGCTCTCGTGCGGGGGGACCTGCGTCGATCCGAAGACCAGCGCCGCGAACTGCGGCGGGTGCGGCCTCGCCTGCGGGACCGGAGAGTCGTGCTGCGCAGGGGCCGGCTGTTCGTCGGACGGCGCGTGCGGGTTCGTGGTCAGCGCGATCACGCCGAAGGACGGGACGATCGGCGGAGGTACCTGGGTCACGCTGACGGGGAAGGGGTTCGCCCCCGGGATGAAGGCGTTCGTCGGCGACGGGCGCGCCCCGGTGCGGGTGGTGGATGCGACGACGGCGGTGCTCCTCACGCCGCCCGCGCCCGGCGGCGCGTACGACGTGCGGCTGGAGGGCGGCGGAAAGACGGCCACCCTGCCGAAGGCGTTCCGCTACGTCTCGCAGACGTTCAGCCAACAGTGGGTGAAGATCGCGATGGCGACGGCGCGCGGAAACTTCCCCGCCGTGACGACGTTGCAGGACGGGCGCGTGCTCGTCGCCGGTGGAACGGTCACCTCGGACCCGTCGACGTCGCTCGACACCGCCGAGCTCTACGATCCGAAGACCAAGCTGATGGCGCCGGCGGCCAACAAGATGACGGTGAAGCGGAACACCACCGTCGCGATCACGCTCTTGGACGGCCGCGCGCTGGTCGTCGGCGCGTGCAACTACGCGAGCGGCAACGGCTGTCTCGTCGCCGGCGATCGCGCTACCGCCGACCTCTTCGATCCGAAGACGAACACCTTCAAGGAGACGAAGGGCAAGCTCGGCGACGCCACCCGCTACTACCACCGGCTCACGCTCCTGCCCGACGGCAAGGTGCTCGTCGTCTCCAGCGGCAACACCACCGCCGAGCTCTTCGACCCCGTGAGCGAGACCTTCAGCCCGGTCGCGCAGACCTCGAAGCTCGGCGCGTTCGGCTTCCCCGCGCGCCTGCGCGACGGGCGGGTCGTCTTCGCCGGCGCGCAGCTGGAGACGTACGATCCGGACACCGGCAACGTCGCCGCGGCGGGTACCGGTTTCGCGCACGGCTCCGCGGCGGTTTACGTCCTGCCGGACGGCGGGGTCCTCTCGCCCGGTGGCGCGGACACGATCGCGAACAACGTGACGCCGACGGACGAGGTCGCCGTGTGGGATCCCAAGAAGGGACAGGTCACGGTCCTCCCGAAGAAGCTCTCCTCGCCACGCTTGAAGTTCGCGAGCGCGCTGCTCGGTGACGGCACGGTGATGGTGGCGGCCGGCGTGGCGGCGCCGTACCCCGCGACCTACGGGTGCCAGTCGAACACGTTCCCCACGACGAGCGCGGTGGACGTCGTGGACGCGGCCAAGTCGCTCGTCTCGCCGTTCCCGGCGATTCAGGAGAACAACATGGAGCTCGTCGCGACGACGCTCCTCGACGGTTCGATCCTGATCGGAGGGGGAGCTCCGTGCGGCGGAGCGGGCGCGTACCCCTACGTCTACTTCCTGCAGGGGCTCCCGGCGCCGAACTGAAGCGAAGCTGCGCGGATTCTGCTCGACCGAGAGCAGCGTCGGCGCAACTCGTCTTCGCGCGATCGCGAGACCTCCGAAGAACGGCGCCGAAAACGGTTCGGCCCGCCGCGTGCAATGCGGCGGGTCGCGCCACGGGCGCCAGGAGGAGGAGGAACGATGCGATTCGTGAAGAGCGTCTTGGGTGCGACGTTGGCTTGTGCGGCGATTGCGATCGGCTGCGGCGTTTCGACGGGAGAGGACGTGTCGTCGATGGGGCAGCAGCTGCCGCTCGATCCCAACGATCCGCCGCCGAAGTGCATGCCCGTCTGTCAGGGCAAATCCTGCGGCGCCGACGACGGGTGCGGACACCCGTGTACGAAGGGGACGTGTCCCTCGGGGACCGTCTGCGGCGGCGGTGGCGTGGCCGGCGTCTGCGCGTGCCAACCGAGCTGCAGCGGCAAGGACTGCGGCGCGCCGGACGGCTGCGGCGGGCAATGCAACGCGGGCGCGTGCCCGACCGGACAAGGGTGCAGCATCCTGTCGCCGGGCGTGTGCGCGAACATCCCGCTCGGACAGGGCGTGGAGTGCTTCGTCTTCAATGATGGCTACGCCGCGATGGAGGGGCCGTCCGACGCGATCTTCTTCGCCGCCGACGGGACGGCATGCATCCCCGACGGGTCGTCGACGGGGCGCTGCCGCAAGTGGTGGGGCCGCTGCCGGACGTCCGATTCGAGCCACACGCCGGTGACCTTCCGCGGCGGCGACGTGGACATCTTCACCGGCAAGCTCTCGTGGTCCGGAACGACGGACGCGTTCTTCAGCCATCACTACACGCCGTTTCTCGAACCGACCCAATCGGAGGCGTGTCTCCCGAACGGCACCTCGGCCGGCGAGTGCCACACGTACTTCGGGAACGCGACGACGCAGACCGGGAACCCGGTCCGCTGTCACCTCTTCAGCGACGGGTACGCGTCGATGACGGGCCTCACGGACCGGATGTACGACCACCCGGATTCGCTCGTGTGGGGCGCGGGCACCAACCGCCAGGAGCGCAAGTGGTTCGGCCGCTGCGAGGTCGGCGGCTGCGGCGACGGCTTCTGCGATCCGAACGAGTCGGACTCGACGTGCCACACCGACTGCCACTGCGGCAACGGCATCTGCGAAGACGGCGAGGACGGCAACAGCTGCGCTGCCGATTGCGCCAAGTGCGGCGACGGCGTGTGCAACGGCGGCGAGACCGCGAAGAGCTGCGCGGCCGACTGCACGAAGTGCGGCGACGGCGCGTGCACGGGCTCCGAGACCTGCAACTCGTGCTCGAAGGACTGCGGCACGTGCGCCCTCACGTGCTTGGGCGACGCTCCGACCTCGTCGGCGGACGTGTTCGTGCTCGGCTACGAGGACGCCAACTCGTGCGCCGGCTTCGTCACCGAGTACGCGAACTCCAGGGAGGAGGCCGAGAAGTGCGTCGTGCTCCAAGGCGGGACCGTCGCCAGCGGCACCACGCTCGACCGCGAGTTCCACATCGACACCGAATATGGCTGCGCCTCGCAGACCTTCACCGGCTTCAGTGAGGAGAGCATCACGAAGTGCGCCGCCTCGAAGGGGTTCACGGTCGAAGGCGCCTGCAAGAAGTGAGGTCGGAATGACGCGACGCGCTGTCTTGACGCATCATGACAGCGCGTTGCGTCACGAGGTTCCGGGCTGCTGAGGCGACCCTCGGCCGCTAGACTCGAACCACGATGCGTACGCTCCGCGATCGGCTGGCTTTGCTTGGCGTCGGCGTCCTGGCTTTCACGGCCTGCGCCGACATCGACACGTCCCGAACCATCCCCGCCCGTGGCTCGATCGGCGAGGAGGTCTACGGCACCTTCTGCGATCGCATCGCCGCGGCGCAGCTCCGCGAGGATCTCACCGGCGCGTCGTTCCGCAACGTCTGCCACAAGGTCGACGGCAAGTTCAGCGACAAGGTCGACGAGTCCCTTCTTCCGCCCGCCACGGCCGACGCGGTGGACGCTCAGGGGAACCCGGTCTCGATCGAGAAGCAGCAGCAAGACCGCGCTCGCTCGCTCGCCCGCATCGGCGCGCTCGTCCGGCGCCGGCAGGACCTGATCGGCGCGATCGACGCGGCGATCCCCGACGTGAAGGTGCCGATCAAGGATGTGCACAACCCCGACCCGTCGGTGAGCTGCAACGCTCCGGCCGCGTCGGGTGAGGACAAGCTCGGGCGCCAGGTCGCCGACATGCTGGCCCGCTTCGAGGCCCTCTACAACGACGGGACGATGCCGCAGTCGACGCGCTCGCTGGCCGAGCTGCTCGCGTCGATCGAGAACGATCCCGAGGCGCAAGCCGCGCTCGCTCGGGTGGGGGCGCGCCTCGGCTACCGCCCGGTGGACACGTCCTTCGGCGCCGCGCGTCCCTCGATGGCGTACCCGCGCCTGCGCGATCTGGCGAACGCCACCCTCAGCCAGATCTCGAACGACTCCAAACCCTACGACCCGAACCCGCAGCTCGACGAGAACGGCGCTCGAATCCCGGTGCCGGGGCCCGCGTCGTCCCAATTTGGGATGGTCCTCCAGACCATGCAGCAGGAGCTGCGCACGGTCCAGGCCGATCCCCCGGCTGGCCCGCTCGTCGAGACCGCCGACCCGCTCGGCGATCGCACCGTCATCTCGCGTCCGCGGGACACCCTGGAGGCTCTCGGCCAGGTCATGATGGCCGAGGACCCCGCGTTCGGCGGTGGCAACTCGCGCTACATCGTGCGGCGCGATCGGCGCGGCTTCGCGAACGTGCTCAAGACCGGCGGCGTGCTCCCGGCGCCGTTCGTCGACAAGGACTCGGACGGGCTGGCCGACGTGGATTCACTCGGTCGCTTCGTCTCTTCGAGCGGCACCGCTCCGCCGTCGCCGTTCTACGCGATGGGGGCGCCGCCTGCCGCCTCGTACGACCCCTTCGGGCGCTCGCTCGCCGGCAACGCGCTGCTCTACGAGTACATCGACACGAGCCACACGTTCACGGCGTCGATGATGCAGAACATGAAGCCGCTCGTGAACCCCGACCCGAAGGCGAAGCACGAGTCGCTCATGTACATGCTCGGCGGCATGTACCGCGCGATGGGCGCGCGGGACGGGTTCGCGAAGACGAACAAGGTCTACGGCGACTCGAAGTCGGGTCAGGTGACCGTGACCTACGACGCGTACCACGCGGACGCTTCGCCGATCGTCGACTTGGTCTACGCGCTCGGGCAGATCCTCGGCGATCCCGCGACCGACGCGACGCTCGAGTACACGAAGCTCCTGATGCAGCAGCACGAGGCCGACGTCGCGCGCGTCGCCGGCGCCGCGCTCGACTTCAAGCGCATCGCGGACAAGCACCCCGAGGCGAAGATCCCGGCGAAGGCGACGTTCTGGGACGAGATGATCGACGTCGTCATCCAGATCGGCAAGGAGCCGGGGCTCCTGGAGGACGTGCTCCGCTCGATGCAGGGGGCCGACTCGGAGCGCCTCGGCGGCATCTACTCCAATTACATGTCGTACAAGGATCACATCTCGTACGACCGGAACAACCTCAACGGTCCGGCGTGGAACTTCGACAAGAGCTCCACCGCCGAGATGTCGACCCCGGTCGACCGCACGAAGGCGCTCACGGGTTGGAACCGCAGCGCGATGCAGAAGTTCGTGCAGACCATCCACGACACGAACGGCGTGACGGCCTGCAACAAGCAGGGCGGAGTCGTCCACGCCGTGCTCGGCGGGATCAGCGTGACGATGCCGATCGTGGGCTCGTACGCCGAGTGCGAGGTCTTCAAGATCGAGAACCTCGCGAAGTTCTACCTCGACTCGATCGTCGGCAAGGCCACGCTCTACCTCCGCAACGACACGCTCCGGAACGGGATCCTCGGCATCGGCGCCGCGACCGTCGGGCTCATGGAGCAGTCGAGCGGCATCACCGGCTTCTGGGATGCGTCGGGCTCGAAGACGCTCCGGCCGCGCCCCGAGTTCCTGAACCGCCAGGTCTTCTTCGACATCGACAACGACAGCCCCACCAGCGGCGGCAAGAACTACAAGACGAACCGCTTCCTCAAGGACCTGATGGGCGCCCACACGATCGGAACGGTCGTGTGCCCCGAGAAGGTCATCCCGGATCCGGTTCCGGGCGCGGCCGACGCCTCGCCGGACGGGCAGGTCCACGGGCTCCGCCAGTGCCAGAACGGCGACTGGATGGACCAGCGCGACCTCGACGGCACGATGGTCTGGGAGAACTTCGGCTTCTACACGGCGATGACGCCGATGATCAACGCGTTCGCCCTCCACAACCGCGAGGACCTGTTCCTCGCGCTGATGGAGGTGCTCTACCGCCACTGGTCGGACGCGACGTCGTCCAAGAGCGAGTGCGATCCGAGCGGCACGGTGAAGACCAACCCGCGCTACTGCCTCCAGACGGGGGTCGTGAGCTACGAGCCGCTCCTCGCGGAGGCGATGAAGGGCGACGTGCTCGTCGCGCTCGGCGAGCTCACGAAGACGCTCGACACGCAGACGATGGGCAAGTGCACCGCCGTCGACGCGACGACGCACAAGTGCACCGCCACCACGACGGTCGACGGCGTGCAGGTCATGTCCGCAGCGACCCGCGGCCTCGTCGATCCGGACCAGGCCAAGGCCGTGAACCTCGTCGATCGCACGGGCTCGAAGACCTCCAAGCGGAACGACGGCACCCTGAACTTGCAGGTCACGCCGATCTACCTCCTCACGCAGGGTCTCGCCGGCATCGATCAGCTCTTCGCCGATGCGATCACGAAGGACCCGGCCGAGCAGCAGCGGCTCGACGACTGGCGCCTCGGCCGGTCGCAGCTCGTGGATCAGTTCCTCGGCGTGACGGGCACGGGGACGAACTCCAAGTTCACGGACCCGTCGATCGCCAAGATCACGCCGACGCTCGTGGGCATGCTCCGCGCGCAGATGCTCGCGCACTGTCCCGACACCTACACCGCGCCGAACAAGCGCTGCGCGTGGGCGCGGGACGAGCTCGCGACGAGCCTCGCCGACCGGGTGAAGGGCCCGATGCTCGCGACCACGATGGATCTCCTCGAGGCGCTGCGGAAGGACGAGGCCTCGCGCTCCGAGCTCGAAGCTCTGCTCGCCTACCTCGTCGACGCCGCGTCCGGCAACGACGCGCTGGCGGCGCTCCTCGCGACGTCGTCGGACATGCTCCAGGTCCTCCGCGACGATCAGAACCTGGTGCCCATCTTCCACGCGCTCTCGCCGGCGCTCGCGCCGAGCGTGAAGGACGCGAACGGGCGCGTCACGAAGAAGAGCCTCGTCGATGCGCAGCTCGCGCTCCTCGCGAAGGTGAGCGGCAAGTACATCGACGGCGGAGGCAAGGAGATCTGCGCGAACGAGCGCGATCCGAACCAGATCCTCACCCAGGTCCTCACCCGCCTCGTGACGCCGATGAAGGACGTGAACGGCAAGTCGACCCAGACTCCGCTCGACGTGATCATGGACGTCATCGCAGACGTGAACCGCGTCGACCCGGCGCGGACGGACAAGCTCGACGCCGCCGACTACAAGGCGGTGACGCATGAAGTGAACGATTTCCTCCTGAACAAGGAGCGAGGTCTCGAGCAGTTCTACGAGATCGTGCGGCGAGGAACCGAAGAGTGAAGTGGACCACGGCTGCGGCGGTCGCCGCGGCGTTCTTAGTGCAAACTGCCGGTGCCGAAGCCGCCGGGCTCTACCACTCCGAGCGCGGCGTACGTCCGCTCGGGCGCGGTGGCGCCTTCGTCGCCGGCGCCGACGATCTGGGCTCGGTCTGGTACAACCCGGCCGGCCTGACCTACTGCGGCGGCGAGCTCATGCTCGACCTCGGCTTCCTCGTCCACGGCGCGACCTACTCGCGCGAGACGCAGGTGACGGACTCCGGGGGAACGGTGCGCGTGTACCGCTTCCCCGAGGTCCAAGGCTCCAGCGTTCCGCTCCCGTCGCCCACGCTGGCCGGCTCGATCAACGTCGGCAATCGGCGCGAGTGGACGCTCGCGGTCGGTGTCTACGCTCCGTACACACCGCTCTCGAAGTGGCCCGAGACGCTCTCGAACGGGCAACCGGCGCCGCAGCGCTATTCGCTCCTCTCGCTGGACGGCACCGTCCTGCTCGACGCGGGGCTCTACGCCGCGTGGCACCCGGTCCAAGCGCTGCGGCTCGGGATCGGGCTCAACTTCCTCGTCGGCTCGTTCGCGAACCTCGTCTACCTCAACGCGAACCCGTCCGATCGCGTGCTCGGCGCGCCCGAGGATCCGAACTACGACTCGCTCACGCTGACGAAGGCCACCGTCTTCGCGCCGTCGGCCAGCGCGGGCATCACGTTCGAGCCCTCGAAGTTCATCCGCTTCGGGCTCAGCGGGCACCTCCCGTACTGGATCAACGCCCCGGCGACGCTTTCGGTCCGTCTCCCCACGGCAGCGCCGTTCGACAACGCCGCCCTCAACGACGACTCCGCGCGCGTTAAGTTCCGACTCCCCGGCGTCGTTCGGGTCGGCGTCGAGGTGCGGCCGATCCCGGAGCTGCGCGTCGAGCTCGCGTACGTCTACGAGTCGTGGAGCCTCCACGACACGATCGACATCACGCCGAACGGCGGCCTCACCAACATCACCGGGTTCCCGAGCCCGTTCTCGCTGCCCACGATCCGCATCCCGCGCAACTTCCAGGACTCGCACTCGGTGCGGCTCGGCGGCGAGTACACGGTGAAGCTCGGCGAGTCGGCGAAGCTCGACATCCGCGCCGGCGGTAGCTTCGAGACGAGCGCGGCGCCGACCCCGTACGTGTCCGCGCTCACGCTCGACTCCACGAAGGGTGCGGCGTCGCTCGGGCTCGGGCTGCACCTCGGCGAGCACTGGCGCTTCGACGTGATGTACTCGCACATGTTCTTCCCGCAGGTCGTCGTTCCCTCGAAGGACGCGGCGGTGCCGGTGATCAACCCCGTCTCGGGCTACCCGACGCCGATCGAAGGCGTGAACGGCGGCACGTACGACTGGCACACCGAGGTGATCGGCGTGGGGTTCAGCTACGCGTTCGATCCGAAGCCGGCCGAGCCGCAGAACGCGAAGCCCACGCCGCCGCCGGAGCCCGAGTCGAAGCCGAAGGATCCGCCGAAGCCTCCGAAGGAGACCGACGAGCAACGCGCCGAGCGCGAGGCCAAGGAGCCGGCCCCCGCCGACACGACGCCCGCGACGACGCCTCCGCCGTCGAAGCCCACCACCACGACCCCACCGCCGAAGCCGGGCACCCGGCCCGGGAAGCCGAAATAGCTCGATGCGTCGCGCCGTCGTCGCTTTCGCTGCGCTCTTTCTTCCGGCCTTGCCGCTCGCGGCGTGCGGCTCGCGGACGGGGCTGCTCGCGCCGGAGGACGAGGACGCCGCGGTGGACGCGCGCCCCGATCGGCGCGACGCCATCGCCGATCGAGACGCCGCCGACGCGCGTGAAGAAGACGCGCTCCCCACGCTCGATGCGACGAAGGACGTCCCGAAGCCGCCCCCGCTCGGCTGCGTGGATGCAGGCGCGACGCAGATCTACCTGATCACGTCGCAGAACGAGCTCCTCTCCTTCTATCCGCCCACGCTGCTCTTCACGAACGTGGGGAAGATCGCGTGCCCGGCGGCGGGGACCGCGACGCCGTTCTCGATGGGCGTCGATCGCTCCGGGACTGCGTACTCGGTCTTCAACGACGGTCGGTTGTTCCGCATCAGCACGTCGAACGCCGCGTGCCAGACGACTCCCTACCAGGTGAACCAGCTCGGGTTTCAGGTCTTCGGGATGGGCTACGCCGGGGACCAGACCACGGAGAGCCTGTACGTCGCCGACTCCGACTTCAACAACCCGTCGAAGGGCCTCGCGACGATCGACACGCAGACCTTCAAGCTCGCTTCGGTCGGTGCGTTCCAACCGCAGCTCCCGCGCTGCGAGCTCACGGGCACGGGTGACGGGCGGCTCTTCGCGTTCTGCCTCAAGCAGGGGACGACCGGGTCGATCGTGGCCGAGGTCGACCGCAAGACGGCGAAGGTGATCGCCGCCGACAACCTCGTGCTCGGGAACCAGAGCAACGCGTTCGCGTTCTCCTTCTGGGGCGGCGACTTCTACATCTTCACGTCCCCGGGTGGGGCGTCGTCGGTGACGAAGTACGATCCTCTCGCGAAGACCGAGACCGTGGTCGCGACGCACCCGTCGACGATCGTCGGCGCCGGCGTTTCGACGTGCGCGCCACAGTGACCGCTCCGTCGCTCGCTCAGTCGATCTTGGGGAGCTGATCCGGGAGCGGCGCCGGCGGGAGGGGCCCGAGCGGCTCCGGCTCGGTCGGAGTGGCGGTGCCGCCGGTGGCGCCAGCAGCGCTGGCGGGCGCGTTTCCGTTCACCCAGACCACGAGCGACTCGCCGTCGCCCGGCCGATCCGTGCGGGGCCGCCGGTTGATCTTCTCCATGAGGGCGCCGCTCACGCCGAACCGCTTCCCGACGGCTTCCACCGTCTCACCCGGGCGCGCGGTCACGACGAGGCGCTTCTTGCCCTTGGCGCCCTCGGTCCACGCGAAGTACTCGTCGGTCCCGGCCGTGAGGACCCGCACGTCGTTCTCGCCGAGCAAGATGACCTTCGAGAGGTCGACGTCGTTCGGGACGAACGCTTGGAGCGTCATGCCGTCCTGGAGCCGGGCGGCGGGGTCGATCTCGTTCCAGCGCCGGAGGTCGTCGACCGTCACGTGGAGCGCGGCCGCGATGCCGTCGAGCGTGTCGCCGACGAGAACTTTGTAGAATACACGCTTGCGATCGAGGTAGACGAACAGCGCATCCGGCACCACGACGGCTGCTCGATCGACGGCAGGGGCGGAGGCCGCTCCGGTCGCTCCCGTCGCCGCGCGCGGGACCAGGAGCACCGAGCCGGCGCGGAGCACCTCGCCCGGGGTGATGCCGTTGAGCTCGGTGAGCTTCGCGGTCGTCGTGCCCCGGGCTTGGGCGACGTGGTCCAAGTTCTCCCCGAAGCGCAGGACGTACGGCTCGAGCGCCGCATCGTCCTTCTTGAGCTTCCCGAGGTTCTGCGCGACGACCGCAGCCTTGCCCGGCGGCACGCGGAGCTGACAGAGCTTGTCGCCCGCGGGCCCGAGGACCACGCGCGCGGCGTCGCTCTCCTTCGGCGGCGTGCGCCCGGCGCGGAGCTCGGGGTTCAGCGCTTCGAGCTCCTTGGTCGCGACGCCCACGATCGGCGCGATCGCGGAGAGCGGCGTGGCGAACGGGACGGCGGCGATCTCGTACGTGACCGCCGCGTCCGGAACGACCGTGTCGAGGCCGAACACCTTCGGGTTCTTCATCGCGACGGCGAGCGCGAGGATCTTCGGGACGTAGAGCGTCGTCTCCCAGGGGAGCGAGCCTTCCATCTTGGAGAGCGCCCAGAAGTCGTTCGTGTTGTACCTCCGCACGAGCGACAGCATCCCGCCGTAGCCCATGTTGTAGCTGGCCATCGCGAGGTCCCAGCTCCCGAAGCGGCGGTACAGATCGGAGAGGAAGTCGGTCGCGGCGTTCGTCGCGGCGTCGATGTCCATCCGCTCGTCGACCCAGCGATCCTGGGGCAGCCCGTAGCCGCGCCCGGTCTCGGGCATGAACTGCCACAGACCGATCGCGCCGGCGGGCGAGCGGATCGCCGGATCGAACGCGCTCTCGACCATCGCGAGCCACAGGAGGTCCTGCGGGAGCCCCTTCCGCCGGAGCACCTGCGCGATGACGTCGCGATAGCGTCCGGCGCGGCGCGCGAAGAAGCCGATCAGCGCCTTGCCGCGCGGGTCGTCCTTGTAGAACTCGAGGAAGCGGACCACGCGCGGATCGAAGCGGACGGGGAGGTCCGGCATCGTGAGCTGCGCGATCCACGAGACGTCCTTGCCGCCCTCGACGAGCTGCGGCGACGCGGGCGCGGGAGCGAGCCCACCGCTGTAGGGTCGCGGTGCGTCGCCCGTACGTGCGACGGGGAAGGGGAGCTCGCTCGGCCACGGCGAGCCGAGGGAGGCGCCCGCCGGCGGGAAGAGCTCGCGCTCGGCGTCGCGCAGGGCCTTGAGCTCGGGGCTCTCGGCGCCCGCGGTCGCATCGTCGGCGGTGGGCGCGCCCGCGACCTTCTGCCGGAGCGCGGGATCCGCCTGCTGCGGCGGACGCACCGCGCCGACGGGCGGCTTCACGGGCGGCTTCACCGGGGGCTTCAGCGCTGCAGCCGGCGGCGGCGGGGAGGCAGGCTTCTTCGGCGCAGTGGAGGCGGCCGGTGGTGCGGTCGGAGCGGTCTGCGCAGCCGTCGGGGGGACCGGCGGGACGGCCGTCGCGGCGTGGGTCGGCGTCGGCGCGGGGATGGGGGCGCCGCCGTCCGCGGCCGCGGCGCTGCTCGCGACGAAGAAACACGCAGAGACGAGCAGGGCGCGACGCATCCGCCAGGAGGGTACGACGAGGTCGTACCCGGGGCCAACTTGCCGAACCCGGGGCCCGGCCGGTCCTACTTGAACAGCGTCGCGATCGGCACGACCGTCACGTCGGCGTCCTTCACCCCGAACGGGAGCGCTTCGATGATGCGGTCCTCGTCCGTGACCTCTTTGGGCTTCGGCGCGTCGTACTTGGGCGGGCTCTTGTCGCCTTTGACGATCGCCGCCTTCAGCGCGGCGCCGTTCTTCGCGACGAGCACGATCGTCAGGTCGTCCCGCGTGAAGCGCTTGGCGACGACGTCCTTGAGCTTCGCCGACGTGAGCGCGGACCACGCCGTGCGCATGCGCTCGACGTGAGGGACGGCGAGCCCGTAGGCGGCGTCGTCCATCGCGAACCCGAGCCGGCGCGACGGCGTCTGCTGCTCGAGCCCGATGTACCGCGAGAGGAACCCGCGGAAGCGCCCGATCTCCTCGTCGGGGATGCCGTTCTCGAGCCGCTGCCGGTAGAAGTAGAGCGCGCCGCGGAGCGCGAAGAGCGCGTTCTCCGGCTTGAGCGGGCGCAGCCAGATCGAGATGAACTGCTGGCGCCGCACGATGTTCGGCAGCGGGAACCGGCCCCAACCCTCCTGCTCGAAGTACTCGGGGTACATGTAGTCGCCGTAGTTGAAGCCACGGAGCTCGCGGAGGCGGTTGTAGAGCAGCCCCGCGGACTGGCGATGCAGGCCGAGCGAGGCGGTGAAGAACGAGACCGCCGGGAAGTCTTCGCTCGCGCGCGTGAGCTCGGTCGGGAAGCCGATCGAGATCGCGGTCGAGTCCGCGGTCGGCTTGTCGACGATCACGATCTTGGTGCCGGTGGTCTTCTTCGGCGCCGGGAGGTCGGCGCGCGGCCCGTCGCACGCGGGCAGCTGCGCGAGGTCGCGCCCGAGCGCGACGTCGAAGCCCTCCGGGAAGCCTCCGGCCACGCCGGCCACGACCCGATCCTTGCAGAACGCATGTTTCTTCGTCGCGGTCACGTCGTCGAGCGTGATCGCGGCGAGCCCGGTCTCGGTTCCCACGGCGGGGTGCCCGTACGGGTGCCCGGCGTAGAGCGCGGCGGCGAGCGCCTCCTTGCCGAGCTCCTCGTCGTTCGCGCCCTTGAGCTCGTCGACGAGCCCGCTCTGCGCGCGCGCCTTGAGCCGATCGAACGACTCCTTGTCGAGGCGCGGCCCGAGGATGACGTCGCGGAAGAGCGGGTAGAACGCCTCCAGGCTCTCGGCAGCGACCTCGGTGGAGAACGTGACCTGATCGCGATCGACGTTCACGTTCACCGACGCCGCGAACGGATAGAGCTTCTTCGAGAGCTCGCCGAACGTGAGCTTCTCGGTGCCGCTCTCCGCGACCATCGCCGCGGTCAGCGCGTGGAGGCCTTCCTTCCCGGCCGGGTCGTCAGCGGAGCCGACGTTGAACACGATCCGGATCGCGACGACCTTCGCCGCGCCGTCGCGCTGGGCGAGCGTGCGGACTTGGTCGCGGCGGGGCCCGGAGGTGTCCGTCGCGGCCGGCGGCTTCGCCGTCGTCGGACCTGGAACGCGCGGGGGAGCGGCTTCTTCGCAGCCCGAAGCCACCGAGAGGAGCAGCCCGAGCCCGAGCGAGGCGAGGTGGGAGCGACGCATCACTTCGCCTCCTTCTTCGCCGGCGCCGCGGCAGGTGGCGAGAGCGTCACCACGTTGCGCCGGGTCGGGACGAGGTAGGCCTTGGCGACGCGCACGACGTCGTCCGCGGTCACCTTCTTCACCGCGTCCAGGTACTTCTCGTAGCCGTGCACGTCGCCGGTGACGGCGGCGAGGTAGGCGAAGCGAACGGCCACCTCGCTCGGCGTCTGCATCGACAGCGTGAGCGAGCTCGTGAGGTGCATGCGGGCGGCGTCGACGTCGGCGGGCTTCGCCTCGCCGCGAGCGATCCCGTCGAGCGTGCTCTGCACGGCGGCGACGACGTCGTCGAACGAGGTGCCGTCCTTCAGCTTCGCGTCGACGCGGAGGAGACCGGCGTCCTTGTGGAGCGCTTCGTCCGGATCGGCGGAGAGCTCGATGAGCTTCTGCTCCTTCACGACGAGCCGCTGGTACAGATCGCCGGGCTCGCCGAAGGCCAGCGTCGCGAGGACCGCGAGCGCGGCTGCGTCGTTCATGGCCGTGCGCGCGGCGGGGATTTTGTAGCCGACGGTGAGGCGCGGCGTGGTCGGCCCCTTCCAGGTGAGCGCGCGGAGCCGCGGCTCCTTCTGGTCCGGTTCGGGCTCGATCTTCGGGTCGGCGCGCTTGCCGGTCCACCCGGCGTAGTTGGCTTTGACGAGCTCCATCACCTTCGCGCGCTCGAGGTCGCCGACCGCCCAGATCGTGCAGTCGTCGGGCGTGTAGAAGCGCGAGAAGAACGTCTTCGAGTAGGCGTAGTTCTGCGGCATGCCCTCGACGTCGCGCTTGTAGCCAATCGTCGTGTGCCCGTACGTGTGCTTCTTGAACGCGAGGTCGCGGAGCTGCTCGTCCATGAGCCACCACGGGTTCGAGAAGTCCTTGTTGAACTCGCCGAGGACGGCGCCGGTCTCGTCCTTGTAGGCGTTCTGCGAGACGTCCAAGTGTTGGAAGCGGTCGGCTTCGACGGGAACGAGGTCGGCCAGCGACTCCTTCGGGATCATCGGCGTGTAGAGCGTGAAGTCGTCGGTCGTGAAGGCGTTGTTGTCCGCCCCCATCGCCTGCATGCGGCGCTCGTAGTCGGCGGCGGGCATCTTCGCGGTGCCGCGGAACATCAGGTGCTCGAACAAGTGCGCGTAGCCGGAGCGACCAGCTTCGACCTCGTCCCGCGAGCCGGCGCGGACGAGTGTGTAGAATGCAGCTACTCCGCTGCCGGGCATCGGGATCGTGACGACGGTGAGCCCGTTGTCGAGCGTGTCGACGGTGAGCCCGAATGACGTCGCCGGAGCTGCCGGTGCGGTGGGCGGCGGCGCGGCCGGAGGCGGCGGCGGTGCGGCGAGCGGCGCATCGGCCAGGACGATCGGGAGCGCGAGGAGGGGGAGGCGAGTGAGGACCACGCGCGATCGGTATTCGAGCCCGGGCGGGGGCGCAAGGATGAGCCGCGGCCGTGGCATACTTGCGGCCATGTTTCGACGCGGCGCGTTTCGGGCGGCGCTCATCGTCGCGGTCGCCGCGGGGTGTTCGCGGAGCGCGCCCGCGCCGGACGCGTCGGCCCACGCGGGGGTCGTCGCCACGCCGGCGGCACCGCGCCCCGACGTGGGCGTGAGCGCGGTGCGCGTGCGCGTCGAGCCCGCGGACGAAGCGCACGGACGGCCCATCCCGCTGCGAGAGACGCTCTTGCGGATCGAGCTCGCCGGGGGCACCCCCGTCGACGTCGCGGTGGGGTGCTTGGACCCCCTCCCGGTGGATCCGCCGAAGCACGTCGCGGTCGCCTTCGTCGGGTTGGTGTCGTGCTACGCGACGGGCGCGACGGACTACCTCGGCATCGTCGAGAAGGCGCCCGGCACGTACGCGATCGTCACGTGGGTGGACGAAGAGGAAGGTCCCGACGAAGTGCGCGCGACCCTGTCGCTCGCGAACCTCGAAGAGCGCGCGACGGTTCGGGCGCGCCCCGGCCTGCGTGGACCCGTCGTCGTGCGCGGCGCTGCGGACGCGGGGCCGTGAGCGGCCGCTTCAGCGCATGTCGAAGGACAGCGTCGCGCTGACCGTGACGACGGGGGAGAGCGGCTTCGGGAAGGTGAGCGAGGATGCGACGCCGAGCGCGCATTTTTCGAAGCCGGCGTCGTTGAGGGTGGTCCAGTTGTGTTCGACGTAGGGGCTGGGCAGCACGGTGCCCTCGCTCCCGACGACCATCTCGATCCGAATCGTGCCGCTGAGCGCCGGGTTCGATTTGACCGCGGTCTCGTAGCAGGTGCGAAAGCGGGGCAGCGCTGCGTGAACGCCGCGACTGATGCTCTCGGGCTGGGGCTTGCCTTGGACGCGGAGCGCGGAGACCGAGGCGAAGGACATTTTGTGCGAGATGTCCGCGGTGACTGGGGGCTTCACGGGGGCGGAGGCGGATGCGGGGGCGGAGGCGGATGCGGAGGCGGGGGCGGATGCGGAGGCGGACGCGGAGGAGAGGGAGGGGGAGGAGGAGAGGGAGGGGGAGGAGGAGAGGGAGGGGGAGGAGGAGAGGGAGGGGGAGGAGGAGAGGGCGCTGTGCTTCCAGGCGACCAGGGCGGCTCCTGCCAGCGCGGCGAGGAGGAGGGCACCCATTGCGATGGGGAGCGCGGTCGAGCGACGTTGGGGTGCGGGGCTTTCGGCGATTGCGGTTTGGGGGCGCGGCGGTGGGTCGAGGATCCCCGTTGCCGGTGCTGGCAGATCCGCCGGTGCGGGCGTCATGCCGAGGCTCCCCGTGCGCTCGTTGGGCGCGAGCACGGGCCGGAGCCCGAGCAAGGCCGTCGCTGCGTCGGGGTAGCGCGCGGACGCCTCTCGCACGACGCAGCGGGCGAACCAACCATCGAAGCCGGCGGGGACGAGCGCGCCGTACTCCTTCGCGCGTGCGCTCGCGGGGCCGATCTCCTCGAACAGCACCTCCCGGAGGAGCTGCGTCACGGTGGGCTCCGGCGCGTTCGCGGCGCGCCAGAAGCTGCGTCCGGTGACTAGGAAGAACGCGACGAGCCCGAGCGCCCACACGTCGGCGCTCGGAAGAATCGTGCCGCGCTCCGTCTGCTCGGGCGCGAGCCACATCGGCGAGCCCATCGCGCCGGTCGACTTGCCGGCGCTCTCGGCGACGATCTTCGCGATGCCGAAGTCGAGCACCTTCACCGTGAAGTCGGCGCCGGCGCGGAGTGACTTCGCGAGGAACACGTTCTCGGGTTTGAGGTCGCGGTGCACGATGCCGCTTTGGTGTGCTGCGCCGACGGCGTGGCAGAGCTGCTCGAAGATCGGCAGGACCTCGGTCGCTGGGATCGCGCCGCGCCGGCGCACGAGCGCCTCGAGATCTTCGCCGTCGAGCAGCTCCATCACGAGGAAGGGCGCGCTCGTCGACGGATCGACGCCGGCCGCGATCACCTGCACGACGTGCTCGCTCGCGATGCGGGCGCCGATCCGCGCCTCCTGCTCGAAGCGGCGACGGAGGTCCTCGCTCGCGACGAGGGACGGGAGCATGATCTTGAGCGCGCGCTGCTGTCCGGTGGAGAGCTGCTCGACGACGTAGACCGCCCCCATGCCGCCGCTCGACAGCGGGCGGAGCACTCGGAAGTCCGAGGCGAAGACGGTACCGGGGACGAGCGTGCTCATCGTGCTCCGAGCCACCATACCGTGATTCATCGTCGGGCGCGGACGGTTCCGGGTAGGATGAACGCATGGGGGAGCTCGCTCCGTGCGCTCGTTGTCGCAGGCTCCATCGCACCCGCGACGTGGCGTGCCCCTTCTGTTCCCTGGCGCGCGTCGTCAGCGTCGCGGCGCTGCTCCCGCTCGCGGTCGCGTGTCACTCGGCGGAGACGAGCACGCAGGGCGGAGCGCCGAGCGCGGCGCCGAGCACGCTCGCGACCGGGTCCGCGAGTAGCGCGGCGTCCGTCGTTCCTTCCGTGGAGCCGAGCTCGTCCGCTGCGCTCACGCCGAGCGCGGTCGCGTCGGCGCAGCAGACGTTGATCGGTCGTGACGGGGGTGCGGACGCGGCGTTGGTTCGCGCGGTCGCCGACGCGGGGATGATCCCCGGCCTGGGCTCGACGCTCCTCAACAGCCCCGGCATGGGTCTCTACGGCGCCGCACCGATCCCAGGAAATCCGTCGATCGGCGGCGCCGTGCCGGACGTGAAGGCGACGGTGAGCCCGAGCACCCCGGCCGACGCGAGGGCCATCACGGGCATCACGCCGCGCCTTCGCTACTGCTACCAGCGCGCGCGGAACACGGATCCGAACATGAGCGGCAAGCTCGTGATGAACGTCGCGCTGGATGCGACGGGCAAGGCGACCGTGACGAAGAAGTCGGGGAGCGGGCTCTCGAGCGAGACCGAGCAGTGCATGATCGCGATGACGGCGCGCGCGAGCTACGAGCCCGCGCCCTCGCACGACGTCGAAGTCACGGTGACGGCGAAGCCGCCCCCGTGACTCAATCGAGACTCAGGGGATCGCCATCCACTTCTGTTCGTACTGCGTCGTGAGCTGACTCAGACGATCGAAGCTCGACATGTCCTGCATCATCTTCTGCGACCAGTACATGCTGACGTTGGAGAAGTCCTGCGCCGTCATCTGGAAGTGCTTGTGCAGGCCGGCGCTGATGTCCTTGCCCTGCTTCGACCAGGCCGCCATCGCGCCCGAGATCTCGGCGTACTTCTCGAACGGGATCGGCTCGGCGCCCGCCGGAGCCTGCTGGCCCCAGCCGCCTTGCTGCATCGCATCGCCCGCGGCTTGCCCCGCCGCGCCGAACTGGCCCTGGCCGGCGCCCATGAAGCCCTTGGAGTACTCGGTCGCGAGCGCGCCGGTCGTGTCCTTGCTCATGCGATCGATCCAGGCCTTCGAGATGCGATCCCACTTCTCGCGGTCGAGACCCGACTGCGCGAGCGTCTTCAAGAAGTCGTCCGGCGATTGGTTGGCCTGCTTCGCGTAGAGCTGACCGCACTGCACGATCGTGATGCCCTCGATCGGCGAGAGCGCTCCGCCTTCGCCCGACATCGACTCGGCCGCGAGCTTGGTGCGCTCGGTCATGCCGCGCATCGCGGCCTTGCCGATTTTGTCGTGGTACATCGGATCGTTCGTCATCCAATGATCCGCGTAGCGCGCGAACGTGCGCTGGACGAGCGCGCGGTGGAGCGGCTCCTTGTACCCGAGTTTCGTGAGCATCGCGTGGTACTTGGGCGGGTCGGAGATCTCCATCGAGAGGATGGTCTCGTGGACCTGGTTCTCCTCCCACTGGTCCGGGCGGAGCGGCCCCCACTCGTCCACGTTCTCGAGGTGCGGCGGGATCTTCACGACGATCTCGCCCATGCCGTTCGCGCGGCGCCAGACCTCGTTCCGTCCCATCTCGTCGTAGAAGAACTTCATCCGCGCGTCGACGAGCGTCTTCGGTTCTTCCTTGTTGTCGAGCTCGTACTTCGCCTTCATCTCGGCGTAGGTGGTCCAGTAGTCCTTCGTCATCGCCTCGCGCGTGCGGAGGAACTCGATCGTCTCTTCGGGGCGGTCGCCCTTCGCCGCGTACTCGGCGTCGCGGTGGTCTTCCCACTGCGCGCGGAGGATCTCCTCGGCGAACCGCTTGTCCATCGACATCTTCTCGGCATAGAGGTGCGGGATCGACGCGTAGTACGCGGCGACCACTGCCTCCGGCAGAACCTGGTTCACCGAGCGGCACGCGTTGCAGGTGAGCGACTCGGCGCGGTGCGCGTTCTGGCGCTGGATCGGCGCGCCACAGCGCGGGCACGGCGCCGGCTTCTTCATCGCCTCCTGGACGAGCGGCCACATCTGCGCCGCGTGGTTGTACATCTGGTGGTTCTCGAACCGCTGCCAGGTGTGCTCGACCCAGAGATCGAAGCCGCGGAGCGCGCGCTTGCCGTAGCTGTAGGCCGGCTCGCCTTCGCCGCGCGCCACGATCGCGTCGTAGCACTGGCTCCAATAGTCGTCGGTCTTCCGCTGCACGTCCTTCACCTGGTGACCGATCGCGGAGAGCGCGTTCCCGAGCGGCTGCGCGTCGACCGGGTTCTGCGCAATCATCTGCTGACAGCCGGCGTCGGCGTGGGCGAGCAGTTGCTTCACGTAGTCCTGCGACTGGCGGATGTGGCCGTAGAACTGATCGAGGATCTGCTTCTGCTCGGGGTTCATCTCAACGAGTGCCTTTCATTTCTGAGCGATCGGGCGCCGGCAGAACCGGCAGATGAAATCGAGGGCGGCCTCCTGCGGACCACCGCAGTGCACGCACGTGAGCACGGACGACTGCTTGTACTTCATGTTCGCCCACGGCACTTCTTTCGACGTGGACTGCGCGTTCGCGAAGATCGCGCCGAGACCGGGCATGCCGGGCGGAGGAGCAGGAGGACCTGCCGGCTCGGGCGCCGGCGGAGGCGGGGGCTGGATCCCGACCATGCGCTCGTAGGCGGCGGTCTCGCGATCAGGGAGGCCCGCCGCAGCTTGATGGAGCTGCGCGAGGCGCGGGTGTCCGGCGCATTGGGGATCGCGGGAGAGACGCGCCACCTCGTTCTGCGCCCACGTCGAGAGCGAGCCGAGCAGGAGTCGAACCTCGCCGGGCGTCGCCCCGCGCGTCATCTTGAGCGCTTGCACGACCGCAGCGCGCTCGCCGGCCGGGAACGGCGAGACGCCGTAGTGCTGGAGCCAGCGATCCCAGCTCGGTCCGCCGCCCAGCTCTGCGTTCATCGCGGCGTCCAAAATCGCGCGCGTGTGCGTCGCGATCTGCGCCTCGAGATCCTCCACCGCACCCATGCGAGAATCGGATGATACCGACTTCCGCGGGCGGGGGGACGCCTACTTCCGGTCTTCCGGCTCGGGGGCGTAGGCGTCGTCGTAGGTGCCCGGCTCCGGCTCCGGCTCGGGGGGCGGAGGGGGAGGGGGCGGAGGCGCCGCCGCAGCCGGCGGCTCGGACTTCACCTTGTGGGCGGCCTTCTCGACCTCGGCCTCGATGACGGTCGCCACGTTGTTGAACGCGCGCCCGACCTCTTTGATGCCGGTTTTCATGCCCGCTTCGAGCTTCTCGGTGGGGAGCTTCTCGACGACCTTCTGGATTTCGTCGGCGCCGGTCTTCAGCGACTCCTCGATTTTGTCGGTCGGGAGCTTCTTCGCGACCTCTTTGGCTGCTCGAAACAGGCTCCCCAGGCCGGACTTGAGGTCTTCGATGGGGTCTTTGTCGCCCGGCTTCTGCTCCGACATGGCCCCATGATGCGCACGCGGGGGACGAGTGTCGAGAGTGGACCGTGCGGGGGGGCTACGGTGAGCCGCTCCAGTAGACTTCGAGGCCACGGAAGGGTGCGCGGGCAGGTCGGCCACAGCCGGGGTCGAGCTACTTGCCATCGCCCCGTCGCCGTCAACGTCAACGTCAACGTCGACGTCATCGGTCGAGTTTCGCTCAGGCGGAGAGAACGATCGCCACGTTCGTTCCGCCGAACCCGAACGAGTTCGACATCGCGTAGCGGAGCTTCTGGTTCGTCGGCGCCAGCGTCGGCGGGTAGTCCGCGATCTCCGGATCCACCGGCTCCGCGTGCAGCGCCGGCGCGATCCAGCCTTCGCGCAGCATCGCCATCGTGAAGATCGCCTCGATCGTGCCCGCAGCGCTCACGGTGTGACCCGTGTACGCCTTCGTCGACGAGTACGCGACGCGTCGCCCGAAGCACTTCTGGATCGCCTTCACCTCGCCGAGGTCGCCCATCGGCGTCGACGTTCCGTGCGTGTTCACGTAGTCGATCTGGTCCTTCGGCACGCCGCCCTTGGCGATCGCCTGTTCCATCGCCGCCAGCGCGCCGTCACTCGCGGGGGCGACCATGTTGCCCTCGCCGTCGCTCGACATGCCGAAGCTCACGATCGTTCCGAGGATCTTCGCGCCGCGTGCTTCCGCGTCGCGTCGCTTCTCGAGCACCACCATCCCCGCGCCCTCCGCGAAGATGAACCCCGCGCGGTCTGCTGCGTACGGGCGGCTCGCGCGCTCGGGCCGATCGTTGTCGGTGCCGTTGTACGCGCGCATCGAGTCGAAGCCCGAGAAGAACGTGATGTCCTGGATCTCCGCGCCGCCCGCGAGCGCCGCCTTCGCGTGACCCGACTGCACGAGCTGCGCGGCGAGCAGCACGTTGTAGGCGCCGCCCGCGCACGCCGCCGTCGCGCTGAACGACGGCCCCGTCGTCCGGAGCACGTTCGCCAGGTTCGCCGACACCGTCGACGCCATCAGACGCGGCACCACCGTCGGCGACACCTTCAACGTCTGGTGCGTCTTCTGGAGCTTCTCGTGGATCTCGACGACCGTCTCCACGTCGCCCGTGCCGCTGCCCACGACCACCGCGAGCGGGCGCGGATCGATCCCGCTCTCCGCGATCGCGAGCCGCGCCGCCTTGAGCGCGATGCGCGAGCCGCGACCCATGAAGCGGCCTTCGGCCTTCGGCACGCCGAGCGCCGCGTCGGAGAGGTCCCCGTGGTAGATGCCGATGAGCTGGCACTTCGCCGCGTTCTCGACCGCGGCCGGGTACTTCTCGAAGGATGCCTTCGGCGACGCGGTCCGGATCTGCTCCAGGATCGACGGGAGGTCGTCCCCGAGGTTGCAGCAGACTCCGGTTCCGGTGACGACGACGTCTTCAGCGCTGGTCATGGTGTTCCTTTCGCCGGGCGCAAACGAATGAGCCCTTCCTGGGCCGTGCTCGCGACGAGCTTGCCGTCGCGCGTGAAGATGCGGCCGCGGACCAAGCCGCGGGCGCCGCTGGCCGATGGGCTCTCGACGACGTGGAGGAGCCAGTCGTCCACCCGCACCGGGCGATGGAACCACATGACGTGATCCAGGCTCGCGACGTGCATCCCCGGGGTCTGCCAGGTCACGCCATGCGGGAGGAGCGCCGTCGTCACGAACGAGTAGTCGGAGACGTAGGCGAGCAAGCAGGCATGGAGCGCGCGATCGTCGGGGAGCGTCCCTTTCGCGCGGAGCCAGACCAAGCGCGAAGGCTTCTTGTCCTCGGAGTCGACGCGGCGCACGTCGAACGGGCGCTCGATCCGGTCTTCGATCCGAGCGAGCGACTCGGGCGCGGGCGCGTCCGGCATGACGTCGTGATGGTCGAAGCCTTCTTCTTCGACCTGGAACGAGCACGCCATGTTGAAGATGGCCTCGCCGTTCTGGATCGCGACCACGCGCCGCGTCGTGAACGAGCCGCCGTCACGGATGCGGTCGACGTCGTAGACGATCGGCTGCTTCACGCCGCCCGGGCGCAGGAAATACGCGTGCATCGAGTGCACGAAGCGCCCCTCCGGCACGGTGCGCGCGGCGGCCGCGAGCGACTGGCCCATGACCTGCCCGCCGTAGACCGTCCCCCACCCGAGATCCTGGCTCTGGCCCCGGAAGAGATGATTTTCGAGCCGTTCCGGCGCGAGGAGAGCACAGAGTTGATCGAGGACCGACGAAGGGGGCATGGGGGGACGTGGCGCGCAGCTTTTCCCAACGCGCGTCCTTGCGCAAGCTTCGTCTCGGCGCGAAAGTGCGCGATCGAGGAGCTACGAGCATGGCGAAGACGACCGCAATCATCCTGGCCGCCGGAAAAGGGACGCGGATGAAGAGCGCGCTCCCGAAGGTGATGCACGCGATCTGCGGTCGTCCCCTCGTCCACTATCCCGTGCGCGCCGCGCTCGAGGCGGGGTGCAGCGACGTCGTCGTGGTCGTGGGCCACGGGCGGGAGCACGTGACGAGTTACCTGGCGCGGGCGTTCGGCTCGAACGTGCGGACGGCGGTTCAAGAGACGCAGAACGGCACCGGCGACGCTGCGCGGGCGGGCCTCGCCGCGGTCGCTCCCGACGCCGAGCGCTTGCTGGTGTTCTACGGCGACGTGCCGCTGCTCGAGGCGAGCGACATCGCGGCGGTGCTCGCCGTCGACGCGCCGTTCGCGCTCGCGACGTGCGTGGTCGACGACGCCACCGGCTACGGTCGCATCCTGCGCGATGGTGCGGGCGCGGTCGTCGAGATCCGCGAGCACAAGGATCTGCGAAGCGACGCCGAGCGCGCGGTCCGCGAGATCAACCCCGGCATCTTCGCGTCGTCGCGGGCGTTCTTCGCCGACGCGCTCGCGGGATTGAAGCCGATCAACGCGCAGGGCGAGCTGTACCTGACCGACGTGGTGACGGCGGCGCGCGAGAAGAAGCTCGGCATCGCGACGGTGGCGTCGCGGGGCGAGGTGCTCGTCGGGATCAACGACCGGGCCCAGCTGGCCGACGCGGAAGACATCCTGCAGCGCCGGATCGTGAACCGCTGGCGGCGCGAGGGCGTGACCGTGCGCACGGGCGCTCGGATCGAGGACTCGGTGGTGCTCGAGCCCGATGCGACGATCGAAGCGGGTGCGGTCCTGCGCGGCGAGACGCGCGTCGCGGCGGGCGCGGTGATCGACGTGGGCGCCGTCCTGAACGACGCGGTGGTTGGCGCGGGCACGCACGTGAAGCCGTACTCGGTGATCGATCGCTCGAAGGTGGGCGCGAAGGCGCAGATCGGACCGTTCGCGCACCTGCGGCCGGACAGCGAGCTCGCGGACGAAGTGCACGTCGGCAACTTCGTCGAGACGAAGAAGACGAAGATGGCGAAGGGGGCGAAGGCGAACCACCTCGCGTACCTGGGCGACGGGATCGTCGGGGAGCGCGCGAACGTGGGCGCGGGCACCATCTTCTGCAACTACGACGGCTTCCTGAAGCACACGACGACGATCGAAGACGACGCGTTCATCGGGAGCGACTCGCAGCTCGTGGCGCCCGTCACGATCGGGCGCGGCGCGTACGTGGCGACGGGGACGACGGTGACGCGCAACGTACCGGCGGACGCGCTCGCGATTTCGCGCGTGAAGCAGGAGAACAAAGAGGGCTACGCGAGCAAGCTCAGGGCGCGGATGAAGGCGGCGAAGGAAGCGGCGAAGAAGGCTTAGTCACGAGCGGCGTCGTAGCCGCAGGAGCGTGACCACGAAGAGCGGTATCAAGGCGACCCCCGCGCCGCCCGCGAGTCGCCCGGGAGCGGAGCATCCTCCGCCATCCGACTCGATCGGTCCCGTCGGGGAGCCAGCATCGGGCCATACCTCAGCGCACCGCGCGCAGCTGACCGCTCCGTCGATGCCCGCGTCGGCTCCCGCGTCGACACAATCGAAGCACCGCATACAACGTATGCAGGCGACGGGAGGTCGCGGTGGGCCAGTGTCGGGGCTGTATCTCTCACAAGTCGCGTCGACACATAGCCCTTGTTGGATGAAGGGTTCGACTCGACATGACTGGTTGAATCGCCCGTCACACGCCCTCTCGTCGGGTGGCAGGATGTCGGCTGATGCGAGTCGTGGCCACGAGAACGCGAGGACGAAGAGGACGAGCGCACCCAATGAGCGGAGCATGGGCATCCATGCAAGCAATATCGTAACCATCGCAGCGCCTCGATTCGTGGCTGCGGAGTCGGAGAGTGGTGTGCCACGTTGCGCCATCCAGTGACGTAGCAAGATGACGTCGGATTCTTGGTTTGGAGAAGAAACCTGACCGAAGTCACGCTCCTCTTCGTCGCCGCCGGAGTACGAGCATTGCCAGCACGGTCGCGAGCCCCGTGGCCGCTCCGCTCGACGCTGGGGCGGAGGACGCCGTGCACGTGCAGCCCGCGCCGCTCGCTCCCGTTCCCTGCGCCGTGCCGGGATCGTCCGCTTCGTAGGTGACCCCCACCGCATGATCCGCGTCCATCGCGAGCGCGACGGGCGCGGCGCCCTCGGTGCCGTCGACGAGCACCGTCTTCACGTGGAAGCCAGCAGACGGCGTCGGTGTGACGGTGACCTCCGTACCAGGTTGGTACCGCGTCTGCCCGGAGGGCGGCGCTGGCGATGCGTCGAGTGTCCCGCCCTCCCCGTTCACGTGGAGGAGCAGGGAGTACGAGACCGGTGATGCTGATCATGTCAGGGGCGGAGCTTCACTTCGGTGGGATCGTCGGCGCTCCCAAGTCTGCTCGCTTCAGCTTCACGAGACCGGTCTCGACGGCTTGGTACTTCTCCGGCCCCGAAGCAATCCAGACCTCCGTCGCGTCGACCCACACGGGTTGGATCCACGCGTCGCCGGTCTCGGACGGGATGGACCACGCGGCCCCGTCGCTCAAGCGCACGAGCTCGGCGGTGGTCCTGCTCGTGAGGAAGAGGGCCATCCCCGCATTGGCTACGAGACCTCCGCCCGCGTTGTAGACGGCATCGACTCCGGTCACCCGGCGCGGGACCACGGCATTGGTGGAGTAGGGCCCCGTCCAGACGGCGATGGTGTCGAAGCCGAATCCGGATGGCGTTCCTTGCAGCCACACGAACGCGCTCGCGTTGGTGGCGTCCGCATCCAACGCGAACACCTCCTGCGGCCCCGCGGGAACGTAGGCCTTGGAGACTGCGCCGGTGGTCGTGATGAACGCGATGCCATGCGTGGTGTCCTCGTCGAGCGCGATGACACCGCCTGGCACGGACACGGGTCGCTCGGCTTGAACCCTCGGGCCCTGGTTCGGTGCAAAGGTGATCGTGTCCGACGCGTTGTCGAAGAGTGAGATCGTGTACGGCCCGCTCGTACTGAGGAACATCATGCCGCCCGTGCTCGCGATCTCTTGAACCGCGCCACCATTCGGACCGACGGCGAGCTTCAAGTCGGACTGGGTGTGGGTATGCATCGACAACGTCGACGGATTGCCGAACACGGCTTGACCGAAATGAAACGCGACGTCCTCTGAGGTGAGCGACAGCATGACTCCGCCGCTGCTGACGGCCATCTGGCCGTCGCACATGGCCGAGCTGACGAAGTCGCCGCAGGCGAACCCGGCCTTTCCATCGAGGTCGGCGGCGATCGTCATGAACGCGGCGGGAGCGTTCGGGAGCGCGAGCGCGGGAAAGATGCGCGTGTAGACGAGGAAGCGTTGGCCATTCACGTCGCGCGCGGCGTGCGTGGGAACGCGGATCGTCGTGTTCGGCTGTGTGGTCCAATCGATGACGAGGGTCGAGCATCCAGGGCGCGGGGATGCACACGCCTTCCACGAGAACGGCGTGATGTCCTTGCCTGGGTTCTGGCTGACTTTGACGCCGCACTTCGTCGGTGGTCCAGGAAGGGGGGTCCAGCTACCGACGAAAGGATCGAAGCCCGCATCGATCGGCTCTGCGTCGATGGACCAAGCATCGGGAGGATCCACCCGAGCATCCTTGATGGTCGCTGCATCGGTGCCGCCGTCCTCGGGGACGGACGACGGCGGTGAGCAAGCGGAGTGAGCGCCGAGAAGTCCCGACGCGACCGCAAGCCATGCAGTCCAACGTATCAGAAGCATTTGACTCGAGCTCGACGCCGCCGAACGAAGCAACGACGGGGCCGGCGCTCCCGTCGAACCGTACTGTACTTCGCCCGGCGTAAGAAGCCCGGGCGCAAGCAACTGGTCAGTTCACTCGAGCGGCATGAAGAAACTTCGGGCGCCGCCCGCCGACGAGGCGGGAGAAAGCGCTCGGGTGCCAATCACGAGCGGCGCCGCCGGCGGAGGAGCGTGACGACGAAAAGCGGTACCAATGCGATGCTCGCGCCGCATGCAAGTCGCCCCGCGGCGGAGCACCCTCCGCCATCATCGGGCCATGCGGCTGCACACCGCGAGCAGGTGGACCCTCCGTCGACCTCGGCATCGGAGCAGGAGGAGCACGGCATGCAGCTGATGCACGATACGGGAGGCAGGGGCGGCTCTGCGTCGGTGCTCGGCCTCTGGCACATCGACTCGGCGCAGATTCCCCGGGACTTCATTGGCGAGACCTCGCACGGTCCGTTCAGGGGCACGTGCTCGCATGCCTTCTGGTCTGGCGGCAGGATGTCTGCGGCTGCAGTCCGAGGCCGCGCGAACGCGAGGAGTAGAGCAAGGCCGACAGCATGCGAGCGGAGCATCAGAGACCTGGCTCGCAAGAGTCGGACCAGAACAGAGTCCGAGTCGCCGGCGTGCGGCAGCCGGGATGAGTGTGCCAGGCTGCGCCGCATACCGACATCCGATGCGACCCAAGAGCTCATTTGCAGGCTCGATTTTGTTGGTGCTGGAGTTGCATTGCGTCGACTGGCCAGCATGAAGACCGGTGGGCCCATCCATCTCGCCGACGCGACCCGAGCTCAGGTTCTCCGAGCCTTCGGACCCGCATTGCGGCCCCTTCTCCGCGATCGTTCGCTTCGTGTGCTCGTGTACGGAACTGTCGCAATCCTCTTCGCGTTCGTCGCGGCGTCCACGGTTCCCTGGTTCGCTCTCACGGTGGGGCCCATCGTGCTGGGAGTGCCCCACCTTCTCGCGGACGTTCGCTATCTCGTTGCGCAGCCTCGCCTCCACCGTCGCTTCGCGTTCTGGGCAGGAGTCGCGGCGCCAACGGTGCTCGCGGCGCTCGTCCCCGCGGCCTGGGTTTCGATGCTCGCCATCGTCGGCGCAGCGCTCGTCGCGAGAGCCCCCTGGCGCGCTCGCATCCCCGTGATGACGGTGGCGGGCATCCTTGGGCTCCTGGCGTATCGCTGGGCCACGATTGCGAATGTCGCCGTCGCCCATGCACACAACGGGATCGCCATCGTGGTCTTCGTCCTGTTCGCCCGCGCTCGCGCGAGGGCCGAGGGGGCGCGAGCGCTCGTGTATGCGCTCGCCGTCGCGGCGACGTTCTTCGTTCTCGGAGCCGCGATCCTGCTCGGTCTGGCCGACGGAGTCGCGAGCAACGCACTTCGGCCGGGCGGTGGTGCGGATGCGGTCGTTCGAGCTCTCGGTCCAGTCGGCGATCCTCTTCTCGCGCTTCGCCTCGCCGTCTTCTTCGCGTTCGCGCAATCGGTTCACTACGCCGTCTGGTTGAGGCTCGTTCCCGAAGAAGCTCGCACTCGGCCCGGTCTTCGGTCGATTGCTTCGAGTCTCGCTGCGCTTCGCGCAGACGTCGGGCAGCATGCCCTCGTACTCTCCGTCGTGCTCCTACTCGGATTCTTGGTGTGGGGTCTGTTCACGTTCGATGGAGCGCGAACGGGGTATCTGCGTCTGGCGACCTTCCATGGCCCGCTCGAGCTCGGCGCGGCGGCGCTGTTGCTTCTCGAGCGCCGGTTCGGTCGATGAGCCTCGGACGTTGGGCGGCGGCGTTCGCGTTCACCCAAATGGCCGAGATTCCGATCTATCGCCATGGGTTGCGTTCCTCGTTCCTCCGCTCCTTTGGTGCGAGCGCCATCACCCACCCCATCGTCTGGTACGTCGTGGTCGAATCCGGGTGGCGCGCACCCTGGCTCTTGCGAACCGGTCTCGGAGAAGCGTTCGCGATCTCGGTGGAGGCGGCCTACTTCGGATTGAGCTTTGGATGGAAGAAGGGCCTCCTATGGTCTGCGATTGCCAACGGGGCGAGCTTCGCAGTCGGACTCGTCGGTTATGCCCTGTTCGGCTGAGGCGAGAACGACCTCACGACCTCCGCGCAGAGCGTTCACGGCTCTGGGCATCGTGCTCAGCGCGTGTGGCGCTCGGACGGGGATTTCCGTCGGAGAGCGTGACGACGGGGACGGGTCCGCGCGACGACGGCGGGAGCAGCGTCGTGACCCACGGCACCCGCGGCATGTTCTTCTTCGACGCTGCCCCGGAGCCGGAGACGGGAAGCATCGGAGGGTTCGCGCTGCCGCTGGTTGGCGGATCGTGAGCCATCTCGCCCCGGCTTCCTTCCAGATGGTCGAAGACTTGTCGTCGACGGACGCTGGTGTTCGTGCTGTCTTGGCGCCGCGATGGACCTCTCCCGCGTCATGGATTGTCTCGCGACGAGCTATCGCCTCGATCTCGATGGCATGGCGTACGTGCAGGCGCTCGTCGAGGACGCCGTCCCCGTCCTCGATCACGGACTCGGGGTCCTCTCCTACACCTACGACGCGCGCGATCTCCAGAACCCCGTCATCGACCACTTCGCCGTCTCGAGCCGCTTCGATCCCGCCTGGCTCCCGCCCTTCTACGCCGCGATCGAAGCCGCTTCCGTCGACGTCGGTCGCCTCGACCGCCCGACGGGCTTTCACATTTGGGGCGCCCTCTCGTGCGCACAAGCCAGCACCGTCCCCGGTCTGGACGAGATGAACCGACAGTTCGTGCACATCGGTGGCGCCGTCGACGTGTTCGCCATGAACGCGCGTGATGCGAGCGGGCGCGGGCTGTGGCTCGGCGCGCCGCTGCCGACCACCCGACGGGTCAAGCACGTCCCCATCTTCGAGCGCCTCTGCGCGCACCTCACCACTGCCGTGCGCCTCCGCCGCAACGCCGGAGCGAGCAAGCCGACACCCGCGGCCGTCATCGCGCCGGGGGGCAAGCTCCTCCACGTCGAATCGGAAGAGAGCATCATCCCCGCGCGCGAGAGCCTTCGCCAGGCGACGATCGAGTTCGATCGCGCACGTTCGAAGAAGATGCGCCGCGACGTCGATGCGGCGACGCGCCGTTGGCGTCCGCTCGTCAAGTCGCGCTGGTCGTTGCTCGACGATTTCGACTCCGACGGCCGGCGTTTCGTCGTCGCCGTCGAGAACCGCCCTCCGACACGAGCACTCACGACGGAGCTCAGCGAGCGCGAGCACCAAGTCCTCACGCAGGCGCATCTCGGCCACTCGAACAAGGTGATCGCCTACGAGCTCGGGCTCGCCGCTTCGACGGTCCGCGTTCTCCTGCACCGCGCCGCCGTCAAGCTCGGAGCCACGACGCGCGAAGAGCTGCTCCGGAAGTTCGGGGCGCTCGCCAAGCCGCCCCGCTGACGCCGAGACCGGTCACCGGGCGGCGCGAGACTCACCGAACAGGAGCGTCCACACCGGCGTCGATCGCACGAAGACGTCCGCGGTGAGCTTCATCCCAGGCCGCGCTTGGGCAGAGTCCGGCATCGCGTCGATGGAGACCTCGGCATAGGCGCTCGCAGCGTTCCCGTCGTCGAGCGCGAGGGTCGACGGCAGCGCGTCGAGGATCCGCGTGATCGTTCCGCGACCGACGCCGACGGAGTCGGAGGGGAGCGCGTCGAAACGCAGCCGTACCGCCTTCCCGACGACGAGATCCGACCGGTGCGCTTCGGGGACACCGATGTAGGCGACCAGTCGCGCCGTCGAGGGAACGACGGTTGCGATCGCGTCCCCCTCGCGCACCTGGGACCCGACGGCGACGTCGAGATGATCGACCATCGCGTCGGCTGGAAGGTCGATCCTCCCGCTGCTCAGCGTCGCTTGGAGCCGATCGCACGCGGCGGCTGCCGAGCTTGCCTTCTGGCGCGCCGACCGCGCCTCGGCAATCAGCACGAGCGCCAGCGTCGCGTCGCGATCGCCGCTGCTCTTCTCGAGCTGGGAGAGCCGTTCGTCGAGCGCCTCGGCTTCTGCCTTCGCCCGCGCGGCCTCGGTGTCGCAGGTCGCACGCGCGGCCTCGGCGGCGGCCATGTCGAGCGCCGCCACCCGATCGCCGCGCTTGCCGCGTGTCCCTGGCGCGGCGTCGATCGTGGCGACGACCCCGTTCGTCTTCGCCCGGAGCACCACCGGCGGTTGATCCGGACGCACGACCCCGCGTCCGGTGGCGTAGACCTCCGCGTGACCGAGGGTGAGCTCCAGTCCGGCGCCGACGAGGAGCGCCGTGAGGATTCCGAAGAGCACGACGCTCGATGGCGGTGCGATCTTGAGTAACGTTCCACGCGCTTCCGTGGAGTAGAACGCACTCACCGCTTGCTTGCGAAACAGCTCGCTCATTCTCCTGCTCCAAGTTGTGCCCGGACGAGGTCGTAGTAACGGCCGCGCGCGGCGACGAGCGCGGAGTGGGTTCCGCGCTCGACGATCGAGCCCTTGTCCAATACGAGGATCTGGTCGGCGTCGACGATGGTGCTGAGCCGGTGCGCGACGACGATGCGGGTCGCAGTCGACGTGGCGAGGTGACGCTCGACGACCGCCTGGCTCAGGTTGTCCAGGGCGCTCGTGGCTTCGTCGAGCAGCAGCACGGCCGGCCGCGACACGAGCGCGCGCGCGATGACGCAACGCTGGCGCTGGCCGCCCGAGAACGCCGTGCCTCCTTCGGAGACGAGCGTATCGAAGCGCATCGGCAGCTTCTCGACGTCTTCGCGGAGCGCGGCGGACTCCGCGGCCTCGACGATGCGCTCGAACGGCACGTTCTCGGCGCCAAGCGCGATGTTCTCGCGGATGGTTCCGGCCAGGAGGAAGGGCTCCTGGAGCACGACGCCCATCCGTCGCCGGAGCCCGCCGAGATCCATGCTCGTCACGTCCTTTCCGTCGAAGAGGATCCGCCCCGAGCTGGGGAGGTACAGACCGAGGAGGAGCTTGCCGAGCGTGGATTTTCCCGAGCCCGACGCTCCGACGAGCGCAACCTTCGTTCCGCTCTCGATCGTGAGCGAGACGTCCTCGAGCACCTTCGGTCCGTCGGGCGTGTACCGGAAGGTGACGCCCTCGACCTCGATCCGACCGCGAAGATCCCCCGGCGCGACGTGCGTGTTCGATGCTTGTTCGGGGCGTTCGCCGAACGTCGCCCGCACGAGACCGTAGTCGACCAAGCTCCGCGCGCTGGTCAGGAGCTGCGATGCGAGGGACGCAGTCGCGCCGAAGAACATCGCGAGCACTCCCAGGAACGCGACGTACGCGCCGAGGCTCATCACGCCCGCTGCGACGCCGCGCGCGCCCAGCACGATGCACCCTACCGCGGCGAGGGCGCGCGTCCACTCCAGCGTCGGCGAAGTCAGGGCCGTGACGCGCTCCTGGCGCGACGTCGCCCCGAGCTCCTCCAGGAAGGCGGGGAGCCACCGTTGGTGCGCCGCGGACCGGTCGCCCGACATTCGGAGCGTGACCATGCCTTGCAAGACCTCGAGCAGACGATCCTGCGCGCGTGCCCGCGCCGATACCTCGGCGGCCGCCGCGCGGCGAAGCCACGGGAGGAGCACCGCGACACCGACGAAGTGGACGAACGCCACGAAGATCGCGATCGCAGCGAGGGACGGCGCGAGGGACACCAGGATCGCGCCCGAGGCTGCAAGCGAGGCGACCGACAGCACCGCCGCCACGCCTTGCGTGGAGAACAGGAGGCGGACGTTCTCGAAGGCCTGGAACCGTTGAAGGAGCTCGCCGGGAGGATGGCGATCGAAGAACGCGATCGGCAGACCGAGGACGTGCGTCATGAGCTGGTCGGTGAGATCGCGATCGAAGTGCGCGCGCAGGTGCTCGATCGCCTGGGCTTGGAGGCGCTGGAAGGCCGACGACGCGACGGCCATCGCGGCTACGGCGGTCACGATGACGGCGAGGAGCCCGTGATCCGCGAAGGGGAAGACCTTCCCGACGATGGCTGCCGTCGCGAGCGCGCTCGCCATCCCCAGTGCTTGGAGCAGGAGCGTGATCGCGACGAGCCGCCCAATCGCACCGGCCTTGGCCCGTGCGAACCAACCGACCCGCGTGGGAAGGCTCGCGCCAGCGGGTAGGGCAGCGTCATCGGCAACTTCGATTGCCACGCCCGAGAACGAACGGAGCAGCTCGGCACGCTTCAGCACGGACGATGCTCCACGGACGGGATCCATCACCTGGAAGCGACCGAACGCTCTGGGCTCGATGACCACGGGGCGATCCCCCTCGAGCACCGCGATCATCCGCTCCGAAGCGAACGCGAGCTCCTCGGGGCGGAGCTCCAGCCGACGTGACGAGAAACGCAGGGCTCGCGCCACGGCCGTGATTCCCTCGACGACGCCGGACGGGCCGCTGCCGAACCACTCGGTGACGCTGGCGAGCGACACGGGGCGGCCCCACGCTCGGAGGAGTGCCGTGACGCACGCAGCACCCGCGTCCTCCGGGCGCGCCCGCACGATCGGAACCCATCGGCTCTGGGGAGCGACGAGAGCCTCTCGCTCTTCGCGTGCCGCGGCGAGCGCCTCCTCCCGTGCTGCGTGCGCTCGGTCGAGCTCGCCTTCCGCGAGGGCGACCGCCTCTCGCAACCGATGATTGGCGAGGCGGAACCGGCGCACCAGTCCCTCGGTGAGCGGCCTGAGCAAGCGATGCGCAGCCTCCTCCCCGGACGTGAGGAGATCGAGCAAGCGCTCTCGCGGCAAGCTGAACAGGACGCATGCGTCGAGCGCCGTCGCGGAGGTCACGAGTTTGGCCGTGTCGAACACGGCGATCTCGTCGAGCATGCCGCCCGGCTCGACGATGGCGAGCCTCGCATCGCCGTGGCGAACCGTGGCACGGCCCGCCAGGAGAACGTGCACCGCCGAGGCCTCCGCTCCTTCCGTCGAGATCGGCTCGCCCGCGCGCACCGCGACCCGCCGTCCGATCGCGAGGAGGAGCTGGAGCTCGGCGTTCGAAAGCGCAGCGCCCAGGCGTGTCTCCTCGAGCCGCAGCTCGCCATTGCGGCGGCGCGTCTCGGGTAGCGGCTCGTCGTCCGTGGCGCCAGCGAGCGCTCCGCGCCGGCGAACGGCATCGCGGGTACGTTCGGCAACGAGCGCGCCGAGCGCGAGCCCCGTTCGCGCCGCAAGCACGTCGCCTCGCTGAGCGAGCTCGCGGAAGCGACGGTAGGGGAAGTGAAGGAGCCGAACCGCGGTCTCCGCCACGACGCTGGCTGAGCTCGGCGATCCGTCGAGCACGCCGATTTCGCCGAAGATCGCTCCGGGCGCGAGCTCGGCCACGGTCCAGCGTTCGAGCCCGGGCTGGGCGAGCCCGACGCTGACGCTGCCCTCGGCGATCAAGAAGAGGCCCGTCGCGCGCGCGTCCTGTTCGACGACGCGAGCCCCCTCCGGTAGGTCGACCCGAACGAGCTCTGCGGCCAGGCGCTCCCGCTCGGCGTCGTCCCAACTTCGGAACGGCTCGAAGGTGCGCAGCTCTTCGCCGCGGATCGGGGCGCGCACCGGCGCGGTCGCCGGAAGCGGTCGCGCGTCTCCCGCATCGGCGGCGAGTCGCGCGTACAGGCCACCCATCGCGACGAGGTCGTCGTGTCGCCCCTGCTCGACGATGCGTCCGCCATCCATCACGCAGATGAGATCGGCGTCGCGAACGGTGCTGAGGCGGTGGGCGATGACCAGTCGAGTGCAGCCCCGCGTGGAGAGATAGCGCTCGATCGCAGCTTCCGTGACCGTGTCGAGTGCGCTCGTCGCCTCGTCGAGGATCATGATCGGGGGGTGATGGACGATGGCTCGCGCCAGCGCGAGACGCTGGCGCTGGCCGCCGGAGAAGATTCCGCCGTTCGCGGAGATTCGCGTCTCGTAGCCGAGGGGCAGCGATTGGATGTCGTCGTGGATCTGGGCCACCCGCGCTGCCTGGGCGAGCCGCTCGAGCGGAAGGTTCGGGTAGAACAGGCGGAGGTTGTCGGCGACCGTCCCGTCGAACAGCGCGGTCTCTTGGAGGACGACACCGATCTGCCGGCGGACGGAAGCCACGTCCAACGTCGAGAGGTCGTGCTCGTCGAAGCGAATGCGCCCCTCGGTGGGTGCGTAGAGCCCGAGGAGGAGGCGTGCCAGCGTCGACTTCCCCGACCCGGACGGACCGACGAAGGCGACCTTCTGCCCACTCGCGATCGCGAGCGAGATTCCAGACAAGACCATCGGGCTCGTCTCGCCATAGCGAAACGAAACGTCTTCGAGGCTGAGCGCTCCTTCGAGTCGAGGGCTCAGCTTGCCGCCGGCCGGCTCGCGCTTCGAGAGGAGGACATCATCCATCCGCTCGAGGAGGGCGGGGAGGATCTGGAGGCGCACGAGCGTCTGCGCGATCTGGTCGAGCGGTCCGAGGAAGCCTGCCTGCAGCATCTGGAAGGCCACGAGACGCCCAGCCGTCAGATCGCCGGCGAGGACGCGGCGCGCACCGACGAAGAGCACGACGATCGGCACCGTGGTTCGAATCGCGAAGAGGACTGCGGTGACGAGCTCTCGGCGCATGGCGACGCGCGACTGGGCGCCGAGCGACTCGATCCATGCGTTGAGCCAACGCGTGTGACTCGCGCGCTCGACACCGGCGCTCTTGATCGTCGCGATGCCGCGCAGGATCTGCAAGCGCGCTGAGCCGGCTGCGACGTCCTTGCGAAGAGCGTCGTCGTTCGCGGTGAGGAGAAGAGGACGCGCGAGGGCGTAGACCAGGGTGTAGGCGACGGCCGCTCCCACGACCCAGAGCGTGAGGCCCGGATCGAAAGCGAACATGAGGGCCAAGTACGCGCCGAGCGTGACGCTCGCCGCGAGCACTGCGACGGACTGCCCGCTGAGGACTTCACGCAACGTGCGATTGCTCGCTACGCGTGCCATCAGGTCGGCCGTCGGTCGCTGCGCGAAGAACGGCACCGGCAGGTCCAAGAGGTGCTCGACGAAGGACGACGTGATCTGCTCGTCGAGAGCGCGCTGAATGCGAACGAGGAGCCACCCGCGGACGAGCGCATATGCAGCGTGCAGTGTCACCATCGCGACGGCGATCGTCGCGAGGAGCCCGAGCCATTCGGAGCGTGCACGGCCGAGGACGTGATCGATGGAGATGCCGGTGGCGATCGGGAGCGTGAGCGACAGGACTTCGAGCGCGAGCGAAGCGAAGAGGACCATGCCGAGCGCGCGAGCGGCGCCACGGAGCAGCTCGAGATATCGGCGGCGCGAGACGGGCGCCCGCGCGCGCTCTTGGAATGCATCTCCCGGTGCGAGCTCGACGCAGATCCCAGTGAAGCTCTTGTCGAAGTCCGCGGCGCTCACCCGCCGCCTCCCGGATGCCGGGTCGACGAGGAATACGTCCGAGGCGGTGTAGCGCTCGAGGACGACGAAGTGGTTCATCTCCCAGTGAAGGATGGCCGGCACCTGGACCTCCGCGAGGTCCGACGGCTCGAGCCTCCGCCCGCGAGGCTTCAAGCCGTAGCGCCGCGCCGCCACGACGATGTTCTTGGCGTTCGAGCCGTCTCGCGACACGCCGCACGCCTGCCGGACCTCCGAGAGCGGCGCGTGGTGGCCGAAGTAGGCGAGCACCATCGCCAGCGATGCCGCCCCGCACTCCACCGCCTCCATCTGGGCGATGAAGGGGACGCGTCTCCGTCGCAGCACGTCGACGACGCTACCGTGCAGTGGCGACGGTGAACAGGTTGGTTCGGAGTTTGGTTTGCGTTTACGTGGGCGCTGATGCGTTTACGTAAACTCGAATGCCAAGTTGCGGGTTGAACCAATTCGGGGGCTCATCGTCTAATCAGCTCAAGGAGACGAGAATGGCCAACGACTCGATCGACAGCAAGATCATCGCCCTCGCACTCAAGGACGCGGCGTTCCGGAAGCGCCTCGTCGCGGACCCCCAGGGCACGCTCCAGAAGGAGTTCGGGCTCGAGCTGCCCGCGGGAGTGAAGCTCCACGTGCACGAAGAGGCCGAGGGCGTCCGTCACCTCGTGCTACCGAAGGTCCCCGCGAAGCAAGTCGAGCTCTCGGATGACCAGCTCGAGGCGGCGGCGGGTGGCTTGCGCAAGCCGGGTGAGTGCTGCTGCACGTGTGGGAGCTCGACTCACCAATCCATCTACGCGTCGAACGGACCCACCCACTGAGCCGACGAGAGGCGTGGCGCGCGATCGTCGCCAAGGCGAGCGCGATCCACGAGCGCGTGTCGCAGGGGTTCATCCCAGCCCCTGCGAGCGATCGCTCTCGCTCCGTTGCCCAGCTCGAACGCTGGCGCGACAGCCTGGTCCGTGGTGATCGCGCGCTCTTCGCACGGCGGTTGAGCTGGGGCGGTCTCGACGAGGAGGGCGTGTGTACCCTCCTCGGCGAGGTCGCGCTCCCCGAGGCTCAAGAGCTCCCGTCGTGGGCGAGGCTGCTCGCCGACGCACTGGAGTCGCTCGACGAGGGCAGACGCTCCCCTTCGTACGGGGCCTCCCTTCCGTTCGAGGACGTCTTCGCGCCGCTCGTCCGCTTCGCGTCGAGTCGGCTCGGCGACGCGCGCGCAGTGCTCGCCGAGCCGGCGCAACGCTCGCTCGAGCTCCAGCTCTTGCGCGCGCTGACCCACCAGGCCGCCCGCGCGCTGTTCCTCGAGTTCTCGGTCGCCCGCGCAGGGGCGCCGTTTGCGAGGATCGTCGCCGAGGCGAGCTCTATTCCACCGCGCGAGCTCCATGACCGCTTCGTCGGCGACTTGCTCGACGGCGGCCTCCACTCGTTCTTCGCGGAGTATGCGGTGTTGGCGCGCAAGGTCGGCGTCATCATGGAGTCGTGGATTGCGGCGGCGTCCGAGATGCTCGATCGCCTCGCTCGAGACCGCGGCGTGCTCGCGGACGCGTTCGGGATCCCGGGAGAGAGCCTGGTGACGAACCTCGAGATCGGTCTCTCCGATCCGCACGCCGGGCGGCGGACGGTTGCCATCCTCGGCTTCGCCGGCGGCGCGCGTGTCGTCTACAAGCCGAAGAACGTCGGCGCGGAGCGGGCGTTCAACGAGCTCCTCGCGTTCGTGAACGCGCGTGCTCGCATCCCCCGTCTTCGAACCCTGCGAGTTCTCGCTCGGAGCGGCTACGGCTGGTGCGAGCTCGTGGAGCACGCGCCTTGCGGCGACGCCGAGGCGGCCGAGCGCTACTTCGAGCGCGCCGGCGCATTGCTCGCGATCGTGTACGTGCTCGAGGGTGTCGACTGTCATCGCGGAAACGTCGTCGCGAGCGGCGAGCACCCCGTTCTCATCGACTGCGAAGGGTTGATGCAGCCGCGGCAGCGCGTCGACGACATGGCCGACGACGTGCTCGCGCGCTACATCGCCCAGAAGCAACTGTCGCACTCGGTGCTCCGCAGCGGGATGCTGCCGACCTTCCAGCTTCGCGGAGAGAAGTCCAAGCGCCGCGTCTACGACATCAGCGCGCTCGGCGGTTTCCACGACGACGAAGAGGAGGTGACGCGCCTGGCTTGGACGCACGTGAGCTCCGACGCCATGGACGTCGGCGTGCGCGTGGTGCGCATGCGCGTCGACGGCCAGGGACCCACTCTCGATGGGCGAGCGCTCGGACTGCGCGACCATCTTCCCGCCGTCCTCCGCGGATTTCGAGCCGCCTACCGCGCGCTGGCAGAAGCGCGCGAGGCGCTCGTCGCCGACGGCGGGCCCATCGAACGGCTCGCGCGCGAGCCGATCCGTTTCATCTTCCGCGACACTCAGACGTACGCGCAGTTGGCGGAGAGGCTCCTCGAGCCCGAGCTCTTGCGCGACGGCATCGATCGCGCGATCGAGCTCGATCTGCTCGCGCGGCCGCACTTGCCGCCAGCGTCTCTCCTCGATCGCCAGGTCGAGGCGCCGGCGTGGTGGCCGGTGTTCGGCGCAGAGCTGCATGCGATGCAGAACGAAGACATCCCGTACTTCGGGGCGATGCCGACGTCCGACGCGTTGTGGGTCTCCGGTGCGAGCGCCGTGCCCGGCCTCTTCGATGCTCCGAGTGTCTCGCACGTCGTGGAGCGCGTCCGCGCACTGTCCGCGGAGGACGAAGAACGCCAGGTCGCGTTCATCTCCGCGTCGATGGTGGGGCGTGGGGCCGTCACGGGGAGGCGAGTCGTACCCCCGACACCCGAGGTCGAAGCGACCCCGAGCCGCGCCGAGCTGCTGGAAGAGGCGCTGCAGATCGCCGAGCAGATCGCGAGCGGAGCGGTGCGTGCCGGCGAGCACGCGACCTGGATCGCTCCGCAGTTGGTCTTCCAGACGGAGAACTACCTCCTCTATTCGCTCCAAGGAGATCTCTACACCGGCGCCTCCGGCGTCGCGATCTTCCTCGCTGCGGCGGCGAAGGTCGGGGGATCCGTGGAGCTCGAACGGCTGGCGAGGGACACGCTCCGAGGCGTTCGTTCCGAGCTCGGCTCACGCGGCGATGCGCTCGCGACGACGATGGGGATCGGTGGTGCGTCGGGCATCGGTTCGATCGTGTATGCGCTCACCCACGTCGGTCGCTTGCTTGGCGACGAGGCGTTCTTCGCGGACGCCCGAAAGGCGGCTGCGCTCCTCTCCGACGAGCGGATTGCCGCGGACGCGACCTACGACGTCTGCGACGGCGCTGCAGGGGCGTTGCTCGGCCTGGTGACCCTCGCAGAGGCGACCGGCGACACGATCGTCCTCGGTCGCGCTCGAGCATGCGCGCGGCACCTCGCCAACGCGGCCGTCACGGTAGAGGAGGGGAAGGTCGGGTGGGTGACCATCCTGGATCGCGTGATGACGGGCTTCTCCCATGGCGCAGCCGGGATCGCGTACGCCCTCCTGCGTCTCGCCAGGCTCGACGGCGACGCGTCGCTGCTGCAGTTGGCGCGCGCGGCGATCGCGTACGAGGACGGGCTCTTCGATGAGTCGCACGGCAACTGGCCGGACTTGCGTCAGGTCGGTGAGTACTGGAACGCGAGTTGGTGTCACGGAGCGCCGGGGATCGCGCTCGGACGCCTCGCCGGGCTCCCCGCGCTCGACGACGCCACGGTTCGTCGCGACATCGAGCGCGGGATCGCGTTGACCCTCGCTCGTGCGCCCTACGAGGTCGACTACGCGTGCTGTGGGAACGTCGGGCTTCACGACTTCCTGGTCAGCGCGGGGCGTCGCCTGGATCGTCCCGAGCTCCATGCTGCGGCGATGCGCGGTGCGAAGCGCATCGTTCTGCGTGCGCGTGCCGAAGGTGGTTACGCGCTCGACCCGCTGCTCCCGAGACGGATCCCGAATCCGACCTTCTTCCAAGGAATGGCGGGGATCGGCTACACGCTCCTCCGCTGCGCGCGCCCAGAGCTCCCGTCGGTCCTCGCTTGGGAGTGATGGTGATGCGGTTCGACACGGCGATCGAAGTCACGGCGTCCGAGCTTCGCGTCGAGCTGATGTCCCCGGCCGACGACGAGAGCGATCGGTTCTTTCGTGAGCTCGCGCGGTGAGCTTCACCGCGGAGCGGCGCTCACGAACACAATCCCTTCTCGAAGTAGCGCTCGCCATCGCCGCCGGTCGGGCTTGGGGACCGCGAGCCATTCGCTGAAGATCTTGCCTGCGGGGCCGAACGGCTTCCCCACGCCGGCCTCGACCAGCTCGGCGACGCGCTCCCTCGGCAGCTTCACCACGAGCCCGGAGCCTTTGTAGTCGACCAAGGCCAAGAACTCTTTGCCCACGCGGAGGCAGCGCCCGTTCATGATCGTGCTCTCGCGCACGCGGGGGTTCTCGCGCCCGAGCTCGGCGGCGAGCTCCCAGAACAACTCTTCGGGGGAGAGCGTCATCGTGGGCGCCTCGGCGCCGCGAGCTCCGCAATCCGTACTTCGATCTGCGCGCGCTCGTGCTGGTTGCGTGCGGACTGCGCTGCCTCGCGGAGTGAACTCGATGCGGCCTCCACGTCCCCCGCGTCGGCGAGGAGCGCTCCCCGAACGAGGTGGACGTAGGGATACGCCGCCGCGTCGACGTCGGCGCGCGCCAAGAGCGCGAGGCCTCGCGCGGGCCCCCGCGCCTTTCCGAGTGCGAACGCGCGATTGACGCGCACGCCGGGCGTGGGTCGAAAGCGCTCGAGCAGCGCGTAGAGCGAAGCGATCTCCTCCCACTCAGTCGCCTCGGCAGAGGATGCTCGGCAGTGCACCGCTGCGATCGCGGCCTCCGTTTGAAACGGTCCAGGCGCGCCCGCGGAGAGCGCTCGATCGAGCAGCGCAGTCGCGCGCCCGATGGCGGCGCGATCCCAGCGCGTCCGATCCTGATCGGGCAGCGGGACCGGATTGCCGCGCTCGTCGAGACGTGCGTCTCGGCGGGCATCGTGGAGCTCAAGCAGGGCGAGTAGACCTCCCGCCTCGGGCTCGCTCGGGTAGGTCTCGACGACGGATCGGGCGAGCCCGATCGCGAGGCGGCAGAGGTCCGCGCGAATCGGGCTTTCGTCCTCGCCGGACCAATAGCCTTCGTTGAAGAGCAGGTGGATCGAACGGAGCACGGCAGGGAGTCGTGCGAGACCGCGCTCGGGCGTGGTTCCTTCCACGTCGCCCTTCTCGCGGAGGCGCCTCCGTGCGCGTGTGAGTCGTTGCTCCATGCTGCGCGGCGCGACGACGAAGGCCCGCGCGACCTCGTCGTTCGAGAGCCCGACAACGGTCGCGAGCGCGAGCGCCGCGCTCTCGCCGTCTTCGAGCGCGGGGTGACAGCACGCGAAGAGAAGGCGCAGGAGCTCGTCCTTGAAGCCCCGGAGGACCTCGGGCTCCGCGACGGCGATCCGAGCCCACGGGCTGAGCTGCGCGAGCACGTCGAGCGCGTCGCCGTGGCTCTCCGTCCGTCGCTCACGCCGTCGTCGGTCACGGTGTGCGTTTCGCGCGACCGTCACCAACCAAGCTTCGGGCGAGTCCGGCAACCCCGCGTCGGGCCACGCGGAGAGCGCGCGCTCGATCGCGTCGTGGACCGCGTCCTCGGCGTCGACGAGCGATCCCGTGATCGCGACGAGCTTGCCGAGGACGCTCGGGTAGACGCGACGAATCGCGTCGGCGCAGGCCGCGCTGCTCATGCGCGCCACCGCCAGTCCACCGGACGTACCTCGATCACGTGGTGCGGGTCCCGGCAAATTTGCTTCGCGCGCGCGACCGCTTGCTCTTCGTCTTCGCAGTCCACCAAGTAGAAGCCGACGAGCCACTCCTTCGATTCGATGAACGGCCCGTCGCTGATCTCGTGCCCATTCGCCCGGACCCTCACCGTGCGGGCGGTATCTGGTGCGTCCAGACGGGCCACGGCGTGGAGCTCCCCGCCGGCGGCCGCCTCGGCCTGGAGCGCGCGATGACCCTTCAACGCCTGACGTTCGTCGCGCTCCGGGAGCGATTCGGTCGGGGGCGCGGTCCGGTAGATCAGCAGGGCGTACGTCGTCATCGCGCGCTCCAGGCCAAGTTAGCAGCTCACGCCTTCTTCCAGAGAGCGAGCGCGGCGCCGCCGGGATCGCGGATGATCGTGAACACCCCGGCCGGGCCGCGGCTCTTCTCGCGCACGAGCATGGCGCCCAAACCGACGGCCCGCTTCGTCGCGGCATCCACGTCCTCCACCGCGACGAACGGGATCCACTCATCGCGATCGCCGTAGCGGTCCTTCTCGCTTCCGAGCGCGGCGAACGGGCCGTCGCCCGTCGCGAGCATCGTCATCCCGCCCGGGCCGTCGGACGACTTGAAATCGAGCAGCGCTTCGAGAAACGCCTTGGTCGCGGTCGGCTTCTTGCCGTTGTTGTGGAACCAGACGAAGGGGGATGTCATGTCGCGTTGTCTCCTTGGGCACGCGGAGTGCGGCCTCGGAAGGGAGACGACGGAGAAGGCCCGGCCACGACAGGCTGCGAAGAGAAAGATGCCTTGTGGGATAAACTCGGCAGACGGTGTCCAAAACCCGCCGGCTCGGGCGACATGGGGTGTCGGTCACGAAGATCGACGAGGAGAGAAATCATGGCCAAGTACCTATGTCTGCAGCGCAACTTCCCGAGCGGCACGAGCCCGACGGAGAAGCCCTCGCCCGCCGAGATGCAGGCGATGTACGCGAAGTTCAACGAGTGGCGCGAGAAGTTCCAGGCGAACATCGTCGATCTCGGCGGTCGGCTCGGCGCTGGCCGAATCGCCGTACCGCAGCCCGCCCCCGACGGACCGCTGGTGGAGGTGAAGGAGATCGTCGGCGGCTACATGATCGTCTCCGCATCGAGCTTGGACGAAGCGATCGCGGTGGCGCGGGAGTGCCCCGGCCTGGTTCGGCCCGGGTCCGGAGTCGAGGTCATCGAGATCCACACGCCAGGATGAGCGACGCGCTCGGGCCCAACTTCTTTCGGCGCGAGTACGCGAGGCTCGTCGCGATTCTCGCCCGCCGGGGCGGAGTACGGCACCTCGAGGCGATCGAAGACGCAGTCCAAGGCGCGCTCCTCGCGGCAGTCGAGGGGTGGCCCCGAACAACGATCCCGGACAACCCGTCGGCGTGGCTCCATCGCGTGGCTCACAACCAACTCGCGAGCGAGCTGCGCCGGGAAACGCGCCAAGGCGTGCTCGGCGCCGCGCACGCTCGCGAGACGCACGCGCCTTCGCTAGACGCAGGTTCCGTCTGGCTGTCCGCGGACGTGCGCGACGACCTGCTCCGCATGCTGTTCGTGTGCTGCGACGACGCGATCCCACTCGAGTCGCAGGTCGTCGTTGCCCTGAAGACGCTGTGTGGGCTCGGCGTCGCCGAGATCGCCGAGCGCCTCTTCTTGACGGAGGCCAACGTCTACAAGCGGCTCGGCCGCGCGCGGACGCGCTTGCGCGAGCTTCCTCTCTTGGAGGTGGAGCTCACGGTCGTCGAGCTCGCCCCGCGCGTCGGTGCGGTGCACTGCGTGCTCTACACGCTGTTCACGGAAGGGCACCTCTCGTGGCATGCCGACGGCGCGATCCGCCGCGACCTGTGCGACGAGGCGGTGCGACTCACCACCAACTTGGCCGAACACCCCGTCGGAGCGACGCCGGTGACCTACGCCCTCCTCGCGCTCATGCACCTTCACCAGGCGAGGATGCCGGCGCGCCAAGACGCGAGCGGTGGGCTCACCTTGCTCGAGGAGCAAGACCGCTCGCTCTGGGATCGCGCCGAGATCGCGCACGGACTCACTTGGCTGTCTCGCGCGGCCGAGGGCGACGACTTCTCGCGATACCATGCGGAGGCAGGCATTGCGGCGGAGCACTGCCTCGCGCCTTCGTTCGCCGAGACACGGTGGGATCGGATCGTCGCGTGCTACGAGCTGCTCGATCGGCGCGCGCCGTCGGCGATCCACACGCTGAACCGAGCCGTCGCAGTCGCCGAGCTTCGCGGGCCCGAGGCTGGGCTCGCCGTGCTCGAAAGGCTCGAGCCGCCATCGTGGCTCATGGGCTCGTACATGTGGTCCACGGTTCTCTCCGATTTGCACCGGCGCGCGGGTCACGTCGAAGTCGCAGCGCGCTGTCGCGAAGCCGCCTTGAGCTCGGCGCCGACGGAGGCCATTCGGGCGGTGCTTGCGCGGCGCCTCCGGTGAAGGCGGGCCGACTTCGCGCGAACCCTTTGCCGTCGCCCTTGGCTCCAAGCAGGAAATGCACCTTCGCGCTCCGCTCCTCGCCGCCTTCGTCGCGTTCTCGGCGCTCTCGCTCCTCGGTTGCGACGACCATCGCTCGTCGTCTTCTTCGGGCGCCACCACCACCTCCGCCGCCGCGGTCCGGCACCTCGAGCCCGCCGAGTTCAAGTCCACCGCCGAGAAGGAGCAGGGCCTCTACCTCGACGTGCGCACTCCGGGCGAGGTCTCGCGCGGACAGATCGCCGGCGCCACCAACGTCGACGTCAACGACCCCAGCTTCGATCGCAAGGTGAAGCTCCTCGATCGAAAGCGCCCCATCTTCGTCTACTGCGCCGTCGGGGGCCGCAGCCGCGAGGCCTCGGAGCGGCTCGCGCAGATGGGCTTCGAGCACGTCTACGATCTCTCCGGCGGCATGAACGCCTGGAAGAGCGCGGGGCTCCCCGTCGACGCACCGACCGCAGCCGCCCCCGATGCCCCCGGGCTCACGCCCGAGGCGTTCGACGCGGAGCTGAAGGACCAACCCCTCGTCCTCGTCGACTTCCAGACCCCGTGGTGCACGCCGTGCAAGGCGATGGCTCCGGTCGTGGACGAGCTCGCGCGCACCAACGCGGGGCGGGTGAAGGTCCTCCGCATCGACGTCGATCGCAGCGAGGCGCTGGCCGCGCGCGAGAAGATCCAGGGAGTCCCCGTCTTCGTCGTCTACGCGCAGGGCAAGGAGAAGTGGCGCGCCTCGGGCGTGATGACGCGCGAGGCGCTGGAGCAGCAGCTGAAGTAGCCGGACCAGGCCGCGCGTCCGATCTTGTCAGCCCTCCTGGCGTTGCGGCCTGTATGTTGGCTCGATGGCCTTCCGCGCGCGTTCGCTCCTGATCGTCTCCTCGTTCGTCGTCGCCTGTGGTGAGGCTCCGTCGCCCCACACCCCAGTCACCTCGGGCGCGACCTCCGCGAGCGCGACCGCGACCGGTAGTGCTCCCGTGCTTCCCCCGACGGCATCCGCGACGGGGAGCGCACCCACCGTCGTCCCTCCTCCCGACGCGCCCACCGTCACGCGCGAACAAGCCGTCGCGCTCGCCGACAGGGCGATCGCGCCCGACGTCGTCGCGCGCAACTACCCTCCCACGAAGCTGTCGCGGGCAGAGCGCTGGACGGCTCTCGGCGAGATTGGTGTAAAATACAAGTCGACGGTCACCGACGTCGCCTCGCTCGCCACGTTCGTCGCTTGGCTCAAGACCCGGAAGGAGGTCGAGGACGCCGGCGTGAAAGGCAAGTCCGTCTGGGGTCGCTTCGTCGACGGCCGGATGTTCGTCTTCACCGCGACGCCGAAGGGGAGTCCGACGGTCTCGGCCGTGCGTGCGGACCTCGAAGAGCCTGCGTTCGAGACGCGCGGTGCGAAGACGCTCCCACGCTCCAAGACGGCGATCGGGATCGACACCGTCGGGGCCTACCCGGCCGACAACGAGAAGATGGTCGGCTACATGAGCGACGTCGGGCACGACGCGCACGCTCACGACGGCTCCGCGCGTGTCACGGTGCCATTCCTCGCGACGGCAGTGGCGGGGCAGGCGCTCCTGAGCTGGAACAGTCACGGTGGCTTCGGCCAAGAGAAGGATGGAACCGAGCGCTACGTTCTCCAGACGGCGACGCCCGTCGTCGACTGCAAGGGGAACCGGCTCGTCCTCGACGACCTGAAGAAGTTCCAGGAAGACGCGAAGTGCCTGGACGCCGACTACGACGAATATTGGAAGAACGGCGAGCTCGCGTACACGTCCGCGACGATCTGGTCCGATCGGCGCCTGGAGTCGGAGCTGACGGCCGCCTGGACCTACGCCCTGACCAGCCGCTTCGTGCGGAACCGTTTCACGCTCGCGCCGCACGCCATCGTCGTCCTCGACGCCTGCCAGAGCGGCACCGCTGCCGCCACCGAGATGCGCGGCGCCTTCCTTGCGAAGGGCGCGGACGTCGTGCTCGCGTGGGACAACGACGTGAAGCCCGACGATGGCATCCGCACGGCGCGCGCGACGTGGCTCATGCTCCTCGGCGCGTTCGCCAACGACAAGAACTACGATCTCACTCCGCGGCTGCGTCCGTGGGATCTCGACGGCGTCCAGAAGTTGCTCAAGGGGTGGCAGTGGGATCGCTCGACCCCCGAAGGCGGCGTGATGGCGTTCTATCGACCGACGCCGTCTAACGCGAACGTGGTCGCCGTCGGCAGCATCAAGTCACTCGACGTCGACGAGTCGAATCAGCGCCTCACCCTGAACGGCGACTTCGGCGACGACCGGCCGGCGAACGCGAAGGTCACGATCCACGGCGCCGACTGCCCGATCACGTCGTTCGCGAAGGACAAGATCGAGTGCGACCTCGGGGCCGACTTCAAGACGGGGGACGTCGTGTTCCTCGCCGACGGTCGAAAGAGCAACGCCGTGCCGCTCACGGGGTGGAAGCTCCAGGGGGACTACGTCGCCAAGTTCCCGCAACAAGGCGGTGGAAACTTCGCGCAGTCGTGGCACCTCGAAGCGCACTTCCGCGGTGACGTGCACAAGCACCGCGATGCAGCGACGGACAAGGAAGGGAAGGAGCAGGAGCCGTTTGCCGTGATGGGCGCGCACACGTCGAGCTGCACACCGGTCGGCGCGGGCTTCAAGAGCGCGGGCGCGGCGGGCAACGTCGCCGGCACCACCGGGGCCGCGATGAAAGAGACCTACGGCCGCCCGAACCCCACCGCGACCTGCATCCTCGTCGGACGCATCGATCCCGCCGCGCACACGATCGCCGTCGGCTTCATGGCGATGGGCGGAACGGGAGGCATCAACCTCAACGTGCCGGGTGGCGTGCACGTGCCGTCGCCCCCGGGCATCGTGCTCGACGAGATGAAGGACACGACCGTGCCGGTCAGCTACGGCGCGGGCCAAACGGCGGCTTCGCTGAACGCCGTCACGTTCTCGTTCGACGCGAGCTGGCTCATCGGTGCGAGGCGCTCGCCGTCGAAGAAGGTGGGGCCCGGTGGCGAGATCTACTTCGAGCTCCCTGCCACACCCGCTGAGAAGGACTCCGTGCCCACCGACAAGACGCCGCAGTGATCCGTTTCGTCACGCGCGCTCCACGAGAGGTGGTGAGACCCACTTCCTGGAGCGTCGATGCGAAAGCCCATCCCCAAGCTTCTCTCTCGTCGTGAATCGTTCGGAATCCTCGCTGCGTTCGGCAGCCTCGTCGCGTGCGGCGGCACGAGCGCCCTCGCCGGCGACGACGCTGGCGACTCGGGCTCGTCCGGGAGCGACGCGAGCGCATCGGGAGACGCCACGCCGGCCGCCGACTCGGGCGTGGCGTGGGCGACCGGTGGCACGAAGAACATGACGGGCAACTACGCCGACCCGTTCCCGACCACGGTCGCGTCGTGCGTGCTCGCCCACGCCGTCACCGAAGGACCCTGCACGGAGGCCGCGGATCAGGCGCGGAAGGACGTGAGCGAGGGCTACTCGGGCCTGCCGATGCGGCTCGCGCTCCGCGTCGTCGACGCGTCGTGCAACCCGATCGCCGGCGCCAAGGTGAAGATCTGGCACACGCAGCTCAACGGTTCGTACTCGGGCGAGACCCCGAACCCGAACATGTGCGTGAAGAACAGCGCGGACATCCAGAAGCACTACTTCCGCGGCGTGCAGACGACCGACGACGCGGGGCGCGTCGACTTCGATTCCTGCTTCCCAGGTTGGTACAAGGGCCGCACCGTGCACATCCACTTCACGGTGACGGCGAACGGGAAGTCCTTCACGTCGCAGCTCGTGTTCGACCAGAACCTGGTGAGCGAGATCTTCTCGAGCCACCCGGAGTACTCGCCCTACGGCCAGCCCGACACCACGAACGCGAACGACAACGTGGTCGGGAAGGAGACGCTCGCCCTGTTCCTGCTCGAGACGCAGAAGATGGCGGATGGCGCGATGCTCGCTTCGAAGCTGCTCGTCGTGAACGTCTAGCGTTTCGCGTCCCCGAGCTCGTTCACCGCCGCCTGAATCACGTCACGCGCTCGGTCCCGCAGCGTCCCCACGTCCGCCGCGGTCATCCCCGTCGTCTCGATCGGCGAGAGGATGCGCACCTTGGCCTTCGCGCTTCCGAGCGCCATCGCGCCCTTGCGCATGCAGTCGCGCGTCCCGCGCAGCGCCAGCGGAAGCACGGGGACCTGCGCCTTGATCGCGAGCTCGAACGCACCGTCCTTGAAGGGCAGGAGGTTTCCGTCCTTCGAGCGCGTCCCCTCCGGGAACATCATGATCGGCATGCCCGCGCGCAACGTGGCCAGGCTCTCGTCGAGCATGGCGGTCACGCTCCCCTTGTCGCCGCGCTTGAGCTCGATGTCGCCGCCGGCGCGCATGAGCAAGCCCAAGAGTGGGAGGCGGAAGATCTCTTCCTTCGCGATCCAGCGCATGTCCCACGGCAGGTGCGAGAGCAGGAAGGGATCGGCGTTCGACTCGTGGTTGCACACGACGACGTAGGCGCGGTTCCCGATGTCCGCAGGGGGCGTGCCCTCCCACGAGAAGTCCCAGATCGGCGTGAGCCGCGAGCTGGTCCGCCCGAAGCGACGCATCCATCGCCCCGGCGCGCGCTGCGTGACGTCGCCGCGGTGGCGGAGCGAGGACGCGGCCATGATGGGCAGGAAACCGACCGCGAGACCGAAGAACTCTGCGTACGTGTAGAGGGTGAGCGGGACCGAGGCGCGAGCCATCGGGTCATGGATAGAGCGGGAACGGCGAGGCGAGGGTCACGGATTCGTCATCCCGCGCGGGCAGGGTTTTCGCACCTCGGCGGTTCTCCCGGCCATGGGACGAGCCGGATGCGTGCTTCTCCTCGGGCTCGCGGCCTGCGCGCCCGCGCCCGTACCCGCATCGGCATCCCTGTCCGCATCCGTACCCGCACCCGCATCCGCACCCGCACCCGCATCCGCATCCGCATCCGCACCCGCAGGGGTGCCTCATCCTTCGTCCGAGGGCGCGAGCGTGCGGCTCGGGCTCGCCGCGCTCCTCTACGCCGGCAAGCTCGACGATCCGGAGCGCGAGAAGCTCGATGCGGCGCTCGGCCTCTCCTACGACGCGATGCGCGCCGACGAAGACGATGCGGCCTCCCCGCTTCGGATCGTCAGCGAGTCGCCGCTCGCGTACGTCCCTCGCACGGGTTCGGTCATCGCCGGCGTCGTGTTCCTCCACGGCCACGGCGGCGCGTTCGCGCAGCCCTGCTGGCAGATCGCGCACGCGCTGGCGAGCGCCGCCACGGTCTGCCCTTCGATCGGCGCGAGCGCCGATTGGGCGAGCGCCCGTGGCGAGGCTCTCGTGCGCGACGCCATCGCCGAGCTCCATCGCCGCGGCGCGGCGCGCGTCGTGATGATGGGTTTGTCGGATGGCGGCATCGGCGCCACGCGCCTCGCCCCACGGCTCCGCGCCGAGCTCGCTGGCGTCGTCGCGATCTCCGGCGTCGATCCCGCGGCGCCCGCGCCGGGGCTCCCGGCGCTCGTGCTCCAGGGCACGCTCGATCGGATGATGTCCTCCGCCGTCGCGCAGGCGTGGGCCGCGCGCGTGGGTGCCCGCTTCGTCGCCGTTCCGCACGGTCACTTCGCGCTGCTCCTCGCGCCCGACGAGCTCGAGCGTGCGATCGCCGCGTTCACTCTCCGCTGACGTCGTCCGCGGGCTCCTCGGTCTTCTCGGGCTCGTCATCGGGCGCCGCGTCCTTCGCCTCGCGCCGCAGCTCCAACGCCTCCATCCAGAGGCGCACGACGAGCGGCCCGAGGATCGCGCCCCACGTCCCGAACGCCGCCATGCCGCCGAACACGGACACGAAGAGCAGGTACATCGGCATCTTCAGCGCGCCCATGCGCGCGTACATGGGGCGCAGCACGTTGTCGACCGTGCTGATCACGCCGACGCCGAGCACGGCGAGGATCGACGCCTTGATCGGGTGACCGCTGAGGAACAGACCGACCGCGATCGGCCCCCACACCATCCCGGAGCCGACGACCGGGATGATCGACGCGATCCCGGTGATGGCGCCGAGCACCCACCACCGAGGCACGCCGAGCGCGGCGTAGACGATCGTGGCGACGACGCCCTGCGTGAGCGTCGTGAGCCCGACACCGACGAGCAGCCCGCGCCCCGTCTCGTGGAACGCCGCGCCGAGGCGCTCGAGCTCCGCGACGCGGAGCGGCGAGCGCTCCTTGCACCACGCCCAGATCCGGGGCCCGTCGAGCAGGAAGACGTACGAGCCGCCGAAATAGATGAACAGTGCAATGAATCCGTTCGCCGCCGCGCCTGCGAAGCGCGAGAGCATGCTCGCGCCCTGTCCGCCGTAGCGCTGCACGAGGTCGAGCGCGGACGGCAGATCCTTCGGCAGCTCCCCGGTGCCGCCGTTCCCCGACGCGAGCGATTGGAACGCGGCCTTCGCCGACGCCGACTCCATGACGGCGTGCGCCACCTCCTGCCCGCCCGAGATCACGCCCAGCACGACCAAACCGATCGGCGCCGCGAGGAGAAGGAACAAGAGGAGCGCGACCGCCGACGCCGCGCGCCGCCGCCCGCGGAGCGTGCGCTCGAAGCGATCGAGCAAGGGGCGCAGGATCGCCGCCGTCCACGCCGCCAGGACGAGCGCGGGCCAGAGCGATGCGCAAGCCCACAGCGCCGCCGCCGAGAGGACGACGATCGTCACGCGCAGAGGCAGGTTGGTTCGGGGCGGGCTCATCCGGTGAGGCCTACACTACCCGACCTCCCGTCCGTTTCGTTGCCCTCGCCGTCCAGGCGCGATAACGAATGGACCATGGACGCGATCCGAGTGCGCGGGGGCAAACCCCTCAGGGGGAAGGTCAAGGTCAGCGGCGCGAAGAACGCCGCGTTGCCGATCCTGTGTGCCACGCTCCTGTCGGACGGCGAGAGCAAGCTCCGCAACGTCCCCAAGCTGCGCGACATCGACACCACCGCCGCGCTGCTCCGCTTCCTCGGACGCGGCGTCACGGTGAACGCGCCCGAGGTGGTGGTCGAGGCCGGCTCCAAGGTCCGCCCCGAAGCCCCCTACGAGCTGGTGAAGCAGATGCGCGCGAGCGTGCTCGTGCTCGGCCCGCTCCTGGCGCGCTTCGGGCGTGCGAAGGTCTCGCTCCCCGGCGGCTGCGCCATCGGCGCGCGCCCGATCGATCAGCACCTCAAGGGGCTCGAGGCGATGGGCGCGCACATCACGCTCGAGCGCGGCTACGTCATCGCGGAAGGCCCGAACGGCGGCGGCCGTCTGAAGGGCGCCGAGGTCGTCTTCGATCTCCCGACCGTCACCGGCACCGAGAACCTGATGATGGCGGCCGCGCTCGCGAAGGGCCGCACCACGCTCTTCAACTGCGCGCGCGAGCCCGAGGTCGAAGAGCTCGGTCGCATCCTCAACAAGATGGGGGCCGAGGTCGACGGCGCCGGGACCGACGTCATCAACATCAAGGGCAAGGATCAGGGCGAGCTCCTCCCCTTCGATCACGCCATCATCCCCGACCGCATCGAGGCGGGCACCTACATGGTCGCCGCCGCGATGATGGAAGGCAGCGACGTCGTCGTCGAGGGCGCCGAGATCCAGGATCTCGAAGCGCTCGTCATCAAGATGCGTGCGGCCGGGGTCGAGGTCGGGACCGAAGGTCAGAGCATCCGCATCGTCCGCAACAAGCCGCTCCGGGGCACGAACGTGACGACCGCGCCGCACCCCGGCTTTCCGACCGACATGCAGGCGCAGTTCCTGGTCCTCATGTGCGTCGCGCGGGGCGAGAGCGTGATCACCGAGACCATCTTCGAGAACCGGATGATGCACGTGCCCGAGCTCCAGCGCATGGGCGCGAAGATCCAGCTCCGCGGCAACACCGCCGTGGTCGAGGGCGTCGATCGCATGTTCGGGGCGAGCGTGATGGCGACCGATCTCCGCGCGAGCGCCTCGCTCATCATCGCCGGGCTCTCGGCCGATGACGAGACCGAGGTCCGCCGCGTCTACCACCTGGATCGCGGCTACGAGCGGATCGAGGAGAAGCTCGGCGGGCTCGGCGCGACGATCCAACGCGTCAAGGGCGCCGAAGGTTGAGCGAGCCGCTCACGCTCGCGGTCGCGAAGGGGCGCACGCTCTCCGCGCTCCTGCCGTTGCTCTCGCGCGCCGGGGTCGACGTGGCGTCGCTCGGCGACGAGCGCGATCGCGCGCTCGTGCGCACGGGCACGTTCGGGGGCGCGCCGGTGCGCTTTCTGCTGGTGAAGCCCGACGACGTCGCGACCTACGTCGAGCGCGGCATCGCCGACGTCGGCGCGTGCGGGCGGGACGTCCTGCGCGAGCACGAGCCCGACGTGACGATGCCGCTCGATCTCGGCATCGCGCGGTGTCGCATGATGGTGTGTGGGCCCGTCGGGCGGGGCATCCCCGACGATCTCCCGCGCGTGGCGACGAAGTACCCGCGCTCGGCGATGCGTCACTTCCAGAAGCGGGGCACGCAGATCGATCTCGTGCACCTCCACGGCTCGGTCGAGCTCGCGGCGATCACGGGCCTCGCCGACGTGATCGTCGATCTCGTCGAGACCGGGGAGACGCTCGCGAAGAACGGGCTCGAGCCGAAGGAGCTCGTCTACGAGGTGTCGGCGACGTTGATCGTCAATCGCGCGGCGGCGAAGCTCCGCCGCGCGTCGATCGAGGCGCTCGTCGGGGGCTTGCGCGCCGCCGTCGCCGGTTGAGCGAGTTCAATCCGGGCGCGAGCGGTCGAGCACGGAGCGGATCTTCGCGCGGAGGCTCGTCGCCGCGAACGGCTTCGCGAGGAACTCGGTTTCCTCCTCGCGGACGCCCCAACGCACGACGTCGTCGGTCGTGTAGCCGCTCGTGAAGAGGACCCGGAGCTTCGGCCGAAGGCGCTGGAGCTCCGTCGCGAGCGCGCGGCCATCCATCCGCGGCATGACGACGTCGGTGAGGAGCAGATCGATCGTGCCGTCGTGGCGGGACGAAACCGCGAGCGCGGCGATCCCGTCCTTCGCCGTCAGGACCGAGTAGCCCGCTTCTTCGAGCGTGCGCTGGACGATGCGCCGGATGCTCGGGTCGTCCTCCACGACGAGGATCGTCTCGGTGCCGCGCGCGAGGGTCTCGTGCCGCTGCGACGGGCGCACGCTGAGCGGACCTTCGCGGAAGGGGAGGTAGATGTGGAACGTCGTCCCCACGCCTTCGGTGCTCTCGACCTCGATCGTGCCGCCGCTCTGCGCGACGATGCCGTGCACGACCGACAGCCCGAGGCCGGTCCCTTCGCCGACCGGGCGGGTCGTGAAGAAGGGCTCGAAGATCCGCTCGCGCACCGCGGGCGACATCCCGACGCCGCTGTCCTGGACCGAGATCACCGCGTAGCGCCCCGGCATGAGCCGCCCGCGCAGGAGCGGGTCTCCTTCGGTGATGCCGACGACCGCGGTGGAGATCACGAGCGAGCCGCCGCGGGGCATCGCTTGGCGCGCGTTCACGGCGAGGTTCATCAGCACCTGCGTGAGGTGCCCGGGGTCGGCGAAGACCGCGAGTGGTTCGGGCGCGCGTGCGATCGTGAGGCGGATGTCCTCCCCGACGAGGCGGCGCAGCAGCTTCTCCGTCTCGCCGACGAGGGCCTGCACGTCGAGGACGCGAGGCGCGACCACTTCGCGACGGCTGAAGGCGAGGAGCTGACGGGTGAGGCCCGTCGCGCGCTCGGTGGCATGGGCCATCTCGTCGAGCACCTCGCGCGAGTCTGCGTCGCGCAGGTGGTCGCGGAGCGCGTAGCAGCCGCTCGCGATCACGGTGAGGATGTTGTTGAAGTCGTGCGCGACGCCGCCAGCGAGCACGCCCACCGACTCGAGCTTCTGGGACTGTCGAAGCTGCTCCTCGAGCGCCTTGCGGTCGGTCACGTCGGTGGCGGCTCCGGCGACGCGGTAGACGTGGCCCTCGGCGTTCTTCACCGGGTAGGCGCGGTCCCGCACCCAGCGGATGGTGCCGTCGGGTCGAACGATGCGGTACTCCTCGTCGTACGTGCCGAGCGCCTGCTTCGCGAGCGCCGCTTGCAGGACGCGCTCGCGATCGTCGGGGTGAATGGCCTCGAGCCACCCGCGCGCGTCCTCGAAGAGGAGCGCTCCGGGGCGGCCCCAGATCGCGTCGTACCCGGGGCTCACGTAGATGATCCGATGCTTGTCGACGTCCGTCAGCCAGAACACGTCGCCGATCGTCTCGGCGAGCTGGCGGAACCGCTCCTCGCTCTCGGCCAGCGCGCGGTCGCGCTCGCGGTCCGCGGTGACGTCCTGGAGCCGCAGCATGACGTGCGGGCCGTCGAGGGCCTCGAAGTGGTCGGCGTTCACGCGGAAGTGGCGCTCCACGCCGTCGATCTCGTGGGTCACGCCGTCGTCGGCATCGGCCTTCGGACCCGTGAGGAGCTTCGCCCACGTCGCCAGTGCGCTTGGCTCGTTCGTCGTCCCCAGCCCCTCGAAGCGCGCTCCGCGGAGCTGGTCGGCGCTCTTGTGGACGAGGCCGAGGAACGCAGGGTTCGCATCGACGACGATCCCGTCGGCCTTGCGGACGAGCACCTTGGCGACGGGGCTCGTCGCGAATGCGGCGGCGAAACGGCGCTCGGCCGCTTGGAGCTCGGCGCGGAGGCGAGCCTCCGGTGCGAGATCGACGATGACGGCGACGGTGCCGGCGATCGCACCCCCCGCACCGCGGATCGGGCTCATCGCGAGCATCACGGAGAGCAACCGCCCGTCCTTCGCCTGCCGCTGCGTGTGGGTGAGGATCGGTCGCTCCCCGGCGCGAGCGCGCCCGATCGCGGTCGCGAACTCGGCTCGCCGCTCTGCCGGGATGATGGGGACCGCGCGCCCGACCGCCTCTTCCTGAGTGTAGCCGAACATCCGTGCTGCCGTGGCGTTCCAAAGAACGACCCGGTCCGATCGATCGATGGCCACGATCGCGACCGGCGAGGCGTCGACGATCGCCGCGAGCTCTGCGCGCGCCGTCTCGGACTCGAGCTCCTCGATCTTGGACGCGGTGACGTCTTGGACCGTGCCGCGCGCACCGAGCGGCGGTCCATCGGCGCTCGGGATCGCCTCCGCTCGCGCGCGAAGCCAGCGCATCCCCTCGCGGGTCGGCAAGCGAAGCTCCTGCACGAAGGGGACGCCCGTCGCGCGACATCGCTCGACCGCCGCCTGGAGCTCGGACCATTCGGTGGCGTTCGCGCTCGCACCCAGTGCATCGAACTTCGCGGGCCCGTGCGAAGGATCGCGATCGAGGACGGTGAAGAGCTCGGGCGACCAGGCGATCGATCCGTCCCGTTCGACCTCGAAGCTTCCCATCTTCGCGATCCGTTGCGCCTCGGCCAGGCGCGCGCTTGCTTCACGCGCCGCCGTCGTCTCGTAGCTCAGGATGACCAGGCCCTCGGGATCGGGGTGGATTGCGATCTCGAACCAGCTCACGCGCCCGTCGGGGTAGCGGAACTCGTTCTCGAGCCGAGCCGTGGTCCGCTGCTCCAGACATCCGCGGAGGGTTCGGTAGAGCTCGGTCTGCTCGATGCCGGGGTAGGCCTCCGTCATCGTGCGACCGAGGAGCTCCTCGGCCGGCCTGCGCGCGTGCTTCAGCGCCGCCTCGTTGAGGTAGAGGTACCGGAGGTCCGGTGACAGGAGCTGGCAGCCCTCGAGGAGGCCATCGAGGAGCCGCTCGTGGCGCGGTCGGACCTGAGGCGTGGCGGTGGCGAAATCGGAAGTGTCCCCCATCGAGTACGCGCTTTTGCACGAGGAATGCCACGCCGAAAAGATTCGTGCGGCGCGCGCTCGAGGCGCAAGTCTTGGCGGAAACGGGGCGCACGGTTTGCGTCGCTCACGGCGTGCGCGGAGAGACCCCGCCGTCCGGCATGTCGAGCCGGACCAACGGCCGGAGCTTCTTCAGCGTGGCTCTGCCGATCCCCTTCACGCGCAACAGCTCCTCGAGGTGGCGAAACTGTCCCAGCTTGGCCCGAAGCTCGAGGATCGCCTGCGCCCTCTTCTCGCCGATCCCCGGCAAGCGGCGCAGGTCCTCGGCCGTCGCACGATTGAGCTCCACCGGATCGTCCGGCGTCGCTCGCGGGGCGTGAACCACCGGCGGAGGAGGAGCATTGGACGCCGAGGCGTCGAGCAGTCGGACGTCCGCCCCGGCGTCCACCGGAGCCGAGCCCACCGGCTCCGCGACGGCGGGGGGCACCCGGCCCCCCACCGCAGCGGTCGCCGTCGTCACCGTGTGACCGATCTTCGCCAAGACCACCAGACCGGCGAGCACGGCCATCAGCTTCAGCGCGGGCCGCGCCCAAGCCGACGACCGTACCCACTCCGATGCGCGCGCGGCGACCCGGGAGAAGAGCGATCGCATGGGTCACCTCACGCCGCGTCCTGAGCGAAGCGACGGCGCATCGCCTCTGCCCGTTGCTCGGCGCTCTCCCACTCGCGCACCTGCAGCGTTCCGTTCGTGGGGAGCGCTTCCAGACGCAGCGTGATCGAGCCGTCCTTGTTGACGAAGCCGGTGCCGACGCGCGTCCAGTAGGTGCGGCCGTCGCGCTCGGTCATCGTGTAGATCATCTTCCGGTTGTTCGGCGTGTTCGCAGTGTTCGGGGTGCTCGGGAATTCCATGACTCGTTTCCTCTTCTTCGGCGTCGGCGAGAGTGCCGCCGCCCGGAGAGAGCCCAGAGCGAAGCGCATGCCAGCAGGCGCCCCCCGCTTTTCTCGGGGAATTCGGGGGGCGAGGGGTGGCGCGCGCCAGTTCGTGTCGGCGACGCGCCGGTGTATGCTGCGTCGGTCGTGGCAGGGCAGGTCGATCCATTCTCCATCGTCGGGCACGTGCTCGATGGGCAGTTCCGCGTCGAAGAGTGCATCGGCGAGGGCGGCTTCTCCGTCGTCTACAAAGGGCACCACGTCGGGCTCGGTGAGCCGATCGCGATCAAGTGCCTGAAGCTCTCCGGGAACCTCCCGAGCACGGTCGTCGAGAGCTTCGTCACCCGCTTCCGGGACGAGAGCCGCCTCCTCTATCGGCTCTCGCAGGGCAACCTCAACATCGTCCGCAGCATGGCGAGCGGCAGCGTCTTCGTCCGCGAGACGGGCGCGATGATCCCGTACATGGTCCTCGAGTGGCTCGAGGGTCGTTCGCTGGCGGTCGACTTCGAGGAGCGGCGCGCCGCCGGGAAGACCGGTCGCTCCATCGCCGAGGTGCTCGATCTCCTCGCGACCGCCGCCGACGCGTTGACCTACGCGCACGCGCAAGGCGTCGTCCACCGCGACCTCAACCCGGGCAACCTGTTCCTGACCAAGGCGGCCGATGGAACGCCGCAGACCAAGGTGCTCGACTTCGGCCTCGCCAAGGTCGTGAGCGATCACTCGATCGTCCTCGGCCAGCGGGCGCAGACGTTCGCGCAGATGCGCGTGTTCTCTCCGGCGTACGCCGCGCCCGAGCAGTTCGACGCGGCGATCGGCGGGCCCGGTCCCACGACCGACGTCTATGCGCTGGCGAACGTCGCCACCGAGGCCCTCCTCGATCGTCCGATGCTGAGCGGCAACACGCTCGGCGAGCTCGCGATGAAGACGCTCGACCCGCGGTGGGCGCGGTCACCGGCGGCGCTCGGGGCGAAGGTCGGTCCCACCGTCGAAGCCGTCTTCAAGAAGGCGCTCTCGCTCGCACCGGCGGAGCGCTTCCCCGACGTTGCGACGTTCTGGGCCGCGCTCGAGGACGCCGCGTCGATCGACGGCGCCCAGGATCCGACGGCCGCGCGCCGCACGATGAAGATGCAGCGCCCGCCGATCGAGGAGCTGGAGCCCGCCGCCGCCGCACCGGCGCCGGGAGCCGCACCGGCGGCAGCCGAGCAGCTCAAGGCGCTCAAGGCGACCGTGCGCATGCCGAGCGCCGGGAGCGCGCCCGCCGCGAATGGCACGCCCGCGCCGGCTCCGGGACCCGGCGCCGTGATCGCGCAGCCCGCTGCATCGCTGGGGCGCGACCCCGATCCGTCGCAGCCGAGCATCCTCGTCGAGAAGGCGCCCGATCCCGCGCGCCATCGCCCGACGGTGTTGACCCGGAAGCCGGCGGCCGAGCTCCCGCCGCAGGCCCGGCCGACGGTGGTGACCCGCGCCGTCGACGTACCGCCGCCGCCGCCGGCGAGCAGCCGCTCCACGCGTCTGCTGGTCGGGCTCCTCGTGTTCTTCGCCATCCTCTCCGTGGGCACCGCCGCGCTCTTCGTCGCGCAGCGGCTGTCGGCGCACTGAGGCGCTGCCGATGCCCAAGGACATCTTCGGTCTCAGCGGCTTCGTCGTGGACGGACAGTTCCACATCGGCGAGGTCGTGGGCGAAGGTGGCTTCAGCGTCGTCTACAGAGGCACGCACCTCGGGCTCAAGGAGCCGATCGCGATCAAGTGCCTCAAGATCCAGAGCAAGCACAAGAACCCGAAGCTCATCGAGTCCTTCACGCAGCGCTTCTTCGACGAGAGCCGGATCATGTACCGGCTCTCGCAAGGCAACCTGAACATCGTCCGCTCGATGAGCGTCGGCTCCACGCTCTCGCCGATCACCAGCGAGACCGTCCCGTACATGATCCTCGAGTGGCTCGAGGGTCGCTCGCTCGCGACCGACAACCGCTCGCGGCGCGTGAAGACGAACCCGGGCGACCCGTCGGCGCGTCCGCCGGTCCCGCGGCGCTCGCTCACGCAGGTGCTCGACATGTTCGAGCCGGCGGCGCTCGCGATCGCGTACGCGCACAAGCAAGGCATCGTCCACCGCGACGTGAAGCCGGGGAACCTCTTCCTCACGCAGACGCCGGGCGGCGAGACGATGAAGGTGCTCGACTTCGGCATGGCGAAGATCCTCGAGCCCCAGCAGATGGGCGGCATGCAGGGCGCGCAGACGATCGGCCAGTTCATGGTCGTGTCGCCGCAGTACGCGGCGCCCGAGCAGATCGACGCGGGGATCGGGACCGTCGGACCGTGGACGGACGTGTACTCGTTCGCGCTGGTGATGCTCGAGGCGCTGATCGATCGGCGCATCCGCACGTCCGACAACCTCGCCGATCTCATGGTCGAGGCGCTCACCGAGGAGCGCGCCCCCAAACCCGCGCGCCTCGGTCTCACCTTGCCGCCTCCGGTCGAGCGCGTCTTCGAGCAAGCGCTCGCGCTCCGGCCCGACGCGCGCCCGAAGGAGATGGGCGCGTTCTGGAGCGCCCTCCGCACGGCGCACGAGCTCACCAAGGCGCACGAGGTCGCGACCGGGTTCGAAGACGAGCCGACGCGCGCCGACCAAGGCGTGCCCACGTTCGCCGTCGCCGACGCGCCGCCGAAGCGCTCGCCGCTCGGTGGCACCCTCGCGATCGAGCCGCCGCGGCCCGCGGCGGGTGCGCCGGCGGCCGCGCCGAACCGCGGCTTCGCGCAGACGATGCCGCTCCAGCGTCCGTCGGTCGAGCTGCCTGCGGGCGGCGGTCCTCCGCCTCCGCGTCCCGCGGCGGGCGCACCGCCGATCGCGGCGGGTCCGAAGGGGCCGTCGCCGATGGCGAGCACCGCGCCGATCGGAGCTCAGGTGCCCGCGATCGACTTCACGGTGTCGCAGCGCGCACCGCTCGTTCCCCCGATCGCACCCGCGGCCGGGCCGCCCCCTGCGCAACCCACGCCGCCGCCGCCGGCGCAGCACGCGCCGCCGGTCCACGTTCCTCCGCCGGCGCCGATGCCCCAGCAGCCACCGCAGCAGCAGGCGTCGCAGCAGCTGTTCCAACAGCCGCCGCCGCAGCAGCCGGGGTTCGCGCCGATGCCGGGCTACCGCGGCGGCATGCCAGGTCCGCAGCACTTCCCGCCGCCCGACGTGCCGAACGCGCAGAAGGGCTCGGTCGACGCGCTCGCCGCGCTCCACGCGCCGGCGCCCGCGCCGTCGCAGCGCCGCTTGCCCGAGGCGGCCCCGGCCCCGATGGCCGCTCCGGCCGCGATGGCGGCGCCGATCCCCGGGCCGCCTTCGTCGAACGACGCGCCGGTCGTGCCCAAGCGCTCGGCGTGGGTCGGCGTCGTCATCGCGTTCATGGTGGTCGCGCTGCTCGCGAGCGCGGCGATCCTCGTCTACGCGCTCGTGCTGCGGAAGTGAGCGCTCACTCGATCAGAACGAGTAGCCGAGCCCGCCCGCGAAGCTCAAGAAGGGGACCAGCGGATCGAGCGTCATCAAGCTGAACTCGATCGGCCGCACGAACGCGTAGAGCCCGAGCTTCTGCTCGAAGTAGAGCTTCACGTCCACGCCGAACCCGAAGAAGAAGCCGGCCGTGCCGCCGTTGAAGGGATAGAGCGCGCCGAGGTGCGCGTAGGGGCCGATGCCGAGCTCCATCTCCTCCCCGATCGGTACGGCGAAGTCCCAACCGATGCGGCCCGACGTGGCGCCCGCGGAGCCCCACCCGAGGAAGAACACCTGCCGGATCCCGGCGACGAGCCCGTCGCCGCGGCCGAAGAAGTGGTACCCGAACTCGGCGTCCACGCGATAGAAGCCGAGGCTCCCGCCCACCGAGTAGGTGACGTTGCCGACGCTGATCGACGAGCCGGGGTAGAGCCCGATCGCGGCGCCGACGGGTGAGCCCTGGACGTAGAACGGCCCGTGCGACGACTCGGCGGCGCCCGCAGTCCGAGAGAGCGCGAGCGCGCCCGCGAGCGCGAGACCTGCGAGGTGAGCCCGCCGCATCAGAACGCGAACCCGACGCCTGCGCCGGGGCTGATGGTGGTCAAGATGGGACCCTGGCCGGCGAAGAACGCGAGCTCGAACGGGCGAAGGAACGCATAGAAGCCGTTCGCCTGCATCGGGAAGAAGCGCCCTTCGACGCCCGCGCCGAACGTGAAGGCGGCGCCGTAGCAGTTGCCGCAGAGCCCGTAGCCGATGCCGGCAAGCCCGTACGGAGCGATCGTGACCTCGAACTTGCCGTCCTTGATGACGATCGGGATGTCGTAACCGATGCGCGCGACGGTCGCGCCGATGCTGCCGCCGAAGCCGAGGTAGAAGACCTGGCGCCCCGCGAGCACGAAGCCGTCGTGGCGACCGGTGAAGTGGCCACCGAACTCCACGTCGATGCGGTACGCGCCGAAGCCGAGCCCATCGGCCAATCCGTACGAGTAGCCGAGCACAGCGCCCTGGATGTAGAGCGGCCCCTTCGTCGAGTCGGCAGCTTTTGCGGTCCCCTCGTTGGAGACGAGGGTCGCAGCCGCACTCCCGAGGACCAACGCACCGAGCAGAGCCTTCGTGGTTCGAGTCATGCGGAAAGTCGTAACAAGCCTCTCGGGTCGCGTCACCTTTGTGGCAGGTAATGTACTGTGGCGGCATGGCTGGACCCAAGTCGACCGAGCTCTTCGCCCGCGCGCAGCGCGTGATCCCTGGTGGCGTCAACAGCCCCGTGCGTGCGTTCCGCGCCGTCGGGGGCGACCCGATCTTCGTCGCCCGCGCCGAGGGCGCTTACCTGTGGGACGCCGACGGGAACAAGTACACCGACTACATCGGCTCGTGGGGGCCGATGATCCTCGGCCACGCTCAGCCCGACGTACTCCGCGCCATCACCGACGCGGTCGGGCGCGGCACGAGCTACGGCGCGCCGACCGAGCTCGAGGTGCGCTTCGCCGAGAAGGTGTGTGCGCTCTACCCGAGCATCGAGATGGTGCGCGCGGTGTCGAGCGGCACCGAGGCGACGATGGCGGCGCTCCGCGTCGCGCGCGGGTTCACGGGGCGCGACGTCATCGTGAAGTTCGAGGGCTGCTACCACGGCCACGCCGACTTCCTCCTCGTGAAGGCCGGGTCCGGCGCCGCCACGCTCGGCGTGCCCGACAGCGCGGGCGTCCCGGGCGGGACCGCCGGGAACACCGCCACGCTCCCGTTCAACGACGAGGCGGCCCTCCGCGCGCTCTTCGCTTCGCGAGGCAAGGAGATCGCGGCCGTCATCGTGGAGCCGGTCGTCGGGAACATGGGCTGCGTGCCGCCGAAGAAGGGGTTCCTCGAGGCGATCCTGGAGGTCTGCAAGGCGAACGGCGCCGTCTCCATCTTCGACGAGGTCATGACCGGCTGCCGCCTGTCCCAAAGTGGGATGCAGGGTGTCACCGGGCTCCGCCCCGACATGACGTGCCTCGGCAAGATCGTCGGCGGCGGCATGCCGCTCGCCGCCTACGGCGGTCGCCGTGCGATCATGGAGAAGGTCGCTCCGCTCGGCCCCGTGTACCAAGCGGGTACGTTGAGCGGGAACCCGGTCGCTGTCAGCGCGGCGCTGGCCACGCTCGAGCGGCTCGACGCGGGCCTCTACGAGAAGCTCGAGCGCCTGGGCGCCCGGCTCGAAGCGGGCTTCAATGCCGCCCTGAAGAAGAAGGGCGTCACGGGCTGCGTCCAGCGCGTCGGCTCGATGATCACCCTGTTCTTCGCAGCCGGTCCCATCCACTCGTGGGACGACGCGAAGGCGAGCGACACCGCGCGCTTCGGCGCCTTCCACCGCGGGATGCGCGAGCGCGGCCAGTACTGGCCGCCGTCCCAATACGAGGCGGCGTTCCTGAGCGGAGCCCACACCGAAGCGGACATCGACGCGACGATCGCGGCGGCGGAAGCGTCGCTGTGATCGAGCTGGGCAGCAAAAGCCAATACTGACTCACCGGACGTTCGCTTCGTTGACGTTGTCGTGAGCGTTGACGTTGACGTTGACGGCGACGGCGACGGCGACGGGGCGATAGCAAGCAACTTGACCCCCGCTGTTGCCGATGTGCCGGCATGCTCAGCTTCCAGCGGCTCGACGTCTACAAGTGCTCGATTCAGTTCCTCGCCTTGTCGATGCGCCTCTTGGGCTCACTCCCAAAGGGAAACGCGAAGCTCGCGGACCAGCTGCGACGGGCAGCACTCTCCATCCCTCTCAACGTAGCGGAAGGTGCCGGCCGCGCGACCGGGCCGGACGGAGCGCGTCACTACGCCATCGCGCGCGGCTCCGCGATGGAGTGCGCCGCGATCATCGACGCCATGCAGGTCCTCGAGCTCCTGGACGAGGACGAGCATCGGCAAGCTGTCGAGCTCCTGGAGCGGATCGTCGCGATGACCACCAAGCTGTGTCGATGAGCCAGCGTCCCGTCGCCGTCGCCGTCGCCGTCAACGTCAACGTCAACGTCAACGTCAACGCTCGACAACGTCAACGGAGCCCGCTTTCCTGGGTGCCTGCGTGACGCTCAGCACCCCAAGCAGGTGTAGCCGCAGAAGTCCGACACCTCGCCCACGCACGTGGAGTCCCAGGTGTTCGAGCAGCAGAACGAGTCGAGCAAGCAGACCAGCGACACGCACGCCGTGAGGCCGTCGCAGCCGCTGACCAGCGGCCCGCCCGTCTTGCACGCGTTGTGCGAGCACGTCCCCGTGTTGGGGCCGTCGCACGAGCTGCACGAGCCGCTCGAGCACGTCTTCCCGCCCGAGCACACGGTGCCGCAGTTGCCGCAGTTGTTGTTGTCGGTCGACGTGTTCGTGCAGCTCCCGTTGCAGCACGACTGATTGCCGCACGAGTTGCCGCACGAGCCACAGTTGTTCGGGTCCGTGTTCGTGTCGACGCAGACGCTGTTGCACGCCGTCTGCCCGCCGCTGCAGCCGAGCGTGCACTTGCCGGCGACGCAGCTCCACGTCGAGTTCGGCGGGCCACCCGTACAGGCGGTGCCGCAAGAGCCGCAGTTCTTCGCGTCGGTCTGAGTGTCCGCGCAGGCGCCGTTGCAGAGCGTGCCGCTGTTGCAGGCGCACTTGCCGGCGCTGCAGGATGCACCCGACGGGCAGACGTTGCCGCACGAGCCGCAGTTCTTCGGATCGGTCTGGACGTTGCCGCACCCGCCGCCGTCGGGGAGGATCGTCCCCGTGTCGCGCTTGCCGGCGTCGGTCGTGGAGCCGCCGTCCTTCCCGCCGCCAGGATCGGTGTTGGTCCCGACGCTCCCCGTCGCGCAGGCGACGAGTACGATTCCACCGGCCCCCAGTACCGTCGTCAGCCAGCGTGCACGCGAAGCCATGGGAAATTGCCTCCCGACGGCAAAAGCTTACTGGAGGTTCGGGCCGAGAGCCAGAAACAGCGGCGACTCAGCACCGACTCAGCAACCGGAGCAGGAGTAGCCGCACTCGTTCTTGACCGCGGTCACGCAGCTCGCGTCCCAATTCAGCAGGCAGCAGAGCGGGTGGTTCGCGCAGACCTGCGTCACGCAGAGCGACAGGCCGTCGCACCCGATCGAGAGCTTGGGGCCGGTGGTGCAGGCGTTGTGGCCGCACGAGCCGAGGAGCGGGCCGTCGCACGCCGAGCACGAGGAGTTGATGCACGTCTTCCCGCCGCTGCACGCGTTGCCGCACGACCCGCAGTTGGCCATGTCGGTCTTCGTGTCCTTGCAGCTCCCGCCGCAACACGAGAGCGCGCCGCACGCGTTGCCGCACGAGCCGCAGTTGTTGGCGTCAGTGTTGGTGTCGACGCAGACGTTGTTGCACGCCGTCTGGCTGCCGCTGCAGCCGACGGTGCACTTGCCGGCGACGCAGCTCCACGTGTTGTTGCCGCCCGTGCAGACGTTGCCGCACGAGCCGCAGTTCTTCGCGTCGGTCTGGGTGTCGATGCAGGCGTTGCCGCAGACTTCGCCCTTCGGGCACGCGCACTGGCCGGCGGTGCACGTCGCGCCGGTCGCGCACGCGTGGCCACACGAACCGCAGTTCTGCGGGTTCGTCTGCGTGTTGCCGCAACCGACTGCGCCGTCCGGCGGAGGCTTCACGTCGAGCGTGCTCGCGTCCGGGATGACGCCGCCCCCGTCTTCGCCGTCGTCCCCCGTCGTTCCGCGCGCGCAGCCGGTGACGAATCCGATCCCCAGCACCGCGGCGAGCGTCGCGCTCGCGAAGAATGGACGTGCGACCATGACGGCCTCCCTCGGCGACGCGGAGCTTAACCCAAGGCGGATCGCCCCACCAACGGGATCATCACACCGTTATGCGATTGTGCATCGCGTCAGCCGAGGTGCACCCACATCGACCTTCATCACCGGTGCGGTCGAGCGCGTGGGGGGTGCTAACCTCGACTCCGCATGATCCTTCGTCGTCGAGAGCTGCTCCTCGGGACCGCAGGCACCGTCGGCGCCGCCGCCCTCGGCTGCACCAAAGAAGAAGCCGCTCCGCTCCCGGCGAAGGTTGCGCGCTCGGTCCGCGAGGTCGACTCGATCGTGCTCGCGCAGGGCACCGTGGACGGCGCGGGGGTGAAGCTCCGGCGCGCGGTCGGCGGGCGCGCCCTGGCGATGCTCGACCCGTTTCTGCTCCTCGACGAGATCAAGAGCGACGACCCGAACGACTACAGCGCCGGCTTCCCCGAGCATCCCCACCGGGGATTCGAGACCGTCACCTACATGATCGACGGCGCGATGGAGCACAAGGACAGCGTCGGCAACCACGGGCACCTCGGTCCCGGGACCGCGCAGTGGATGACGGCGGGGCACGGCATCGTCCACAGCGAGATGCCCAAGCAGGAGCGGGGATTGATGTGGGGGTTCCAGCTCTGGGTGAACCTCCCCCGGACCGACAAGCTGATCCGGCCCCGTTATCAGGACATCCCGACGGAGCGGATCCCCGAGGTCGCCCGCGACCGCGCCAAGATCCGCGTGATCGCGGGGACGGCCTTCGACCGCACCGGTCCGGTGACGGGCATCGCGACGGACCCGGTGTTCGCCGACGTCGCGCTCGAGAAGGGCGGCAGCGTGCTCGAGGCCTTGCCCGAGGGCCATGCGGCCTTCCTCTACGTGATCGATGGAGCGCTCCGGATCGGGGACGGCCGGCGCGAAGTTCGCCAGGGGCAGGTCGCAGTGCTCGGCGGGAAGGGGAGCCTCGCGCTCTCGTGCGACGCGGCGAGCGGTCGTGCGCTCGTGCTCGCGGGCCGCCCGCTGGGCGAGCCGGTCTCGCGCTCGGGCCCGTTCGTCATGAACACCGACGACGAGATCAAGCAGGCGTGGGAGGACTACCGCGCCGGGCGTCTGACGCAAGGCGTCTGAGGCCCTTTCCCGTCAGACATCCAACTTTCGAGCGTCCCCCCGCGTATACTCGTGAGTAGCGGGGGGATCATGGCGTCGAGTCTGGCGAGTCTTCAGGCGATCGTTTCCAATCACTATGGGCAGGCCGCCGTCGGGGCCTTGGTCCTCGCCCTGCTCGGGATGATCCTCCGCGGCGCGGCCCAATCCGGCCGCGGCGCTTGGGGGACGCTCTCGCTCGTCCTGTTCTGCCTGGCGGGCGGCGTGCTCGCGATGGACGGCGTGCTCTACGCGATCGAGGTCGGGAAGTGGGGCTGGATCCTGGCCGCCGTCCCGTCGGTGTTGATCGTGCGCCACGGCACCTACCTGCGTCTCACGCGGCGGCGCAACCTCTCGGCGGTCGATCTCGATCGCGCGCCCAAGTCGATGAAGCCGCTCCTCGAGCGCGCCACCGCGAAGGAAGATCGGGAGTTCTCCGCCGACGTCATCGCGGTCCGTTACGGGATCCCGGCGGTGATGATGTTCCTGTTCGGAGTGGCGATCTTCGAGCTCCTCTATTCGTCCCCGCTCTGGAACCGGATGGAAGCGGTCGCGACTCCCGACTTCGTGCACTCTGCACAGAAGGGCGCGCGCTTCGCCGCGTCCGGTGCGGCCGTCTACGTCCTCATCGATCTCGGGCAGCGCTCGCTCCGGCGCGACCTCACGAGCGGCGCCGCGACCTGGGCCGCCGTCTCGCTCGCGCTCGCGCCGCTCTTCGGCGGCGTGCTCGCCATGATCTGGCGCCCCGATCACGGCGCCGACGGCGGTTGGACGTACTCCGCCGTCTACTTCGTCGCCGGCGTCGCTCCGAAGTACGTGCTCGGCATCATCGAAGAGGGCGTCCGCCGCGTCTGGTTCGGGCGCGCGCAAGCCGCCGCGACGTCGCCGCGCGTCGTGCCGCTCACGCAGCTCCGCGGGATCACGCCCGAGATCGCGGAGCGCTTGGCCGAAGAGGGCATCACCGACGCGTACGCGATGGCGATGGTCGATCCGCTCCGCCTCTATCGGAACACCGCGTTCGAGCGGCGGCAGATCCTGGCCTGGGTCGACGAGGCGCTCCTCTTGAGCGCGCTCCCCGAGCACTGGCAGCAGATCGAGAAGCGCGGGATCAGCGGAGCGATCGACCTCGCGTACCGGAGCGCGACCGAAGACGACGCGCTCCTCGCCAAGCTCTCCGAAGGTCTCGGTGCGGACGGTCCGTCGAAGGAGGAGCTCGGTGCGATCGCCGAGCTGCTCCGCGGCGACGCTCAGGTCGCGCTCGTGTGGGGCCTCTATCAAGCCGACGAGGCGATGCTCGAGGAAGATGCACCCGAGTCCAACGTGGCGCCGGGGCGCGGCGCGACGACGGGAGCGCTCCTCGTGCTCGGCGCGCTCTTGCTCGCGGGGGCGGGAGCTGCGGTCGCGCTGGACGTGAGCGCGACGGTCGTCGAAGGAGCGCTGCTCTTGGCGCTCGCGGGTGCTGCCGCGCGCGTGGCTCTCTCCGACCGTGCGCTCCCGATCCGTCGGGTCGCCGGAGGCATCGCGGCGCTCGCGACCGCCGGCGAGGTCGCGCTCTTCTTCCTCCACGAGTCGACGCTGGCCGCCGTCCTCGTCCACCTCGCGTGCGCCGCGTTCGGCGCGGGCGCGACCGGCGCCGTGCTCGAGCGGCTCCCGGCGGAGTCAGTGACGCCGAATGCCCCACCGGCGAAGCCGCCCGTCCCGATCGCGGCGGTGCGCGACGACCGAAAGAGCGAGCCGCCGTCGACGAAGGCGTCGTGACGCAGTGATCAGGAGAGCGGGAGCGGAACGCCCGTCGCCTTCTCCACCGCGCGCGAGAGCTTCTCCGCGGTGGGGAAGCGAACGAGCTGGAGCGTCGCAGCGAGCACCGTGAACGGGATGCTCGTCGTTTGAGGGAACCCCGTCATCGAGAGCACGAGCCCGAACATCGCGATCGACTCGGCGAGCGCGAGCTTCATGATGAACGCGGGCTGCCAGACCATCAGCGCGTTGGTCCACGCGGAGCTCGGGTCGTCGAACTCCTTGAGCGGGGGTGCGGCCTCGCGGAACGTGACCTCGGCGGCGGGGTTCGGGCGCTCGACGATCTTGCCGCTGAGCCGCCGCGCGAGGCCGATCTTCAGCTGCATCTCGGGGAACACGAGGCCGAGGACCGCGAGGACGAGCGACATGCCCCCGAGCGCGGGGAGCATGATCGGGTTCGGCGTTTGATCGGGGTGCTGCGCAATCCAGGGCAGCGCGCCGATCATGAGGGTGGCGAACACGAGCGCTCCCCAGAGGATGCGCGGGGTCTGGAGTCGGGCGGTGGGGTTCATTTCTTCGCCAGCTTGTCGATGACGAGGTGGCCGCTCCCATCGTCGGTGAACGAGAAATCGACCGTGTCGCCGGCGGCGATGCCGGAGAGCAGCGCGGCGTCCTTCACCTCGAACGGCATCGTCATCGCCTTCATGAAGCCGGGGATGTCGTCGTGCGCGATCGAGAGCTTCTTCTTCTCGACGTCGACCGACTTCACGACGCCGTGAGCGCTGTAGTGGTCGACCATGGCGCTGTCGACGGGCTTCGGCGCCGACGCCGCCGGGGCTTGCGCGCTGGAGGGCGCGGCGCTCGTGGAGGGCGCGGCATCGGTGCCGCGATTGCAGGCAGGTGCGAAGAGCGCGACGAGCGCGAGGACGAGGGCCGGAGATAGGAGCCGCATCCGGCCGAGCTTAGCCGATCAGGCGTATTCGAGGAGCAGGCTCTCGAGGAGCAGCGCATGGCGGTGGAGCGCGTCGATGCCGCGCCGGTGCCGCTCGAGGACGTCCCGGAGCGCGACCGTGTCCAGCAGCGCGCCCGGATCGAGCTTCCGCCCGAGCGTGCCGGCGAGCGTGCGGCGCGCGGCCTCGACGATGGCGAGCTCCTCGTCACGCGTGGCGTCGATGGCGTCGCGGTTCCTTCGGAGCTCTGCGACGAACGTCGTCGACCGTTCGACGGCCGCACATCCCCGCGCGAGCAGGTCGGCCAGCTCGACCAGGCTCGGGTCGCGCTTCGCGCCGCCGAGCGCCGCCGCGATCGACTCCTCCGCCTCGAGGATGCGTACGAGCGACGCGGAGACCTCTCGCAGATCGTCGCGATCGATGGGGAGCAGCCACGTCTCGACGAGCGCCTCGCGCAGCTTCCGATCGCGCGCGCGTGCGTCGGCGTGGAGGACCGCGATCCGTTCGGTGCAGCTCGCGACGGTGCGATCGCCGCGCGCGGCTCCGACGAGCTGGGCCGCGGCCTCGGTACAGCTCGCGGCGAGGCCTCCGAGCTCACGGAAGAAGAACTCGTCGTTGGTGATGGAGCTCATGGCCGCGCGGACCTCCTTCCGCACGCCACCATGACGCGCTCGCGTGGCGGATCGGTCGCGGTCTCCCGACGATCTGGCGTGGGGACGGCGCGCTTCCGAAACGCCATCGAGCCGCTGTCGATTCGTGACCGGGTTGCCACCGTTTCGAAACGAGGTCATTCTCCGAGGATGCGCTTCTCCTCCTTTTCCGCGCTCACGCTCGCGTTCCTCTGGGCATGCTCCTCGACCGACGGCGTGGGGCCGGTGGGCCCGTCGAAGTACGATCCGGTCTCGCTCCCGGCGCTCGCCGACGCGAAGACGACGCTCGATCAGACGCTCGTTCCGTCGAAGACGCGCATCACCCAGCCGGACACGGCGAAGTATCTGTTCGATCCCGACGTGCGGGCCGAGCTCCTCGGTCAGGGCTACGGCGACTACACGACCGGCCCGGGCGAGAACACGACGGAGCGTCTGCCGCCGAACCAGACGGAGCCGCCCGCCGGCCCGAACAAGAAGGTGCTCGCGCGGTTCGTGCACCTGCCCGACTTGCAGCTCGCCGACGACGAAGCGCCGACGCGGCTCGTTCGCTTCGACACGCCCGGTGCGACGTCGGGTGCGTTCCGCCCGCAGGATGGCGCGGAGTGTCGCGTGGTCAACGCGGCGGTGCGCACCATCAACGCACTGAACGCGAAGTCGCCGATCGACTTCGTGCTTCTCGGGGGCGACAACGCGGACAGCGCGCTCGACAACGAGCTCGGTTGGGTGCTCGACATCCTGGGCGGTGCGCCGTCGGTCGAGTGCGACTCGGGCAACGACGACGACCCGGTGAAGGGCGCCGGCAACGACGGGAAGGACCCGTTCGTGGCCGAGGGCCTCAAGATGCCGTTCTACTGGGTGAACGGGAACCACGACGTCCTCGTGCAGGGGAACTTCGTCGTCAGCGACGAGTACAAGAACCAGGCGCTCGGGGCGAAGGCGGTCGGTGGCACGCGCGATTGGCGCATCCCCGGCGGTGGGCTCGGGATCGACGACTTGCCGGTCGATGCGCGGCGCAAGCACTTGAACCCGCCGGACGTGATGGCGAAGGTCGTCGCGCACAAGGGCGGCCACGGCATGACGCAGGCGAACGTGCAGACCGGGCGCGCGTACTACACGTTCGACATCCCGAACACGCCGTTCCGCTTCGTCATCCTGGACACGACCGCCGCGACGACGGGCGCGTCCGAAGGCGTGATGAAGAAGAGCGAGATCGACACCTACGTGAAGCCGGCGCTCGACAAGGCGAAGGCGGACGGGAAGCTCGTGCTCCTCGCGTCGCACCACGCCGTGGGCAGCTTGGGGGACGGCACGGGCCTCGGCGGCAAGAAGGTCGACGATGCGATGACGCAGGACGAGTACAAGACCTTCATCGGTCAGTACGACAACGTGCTCTTCAGCATCGTCGGGCACTCGCACGAGCACCGCGTGCGCTACCAGGAACCGGCGGCGGGGCACGGCTGGTGGGAGGTCATGACGAGCGCGCTCGCCGACTACCCGCACCAGCTCCGCGTGATCGAGCTGATCGACGAGGACAACGGCTGGATCCGCCTCCGCGCGATCCTCGCGGACTACTCGACCGAGGGCGACCCCGTCGCGGCGGACGCGAAGAAGCTCGGCGTCCTGGACTACACGAGCGGCTGGTGCGCGGAGGGCTCGGGCGTCGCGTCGGACCGCAACGTGGAGCTCCTGATCAAGAAGCCCTGAGGGACGGAGTCGACCTTCGACTCCTCATTTCCACGCATAGGCCCAGTAGCGGAACTCGGTCCAGGCCGGGCCTCGCGGCGGCACGTCGTTGGGCAGGAGCGGCGTGTTCTTCGGCGCGAACACGAAGCGGACGCGAATCCGCGATCGCCCCGCCGTCAGGGAGCGCGGGAGCAAGAGCTCGTCCTCGCGCCAGCGTCGGTTGGACTCCTGGACCGCGGGCGCCAGCGCGCCCCGCTCGTCTTTGGGCCACGAGAACACGCACCGGTTCGAGCCCGCCGTGAGCCAGGCCCCGACGCTGACGAACGGCGCATCCGGTCGATCGTCCGCGACGAAGACCTCGGCGCGCTGGTCGGCGTACCCGTAGTCGAGCTTGCGCCGCAAGAGCACGCCGCGGTTGTCGGGATCGATCGCGAACGTCATCTCGCTCGTCGTCGTCGTGTGGCGCCCGACGTCACTCGTCTCGGGCTGAATCTCCACCGGCCCCGCGTGATCGACGCCCCACTCCCAGCGCGAGCTCAGCGTCTCCGGTGCCGACGCTTCGGGTGATCGATACGCGTGGGCCGCTTCGTCGTTCGGATCGCCGACGTGCAGCGCGTCCGTCGGGACCAAGCACGCGCGATCTGCGCCGTACCAGAAGACCACGCTCCGGTAGTGCTCCGTCGAGTCGTCGTAACCGCCGTGCTCCAGTTGGATCCGCGCGCTCCGCCCGAACGGCATCGCGTCGGGGAGCAAGAAGCGGTACGCGCTCTCGATCGCATCCTCGGGCGACTGCGCGACCTCGAGCGACGGCGCCCCCACCGGGTGCCCCGCGAGCGGAAGCGTCATCGTCTTGCCGCCCCAGTAGTTGCCGCCGCCGGCCCACTCCTCGGTGCCGGTCCCGTAGCCCTGAGGCGAGTCGCTGTCGTCGAAGAAGAAGCGGGGGTCGCCTTCGAGCGTGGTCAGGTTGGCGCGATCCGAGAAGCTGAACGACGTGCCCACGAACGTCCCGCACCGGTCTCCGCCGCCCTCGGTCTCGCGCGTGTCGAGGAGCACGAGGTCCTTGCCCGGCACGGGGACGCCGTGATCGCGGAAGGTCGCGTGGAAGTAGCCGACCCACTCCGGTGGCTCGTCGTAGGCCGCATCGCGCACGTGCCAGGCGACGCTGGGCACGTCCTCTCCGGTGCCCACGAGCTCGATCCGCGCGCGCGTGAAGAAGGTCATCGGGAAATACGTCGCGAGCGTGAGCGTGGGCCCATCGTCGTGAACGTTCACCGGCAAAGCCTTCACGAGCCATTCCCGCGGCTCGCGTTGGTAGAGCGTGCCTGCGCCGAAGAAGAGGGCGACGGGTGCGTCGACCGAGGGGAGCGCGTGGTCGTCCCACGTGATGCGGATCCGCGCCCGGCCGAGCGCGAGCGCATCGCTCTTCGCGACCCGCAGCCGGAGCGCCCGGATCGTCCGTGAGCCCGCCAGCTCGGTGACGAGCGCCGCTCCGCTCGCGGGGATCGCGGCGGTGCCTTCGTGGACTGCGAGGCCGTCGACCGGAGCGATGTCGGTGCCTGCGCGCTGCAAGAGCGAGACGACGTCGGGCGGGGGAGGCTCCTCGCCCCACGAAGACAGCGGCTGCGACAGCTCCGACGCGTCGATCGGGAAGAGCTGCGCGATGTAGTAGCCAGTGCCGTAGAAGGTGCGCTCGTAGCCGAGCGTCATCGATGCGCGGAACGGGATCGGCACCCAGCTCAGATCGGCGCCGTTCGTCTCGGCCCAGGTGAGTGCGAGCGGGTGGGGGAACGCCGCCGTCGGCAGGAAGACGGAGCCGGGGACGGGCGACTCGGGGCTGGCGGTCGACGATTCGGTCACGACGTGATCGACGCCGTCGACCCGATAGTGCCATGGGCTGCCGTGCCAGAAGTTGGTGCGCACGAACGACAGGACGCCGGCGCCCTCGAGGTCGAGCGGGATGGCGAGGCCACTCGCCTCGGCGCGGAGGTAGTGGCTCGCGTCGGCCGAGTCGTTGCCGCCCGTCCGATCGTAGGTGCTCCGCATGATGGTGCGCGTACCGATTCGGAGGTGATCCCACTTCTCCCAAGCGCGGAACGCGTCGTACCCGACGGGGACGACGAGCCGTGGCGGTGGCGGATCGCTGCGGCCGCACGCGCTCGCGGAGCCGAGCGCGCACGCGACGGCCATCGCGCCGAGCGCGAGTCGTGCTCTCACGCAGCCGTCCGGATCGACAGCTCCGACGCGCCGCCGTGGATCGCGAAGTCGAACCCGCGCTCCGCGCGCCCGAAGCCGGGGGACTCCCAGCGGATCACGCCGTCGGCCGAGCCGAGCTCGAGCATGTCCGTCGTGAGCTTGTGCACGCCGCCATGGATCTCGATCCGCACCGCGGTACCTTTCGGGTACGAGAACGTGACGCGGCTCGCACCACCGTGCACGCGGACGGCGACTGGACCCTCGGGGCGCCCGAGCTGGATCTCTACCTCGTTCATGCCACCGTGGATCGTGACCTCTTCCGGCGTGATGTCGCCCGTTCGCACCGAGGAGCGGCTGATGCCGCCGTGGACGACGAAGCGCCAGGGAATGGCATCCGTCAGGGTGAAGCGGCCCCCGCTCCTCCGCCAATCGAAGATGCCCCCTCCGGCCTTGACCGACACGTGCCCGGCCTTCGTCTGGATCTTCGGTGCCGTGCCCTCGAACTCGGCGCGGTAGAGGAAGCGACCGGGCGCGGTGACGATCTCGTAGCCGGAGGCTCCGCGTAGGAACTCGAGGAAGCCCCGCTTGATGCCGCCGAGCTCTGCGCCGTCGTTGGTCGCCTCGACGGCTTCGGTGGTCGGGGTGATGCCGCGCACGCGGGCGGTCTCGCGCTCGAGGAGCGCGATGCTCTCGGCGAAGTGGCGCTCGATGAGCTCGAGCTCGTCGACGGAGTAGCGGTTCGAGAGCTCCTCCCACGCGGCGCCGAACGGCTCGAAGATCTCGCGCGCGTACGCGTCGACCACGGCGGGCACGAGCCGAACGACGACCTGCCGGCGATCGTTCGGGTCCTTTTCGCGCCGCACGAAGCCCGCGCGCTCGAGGCGATCGAGGACGCCCGTAATCGCGCCGGTGGTGAGCCCGGTGAGCTCGGCGAGCTTGCCGGCATGCATCGGCTCGGTCGCGCGCTGCACGTAGTCGAGGCACTTGTAGTCGGTGACTCCGAGCCCGACGCGGGAAGCGGCCGCCTCGTGGAAGAGCACCGTCCGCGTGCTCATCTCGCGGCCGAGGAGGCCGAGGGCGGCGACGAGGTCCTTTTTGCTGCGTTTCACGCCTCCACCGTGGAGGTCGACGCGGTCGCTCGTCAAGGGGGTTGACTCATTTAGTTTAGCAACTAAGATACTTGTTCATGGAGTCAACGAACGGCCGAGATGCTGACGGAGACGCGGTCGGGCGGGCCCTCGCGTCGCTCCGGCGCCCCGCGGCGCCCGAGCCTCCCCCGGCGTCCGGCTCGGGTTGGGCGCGCGCGGTGGCGGCGCTCGCCGTGGCTGCGATCGCCGGGGGCGTGGTGCTCGGCGTGCGGCGGCACGGCGACACGGCTCGGGTGGCGGACGGGCAAGCGAGCGGCGCCGGGAACGTCGCGCCCTCCAGCGCGGTCGCGCCTCCTCGTGCCGGAACGATCTCGTGCAGCGGCTTCGTCGAGGACGACGAGCACGCGCGCATCGCCGCGGCCGTCATGGCGCGCGTCGCGGCGGTGCACGTCCGCGAGGGCGATCCAGTGAGCGCGGGGGCGTTGCTCGTCGAGCTCGACGCGACGGAGCTCGGCGCGATGCGCACCGCAGCGCTCGCCCGCGCCGGTGCGGCCAACGCCCGCGCGTCCGTCGCGCGCTACTCGCGCGCGGAGGCGGAGCTCGCGACCGAGCGCGAGCGGCGGCTCGTCACGCTCGGCGCGACGCCCCGGGCCACCGTCGACGACGGGGATGCCCGGCTCCGCGTGCTCGGCGGTTCGATCAACGCTGCCAACGCCGATGCAATCGCGGCGAACGCGGAGGTCGGTGTGCTCGATGCGCGGCTCGCGCTGCATCGGCTCGTCGCACCGTTCGCGGGCACGGTGGTGACGCGACCGCCGGCCGTGGGTGACGTCGCTCTAGCGGGGGTGCCGCTGTTCGAGCTGGCGGGAGCGCTCCTCGTCGCGGCCGACGTGCCGGAGTCTCGGCTGGCGAGCGTGGAGCCCGGAGCCACGGCGGAGGTGCGGCTCGACGCGGTGCCCGAGCCGCTCGCGGCGAAGGTGGTCGGCTTCGCGCCGCGCGTCGACAAGGCGAAGGCGACGGCGACGGTGAAGCTCCGGATCGATCGGACGGACGTCCCGCTGCGGGTGGGGATGGCTGCACGCGTCCGGATCGACGCGAAGGAAACGCACGGCGCAACGAAGGAGAGTGGGCGATGAGCGACGTACAGGGTGCGACGATCAAGGTGCGCGGGTTGAACAAGGAGTACGTGCGCGGCGGCGAGAAGGTGCCGGTGCTCGCGGGGCTCGACCTCGACGTGGGCGCGGGTGCGTTCGAAGCGCTGATGGGGCCCTCCGGCTCGGGGAAGAGCACGTTGCTCCACCTGATCGCGGGGCTCGATCGGCCGACGAGCGGCTCGGTCGAGGTCGGGGGCGTGCGACTCGATCAGCTCGGGGATCGTGCGCTCGCGGAGTGGCGCGCGCAGAGCCTCGGGATCGTGTTCCAGACCTACAACTTGCTCCCCGTGCTGAGCGCGCTCGAGAACGTCGAGCTGCCCTTGATGTTCCTCTCGATGGGGTCGGCCGAGCGGCGTCGGCGCGCGAAGACCGCGCTCGAGATCGTCGGGCTCGCGGAGCGCATGAACCACCTGCCGAAGCAGCTCTCCGGTGGGCAGGAACAGCGGGTCGCGATCGCGCGGGCGATCGTGCACGACCCCGCGCTCATCGTGGCAGACGAGCCGACGGGCGATCTCGATCGCAAGAGCGCGGACGAGATCTTGGATTTGTTCGTGAAGCTCCACGCGGAGTTCGGGAAGACGATCGTGATGGTGACCCACGATCCGGCGGCGGCGGCGCGGGCGGACACGTGCCGCAAGCTCGACAAGGGCGCATTGGCCAAGGGCGGTGACGCGTGAACCTCGCCACCCTGGTCCGGCGCAACGTCGTCCGGAACAAGACGCGCTTCGCGATGACGGTGCTCGCGCTCGCGTTCACGACGATGACGTTCCTCACGCTGCGCGTCGCGCGTTGCTCGTGGGACGGCGCGGTCGAGTACGCGCGCCGCGATCGACTGTACACGCGGAACGAAGTCACGTTCGTGATGGGGCTGCCCTATCGCTATGTGCAAGATGCACGTGATGCGAAGACGGCGGCCGGTACGCCGCTCCTCCAGACGGTGAGCTGGGCGAGCTGGTTCGGGGGCCGCGTGCCTGGTCGCGAGCAGGACTTCTTCGCGACCTACGCGGTCGACGGCGAGACCTACTTCGACGTCTACGACGAGGCGGTCATCCCACCCGATCAGAAGGCGGCTTTCCTCGAGGACAAGAACGGCGCCATCGTCGGCGCACCGCTCGCGGAGAAGTTCGGCTGGAAGATCGGCGATCGGATCACGCTCGAGAGCCCGATCTATCCCGCGCCCGACGGCCAGCCGTGGACGTTCACGCTCCGTGGCACCTACACGACGCCGGTGAAGGGCGCCGATCGCAACACCTTCTTCTTCCACTGGTCGCGCTTCGACGAAGGGCGTCCGCTCGATCAGCGCGGCGAGGTCGGTTGGCTCGCGAGCAAGACCGCTGGCGGCGCGAGCGCGGCCGATGCGGCGAAGGCGCTCGATCAGGTCTTCGCCGAGCGGGACGTGCGCACGCTGTCGCAGGACGAGCGCGCGTTCAGCACCGGCTTCCTCGGCATGGTGTCGGCGGTGCTGGACGTGATCTCGATCCTGGCGCTCGTGCTCCTCGGGATCATGGCGCTCGTCCTGATGAACGCGGTCGGGCTCTCGGTGCGGGAGCGCTCCGCGGAGTGGGCGACGCTGAAGGCGATCGGCGTCGCGCCCTCGCGGATCGTGCTGGTCGTCGCGCTGGAGGCCGCCGTGATCGCGACGGTGGGGTCGCTCCTCGGGCTGGCCCTCGGCGTGGGGTTCGTGGACCACGGGGTCGGCAAGTTCTTCGAGGAGAACCTGGCGACGATGTTCCCCGTGTTCCGTGTGAGCGGGCGCGTGATCGCGGAGTCACTCGCGGGCGCGCTCGTGGTCGGCACGCTCGCGGGCGTGGTTCCGGGGGCCGCGGCGGCGCGCGCACCGGTTCTGGATTCGTTGCGCCGGGTCGCGTGAGAGCGGAGGAACGAACATGATCCCCATTCGGTACAACTTGAGGAGTCTCCTCGTGCGCAAGGGCACGTCGGCGGCGGCGGCGGGCGGAATCGCGCTGGTCGCGTTGGTGTTCTCGGCGTCGCTGATGCTCGGCGCCGGAGTGGAGCGCACGCTCGCCGGCCGCGGACGCGACGACGTCGCCGTCGTGCTCCGGAGCGGCAGCACGGCGGAGCTCAACTCGAGCTTCGCGAGCGCGGACGCGGACGTCGTGCGCGCGGCGGCCGGCGATGCGCCGTCGTCGAGCGAGGTCGTCGTGGTGGCGGCGCTGCCGAAGGTCGGCGCCGAGGGCTTCGGGAACGTGACGCTGCGCGGGATGGGCGACGAAGGGCGCGCGATGCGCCCGCAGTTCGCGCTCGTGGAAGGGAGAATGCCGGCGCCGGGGGCGGACGAGGCGATCGTGGGGATGCAGGTGCGAGGGCGGTTCGCGCACCTGACGATCGGTGACGCGCTCGAGCTGCGCCATGGGCGCCCGGTGAAGATCGTGGGCGTCTTCAGCGACGCCGGCGACGCGGCCGAGTCCGAGGTGTGGCTCGATCGCGAGCTGTTGCGCGCGACGTTCGGGCGCGTGGGGAGCACCTCGTCGCTGCGCGTGAAGTTGGCGAACGCGGCGGCGGTGGAGTCGCTCCGCGCGAACGTGGAGTCGGACAAGCGACTCGGGCTCAGCGTGGAGACGGAGAAGCAATTCCTGGAGAAGCAGAGCGAGGGTCTGAGTACGTTCCTCCGCGTCATGGGGACGCTGGTGGCGGTGCTCTTCTCGGTCGGGGCGATGATGGGAGCGGTGATCACCATGCACGGATCGATTGCGGGGAGGACGCGGGAGATCGGGGCGCTGCGAGCGCTCGGGTTCCAAGGCACGAGCGTGTTCGCGGGGTTCCTCTTCGAGGCGGCGGCGCTCGCGGTCGGCGGAGGGATCGTGGGAGCGTCGGCGGCGCTATTGCTCGGGTTCGTACACGTGTCGATGACGAACTATGCGACGTGGTCGGAGCTGTCGTTCGGGTTCACCCCGACGGTGGGGACCTTCGTGACGGCGGTGCTCTTTTCGGCGGGGATGGGCGTCGTGAGCGGGATCGCGCCGGCGATTCGGGCGGCGAGGATCACGCCGATGGCGGCGCTGCGAAGCTGACGCGCTCAGGCGCTCGTCACGGGGTCCCGGGGCTCCATGCGATTCCGATGCGAAGGCCGAGCATCGGTCCGATGACGCCGGCGACGGTTCGCCCGTCGGCGCGAGCTTCGTATCCGCGGAGCGAAGCACCCGCGTCGAGACCGATGAGCCCATACAGCCCACCGATGACGCGCACGTGAGCCGTCGCGGAGAGCATGAGCAGGACGACCGCCGAGTCGGCCGCGGATGCAAGGGTCGTCGCGAGGTTCCCGCTCGCAGCGAACCGAACCCAATCGACCTCGAGCTTGGGACCTAGGTGAACGCGAAACGCATCTGGCCCTGCGGCGAGCGCGACGCCTACCGCTCCGCCGAGGACGAGCGTCGTGACGCTTCCCAACGCGTCGCGTGCGCTGCCCGCTCCGACGTCGGCGTCGACGCCGAGAGAGAACCACCGGCCCAACGGCGATGCGAGCGAGAGCCGTCCACCGAACAGACCGGTGCTCGCGCTCGGGAAGCTACGAGCCTCTCCCGTGAGCGAGAGGGTGAGCGCGCGCGGTGGAGGAGGTGGTGGCGCAGGCGGCACGAGGATGGGCGTCGCCGCCACGACCGCTGGCGCGGGAGGTGCGTCGACGACGACGTGGAGCTCGAACGGGGCGGGGGCGGCTGGTGGCGGCGGCGCGCTCGCGGCGAAGTTGGCGCGGAGGAGATCGGCTGCAGCGAGCGCGAGCACGCGCGCTTTCGCGTTCGCCGGGACGTCGCTCAGCTCCACGTACCGCTCCGTGCGCTGCTCTCCACGTCGCAGAACGATCGTTGCTCCACGTGCGCCATCACCACAGGTCTCGGGCGTCGCGGTGACGATGGGTGCATCTTGCACATTTCCATCGGTGGTGACCTCGACGTGGTCGGCGCGCAGCTCGACGCGGAGTAGGTCGACGAAGGTGCGGCTGGACCAGACGAGCGTGGGACAGGTGCTCTCTGCTCTTACGATGGGCGGTGCAGCGCCGGCCTCGGTCGTGACCAATCCCAAACCGAGCGCGAGCGCGACCGTGCTCGCGGTCAGTGTCGTTCGATCCATCGGCGCATCGTTGGCTCGCGCGGGCTTCCGGGGAAGCGCGCGACGGCGTGATCATAGGCGAGCTGCGCTGCCGCGTCGTCTCCCGCGCGAGCATGGGCTTCGACCAGCCGCACGTAGGCGTCCTCTTCGAGCGCCTTCGGCGGACCGAGTGCGATCGCTCGCTCGAGCGCTCGCGCGGCGGCGGCGGGCTCGTCGAGCTCGTCCAACTCGACGCGGCCGAGCGTGAGCGCCGCCAGGGAGGCGCGAGGATCGCTTGCATCCTCGTCGATCACGCGGTGCAGTGGCGCGACGGCCTCTCGCGGGTGGCCCGAGAGTCGCGCGACGTCCGCGAGAGCCAACAGATCGTCGACCGATGCGGCCCGTGCTGCTGCGCCAACGCCCCCATCGCCGAGCGCAGCGTACGCCTCCGGGTTTGCACCGCGCGCGGCGAGCGCGCGCCAGGACGGAGGAGGGACCACCGCGGCGGCGGTCCTCGGCGCGGCCGGTAGCGACGTTTCGGCGTCGATCTCCAGCAGCATGCCCGCCGAGAGGTGGGCACTCCCACCGCGAACGTTCGCGCCCCGAACGTCGACCTCGCCGCGCTCGACGCGGATCGAGACGTGGTCATCCGAGCGATCGACGGCGACGTCGGCGTCGTGGAAGGTCAACACCGCGATCCCGAGGTCGATCCTCTGGGGCTCGCCACGCGATGAGTAGCGCCGTGCGCTGGTCCTTTCGGTCGGCGCTGGGCTGGGCACCGCGGTCGTCGCCAGGACGGTGTGGGTACCGACGAGCATCCGCGCCGGCGGCTGCGTGACGTGCGCGATTGCGAGCACGACGATCGCCCCTGCGATGGCTCCGAGCGCGACTCCGACGCTCCCGCCGTGCGACGACGCGCCCGGGCGGCGATGGCGGGCTTCGATCCTGCGCCACATGCGATCGGAGGCTTTGTCGTCGAAGTCCGGACCGAGGATCGTCTTGTAGGGCGGGCGCAGCGACTTCATGGTCCCTCCATCTCGAGGTGGGCGCGTACGACACGGTCGGTGCTCGCGATCCAGCGCTTCACGGTGGCCAGTGAACAGCCGCAGGCGGTCGCGACGTCGTCGAGGCTCTCACCTTCGACGTAGCGGAGCATCCAAGCGATGCGTTGATTGACGGCGACGCCGCGCAGCGCGAGATCGATCGCAGCGAGCTCGGAGCGCGCCTCGAGCGGGGCGTCATCGCGTGCAAGCCGGTCGAGGGCCGCATCGTCCTCGCTGCCATCGAGACCGAGCGCATGGAGCAGGCGCTGTTTTCGAAGACGCCTCCGAACGAAGCTCACCGCAATCGCGGCCAACCAGCTGCGGAGAGCAGACGGATCGCGCAAGGTCGAAAGGCGCTCGAAGGCGAGTACGAACGTGTCTTGGACGACGTCCTCGCTCCCTTGTTGCGAGCGGAGCAGTCGGACGACCATGCCGGACAGGTATTCGACGTGACGGCGATAGAGAGCTTCCCGCGCAGAGGCTTCACCTGCGAGCACGCCCCTGACGAGCTCGGCCTCATCGATCGGAGCCCGCGCAGGCACGCTCCGGACGAGCTCGAGCGTGGCGCGACGGTGACGTGCTGAGCGCATGACCTTCAAGTAGGAGCCCCGAGAACGGAGCGATGGCTCATGGTGTGGCGAGATGCCCCGACGCTGGATTCGGTGAGCCATCGCTACCTTGTCCGGTATCTGAGTTACATGCTCCGAATTTCGAAGGTCGCGACGTTCGCGTTGCTCGCAGCTTGCGCCGGGTGCGATGGGACAGCGACGGTTCTGCAGAGTTCGTTGGTGGGGGATTCCGGCGCGGATGCACCGACGGATGCTTCGTCCGACGCGGCGCCCCCCATGAACTATGGCGCGGTGCTTCTTTCGTCGACGAACGCGCCGAACGCAGCTCCGCCGGAGACGACGTCGAGTGTGAACGCGGGCTTCTCGGTGGCACCACCCGATGTCTGCCCTCCCGAGGTCATCGTGGATGGGTGCAGCGTGATCGAGTGTTTTCCGCCCCGCTCCGGCGCGGCGCCGACGGTGAGCGCGGGCACGCTGGTCGTGAGTGGTGCAAAGCAGCCGTTGAACCTGGTTCCTTCGGGCAACGAATACTTGTCGCCGAACACCAGCGCGAGCGCCCTCTGGGACGGGGGAGAGGCGCTCGACCTCGTGGCGTCCGGGGCCGTCGCTCCCGCCTTTTCCCTCTCGCTCGTCACACCCAAATACGTCGAGGTGACGTCCCCGACGTGGCCGACTGGCTCGACGAAGCTACCCATCGTGCGCACGAACCCGCTGGTGGTGGCGTGGACGGGGGATACGGCCGGCGACGTCGTCGTGAAGCTCGTCGCGGCGACGAAGGCTGGTCCGGTGTTCCTGACCTGCGCTTATCCGGCGACCGCGGGCCAAGGGACGGTCTCGACGGCAGTGCTCGCGAAGCTGCCGCCGGTGGCGGTGTACTACTCGATCGAGATCGTGAGTCGTACCCGAGTGCAGACCCTGGTCGACGGTTGGACGATGGTATTCACGGCGGAAGCGCGCGCAACGACGCCGCAGAGCGTGGCGTCGCGAGAGTTGGAAGTTCAGTAGGGATTCTGGTCGAGCCTTTTCGCGAAGGAAGCCGACGCAATCCGCCACCATGGCTGGAAGCCGTTCAAGAAGCGGTCGCGCAGGAAGGCATTCTCAGCGCCCCACGGTTCAGGTAAGAACGGATTCGATGCAAGGTGGGCAGTGAGTCACGGAATGATCGCGCGAAGGCTCGGGTTGCTTGCCGGTACGCTCGCGGCGGCGGTGATCGCCGTCGCGGCGGCGTGCTCGAGCAGTACACCTGCGACGACATGCTCGAACGGCGACACGCGAGTGTGCATCGGCCCGGGCGCGTGCGCGGGTGGGCAGGTTTGCACCGGGGGAGCCTGGTCGACCTGTGATTGTGGCGGTGCGGTCGACGCGGGACCGAAAGACGGGGACGTCGACGCGCTGGATGCAACCGCGGAAGCGAGCGAACTGGCGCCGTACCAGATCGGTTGCCCACAAGTAGATGGGAGTCCGCCGATGGTGCGGATCGGGAAGGGGGACGCAGGATTTTGCATCGATACACATGCCCCCACGGCCGACGAAGTGAAGGTGGCACCTCCTGGGAACGGGTGTTTTCCGTCGGGCACGTGCCCGCCCAGCGCCGTGACCACGGGCACGCAGGTCAACACTTGCGTCCCGTGGTGTCTGGCGAAGAACTACTGCGCCAGTCTCGGGAAGCGACTCTGTTCGGTGAATGAGCTCGCCACCGCATGCCACGACGTGAATGGCTACGAGTTTCCGTGGGGACAGGACGCGCAGGCAATGTCGGACGTCTGTTTCCTCGGGGTATTTCGCCCGAACGCAGCGATCTCCGACTGCCATCCACCCGACCCCCCGAACAAATATGAGCTGGATCTGCCAGCATCGCTCGAGTGGACCGATCAGCCTGGTCGCTATGCGACCGGGGGAGGTGGAAGTCCGCCATGCATGAGGCTCATGACCGAAGTGAAGGTCGATAGCTTCAGATATGCCATCAGCTTCCGGTGCTGCGCGGACGCCAAGTAGCCGGCGCGCCCGGCTCTCTCCTGACGCCGGAAGTCAGCGCTTGTGAAGCGACGGCGGAGCTCGGCGACCTCGGCCTCGACGCGAGCGAGCCGCGCTTCGGTCGCGATGCGAGCCTCGCGTTCGGTGTCGAGCCGTCGTTGGGCGTCGACCCGGTCGCGTTCGTGTGAGGACGAGGTTGCCGCTCGCATCGACGAGACGACGCGCGGCGCCGAGCTCGTCGTGGGGGACGACGGCGAGCTGGAGGCCGAGCGTGCGGCACGGCGTACGCTCTTCGGTGACGACGCGCTCGACCAGCATGCTTCCGCGGCGGTCCCACGCGCGGAGGCGCTTCCCGGGTTTGCCGTCGGCGTGGAAGACGACGAGCTCTCGCGTCTTGAGGGGCCCGTAGCGGCGGAGCTTCTCGCGGAAGGTGAGCTTCTCTTCGGTGTCGCTCGGCGAGAGGACTTCGATGCAGAGCTCGGGGACGCCGAGCTCCCAGGTCTTCCACGAGTCGACGAGGTGGTTTTGGACACCGAGCTTCACGAAGGCGTCGGGAGCGAGGCAGCGGCGTGGATCCTTGCGGTCGTAATAGACGAAGTGGTCCTTGCCGACCGTGTTGGCGTCGCCGCGGCGGCTCGCAGGAGGAGAAAGAGCATCTCGCAAAGGCGACCATGACGACCCGACTCGGGCATCTCCCACTCCGGATGTGAGGAGGGGAAGCGAGCGGGGCCTTCCGAGAGCCTCGGGGACTTGCCCACGGCGAGAAGGGTAGCAGGAGGAATCTTCGAGAGGCGCGCGTCACCTCGGTGCCGGCGCGGCGCCACCGTGGCACGATGATCGAGAGTCGTCATGAAGCTCGACCGACCCAGGCTCTGCGTAGACTTCAACGAGCTCGTCGAAGCCGATCTGGTTCTCCTGGCGAAGACGACGAGAAGGAAGACTCTGCGGGGGCGCTCGTGCGGCTCCACGAAGGGATGAGCGTGGCCGTCTTCATGGACGACCCCGACGAGGACGGAAAGCCATCGGCCCTGATCGCGGATGGGCACGTCGAGCGTTCGCCCGGGACGAGCTGGGCGGCTGCGGCCAAGTGGTGCTGTCGGATCGATGCGCATGGAATCCGACGACTGGAAGAGTTGGGGATCGAGTGAATCGCTGGAGGCGGCCGCGGCGATGGAACGGTGGAGGAGGCGTGGGTGCAGAATCTGACCGTCGATGACTGCATGCGGAGGCTAGGGAGGTCACTCGCACCGAGACGTCTTCTCCCCCTCCCACACACGAGCGGCGTACGAACGCGATCCCTCTACCGTGTCGTCGACGATCTACTGCTGGTCCTCGCCATCGAGTTTTCCCGCGGCCGATTCACGGCGTCCTGGTGGTTGGGCGCTACGTTTCTCTGGCCGTATGTCCCGCAAATCCAGGATGGATGGAGGCTCTACCGGCGGGCACCCGCCCTGCTCACGGTCGACGAACGCCGCGCCGTTCTGGGAGTCGAGGACGTGGTCGCGGAGGGCGCCGACTACTGGTGGCCGTCGAGGACCGAGAACGCGATCGACTCGCTGCAGTCCACGCTTGCGATGACCGAGCATCGTTTCCTCGAACAGGCCCCGGTTTCTCGATTGGCGCACTCGGAGCACACGCGGCAGGCTCGACAGCGAATCCGCGACGTGCTCGTCGGCGCGGGCCCCCAATTCGGGGCGGCGCTCGAGTCGGGGGCGACCCATGCGCTCCAGCTCTTGTATCCGTCCGCGCGAGACGTTCTCTCGCAGGTGGGCGGAAGGGCCAATCGCGCTGAGTTCGAGTCGCTCGCCATGGATGCGCTGCGCTGCTACTCGAGCCGCATGGGATGGGTCCTCGGTGAGTGAACCAACCAACGTTCCATGGGTCGCCTGGTAGATTGGGCGGGTGAGTGAAACTCTCTCGGGACAGCATCGGAAGTCATGAGCACGGTCGCCGATTCACTCGGGATCTTCTGGCAAGGCGCAGAAGAAGTTGGCATCAACCTCTACGCCTTCCATCCCGGCGAGATTGGTGCGAGTCGACCGTTCCCGCTCCACCTTTGGCCGCTCGGGACGGAGATCGGCCGTCGGCCTCTGTTTGGCACCGGTTGGCGCGTGGAAGGCTTCTTGCTCCGACTCCACGAGCTTCCGGAGCCAGTGCGCTGGTCCGCGGTCGTTCGTGAAAGTCTCTTCGACCTCGTCGTGCGAGGAGGGGCGACGGTCGCGTGGTGCGGGATGGAAGGCGGCTTCTCGGACCCACCGGAGCTTTTCGCTCCGCGCTCGATGGCGGACTCGGTGTGGGCCGCTTGCTCCGCCGCAGCGAGCCATGATGCGCCGCCGCTCGACGCGGAGATGCGCTACCTCGACGAAGCGGCGCTCATGCGGCTTCACGCCGAGGTCGAAGCGGCACGGTCGGCGGAGCTCGCGTCGCTCGGTCCGGCGTGGCCGCCCCGCGAGCTATGGGTCACCTTCGACTACGCGGGCTTCTGGGACGTTCCCCTCTGCGCAACCTTCGTCAAGGGCTACGACCGCATCGTGCTCGACCGACCGTTCAACGACGTCAACGACGACTATGAGACGGAGTACGGCGTCTACCTGCTCGATCGGAGAGTGCGCGATCTCGAACACCGTTGGCCCGGTGTCGAAGGGGGCCTCGAGGGCGCGCGGCGGCTCGGGTCGATCGAGGTGCGTGGCGTGCGCTACGACGAGTCGACGAGGAAGCGGATCGACATCGGGATCGACCAGCCGTTGGGGAGGCTGCTCGCCGCGCAAGGGATCTTCGAGCGATGAGCGCGCCGTGGAGGTGGAACGTTCCCGCGGACTACGCGGTCGTGACGCACTCGTACGTCGTGCGCGATGGGGAGCCCATCGTCTACGTGAGCCATCGCACGGGTGACGACGGCGAACCCGTTTGGGAGTTCTTCGGTTCGACGGAGGACTACGCGTCGGGTGTGCTGATGCTCGTCCGTCTGGACGAGGTCTTGGCGCGGACCGCGTCGCTGAGCGAGTTGGCGGACCTCCCGAGCGGCTTCTGCGTGCGTTGGGTGGACGGGCGGTGGCTTCGCGAACCTGTGTAGTGCGCAGGTTGGAGGTGACGATGTTCGATCATGCAAGCGTCGACTCCAACTGGGAGACCGTGGGTGAAGTCGACGGCGAAAAGGTTCGTCGGCCAGGTGACGGGACGTTCGACGAGCTCACGGTGGATGGCTGGCTGCGGATCGAGCAACTCGAGCCCGGGCTCTATTGGCTGCGCGTCGGGGACGTTCGTCTCACGGCGGAGGTCGGACCGAACGGCGCGGTCACGGTGAACGTCCAGCGCGGCGCTTATGCCCCCGTGCGTGGTACGACGACGGTTCACACGGCGCGGGGTGGTACGGGAGCATGACGAACGACGGAGAGATCTGCTCGACGGTTTCGCGTACCCGCCCGAGTTCCTCAAGGTCGTGCGGCTCGGCCTCCTCGATCTCGAGCCCTGGTACGTGCTCCGCGGTGAACGGCTGCGCGAGCTCCACGACGGCTTGGCGCGCCGATACCCCACGAAGCGGTGGGTCCCTTTCGCGCGGCGTCAGGACTGCGACGACGTGGCGTGCTGGTCGCGCGATGGGACGCCGCGCGTGGTCGTCGTGCACGACTTCGCCGACCCGGGTTGGGAGGAACGAAGGAACTTCGCCACGTTCTGGGATTGGTTTCGCCAGGCCGTCGAGGACATGATCGAGTTCGGTTCATGAGTGAAGCCGTGCATTGGGTCGGAGGCCAGGAGGGACCGATGGAGGTGACGGACCAAGTTCTCGATGCAATCCTGGCGCGCTGCGAGCGTGCGACCCGCGGCCCGTGGGTTTCGCTCGTGGAAGGAAGAGATTTCACGAGCGGGTCTAACTTCATCCGAACCGGCGACGGCGAGCGCGGGCCGGACCTCGAAGTGTCGGGAGCCACACCCGAAGATCTCGACTTCATCGCGTGCGCGCGCCAGGACGTTCCCATCCTCGTGGCGGAGGTGCGTCGCCTCCGGGCCTTGCTCTCCCGTCCTCGCTGAAACACCTCGAACGAGGCTCGCCCCATGGCCGAATCCACACTTCTCTTTGGCGCATTGCCTGTCGCGGCCGTCGTCGACGTCTTCGAAGCGGACGCGACCATGTACGGCCGCTACACGGCGCTTCGGATGGCGCCGGAGAGCCGCCTCGCGCAGCGGCTCGCGGAGTTCGTTGCGTACTGCATCCAATTCAACGCCGATGGGAACGAGGCCGTCGATCGGTTCGAGGAGTACCGAGACGTCGTCGGCCCGGGCTCGTGGTTCGAGCAGTCCGGTGAAGACACGTTCGCGGTCGAAGACGCCCCGAATTTCCTCGACACCGACCAGGTCTCCTGGCGCCGGGTCTCCCGTTCGCGCTGAGCGTCAGGCGACGCGCGAGCTTCGCGTCGGGAGTCGAATGGCCGAGGAGGAACCGAGGAAGGTCCGCTGGCGCATCCGTGCGCTGACATCCGAACGCGTCGTCGAGGAGGAGGGCGAGGGGACACTGGACGAAGTGGTCATCGACGCGTGGTTCCACCTGGAGCAGATGGATCACGGCACGTGGTGGATGCAGATCGGCGATGCGCGCGTGTGGGTGCAGGTCGGCTCGGACGGACGCCCCGTCGTCGAGGTGGAGCGAGGGATGTACGGAAGCTGACGCTTGCCTTCGTTCGGACGAGCGAAGCAGAATGTTCGAGGTTCGGAGTTACTCATCTCGATGAATCCAACCGAGTTGTCGCTGCCGATTCTCGAACCGCTGCGGCGTGGTACGGAGTCTCTCGACCAGTGGTCGATCTCGGAGGCGGGCGGTATCGACTCCTTCACTCGCCCGGGTTTGTTCACGGGCTCGCGGCGGGGGACGTCTTCGAGCGGACGGACGGCGCTGCTGGCTTCCGCGTCCTGAAGCGGTCGGGCTTCGTCTGCGTGTGGGTCCTCTCCGACGAATCGATCGACCTCTCCAAGATGAACGATGTGACCGCGCGGATCGAAGCGGCCGGCGGTGCGATGGACGGGGGCTTTCGAGACAGGCTGCTCATCGCGAACTTCCCGCTGCTCGAGAACGACTTCGCGCCGATCGAACGGTGCATGCAACACATCGAAGCGGAGCTCGGGCTGATGTGGGAGTACGCGAACGTCTACGATGTCGCGACGGGGAAGCCGCTGGGCTGGTGGGCTTGACGAGCGAATGGGTGCCCGGAGGGAGACGATGATGGAAGCGTCCAAGAAGCGCGAGCTCCTTCGGAAGTTCGGCCAGTTCGTGATGGTCCATCTTCGCGACCGAGCGATCGAGCACGCCGAGCGCACGCTCGCGGGCAAATGGGCCGCGCCGTCGCTCCTCCGACTTCAAGCGGAGCTCGCGACGCTCACGCCCGCTCAACGTGCGCTCGTTCTTCGCGTGGTGCGGACCAGTATCGACGCAGGCCTCCACGACTTCCTGTTCGCGATCTCCGAGCTCGAGGGGGCGAACAGCGTCGCCATCACCGTGGAAGGCGTCGACGTGACGAGCTTGAGCGACGGCGTGTACGCCGAGCACGTGGGCGCCGAGGGTTGGGAGGCGTCCTTCAGTAGCTATGGAGAAGCGCCGGAAGAGGCCTGAGCTATTTGCGGCAGCAATCGTCGAGGAGGCCCGCTTGCGTACTTGGGATGGAGGCGGTGCTCGAGAGCGACTACCTTCGTCGATGTCACCGAGTGTGAAGGACCCATGAATGGCCTACATGTATGGTTGCGTCGAGTATCGACTCGGTGACGAGTGGCACACACTGCTCGACATCGGGAACCTTCTGAATCGGCACATGGACCTTCAGGGATGTCTGTTTGGCGTGGACAACGTGGGCCACTTTCGGCCCCTGTTTCCGGATCGCGGGTTGCCTGGCGACCTCAGCTACAACGCACGACAACAGCGGGCGCACTATCCGGTCCTCTCCGAGAGCTGGGTCGGTCTGGGAGAGCTCCTCGCGGTGAACTGGGACGAACGCGCCGAAGCGCCCGACGAGCGAGTCTCCGAGTACGTGGTTCTCGGCTCTGGCGAGCGTCAGCTGGTCGGGAAGTCACCCCCGTCGGCCACCACTCTCCCAGCCGTGGTTCGGCAGGCACTCGAAGCAGCACCGTTTCGGTCGGTCAAACTGGGCGACCGAGTGTTCACGAGAGAAGTCCTGTCCAGGAGCGACGCTCTTGCGTGCAACGAATTCCCCTTGCTCTTGCAGCTCATGAGCTGCGCTGGGTCCCGCTTCGGGGTCGACCACGTTCGCATGGTCGTCTGGTTCGAGTGAAGGCGGTGCGCATGCGAGAGTCTCCTCGGCGAGTGAAGCGATGACGACGTCCATCGAGTTGCTCATGACCGATGACTCCTGGCTCGCCCCGAGGTCTGGCGGCGGGCTGGCTCGCTATGTCGACGACGGCGATCGCACCGACGGCAATCGCGTGCTCCGGCGTGTGCCCATCGCATCCCACGTGCAGAAGCGACTGCCGGCCCCGCTTCGAGAGCGTGCGCTGGTCTGTCTCGAGCTCGAAGAGTCGCTCGTTCACGACTGGATGGCCGGTCGGCGCAGCGAGGAGCTCGCCATCGAGTTGCGCGCGCTCTTTGCTCGGATGGTGGCTGCGAACGCTCTTTGGGCGGTCGTGTTGGACCGCTCGGCTGGCGCGGACTTCCAGCTCCTCGCCAGCGCCGACGCGTTCGAGACGGTCGACGGTCTCGTACGCTCGGACGCGATCGGCTCGGCCATCGTCGTGCCGCCAGGCCTGGCCGCGCGGGGCACTTGAACTGCTTCAGGAACCTGTGAGGCGGGCGATGGAGTGGGTAGGCTGCGTTGGCGCCCGGTTCATTCCGGTCCCACGGAGGTGATTCGATGGCGGCGATGACGGAAGTGCTCGACGAGCTCCAGGTCGTCTTCGGCGAGTTCGGGGTCGATGACGCCGTCGACGAGCAGGTGATCGACGCGGCTGCGCGCAGGTTGGGGGCGCTGCCCTCGGCGCTTCGGCTGCTCTACGCGCGAACCGGCAACAACGCCGACTTGCATCGTCGAACGAATGAGCTGGTCACGCCGTCGGAGCTCGTCGTTCGGGAGGGATTCGTGACGTTCTACCTGGAGGAGCAGGGGGTCTGCGAGTGGGCGGTCGCCGTGTCCGATCTGGCTGCGGACGATCCGCCGGTGTACACGCTCCAAGGCGACGGCGCGGAGATGGTGGCAGATGCGGACTTCGGGTCGATCACGGAGTTCTTCGCGCTTCAGACGGTCTGGCAGACGTCGAATGGCGAGCCGCCGTTCTTCGGGTTGCAGAACTCGCCGCTCGGCGATCCGCTGTCGTGGTCCGACCTGGAGGCACGACTTGGTAGGCTCGGTCACGAGCTCGCGAGCTCGGCGCACGGCAAGGTTTGGGTGGTGGGCGAAGCGCTCGTTGGTTTCAATCCGAACGGGATTGGGTGGTTCGGGATTGCTGCTCAAACCAGCGATGCGATTGTCTCGGCGATGGAGAGCGTAGGGCTGAGCGTCCCAGGTCGGTCTGCGCCGACCCTTCGACCAGGGTCGCCGGACTGATGGGCCTCGGAGACATCCCCCTGGACTATCAAGGTGAAGTTGAGCTGCCCGAGTGACTCTGATGCGGGTGTAGCTTGTGTCGCTGGAGATGCAAATGGTTGAAAGGTCTGTTCTGAAGTGCGCGGACGGGTGGGTTCTTCCGCTTACTGGTGCATGCGTGTCGCGATGTGTGTTGGATTATGCCTTTTCCTTGGAAGTTGAGATTGATGGTGAGGCCGCGGCGATCCAATTGGAGGCGGCGGCGGAGTTGATGTTCGGCTCCTCAACCGTCGTGCTTGACGTGCGCGACCCCGCCTCCTTTGGGCCAGCACTTTGCCTCCTGCGAGACAGGGTGCGTTCGTCAACGGTCGACGTAGCTGGTACTATCACCCTGTCGTTTGAATCTGGCCGAGCGCTGCGGGTTCCATGTGCGCCCGCTGTCGAGGCGTGGGAGGTGGTCGGGCCACGCGGGATGCGCGTGGTGGCGCTTCCAGGTTGTGGAGTAGCCATATGGCAGCCGTCTGAATCCGATGACGAGGTGCGGAGAGGCTAAGCGTCATATTGTGCCTCCATTTCCGTTCGGAGGATACGGACGCCATGCCATCGAACATAGGAGAACGAAGTGGTCCCGTGGATGCGCGAGCGGCGACGTCGGCCGACTCGCGAAGCACTCCGAGGTCTTCGGAGACGTTGTGCCCCATGAACCACTGCTCGCGCACGTACGGCACGTCAGCTCACCTCAGCCTATCCTCCAAGCGGTGCGGCGAGGTCGCGGTGAGCAGACGTGAACTCACGGTGCGGTCGGTGCTCTTCTTTGCCGTTGCCGTCGTGTCGGTGGGGGCGTGCGCTGCGTCGCCGGCGGCCGCGACGCGTTCGGCGAACGGAGCTGGAGGTCAGGATGGCTCCAACGGTCATTCGGCGAGCAGCAACGATGGCGGTCCCGATCCTTTGTCCAGCGAGCCAGATCCATGTGGCTCGATCACGACTCCGGCAGCCTCCGGCCCTGCGCCTATCGGGATGGTCGCGATCCCAGGCGGTTCTTTCCAAGCGGGACTGCCTCGGAACCATTACTCCGACCGGCATCTAAGCCTGAGTCGCTGTACGCGCGTCGCTCCGTTTCTCATCGACCGTACGGAGGTTACCGTCGGCGAGTACTTGGAGTGCGTTCGTAAGGGTCGATGCGCGCCTGCGGTCAGGTCGTGCCCGGGCGCTCAATCCCTTTGTACTTCGGTCGATCCAGCCAAGTACGGTGCGTTCCCCGTCAATTGTGTCGCATTCCAACAGGCTCGCGACTTTTGCGAGTGGGCTGGGAAACGGCTCCCGAGCGAAGAGGAGTGGGAATACGCCGCGAGGGGTCCCAAGAGCAATCTGTACCCGTGGGGCTCATCTGCGCCATCTCAGCGGGTGTGCTGGGGCGGCGCTACGGGAGTCATTTGTCCGGAAGGGCTGGCCTGCCATGGGGGCCATCCCTGTGCTGTTGGTAGCTCGGCTGACGACGTGTCCGAATTTGGCGTTCTGGATCTGGGCGGAAGTCTCTCCGAGTTCACGACGCCTGGCTTCGAGACCGATACGGCCCGAGTGCACGAGGTGCTTCGCGGTGGAAATTGGATGAGTATGGATCCGGAGCTCGAGATAGCGGCTGCGAGACGGAGTGAAGGCTGTTCGGATTGTGGCCAGCCCGTGTGGGGCATCCGATGCGCGCGGTGATTCGCGGAAGGGGACGGCCAGCAACGTGTTCGCGCGCGACGTTCTTGGGAAGGCACGCTTCAGACCAGGACTGACTCGAGGCTGGGCGCCCCATTCTCACCCCAACTTCGTCTGGATCATCTTCCCGAGGATCTCGCAGCACGACTCGTACTTCAGGTCCCCGTTCCCGGCCGAATCGAAGTGCACCCTCACCTCCGTCGGGCCCTTCTTGTGGATCGGGCACACCACGCCTTCCAGCGCACCGCCGACGCTCTTGGCCGCATCCTCCAGCCCGCGCCGGATGCGTGGATCCGTCACGTTCTCGAGTGCCACCGTCTTTCGCCCCACCGCCACCGTGACCTTCACCGGCACCATCCCCCGAGACTACACTGAGTCGGCGATGCAGACCCGTGACTACCTCGAGCGCATGATCCGCCAGATCGCCGAGGCCCTTGCCGCCATCGCCGGCTTCACCGCCCAGAAGAAGTTCGACGAAGCCGAACAGCAGCTCGACGGCGCCTGGACCGGCCTCGGCCTTCGGCGGAAGGACATCGCGCGCCTCGACGACGGGACGCTCGTCGTCATGCTCGGTCCCGCCAAGCGAACCTACGGCGCCCAGCTCCTCGACGCCGAGGCCGACATCGCCGCCGCTCGCGGCGACACCCGCCGTGCCGAAGACCTCCGCGCGCGCGCCCGCGCCGTGCGCGGGTGAGGGCGCCGTGAGCACGGCCCTCCCGAAGAAAGACAAGGGACGCCGTCCTCGCTCACCTCGAGCACCACCTGGGTCCCATCATCCGGGGCTCGGCGGTGACGGAGGGGGTGCAGATCATCGAGACCAATTGGCCGCCCGTTCGGAACTGCGCTGCCTTCTCGACCCTCGGGCTCAGCTCGCACGTGTTGAAGGGCCCGAAGACCTATCGCATGGAGCTGGTCATGCTCGCGCGTCGGGGCACAGCCTTCGAGCAATCCGCGCGAGGCCTCCTCGATCGCTTCGTGCGCCTCGTCCTTCAGTCCCATCGTGCTCCGCTCTGCGGCGAGACGGTGGCGCTCGGCCCCTACGGCTCGGGCGCGCTCTACATAACCATGCCCCAGTATTTCGAGACGGACTTCGCAAGCATCTCCTTGAGCGTCGGGACGTGCATCCTCGCGTGGCTCTTTCCGATCACCGACGAGGAAGCCGACTTCATCGGGACCCACGGCTGGGAGAAATTCGAGGCGGAGATCGCGAGGCTCGACCCCGATCTGCTCGACGTTCGGACCGTCTCCGTCGTGAAGTGCGGCTCGCCGTAGCCTCACGGTTCCATTCGCCGCGCCCTACTCCGGCTCCATCTCCCAATCACCGCCGTCGGTGTCACTCGACGCGTTCCCCCACGTCCCCTTCAACGTGCCGTCCGCGCTTCGCACGAGCTTCGCCTTCCCCGACGAACCCGACTCGATCCAGTCGCAGGCGATCTCGCGATCGTGCACCACGCAGTCGAGCGTCCCATCCGGGTACGTGCCGGTCACGCGGTTGCCGACCTGCAGGAGCTTCACGTCGCCGTACGTGGACGTGTAGTCGCCGGCGAACCCCTCGTGCACGATGACGCGCCTCAGCACCCACGTGCCGTCCGGTGCGTGCGCCCCCGTCTTCCCGAAGTCGCCGCGCAGGTTGCCGTCCGCGTCGCGGCGGAGGTGCGCCCAACCTTCCACGCCGTGCTCCTCCCACGTGCACGCGAGGTCGACCGCGCCCGAGCAGACGAGCGAGGTCGTCCCGTTCGAGCCCATCAGCTTTCCTTCGCGCACCTCCAGGACGATCCGCCCGTCTTCCCATCGGTAGGTGCCGGCGAGCGACTCGCTCGCGCCCATCTGCGCGGGCGGCGGCGCGCCGAGGCCGGCGGCGGGGGGCAGTACCACCTCGGGCCCGCGCGTCTCGGCCGGCGTGCACGCGATCGAAAGCCCCACCAGCAGCACGCCCATCGCCTCGAGAGAGAGCCCACCTCGCACCACACGATCCTAACCGAACTGGGGCGAGCTTTCTTCCCTGCTACCATCCCACGGGGGTACCCACATGAAGCGCTTCCTTTCGCTCGCACCGATCGTCGCCATCCCTCCCGCGCTCGTCGCGCTAGTTGCGCTCGGCACGTTCGCGGGGTGCGGCAGCGACACCTCCAGCGGCTTCGGTGACGACGCGGGGCTCTTCGACGGCTTCCCCAACGATCAGGGCGTGATCCCTGGCGACGAACAGCCGATCCTCTTCGGCGACGGCGGCGTGGGCGAAGGGGGTGACGGCGGCGCGACCGAGCCCGCATCGAGCCTCACGCTCGAGCAGATCTGGTTCATCACCGGTGTGCAGACCGACTTCCTCATCGACTTCCGCACCAAGACTCCGGTCGTGACGTGCGGCGGTAGCGTCGGCAGCGCCGACGGCTTCGAAGGCACCGCCGTCTTCACCGAGCCCAAGCTCGGCGCGTTGCTGTTCTATACGGACGGTCGCACCGTCTTCAACGGCAAGACCAACGCCGCGCTCGCGAACGGCACGCTGCTCTTCGGCGACCAGAGCGCCACCGAGCCCGCGCTCATCACGCCCGCGAACAGCGGCGCGAAAGATCAGTTCTTCATCTTCACCAACAACACGAACGTCGCGAACCCGAGCTCGGTCTACTACTCGCTCATCGATCTCGCGCAGGGCCCCAACGGCACCGTCACCACGAAGAACCAACTTCTGCTCAACGGCAACCCGGGCGAGGCGCTCGACGTCGTGCCCCACACCAACGGCAAGGACTTCTGGGTCCTCACGTACGATGGCGCCGCGTCGATGAAGGCGTTCCTCGTCTCCGGCGGCGTCGTGTCCACCACCGCCGTCGTCTCTTCGACCGGGCTCACCGGCGTCGTGAAGCGCTCGTCGATCAACCACGCGCTCGACTACGATCACCTCGTGATGAGCCTGAACTACGGCGGCGCGAACGGGCAGATCGCGACCGCCGTGATCGATCGCAGCACCGGCAAGATCGGAGCCGCCAAGCCGATCGTCAGCGGCGATCTCGGCTATCACGCGTCCTACTCGGCCGACGGGAGCAAGCTCTACTACGTGCGCGGGACCGAAGGCTGGAGCGGCGTCGCGTACCAGTACGATCTCACCGGCAACAAGGAGACGATGCTCGGCGGCACCGGCATGGCCGCCGCCAAGCTCGCGCCCGACGGCAAGGTCTACTGGGCTGCCTACAGCCACGCGTTCATGGGCGTCGTCGCGCAGCCCGATCAGGCGGGCACCGCGTGTGGCTTCGTCGAGCAAGGGCTCGATCTCAAGGGCTGCAAGGTCGCCTTCGGTGTCCCGAACCAGACCGCGGCCTATCTCGAGTACCTGCCGCCGATCCCCAAATGAAGCGACTCTTCGCCCTTCTCCCGCTCGCACCGCTGGCGCTCGGCTTGCTCGGCGGAGCGTGCGCGGACTCGAGCGACCCGGCGACCGACGCCGGCCCCGCTCCGACCGACGCAGGGAAGGACGTGGACGCGCGGCCCCAACCGATCGACGCCGCCCCCACCTGCGGTGACGGCAAGCTGAACGGCGCCGAGTCGGACGTCGACTGCGGCGGCGGCTGCGCCAAGTGCGACGACGGCAAGGTCTGCAAGGCCGCGCCCGACTGCCTGCAAGGCACGTGTCTGATGGGCCACTGCGCCGCCACGACGTGGTTCGCGGAGACCAACGGCTCGAACGTCACGATCCCGGGCAACAACACGTGGATCCCCGCGCCGGGCCTCGCGATCGACACCATCTTCTACGACAACGTGACCGTGTACCTGCGCTTCACGGGCACGTTGCGCTATGCGGGCGCGCCGGGCGGCGTCTGCCACCTCGGCCAGCGCTTCGTCATCGACGGCAAACCCACCGGCAACCCGTCGTGGGGCAACGCCATCATGGTCCAGCGCGGCGACGCGCGCTGGCACGAGATGTTCACCACCGAGATGGCCGTCACGCTCCCGAAGGGACCGCACGCGTTCAGCGCCGAGGTGACGAACGGAAGCTCGACCTGCTACCTCGATGGCGACGGCGGTCAGCCCTACGATCGGAGCCGCCTCGCGATCGCCGCCTACGACCCGAGCCAAGCGTACTTCGTCGAATCGACCGGCGGCACCGGCAGCCTCTCCGCCGGGAGCGGGTTCACGGCGATCCCCGGCGTCGCGCTCAACGTGAAGCTCTCGGCACCGCAGCACGTCCAGTTGTCCCTGACGGGTACACAGCTCAACCAGGGATCGAACGCGTCGCACTGCGTGTATCGCTTCGTCGTCGACGGCACGCCGCTCGGCAACCCGACCCACGGCCAAGCGGTCTACGTCGGGGACGTCGCCGGCGGGTGGTGGTCGCCCGTCGCGCTCAAGTACGGGCTCGATCTGCCCGCGGGCCCGCACCTCGTGACGGCCGAGACGGCGAACAGCGCCTCGACCGGCGGCACCTGCCAAGCGGGCGAGGGCAACAACGACTACTCGAAGTTCCGCCTCTTCGCGACTGCGTCCACCCCCGGCGGTGCGACGGTGAGCGTCGAGTCGGCGGGCGCGTCCAACGTGCTCGGCTCGGGCAGCCCGTGGACGCCGGTGAGCGGGCTCTCGACGCCGATCACGCTCCCGACCGACCGCAGCGTGCAGCTCGAGCTCGCCGCGACCCAGCGCAACGTGTCCGGCTCGGGCCACTGCGCGTGGCGCTTCGTGATCGACGGCAAGCCGCTCGGCCAACCCGACCACGGCCAGGCGATCAACGTGGGCGACGGCAACTTCACCTGGTGGAACCCCGCCGCCCTGTTGTGGTCGCAGCCGCTGACCGCGGGGCCGCACACGGTCGGGGTCGAGGTCCGGAACAGCTCCGGCTCGGGAGACTGCGGGACCAACGCCGACAGTGAGTCGTACTCGCGGGCGCGGCTGCTGATTCGTGCTCCCTGATTGGGAGCGAGCGCAGGTCAGGGCGCTCGCGGCGTCACGAACTGGAACGCCCCGAGGCACATCTCTTCCGTCGTGCTCTCTCCGAGCGCGACCGTCTGCGGCTGCGTCTTGCCGTTCGACGCGAGCTCCTCGGCCAGGAACGGGTTGCCGAGCGTGTTGTCGAAGCCGCACTTGATCTCGAGCACGTCGGTCTTCGTGACTTGCGGCAGCGACTGGATCGGGACCTCGTAGTGGTAGCTGCGCTGCCAGTTGAAGTCCCACTTTGGGATGGAGAGCAGGCACTCGTCCTTGTCCGCCGGCGTCGCCCCCGTGGAGTGGTGGAGCCAGACGCGCTCGGTCGTGCCGACCAAGTGCATGTGCCCGGCCACGCCGTAGACGCGGACGTCCTTCCCGGAGAGCTTCGGCGATGCGCCCACCGGCAGCTTGTAGGTCACGGTCACGTCCTTCGCGTTCGGCGGAATCACGAAGTCGGCGAGCGAGCTCGGATCGTTCGCGTCGTGGACGAAGAACGGGCTCTTCGCGGTGAAGTTGCCGATGAGCATGTTGACGAGCTCCCACGTCGGCGGCGCCTTCGTGTAGCGGAGCTGCACGCGCGTGGAGTCCGGCTTCGAGTTCACCGCCGCGCTCGTGTGCGGGTGGTAGTGGATCTGCATCACGAACTTCGTCCCCGCGGTGAGCTTCGTCCCCACGTCGCTCGGGTACTGCTGCGGGAGCGCGCCCGGCACCCACGCGCCGAGGAGCGAGCTCTCGGCGATGTCGGCCCCGCCGAAGCAGTCGTAGCCACCGTCCGGGCCGAGCGGCTTCGTCGCGCCCTCGCCCTTGGGGTCCGAGAAGAGCAGGAGGTGGTGAACGACCTGAGCGTTGCCGGGGATCGCGTCGAACCCGTTCATGTACGTGTCGACCGTGAGCTTCGGATCGAGGACGAAGCAGCGGAACGTGTCCTTCGTCGTCTCCGTCACCGTGAACGGTCCTTGCGGCTGCATCTCGACGTCCTTGTCGGGCAGGCCCGGCGTCGGCGGAACGTACGCGGGCGGCGCGTCGGCCGGGTTGCCCTCGGGCGCGCCGAGCTCGTTCCACTTCGCGAGCGTGGCGAGCTCGGCGGCGGTGAGTGTGGGGTCGTCGTGCCACGAGTTCTTCGGCGTGCAGTCGGACGTGGCTTGCGCGCCCCACGGCGGCATCGCCTTCGACGACGTCTGCGCCACCATCGAGCCGGCGTAGACCTTCGCCGAGGCGTAGGTGAGGAGCGAGAACGGAGCGATGCCCCCGTCGACGTGACACGAGAGGCATCGCTTCTGGAGGATGGGCTCGACGTCCTTGTGGAACGTCACGGCGGCGGAGGTCGAGCCGGTCGTGTCACCGCTGGACCCGTAACAGCCGAGTGCAATCGACGTGGCGACGAAGGCGGAGGCGAGGAGAGAGCGCGTCTGCATGCGGGGACATGGAGCAATCCGCGTGCCGCCGAGCGCGCCCGCAGAATGCGCGGAACCCGCGGAAATTCCGCGCGATCGAGCGTTGCATCGCCGCAACGTCGCTGCGTGGACGCAACGCCCCGCCGTTCACGCGGTCCTCCCCCAACCGTCGAAGCGCGGTCCCCGGGCCGCGTGTGCTAGGACACGACTGTGGTGCTCGTGAGGCGCGCGCTCGCGCTCTCGGTCTCGGTCGTCGCCGCGCTCTCGGGGATGCCGTCCGCTCGCGCGGCGGGACCGCCCGTCATCGTCACGGCGGACCCGGCGGTCGCACCATCGGCGGCGGCAGCGCTCCGGCGCTTGGTGGCCACGCGCCGCACGATCCCGCCCGACTTGCCGCTCCCCAAGCCGGGCGCCGAGGCGACATCGGCAGCGAAGGCGAAGGACGACGCGCGCGTGGCCGCGATCCGCAGCGCGCTCGATCGCGCGAAGAGCGCCAAGGGCGACGCCGATTGGGACGCGTGCGTGCGCGAGGCCGAGCGCGGCATCGGCGACGCGATCGATCTGCTCGCGTCGGCCGGGGAGTATGCGCTGCTCCGGGACCTGCACGTCGAGATCGGCACGTGCCTGGTGCTCGCCGAACACTTGCAAGATGCACCGGTCCACTTCGCGGCGGCCACGCTCCTGGACGAGACCGAGCCCGAGGCCGGTCGCAACAAGGAGGCTGCCGAGAAGGCGCGCGCCGTCGTCCGCGCCGAGGTGCTCTCGCGCCGGAAGGGGAAGGTCCACGTCGAGAGCGTGCCCGCCGGCGCCGAGGTCTGGATCGACGGGCGCAAGCAAGCTGGAGTCACTCCGCTCGACGTCGACGTCCGCGCCGGCGATCACTTCGTGAGCGTGCGTCGCTTCCGCTACGAGCCGCGGACCGACCTGCGCTTGCTCCAACCCGACGGCGCGTTCCGCGTCGTGCTCGATCCCGCGTCGCGCACGACGATCGAAGCGCAGCTCGCCGCGCTCGCCGTGCCGGCGCCGTCTCCCGACGAGCTCGTGCTCGCGCGGGCGGTGTGGGAGCGCGCGGAGCAGGCGCTCGTCCTGCGGAGCGGGCTCGCCGGTACGGTGAAGGTCGACCTGTTCGACGCGGCGAGCGGTGCGCTCGTGCGCACGGACACGATCGATCCGAGCGCCTCGGAGGCGGTGCTCCAACCGCGCGTCTGTCGCTTGCTCGGCGAGACGTGCGACTCGAAGCCGCGCGGCGTGCCGTGGTGGGTGTGGCCGATCGTCGGGGGTGTCGTCCTGACGGCGGCCGCGGTCACGACCGGCGTGATCCTCTGGCAGAACCGCGATCTCGAGTACTGCCCGAGCGGTGGGTGCCGCTGACGATGGCGGGCCTCGGCCGATATCACCTGCGCGAGCGGCTGGGCGCGGGCGGCATGGGCGAGGTGTTCCTCGCGGTCACCGTCGGCGCCGCCGGCTTCGAGAAGAAGGTGGTGATCAAGCGGTTGCTCCCGCTCCACGCGGCCGACGAAGCCGCGCGCACGTTGTTCCTCGGCGAGGCGCTTCTCTTGACCAAGCTCGCTCACCCCAACGTCGTCGGCGTGATCGACTTCGGGGTCGGTGAGCGCGAGGACTACTTTCTGGTTCTCGAGCACGTCGATGGCGTCGATCTCGAGAAGCTCCTGCGCGTGGTCGAGCGGCGCGGCGAGCGCGTGAGCGAGCGGATGGCGCTCCGCGTCGCGGGGCAGGTGCTGCGCGCGCTCGCCTTCGCGCACGAGCTGGCCGATCGCGAGGGGAAGACGCTCGTCCATCGCGACGTGACGCCCGCCAACGTGCTCCTGTCGAAGGCCGGCGAGGTGAAGCTCGCCGACTTCGGCGTCACCTTGTTCGCCGACGCAGGCGCGGGCGGCGACGGAGCGTTCGCGGGCAAGCCCGCGTGGATGTCGCCGGAGCAGCTCGCGCGCGGGCCGATCGATGCGCGGAGCGATCTCTTCTCCGTCGGCGTGTTGCTCCATCGCATGATCGCGGGCGGCCTCCCGTTCGTCGGCGAGGATCGCGACGAGCCGGCGCCGCTCGAGGCGTCTCCGGAGGTGCAGGCGATCGTCGCGCGCGCGCTCGCGCGCGATCCGGCCGCGCGCTTCGCGCGGGCGCGCGAGATGCTCGGCGCGATCGAGGCGCTGCCGGGGGCGACCGGGGACGAGCTCGGCGAGCTCGTCGTCGGAGTGCTCGCGGAGGCACCGACGAAGGGCGAGGAGGTCGTCGTCCTGCGCGCGCCGAAGGGCGGCGAGGATCTGCGCGGGACCGAGCTCACGCTCCAGCGCACGTCGCACGGCGCGGAGCCGAAGGCGGAGCGCGTCGAGGGACCGATCGCGGTCGCGCCGACGCCGCGGTCGCCGGTGCGGTGGCCGTTCGTCGTGCTCGGGATCGGGGTCGTGTCGCTCGTGGGGTGGACGATTTGGCCGGGGGCGCGCGCGGGGGGCGTCGGGGGCGCGCCCGCATCTGCATCCGTGCCCGTGCCCGTGCCCGTGCCCGACCCCGCGACGGCGACCGCGTCCGCGACCGTAGCCGCGTCCGTCGCTCCGGGCGCGAGCACGTCGGCGAGCGCGACCCGGCTCCCGGGCGCGATGCCTTCGGTGCGCGTGACGGCGTCCGGGTCGGGGTCCGCGGCCGCACCGTCGCCCGATTGTCGCGGGACCGTGTGGATCCGCGCGGATCATGCTTGGTCCGTGCGCGCGGGGACACTCTCCGCCGAGGCGCCCGATCGGGTCACGTGGCCGTGCGGGACGTACGAGGTCGTCGCGACATCGAAGCTCGATCCTCCGGTGACGCGGACGGTGAGGGTCACGGTGTCACCGACCGCCACGGCGACCCTGGACCTGAGGGCGCAGTGACCGGATGGGAACCGCGCGCGGGACGGCGGATGCAATCGCGGGTGAAGACGCTCTCGACCGGGATGCGCCCACTCCGCTCGCGGAATGCAGTAGCTTGAAACCGTGAGCGAGCTCACGACCCTCCTCGTCGACGAGACCGCGCAGGCGACGATCGTCCGCATCCCCCGCTTCGCGCTCCGCGTCGTGGCCTCGGGTCAGCTCGCTCCGGCCGACGCTGGCAAGCTCACCGTCGGCACCGCCGAGGGCGTCGGCCTCGCCCTCGACGACAAGGCGGTCAGTCGCTTCCACTGCGAGCTCGAGGCCACCCGCGACGGCATCGTCGTGCGCGACCTCGGCAGCAAGAACGGCACCTTCGTCGACGGTCTCCAAGTCCGCGAAGCCATCCTCACGAAGCCCGCCAAGCTCGTCGTCGGCCGCACCCCGCTCGAGCTCGTGCTCGATCCCACGCGCGATCCCGTCACGATCGGCAAGGAGCGCACCTTCGGGCGCCTCGTCGGCGCCTCGGTCGCGATCCGCAGCGCGTTCGCGACGCTCGCCCGCGTCGCCCCGACCACCGCACCCGTTCTCGTCACCGGCGAATCCGGCACCGGCAAGGAGCTCGCCGCCCACGCCCTCCACGAGGCGAGCCCCCGCGCGAACGGGCCGTTCGAGATCGTCGACTGCGGCGGGCTCCCCGCCACGCTCATCGAGAGCGAGCTCTTCGGTCACGTGCGCGGCGCCTTCACCGGCGCCGACCGCGATCGCCCCGGCGCGTTCGAGCGCGCGAGCGGCGGCACGCTCTTCCTCGACGAGATCGGCGAGCTCCCCCTCGAGCTCCAACCCAAGCTCCTCCGCGCGCTCGGCGAGCGCGAGTTCCGCCGCCTCGGCGCGACCGAGACGAAGAAGAGCGACGTCCGCATCGTGTGCGCCACCAACCGCGATCTCCGCGCCCAGGTGAACGCCGGCCACTTCCGCGCCGACCTGTACTTCCGGCTCGCCGTCATCGAGGTGCGGATGCCACCGCTCCGCGAGCGCACCGAGGACCTCCCGCTCCTCGTGAGCACGCTCCTCGCCGCGATCCGCGAAGAGCGCGGGCTCACCACCCACTTCGAGCTCGACGACGAAGCGATGGAACCGCTCCGCCGCCACCCGTGGCCCGGCAACGTACGCGAGCTCCGCAACTACCTCGAGCAGCTCGTCATCCTCGCCGTCCCCCCGCCGCTCGGTGGTGGACCCGCGCTCGGTCCGCTCGGGGATCAGGAGAAGGGCGCCGCGGTGGACGCCGCCGTCGCGCCGCTCCTCGAGCTCCCGCTCCGGCGCGCGAAGGAGCTCCTCGTCGATCGCTTCGAGAAGCAATACGTGGAGCGGCTCGTCGCGGCGAGCGGCGGCAACCTCGCCGAGGCGGCCCGCCGCGCCGGCATCGATCGCGTGACGCTCTGGCGCATCCTTCGCCGGCACGGGATCGATCGATGAGAGCGGTGCTGTCCGCCGCGCTCGCGCTCGGCGTCGCCTTGGCGCTCGCGCCGGCCTGCGCCCCGCGCGAGCAGATCATCCACGCCTCGACCGACGGCGTGACCCTGCTCGTGAACGCGCTCGGCGGCGACGTGTGCGACAAGCCGCTCACGCAGACGAACCAGACCGTGTGCGAGCGCGCGCTCTGCGTCTGGTCTTCGCCGTCGCGGTGCGGTCCCTGCGCCGTCGACGCGAGCGTGAAGACCCGGGTCACCCCACCGAAGCGCGGCATCGTGATCCAGGTCGTGCTCGTCGACCCCGCCGCGTTCACGGTGCGCGACAAGTCGACGTGCACGCCGCTCCGCTCGTGCCCCCAGGGCGACGTGACCTGCCTGACCACGGCCCTCAACGACGCGCTCGCGGGCGCGATCGGCTCCGGGCTCGGCTACTCCGGCCTGAAGAGCACCAACGACGCGCTCCCGGTGCTCGCCGTCTTCGAGCAACAAGACGGGGTGAGCGACTGCGATCCATCGACGCTCATCGAGTGCGGTGGCATGGGTGAGCGCGCGGGCGCCGACGAGACCGACGTCCTCTGCGCCTCGGGCAACGGCGGCCTCGCCCTCGCGCCGGGCAGCGACCCCACCCGCTGTCCCCTGAACGCGAACGCGGGGGACCGCTGCTTCGTCCAGACGTGCAGTGCGCTGCTCCGCCGCTGAGCTACCTTCCGGGGACCGATGAACCGACTCCGCCGCCTTCTGCTCCTCGTCACCGATCTCGGGTTCCTCGCGTACTGGGCGCTCTCCCTCGGGCACGTGCTCCCGGCGTCCTGGCTCTATCGCGACTTCGCCGAGCCGACCACCGTCGCCTGGAACCAGAGCTTCCTCCCGCTCGACCTGCTCGTCTCGGCGACCGGACTCGGCTCGGTCGCGCTCGAGAAGAAGTGCCCCGGGTCCGCGCGCATGCTGCTCGCGCTGTCCCTTCTTGGGACGTCGATCTCGGGGCTCCAGGCGATTGCGTTCTGGGCCTTCAAGCACGACTTCGACGCCGGGTGGTGGGCGGCCAACCTGTTCTTGCTCGCCTGGCCGGTCCCGTTCCTGATCCAGCTCGTGTGGACCGCCGACGTCAATCGTTCGGCGTCACCGTCTTCGCCGTCACCGCACCCGCGTGGACGGTGAGCTGCACGTTGCTGCACCCGCCCGGGAACCCATCCGCGTCCGGGCCGACTTTGTGGGGCGCCTTCGCGCAGGCTTCGTCGTCGACGTCGGTCCGGAGGAGCTGCGAGGCCGCCGAAAGCTCCGCCACGATCTCCGGATCGGGGAGCGTCACCGTCCCGTACTTCATCGGCCCCGACGAGATCACGCTGAACTTCGGCGTCACCGCGTCGATCAAGGCTCTCCGTGACGACGTCTTCGAGCCGTGGTGCCCCGCGATCAGCACGTCCGCGTCGAGCGCTGCCGCCCAGTGCGCGAGCACGTACGCCTCGACCGAGCTCGGCGCCGGCGCGTTGCCCGGGTCGGCGCGGTTGCCGCCCTGCGCGTCGCCCATGAGCAGCACCTTCACGCCGTCGAGGTCGAGCACCGTCACGAGGGACGCCTCGTTGTAATCGTCGCCGTGCACCTGCGGCTGCACGTGGAGCAGCGTCATCCGCGCGTGGTCCCCGAGCCGGATCGGCTCGCCCTCGGTCGCGCGCTTGCCGCGCTTGGGTCGAACCTCGGGCGGGAGCTTCTCGTCGCAGAGCGGCTTGGGGAACGTGATGACCGGATCGTCGGTACCAGAATGGTACAGCGCGCCCGACTTCTCCACGGCGCCGAGGAAGCGCCGATAGCCGCAGATCGGGTTCAGCGCGCCCGAGTCCCACACGTCGTGCGGGTGGTACCGGTCGACGACGTCGGCCAAGAGCTCCACGTGATCGCGGTGGGGGTGGCTCAGGAGCACGTGGTCGAGCGACGTCCGCGAAGGCGCCACCGCGTGCAGGTAGGCGAGGAAACGGTTCTTGTCCCCGCGCGCGAGGTCGTCGTTCGAGCCCGCGTCGTAGACGAGCCCGAAGTCCGGACCTTCGACGAAGATGGCGAGCCCGGTCCCAACGTCGGCCACGTGGACCGTGAACGTCGGGCGCGCGCCCGGCGTGTCGGCCGGCGGTGGCGTCGCCGGAGCGGCCGACGGGTCCGGAGGCGGGGCCGCCGATGCGGTCGTCGAGCCCGCCGGTGACGTCGGCGCCATGGCGACGCCACCACCGGCCGGAGGACCGCCGCAGGCCGCCAGCGCCAGCCCGAGGAGCCCCGCGCCACGAAGCCGCATGCTCACGTGCGCGCCCGCTTCCGGGCGGGCTTCGGCGGCGCCGGCACCACGATCTCCTCCCACGCGCCGAACTCGGCCCCCGCGAGGCGGCGCGCCCAGACGTGCCCGCCGCGACACGCGACCTCCACGTCGGCGAAGGCCGACACGTCCGTCACCGGGCCTTCGCCCGGGAGCGCGATCGGGCTGACCGCACCGGCGCGCCACGCGAACAACCCGGCATCGCTCGCGACCAACAGGCCCAGCGCCGTCGCGGCGAGCGCGTGCACGCGCCCATCGAGCGCCGGCCCGAGCACCACCGCGACGCCGTCGGTGATGCACAGGAGCGCACCGCCCGTCGTCGCGGCGTAGACGGTGCCGCGCGCGCTGGCCGTCGCCGCACATGCGCGATGCCCGGGGAGGTCGCGCTCGACCCACCCCTCCACGGTGCGCTGCCAGAACGAGCCGTCGACGAACACGGTGGGGATCGGCCCCGGTGCGATCGCCAGTACCAATTTGGTACTACCGACGATCTGCTTGAAGTCCAGCTTGCCGGTGCGCGGGGGCTTCGGCGTCACGTCGGCCCAGCCGCTCCCGGCGGGCTCGAGGAACTGCGGGCCCACGCCGACGACGAGGTTCTCGTCCACCCCGACGACCACGTTGGCACCGGTGATGGCGCTGCGGGTGATGCCGCCTTCGTTGTCGACGAGCCAATGCTCGCCGTTGCGACCGACGATCCGGAAGCCGCCGCCCCCGAGCCACGCGACCGGGCGATGCTTGGTCGGCTCGAAGGGGAGCGAGACCTCGAGGAAGCCCGCGCGCGTGCGGCGCACGATGCGCGTCCCGGGCTCGCGCGCGCCGACGAGCAGGACGCCGGTGGGACCGACCAGACACTCGGTGGCGCGGAAGGCTTGCACGGCGCGAGGATAACTCAGTCCACCCTGGCTCGCTCGGCCGAGTGTCGATAGGCTCGCCGCCGATGCAGCCGTACCCCGCACCGTGGCCTCATGGTCCGCCGCCGCCGCCCCAGGGCGTCGGCATCGGCGTGAAGATCATGGCCGGCATCCAGTGCTTCTTCGGCGGCGTGGGCGTGCTCTACACGCCGTTCTCGTTCTTCCAGAGCAAGCTCGCGCGGGATCCCGTCTCGCGCGCCATCTACGACGCCATGTGGGATGGTCCCGCCGCGATCTGGTTCGGCTTCCAGATCCTGATCGGGACGGTGCTCGCCGCGGCGCTCCTCGCGTCGGGGGTCGGACTCTTCTGGAGCAAGCGTTGGGCGCGCACGGTCGGGCTCGTCTACGGCGCCGCCGCGCTCTTCATGCTCGTTTGCGGTCAGATCGCGACGTTCCTCGTCGTGATCCCGGTGCTCCAGCCGTTCCTCGACTCGCACAACCCCGTCGAGCGCGCTGGGGCGATGGGCGGCTTGATCGGCGGGGTGATGGGCGGGTTCATCGGCGCGATCCTCCCCGTCGCGATGCTCATCGTCCTCGGCCGCAAGGCCATCGTGCCACAGCTCCGGGATTGAACGTGCCGCAGGCCACGGCGCGCTTCCGCACGATCCTCGCGACGCCCGCCGGCGTTCTCGTCACCGTGCCGGCGCTCGTCGCGATGCTCGGCATCGTGATGACGGTGCTGGGACGTGCCGCTCTCCGCGCCGAGTCGCAGTCGACCGCGCGCGACCTCCTCGGCGGTCAGGCCGCGCTCGTCGCGCAGGACACGGAGAGCTCGCTCGCGCAGGCCGACCCGATCCTCGAGCGCCTGCACGACGTCGCTGCGACCGACGATCCGGCGCGCCCGGTCGCCGTCGTCGCGCCCGCGCTCCACGATCTCGTGCTCGCGCACGCCGGCGTCACCTACGTCTCGATCAGCTTCGCCGACGGCACCTTCCGCGGCGCGTTCCTCGAAGGCGACGAGGTCCACGTCCAAGAGAGCCACGTCGGCCCCGGCGCCAAGGTGACGCGCTGGGTCTTCGCGCGCGGCGGACTCGTCCCGAACGGGGACGAGCCCAGCGTCTACGACCCGCGCACGCGGCCGTTCTGGGCGCGCGCCACCGCCAGCACGGGCCGCGTCTGGACCGATCCGTACACCTTCTATCGGACGCACCTCACCGGCGTGACCGCGACCGAAGCCGTGCGCGACGCGAAGGGTGGCCTCCACGCCGTCATCACGGTCGACTTCGACGTCATCGGTCTCTCGAGCGCGCTCGGGCGCTCCAGCTACGACGGCGGCCGCACGATCCTATTTTCCCAAGATGGGACGATCCTCGCGTACGCCGCGAAGGGCCGCGCCGCGCCGCGCCCGACCGGCGATGCGCTCCTCCGCGCTCGTGACCTCGGCGATCCCGGGGTGACCGAGCTCGTCGAGCGCTCCGCGAACGACGCGCCCGGCGCCAACGTGTTCACCACCCTCGGCGGGGGCGACGACGCGCAGCTCGCGGCGGTCGCCACGTTGCACCCGCCCAAGGGCGCTCCCCCCGCGTTCGCATGGCGGGTGGCCGCGCTCGCCCCCGAGCGCTCGGTGTTGGGGCCGCTCCACGAGCTCGAGCGGCGCGCGCTGGTGGCCAACGTCGTCGCCGTGCTCGTCGCGATCGGGGTCGCGGTCGCGCTCGCGCGTCACATCGTGCGCATTCGGCGCGATCTCCAGGAGACGAAGGCGTCGCTCACCACCGCGGAGAACCGCGCGCGCGAGCTCGGGAGCTATCGCCTCGTCGCGCGGCTCGGTGCGGGAGGGCAGGGCGAGGTGTGGCGCGCCGAGCATCGGCTCCTCCGGCGCGCGGCCGCGATCAAGCTCATCCGGGCCGATCTCCCGCCCGAAGAGGTCGGCGAGCTTCGCGAGCGCTTCCGGCGCGAGGCCCAGGCGCTCGCGTCGATGAAGTCGCGCCACACGATCGAGCTGTTCGACTACGGCGTGAGCGCCGACGGCGTCTTCTTCTACGTGATGGAGCTCCTCGACGGCGTCGACCTCGAGACGCTCGTCGCCGAGGACGGACCGCAGCCAGCGGCGCGCGTCGTCTCGATCCTCACGCAAGCAGCGGCGTCGCTGGCCGAGGCGCACGAGCGCGGGCTCCTCCACCGCGACGTGAAGCCGCAGAACGTCTTCCTCTGTCGCGTGGCCGACGAGCTGGACGTGGTCAAGGTCCTCGACTTCGGGCTCGTGAACCCCTTCAAGAAGGAGCGCCGGAACCCTGCCGCGGACGTGGCGCCCGAGCTCGGCTCGGTCGCGAAGCTCGTCGCTGCGTCGAGCGATCCGGCGGCCGCCGGCGCCGCCGCCGCGCGGCTCACCCAAGGCGGGACCGTGCTCGGCACGCCGGGCTTCATGGCACCGGAGCAGGCCGTCGGCGCGCAGGAGATCGACGCCCGCGCCGACGTGTACGCGCTCGGGTGCGTCGCCTGGTGGCTGTTGACGGGGCGGCTCGTGTTCGAGCTCGACGGGATCAACGAGCTGCTGGTCGCCCACGTGATCCGACCGGTTCCGGAGCTGCGCCCGCTCGTGCCGGGGTTCCTGCCGCCCGAGCTCGAGGCGCTCGTGAAGCGGTGCCTCGCGAAGGCGCCCGGCGAACGGCCGGATGGCGCGAAGGCGCTGCTCGCCGAGCTCCGCGCGATCGAGCTCCCGCCGGCAGAGGCGTGGACGGACGAAAAGAAGAACGCTTGGTGGGCGAAGCGACCGGTGAAGAAGGACGCGGCCGACGCCGATGCGGTGGGCGCGGTCGTGGTGGTCGGCGAGAGCTGAGCCCAGCCGCCCGCTGGTGCTCATTCGCTACGGCAACTTCTACGGTCGCGCCGCGAACGGGTACGCGGGTCGCATGATGCTCGTCGGGAGCGACCTCACGTGCGTGCGCCCCGTGGGCGCCTACGTCCGTGTCCGCAACGGGGGCGCCGTGGACCACGGGTGGACGGCGGATGACTTTGACGAGCGTCGTGCGCCGAGTAGCTTCGTGACTCCGATGCCCAACGACGAGATCGTCTGTCGCAAGCTCGGCGAACGTGACGTCGCCGCCACCGCCGCCGTCCTCGCGCGCGCGTTCGCCGACAACCCGGCGTACGCGTGGATGCACCCGCGCCGGGCGACGCGCGCGCGCGACCTCGAGGCCTTCTTCGTCCGCAACCTGCACTGGCACCTGCCGCTCGATCTGACCTGGGTGGCCGCGCGCGGCGACGCGGTCCTCGGCACGAGCACCCTCGAGCCTCCCGGCGGCGTGCCGAGCGGTCTCCGCGCGGCGGTCGCCCACTGGGTCGTGCCGACCGTGAGGAACCAAGGCCTCCGGACGTTCGTGCGCACGCTCTCCGCCGATCGCGAGTTCCGGACGCGGTATCGCACGCTGACGCGCGGGCGCGCGTACTACCACCTCCACGCCGTCGCCGTCGCACCGGAAGGCCAAGGTCGCGGGATCGGAACGACGCTCGTCGCCGCCGCGCTCCGCGAGTGGGAGCTCCGCTCGGCGCGCGACGGTGCGCCGATCGTGGTGAGCACGCAGCGCGAACGGAACCTGCCGCTCTACGAGCGGGCGGGGTTCGTGCTCGAGAGCGACGCGGTCCTCGGCGAGGGCCTCGCGCGGCGCGGCTATCGCACGTGGTTCATGACGCGGGAAGCCGCGCGCGCGAGCTGACTCAGCGCCACGCGGCGCGGAGCTCGGTCGAGAGCGCGCTCCACTCGGCGTCGTCGCCGACGAAGATCCCCTCCTGCCACGTGAACACGTCGGCCGGGCGATCCGTCGGCTCCGCGAGTGGGATCACGTGCACGTGCAGGTGCACCGAGCTGTTCACGATCTCACCCGCGGCCGAGCCGGTGGACGCCAGGATCGTCCGCCGTGGCGCGCGCGTGGCCTCGAGCACGCGTGCGGCCTGGAGCGCGAGCGCGTTGGTCCGCCCCCAGACCGCCGGGTCCACGTCGGTGAACTTCGTGACGTGGGCCTTCGGCGTCACCATGATCTGTCCCCACCGCCGCACGTAACGAGGCAGACAGACGAGCTGCTCGTCGTCCTCCCACACGACGTGGGTGGTGCCGGCGCGCCGGGCCACGATCGCGCACATGAGGCACGGTGCGTCGCCGCGTTCGGCGCGGATCCGCGCGAGCGCCTCGCGGCGCGTGATCAGGGTGGGCAAGTGCCCTCGAGTCGCTCCGCGAGACGAGCGATGCCGCCGCGGAGCGTTCGCCCCCACCCGTCGTCGCCGAGGACGGCGACGGCGCTCCGCGCGAGCTCGAGCTGGGCGCGCGCGTTCGCGGTGTCGCCCACGGCGCGGTACGACTCCGCGGCGTTGAGGTGGAGCGACGGAAAGAACGTCGCGCACGAGAGCGAGGGTTCGAAGTCTCGAACCTCTGCGTCGGTGAGGGTGCGCGCGGCCTCGAGCGCGCGCAGATCCCACGCGAGCTCGCGGGCCGGCTCGTCTTGGACGTCGGCCAGGAAATGGGCGAGCACGCAGCGCGCGAGCGCCGCGTCCTCGCCGAGCTCCGGCCAGATCGCCGAGAGATGGGCGCGGGCTGCTTCGCGCTCGCCCGCGTGGACGAGCGCGATCCCTTCCTGGATGCGCGCCATGACCGGCTCCGTCATCGCCGTCAACGATACGGCGCCCGCGCCGTACGGTCGAGCGCGCGCGCCACCGCGAGCGCGCGCGTGATCCGCGCTTCCAGCTCGGACTCGTAGGCGGTGGGCCCGTCGATGAAGGTGAGCTGCTCGCCGTCCACGCGGAGCTCCGTCGCCTCGGCCGCGATCGCCAGCAGCGCCTGCCGCAGGGCTTCGCTCGCGAGCGGCGCCCCGTCGCCCCGCGCAACAAGCACCGCGTCGAGCTCCGGGCTCACGCTCACCACGTCCGGTTCGTCCACCGCCCACGGCGCGCGGTAGTCGCGTTTGCGCACGCGCAGCGCGGGCGGAGCACCCGGCATCGTGAGCGTCGTCGCCGTGACCGCGCCGTTCGGGATGGGCTCGAGGACGAGCTCGAGCGCGTTCCCCTCGACCTCGCCGGAGAGCACCATTCGTTCGGCGTCGAACGAGAGCCGCCGCCGCCGCGCGAGCTCGCGCCAACGGTGCGCACGCGCTTGCTCGTCGGGCGTGGGCGGCGTCTCGCGCCGCCGAGCGCCGAGCGCACGCGCGACCCAGACCGCGAGATCGAGGTGCTCCTTCGCCGGCGTCGGGGTGGGCGCACCCGCGACGGCGATCGTGACGCAGCCATCCGTCACCCGCATGCCCCGCGCGACGCCGCGCGTGATCGCGACGAGCAGATCGCGTGACTCGGGCCGCCACGGCGCGAGGAACCAGGTCAGCCGCTGGTGGTCGGGCGCGGAGGCGTGGACGGCGCCGTCGAACCCCGCCGCGCCGATCCGCACGTCGTTCCGGCCGAGCGGATCGCGGAGATCGATCAGGCTCTGGGCGTAGAGCTCGATGCCGAGGTGGAGCGGCGGATCGATCGCGGCGACGAACGCCGTCCACGACTCCCACCCGAAGCCGCGATCGTGCTGGTGCGGGATGACCATCACGGGGACGCCCTGGTGCTCGCCGCGGAGCCACGCTCCGGCCGCGACCGCGTCCATCGACGGGCCGAGCGAGCGGACCAGGCGGGTGAACGGCGCATCCGCGTCGTAACCCACGCGCGGCGTCCAGGGCGTGAGCCCGAAGGCGCCGGCGATCGCGCGGAGGTCGCTCGGCGAGATCATGCGACTTCGGCAGCGTAGGTACGCGAGCACCTCAAGTAAACCCGCGCGCGTCCGTTCCCCGGATCAACCGTGCTCTCCACGCTCCCGCCCCCCCGTTTCCTCACGCTCGAAGCGCTCCGCTCCCGCGCGCGCGCCGGGGCTTTCGAGCTCCCGGTGCTCCCGGAGACCGTGACGGAGGTCCTTCGTCTCACCCACGACCCCGCGACGACCGCGAAGAAGCTCGCGGCGACGGTCGAGCGCGACCCCGCGCTCGCGGCGCACGTGCTGCGGATCGTGAACTCACCGCTGCATCGGTCGCCGATGCCGATTCGCTCCGCCGAGCAGGCGATCGTGCGGATCGGGTTCGCCGAGGTCCGCAGCATGGCGCTCACGGTCGCCTGCAAGACGCGCGTCTTCGCCGTGAAGGGCTTCGAGGCCGACGTCCGGCGGAGCTTCCGCCACTCGCTCGCGACGGCGCTCTTCGCGGCCGAGCTGACGCGAGGCGGCGTCATGGGGCGCGAGGAAGCGTTCCTCACCGGGCTCCTCCACGACGTGGGCGAGCCGATCCTGCTCCAGCTCGCGGTCGATCTGGCGACGCAGCACGGCGAAACGGTCCCGCGCGCCGCGCTCCTCTCCGAGGTCCATGCGCTCCACGCCGAGGTGGGCGCGCGCCTCCTTCGGCTCTGGAAGCTGTCCGACCTGGCCGCGGATCTGACGCTGCTGCACCACGCGCCGGAAGCGGCGCCGCCGCAGCTCGCTCCCAGCGCGCGCCTCATCGCGCTGGCGGACGAGCTCGCGGACGTCGCGCTCTCGGCGACGGGCGAGGGGCTCCCGGCCCTGGCGAGCGTGCACGCCGCACCGCTCGGGCTGTGGTCGCGGGAGCTCGAGGTGCTGGGGATGAAGATCCCGGCGATCCGCGCGACCGTGGACGCGGTCGCGTGACCTGACCTGGATCGCCGTCACGCGCCTCTGGATCGTCCGCGAAACGGCGTGACCCGAAGTTCACTCCGGACCGCCCAAAGTCGCGAACTCTCGCGAAATCCGGCGCGATCCGAGCGGCACGGGGCTTGCTCCAAGGGGAGGTAGCCATGGCCTACCGCCTCGCCGATTCCGCCCTGACCCACGACATCGAGACCCGCCGCCAGCGGGACGACGACGATGCGGCGGACTTCTACTTCCTGCTCCGCCGGCCCAGCCCGCGCCGGAGCCCGGCGGTCGCGAGCGGTCGGCGGCTCGAGGTCGTGATGGCGATGGTCGCGCTCTCGGCCCCGGTGTGGTGCCCGATCGCGACGTACCTCTGCGCCGGAGTCGGCGGCGACGGCACCTCGCAGTTGGGCGCGGCGCTGGCCGGCGTGCTCGGCTTCGTCGTGGGGGTCGCGGTGGCGATCACCGCGATCGTCCACGGCGGCTTGAAGAACCGCGGCTGAGCGCTCACCGCTCGAGCGCGACCCAGGCCGCGCGCGCGAGCTCGGGCGCGATCGCCCGGAGCACCGCCGGCGCTCCGCCGGTCCGGAGCCAGTCGCGGGTCGCGAGCTGGACGGGACCGAAGACGATCGGCATCACCGCCCCGGCGGGGAGCGCACGGATCCGACGCGCCCGGACGTGGTCGCCGAGCCACCCGTTCATCTGCTCGCGGAAGCGCGCGTTGGGCTCGGCGACGGCGGCCGAGACGGCCTGCTCCGAGGGACCGCGCCGCAGCTCGTGGAGGATGCGAGCCCCGCTCGGGTTCCGCGTCACCCAACGCACGTGCTCGAGGACGATCCCCTCGATCCCCGCCCGCGCCGACGCCGACCGAAGCACCCGCGCGGCGATGGCGCGTTGGTAGTCCGCGAGCGCCTCGGCAAAGAGCGCGACGACCACCGCGTCCTTCGTCGGAAACGCGTGGAAGAAGCTCCCGTTCGTCACGCCGGTCGCGGCGCAGAGCTCGGCGGTCGAGAAGTCTTCCCCGGCGGCGACGCGGGAAGCGGCGGCGTCCAAGATCGCCCGCCGAACGTTGGCGCGTCCCCGTAATGGAGTCATGCTCTAGAGTATGACTCTAGAAACGAACCCGTCAATCCCGACCGCGAGCGCGCTCCAGGCGCTCGCCGAATCCTTCCTCGGCGCGTGGAACTCGCAGGAGGTCGAGCGCGTCGTCGCCTGCTACACGCCCGACCTCGTCTACCGCGACCCCAACACGCGCGGGGACGTGCACGGCGCGGATGCGATGCGCCGCTACCTGACGAAGCTCTTCGCCCGCTGGCAGATGCACTGGTCCCTGCGTGAGGCGTACCCGCTCGCGGGGGGCGCCGCGGTCCTCTGGCGCGCGACGATCGGCGTGCCCGGCGGACCGGCGGCCACGGTCGATGGGATGGACCTCGTGCTCCTGCGCGACGAGCGCATCGCGCGGAACGACGTCTACTTCGATCGCGCGGCGCTCATGCTCGCGCGCTGACCGGCGACCGGCGCCGCCGAGGGGCGCGCGGCGACCGGGGTGGCGCGGCGCCGGCAACGGGGTGGCGCGCGCCACCTGCGCCGTGAAGAAATCGCAGGAAATTCGAGGGGCGAGCGCTGGCACGGCGTGCGCAGTGACGAGCGCTCATGCTCGCCACCGCAACGTCCGTCTCGCTCCTCGGTCTGCACGTGAACCCGATCCGGGTGGAGGTGCAGGCCACGCGCGGCATCCCGAGCTTCGAGCTCGTGGGCCTGGCGGAAGCAGCGGTGCGCGAGAGTCGGGTGCGCGTGCGGAGCGCGCTCGCGCACCTCGGGGTCGATCTCAACGACTACCGCATCGTCGTGAACCTGGCCCCGGCGGACGTGAAGAAGTACGGGAGCGGGTACGACCTCGCGATCGCGGCGGCCACGCTCGGTGCGCTGAAGCTGGTCGAGCCGTCCGCGCTGGAGGGCGTGCTCTTCCTCGGTGAGCTGTCGCTCGCGGGCGGCGTCCACGGCGTGCGCGGCGTGCTGCCCAAGCTCGTGGGCGCGGCCAAGCTCGGCACGCGCGTGGCGGTGGTCCCGCAGACCAACGCGGCCGAGGCAGCGCTCGCGGTCGACGTGGAGGCGTTCGCGGTGAAGACCCTGGCCGAGCTCGTGGAGCACCTGCGCGGGCGCATCGTCCTGCCGCGGGCGGAGCCGGTGGCACCCGAGCGCGGGGAGTCCACGAACGAGGATTTGGCGGACGTTCGCGGTCAGCCGGCGGCGCGCCGCGCGCTCGAGATCTGCGCAGCGGGGGCGCACAACCTCTTGATGGTGGGGCCGCCGGGCGGCGGGAAGACGATGCTCGCGCGCCGCCTGCCCACGATCCTGCCGTTCGCGACCGCGGAAGAGGCGCTGGAGATCACGGCCGTGCACTCGGTCGCCGGGCTGCTCGGCTCGCGGGCGACGCTCCTGACCACGCGTCCCTTCCGCGCGCCGCACCACACGGTGAGTGAAGCGGGCTTGGTGGGTGGCGGCGAGTGGCCGCGCCCGGGCGAGGTGAGCCTGGCGCACCAAGGCGTGCTCTTCCTGGACGAGCTACCCGAGTTCCGGCGGAGCGCGCTCGAGTCCCTCCGCCAACCGCTGGAGGACGGGGTGGTCACGGTGTCGCGCGCGCAGGGAAGGGCGACGTTCCCGGCGCGCCCGCTCGTGGCGGCGGCGATGAACCCGTGCCCGTGTGGCTTCCACGGCGACGGCTCGGAGCGTTGCTCGTGCACCGGCGAACGCGTGCGCGCGTACCGGAGTCGCCTGAGCGGTCCGCTCGTCGATCGGCTGGACGTGCACGTCGGCCTCCCCGCGGTGAACGTCACCGAGCTCCGGCGCGGGGTCACGGGGGAGAGCAGCGCGAAGGTGCGCGACCGGGTCGAGGCCGCGCGCGATCGCCAGGCGCACCGCGCGGCGAAGGCGCGCCTGCGCGCGCGAACGAACGCCGCGCTGAGCGCGCGGGAGGTCGAGTCGGTGGTGTCCCTTTGTGGGACGTCGGAGCTGCTGCTCGCGAACGCCGTGACGCGGATGGGCCTCTCGGCGCGCGCGTACGGGAAGGTGCTCCGCGTCGCGCGGACGATCGCCGATCTGGCGGGCCGCGACCGGATCACCCCGGACGACGTGGGTGAGGCGATCGGGCTTCGCCTGCTGGACCGCGGTCCTCAGGTGCTCAGCTCGCCGCACGCGGCGTGACGACTTCGGATTCACGAAAAACCAAGCAACGAAACCAGGGAGACGACCATGTTCGAACAGATTGCCGACAAGATGCGTGTGCTCAAGGGCGTGATCTCCAGCGTGGAGAAGCAGTTTGGAAAGGGGGCAATCATGGCCCTCGGGGACGAGGGGGATCTGGAGCCGATCGCCACGATCGGCACGGGTTCGCTCGCGCTCGATCTGGCGACGGGCGTCGGGGGCTACCCGCGCGGGCGCGTGATCGAGATCTACGGGCCGGAGTCGAGCGGCAAGACCACGCTCGCGCTCCACGCGATCGCGCAGGCGCAGAAGGCGGGCGGCGTGTGCGCCTTCATCGACGCCGAGCACGCGCTCGACGTGACCTACGCGCGCGGGATCGGGGTCGAGATCGACAAGCTCCTCGTCTCCCAGCCCGACACGGGGGAGCAAGCGCTCGAGATCGCCGAGATGCTGGTGCGCTCGGGCGCGATCGATCTGGTCGTCGTCGACTCGGTGGCGGCGCTCACGCCGAAGGCCGAGCTCGAGGGCGAGATGGGGGACCAGCACATGGGGCTCCAAGCGCGCCTCATGAGCCAGGCGCTCCGCAAGCTCACGGCGGTGTCGCACCGCACGGGGACGACGCTGATGTTCATCAATCAGCTTCGTCAGAAGATCGGCGTGACCTTCGGCTCGCCGGAGACGACGACGGGAGGGAACGCGCTGAAGTTCTACGCCTCGATGCGGCTCGACGTGCGCCGGATCGGGCAGGTGAAGATCGGTGACGAGATCGTGGGTGGGCGGACGCGGGTCAAGCTCGCCAAGAACAAATGCGCACCTCCGTTCACCGAAGCGGAGTTCGAGATCCGCTACGGCACCGGCGTGGACCCGATGAGCGAGATCCTCGACCTCGGCATCGCGCGCGGCCTCATCGACAAGAGCGGCAGCCACCTTCATTTCGCCGGCGCCGCGCTCGGCAACGGGCGCGAGCGCGCGCGGGAGACCGTCTCGCAGAGCGAGGACCTCCAGCGCACCCTCCGCCAAGCGATCCTCGCCGCCGGGCCGGTGAAGCCGGGCCGCCGCAGCCAGGACGACTCCTGAGCTCCATGCACCGGCGCCGGGCGGGGTTCCGCCGGCGTCGGTGTGCCCACTCCCTTCTCCGAGGCGAATCATGGCACGCGACACATCGAAGCTCCGGGTCTGCTCCGTTCAATCCAACCTCCACGGGTATCGAACGCAGGCGGGCAACCGCTTTCGCGTCGAAGCCGCGCGCGCCGTGCTCGCGTGGGCCGCGACCGATCGGATCGATCTCGTCGTCTTTCCCGCCGGATACCTCCACGCACGCTCGTCGCGAGCTTCCAGCGTCCACGCGGCCGCGGCTTCGCTGCTCCAGGCCGCTCGCGAAGCCAACGTCGCCGTCGTCGCCGGGGTGGATGCGTGCGACCCCGAGTTTCGTGTCTACGATCCCACCTACGTCGAGATGGCGGACGTGCCGCATCACCTCGTCGCGTGGTCACCCGACTCCAAATCCGTACTCCAGTGGCGCCAGCGTTCGACCACCTCGAACGACGCGCGCTCGCTCCCCGAAAAGGCCGCGGCCGAAGTGCGGGTGCTGGTCGTCGGGCGCACGCTCGTCGGCGTGCTCGCCAGTGGGGAAGGCTTCAATCCGACGCTCCGGGAGAACCTCGCCGCCGCCAAGCCGGCGCTCGCCGTCATCCCCGCCCACGTCGCGGGCGGGATTCGGCACTGGCAAGCGCTCGGCTGGCTCGCCGCGCACGGCGTCCCTGCGCTGCGGGCGGTCCACGCCGACGAAGCAGAGAACGTCCTCTGGACGGGGAAGACCAAGCAGGCGCCGCAAGCGACGAAGACGTTCACGATCGACGAGCTCGCCCTGGAGGTGGCGCTGTTCTCCCTCGGTCGATAGTCTGGGATTCATGGCCGCTGGAGCCGTCGTCGCCGCCGCTGCTGCCGCCGCCAAACGTCGCAACGACGACGCGGCGGCCATCGCGCGCTCGCTCGAACCGTGGGCGCGCGTCGCTCGCGATCGCGGGCTCCGCTTCTCGAGCGCGTCAGGCGCGCCGGTGCTCGAGGGCGAGCTCCTCGGTATCCCTTGCCGCGCCGCGATCGAGCTCGACTCGAACAAGTTCGGGCACACCCGCTTCTGGGCGCGCCCGCTCGCCGTGGGCGTCGGCCCCGACGTGCGGGTCGGTGTCGTCCCGAACCCCGGCGGCGTCATGGGCTTCCTGAAGCACCACCTCGGGCAGGACATCCCGGTCGGGGACGAGGAGTTCGATCGCGGCTTCCTCGTCCGCGCCACTCCCGAATCGCTCGCTTCCGCTCTCCTCGGCCCTGCGCTCCGCTCCTACATCAGCGCGCTCGCCGTACAGCGGCTCGGCGCGTTCACGTGGGACGCCAACGGTGCGGCGCTGCATTTCCCACACGTGATCGACGGGTTGGACGCCACCGCCGACGGCTCGGCCGCACCCGCGCTCGCGCTCGACGCGGTGATCGAAGCGGCGCGGTGGGTGCCACCCCCCGAAAACCCGTTCCGCTGAGCCCAGCACGGTATCGGTATCCCGTTCCGGCTAGGGCGGGCCGGGGCGCGGCGCCCCGCACTTATTTGCCTCCCGCCTGCAACGTCGCGATTGCGTGATCGCTTGCTCCTCGGGCATCATCGAAATTCTCATGGCAGAGGCGAAAGTCCACTTCGAAGACGAAGAATTCGCGATCGGGGCGGTCGAGAATTGTCTGGTCTGGTGCTTCCGCACGAACGTGACGCTCGCGCGGATCCAGCGCGCGAAGCCGCTCCACGTCGAGCTCAAGAAGGAGTACCCGAAGTTCGGGGTCATGACGATCGTGGGCGAGAACATCTCGCTCTCGATGCCCCAAGACGCGCGTGAGCTCTCCACCGCGATCACCAAGGAGTTCCAGCCCTACTACTGCGGCGTGTGCGAGGTCATCGAAGGCAAAGGCTTCGGCGCCTCCGTCGCGCGCAGCGTGGTCGCCGGCATTCGGCTCGTCGCGCGCTCGAGCGCACCGGCGCGCGTCTTCTCGGACGTGGCGACCGCCTCGAGCTGGCTCGGCGCGCTCATGAACCCGGGGGACACGGACAAGGTCGTTCGCAAGCTCACGTCCTTCGCCCAACGCGTCCGCCTGCCGCCGTCCCAGCGCTGAGCCGCCTCACTCCGGCACGCGCAGCCGGTAACCGACGCCCTGCTCGGTGATCACGAGCTGCGGCCGCGCCGGATCGGTCTCGATCTTCTTCCGCAGCTCGCCCATGTACACCCGCACGTAGTGGGTCTGGCCCGCGTGCGGGGGCCCCCACACCTCCATCAGGATCTGGCGGTGGGTCAGCACCTTGCCTGCGTGCTTCGCGAGCAACACCAAGAGCCGATACTCGATCGGCGTGAGGTGCACCTCCGTGCCGTTCCGCTTCACGACCCGCGCGGCGAGGTCGATCTCGAGCGGGCCCACCGCGATCGTCGACGTCTCGGGCCCCGCGCTCCGCGCGGCGTTCGCGTGACGGAGCGCGACGCGGATTCGCGCCATCAGCTCGCCCGTGCCGAACGGCTTCGTCAGGTAGTCGTCGGCGCCGGCATCCAGCGCGGCGACCTTGTCGCCCTCGCGCTCGCGCGCCGAGATCACGATCACCGGCACGCGGCTCCACTCGCGGAGCGCACGGAGCACGTCGAGCCCGTCCCCGTCGGGCAACCCCAGATCGAGCAGCACCAGCTCCGGCGGCTGCGACGTCGCCGCCACCTTCGCCTGCGCCGACGTCGCCGCCTCCACCACCTGGAAGCCGTGCGGCGTCAGCGCCGCGCGGAGGAACTTCCGGAGCTGCGGCTCGTCCTCGACCACGAGCACGATCGGTTTTCCGGTCACGAGGCCTCCTCGACCGGCGCCGTCGGTGCGCCGCCGCCGTCCGGGATGCGCAGCACGATCGCGCCGCCGCCACCGCTCCGGTTCTCCGCGCGGACCGTCCCGCCGTGCGCGCGCACGACGCCGCGCACGATCGCGAGGCCGAGCCCGGCGCCCGGCGCCTTGGCCCCCGGTCCGCGATGGAATTTCTCGAACACCTTCTCCTCGTCGCCGGGCGGAAAGCCCGGCCCGCGATCGGCGACCGTGATCTCGACGAACCCGGGAACCGCGGCCGCCCGCACCTCGATCGCGCTCCCCTCCGGCGTGTGGTTCGCCGCGTTCTCGAACAGGTTGACGAACACCTGCTCGAACAGCACCGGATCGACGCGCAGGAGCGGGAGCTTCGGCGGCAGCTCCGTCGTGACCGGGCGCCCCCCGAGCTTGCGCTCGAGCCGCGTGAGCGCCGAGCCCACGAGCTCCTCGAGCGGGACCCACTCGGCGTGGAGCGGCACGTCCTTGCCGGTCTGGAGCCGCGTCATGTCGAGCAGGTTCTTCACCAGCCGATCCATGCGCTCGGCCTCCTCGGACAGCGCGTCGAGCAGCTCCGCGCGCTCTTCGGCGCCGAGCTTCGCGTCGTCGTCGCGGAGCGTGGACGCCGCGCCGGTGATCGTGGCGAGCGGCGTCCGCAGATCGTGCGAGACCGCCGACAAGAGCGAGCTCCGAACTTCTTCTTCCTGCGCGCGGAGCGCCGCTGCGCGGGCGGCCGCTTCGTTCCGCCGCGCGCGCGCGTTGAGCTCCGCGATCAGGATGCCGAGCACGAACATCATCACGAACGTCACGATGTGGCGCGTGTCCGACACGGCGAACGTGTACCGAGGTGGGATGAAGCAGAAGTCGTACGCCGCCACCGACAGCGCCGACGCGAGCACGGACGGCCACCGCCCGAGGAACGTGGCCGTCACCACCACCGCCGCGACGTAGATCATCGCGAGGTCGCTCGGATCCACGAACGCCTCGAGGCCGAACGCCACCACCGTCGCCACGGCGACGAGGCTCGCGGAGAAGACCGCATGGATCGGGCGCACGGCGGCAGGATGGCACAGGGGAGGCGCGCTGTCAGACCGAGCCGCCGTGCCGGTGCTCCTTCGGCGCGCGGAGCCGCTGGACCGCTTGGAGCGCGAGTGCCCGCGCGCCCCAACCGCCGAGCAGGATCGCGATGGCGCTCGTCACGCCGAGCTCGTGCTCGAACAGCACCGCGTGGACGATGCGGCTCACCCCGAACGCGAAGCAGAACCCGTAGATGAGCCGCTCTTCGCGGAGCGACGCGCTCCGATCCTCGTCCGCTGCGCGGGACGAGGCCTTCTCCGGCTCCGGCGCAGGCGTGCGGTACGGCGACATGGGAGAGGAGCCTAGCCGCCGCGATCCCGCACGGTCCTCAAGACGAGGCACCGCGTCATCAAGAAAGAATCAAGAAACCTTTTCGTCGCCTCGACACCGGAGAGGGAGCGCGTAATTTCTTCGCACGCCGAATGGTCGTGAGACCAGCGGGGGACCCAATCCCCGTCCGGGGCGAACGTCGTGGAGGACGGCTCATCCGAGCCGCGACCACGGCGAGGGCACCTCTTCCCGCCCGAGCCCGTCAGCTAACTCCGCAGGCGCGAAGAGGCACTCATGGATGCGAATCACGGCAAGGCGTCGTTGCGCCCGCTCGTCTGGGCGGCGCTCGGCGTGGTGTTCGGGGACATCGGGACGTCGCCCCTCTACGCGATGTCGGAGACGGTCTCGTCTCACCTCTCGTCGACGCAAGGCATGACCGAGAAGGTGACGATGTCGTTCGGCCAGTACTACGGCCGCGCCGAGGTCCTCGGCTTCACGTCGATGTTCTTCTGGGCGGTCGCGCTCGTCGTGACGCTCAAGTACGTCATCCTCATCATGACGGCGGACAACCGCGGCGAAGGTGGGATGTTCTCCATCCTCTCGCTCCTCAAGGACAAGGCGGCGAAGCTCTTCACGCCGCGCGGGATGCTGATCGTCGTCGGGATGGCCGTCATCGGCTCCGGCCTGATCCTCGGCGACGGCGTCATCACGCCTTCGCTCTCGATCATGTCGGCGTGGGAGGGGCTCGAGGTCGTCACGCACCGCTGGTCGCCCTACGTGCCCGCGCTCTCGGTCGCGACGTTGATCGCGCTCTTCGCGATCCAGCGCTTCGGCACCGCGCGCGTCGGCGCGATCTTCGCGCCGGCGATGGTGGTCTGGTTCCTCACGCTCGCGGCGATGGGCGGGTGGAACCTCGCGAAGCACCCCGAGGTGCTCGCCGCGTTGAACCCGTACTGGGCGGTTCACTACGTGCGCAACAACCTGAAGGCGACGCTCTACGTGATCGGGTCGGTCGACCTCTGCATCACGGGCTGCGAGGCGCTCTTCGCCGACATGGGCCACTTCGGGCGCCCCGCCGTGCGACGCGCGTGGTTCTGGATCGTGTGGCCGGCGCTCACGCTCAACTACCTCGGGCAGGGCGCGCGCATGCTCGATCCGGAGCCGATCGTCGACGGCAACGTCTTCTACTCGCTCGTCCCGAGCACGCCGGGGTTCGTCTACCCGCTCGTCCTCGTGAGCTGGCTGGCGACGGTGATCGCGAGCCAGGCGCTGATCTCGGGCGCGTTCTCGCTCGTGAGCCAGGCCGTGCAGCTCGGGCTCTTCCCGCGCACGAGCGTGGTCCACACGAACAAGCAGGTCGAGGGACAGATCTACGTGCCCGAGGTGAACTGGGCCTACCTGGTCCTCTGCATCGTGCTCGTGCTCGCGTTCCGCAGCTCGCACGCGCTCGCGCCGGCCTACGGTCTCGCCGTCACGGGGACGATGGCCTTCACGACCATCCTGTTCTACCTGGTGGCGACGCGCGTCTGGAACTGGCGCGCGTGGCTCGTCGGGCCGCTGTGCACGCTGCTCGTCGCGATCGATCTGCTCTTCTTCGTGAGCAACTCGACGCAGTTCTTCGAAGGCGGCTACATCACGATCTTCATCGCCCTCGCGACCGCGTTCGTGATGTTCACGTGGCGGCGCGGGCGCGCGGCGCTCGGGCAGGTGCTCAAGGACGCGGCGATGCCGCTCGACCTGTTCCTCGCGAGCGTGAAGGAGGAGAACCCGCCTCGCGTGCGCGGCACCGCGGTGTTCATGACGAGCAACCCCGGCGCTCCGCCGGCGCTCATCCACTACTTCAAGCACGCGAAGACCCTGCACGAGCGGGTGCTCTTCCTGACGGTGCAGACCCGACACGTGCCGGAAGTCCTGCCAGGCGACCGCCTCCAGGCCGTGGTCGACCACGGCCAAGGCTTCTACGCCGCGACGATCGTCTACGGGTTCATGGAGACCCCCGACATCCCCAAGCTCCTGGGCGGGCTCCGCGAGCACGGCGTGCCCATCGACGAGGAGGACCTCTCCTTCTTCCTCGGCCGCGAGTCCCTGGTCTTCGCGCCCCGCGGCCCGGCCCGGATGAGCCTGGCGCGGAAGGTGTTCTTCAAATTCCTGAGTCAGAACGCGGTTACGGCGTCGACCTTCTTCAAGCTGCCCCCGGGGCGCGTGGTGGAGCTGGGGATGCAGGTCGAGTTGTGAACCGAGGCACTCGAGTCGTACCCAGCGGTTCAAACTGGTCACACGGGTGGCGCGCTGACACAGTCGCCACCCAGAAACCGGCCTAAGTGAGCGAAATCCGTCGTGGCACGGATGATGCTTTGAAGTCAGTCATGCCTTCGAAGAACGCCCTCCGTGAGCAGATCGAGAGTGTCCGCTCCCTCATCCACCTCCTCGAGGGGGATACCGAGGTCGACGACGAAGGTCGCGAGCTCGCGCACAAGGTCGACGAGGCGTTCGCCACGCTGGCCGACGAGCTGGACGAGCACCCGCTCTTCGTGTGAGCGCCGGTCAGAGACCCAGGTGGTCTCGCCAGTACTTCGTCACGAAGATGTTCCCCGGATCGACGCGGTCGCGGACCGCCTTCCACTTCGCGAAGTCCGGGTAGCGCGCCGTCAGCTTGGCCGGGTTCGGCGGCGTGAGGAACTTCCCCCAGTGGAGGCGGTAGTCGAACGGCTCCAGCGCATCCCAGAACTGCGGGTAGAAGTCGGTCACCGGATCCCCCGCGTTCCTGCCGAACCAGAACACGTCGACGCGGAACACGTTCTTCGTCCCGGTCGCCGGGCTCAGGAAGAACCGGTCGTCCGCCTTGGCTGCGTAGAGCTCGAACGAGAACGGCCCCGTCGCGCGGTAGCAGCCTTCGGCGGTGCCGTCGGCGTCGAAGACCTTCCGCATCGCCTGGATGACCTTCCGCACCGTGCCGTCGCCCGGTGAGAACGGGATCCACAGCTCGGTGAACCACGTCGGCATCAGGATGTCGTCCATCTGGTTGTCCATCGGCAACCCGAGGAACGAGCGATCCGCGAAGTGCTGCGTCTGCGGCGCGCCGCCGAAGCCCGTCGTCACGAACAAGCCGAGGATGTCCCCGACCGTCTTCGGCACGAGCGCCCCGAGCAGCTTGATCAGCGGCGCGAAGATCGGGAGCTTCATCGCGAGCGCGATCATCTCGTCGCTGCCGGTCACGAGGAATTCGACGACCGGGATCCAGATCGCGGCGAGCGTGATCGGATCGTGCCGCTCGCCGCGCAGCTTCTCGTAGATCGCCGAGAGCCACGGCAGCATGCGCTGCTCTTCGTACGAGAAGTCGGGATCGGCCGCGGGCCGGAGCGTGCGGCGGAGCGACTTCTTGAAGTCGCCACCCCGCTCCGTCACGGCCGCGTGCTTCCGGATCGGCGCGAGCGCCTGGATCGCGCGCTGCGGATCGTCCAGGTTGCCGAGGATCGTGTAGATGACCGACGCCGCGACCTGCGAGAGCACCGGGAACGCCGCGATCTCCTTGTAGGGGACGATCGTGCGACTCTCTTCGTACGGAGCGCGCTTCGCCTGCCACACGACGAGGCGATCGAAGTTGCGCTGCGGCCACCACATCAAGCGCGTGTAGTCCGTCTCGAGCAGGAACTTCTCGAGCGACGGCAGCCCCGAGTGCGGGCGATCGTCGTAGAAGTCGAGCACGTCGCACTGGCCCGTTTCGCTGATCGTCTCGCTGCCCACGATGTCGAAGCGCGGCTCGACGCGGAACGTGACCGACGTGATCACGCCGCACAGGCCCATGCCGATGCCGGCGGCGCGGAACCAATCCGCGTCGGGGCCGTTCGGCGTGAGCTCCTTCACGTTGCCGTCGCCATCGACGACGCGGAGCTTCGCGATCACGTCGTGCACGGACCACTTCACGGTGCCACCGGCCGAGCCGGTCGAGATGAAGCCCGCGATCGTCTGGTGCGAGATGCCGCCCAGGTCCGACAGCGCGAGGTGCCAGTCGTGGAAGAGCTTCGAGTTGAGGCTCGCCTCCCACGTGCCCTCGTGCCAGGGCGAGGGCTGCGTGTCGTCCATCGCGTAGTCCGACACCCCGGCCGGATCGATGCGCGCCTGCGTCATCCGGTGCGGCGATGCACCGAGGTGGCAGCCCGATTGCACCTCGACGAGCTTCCAGCCCGGGTTGGCCGGATCGTCGACCGGGTCCGAGATCTTCGTCATCCGATCCAGCACGAGCGCGAGCTCGTCGTCGGGCGTGTCCGTGCCGGCGAAGTTGTCCGTCACGATGGCCTTCCACACCGAGTGGGTGGAGCCCATCACGCGCAATTGCTTGCGCTCTGCACGCGCTTTCTTGACGAGATCGACGACCTCGCTCTCGTCCTTGGGGTGATACAGCCCGTCCGCTCCGATCGCGATTGCCATCGAGAACCCCTTCGCTTGTCAGGCTCGCGTCAGGCGACGAGCAGCCCGAAGACCTTCTTGTAGACCCACGACACGACCGGGAAGGGTTGCACCAACGTCCCGAGCGGATCGAAGTAGTCGCGGCAGAAGAAGACCTTGCCGTCGCGCCCGTGGCAGTCCGTGGCCATCTCGGTCTTGAAGGTCGGACCGAACGAGAACTTGATCGACATCGTGTAGGTGAGCGTGAAGATCTGCTCGTCACCCACGAGCTCGATGTTCTCGAAGCGGAACACCTTGTAGCTCTTCAGCGCCCGCGTCCATTGCTTCTCGAACGCGCGCAGGCCGCGCTCGTCGACCACCGGATTGATGAAGTGGACGTCCTCGGAGTAGATGCCGGGCAGCTCCGTCAGGGCGCCCTCGCGCTCCACCGAGACGCGCTCGTAGAAGTGCTTCACTCGTTGCGGCAGCGGATCTTGTGCCATGTTGCCGACGATACGGGCATCTCCCCGGCCCGAGCAAGGGTCGGCTCAGCCGTTCCCGAGAAAGTCCCAAAGTGGGAATTGGCGATTCTCGTTGGAGGGCGTCGCAGGTCCGTGCGAGCATGGATTTCGTGGCAGGGGAACGCGGTCCGCTCTTCGATCAGAGCCCGGCGGCGAGCTTCGTGGTCGATGGAGCCGGGGTCGTCCGCGCGGCGAACGCCGCCCTCGCCGAGCTCGTCGGCCGCTCGGTCGCCGAGCTCGAAGGAAAGCCGGCCGCAGCGTTCTCCGATCCCGCCGCGCCCGAGCGCGCGCGGCGGGGAGACGGCACGGAGCTCGTCGTCGAACGAACTGCCCGTGCGATCACCTGGGACGGCGCCCCCGCCGAGCTCGTCGTCCTGCGCGATCGCACGCGCGAGCTCGCCGTCGCCGGCGCGCAAGCCGACGAAGCGCGCATGGCGGGGCTCGCGCGCTTCGGCGGGAGCCTCGTCCACGACGTCAACAACATGCTCTCGGTGATCATCAGCTACGCCGACTTCCTCGTCACCGATCTGGAGGGGCACGCCTCCCACGCGGACGCGACCGAGATCAAGGAAGCGGGGCGCCGGATCAACGAGCTCATGGTTCGGCTCAGTGCGTTCACCAAGCAGAGCGCCGCCGGTGCGGTGGTGGTCGACGCGCACGCCGAGCTCGAGGCCATGCTCCCCGCTCTCCGCGAAGCTGCCGGCGCCACGTCGAGCGTGGAGCTCGCGAAGGGCGCCGCGCACTCCAAGATCGAGGTCGACAAGGCCGCGTTCGCCCGCGCGCTCCAGCAACTCGTGCAGAATGCACGTGAAGCCTCGCCCGCCGGTGGGCCGATCGTGGTCGCCACGGCCGACGCCGAGGTCTCCGCCGAAGAAGCGGCCACCCTCGAGGGCGCGAAGCCGGGCCCCCACGTCGTGGTCAGCGTGAAGGACTCGGGGCGCGGCATCGACGAAGCCATCCGCGCGCGCATGTTCGAACCGTTCTCCACGACGAAGGGGCGCGCGAAGGGCATCGGGCTCGGGCTCCCGCTCGTGCACGGCTTCGCGCGGAGCGCGGGCGGTCACATCCGCGTGACGTCGGCGCCGGGCGCCGGGGCCACGTTCGCGCTCTACTTGCCGCGCCGCTGATCGGAGCCGAGCATCTCGCGGAGCGTGCTCCGGATCTCCTCCACCGCGAACGGCTTCCGGATCGTCTTGTTCGGGAGCGAGTCCAAGAACGCTTGGATCCGACCGCCGAACGCGCCGCCCGTGATGAAGACGACGCGATCCGCGAGCGCGGGGTGACGGCGCTCGATCTCGGTGAAGACCTCCGTGCCCAGCATGCCGGGGAGCGTCACGTCGCAGAGGACCGCGTCGTAGGGGGCGTTCCCCAGCTCCGTCAGCGCCGCGGGCCCGTCGGCCACCGCGCGCACGTCGTACTCCTTCTGCAGCATGCGCTGGATCGAGCGCGCGATCGCGGGCTCGTCGTCGATCACGAGCACGCGCGGGCGCGCCTTCGTCACCGCCGGCGGCGACGGGATGCCCTGGCCGCTCGCGCGCGCGACGCTCCCCTGCGAGCGAGGAAGGACGACCTTCACGAGGGTCCCCACGTCCGGCGCGCTCTCGAGCGTGATCTCGCCGAGGTGCGCGCGAACGACCCCCGCCGCGATGGCGAGACCGAGCCCGCGCCCCGCGCGGGCGCCGCGCGTCGTGAAGAACGGATCGAAGACGCGGCGCTGGATGCCGCGCGGGATCCCACGGCCCGTGTCGCGGATGGTCACCGTCACGGCGCGGTCGTCGGACGAGGCGCGGAGCTGGACGGAGTGCGACCGCCCGGAGCGCGGGTACTGAACCGCGTTCTGGAGCAGGCGGGTGAAGAGCTGGACGAGCTGGACCTCGTCGCCCTCGATCGTCGGGAGCTCGGGGACGACGAGCTCCCACCGCTTGGCGTCGCGCGCATCGCCGCAGGCGATCGCCCACGCCGCGCGGAGGACGCTGGCGATGTCGACCGGAACCGGAGCGGGCACGGCTTGCGCCGCGAACGTCGTCATGTCGGTGACGATCCCGCGGACGCGGTCGCCGCCTTCTTTCGCCTCGGTCAACGCGGTGCGGATCTTCGCGAGCTTCGCCGCGGCGGTGCCCGGATCGCGCTCCGCGCTCGCGACGGCTTCGAGCGCGAGCTCGATGTTGGAGGAGACGTAGGTGAGCGGGTTGTTGATCTCGTGCGCGAGCCCCTCGGCCACGCGGCTCGCTGCGGCGAGGCGCTCGGCAGCGGCCTCGCGCGTGAGCGTCTGGTGGCGCGCGAGGCCGATCTCGATCGCGCACTCGAGGTCTTGCGCCGTCACCGGCTTGAGGAGGCACCCCGCCGCGGACGCGCGGGTGGCGCGCGCGATCGTTCGCCGATCCGCGAACGCGGTCATGAAGAGGACTGGGATGCCGAGCTCCGTGCGCAGGAGATTGGCGAGCTCGATGCCGCTCTCTTCGCCGTGGAGGCGGATGTCGACGAGCGCGATCGCCGGCACCTTGTCGCGCGCGGACTCGATCGCCGTGCTCGCCTCGTTGCAGCACGCGGTGACCGAATACCCGAGCTCCCCGAGCATGTCGGCGACGCCGTCGGCGATGGCCGTCTCGTCGTCGACGACGAGGATCTTGGTCTCGGAGCGATCCGTCACGGGCGAAAACCTTACCATCCTCGACGGGGCATCGCAGGGTCAGCCGTAATTTCTAGGGATTCTCGAGCCGGAGTCGACGCAAATCCTGCGCCGGGGCGGCGTGCCTATGCGGGGAACGGCGGGCGCACGAACTCCGCCGCAGGACGCCCCAAACCGAAGCCCTGCCCATAGTCGCACCCCAGCTCGCGCACGGCCACCAGCTCCTCCGGCGTCTCGATCCCTTCCGCCACGACCTGCATGTTGAGGCTCCGAGACAGCGCGACCATCGACTCGATCAGGTGACGCTTCACCGACGACTTGTCGACGCCACGCACGAGCGTCATGTCGAGCTTCACGATCTCCGGCTCGAGCAAGGCGAAGCTGGTGAGCCCAGCGTAGCCGGCGCCGAGATCGTCGATCGCGAGCCGGAAGCCGAGGGCGCGCAGCTCGCGGGCGCGTTGGCGCGGCTCCTTGATCGTCTCGAGCGAGCTGCGCTCCGTGATCTCGAGCACGATCCGCGACGCCGTGCGGACGAGCGGCCCGTCGGCGGAGTAGAGCGTGGGATCGACGAGATCGGAGGCATGGAGGTTCACGAACAGCAGCGCGTCGCTCGGGGCGGTCGCCAGCGAAGTCTCGATGAGCGAGCGCACGCGGCGCCCGAGCTCCGGGAAGCGATCGAGCCGGCGCGCGGCGTCGAGGATCGCCATCGGGTTCTGCATCTCCGGCTCGCGCGAGCGCATCAGCGCCTCGTACGCGAAGACCTTCTTCCGCCGGATGTCGAAGATCGGCTGGTAGACCATGTACATCTGCGCGAGCGCACGATCGAACGCGACCCCGGCCGCGAACAGATCGCCCGGGCGGGCGGTCGCATCGGCGGCGCGGAGCGCATCCCGCTTGAGGCGCGCGAGCTGACCGAGCTTGTGCGCACGCTCGAGGCGCGCGTTGAGCACGTCCCCGTCGATCGGCTTCGTCAGGTACTCGACCGCGCCGAGCTGCACCGCGTCGATCGCGGTCTGCACGGTGGGGCTCCCCGTGATCAAGAGCACCGGGACGTCGACGTCGTACGAGCGCACCATCGAGAGGAGCTCGACGCCGGAGGCACCGGGGAGGTTGATGTCGCAGAGGACGACGGTGGCCCCGCCCGAGATGAGCGTCTTGGCGGCGGAGCTGACGTCCCCCGCGACGACGACGTCCCACCCGAATCGCTCGAGGGTACGCTTCTGGGCCCGCGCGACCGGTTCGTCGTCTTCGACGATCAGCACGCGCTTCTTCGTCGCATTGACCGCGACGAGCATCGGTTCGGTTTTGTGCTCCTCCGCCATCGGGACGATTTCGGAGAGTAGCTAGTCGGGAGTCAGAATCAAGCAGGGGCGGCGCGACCAGCTCGAGCGTTTTCGCCTCATCCTCGTGCGGATGCTCACGGTTCTGCTCGGCTCCGCTCGGCTCCGCTCGTCGCAGCTCAGCTCAGCTCGCCTCGCCTCAACTCATCGGCGGCGGCCGAAGCGACGTGAACGAGCTCCGCTCCTTCTCCTTCTCGTGCGAGCTCTCGCCCGTGATGTCGAGCGCGCTCTTGAAGAGGATCGGGCCGAGCATCTCGTTCAGCGCGACCGTGGCGATCGCGAGCGACTGGAACGACGCGCCGAACGACGGGAAAGACTTCGCGATCGTGCCCGCGAGCCCGATCGCCACTCCGGCTTGCGACACCAACCCGGAGAAGCCCCACCGCCGGAGGACGGGCGGGTCCTTCGCGAGGCGCGTCGAGATCGCGTTGGCGATCCACGTCCACCCGGCGCGGGCGCCGAAGAGCACGAGCGCCACGATCCAGTACTGCTTCAAGAGCGGAATGTTGAGGTGGGCGCCGGCGGTCGCGAAGAAGAGCACGTAGACGACGCTCCCCATGTCCTGGACCGCGTGGAGGAGATCCTCGCCTTGCTTGGAGAGGTTCTGGACGAGGAACCCGGCGACGAGGAACGTGAGGAGGGGCTCGAGGCCGAGGTACTTGAGCACCTCGGTGAAGCCGAACCCGAGCGCGACGAGCACGACGATGAAGTTCTTCTTCACGAAGCGCAGGTACGCGACGATCAGGAGCCCGATCGTGGTGCCGAGCGAGACGCTGCCGAGGATCTCGTGCCAGAGCTCCTGGAACGCGGCGCTCGAGAGCTCCGCGCCCGGAACGAGAAGGGGCTTCACGAAGGTCGTGATGACGGCGGCCGACACGATGACGACGACGTCCGACGTCATGATGAAGGCGAGGGTGAAGGTCGCGAGCGGCCCCTGCGCGCGCGTCTGCGAGAGGATGCCGAGCGCGGCCGAAGGGCTTCGGGTGATGCCGAGGAGGCCCCACAGCATCGAGACGCCGAAGAGCGCCCCGATGCTGAACGTGGCGACGAACGGGATGAGCGGGCGCGCGAGCGCGAACACCGCGGCCACGCCGAAGAGCACGATCGTCGTCTGGACCAGGGTGGAGACCATCAGGGTCTTCACCGCTTTGCGCACGAGATCGATCTTGAGCTCCGCGCCACCTTCCAGCGCGATGAGCGCGAGCGCGAGCGCGTTGACGCGGGTCAGCGACTCGACCGCGGCGTGATCGACGAGGTGGAGGACGTGGGGTCCGGCCAGGATGCCGACGCCGAGGTAGCCGGTGAGGTGAGGGATGCGGAGCGGCTCCAGGACCTCGCTCGCGAGCGTGCCGCCGATGATGAAGAGGCCGATGCCGGCGATGATGCCGATCGTCTCGTCACCGTGGGGGACGAGCCGTTTGGCGCCGAAGAGGACCCCGAAGCAGAGCGCCAGCGAGACGAGCTGGATGACGCGCGTGAGCGGCCCGCGCGGGGCGCTGTGGGCGGCGGAGCTCATGACTCACCCTCCTCTTCGTTCCACGGCAGCTCGCGCTCGGACGGGCGATCTTCCGGCTCGTCGTCGTCCAGGGCTCCCGCCGACTTGGGGGCTTCGGGGACCGCTTGGAGCTCCCCGACGCTCCGGAGCGCCGAGCGCAGGGCGGGCGGTCCGAACAGCTCGCCGACCACGTTGAGGAGCGCCGCTGCCACGAGCGCGGTCTCGCCGACGAAGCCGGGGAAGCGCAGGTTCACGGAGAGCCCGATCATCATCGTGAGCGCGCCGGACGACATCATGCCGACCCCCACCAGGCCCCCCGCTGGACGCGCGGCGGGCTGAACGCGCCCGATGATGCCGCCGAGCATGTATTTTACAATCAATCGGACGACGATGACGATCGCCGCGAGCGCGAGCGTCGGTGCGAGCTTGGTCGCTTCGGCGCGGATGCCGCAGACGATGAGGATCGGGAGGAGCGCGCTCCGCTCGGTGGTGAGGAGCATCTCGCGGATTTCCCCCGCGTGCTTCGAGGCGACCGCGATCGTCATGCCGAGCACGAACAGGACCGTGACGACCGAGAGGCCGACCTGCGCCGCGACGCCGATCGAGAGGATGGAGGTGCCGAGGAGCACGCCCCACGACTCGCGCAGGCGGAACTCCGCGCCGAGGAGGAGCGCGCTGACGAGCCCGAGCACCACGCCGACGCCGAGCGTCGCCCCGAGCGCGGCCGCCGGCCCGAGGACCGCGTCGTGCGGCTGGGTCAACGCGAAGACGACGGAGACCAACGCGATCGGGATCACGTCCTCCGCATCGGCGATGTCGGTGAGGAGCCGGAAGACCGGGCCCTCGGCGGCGTAGCGCTCCTGGACCCATCGCATGACGTGACGCGTGGTCTCGGTCGAGGCTGCACCGAGCGTGATCGCGAGGAGCCGCCGATCCTGCTCGTGCACGCCGTCGACGAACCACGGGATCGCGAAGTAGATGGCGACGGCGGTGACGGCGGCGGCGAAGGTCGCCCAACCGAGCGCGCCGGCGACGCGCGCGCGCGGGACGGGACCGAACGGCGTCTGTGCGTAGTTCGCCCCGGCGATCAGCGCGAGCCAGCCGAGGCCGATGTAGAGGATCGGCTTCACCGACTCGACGACCGACGACGCGACGAGGCCGAGCGCGTGCGGACCGACGATGAAGCCCAGCACGACCCACTCGACGCTCGAGGGGAGCCCGATCCCGCGGACGGATCGCTCCCCGCCCACCAGGAACGACCCCAGGTAGGCCACCAGGAGGAGGCCCATGAGGAGGAGCAGGGAGTTCATCGGCCGAGGGCGATCCCTGCCTCCGTCAGGGCCTTCACGATCAGCAGTGTCGGATCCTCTTCGTCGAGCGCTCGGCGCGCGACGATCTCGTAGCGCGCGCCGTCGGCATCGATGTCGACCAGGCGCACGCGGGGCGCTCCGTGCTTGCCCTTCGCGGCGGTGGTGATGACCTCGCGCACGCGCGCTTGATCCGCCGCCGCGTCGACGACGATCTCGAACGACGCGAGGCGGTACGGCCCGAGGACGCGGAGCGGGCGCACGAGCGTGAGGAGGTGCGGGACCCGCATCTCGGCGCCTTCGCCGTCGTGGATGCGGAGCTCGAGGAGCGTCATGGACGCGATGCGCCCTTGCCGCCCGTCGAACGCGACGAAGTCGCCGGTGCGGATGCGACCGGAGAGGATCGTCGTGACGCCGACGAACGCGGACGCGAGGATCGGCACCGACGCGAGCCCGAACGCGGCGAGCATCGCGGTACCGAGGTGCGCGGCGACGCCTTCGTCGTCACCCGTGACGAGCGGGGCGCCGAGGACGACCGCCGCCGTGATGATGCCGAGGCGGGTGAGGAAGCCGACCGGCCGCGCGAGGCTCTTCGGGAGCCAATCGAGCTGAGTCTCGCCCTTCTCGACGCTCTCGAAGAAGAGCCCGACGAGCCGGAAGGCGGCGATGAGCACGAAGATGACGATCGCGCCCGCGACGAGCCCGGGAAGGCTCGTGACGAGGCGGCTGAAGAGCGCCCCGATCGGGGTGAAGACGAGGGTCGTGACGCGCTTTCCGAAGCCGCGGGTGGCGTCGAAGAGCGACAGGACGAAGACGAACCAGACGTAGAGGATCGTGAGCTGGAGCGCTCGCTCGAGGATCGAGAACCCTATCTGGATGACACCCTGGAACGCGGCCGGGCGGAGGAGCTCCACGTTGCCGATCCGGAGGACGGGCAGGCGGTCCGGGTTCGCCTTCACCCACTTGCGCCCGCGCGCGGCGATCTCGCGCATGCGGCGCTGCGCGAGGAACGCGATCAAGCCGGTGAAGACGACGAGCGACCAGTGGAAGACGGTCGTCGCGACGTCGCGGCGGGTGCGCTCGGTCTTGAAGGTCTCGCGGATCGCGTTCGCGGTGCGGAGCGCGTGGACCGAGAGCGAAGCGTCCCCGGCCGCTTCGGCGTCCTCTTCGGAGAGCTGCACGATCGGAGTGTCCCCGACCAAGATCGTCGCGATCCCAGGTTGGGATTCATCGACCCGCACCTCGGCCTCGGCGTTGTCGTCGAACGCGCTCTCGAGCGCCTGGGTCGCGGCGCGCGCGCGCTCCTCGGCCGTCACGCCGGCGCGGGCGGCGCGGATCGAGAACACGCGCTTGTCGCGGAGCTTGACCGGAGAGCCCTCGACCACCGGCCCGGCGGGCTTCCCCGCGTCGGTGGTGGCGGCGGCGATGCCGCCTTCGAGGTCGGCCGCCGCGGCTTCCGAAGCGGCCTCCGCCGAGCCGGCGTCGAGCGTGGTGGCGTCGAGCTCGGCGTCGAGCGTGGTGGCGTCGAGGTCGGCGGTCGCGGTCGCTCCGTCGCCCAACGCCTCCCCGTCGAGCTTGCCCGCGTCGAGCGGCTTGCCTGCGTCGAGCGGCTTGACCACCGCGACGCCCGCATCGTCCGCTCCGGCCAGCCGCCAGAAGGAGACGATGAAGGTGAAGGTGAGAGCGAACTGCGCGAGGAGCCGAAGCCAGCGCCGCTGCATGGGGGATCGAGACTACACGAATGCGCTTCGAGGTCAGCCGTTCACTTCGTGGGCTCGTCGGGCCCGCGCGGAGGCAGACCTACATCGGAGCGGATGATGGTCGCCGCGCGGGCGCGCTGCGGATCGTCGAGGAGCGGGAGCACCGCGCGCAGGAACGCGACGAGACGCGCGGTGCGAGCGACGGTCGTGGCCACCACGTCCTTGTCGATGAACGCATCCGAGGTGAACTTCTCGCCGCGGAACGCCTCCGCCGTCGCCCGTAGGCGGGCGGCCCACGCGTCCCGTTCGACGACCGCCTTGGCATCGCCTTCGGCGTTCTTCGCGACCGCCTCGCGGATCCGGGCGTCCTGCGCATCCCCCCAATGAAGGTCGTAGCGCCACGCCGCGGTCCGCGCGGCCGAGTCGTCGACCTTGAGCTTGTCGGCGCGCGCGGTCAGCACGGCCGCGAACGCCGCGCGTTGGGTGGGATCGAGCAGGTCGTGGAGCTCGGTCAGGGCGCGGAGATCGTCCGCTGCGCTCGCAGCGCGCGCGTCGCCGAGGTTCTTCGCGTCGAGCATGAGCAGGTCGCCGTCGACCTTGATCGCCTCGACGCTCCGGGCGAGGTCGACCGAGAGGACCTTGCGCGCCAAGAGCGCCGGGCGGTGCTTCTCGATCAGCGCGTCCAGGATGTGCTGGGACTGCGTCCGTTGGGCCTCCGTCAACCGGAGCTCCGCGAGCGCGTCGCCGAAGAGCGAGGCGATGGCGACCTCGGCCGGGGAGGGTTGGCTGGGGCCGCCCGGGTCGCGGGACTGCTCGGGCGGGTTGTCGAACCGAACGCCCCCGTTCGTCACCCCGCAACCCGCGAGCACGAGGGCGGTGGCGAGGGGGAGAAGAAGGGGAGCTCTCATGACGGGTGGTCCTTTCGCAGTCGGCTCACGGGGACGATGTCCTCGTCGAGCGCCTCGGGTTGAATCGTCGCATGTTCGATCTCGTGGGCGTGCCGCAATCGGTCGCCGACCGCGCGGACGACCTCCACGCCGTGCGCGCCCTTCGCGAGCACGACGTGTGCGCTGACGATGGGGAAACCGTCCGCAATCGTCCACGCGTGCAGGTCGTGCACGCTCGCCACACCTTCGGTCGTGCGGATGGTCTCCTCGACCTTGCGCAGGTCGACCCCGGGCGGCGCGGTCTCCATGAGCGTCGCCGTCGACGCGCGGACGAGCCGCCAAGCGCTCCAGAGGATCAGGAGCGAGATCGCGATCGAGACGATCGGATCGGCGATCTCCCAGCCGAAGATGCGCACCAACGCGCCGGCCACCATCGCGGCGACGGAGCCCGCGGCATCGGCGAGGACGTGGGCGAGCGCGGCGCGCACGTTCGAGCTCTTCGTCTTGCCGCGGCTCAGGATCCACGCGGACGCGATGTTGACGGCGAGGCCCACCGTCGCCACGACGAGCATCGTCCCGCCCGCGACCGGCGGGGGATCGCGGAAGCGGCGAACGGCCTCGACGACGACGCCAATCGCGCTCGCGCCGAGCACGACGCCGTTCACGAGCGCAGCCAGGATCTCGACGCGCCGGAAGCCGAAGGTGTGGACGCGCGTGCGCGGCTTGCTCGCCACGCGCTGGGCGGCGAGCGCGAGCGCGAGCGCCCCTGCGTCCGTCAGCATGTGCCCCGCGTCGGAGAGCAGCGCCAAGCTGTGCGAGAGGATCCCGAACACGACCTCGACGCCCATGAACCCCGCGGTGAGCGCGAGCGCCCAGGCGAGCTGGCGCGTCGGGGTCAGCGCCGACGCGTGCTCGTGCTCGTCGTGCGAGCCGTGGTCGTGGTCATGGTCATGGTCATGCTCGTGCGCCATCGGCCGACCTCCTCTCCTTGCCGAGCCACCCGTACACCACCGGGAGCGCGAAGAGGGTCAACAACGTCGCCGTCACCAGACCGCCGATGACGACCGTCGCCAGCGGGCGCTGGACCTCCGCGCCCGGCTCGGTCGACAGCGCCATCGGGAGGAACCCGAGCGACGCGACGAGCGCGGTCATCAGGACCGGACGGAGCCGGAGCTCCGCCGCGGTCGCGATCGCTTCGTCGTGGCTCGCGCCTTGGTCTTCGAGGTGGCGCGCGAACGAGACGAGCACCAGCCCGTTCAGGACGGCCACCCCGAACAGCGCGATGAACCCGACGCCCGCGCTGATCGAGAACGGGATCCCGCGGACCCATAGCGCGAAGATCCCGCCCACGATCGCGAACGGGACGTTGAGGAAGATGAGCGCCGCCGCGCGGGGAGACCGGAACGCGAGCCAGAGGAGGAACCCGATCAGGCCGAGCGCGAGGGGCACCACCACGCCGAGGCGCGACTTCGCCTCGGTGTAGTGCTCGAACTGGCCGCCCCACTCGCCGCGATAACCGACCGGCAGCACGACGGCCTTCTTCACCGACGCCTGCGCGTCGCCGACGACGGTCATCAGGTCGCGCCCGCGGACGTTGAACTCGACGGTGATCCGGCGGGACTGGCTCGAGTGGCTCACTTGGGCGGGGCCGGTGGTGAACTCCAGGTTCGCGACGTCCCCGAGCGGTACGAGCTGACCCGACAACGACTTGAGCGGGAGCTTCTGGAGCGACTCGAGGTCGCCGTCGAAGCCGTGATCGACCCGGACCACCATCCCGAAGCGGCGATCGTTCTCGAGCACGTCACCGACCCGGTGCCCGACGGCGAGCGTCTCGGTGACGTCGTTGATCGACTCGATCGTGAGCCCGTACCGCGCGAGCTTGTAGCGGTCGGGCTTCACGCGCAGGTAGCGCAGGCCCGCCGTCTGCTCGACCCGCACGTCCACCGCGCCGGGGATCTTCTCGATCGCGGCGGCGGCCTTCTCGGCCTGCCTGCGGAGCTCGTCGAGGTCGTTTCCGTAGATCAGGAAGGCGACGTCGGAGCGAACGCCGGCGATGAGCTCGTTCTCGCGCATCTCGATCGGTTGCGACACGCCGCCGCCGATCTCCGGGGTGGCGGCGAGCGCCTTCTCCATCTCGGCGACGAGGTCCTCCTTCGTGAGCCCACGCCGCCAGGTGCTTCGGGGTTTGAGCGTCACGTAGACGTCGCTCTGCTCGAGGCCCATCGGGTCCGTCGCGACCTCGGGCGCGCCGGTCCGGCTCACCACGTGCTCGATCTCGGGGATCGCGAGGAGCGCGCGCTCCAACCGCCCGCCGTCGTTCACCGACTCGGTGAGGGCGACGCCGGGGACGCGGCGCGCTTCGATCAGGAGATCGCCTTCGTCGAGCGTCGGCACGAACTCGGCGCCCACGCGGAAGAAGAGCGCGACCGCTCCGGCCAGGAGCGCGACCGACGCCAGGATCGTCGGCACGCGCGCGCCCCGTACGCGCCGGAACGCCGGGAGGTAGAGCGCGTGCGCCTTCCGGAGGAGCCACGTCTCGTGCTCGCCCTCCTTCTCGCGGACCAAATAGCTCGTGAGCACGGGGACCAGCGTCAACGAGAGGATGAAGGCTCCGCCGAGCGCGAGGAGCACCGTGGTGGCCATCGGTCGGAAGAGCTTCCCCTCGATCCCGGTGAGCGCGAGCACGGGGAGATAGACGATCGCGATGATCGCCTCGCCGAAGACGCTGGCCGAACGGACCTCCATCGTGGACGACTCGACCACGCCGAGCCGCTCGTCCGACGTGAGCGCGCGCCCGAGCTCCTTGCGCCGCTCGGAGAGGCGCCGGACGGCGTTCTCGACGATGATGACCGCGCCGTCGACGAGGAGCCCGAAGTCGACCGCCCCGAGGCTCATCAAGTTCCCCGACGCACCGGTCGAGCTCATCACCGTCACCGCGAACAGGAGGGCGAGCGGGATCACGGCCGCGACGACGAGGCCCCCGCGCAGATCGCCGAGGAGGACGAAGAGCACCAGGATGACGAGGAGCGCGCCCTCGATCAGGTTCTTCCCGACGGTGTGGATCGTGCGATCGACGAGGACGGAGCGGTCGTAGAAGCCGACGAGCTTCGTCCCCTTCGGGAGCGAGGGCTCGATCAGCGCGAGCTTCGCCTTCACGGCCTCGGTCACGACGCGCGAGTTCTCGCCCATCAGCATCAGCGTCACGCCGACGCAGACCTCGCCTTTGCCGTCCTTCGTGGCGGCGCCCCGGCGCAGACGCGGACCGAAGCGGACGTCGCCGACGGTGTTCACCGTGATCGGCACGCCTTGCGGCGTGGCTCCGATGACGACGTGGCGCAGGTCGTCCAGGCTCTTCACCTGGCCCTCGGTCCCGATCACGAAGTGCTCGCGGTTGTACTCGATGTAGCCGCCGCCGGCGTTCGCGTTGGCCTTCTTGAGCGCCTCGGTGACCTGCAGCACGGACACGCCGGCGGCCTGGAGGCGCCCCGGGTCGAGCACGATCTGGTACTGGCGGTCCTCGCCGCCGAAGCTGTTGACCTCCGTGACGCCGGGGACGGTGCGGAGCTGGGGCGCGACCTGCCAATCGAGGAGCTCCTCGAGCTCCATCAGCGTGAGGGCAGGGTTCTCGATCGTGAATTGGTAGATCTCGCCGAGCCCGGTCGAGATCGGTCCCATCTCGGGTTTACCATATTGGGACGGGACGGCGGACTCGGCTTCGCCCATCCGCTCGGCGACGAGCTGGCGCGCGAAGTAGATCGACGTCTCGTCGGTGAACACGACCGTGACGACGGAGAGCCCGTACTTGGAGATCGAGCGGATCTCGGTCGTCTTCGGGATGCCGGCCATCGCGCGCTCGATCGGCGTGCTGACGTATTGCTCGACCTCGATCGGCGACAGCGCGGGCGCGGCGGTGATGATCTGCACCTGCACGTTGGTCACGTCCGGGACGGCGTCGATCGGGAGCGTCGTCGCGCTGCGGACGCCGATCACGACCCACAGGACCGCCAGCACGAGGACGATCGGCCGGTTGCGGAGCGACCAGCGGACGATCGCGGAGAGGAACGCCACGTCACTCCTCCTCGGACAAGCTGCTCTTCAAGAGCATGCTCTTGAGCGTGAACGCGCCCGTGATCACGACCTTCTCGCCCTCGCGGAGACCGGAGACCACCTGCACCTTGCCGAGCGCCGAGTCGCCGAGCGTCACCTCGTGGACCTCGTAGTCGCCGTCGGGCTCCTCGACGAAGACGACGTTCTTCCCCGCGACCTCCATCACCGCGCTCCGCGGGACCACGAGCACGGCCTCCCGCTGCTCGCATTTCGCGAGCCCGATCCGCGCGACGCCGAAGAGCCCGAGCCGCAACATCTGATCCTTGTTCGGGAGCCGGATGCGCGCGACCAGCGTGCGGGCGACGGGATCGATCTGCTTCCCGAGGTACTCGAGCGTCCCCTGGAAGTGCTCCTTGGGGTAGGCGTTGAGGGTGACCTCGGCGGGGGACTTCTCCTCGAGCCGACCGAGGTCCTTCTCGAAGATCCGACCCAGGAACCAGACCTCGCCCAGATCGGTGATGCTCGCGAGGACCTGCTCCGGCGTGACCGGCTGCCCGATGATGGCGTCGCGCGCGACGACGGTGCCCGCGATCGGGGCGCGGAGCGTCAGGAGGAAGCCGGAGCTGCCCGCGCCCATCGCCGAGAGTTGGACGGAGAGCGCGTTCGCCTCCGCGTCGAGCGCCTCCGCTTCGGTCTTCGCGTCGACCCAGGTCTGCTCTGCGGCCAGGCGCTGATCGACGAGCGACTTGAGCCGGTCGGCGTTTGCGTGCGCGGACTTCGCGCGCGCCTGCGTCGCGGCGAGCGTCCCGCTGAGCCGACCGAGGTCGGGCACGCGGAGCCGGACGATCGGATCGCCCTTCTTCACCGTGTCGCCTTCCTTGACCTTCACCTCTTCGACGTGGCCGGGGACGGGCGAGGCGACCTTCGCGCTCCGATCGGGATCTGCGGCGATCTCTCCCGCGAGCCCGATCGTCGTCGCCAGTACCTCTTTGGTCACGGGCTGCGCGGTGATCCGAGCGTCGCGCACGACGTCCGGCGGCACCTGGAGCTTCTTCGGGATGCCTTCGTGGGCGGCTTCGTCGGTGTGGGCGGACGAGGCCGGCGCAGGCTCGTCCTTCGGCGACGGCTTCGTGCAAGCGAGCGCGAGCGCGGTGAGCACGACGAGCGCACGGTGGAGCGCGCTCATCGCTCGCCCCCGGCGAGGTCCAGGCTCGCGGCGCGCGCGACCTCGACCGACGCGAGCGCGAGCGCCAGGCGCTGGGCCTCGCGATCGAGGAGGAACGAGGTGAGCGTCTGTTGGCTCAAGACCGCGTCGCGCACCGCGAAGCGGCCTGCGGCGATCTCCTGGCTCACGCTCCCGAGCGTGGTCTCGGCCCGATCGGCGGTGGTCTGGGGGCTCGCTTCGAGCTCGCGGTTGGCCGCGTCGTAGGCTGCGATCGCGCCGACGATGGCGGTTCGCACGTCGCGATCGACTTGCTTGGCGTCGTCACGGCTTCGGTCCGCGAGCGCGTCCTGCTCGCGCGCCAATCCCACATTGGTACGGCCGATGGGCTCTGGAAAGGGAATCGGGAGCGCGATCCCGGCGCCCAGGACGCGCTCGGCGAAGCCGTCCTCCTGGACGAAGAGCGAGAGCGTGACGTTCGGGACTGCGCCCCGGCGATAGGCCGTGGCGCGAGAGCCGAACGCGCGTGCATCCGCGAGGAGCGCTTCGGTCGCGGGGTGCGGGGCTGCGAGCGCGGCGCGGGCGTCGTCCACGACGCGCGCGAGCGGGCGAAGGTCGCCCGTCGCGTCGGGGAGCGTCCCGGCGGGGTCCAAGCCGAGCGCGTTGGCGAGCGCGATGCGCGCCTCGGTCGCGCGGGCCTCGGCTGCGATGCGCGCCTGCGTCGCGCGGACGGCGGCGACCTCGGCGAGATCGGCGTCGAGGCCCGGTGTGACGCCTCGGTTCGACGCCGCCGTCGCGGCATCGGCGACCGCGCGTGCGATCGCCTCCAGGCGGGTCGCGAGCGCGACCTGGCTCTTGGTCCCGAGCGCGCGGAAGTACGCGACGTAGGCGTCGGCCACGACGTCGCGAGCGAGCAGCCGCGCCCGCTGATCGTGGGCCGCCACCGTCGCATCGGCCGCGTCGAGCCGGGCGCCCCGCTGGCCCGAGAGCTCCAGCTCCTGCGAGAGCGTGAAGTACCAGTTCGTGACGGCGGGCTGGGTGTCGTTCCAGCGCCGCCCCACGCTCGCCGCGAGGACGGGGTTGCTCGGAAAGATGGGGATGGAGGCTCGGCGGGAAGCGACGAGCGCCCGCCGTTGGTCCCCCGCCGCGCGCAGCGCGAAGCTGGCGTCGGCCGCGCACGAGGGGACGCTGCCCCGAGCCACGGGCGACGAGCACGCCGCCGCCGCAACCCCGATGTTGGAGAGCACGAACGCAACACAAAAGCCGACGGCGACCCGCAGGCGCATGACACACCTCCATCCGCGAAATGCTTGGACCGATCGAGAGCGCGATCAGGTCGTGGCGCGGGGCGGACGGAAGAGCGGCGGGAGCGGGCGGTCACTGGGAGCGACGGTCGACGGAGCGATCGCCGAGGGGACCGCCGGGAGCGGGAGGAGCGCCGCCTGGACCGGCGGGCGAGGCGGCAGTGACGGGGCGCCGTGCGCGCAGTGGCAGTTCGGGCAGTTGGCCGGGCAGTGGTCGTTGCCGTCGTCGCTGCAGTCGTCCTCGTCGTGGAGGGGCGCGCCGACGATCGTCCGCTCGAGATCGAGCGCACCGTGCAACGCGCCGCTGAAATGGAGCGCGAAGACCGCGACGAGCGCGCGCAGGACGAAGAGGAGAGAGCGAGGCACGAGCACCGGGATCGTAGGCGATGGCCGAGCGTGCCGCCAGGTGGTGCACCTTCTTGTATCCGTGATGCAGGTGCAGTCGAGTTCGCGGCGCAGGAGCCATGCGTGGCGTGCGAGGATGCGCCCATGCGAGAGGCGATTCATCTGGTCGGCGCGCTCGGGCTCCTCGGGCTCGCGTGCTTGGCGTGCAAAGGGAAGGGGCCCAGCGCCGAGAGCGATGGCGGCGCGGTGACGACGAGCGCGATGACGTCGAGCACGACCACGTGCACCGAATCCACCAAGTCGGTGACCGGCTCGCTCCACGCGGTCGTCGCGTACGACGCGACGCTCGACCCACCGAAGTCGAAGCGGCAGCAGGCCTACGAGTGCGGGACGAGGACGGCGGTCGCGTACTACCTCGAGTATCCGACGGCGGCGGACGCCCAGAGCGCCTGCAACTTCACCGGTCCTCAGCTCTGGGGCGGCAACGCACCGACCGCGCGCGATCCCGACGAGGTGATGACCAAGGGCTCGACGATGGCGATCGTGAGCGGCGACGCGATCGACGATTTGGTCGGCAAGCTCGAGAAGGACGGCTACGTCGCGTGGCGGCCCGGCAAGGCGGCCACGGGGGCGGCGGCCTCGGATCCGATCGCCGAGCTCGGGAAGGCGCTCGATTGCGGAGCGAGCTCGCACGATCCGCTCCGCGCGTGGTGCCCGGTCGTCTCCGAGCCCACGGCCGGCTTCACGCCGCCCTCCGGCGTCGTCACGTACGTGGGGATCACCATCCCGGTCAAGGCGGGGACCAGCGCCAAGAGCGCTGCCGCCAGCGTGGCGAGCGTGAGCGCGCTCACGATCGGAAGCGGTCGGATTCAGCTCCAGAGCGTCACGCCCGACAACGACGGCGAGAAGAAGGAGCTCGCCGCCACCGCGTCGGCCGTGGCCGCCGTTCTCCGCGGGGACGCCCACGGAGCGGTGAAGGTCGGCTCGGGTCTCGCCGGGTTCCTCGACGGGCTCAAGCGCGACATCGCGACGAAGGGACACCCCGTCGCGGCGTCCGCCAAGCCGGCGAGCTTCACCGCGACCAACCCGTCGGAGGTCGCGCTCGTCCACGGCAAGCCCGACGCCTACGTCGTCGTCGAGCACGCGAACGACGGGACGTGGCTCAACGTGTTCCCGGTCGGGACCTACGCCCCCTGAGCGCTCACTTCGTCGCGACGTACAGCACGTCGTCGTAGTGGATCGTGCACGACGTCGTCGGAGAGTCTGCCGACGTCCCGATCACGAAGAGCGGTGTGCCCAGCGCCGCACCTTCGGCGCCCTTCAAGTCGAAGATGGTGACCCCGCCGTACGTCGCGGTGATGTTGGTCCCCTTGCCGCCGTCGGCCTGGACGGCGTCGAAGTCGAGCCGGAACGACACGTCGGTCCAGCTCCCGAGCGCGACGTCGATCGCGCCGGGCGCGGCCATCTTCTTGCCGCCATCGATCTTCGCCTCGGAGTAGAGCGCGAGCGTGGTCCCGGGCGACGCGGTGGGGAACGTGATGAGCGAAACCGTCACGCCGATGCCACCCACGAGGCCGGCGAACGTGAACACGCTCCACAGCGCGTTGGCGCAGTTGGGCTCGATCTTCACCTTCGCCCGCACGTCGAGCTGATGCACGACGGAGAGGTTGGCGTTGTAGGACAGGAGCGCCGTGGTCGCGCCCGTCGCCGGCTTCAACGAAGCGAGGAGCGCCGCGGGTGCCGAGACGGCGTCGTTCGAGCGGGTCAACGTCCCCCCGACGACCAGCGGTTGCCAGCGCGGGTCGAACTGCGAGCCATCGGGCTCGAGGTCGAAGTCCTCGCAGAGCGTTGCCTCGGGGTGCCCGGTACAGAAGTGCGCCCCGCCATCGCTCGCGTCGCTCTTGGTCGAAGCGTCGGCCGCGGCGAACTCCTCGCTCGAGCACCCCTCCGTGCCCACGAAGGCCGTGATGCCCGCCGACGCGAGCACGAGCATCCCGAAGAACAAGCGAGTCGCACGCATTTCCACCAGCATAACGCGAGCGCACGGCAGCAGGCGAGCATGCTATGGGAGGTCCCCCGTGAGCGACGACGCGACGCACGAAGGGGCGCCCGCCGGCAAGGCGGACATCGCCGCCAAGGCGGGGAAGGGCGGGGTCGCCGTCCTCGGCGCGAAGGTGTGGTTCATCCTCGCCGGCTTCGTCCAGCAGCCGCTCCTCAAGTGGGCGATCGGGCTCGCCGCGTACGGCGCGCTGTCGGGGCGCGTCCTCGGCGCGGCCAACATCGTCAACAACGTCGTCGTCGCCGCGTCGACGCAGAGCGCGAGCCGCGCGGTCGCACAATCCAAGGGCCACGAGGCCGAGGCGCTGCGCCTGGCTCTCCGGGTCCACGTCCCGGTCGCGATCGTGCTCGCGATCGGGTTCGCGTGCGCGTCGCCGCTGGTCGCGTGGTTCCAGCACGCACCCCACGTCACGGTGCCGCTCGCCGTGGCCTCCGCGATCGTGCTCGCGTACGGCCTCTATGCGCCGCTCGTCGGCTACCTGAACGGGCGCGGGCAGTTCGTGCGGCAGGCGTCGCTCGACGTCCTCTTCGCGACGCTCCGGACGATCGGCCTCGTCGGCGCCGGCGTGCTCTTCGTGCGCCTCGGGATGAGCGGTCCGCTCGGTGCCGTCGTCGGCTTCGCCGGCGCCGCCATCCTCATCCTCCTCGTCGCGCTGCGATGGACGGGCGTCGGGCGCCCGGGGGCGCCCTCGACGATCCCGACGGTGCGCGCGTACCTCGGTGCGCTCCTCCCGCTCGCGCTCACGCAGTTCTTCACCAACGCGCTCATGCAGCAGGACACGCTCCTCCTCGGGCGCTTCTTGGCCGAAGGCGCCGCCACGGCCGGGCTCGTCGGCCAGACCGCGACCGATCGCGCGGACGAGTGGGTCGGTGTCTACCGCGCGTGTCAGCTCTTCGCGTTCCTCCCCTATCAGCTCCTCCTCGCGCTCACCCAGATCCTCTTCCCGATGCTCGCGCAGGCGAAGGCGGACGGCGACGCTTCGGCCGTCGAGCGCTACGTGCGCTCGGGGGCGCGCCTCGGCGCGATCGCGACGGGCCTCTTCGTCGCCGTCATCGTCGCGATGCCCGGCACGGCGATCCGCGTCGCGTACGGAGCCGACGTGGCGACGCGCGGCGCGAGCACGCTCCGCATGCTCGTCCTCGCGCAGGGGCTCTTCGCGCTGCTCGGGCTCGCGAACACGGTCCTCGCGAGCCTCGGCAAGGAGCGCCTGGCGGCGACCATCACCGGCACGGCGGCCGCGTTCGCGGTGGCGCTCGGGTTCCTGCTCGTCCCGGGCGCGGAGTTCGGCGAGCCGATGCTCCAGCGCATGGCGATGGCCGTCGCGATCGCGCTGGCGTCGGCGCTCGTGGTCGCGACGGTGTTCGTGCGGCGGACGGCGAAGGCGTTCGTCCCGGTGGCGACGGCGGTGCGCGTGGTGCTCGCGATCGCGCCGTGCGTGGTGCTCGGCGTCTTCGTTCCGACGGTGCGTCCGATCCTGTCGCCGTTGCCGGCGGCGGCGGCGGCGGTCGTCTACTTGGTGGTGCTCGCGATCACGCGCGAGGTTCGAAGGGACGATCTTCAGCCGTTGATGAAGCGACTGCGGCGGCGGTGAGCTTCGGGGGCTCCTGCTACTTCCGATCCGCCACCAATAGGTCCCCGTTGCCTTCGAAGTAGAGCTTCCCGCACGTCGTCGTCGGCTGCGCTCCCGGGTAGGCGCCCAGGTCCGCGAACGACGTGTAGTCCGTCTTGCCCGGGAACGTCGCGCTCTCGCGGAACGCCGCGCGCTCCTTGTTCGTCGACTCGTCCCAGAAGAAGAGCGTGCGCCCGTCGATGGAGAGCCCCGTCGGCCGGCGCAGCTTCCCCGCGACCGGGACGAAGTCCGCCGCCTTCAAGATGCGGGGCGCCGGGTACGTGGTGCCCCCGAGGCGCGTCGACTCCGCCAGGGTCTCCACGGCGCCAGCGACGAGCGTGAAGTAGAAGACCTTCCCGTCCGCCGACAGCACCGGATCGTAGACCATGCCGTTCGCGTCGCTGGCCGCGTCGCCTTCGCTTCCCCCATTCACCATGTTGAGGAACTTGTACGGCGCTCCGTCGGCCGGGCCCGCGAACGCGGTGCCACGCGCACCGCGCTTCACCTGCGCGAACGACGAGCGATCGGTCGTCACGCCGATCAGCGTGAGACCGTCGGCCGAGAGCGCCACTCGATCCAGCGCGAAGCCGATGCTCAGCGTCTTCGTCGCGCCGAAGGGATCGGTCGGTGCGGCGCGGTCGGCGTAGTTCACCGTGCCGGCCGTCGTCATCCACGCGATCGTCAGCTCGTCGGCAGTGATCGCCCCCATCCGGTCCGTCTGTGGCGTCGACACGTTCGGCACGAGCGTGCCCGTCCCGAACGTCATCGGTTGCGCGCAGACCGCCGGGCCGGCATCGAACGGCGCATCGCTCGGCGCGTCCGTGCCGCCGCCATCGCCGGGATCGGCGTCGGGCGTGGTCACGTCCTTCCCACCGGCGTCACCGGTGGTGAGCGGCGGTGGCTGGTCGTCGCTGCAGGCTGCAAAGCTGGAGACGAGGAGCGCGGCGACCGCGCCGAGAACGAGCGGGCGATGGTTCACTGGTTGTCCACGCAATCATACGCCTGGCGCCAGGCATCGAGGGTCGGCGTCTGCATCGCGTCCGACGTGGGGTTGAGCGTGATCGTGACGCGCAGCCACGCCTTCGACTTGCTCGGGATCGTGTCGAGCGCGGTCTGCACGTCCGCGCCCTGCCACGTCAGCACCGGGGCACCGGAGACCGTCGCGAGGTTCGCGAGCGTGGCCGCGGCGAGCGTGCCCTGCGTGTCCGCCGTCTGCACCTTGAAGGCGATGCTCGAGTTGCCCGGCGTGTGGGTCATCCAGTCGAAGAAGTGCCAGACCGGGCCCTTGCCGGCGGGGCAAACGCCCTCGTAGTCGCGAACGAACGTCGCCGGGTTGGGATACGGCGGCGGCGGCGGGTTGCTCGGCGGCCCCACGCACGCGGACAGATCGAAGATGAGGAACTCGAGCGCCTTCTCCTGCGCCGTCAGCGCACCCGTCGCGCACTTGGTCGGGAACTGATACGCGTACGTCCAGTCGCGGAGCGCCGTCGCCGAGACGTGCGTGTCCGCGTAGACCACGCGCCCGACCTGCTGGTTCGCGGGCACGCCGAGCGGAGCATTGAAGCTCATGTCGGTGATGTTGTCGGGCGAACCGGGGTGGGCGCCGGGGTTGTTGTCGCTCCACGCGTACGCCATGCTGAGCGTCGGCGCGATCACGCTCGACACGTCGAACTTGGGCGGCGACTGACTGAACGGGCTCGACGCACCCGCAGCCGTCAGCCAGGCGGAGAACGCGGTGCCCTTGGGGTGGGACGTGTCGGCGTAGACGTTGAGAGGATCGGAGTAGCCGTAGCTCGCGCCGTTCCAGTTCGCGACCCCCGGGAACACGGCGTTGGGCCCGTTCTCGATCCACTCGCGACCCCAGTGGGAGGTGAAGATTCGGCCGCCGAGGCCGGCGTAGGTCCGCAGGATGTCGTGCGAGCCGGACGGCGCTCCGCCGTATTCGCTGCCGCACTGACACGGCAGGAATACGAGGTCGTACTTGTTGATCTCGGTCTGCGACGTCATGAGCGTGTCCCACCACGGCGTGCTCCCGCTCGCGAGCGGCATGCCGCCGTTCGCCTGGTAGAAGCCGACGCGACCGGTACCGCTCGGCACCGTGAACTCCGCCGAATCGATGCCGATGCGGGTGAGCAGACACTCGAGCGGGTCACAGCCACCCGAAGCGACGGCGATCTTCGGGATGTCGCCTTCGCTCTGGTTCTTCGGCAACCGCGTCTGCGTCGCGGTCAGGGCGGTGGTCGTACACGCCGTGACGGTCGGGATGGTGATCTGCCGGCGCCAACGGCCGATCTGGATCACGAGCGGGATGTTCGAGCCCGACGGGACGTTGTTGAGCGTGAACGTTCCGTTTGCGGCGGTCTGGGTGAGAACGATCGGGTTGCCGCTGAGCTGGCCGTTGCTCCCGCACTGGTCGGCGCTCACGCCGGGCGTGAACGCGGTGACCGCGCTGTTCGGGACGTAGACGTTCGCGTTGTAGATCGGGTTGTTGCCCGCCGGATCACGCACCGTGCCGGTGATCGACGTCGTCCCGCCGCCGTCGCAGGTGACGATCTGACACTGCAGGCCCGTGCACGCCGGGCCGGAGTCGATCGGCTGGATCGCGATGCCACCCGCGTCGGTCGTGGCGATTCCGCTCGCGTCGAGGCCGTTGCCGTTGTCGACGTAGTTCGTGCAGCCCGGATCGCACGGGTTGTTCGCGCACTGGCTCGGCGTCGACTGGAGGTCGAGCGTGCCCAGGCTGATCGGTGCCCCCTTCACGTAGACGCTGTCGCCCACGCACGCGCCCCACTTGCCCCCGCTGCAGGTGCGCTTGCCCTCGGAGCAGGTGACGTACTCGCCCGCGCGGCGGATGACCTCGCCGCAGCTCGTCGTCTGGCCCTCGACGTCGCACGGGCAGCCCGTCTCGCCGTTGAGGCAGGCGGCGGCGTCGAAGCCGGGCACCTTGCCGTTCCCGAGCAGCCCCGGCCCGTCCGAGGAGCACGACTCCAGGGCGGCGAGACCGGTCAGCCCCGCGGTCGTGACCGCGAGCACCGAGATGCGAAAGACCAAGGAGCGTTGGTTCATCGGATCGCCTCCGAAAGCGGAAGGACGCCAGAAAACAGAATACGCGAACGCTCCGCTCCTTCACGCGGAAAGCTCGGCCGTTTGCGATTTCGTTCGGGGGTGGAGCTCATTGTAGGTGCGTGGGATCCAACATCCCCCCTCCAGGCTTGAGGCCGGCGGCCTTCCAGCGCGAGTCTTCGTCGGGCAAAGAGGGGGCCTTCGGCTCCGTCACGTTGCGGATCTCGAGGACCGAGGTCGTCGCAGGTTGCGTCGGCCCGGGGCGAACGAAGATGGCGAGATAGGTATCGGGCGCGGCAGGGATCCGGACCCGATCGAACACCGTCCCCGTCGCGCCGGTGATGGCCTTGCCGTCGCGGACGCGCGCGCGCACGTAGTTGGCGAGCGCGTCGGGCGGGACGTCCCCGCTCGCGTACACGACGTCGACGAAGCGACCGTCGACGTGCACCCCGCGCGGGAGCGGGAGCTCGAACGCGCGCTCGCTCCCTTCGAGCAGCTCCCCCGGCGCGAGGTGGTCCACCGGCGCCGCCGCGGACGCGGAAGGCGCCGCGGTCGCCGCCGGCATGACCACTTCGTCGTCGCGTTGGCACGCAACGAGAAGCGTCGTCGCGAGGAGGAGAGACGACCTCATTCGACGATCGACGCCCAGGAGTCCACCAACGCCACGTTGCGCGGCGAGGGCAGGCTGACGGTGAAGGTGGCGTTGCTCGCGCCGCTGTTGCCCTGGTTCTTGCCGCCGACCTGCGCGACGAGCTGGTAGCTGCCCGGCGTGACGTAGTTGGCGATCGTGTGGGCGCCGCCCGTGTACTGATCGTTGATCGAGCCCGACGTGTCGGCGCACGCCGGCGTGACGTTCACCGACACGCCCGGGATGAGCTTGCCGGCGATCGTCGGATCGTAGGTGGCCGGGACGATGTACTGCGCCGGCGTCGGCGGCGGGTTCGTCGGAGGCTGGAGCCGATACTTCCCACCGAGGGACAAGTCGGTGGTGTCCTGCGGGATCACGAAGTCGTGGCCCCACATCTTGGCCGTCCCGCCCGCGCACACGCCGGAGTTGCTCGGCGGCGCGTAGGTCGAGAAGTAGAGCGTGCTGTCGAAGATCGTCATCGGACCCGAGACGCGCTCGCCGTTCACGAAGGGGACGTACCAGTTGAGGTCCGCCGCGAGCTTCGTTCCGTTCGACTTCTCCGTCAGCGTGGCGACGAAGTTCTTGCCGGCCGGCGTGTAGGTCTCCTGATCGCCGGTCGCGAGCGCGACGACGAGGGCGCCGTTGCGGTTGAGCGCGATGACGGGCGGGATCGGGATCGGCTGACCGTCGTTCCAGTTCGTCGCCGCCGAGTCGACGGTCGTGTTGTACGCGTCGTAGAAGAGCTCGCCCTTCCACTCCTTCGGGTTCGTGCTCGTGAAGTCGAAGCGCCAGAGCGTGCCGTCCTCGTCCCCGATGAACGCCTTCTGCGCGACCGAGCCCGGCGTGTTCGGGTAGACGACCGGCACGCCGGTCATCGGCGAGTCGAGCGGGGTCTCGGTGCTGCCGACGCGGTCGGCGTCGATCAGCGCCTCGGGGAGATCCGCCTGGCGCCCGAAGGCGCGGAGCACCTCGCCCGTGTCGAGGCGCACCACGGTGACCGAGCGCCCGGGCACCGGCTGTCCCGACGCCGCCCAGCAACGCACCTTGTTGCGGCGGGGGTAGCCGGCCGGGGCGGCGTCCTGACCGACGAGGCCCATGCGGTCGCAGCTCGCTCCGGTGGGCGGGCCATCGCTGCCGCCGGGCAGGATCGCGACGCCGATCTCGTGCGCGCCCGTGCCGTCCAAGTCGGCGAAGATCGTCGTGATGGCCGGCGTCGCGCCGTGCTGACCGAAGAGCTGGCGCTGCGCTTGGTTCTGGTAGTTCGGCATGTCCGTGAGCTGCCAGAGGAACTTCGGGCCCTTCGTGAGGTCGCTGTTGGGCGCCGGGTCGGTGACGTCGAGCGCGTAGTAGCCGCGGTTGCCGGAGCCGAAGCCGGCGACGAGCGCGGTGTGCCAGTTCGTCGACACGAGGAGGCTGTTCGCGGCCTTCGAGCGATCGAACACGACGTCCTTCACGATCGGCGCGCCGTCGAGGAGGAGCTGGTGCGAGCCGGGGTACGTGGAGAGCAGCTTCGGCAGGACCGCGGGCGGGAGGAAGCCCCAGAGCTCGCCGTCTTCACGGTTCGTCTTCGTCACGTCGACGTCGAACGCGTGGAGGATGCCGTCGTTGGTCGCGGTGTAGAGCACCGTCTTGCGCGTCGCGGTGAGCGACGCGAACGTGCGGTACGACTCGTCGGCCAGGTTCGCGCTCGGCGGGCCGACGACGGTCGGGGTCGAGTGGTAGATGTCGCCCATCACGAACCCGGTCCGCGCGGCGAACGGCGTGAACGTGAAGTCCGGCATCGCGTCGGTCGAGGGCTCACCCAACGTGAAGTTGAGGGCGAGGTTCCGGCACGACGCCGCCGTGAGGTGCTGCGTGTTCGTGCCGTTGGGGCACGAGTTCGCGTTGATGTTGAGCGCCTCGGGCGTGAGGCCCGAGCGGAGGCCAGCCGCGTTGTTGCCGACGAGCGTACCGCCGAGCGTGCCGAGCTTGTCGTCGCCATGGACGCCGGGGAGCGACGTCGAGATGAGGGGGCGCACCGTCGCGCCGGACTGCGGGACGCTGGCGATGGCGTCGGCGAGGACCGAGCGGAACTGGCGCTTCGCCTGCGCGCCGGCCAGGTTGAGGTTCGCCGCGAAGTCGTCGCCTTCGGTCGCATCCACGACCGGCGGCGGCACGGTGTACGAGTTGTTGTTGAACGTGCACTGGTAGCGCTGGCGCTGGACGGTGCCCACCCAGGGCTTGCCCGGGATCGGCGCGAACGAGGACAGGAACATCGCCGCGTTGGTCACCTTCGAGTTCGGGTTGACCGACGGGTTCGACACGACCGGCGAGTACGCCGGGAGCGTGCGCGTGGTGACGTTCTTCGCGATGTTCGCGATGATCGCGCCGAGCGCCTTGTTGAGGTCACCGGCGGTGTCGGCGAAGTAGGCGTTGCCGGTGCCGCCCGCGATCGCGATCTTCTGGAGCGTGCAGCACGCGCCGTAGGTCGCCTGCTTCGACGGATCGCTGCAGACGGAGGAGAGCGACGCGTTGTTCACGAGGCTCGAGCACTGGACGAGAGTGTTGCCGTCCTGGACCGAGCTCACGGCGAACCCGATCACGAACGTCTTCACCTTGTGCTTGTTCGCGCCACCGGTGGCGAGCTCGAGCGCCGTGTCCTCGGGCAGCTTGTAGGGACACACGCCCGGCTTCTGCGGGTCGACCGGGGCCGAGGCGCACGCGGGCCGCAGGTCCTGGTTGGGCGCGCCGTCCGAGATGAAGATGATGTACTCGTCGCGGCAGTCGCCCTGGACGAACTCGTCGCTCTGCTGCGGGCCGTCGGGGTCGGACCAGAAGTAATACTTCGCGTCGGAGAAGAGACCGGCGGTCGGCGTCGCGCCGTACGGGCGGAGCGCGTTGACCGCGAGCTGGATGCGGTCGTTCTGCGCCTGGACCTGCGCGATCGTCGCGGTCGAGGCGGGGAACTGCATCATGCGCCCCTCCCACGGAGGAGCGGCGGGGTTTCGCGCGCCGAGCTCGAAGAGCGACGCGACCGTGCAGTCGGCGGGCTTGCCGCTGAGACCGCCGGAGCCGTTCTTCCAACCCGGGTAGTAGCTCCACTGACCGTCGAACGGCGACGAGGGCGTGTCGCCCACGAGCAACGTGGAGCCGACGCCGATGCCCTCGGCCGGATCCTGGTCGTACGTCATGAGCCCGAAGCGGACCATGTCGCGCGCGGAGTCGAGCACGCCGTTCGCGTACTGGTTGAACGTGCACGAGCCCACCGCGCCGGAGGCGAGGCGGGTCGAGATCGCGTTGCCGGGGAAGTCCGTGGCGATGCCGCCCGCACCCTTGGCGGGCGTCCCGACGCCCTGGCCCGCCGGCGACCCGGGCAGGTAGCCCGGCGCGACGAGACACGCGGTCCCGGCGGTGTTGCCGGACGCGGGGCGGTGGAACTTGAGGAAGTAGTCGATGTCGTAGGGGACCTTGTTGTTGATCCGGTACTCGAGATCGAACTCGCTGTTGCGCGTGCGCGGCATCGCGTAGCAGCTGTAGTAGGGCGCGATGTCACCGGTGAGCGCCTGGACCGCGGCGCCCCAGCGATTGGGTGCAGTCTGCACGCCCGGGCTGCACGTCGCGTTCGACGACTCCGGATCGGTGCCGTCGATCATCTTTTCCATCGAGCCCGAGTTGTCGAGCAGGATGAGGGTGTTCGGGAGCGGCGGGTTGACGTCGACCGTCTGTGCGGTCGCGTCGCGCGCGACGAGCCCGAGCCCGGCGAGGGCGGCGAGCGCGGTGAGCCCGTGCTTGGTCGCGATGGCTGCGGTGTGACGTGCACGTGTAGTCATCAGTTGCACCCGTCCCTCATCGGGCCCGCGATGACGCGAGCGCGCGAGTTGATGAGCCCCTGCGATCCGTAGAGCGCGCGATCACCGAGCGTGACGCCCTTGTTCGCGAGCGCGGTGGTGTCCGGTCGCGTGATGCCGACCGCGAGAACCGTGATCTTCGTGTAACAAAGCCCGAGCCGCGTATCGATCCCGTACATGGCGCCGGCCGGCGCGGGATCCGTGAGCTCGACGTAGAAGTCGCCTGTCATGTCGTTGAAGCCCAAGCTGCCGGCCTTGTTCGCGGCGACCGGCTCGATCGCCTTCGTGCTCGTCCCCCACGCGCCCGCGAGCTCGGCCGCGCCCATGCGGCGGCACGCCTTCGACAAGGTCGACGCGTTCACGTCGACGCCGATGAGCGACGTGCACGCGGTGTCGCGCTGCGTGTTGCTCTTCATCAGTCCCACGTAGAGCTGGCCGGTGGTGCCACCCATCGCGTTGGCGCCGACCTGCACCCCGTACTCGCTGAGGTAGCGCGATTGGGCGTTCTGACGCCCGTAGCCGCTCGTCTTCACCTCGGTCGACGCGCTCTGCAGCGCGTACAACCCGAGCGACGCGAGGACGGCGAGCGTCATCGCGATGATGAATACGACCGCGCCGCGCTGGTGCCGGCGACGGCGAGCGCGGAGGCGCGCGCGGTGGACGGAGGGGGGGGTACGAAGGGCCATCAGTAGAACACCCGGGCTTGGTTCATCAGCGTGACTTCGGTGGTCGTGGTGCGGACGCGCGCGTAGCCGCTGTTGGTGCAGCCGGCTTCGTTGATGCAGTAGCGGAGGGGGTAGTCGCCTTGCTGCGGGTTGGCGGCGGGCGCGATGAGCGTGGTCTCGCGGTCGGCGATCGACGAGCGCGTCGAGAGACGGAAGCGGACGGAGCGGATGCGCTCGGGGCCGTGCGGACGAACGACGGTCACGTCGTCGGCGAGAGCTTCGTTGAGCGCGGTGTCGCTCATGCCGTAGACGGTGAGGACGCGGTTCGGGTCGGTCGTCAGGTTCACGAGGTCGGCGCTGAAGGCGACCTTGAAGTCGACCGCGTACTCGGCGACGAGCTCCGTCTGATCGGTGAGGGTGCCGTTGGCGTCGACGTAGGTCCGGAAGAGGTCGTACTTGGTCGACGTGCCACCGTCGACCGAGGCGGTCAGGAAGAGCTCGCGGTACGGGTTGTCGCGGGTCTGCGAAGGATCGATCGGGCGGACCTCCCAGCGGACCGTCTGGACCGGGTTCACGGAGAGCCGGCCGACGCCGAGCCCGACCGTCCCGCCCTGGGTCTTGGTGTCGGCGGCGCTGAGGATCGGCGTGGTCGAAGCGACGTCGACGTAGGCGACCGCCGCGAGGCCGGCGCCGGTGATCCCGGCGGCCTTGCCGCTGCAGGTCTGGACGAACTGGTAGTGGCCGGTGTCGTCCTCGACGCGGACGATGAACACGCCGCCCGCGACGGGCTGGAACGCCGACTCGATCGTCGCGTCGGGGTTGGGCGTCGAGAGGACGCGCCACATCGCGGGCGAGTCGATCGCGAGGGTGAGGCGCTGACCGCCGCACCCACCACCCGCGTCGAGGACGCGCACGACGTACGAGTCCGTCGTGGTCAGGTTGCCGCTGATCTCCATCGTGTCGGGCGTGAGCGAGTTGCCGACCGAGAGGGGCAGGTTCTTCGCTGGCGACGGGTGGATGAGACGAATGCTCGAGAGCAGCTTGATGCCCGCCGGCGCCGTCGTGGGGATGTTGGGTTGATCGGGCGCGTGCGCGATGAGCGGATCCTTCTGGATGTTCGGTGTGCTCATGTACGCGGCGCGGTTGAGGTCGCCGCGGATCCGCTCGATGGCGGTGCGGAGCGACATCTCGGCGGTCGCGGTGCGGCCCTCTTCGTGGAACGTCGTGGTGGCCTGCGTCGAGAGCGCGACCACCGCGAGCGAGACGATGAGACCCGCGGTCATCGCGACCATGAGCTCGACGAGCGTGAAGCCGCGGGCGCGGCGATTTCGAAGACCGACGGGGCTCATGGCTGCGCGTTCTGCCGGATGGCGGAGACGAGGTAGACGAAGTGGTACTTGTCGACGTCGAGATCGAGCGTCGCCTGCGGCACCTGGTTGCAGTACTTCGGGTCGAGCTTGGCGGTGAGCATGCGCGGCCAGTAGACGCGCACCTCGGCGCGGAGCATCGTCTGGTCCGCCGTCAGCGGCGTGAGGCGCACGTTGACGCAGTAGCGGAGGCCGGTGCCGTCGTAGTCGAGCGCGGTCACGTCGCGCCCGAGCGCGTCGAAGCCGGGGCTCTCCACGTCGTTCTGGGGCGCGGTGGCGACGAGGCGCGCCTTCGGGATGAACCACGCGCCGGTGATGTTCTCGTTCACCAGGATGGCCTTGCCGATGTTCGCGGGCGGGACGCTCGCCGTGGTCGACGGCGTCCAGAGCGTCGCGTCGCGCTTGATGCGCTCCATCCACTCGTTGCCGATCGCGTTGGCCATGTCGAGCTCGCGGGCGTCGGTGTTGCCCTGCACGGCGGCCTTCTGCATGGCGATGACGCCGGTGGCGCCGATGGCGAAGACGGTGATGGAGAGCAGCACCTCGACCGCCGTGTAGCCACGGCGCGCGCGCGCGCGGAGCGATTGGAGGAAGGAGGGCTTCTTCATGGGATCGTCAGGGTGGAGACGAGCCGCGTGTTGCCGCTCGAGGGGATGAGGACGCGCCGCGCGATGCCCTTCTGGTTCGCGCCGCTGATGGTGGTGGTGCCCGGGAGCAGCCGCACCACGTCGACCGCGACGGCGCCGAGGAACGGCGCTGCGGGCGAGAACGTCGGAGAACCGGAGCCGGTGAAGACGTACGCCCGCCCGGCCGGGTTGAAGCAGATCGCGAGGTCGCCGATGGTGGTCTCGGTCCCATCGGACGCGAACGTGACGATGCGGGCCTTGATGTTGCCGTCGGTCTCGGCGCCGCCGTTCATGTCGATGCCGTCGATGAACGCGTTGTGCGTGTCGCCGTCCTTCCACGCGTCGGCGGTCGGGTTCATGCAGGTCGAGCGCGGCATCCGCGCGTCGGCGGCGGCGCCCCCGTTCGGGTTCGGGTCGACCGCCTCGTACATGCGGAACCTGCCGATGGTGTTCGTCGTGGTGAAGGTGACCATCACCGCAGCGCCGCGGCCCATCGCGCGCGTGCGGGCGGTGCGGACGAGCTCCTGCACGCTCGCCGCGTCGTCGTAGGCGACCTGGTCGTAGCGCCCGTCGCCGAGGGTCGGGACCGCGAGAACGGCGAAGATGCCGATGATGGTGACGACGATGGCGAGCTCGACCAGGGTGAAGCCACGCCGAGCCCACCGACCGGCGCGGTCGCGCCGAGCCCGCCGGAGCGACCGCCGGGGGGATTCGGATTTGGGGCTCCAGACCATCGGCCGGGGAGGAGCAAAGGTCGTACCGCGTTGCATGGTGCCCGATCGTCTCGCAAAGACGCGGGACGAGGACAGTTTTTGTCGGTCCTCATACCTTCTCCCACCGAAAGGAAGTGCGCCCTATGAAAATCTTGCGTAGTCGGGCAGGGGTACTTGGTCCACCGCGTGGAGCGTCCTAAGGTGCCGGCATGGCGATTCGACGCGCTCCCGTGGCCCTCCTCACCTGTCTCGCCTTGAGTGGCATCGCCGGCTGCAAGGACGAGCCCAAGCAGCAAGGCACCCCGCCGCCGCCTCCTCCCCCCAGCGCGAGCGCGCAGGGAAACGCGTGCGCCGGTGGCGGTGGCACCGTCAGCGACGCGCCCAGCGCGGCCTTCTTCTCGCGCACCGTGAACGGCTACTGCGTCGATCCCCACGCCGACACCAAGAGCTACGGCGAGAAGGGCAAGCTCGCCGTCAGCGAGTTCTGCAGCACGGGCGGGCTCGATGGCGGGTGCGAGGAGTACAAGTCGTTCGGCCTCACGCGCGCCGTGATGCTCCGCTACGTCGACGGCGCCGGGCCCGCGAGCGTCGAGGTCATGCTCACGCAGTTCTCGGGCGATGGCGCGTACGGGATCTTCACCACGCGCCTGACGCACGACATCGACCCGGCCGATCCTTCGGCGATGAAGGCGCTCGCCACCGGCGCGGGGCTCGGGGCGATCGGCACCGGCAAGGCTTACGTGCAGCGCGGGAGCTACTTCCTCGAGCTCACCTACTCGAACGACCAAGAGAACCCGGAGCAGCTCAAGAAGAGCAGCGACGTGATCCTCGGCGCGCTGGCGAAGGACGTCGCCGCGAAGCTCCCCGACGCGCCGCTCCCGGTGTCGGCGAAGGCGCTTCCCGAGGCGGAGCGGCTGGCCAACGGCGTCCTCTACGAGCAGAAGGACGCGCTCGGCATCACGAACGTCGGCTCGGGCGCGACCGGGTTTTACCAAAGTGGGACGAAGCGCTACCGCCTCTGGGCGGCGCAACGCGAAGACGCCGAGCAGGCGAAGGACACCTTCAAGACGCTGAAGTCCAAGCCGGGGGCGCTCCCGCTGAAGGACCTCGGCGACGAAGCTGCGCTCGTCGTCCTCGACGGCGAGGCCGGGGCGCCGAAGTCGGAGTGGGTCTTCGTCCGGAAGGGGAACCTGGTGGTCGGCGTGGGCGACGAGCCGCGCGCGTTCCACGCGGGGCTCCCGATCGACAAGCAGACCGACGTTCGCTTCTCGAAGGACGAGAAGCTCGCGAAGGTGCGCGGCCTTCTCAAGTGACCGTCAGCCGGCGCGGTGCAGCTCGCGCGCGTGCTGCGTGGCGAGGTGCTCCGCCAGCCGCTTGTTCGTCGTGCGCACGACGCACTGCCCGATCGCGACCATGATCTCGAGGTGGGGGTGGTGGCCCAGGCTCGCCGTCTCGCGCCGCTTCTTGCGTTCGCCTCGGATCCAGCGAACGCCGCCGATCCCGAGAAGGACCGCGATGGCGGTGAGCCAATAGAGCCCGTTCGCGGCGGACCAGATCCCGAGCCCGACGACGATCGGGATCAGGCTCCCGCCGACGAGCTGCGCGAGGTTCGTGTTCTTTCGCAGGTGCCCCGCGCACGTCGCGCAGACGGGAACCGCGATCGGGTCGACGCGCAGCCGATCGGTGCTGGCGTCGAACGGGATCGTCGTCGTGGAGTCCGCGTTGCAGCACGCGCAGAGGTCGCCCATCTCCGGGATCGGAAAGCTGCCGCCGCCGCCGAGCCCACCGGCGACGCCGACCTTCAGGAGCGAGAAGTCCTTCTCGCGCAGGACGACGGCGTAGTAGTCGCCGGCCGGCTTCGTCGGGAGCCGCCCGTCCGCGGGCGCGGGCTTTCGATAGGGCTCGCTCATGCGCGGGCGCGCTTGGAGACCTGCTGCACGTCCCGCGCGCGTCGCTCGAAGCAGTCGTCGGGCAGGGCGCGCTTCTTCCGCGCCAGGGCGGTGGCTTCGACGAAGCGCGCGGTCACCGGGTCGTGGTAGCCGCTCGGCTCCGGGATCGACGCGTCGCCTTGGCGGTGGTGGCGAACGATGCGCGCCATCAGCGCGTCCCGGAGCCACTTGCCGACGAGCGAGGCCATCGCCACGAGCAGGTTCGTCGCGTCCGCGTCGCGCACGAACGAGAGCTCGCCGAGCGCCGGGAACCGGTAGGTGCTGCGCTTCCGCCCCTCTTCCACCGCGACGTGGAGCCGGCCCGCGAGGGGACCGAACGCACCGCCGTAGCGATCGTAGCCGCCGACCTTGCCGCAGGTCGCGAAGACCTCGGTCTCTTCCCGCGCGCGCGCGGCGAGGACGAGCCGCTCCATCGCGTGCAGATCGACGTCGAAGCGGGAGGTGCCGCGGTCCGCGGCCACGTTGAGCCGCTGCGAGCAGAGGATCACGGAGCGCACGTCCCGGAGGACGATGCCGCGCGCTTCGAGCCGATCGAGATCGCGCGTGACCTTGGCGACCACGGCGTCGCTCGCGGCGAAGCTCTCGCCGCCGCCCCAGCACTGCGCTTCGTGCTCCCCGCAGGCGGAGCGCAGCTCGGCGGGGAGATCGATCGAGAGCGCGTGGACCACGTCGTCGACGGTGGTGCACGCCACGTCGGGTCGGGCGCGGCGCAGGATGGCGCGCGCCCACGCCTCGCCGAGCGAGGAGTCCTTGTAGTCGACCAGATCCTTCGAGTCTCCGAGGCGCGAGAACGCCCGCCCGGGGGCGCGCTGGGCGACCCGCTCGCCCGCTTCGTCCACCCGGACGGTGACGCCGGTGACGACGAGCGGGCCGAGGCGCGGCCCGAGGCCGTTCTCGTCGATTCCCATGAGGATACGCTCGCGGCCGATGGAGGGGAGGACCACCACGGGCGCCACGCTGCCACGAAACCCAGCCGATGACGAGCGGGGCCCCTCGCGCTTTTTGAGGTGCGACGCCAGTTGACGTCCTCGCTGGGGATGCATACCGTCTTTGGCCCTTCGAAGTTCCCCAAGGGCCATCCCCTCAGCGGAGCGAACCGCCGTGAACAAGACTCAGCTCAAGAAGTTCAAGACGCTTCTCACCGAAAAGCGCGACGAGATCGTCAAGAAGGCCAAGCAGACGCTCGAGGAGGACATGACCCTCGACTCGAACGACCTTCCCGACGAAATGGATCTCGCGTCGAGCGAGTACCTCCAGTCCTTCACCTTCCGGCTCCGCGGGCGCGAGAAGTCCTTCCTCGACAAGATCCAAAAGGCGCTCGCCAAGATCGAGGACGGGAGCTTCGGCACCTGCGAAGAGTGCGGCGAAGAGATCAGCGTGAAGCGGCTCGAGGCACGCCCCGAGACGACTCTCTGCATCAAGTGCAAAGAGGATCAGGAGCGGCTCGAGAAAGACTTCGGCTGATCAACCCCGGGCGGGGCGCTTCATCACGAAGGTGACGTGGGCGGTCCGCCCTTGCACGACGTTCGTCTCGAACGTCGCGACGAGCTCCCATCCGTCTGCGCCGAGCGCGTTGAGCTCGGCGGTCGCTTTGTCGGCGTCGATGTCGCCCGCGGCGCTGAAGAAGCCGCGTGCGGCGTCGAACTTGATGAGCTTGTACTCCCAGACGCCAGCCATGGATCACCTCCGTGCGCGGTCGAGCACGTCCTTCAAATAGCGCCCGGTGTGCGAGCGCGGGTCCTCGGCGATCTGCTCCGGCGTGCCCGCGGCCACGAGCTCGCCGCCCTTGTCGCCTCCCTCGGGGCCCATGTCGATGACCCAGTCCGCGCACGCCACGACGTCGAGGTTGTGCTCGATGACGAGCACCGTGTTCCCCTGGTCCCGGAGGGAGAGGAGCGAGAAGAGGAGCGCCTCGATGTCGGTGAAGTGCAGGCCGGTCGTCGGCTCGTCGAGCACGTAGAGCGTCTTGCCGGTCGCCTTGCGCGCCAGCTCGCGCGCGAGCTTCACGCGCTGCGCCTCGCCGCCGGAGAGCGTGGTCGCGGGTTGCCCGAGTGAGAGGTAGCCGAGGCCGACCGAGACGAGCGCATCCAGTCGCTCGCGCACGCGCGGCACCGCATCGAACGTCTGCGCCGCTTGCTCGACGGTGAGGTCGAGCGCCTCCGCGATCGAGAGCCCGCGGTAGCGCACCTCGAGGGTCTCGCGGTTGTAGCGCTTGCCGCCGCACGTGTCGCAGGTGACGAACACGTCGGGCAAGAAGTGCATCTCCACGCGGAGCACGCCGTCGCCCTGGCAGGCCTCGCAGCGGCCGCCCTTCACGTTGAACGAGAAGCGCCCCGCCTTGTAGCCGCGGGTACGCGCCTCGGGCAGTCCCGCGTAGAGCTCGCGCAGGAGCGAGAAGACGCCCGTGTACGTCGCCGGGTTGGAGCGCGGCGTGCGCCCGATCGGCGCCTGATCGATGCTGATGACCTTGTCGACGTGGTCGAGCCCGGCGACCTTGTCGCACTCGCCGACCGGCGCGGAGGCCGAGTAGAGGCGCGAGCGCGCCGCCGGCAGGAGGGTGTCCACGACGAGGCTGGACTTGCCGCTCCCCGAGACGCCCGTGACCGCGACGAGCAGGCCGGTGGGCACCTCGACGGTGACGTTCTTCAGGTTGTGCGCGCGCGCGCCGACGATCTTGATCGCCGCCTTGGGCTTGGGCTTTCGCTTGGCCGGGAGCGGTAGCTTCTGTTTGCCGGCGAGGTAGGGCCCGGTGATCGACTTCGGGTCGTTCATCAATGCGTCGGGCGTGCCCTGTGCGACGACGACGCCGCCGTGGACACCCGCGCCGGGGCCCATGTCGACGACGTGATCGGCGGCGAGGATCGCATCGCGATCGTGCTCGACGACGATGACGGTGTTGCCGAGGTTCCGGAGCCTCGCTTGCGCCTCGATCAAGCGCTCGTTGTCGCGCGCGTGCAGCCCGACCGACGGTTCGTCGAGCACGTAGAGGACGCCGACGAGCGCGGCGCCGATCTGGGTCGCGAGGCGGATGCGCTGGCCCTCGCCGCTCGAGAGCGTCTGCGCGCTCCGATCGATCGTGAGGTAGTCGAGGCCGACTTGGATCAAGAACCCGAGGCGCGCCGCCACCGCGCGCAGGAGTGGCTCCGCCACCGCGAGCTCGCGCGGGCCGAACGTCTTCTTGTCGAGCCCGCTGACGAACGACTTCAGCTTCTCGAGCGGCATCGCCCCGAGCTCGGAGATGTCCTTCTCTTCGATCCGAACGGCGAGCGCCTCGGGGCGGAGCCGCCGACCTTTGCAGGATGCACACGTTCGGGTGACGCAGAAGCGACCGATCTCGTCCTCGCCGACGGCGCCTTCGCTCTCGTCGGGGTCGTCGCTCTCCTCGGCCGGCTCTTCGCCGCCGAGCCGTGCCTCGAGCCGGGGGATGATGCCCTCGTAGCGCGCGCGCTTGGGCGTGCCCTTGATGCGCTTCTTCTTGTCGTCCTCGCCGTAGAGGATCGCGGTGCGATCTTCCTCCGGAAGCGCGCTCCATGCCACGTCCGGGTCGACGCCGAGCGCGGCGGTCGCGCGGGCGAGCTCCGCGGCGAGCGCGACCGAGCCGCGCCGACCCCAGGCGAGGACCACGCCCTCGCGCAGGGTGCGCTCCGGATCACCGATGACGCGCTCGGCATCCACGACTACGCGGGAGCCGATGCCGTCGCAGTCGGGGCACGCGCCGTGGGGCCCGTTGAACGAGAACATGCGCGGCTCGATCGGCGGGAGCGAGATGCCGCAGTCGATGCAGGCGAACCGCTCGGAGAGCCAGAACGGCTCCGGCGGCGGTTGGCCGGGGAGCGGCTCCGGGGCGACGAGGAGCCGGCCTTCGCCGATCTTCAGCGCGAGCTCGACGCTGTCGGTGAGCCGCCCGCGGAGGCCCTCCTTCAGGACGATGCGGTCGACGACGACGTCGAGATCGTGGGCGCGGTTGCGATCGAGCTCGATGTCGTCGCCGAGATCGACGGTGGTGCCGTCGATGCGAGCGCGCACGAACCCCTCGCGCCGGAGCCGCTCCAGCTCGAGCCGCAGCTCGCCTTTGCGCGCGCGGCAGATCGGCGCGAGCAAGGAGAGGCGAGAGCCCTCCTCCATCGCGAGGACGGCGTCCACGATCTGCTGGACCGTCTGCGCCTCGATCCGCTTTCCGCAGTTCGGGCAGTGGGGGACGCCGACGCGCGCGTAGAGCACGCGCAGGTAGTCCGCGATCTCGGTCACGGTGCCGACGGTGGAGCGCGGCGACTTGGAGAGCGGGCGCTGCTCGATCGCGATCGCGGGGGACAGTCCGTCGATCCGCTCGACGTCGGGCTTGGGGAGCTGCTCGAGGAACTGGCGCGCGTAGGCGGAGAGGCTCTCGACGTAGCGGCGCTGACCCTCGGCGTAGATCGTGTCGAACGCGAGCGACGACTTGCCCGACCCGCTCGGGCCGGTGATGACGACGAGCGCCCCGCGCGGGAGCGAGAGGTTCACGCCCTTCAGGTTGTGCTGCTTCGCGCCGACGACCTCGATCCGGCCGTCCCCCGCGGGCGCGGCTCGCCCGGAGGCGCTCGGGGTACCGGAGCGCTCGGCGTTCGACTTCGGTTCGCGCCGCGCCATGTGGGCCTGGCATCGTAAGGTTCGCCGAACGCCCTCGCAAGGAGGGAGGCCTCAGGCCTCGCGGATCGCGCGCTGCAAATCTGCCCCGAGCTCGGCGCTCGACTCGAGCCCCACGCTCAGGCGGAGGAGCCCGTCGCCGATGCCGGCGGCCTCCCGATCGGTACGCGGCATCGTCGAGTGCGTCGTGGACGCGGGGTGGGTGAGGAGCGAGCGTGCATCCCCGAGGCTCACGGCGTGGCTCACGAGCCGAACGCCTTCGAGCACGCGCCGCCCGCGCTCGAGCGCGCTCCGGCCCGCGCTCCCCCCGCTCGGGGCGAGCTCGAAGGAGAGCAGCGCACCGAACGCGTGCATCTGACTCCGCGCGAGCGCGTGACCGGGGTGCCCTTCGAGCGAAGGATGATGCACTTTCGCCACACCGTCGGTCGAAGCGAGCACGCGCGCGAGCGCAGCGGCGGTGCGGTTCGCCTGCTCCATGCGGAGCGCGAACGTGCGGAGCCCGCGGCTGACGAGGAGCGCGTTGAACGGCGCGAGCACGCCGCCGAGGCCCTTCACGCTGAAGTCACGGACGCGCGCGACGAGCTCCGCGCTGCCGCACACCACGCCGCCGATCGCGTCGCCGTGACCGCCGAGGCCCTTCGTGAGCGAATGAACGACGAGATCGACGCCGAGCGCGTGCGGCGTCTGCGCGAACGGCGTCGCGAACGTGTTGTCGGCCAACGTGAGGACGCCGCTCGCGCGCGCGTCGCGGACGATGCTCGCGATGTCGGCGACGCGGAGGTTCGGGTTGGACGGCGTCTCGATGTAGAATACACGCGTCTCGGGTCGCCGCGCCGCCGCGTAGGCGCCGGGATCGGTCGCATCGACGAAGGTGGTGGTGATGCCGAAGCGGGGGAGGCGCTCGCGCAGGAGCCGCGCGCTCTCCGCGTACATCGCGCGGGGCGCGACGATGTGGGCACCGGTATCGCAGAGCGCGAGCAGGGCGCCGCTCACGGCCGCCATGCCGCTCGCGGTCGCGCACGCCGCCGCGGTGCCTTCGAGCGCCGCGAGCTTCGCTTCGAGCTGGGCCACGGTCGGGTTCTTCCAGCGACCGTAGATGTAGGCGTCGTTCGCGCCCGAGAACGCCCCGGCTGCGTGGGCGGCGTCGTCGAAGGCGTACGCGCTCGCGAGGACCAGCGGCGCCTCGAGCGCGCGGCTCGTCGGGTCCCGCTCGTCCCCCGCGTGGACGGCGAGGGTCGCGAGCGCCTCGCTGCGCGCGCGGAGGTGGGCGTCGTAGGGAACGTCGGTGGGGATCGCCATCGGCGCCATCTCACCATCGACGGGCGCCGCTGCAAATGCGACATGTCACGGGCGCCGGCCCCCGCCATGGATCTCTCGTTCCACCACGAGCTCGCGCGCCCCCTCGCCGAGGTCGAGCGCACCCTCCTCGACCCCGAGTTCGCCGCGCGCCTCGCGCGCGAGGGCGGGGTGCTCGCGTCCGGCGAGGAGCTCGAGCGCGTCGAGCGCGGCGACACGCTCGAGCGCACCGCGCACTTCGTCGTCGCCGGCGCCATCCCGCTCCTCGGCCGGTTCGGCAGCGTCGGCTGGCGCGAGGTGGTCACGTGGCGTCGCGCGTCCCACCGAGGGACGTTCGTCGTGGCGCCCGATCTTCCGGAGCGGCTGGCAGCGCGGGTCCGCTGCCGCGGGAGCTACACCCTCGAGGCGGCGGGAGCGGGCACGCGGCGCGTGGTGGAGGCCTCGGTCGAGCTCGACGTCCCGCTCGCGCGCGGCGAGATCGAGCACCGGATCGCCGCTCTCCTCGCGCGCGTCTTCGATGCGGAGGCGCGCGTGCTCGGGGGAGAACCGTGACGCTCGTCCGGGAGCCGTTCGTCTGGGACTACGCGATCGTCGGCGCGGGCGTGTCGGGGCTCGCGCTCGCGTGGCTCTTGGGCGAGAGCTCGCTCCGTGATCGCTCCATCCTCTTGATCGACGGGCTGCGCGACGACGACGACCTCCGCACGCTCTCCTTTTGGGCGCCCGCGCCGCTCCCGCTCGAGTCGCTCGTCGCGCACCGCTGGAGCACGCTGCGCTGGGAGGGCCCGACCGAGGGCGCCGAGCTCCCGCTCGCCGAGCACACGTACCAGACGCTGTTCTTCGCCGATCTCCAGCGCGAGACGAAGCGCCGGCTCGCGACGCAAGCGGGGAGTCGCGTGATCGACGGTCGCCTCGAGCGGCTCGTCGAGGACGACGACGGGGCCACCCTCACCGTCGCGGGGGAAGAGCTCCGCGCGCGCTGGGTCTTCGACTCGCGCTTCCACCGCCGGACGCTCCCGCACGCGCTCGAGCAACACTTCCACGGGTGGGTCGTGCGGACGGAGGCCGATGCGTTCCAGCCCGCCGCCGCGACGTGGCTCGACTTTCGCGTCGACGACGCGGCGGTGCCAGGGACGGCGTTCTTCTATCTCCTGCCGTTCTCGCCGCGCGAGGCGCTCGTGGAGCTCGTGACGCTCGGCGCCGTCGATGCGGCACCGTTCCTCGAGCGCTACCTCGCGCGGCACCACGGTGTCTCGACGTACGAGATCGTCGACGAAGAGGCCGGCGTGAGCCCGATGACCGCGCAGCGCTTCGCCTGGCGCGAGGGGCGGCGCGTGCGCAGGATCGGTGTCGGGGCAGGCCGTCTGAAGCCGTCGACGGGGTACGCGCTCACGCGGATCGTCACGGACGCCGCGCGGATCGTGCGGTCGCTCGAGCGCGACGGGCACCCGATGATCGCGCCCGAGCGCTCGTGGACGTTCGCGCTGCTCGACGCGCTCTTGCTCGAGGTGTGGCGCGCGACGCCCGAGGCGATCCCGGGCGTCTTCGCGGCGCTCCTCTCGAAGAACCCGATCGATCGCGTGCTCCGGTTCCTCGACGAGCGGGCGACGCTCCTCGAGATCGCGCGGCTCGGGTGGAGCTTGCCGAAGCGTCCGTTCCTCGCGGCGACGCTTCGGCTCCTCGCGCGCGACCTCTGAGTTTCAGCGCGGCGCGGGGTACTTCGCCGCGAGATCGTCGGGGATCTTCGCGCCCTCGGCGATTCGCGCGTAGGTGGCGACGACGGGGCGTGCGGTCCGCTTCTTGGACGCGTCGGTCGGGTCCACCCCGTACATGCCCATCTTGAAGGTCATGCCGTGGTTCCACTCGTAGTTGTCCATCAGCGTCCAGTAGAAGTAGCCCTCGACGGGGGCGCCTTCGGCGAGCGCGCGCTTGACCCACGTGAGCGTGCGCACGACCCACGGTGAAGCCGGATCGCCACCGACCGCGTTGTCGACGCCGGTCTCGGTGATGACGGTCGGCACCTTCCACTTCTTCGCGAGGACCAGCACGTCGTAGATGCCCTTCGGGAAGTCGTAGTCGGGCGACGAGAACGACGCGATCGACACCGTGAGGAGCGGCGACAGATCGGGGAACGGGCTCGCCGAGCCCTTGCACACGATCCGGGCGTAGTAGTTGATGCCGAGGAAGTCCATGCGACCCTTCATGTCGTCGCGGTGGACCGTCTTGCCGTCGAGGTTCACGTCGACGTCGCCGTTGATGGTGGCGTTGAGGAAGACGTCGTTGAGCAGGTAGGAGACGTTCTTCGCCGACTCCTGATCGACCGGATCGGTCGGGTCGCTCGGGTAGGTGGGCTCCATGTTGTAGACGAGGCCCACGCGCGCGGCGGGCCCGCCCCACGCCGAGACCGTGTCGGCCGCCTTCACCGCGTCGTACATCTTCGCGTGCGCTTCCATCATCGCGTTCCCGGCGGCCTTCGCCTCGGGGATCTTGAGGCTCACGCCGGGCGGGTTCGTACGCGACGCGGTCGGGAGGAGGAACCCGGCGACGACGACGGCGGTGAACGGCTCGTTCAACGTCGCCCAATCGTCGACCTCTCCGCCGAACTCGCGCCCGCAGAAGCCGGCGTACTTGGCGATCTCCTTGAGGATGCGATCGTGATCGAGCCACCCGCGATTCTTGCAGTTTGCAATGTCCAGGTGACACGCGTACGCGTCGTGGATCCACGACGGGAGCGTGTAGTGGTTCAGCGTCACGAGCGGGCGCAGGCCGCGCGCCTTCATCGCCGCGAAGAGCGCGTGGTAGTAGGCGAGGCCCTCGGCGCTGGCGGCGGCCTTCAGCGCGGTGGGGTCGTCGATCCCGTCGGTCGCGGTCGGGAAGATGCGGCTCCACTCGATCGAGACGCGAAGCGCGTTGTTCTTGAGCTCGTTCTTCGAGCGATCGAGGTCCTGCGGGTAGAGCTCGTAGAAGCCGGGGCTCGCCGTGATCGGGTCGCCGTGGACGAACGTCGTCTTGTCGGCGACGAGCTCCGGCTTGGTGACCCACGTGTACCAATCCGAGTTCGGATCGGTGCAGCCCGGGGTGTTCGACGGGCAGCCCATGTCGACCTGGAACCCCGCGACGGCGGTCCCGAACAGGAACGACTTGGGGAACTCGAGGTTCTCGGGCGTGGGAGCCGGATCACTCGAGCACGCGAAGGTGGGCGCGAGAGCGAGGGCGAGGGGGAGAGCGGCGAGAAGCAAGCGACGCGGCATGGGCGCATTGTATAGCGCCGCGGGGCTCGTCCGACGACCCACTCACTCACCTTCTCTACGTGCCCGTGCCCGTGCCCGTGCCCGTGCCCGATCGAGGACGCTGGCAGACACGGCTCGAGCGAGAAGCGACATTCTCTCGCTTGAACTCGCCTCGAAGCCGCGGGCGTCCGGGCACGGGCACGGGCACGGGCACGGGCACGTGAAGATTCGAGATCAGCCTCCGCGCGTCAGCAGCAACCCCCCGAGCACCACCAGCGCCATACCGACGAGCGTGAACGGCTTCGGGATCTCCGCGAGCGCGAGGGCGCCGAGGAGTGCACTGAAAGGGACGGCCAGGTATCCGACGCCGCTGACGCGCGCCGCGGTCGCGCGCGAATACGCGGTCGTCATCGCGATCTGCGCCAGCCCGCCGCAGAGCCCCGCGACGAGCAGCCACGGCAGCTCGTGCAGGACCGGCACGCGGGCACCCGAGCCGAGCGCGAGCGAGGTGAGCGTGACCGCCCCGAACACGGAGAAGTGCACGACGATCGCCTCGGGCGTGGTGCCCGTGCCGCGTTCGCTCCGGCTCGCGAAGCGCAACGACATCATCGCGAACGCCGAGAATGTCGACGCGAGCAGCGCGACGCCAGCGGGCACCGCCGCCGCGGACGAGATCGCGCCCTCGCCGCCGAAGAGAAAGCTCGGGCGCACGATCAAGACGACGCCCGTCGCCGAGAGCGCGAGCGGTCCCCAAACGCGGCGCCCCGAGTGCTCCTTCAGGACGATCGGCGCGAGGAGCGCGAGCATGATCGGCGTCAAGTTGAGGAGCGTCGTCGTGTCGCCGAGCGGGAGCTCTCTCCGCCCGAGCGCATAGAACGTGCACGCCATCGCGATCGTCCCCAAGATGCTCCGCACCCACATGATCGGGGTGGGGCGCACGAACGGCGCACGGCCACGCATCCGCGCGACCGTGATCCCGACGGCCGTCCCCACGAGCGCGCGCGCGGCGGCCACCCACGGCCACGCCAGCTCTTGCGTGACCGCGAGCCGGTGACCGACGAAGTTCATCACCGAGAAGAGCGCCGCGGCGAGGGCCATCAGGAGCCAAGGCGAGGACGGGCGCACGCGGCCCCTTGTAGAGCATTCCAAGGCCCCTTTGGCAGAGCCACTCGCGCGAAACACGGGAGGCCACTCTCACGAAACACGAGGTGGATTGCACTCTTGTGGTACCCTCTTCCCCTCCGCGCTGGTCTCCACAGGCGCGCAACTGGGAACAACGACGGGATGCTCCGAATCGCTTGCGAGTCGTGCAAGGCGCCGTACCAGGTGGACGAGCGCCGCGTTCCGCCGAAGGGCTTGAAGATGCGGTGCCCGAAGTGCGGCACCACGTTCCTCGTCACCCTCCAGGGCACGGTCCCGCTCGAGGGCTCGGCGGTGCCGCAAAAGCAGCCGCAGATGACGATGGTCGAGGGCGGCGAGGACGTCGTGAAGCAGGCGATTGCGAACGCCGAGGCGGGCGCCGGGGTCCGCCAAGCGCCCCCCGCGAAGCCGGCCCCACGTCCCGCGGACGACGCGGATCTCCCGGCCGCGCGCCCCGCCCCGCCGAAGCCCGCCGCGAAGCCCCCGGCCGCGCCAGCACCGATGACGAAGCCCGCGGTCCCGGCCGCGCGGCCTGCGGCTCCGCCCGCGCCCGTCGCCAAGCCTGCGGCTCCGGCGGCGCCGAGGCCCGCGGCGCCGCGCCCCGCGTTGCCGGATCCGGGGCTCGGTGACGACGATCTTCCGGTCGCGCGCCCGTCGCCGCCGAAGCCCGGCGCGAAGCCCGCGGTTCCGGCGCCCGCCATCGCGAAGCCGCCCGTCCCCGCGCCGAAGATGTCGGACTTCGATCTCCCGGCCGCGCGTCCGGCCGCGCCGAAGCCCGGCGCGCCCGCGCCCAAGGCGCCCGCGGCGCCGCCGATTGCGGCCAAGCCCGAGGTCTCGGAGTGGGATCTCCCGGCCATCCCGGTTGCGCCGCCCGCGGTCCCCGCGCCGGCGATGAAGGACATCTCGCAGATCCCGCCGGCGCTCGGCCGGCTCGACGATCTGCCGGCTCCGGCAGGCGTGGGTCTCCCGGCATCGAAGGCGAAGGATCCGCCGCCGTTCGGCGAGCTCGATCTCGGTGTCGATCTGCCCGCGCCCGCAGCGGTGGGGCTCCCCGCGCCGGCGGCATCGCTGCCGGCACCCCTGGTGCCCAACGTTCCGGCGACGCGCGCGGCGCGTCGCGCGAGCGGCGACTTCGAGCTCGATCTCGGTCCGCAGGCGGAGCCGAGCGGCTTCGAGCTCGATCTCGCGCACCAGAAGCCGGCGCCGCCGCCGAAGAAGCCCGCCGCGGACGACGCGTTCGGCGAGCTCGATCTCCCGTCGGTCGGGAGCGCGTTGCCCGCGGTCGCCGAGTCGCTCCCCGTCGCCGCGCATGCGTTGCCGGCGGTGGCGAACGCGCTCCCCGCGGTCGCCGAGTCACTCCCGTCCCCGCAGCAATCGTTGCCCGCCCCGCAACAATCGCTCCCCGCGCACAAGGGGGGCGGTGCAGCCGATCTGAGCTTCGATCTCGACGCGCCGCCGGAGTCGCTGCCGCCCGCGTTCCAACCCGGGCCCACGCCGGTGCGCCCGTCGGCCGAGCTGAGCCTCTCCGGATTCGGTGAGATCGACTTGGGCGCGGCCGAGGCGCCTCCGCCGCCCAGCATGCCGAAGCCGGCGCCCGCGCCCGCGTCGATGGACTCGGGGTTCGGCGAGATCGATCTGAAGAGCGTGCCTCCGCCGGCGGGGGATGGGATCGACGATCTCCTCGGTGGCGTGGTCGGTGGCGTCGTCGCTGCGCCTCCGCCGCCGCCGATGCCCTCCGATCCTTCGCCGCCGAAGGCCGCGACCAACGCCCTCGCGTTCGGCGAGCTGGATCTGGGGGGTGGTGGGAGCGCCGAGGCGAGCATCCCGATGGAGGCGCCTGCGCGTCCGCCGCCGCCGCCCGCCTCGGCCGAGCTCCCGCTCCCCGGCGATCGCGCGGCGAACCGCACGTCGGGGGCGCCCGCGGCGACGGAGCTTTCGCTTCCGACTGCGCTGCCGGGCCAGCGGCCGCGCAAGTCGGACGACCAGCGTCCTTCGCGTGCACCGCGCATCTTCCTCGCGATCCTCGCGCTCCTGATCGCGGGTGGCGGCGCGCTCCAGCTCACGAAGCACGGTGCGTTCGGCTACCTCACGATCACGGACAAGCTCCGTGCGGACGAGTACGCGAAGAACACCACGTCCGCTGCTGCGGCCGCGCGCGACCGGATGGGGAAGGACACCGTCGTCGAAGGGCGGGGCGCGGTCGACGATCTCTTCGCCGCCCGCAACCGCACGCCGCGCGCGAAGGCGCTCTCCACGTACGCGGCGTTCACGACGTTCTCGTACGAGGCGCGCTTCGGCGCGGATCCGCAGCGCGACTCGCGCGCGAAGTCCTACCTCAACGAGGTCAAGGACGAGGCCGACGTGAAGTACCTCGGCGCCGCGCTCGCCGCGCAGGACGCTGCGGCCGGCAACTGGGACAAGGCTGCGAAGGGCCTCGACGGCGCCGCCAAGCGCGACGTCGGCGATCCGATCCAGCGCGACATCGCGGAGCTCCGCGGGTTCGTCGCCCTGAAGCTGCACGACTACCCCGGCGCCAAGACGTCGTTCGAGGCGGCGCTGAAGCTCGCGCCGACCGCGCGTGCACATTTCGGGCTCGCGTCCGCGCTCTACGCGTTGAAGGACAAGTCCAGCTCGAAGAAGGAGCTCGACGCGGTGCTCGCCGCGACGCCCAACCACCCCGGCGCGCTCGTCGCCCAGGCGATACTGGCGTACGAGCTCCACGACGAGAAGGGCGCGATGGCGGACCTCGGCATCGTGATCGACGGTGCGGGCAAGGCGCTCGCTTCACCCGAGGAGTACGCCGACGCGCTCGCAGTGCGCGGCACCATCCAGGCCCAGCGCGGTCGCGGTGGCGAGGCCCGGGCTTCGTTCGAGGCCGCGATCACGTCGGACCCGAACAACCGGCACGCGCTGTTCGGGCTCGGTCAGGTCTACTTCGAGGAGGGGCGCTACACCGAGGCGCTCACTCGTCTGGACACCGCGCTCGCGAAGAACCCGAACGACGACGCGGTCATCGCCCTCGACGCGATGGTGAAGCTCAAGCTCGAGCGCTTGAAGGAAGCGAAGGACCAGATCGTCGCGGCGCGCGTGCAGCAGCCGAAGTCGCTGATCCTTGCCGCGACGCTCGGTCTCGTCGAGATGGCGCTCGGCAACAAGGCCGAGGCGGAGAAGGCGCTCGCCGCGGCGGTGGACCTCGTCACCGAGAGCGACGGCAACGCGGGCGTGCAGGCGTACATCGCCTATGCGTTGTTCCTCGCCGCCGACGGCCGCGCGAAGGACGCCGACGCGAAGCTCGACGACATGAAGCTGAAGCTGCCCGACTCCGTCGAGATGCAGCGCATGCTCGGGACGTACGACGCGACGCAAGGCCGATTCGATGGCGCCGTCGTCCACTTCCGCAACGCGATCGAGCTCGATCCGCAGGACACGTCGACCCGCTTCCAGCTCGCCGTGACGCTCCGGCGCATGCGGCGGATGGAAGACGCGAGCACCGAGTTCGACAAGGTGCTCGCCGCCGACAAGGACTACCCCGGGCTCGCGCTCGAGCGCGGCATCCTCTACGAGGAGTCGGGCGAGGTCGAGAAGGCGCTCGAGCAGTTCAAGAACGCGCTCGCGAAGGCGCCGGAGGATCTCGACCTCACGCTCCGCGTCGGCGCTGCCTACGTCGCGATCGGGCGGCCCGACGACGCGCTCCCCATGCTGCGGAAGGTGCTCGAGAAGCGCCCCCAGAGCGCCGAGGCGAACCACTACCTCGGCCGCGCGCTCCTCGCGAAGGGCGGCGCGAACATGCAGGAGGCCACGCGCTACCTGAAGCACGCCGTGGAGCTCGACCCGAACCGCGCCGAGTACCACCTCTACTTGGCGTGGGCCGCGAACGAGTCGAACCCCGTGCAGCTCGGTCTCGCCGAGGACGAGGTCACGAAGGCCCTCCTCATCGACAAGCTCCTCGCCGACGGCTACTGGCAGCGCGCGGTGACGGAGCGCAAGAAGGGCGCCGTCGAGGACGCGCTGAAGGATCTCAAGCGCGCGCTCGAGCTCAAGCCGGGCCGGATCGAGGCGCACGCGACGATGGCGGAGTGCTTCGAGGACAAGAACGACGAAGCCTCGGCGCTCGCGGAGTGGCAGAAGGCGATCAGCGCGAACGACCGTGTCCCCTACTGGCGCTACCGCTACGGCAAGCTCCTCTTCCAGCACGGCAACGCGGCCGAGGCGTCCAAGCACCTCGTCTACGCCGCGACCGAGGGCGAGAAGGGCGAATCGCGCGTGCCGTGGCTCGCGAACGCGCAGTTCTACGCGGCCGAGTCGCTGCGCCGGGGCGGGCGCCGGGACGACGCCATCACGTACTACGAGAAGTTCCTCTCGATCGCGCCGACGAGCTCGCCGGACCGACGCGACGCGATCGTCGCCCTGTCCCAACTTGGTAAACCGTACGGCGGCGGGGACCGGCGCTGACGAGCTCGGATCGTCCCAAAGTGACAATCGGTCGAGTCACCACTTTGTGACTTGGAATTCCGCCCCCATGGAGCGAGGCTGCCGACGTCGGCTCAGCCGTACCGCAGGGAGGCGATTTGTTGAATGGTACAATCTAAATATCGACCTATGGACGCTGCGAATTCCAGCTACCTTGCACACTGCTATTCACGCGGATGGGTGGAATGAGGCGTGGAATGTGTTTCTCCACTCCGGGCGACGACCCACGTTTGTTGAGGTGGAGGAATTCGCTGCACTGCTCTCTGCAGCATCTGGAATAGGTGCGTATGGGCCTCCGGGGCCCTATCCGTATCCGCGGAATAGTTACTACAATTATCGGAATGGCAGCAAGTGGTGGCTCAAGTCGTGTATTTATCTGCGGATGCCGAAGAGTCGTGTACCTCGTTGGAGGAGTGGCTCGACATGTTTGTCGGTCTGAACCCCGCGCTTTCAGCTATGGAGGTTTGGCGCGCCTACGGCGAAAGCGCAGCTTCGGCGAGGTTTGGGAGGCTCGATCTTGAATTGGTGCTTGAGCGTCAGCGTGCGACTGGGGTAGTGGGTTCTGGCAAATACAGTTCAATTCGTTCGATGATTGACGCTCAGAGGGCCAAGATCCGGTCGCGGAGGACGTCGGCTCAATCCATGGGAATGTCGGAGTTGGAGGAGCTGGATGATGAGTCACTGCTTCGTGCAGTCAGGATAAGGTTGACGCATCTGTCGCGTCCGGGCGTTTATGATGAAGCCCTGCCCGAGATAAGGGCCGTTTTTGATGTGACGGTCCTTGATGACGACGTTCGTAATGGCGGATTTCATCAATATCTATTGAATCATGGGGCCACCGGTTTGAGTAGGGCGCATCATGGCCTGCTGGTGGTGGGTCAGGTCGAGCTAGCGGACATCGTCTCTGCTGTCATGGCTGTTGCTCCGAGATTTCCCGAAGTCGATCTTGTCGAGTTTGAACGGCGGTACCTGAGGGCGGCGGGGGCCGCAAAGCCAGGTGGCCCCATGTTGGCATCACTGGCCGCGTTTATTCGGCGTCATCTGAGCGCTTTCACGGTGATGCCCTCGGGCAGCTAGCATGGAGACTTGTGGGATGGGGGGTGGGGTAAGTGCGGCATCGCTCGCGGTCGCGCTTGCGTGCTGCGCGGCCCAGGATTCCGTCGGCGATCTCGTCGTTGAGATTCCCGGTGCACCCGAAGTTGCGTGCGGCAACGACTCCACACTCGGAGTCAGTCTTCGAAATCGCGTTTCCGAATCCTCCATTCGGTGGTCGGCCACTGTTACCGTGGGCCCGTTCGAGATGGATGGACCAAACTCGGGTGAGATCGCCGGAGACGCGTCCACCGCCATCGTTGTCCGCGTGAGGCCACCCGCCAACGCACGTCCTCTCGTCCCCCTCACCGGCAACCTCCACATCTCCAGCAACGACCCCGAACACCCCGAGATCGACGTCCCACTCTCCGTCACCCCTCGCGGGGCCCTGCTCCGGGTCCCGAGCTTTCCGGTCGAGCTCGGTGACATCCCGCTGGGCAAGGCGTCTCCCGTCATCGACGTGACCGTTGTCAACGACGGAGACATTGCCGCCGACATCCTCCCGGCCGCGTCACCGAACCCCCGGTTCACCGTGCTCGCGAACCCGCCCGTGCTCGCGCCGGGCGCGAGCGGGATCGTGAAGGTCCAGTTCGCCCCCGACCAGCTCGGCGACGCGAAGGTGTCTCTCCCGCTCGCTACGCGCGGCCCCCTCTGTGGTGCCCCCGCCCTCCAGCTCCACGGCAAGGGCACGAACGGCAAAGCTCTCGTCAGCCCCGGCGCGCTCGACTTCGGGCTCGTCGACTGCGGGACGACCGCGGACGCCAAGACGCTCACGGTCGAGAACGTCGGCGACGCCGCGTTCGACGTCGACGCCGCCCTCGCGCAAGGCACCTCGTTCGCGGTCAGCCCGACCCACGCTACCGTCCCCGCGCAAGGCAAGGTTCTCCTCACGGTCACTCCCAGCGCAGTGCCAGCTGTGTCCGCAATCACCTCCGATCTCTACGGCGATACCCTCACGCTCACGACCACCGCCCAGGGGGACGTGCCGCACGTCATCCCGCTCCACGAGACCGCCCACGGCGCCATTCTCTCGGTGTCACTGCCACAGACGGCAATTCGCGCTCGTGTCGACGACGTCGTCACGAAGCCCGTCGCGGTCACCAACACCGGGAACGCCACGGCGGTCGGGGCGATGACGTCCACCAACGGGATGCTTGCCATCCCAGCGCTGACCATCGGGTCCGGCGCCACGGTCAACGCGACGCTCGAGGTCCGTGCGGATCCCGCGAAGCTCGGAATCGACGTCACCGAGCCGGTGAGCTGGAACGTCGGGCCGCAGTGCGGGACGGGGACGATCTCGGGCCTCGTTCACGCCTACGACACGACGCTCGACCTCCAGATCGGTCGCTGGGCGGGCTGCGCGCTCGGCCACTCGCACCGCGTCTACTGCTGGGGCGACACCCTCCAAGGGAACGTGAAGGAGGTTCCTCTCGACCCCGGAGTTTATCCCACACCCGTACTCATGGTCGGTGAGACCGGCGACCAACTCGGTACTTCCTTGCGGGGCCTCTGGCTGCGGTCGAACACGGGAAACGTCCGCCGAATCTCTCGCGTGAACGGAGTGACTCAGGTCGAGCAGTTCACGTTTCCCGGATCGTTCACGAAGATCGCCCGCGTGTCTGCATCGGGCAACTACGGCTGGTGCGGGCTCACCTCCGCCGGTGGCGTGAGCTGCATCGGCGAGGCCTACCGACAGTGGGCGCACACGGGGGCGTGCGCGGTGGCGTCGAGCCCCGTCAGCGGCTTCGACGGGGTGGGGCCGGTCGATGAGGTAGTGTTGGGCTGGTCGCGGGGGTTCGCCATTCGAGCGGGAGAGGTCTGGACCTCGCAGGGCTGTGATCTCGGGGGGAACGCAGTGCCGGCTAGCAAGATCGCAGGGCTCTCGAACGTCGTTCAGATCTCGATCGACGGGCGTGCATGCGCGGTATTGGGCAGCGGAAGCGTCGTGTGCTGGGAGGCGAGTTCGAACGACGGTCCGTCCAGCTTCTACCCGGTCCTTGGGCTACCGAACGCCGTCGCCGTCGTAGTGCGGGAGGGACTCGGCTCGGCGCTCCGCAGCGATGGGACGATCGTCTCGTTCGACGCCTCCGGGCAAATTGCGTATGCCGGGCTGATTTCGGGTCTCACCAACCCAAGCAACGTCTTTCCCGGCTACTGGGCCATCTGCGGCACGCGTTCCGACGGTGCCGTCCTCTGCAACTACCCCAACTCGTTCCTCTTCACACCGATCGCCGGCTTCGAAGGCCCGTGAGCTCGAGCCGAGCGGAACCGCTCTCGGCCGCACGCTTCAGGTCATCGCGGCGCAGCGGATCCACCGAAAAGAGGCATACCTCATCTCACGCGCGTCGTCCCCCGACCACGTCCCCCAATTCGGCAAGCGGCATCGCCTCCACTTTCGGCCCCAGCGCATACCGCTTCGGACCCGGGTACACGACGAACAGCCGATCGAGCGCCAGATCCGCCAGCGCCTGATGGATGGACCGCGTCATCTTCGGCGCGTCCGACCACTTGATCTCGAAGCCGACCTTCCGCGTCCCGAGCGTCACCAGGACGTCGAGCTCCGCACCACCGTGGCTCGCCCAAAAGTGCACGTTGCGCTCGCCGACATGCGAGATGATCTCCTCGAGCACGAAGCCCTCCCACGAGGTCCCCAACTTCGGGTGCCCTTCGAGCTCGCGCCGCGTCGCGATTCCGAGGAGCGCATGCAGGATCCCCGAGTCCCGCACGTAGACCTTCGGCGAGCGCACCAGCCGCTTCTCGAGGTTCGGCAACCAGGGCGGGAGCTGGCGCACCACGAGCGCACCGCAGAGGATGTCGAGGTGCCGCTTGACCGTCGGGTACGTCTCACCGAGCGAGCCCGCGAGCTCGGCGCCGTTCCACAGCTCGCCGTGCCGATGCGCGAGCATCGACCACAGTCGACGCAGGTTCGCGTGCGACCGCACCTCGATCCCGAGCGCGACGAGGTCGCGTTCGATGAACGTCCGGACGAAGTCTTCGCGCCAGCCCACGCTCGCCGTCTCGGACCGCGCGAGGTACGAGCGAGGGAAGCCCCCGCGCAAGTGCCGCCGCCGCCACGCGTTCGCTCCCGTCTCCGCGAGCGAGAACCCCGCCATCTCCACGAAGCGGATGCGGCCCGCGAGCGTCTCCGACGACTGGCGCAAGAGCTCGGGTGAAGCGCTCCCCAAGATCAGAAACCGCGCCCGGGTGGGCCGACGATCGGCGAGGACGCGGAGCACGGGAAATAGGGAGGGTGCTCGCTGCACTTCGTCGATGACGACGAGCCCGCGCAGGTTCTCGAGTGCCGTCATCGGCTCGCTCAGCCGCTGGAGGTCGCGCGGATCCTCGAGGTCGAGCCGCTCGCCGCGTTGGTCGGTCAGAAGCTCTCTCGCGATCGTGGTCTTGCCGCACTGGCGCGGTCCGAGCAGCGCCACCACCGGCGCTTCGCGGAGAGCGCGTCGGATGCGCGCAATCAGGGACGTACGAGCGACTTGCACGTTCCTTGAAAAACTAGCTACACACCATCAGTTTTTCAAGGCTCCGGCTTCGTGCCATCGCGGCAAGTTCACGTTCTCGCCAATTCCTCCGCCGCGCGCGCGAACTGACCCTCGTCCAGCTCTTCTCCCCGCGCGTCCAAGGTGGTCCCCGCCGCGCTCGCCATCCGCTCGAGCACCGGGAGCTCCGCGAGCGCACGCCACGCGTTGCGGAGCGTCTTCCGGCGCATCGCGAAGGCGCCCTTCACGACCGCGCGAAACGCTTCCGTCTCGGCGATCCGGTCGCGCCGCGGCACGAGCGTGATCACCGCGCTGTCGACGTTCGGCGGGGGGAAGAACGCGCCGGCGCCCACCCGGAGCGCGCGCGCAGGCACGAACGCCGCCCGCACGAACACCGTGAGCGCCCCGTAGTCCTTCGTCCGCGGCGCCGCGAGCACGCGATCGGCGACCTCGGCCTGCACCATGAACACCGCGCGCTCGAGCCGCTGCGCGTGCTCCGTCGCGAGCGAGAGCAGGCGGCCGGTGAGCTGGTAGGGGAGGTTGCCGCACAAGACGCGCGGCGGGACGGCCGCGTCGAAGAGCGCGGCGTAGTCGGTCGTCTGCGCGTCGCCCTCGAGCACGCGCACGGTCGTCCCCGCGAAGCGCGACGAAAGGAGCGGGACCAGATCGCGGTCGCGCTCGATCGCCACGACGCTCTTCGCGCGCGCCGCGAGCTCTGCGGTGAGCGCGCCGGTCCCGGCGCCGATCTCGACGACCGTCGCCGCTCCCACCTCCGCATCGGGCACGGCCGCGCGCGCGATCTCGGCGGCGATGCCGGGCGCGACGAGGAAGTTCTGCCCGAAGCTCTTCTTGGGCCGCAGGCCCGCTTCGCGGAGGGCGGCGCGCGGGTCGGTCAGGACGCCTTCTCCGTCTTCGCTCCGTGCACCTTCGGGCGCAAGCGCATCATGCGGCCACCCGCCTTCGCGATCGCGCGCTCGCCGCGCCGCTTCGCGACGTCCGACCGGAGCTGCACTGCGGCATAGACGGCGTCTTCGGCGGTGGTCGGCTCGTCGCCCTCCCAGAGCGCGGCATCGGGTTGGGCCCAGCGGACCTCGACCTGGCGGCGGCGGAGCTTCTGCGACGCGGCGACCAACGGCGAGCCTTCCCGCGGGGCCGGCGCGAACACGTAGACGATGCTCGGGCGAGCTTTGTCCCCCAGCAGGCGATCGACCGCTTGCGCGATGGCAGCGGCCGACTTCTCGCGCTCGCCGTCGAGCCTCGGCGGAGCTTCGACCCCGAAGCTCGCGAGGTAGTGGCGCAGCGTGCGCTCGCGCGAGCTCGGCGCGAACGGCACGCGCGGAGCGAACGGCGCCCGCGAGCGCAGCGACTCGGCGCGGACGGCGAGCATGTCGAGGTTGCCGCGCGGCAAGTCGGCGAGACCGCGGGCGTCGAGCGGGCGCGCATGCTCCGCGACGCGGGCGGCGACCTCGATCTCGTCGAGATCGGATCGATCCGCGTCGATGCAGCTCGCGGCGCTCGCGAGCGCGGCAGCGATGCGGTTGATCTGGGACGGGCCGCTCGCGGGAGGGATCCACGACCGGAGCCGCGACGCCGTGACGACGAGCCCGACGCGATCCCCGCGCGTGAGGTGGCGCGCGGCGACGGCGGCAGCATCGTCGATCGTGCGGTCGAGCGGCGCTCTGCCCGGCTCGCCCGCCCACAGCTCCACCGACGAGTCGACGAGGATCCACACGACGTCCCGCTGATCGCGCTCCATCTCGCGCACCACCAGGCGGCCGCGCTTGGCGCTCGCCTTCCACGCGATGCGCTTGAACGGATCGCCGGGGACGTGCTCGCGGAGCTCCTTGAGCTGGTCGCCTTCGCCGGCGAGCAGCGATGGGCGACCTTGCTCGGCGCTCCGCCGCGCGCGGCCCCCGGCCGGGCTCTCCATCATCAGCTTGATCGGCAGGGGCAGGACCTCGATCCCGAACGGGTTGGCGAACATCAGCGGGACCTCGTACAGGCTCTCGCCACCCGCCTCGACCCCGCGCACCTCGAGCGCCATGCCATGGACGCCCCAGCGGCCGACGCGCTTCGCCTCGACCGTGACCTTCACGAAGACGCGGCTCTCGGGCGGCAGGTCGATCGTCTTCGGCTCGACGGTCGCCTTGAGCATCGCCGACGTGAGCACGCGCAGCTCGACGCCGCGGATGTCGTCGACGCCGCGGTTCCGGAGCTCGGCCTCGATCTCGAGGACCCCGCCGCGGTGGGTGCGCGCGACGCGGCGGGGCGTGCTCCACACCATCTCGAAGCCCGCCGCGCGGAGCCGCGTGACCGCCGTGAGCGCGAGCCCGCGCCCGATCGCGACGGCGAGGATCATCGCCGCGGCAAACGTGACCACCGCGCCGCTCCGGAGCGCGATCCCGAGCGCGAGCAGCGTCGCACCAGCGAGGGCGACGTGGAACGTGGGCCGCGTCGGGTGGAGACGCACCGCGCATGTCTAGCACACCCGACGTTTCGGCTACACGGGAGCCCGGTCCTCCACTACGTTGTGGGGTCGTGCAGGCCGTCGCAACGAACGAAATCGCCGCCGCGAAGGAGCGCATCGACGAGCTCCGGCGCGAGGTCTCGCGGATCTACATCGGCCCCACGCGCTCGCTCGACCTGATGTTGGTCGCGATCCTGGCGAAGGGGCACGTCCTGCTCGAGGGCGTCCCCGGCGTCGCGAAGACCACGCTCGTGAAGGCGTTCGCCGTCGGGCTCGGCTGCACCGCCCGCCGCATCCAGTTCACGCCGGACCTGATGCCGGCCGACATCACGGGCACCTACGTGCTCTCGCCGAAGGACGGCACCTTCACCCTGCGCCCCGGTCCCATCTTCGCGAACGTCGTGCTCGCGGACGAGATCAACCGCGCCCCGGCCAAGACGCAGTCGGCACTCTTGGAGGCGATGCAGGAGCGGCAGGTCACGATCGAAGGCGATCGCTACGAGCTCCCGAACCCGTTCCTCGTCCTCGCGACGCAGAACCCGATCGACCTCGAGGGCACGTACCCGCTCCCCGAGGCGCAGATCGACCGCTTCCTCGTCCGGATCCCGATGGGGTACCCGTCGGCCCGCGAAGAGGTGCAGATGCTCCGCACCTTCGGGGTCGAGCCGCCCGCCGCGCGCGCGATCCTGTCCGGTCCCGACGTGGCGTCGCTCCAGTCGATCGCCGCGCGGATCCACGTCGAGGACGATCTCTTGGACTACGCGGTCGGGCTCACCGCCTACACGCGGAGCCACTCGCGGGTCGCGCTCGGCGCGTCGCCGCGCGCGTCGCTCGCGCTGGTCCAGGCGGCGAAGGCGTTCGCGCTGCTGGGCGGCCGCCCCTTCATCGCACCGGACGACATCCGCGCCGTGGCGCCGAGCGTGCTCGGGCACCGGCTCGTGCTCAGCGCCGACGTCGAGGGCGACAACCGCACGCGCCTCCTCGTGATCGAGGAAGCGCTCTCCAAGGTCGGGTATCGCCGCGGCGTAAGGCCCGTCTGAGGCGCTGCTATGAAGTGACCCTGTCAAGCGGCGCCACGACGTTTTCGGTTACGTCTACGTGTTCGAGCTCCTGAAGCTTGGATGGTTCGAAGACCGGAGTAGGCCGGCGTCGCGAGGGCGCTTCGACGACGAGTCACACTGCT
>JBGAKG010000016.1:0-239527 GCA_044224495.1 Polyangiaceae bacterium | reverse complement strand
CAAGATGGTGATGCCGGGCGACAACATCAAGATGACGATCGAGCTCATCACCGCGGTGGGTCTCGAGGAGCAGATGCGCTTCGCCATCCGCGAAGGCGGCCGCACCGTCGGCGCCGGCATCGTCACCAAGATCCTCGAGTGACGGAAGCCGGAACGTGGGCGACCGGGTCACGGTGACGCTGGTCTGCTCCGAGTGCCAAGGACGCAACTACAAGACGACGCGGCGCCCGGATCAGAAGGGGCAGATCGAGCTCAAGAAGTTCTGCCCCCGCTGCAAGCGACACACGACGCACAAGGAAACGAAGTAAGCGGAACAAAAACCCGGACCTAGGCCTCGATAGAAAGCCCCGCCGCCGGCGCAAAAAGAGCGCTCGGCGGCGGTGGTGCCTAAGGAACCGGGAAATTCTACGGGTTTAGCTCAGTCGGTAGAGCAGCGGATTCCAAATCCGCAGGTCGTGGGTTCGAGCCCCTCAGCCCGTGCAAGACGCCCCCAAACCTCCAAGAGAAACCATGGCGACGGACGACGAAGTCGAGAAGAAGGAAGCGGAAGACTCCTCCGAGGAAGAAGAATCGGAAGAGGAAGAAGCGTCCGGCGACGACGGCGGCGAGGACGAAGCGTCCGAGCTCAGGGCACAGGAACGCGCCGAGGACCGCGCCGAGGACGAAGAGGAAGAGGAAGAGGAGCAGGGCGAGGACGAAGAAGAAGAAGAGGAAGCCGAGGAAGAGGCGCCCAAGAAGGCGACCAAGGCGACCAAGTCCGAGCCGAAGAAGGAAGCCAAGCCCGCGAAGGCCGAGAAGAAGAAGGCCGACGAGGACGAACCGGCTCCGAAGGAAGACAAGGACGTCGCTCCGACCCAGCTCGGCCACCGCCGCTTCGTGTACGCCGCCTACCTCGCGGCCACCACGGCGGCTGCGTTCGTCCTCACCAAGGCGCTCGACTACGGCTGGTTCAAGCTCTCGGCGTGGAAGCCCGAGTGGTTCATGTCGATCGGCGTCGAGCCGCGCGACGAGATCATCGTCCCGGTCGCCGTCGTCATCGCGGTCATCCTCGGCGTCCGTTACTGGCAGAACCTCAAGGTCCGCACGATGGCGGAAGAGGTCGCCGAAGAGCTCACGAAGGTCACCTGGCCGACTCGCGACGAGGTCACGAACTCCACCACCGTCGTCATCATCACGACGATCTTTGCAACCATCTTCTTCGCGCTCATGGACCAGTTCTGGTTGTGGGTCACGAAGCACGTTTACGGGTCTTGAGGAGTCGTCATGGCGAAGAAGTGGTACGTCATCAACACCTACTCCGGCTTCGAGAACAAAGTTCGCGAGGCACTGCAGCAGCGCATCCGGGAGCACGGCAAAGAGGAGCAGTTCGGCGAGATCCTCATCCCGACCGAGACCGTGACCGAGAACCGCGCGGGCGGTAAGCAGCGCGTTCGCCAGAAGAACAGCTTCCCCGGCTACATCTTCGTCGAGATGGACATGAGCGAGGAGGCCTGGCACCTCGTGAAGGACACCCCGAAGGTCACCGGCTTCATCGGCAACCAGCGCCCGCAGGAAGTGAAGCCCCCGCAGATCGACGACCTCCGCAAGATCATCGTCGAGGGTGCGGTGAAGCCGAAGCCCCGCGTCTCGTTCGAGGCGGGCGACGAGATTCGCGTGATCGACGGCGCGTTCGCGAACTTCAGCGGCACCGTCGAAGAGGTGAAGCCCGACAAGCAGAAGCTCCGCGTGAAGGTCAGCATCTTCGGCCGCGCGACGCCGGTCGAGCTCGACTTCGCCCAGGTGGAGAAGCGGGCCTGAGCCCATCCACCGAAGATTTTCCCATCACTTTGACTTAACCCCGCTTACCCGTCAGAAACCCGCGCAACCACTACGGCCCGCCGAATCTCGTGCGGCCCCCGTAGGAGCAACCCCCGAGCCCTCCGATGAAGAAGATCACTGGCTACGTCAAACTTCAGCTCCCCGCCGGTAAGGCGAACCCGGCGCCGCCCGTCGGTCCTGCCCTCGGCGCGCAGGGCGTGAACATCATGCAGTTCTGCAAGGAGTTCAACGCCAAGACCGCTGGCGGCGACATGATCATCCCGGTGGTGATCACGGTCTACAGCGACCGCTCCTTCACCTTCATCATGAAGACCCCGCCCGTGAGCATCCTGCTCAAGAAGGCAGCGGGGCTCTCGACCGGCAAGAAGCCCGGCTCGGGCTCGAAGGAGCCGAACAAGAACAAGGTCGGCAAGGTGACGGAAGCGCAGGTGCGCGAGCTCGCCAAGCAGAAGATTCAGGACATGAACACGACCGACGTGGAAGCCGCGATGCGCACCGTGCGCGGCACCGCTCGCAGCATGGGAATCGACGTCGTCGCGAAGTGAAAGACCTACGCGAGGGAGCTGGTTCCCTCGCTCGTACCACCGCCCGGCGCAAGTCGGTCCACGGTGGGAGATCGTGAAGATCGAACAGGAGGAAAATGCCGAAGGTTTCGAAGAACCGCGCGAAGGTCGACAGCATCGTCGACACCACGCGCAAGTACAGCGTCGAAGAGGCGTGCACTCTGGTCAAGAAGGCCAAGTTCGCCAAATTCGACGAGACGGTCGACATTGCGGTTCGTCTGGGCGTGAATCCGAAACACGCCGATCAGATGGTCCGTGGTGCGATCGTTCTGCCGCACGGCACCGGACAGTCCGTCAAGGTGCTCGTTTTCGCCAAGGGCGAGAAGGACCGCGAGGCGCGTGAAGCCGGAGCCGACCACGTCGGCGCCGACGACATGGTCGCCAAGGTGTCCGAAGGCTTCATGGACTTCGACCGTGTCATCGCGACGCCCGACATGATGGGCGCCGTCGGTAAGCTCGGTCGTGTGCTCGGCCCGCGTGGTCTCATGCCGAACCCCAAGGTCGGCACGGTGACCTTCGACGTCGGGACCGCAGTCCGCGAAGCGAAGGGCGGCAAAGTCGAGTACCGCGTCGAAAAGGCCGGCATCGTCCACGCACGCATCGGCAAGTGCTCCTTCTCCGAGAAGGCACTGGCCGACAACGCGGGCGCGTTGATCCAGGCCCTCGTGAAGGCCAAGCCCTCCACGGCAAAGGGAACCTACCTCCGGAGCATCACCGTCAGCTCGACGATGGGCCCCGGCGTCAAGGTCGACCCCGCGCCGTACATGGGCGCCACCGAGGAGGGTTGATCCATGGAACGCTCCATCAAAGAAAAGCAGATTGGCGAGATCAAGGCTCGCTTCGACAAGATGACGGCCGCCGTCTTCCTCGACTTCAAGGGGATGACCGTGGAGAGCGCCACGAAGCTTCGTGGTGACTTCCGCAAGGCCGGCGTCGAGTACGTGGTCTGCAAGAACACCCTCGTGAAGCACGCGCTCAAGGGCACCAGCTACGGCGACAAGCTGGGCAAGGCGCTCGTCGGGATGACCGGCATCGCGTGGAGCTACGAGGATCCGAGCGCGGCGGCCAAGGTCGTCAAGGCGTTCCGCAAGGAAGCCGGCGACTCGGTCAAGCTCACCGTCAAGGCGGGCGTGATCGACGGCAGCGTGATCGATGCGAAGGCGGTCGAAGAGCAACTCGCAACGATGCCTGGCAAGGACGAGCTCCGCGCCAAGCTTCTCGCGACGCTCCAGGCGCCGCTCACCCAGTTCGTCCAGCTCCTCAACGCGCCCGCGCAGAACTTCGTCTACGTGCTGGCCGCCAAAGAGCAAAAAGGTTGATTCGGTGCACTCTGCACCGATGGCAAATTTTCAAGATTTGATTGTCGATTACGGAGAATGAAAATGGCTGACATTACGCGTGACCAGGTCGTTGACTACCTCTCGAACCTCCCGGTGATCCAGATCGCCGAGCTCATCAAGACCCTCGAGGACAAGTGGGGCGTCAAGGCTGCCCCCGCGGCCGTCGCGATGGTCGGTGGTGGCGGCGCGGCTCCGGCCGCGGCGGCCGTCGAGCAGACGGAGTTCACCGTCGAGCTGGCCGAGGCCGGTGGCAACAAGATCAACGTCATCAAGGTCGTCCGTGAGATCACGGGCCTTGGCCTCAAGGAAGCCAAGGACCTGGTCGAAGCGGCGCCGAAGCCGATCAAGGAAGGCGTTGCCAAGGGCGAGGCCGAGGAGATGAAGAAGAAGCTCGAAGAGGCGGGAGCCAAGGTCGCCCTCAAGTGACCGAAGCTTCAGTATCTGCCAAGACGCGCTCGGAAGACCTGAGCGCTATTGCTTGAGTCGCCACCCAGAGGGGCGGCGGTGGAGTCGATCCACCGTTCGCCCCTGGCGACGTTTCCCCACATCAAGTTCTTCGCTTACGAGTCACGTCCCCCGCCTGCCCCTCAGGAGTAGCTATGGCGAACGCCATCCAGAGCAACTTCCGCATTCGCAAGAACCTCGGTCGGATCGCAAAGGTCATCGAGGTCCCGAACCTGATCGACATCCAGAAGACGTCGTACGACAAGTTCCTTCAGGCGAACGTCCCGCCGACGGACCGCGTCGAGATCGGCTTGCAAGCCGTCTTCCGTAGCGTCTTCCCGATCAAGGACTTCAACGGAACGAGCGAGCTCGTCTTCGTCAGCTACAACCTGGAGAAGCCCAAGTACGACGTCGAGGAGTGCCGTCAGCGCGGCATGACCTACGCGGCGCCGATCAAGGTCACGACCCAGCTCATGATCTACGACACCCGCGAGGGTGGCGAGCGCATCGTGCGCGACATCAAGGAGCAAGAGGTCTACTTCGGCGAGATCCCGCTGATGACGGACACCGGTACGTTCATCATCAACGGCACCGAGCGCGTCGTCGTCAGCCAGCTGCACCGCAGCCCGGGCGTCTTCTTCGACCACGACAAGGGCAAGACGCACTCGTCGGGCAAGCTGCTCTACAGCGCCCGCGTCATCCCCTACCGCGGCTCGTGGCTCGACTTCGAGTTCGACCCGAAGGACATCATCTACGTCCGCATCGACCGCCGCCGGAAGATGCACGCGACGGTGCTCCTCCGCGCGCTCGGCTACTCCACGCAGGACCTGCTCAACTACTTCTACAACACCGAGACGGTGTTCATCGAGAAGGGCGGCAAGTACGGCAAGTCGCTCGAGTACGAGCTCCTCGCGGGTCAGCGCGCGACGCGCGACATCAAGGCCGGCGGCGAAGTCGTCGTCAAGAAGAACACCAAGTTCACCAAGGCCGCGATCAAGAAGCTCAAGGAAGCCAAGGTCGACCAGCTCAGCGTCGACGTGGAAGAGCTGACCGGCAAGGTGGCCGCGCACGACATCGTCGACCCGGAGACGGGCGAGGTCGTGATCGAGGTCAACGAGGAGCTCACCCCCGCGAAGCTCGAGAAGCTCCGCGAGGCGGGCATCAACGACTTCAAGATCCTCTTCATCGACGGTCTCAACGTCGGCTCGTACCTCCGCGACACGCTGCTCGCGGAGAAGGTCAAGACGACCGAAGACGCGATCATGGAGATCTACCGCCGCCTGCGCCCGGGTGATCCGCCCACGCTCGAGACGGCGAAGACCCTGTTCCACAACTTGTTCTTCAACCCCGAGCGCTACGACCTCTCGAAGGTCGGCCGCCTCAAGCTGAACTACAAGTTCTACCACCGCGATCTGCCCGAGGATCAGCGCCCCGCGCTCGACACCCAGGTGCTCACCGCGCAGGACATCCTCGAGACCGTTCGTCACCTCATCGAGCTGAAGAACGGCCGCGGTTCGGTCGACGACATCGACCACCTCGGCAACCGCCGCGTTCGCGCGGTCGGTGAGCTGATGGAGAACCAGTACCGCATCGGTCTCGTCCGCATGGAGCGCGCCATCAAGGAGCGCATGTCGATGTCGCAAGAGATCGACACCCTCATGCCGCACGACCTCATCAACGCGAAGCCCGTCTCCGCGGTGGTGAAGGAGTACTTCGGCAGCTCGCAGCTCTCGCAGTTCATGGACCAGACGAACCCGCTCTCGGAGGTCACGCACAAGCGTCGTCTCTCCGCGCTCGGACCGGGTGGTCTCACGCGCGAGCGTGCGGGCTTCGAGGTCCGCGACGTCCACACGACCCACTACGGTCGTATCTGCCCGATCGAGACGCCGGAAGGTCCGAACATCGGCCTCATCGCGTCGCTCTCGACGTTCGCGCGCGTCAACGAGTTCGGCTTCGTCGAGACGCCGTACCGCAAGGTCTCCGATGGCCGCGTCACCGACGAGGTCGTTTGGTACTCGGCGCTCGAAGAGGAAGGGAAGTACATCGCCCAGGCGTCGGCTGCGGTCGACGACAAGGGCAAGTTCAAGGAGGGTCTCGTCTCGGCCCGCCTGAACGGCGACTTCCACCTCGCCCCGCCGGACATGATCGCGCTGATGGACATCGCGCCGAACCAGATGGTGTCGGTCGCCGCGGCGCTCGTTCCGTTCCTCGAGCACGACGACGCGAACCGCGCCCTCATGGGCGCGAACATGCAGCGTCAGGCCGTTCCGCTCATCCGCTCGCACGCGCCGTACGTCGGCACGGGCATGGAAGGGCGCCTGGCCCGTGACTCCGGTGTCTGCATCCTCGCGCGCCGCGCGGGTGTCGTGGAGAGCGTCGATGCGACCCGCATCGTCGTCCGCCCCGACTCGGACAAGGCGGAGATCCCGGACATCTACTCGATGACCAAGTTCCAGCGGTCGAACCAGTCGACTTGCTACAACCAGAAGCCGATCGTCCGCGCCGGTGAGCGCGTGAAGGCCGGCGACGTTCTGGCGGACGGTCCGAGCTGCGACATGGGCGAGCTCGCCCTCGGCCAGAACGTGCTCGTCGCGTTCATGCCGTGGCAGGGCTACAACTTCGAGGACTCGATCCTCGTGTCGGAGCGCATCGCCAAGGACGACGTGTTCACCTCGATCCACATCGAGGAGTTCGAGTGCGTCGCCCGCGACACGAAGCTCGGCAAGGAAGAGGTCACGCGCGACATCCCGAACGTCGGCGAGGAAGCGCTCAAGGACCTCGACGAGACCGGCATCGTGCGCATCGGCGCCGAGGTGAAGCCGGGCGACATCCTCGTCGGCAAGATCACGCCGAAGGGTGAGACCCAGCTGTCGCCGGAGGAGAAGCTCCTCCGCGCGATCTTCGGAGAGAAAGCTGGCGACGTTCGTGACAGCTCGCTGCGCGTCCCCCCGGGCGTCAGCGGCATCGTCATCAACGCGCGCATCTTCTCGCGCCGCAACCAGGACAAGCAGGACGAGCGCGCGAAGGACATCGAGGATCAGGAGCGGGCGCGCCTCGAGCGCATCCGCGACGAGGAGATCCAGGTCCTCCGCGACAGCTTCTTCCGTCAGGTGAAGAAGCGCCTCGTCGGCGAGACCACGAACGGCAAGCTCGTGGACGACAAGGGCAAGGTCCTTCTCGCGAAGGGCGCCTCGCTCGACGAGGAGATGCTCGATCAGGTCCCGCGCAAGTACTGGGCGGAGCTCCCCGTCGACGGCGGCGAGGACATCTCCCAGAAGCTCGCCGAGCTCGAGGAGATCGTTCGCGTTCGCGAAGAGCACTTCCGCGACAAGATCGATCGCCTCTCCAAGGGCGACGAGCTTCCGCCGGGCGTGATCAAGATGGTGAAGGTCTACATCGCCATCAAGCGCAAGCTCCAGGTCGGCGACAAGATGGCCGGTCGTCACGGAAACAAGGGCGTCATCTCCCGCATCATGGCGGAAGAGGACATGCCCTATCTCCAGGACGGTCGTCCGGTGGACATCGTGCTCAACCCGCTCGGCGTTCCGTCCCGTATGAACGTGGGACAGATCCTCGAGACCCACCTCGGGTGGGGTGCACGCGTCCTCGGCTGGCAGCTCCAGTACATGCTCGAGGCGAAGTTCGCTCCGGACGCGATCCGGGCGCACATCCTCAAGATCTACGACGGTGACGAGGCGCTCGCGAAGTGGCTCGCCAAGCTGTCGGACGAAGAAGTGAAGCGCGTCGCGGCCAAGCTCCGCGGCGGGATTCACTACGCCAGCCCGGTCTTCGACGGCGCTCCCGAGCGCGCGATCAAGGACTCGCTGGCGATCGCCGGCCTGCCGCAGAGCGGTCAGACGGTGCTCTTCGACGGCCGCACGGGCGAGGCGTTCGACCAGGATGTCACGGTCGGCGTCATGTACATGCTGAAGCTGCACCACCTCGTCGACGACAAGATCCACGCGCGTTCGATCGGACCGTACTCGCTCGTCACCCAGCAGCCGCTCGGTGGCAAGGCGCAGTTCGGCGGTCAGCGTCTCGGAGAGATGGAAGTGTGGGCCATGGAAGCGTACGGCACTGCGTACGCGCTCCAGGAGTTCCTCACCGTCAAGAGCGACGACGTCATGGGCCGTACCCGCATGTACGAGGCCATCGTCAAGGGCGAGCACACGCTCGAGCCGGGTCTGCCGGAGAGCTTCAACGTGCTCATCAAGGAGCTCCAGGCGCTCTGCCTGAACATCGAGCTTCTCGAGCCGGGTCAGGTCAAGGATCAGGCCGCGGAGGAGTAGCGAGTGAGCGTGCCCCCAGCACGCTCCTCCACTCCCTTCCCCCCCAAGAGAATTTTTCCCGTCACTGAGAGAGGAACGAACCGATGCGCGACATTTTCAGCTTCTTCGAGAAGCCCAAGGATCCGCTTTCTTTCAGCGCGATTCGCATCTCCCTCGCGTCTCCCGAGAAGATTCGCGAGTGGTCGCACGGTGAGGTCAAGAAGCCCGAGACCATCAACTACCGAACCTTCAAGCCGGAGCGCGACGGCCTCTTCTGCGCGAAGATCTTCGGCCCGGTGAAGGACTACGAGTGCAACTGCGGCAAGTACAAGCGCATGAAGCACCGTGGGATCGTCTGCGAGAAGTGCGGCGTCGAGGTCATCCAGTCGAAGGTCCGCCGTGAGCGCCTCGGCCACATCAGCCTCGCGACGCCGGTCGCGCACATCTGGTTCCTCAAGAGCCTGCCGAGCCGCATCGGCAACATGCTCGACATCACGCTGAAGGATCTCGAGAAGGTCCTCTACTGCGAGGCCTACATCGTCATCGATCCGAAGGAGACCGGCCTCGTCCGTGGCGAGCTCCTCTCCGAGGATCGCTACATGCAGCTCCTCGACGAGTACGGCGACGACAAGTTCACCGCCGGCATGGGTGGCGAAGCCATCCTCGAGATGCTCAAGGGCGTGGACGTCCATACCCTGAGCGAGACGCTCCGCCAGGAGATGCGCACGGCCACCAGCGAGGCGAAGCGCAAGAAGATCGTCAAGCGGCTGAAGGTCACCGAGGCGTTCCGCGAGAGCGGCAACCGCCCGGAGTGGATGATGCTCACCGTCATCCCGGTCCTCCCGCCGGATCTGCGCCCGCTCGTTCCCCTCGACGGCGGCCGCTTCGCGACGAGCGATCTCAACGATCTCTACCGCCGCGTCATCAACCGCAACAACCGCCTGAAGCGCCTGCTCGAGCTCAACGCTCCGGAGATCATCATCCGGAACGAGCGCCGCATGCTGCAGGAAGCGGTCGACGCCCTCTTCGACAACGGCCGTCGCGGCAAGACCATCACCGGTCCGAACAAGCGCCCGCTCAAGTCCCTCAGCGACATGCTGAAGGGCAAGCAGGGCCGCTTCCGCCAGAACCTCCTCGGCAAGCGCGTCGACTACTCGGGCCGCTCGGTCATCGTCGTCGGCCCCGCGCTCAAGCTGCACCAGTGCGGTCTCCCGACCAAGATGGCGCTCGAGCTCTTCAAGCCGTTCATCTACAACAAGCTCGAAGAGCGCGGCTACGTCAACACCATCAAGTCTGCGAAGAAGATGGTGGAGAAGGAGCGCCCCGAGGTCTTCGACATCCTCGAAGAGGTCGTGTCCGAGCACCCGGTCCTCCTGAACCGCGCGCCGACGCTCCACCGCCTCGGCATCCAGGCGTTCGAGCCGGTCCTCATTGAAGGCAAGGCGATCCAGCTTCACCCGCTGGTCTGCGCGGCCTTCAACGCGGACTTCGACGGCGACCAGATGGCGGTCCACGTGCCGCTCAGCGTCGAAGCGCAGATGGAAGCGCGCGTGCTCATGATGAGCACGAACAACATCCTCTCGCCCGCGCACGGCAAGCCGATCATCAACCCGACGCAGGACATCGTCCTCGGGCTCTACTACGCGACGCGCGAGAAGAAGTACTCGCGTGGTCACTACCGCGAGGGCAGCCTCGTCCTCGACAAGAAGGGCCACCTCGACGGCTACCTCCGCGGCGTCTACTCGTCGCCGGAAGAAGTCCGCATGGCGTACGACAACGGCGAGGTCACGATCCACACGGGCATCCGTGTCCGCGTGATCGACCCCGAGAACGGCCAGCGCCGCGTGGTCAACACGACCGTCGGTCGTTGCCTCATCGCCGAGATCCTCCCGCAGGGCCTCTCGTTCGACCTCGTCAACAAGACGCTCGACAAGAAGGCGCTCTCGGCCCTCATCGACGCCTGCTACCGCAAGCACCGCAACAAGGCGACCGTGCTCCTCGCCGACCGGCTCCGCAGCCTCGGCTACGAGTACGCGACCCGCAGCGGCTCTTCGATCTGCATGGATCACATGGTGATCCCGGCGGCGAAGCAGGTGCTCCTCAAGGAAGCGCACGACGAGGTGCAGCGCGTCGTCGACCAGTACCAGGAAGGTCTGATCACCGACGGCGAGCGCTACAACAAGATCGTCGACATCTGGGCCGGCGTTGCCGACAAGGTCACGCAGGAGATGATGGTCGCGATCGGCAAGGAGAAGGTCACCGACCCGGAGACGGGCAAGGAGACCATCGAGCCGTCGTTCAACCCGATCTACATCATGGCCGACTCGGGCGCTCGTGGCTCGACCCAGCAGATCCGCCAGCTGGCGGCGATGCGCGGCCTCATGGCCAAGCCGAGCGGCGAAATCATCGAGAACCCGATCACCGCGAACTTCCGCGAGGGTCTCACGGTGCTCGAGTACTTCATCTCGACGCACGGCGCCCGCAAGGGTCTCGCCGACACGGCGCTCAAGACCGCGAACTCCGGGTACCTCACGCGCCGTCTCGTCGACGTCGCGCAGGACGCGGTCATCAGCGAGTTCGACTGCGCCACGCTCGACGGCATCCGAGTCACCAAGCTCGAGGACGCCGGCGAAGTCATCCAGCCCCTCGGCGACCGCATCCTCGGCCGCGTGACGCTGGAAGACGTGGTCGACCCGCTCACCGGCGAAGTGCTGGTGGCGGCGAACACCGAGCTCGACGAAGGCCTCGTGCTGAAGATCGAGGACGCGGGCATCGAAGAGGTCGTGATTCGTTCGGTGCTCACGTGCCAGACGAAGCGCGGCGTCTGCGCCAAGTGCTACGGGCGCGATCTCGCGCGCGGCTACAAGGTCAACATGGGCGAAGCGGTGGGCATCATCGCGAGCCAGTCGATCGGCGAGCCGGGCACGCAGCTCACGATGCGTACGTTCCACATCGGTGGTACGGCGACCCAGGGCAAGATCGAGCAGAGCTCGCTCGAAGCCCGCAACGAGGGTTACGTCCGCGTCCGCGGCGCGAACCTCGCCAAGAAGAAGGACGGGACCGTCAGCGTCATGAATCGCCACGGCGAGATCGTGATCGTCGACGAGACCGGCCGCGAGCGCGAGCATCACCGCCTCGTCTACGGAGCTGCCCTCAAGGTGGCCGAGGGCGAGAAGGTGAAGCCGGCCCAGGTCCTCGCGGAGTGGGACGCGTTCGCGCTCCCGATCCTCACCGAGGTCGCGGGCATCGTGAAGTTCGGCGACATCGTCGAAGGCGTCACGATGGTCGAGAAGCTCGACGAGGTCACCGGCCTCTCGCGCAAGGTCGTCATCGAGTCGCGCGCCGCGGACCTCCGCCCGCGCGTTTCGATCAAGGACCCCAAGACGGGCGAGACGCTCAAGCTCCCGAACTCGACGCTCGAAGCTCGCTACCTCCTCCCGGTCGGCGCGAACATCGTCGTCCAGGACGGGGACCTCATCGAAGCGGGCGAGGTTCTCTCGAAGATGCCGCGCGAGACGACGAAGACCCAGGACATCACCGGTGGTCTCCCGCGTGTCGCCGAGCTCTTCGAGGCGCGCAAGCCGAAGGACCACGCGATCATCGCGGAGGTCGACGGCGAGGTGTCGTTCGGCAAGGACACCAAGGGCAAGCGGAAGGTGGTCATCACCCCGTTCGCTCCCGACGGTGCGCCGCTCCCGGACCAGTCGCGCGAGTATCTCATCGCGAAGGGCAAGCACATCCAGGTTCAGCCGGGCGACCGCGTTCGCGCTGGCGAAGCCCTGATGGACGGCCCGGCGAACCCGCACGACATCCTTCGCGTGAAGGGCGAGAAGGAGCTCGCGGCTTACTTGGTGAACGAAATCCAGCAGGTCTACCGCCTGCAGGGCGTCGCCATCAACGACAAGCACATCGAGGTCATCGTTCGGCAGATGAGCCGCCGCGTCCGCATCAAGGACGTGGGCGACACCAACTTCCTGATCGACGAGCAGATCGAGAAGCACATCTTCGAGCGTGAGAATCAGCGGGTCATCGAGCGCGGCGCCAAGCCCGCGATCGCGGAGCCGCTGCTCCTCGGCATCACGAAGGCGTCGCTCTCGACCGAGTCCTTCATCTCGGCCTCGAGCTTCCAGGAGACGACGAAGGTCCTCACCGAAGCCGCGATCTGCGGCAAGACGGACCACCTCCGCGGTCTCAAGGAGAACGTCATCATGGGCCGCCTCATCCCGGCGGGCACCGGTCTCCCGGCGTACAAGCAGCTCCGCGTCATCGTCGAGGGCGAGGAAGACCGTCCGGCGCGTCCCGCGCCGGCTCCGGCCGCCGAGCTCGCCGCCGTCAACGAGGAATGAGCTGATGGGCACCCCGGACTGAAGTCCGGGGCAGCAAAAGTCGATGAAGCACCCGCGTAAAGTCCGCCTTCGGCGGACTCCCGCTTGGGAGTACAGCCCCGAGAGTCCGCCGAAGGCGGACTTTAGTCGGGTTCGGCAAGGGCTTCTGCTGCCCCGGACTTTAGTCCGGGGTGCCCTTGCCTTTGTGCTGCTGCTCTCCAGCGGGTGCTCTTCGGCCAAGACGCCGGGCCACGTCGCCGACGTGGCGGCGTACTCGACTCAGTACCAATCTGGTACGCAGGGGCTCGTCTCCGCCGGCGTGTACGCCGACTTCTACGACCGCTTCGCCGACTGCTCGAAGAGCGCGGCGGGTAGTTGTGCGGTCGTCGTCTGTCCGGCGCAGCGGCCTTCGCCGCCGGCGGCTCCGGCAGCGGGAACGCTGTCGTTCGGGGGCACGCGCGATGCGCTCACCCTCGAGTCGCCGTACCTCTACGATCCGCCGGCGGTGCAGCGTACGCAGTTCGGAGCGGGCTCCACGCTGATGTTGAAGGGGAGCGGCGGGGCGGACGTCCCGGCGTTCACCGCGACGGTGCTCGGGGGACCGTCGGTGAAGGTGACCGCGCCCGCGATCGACGGGGTGGCGTCGGTGCCGATCGCGATCGGTGGCTCGCTCGAGGTGACGTGGACCCCCGACAAGTTCGGTGAGGTCGTGCTTCATGCCGACGAGGACACCGCCGACCAGCGGATCGAGGTCGACTGTCGGTTCCCGGCTTCGGCGGGGAAGGGGAACCTGGCGACCACGCCGTTCCGGGCGGGGCAGGGCCAGTTCGACGTGCGGGGCGAGTCGAAGACCCAGGTCGACGCCGGCGATTGGCGGATCACCTTCCGGGCGTTCACCAACGCCCTGACCCCGGCGGGCGACCGGGTGAGGGCGTCAGCGACCTTCCAGTAGGTCCCGTCCCGGGCCCGGTCGTTAGCAAGATCACGGTTCGGCCTCCCTGGAGCACGGGTGAGCCGTGAACCGCCGTACACCTACAGGGTGCGCGCAGACCCAAGTGTTTGGAATTGCTGGGGTCGGACTCTGGCCCGAAGAATGCTCTTCCGTCATGAACGGACTGGGAACAGTTTGCACCGTAAGGACGTACTAAGAAGCGAAAGGTACGCAGACCGGGCCTGATGTGCTACGGACTGCCCCTTCGCCCTACGTGAGACACTGAGATGAAGCAGCTTCTTGTAGAATACACCCCGGAAGAGCTCGACTGGACCGCCGAGGAGGTGAGTGTGGAAGACGCACCGCCGTCGCTCCGCCTCGTCGACGCGAGTCCCGCGACCGAGCCGTCCCTCCCGCGCTTCGACCTCGACGAGTCGGAGGACTCGCTCCAGACCCCGCTCGCCACGCCCGCGCTCCCTGCGGATGCATGGCCGTACGACTTCCCCGCGTCGTCGCACGCCGGTGCGTCGACCCACGAGTCTTCGTACGTCGGCACGCTGCCCCAGCGCGACACGCGCGAGGCCGTCGTCGCTCGCCACATCGATCTCGCGCGCTCGGTGTCCGCCCTCGAGGCGATCTGCGAGCGGTTCGACTCGGTCGATCCGTCCGCCAGCGCTGCCGAGACCTCGCTTCGTCGGCGCGTGGGTGCGCTCGCGATGTGCCGCCGGGCGCTGACCGATCTCGTCGAGCTCACCGACTCGCCCAAGTACGCCGACGTGCTCGACGACGGCGGGCTCGCCAGCGCGTACGCCGCCGGTGTCTACCTCTGGCTCAGCGACGTGACCGAGGCGCTCACCATCCTCGCGAACCAGCTCAACGACCTCACCCCGCAGTGGAGCGATCTCCGTTCGCGCCTCGGCGAGGTCTCGTGGATCTACGACATGGCGAAGGCCGAGCAGGCCAAGCTCGATGCGGCGCTCGATCACGACGACGAGCCGCTCGCTGCGGCGATCGAAGAGATCTTCGCGTCGGTGGAGAGCTTCCACGCGCGGTTGGCCGAGCCGTTCGGCTGATCGCGACGTCATAGTCGCGCCGCGCGACCTCGAAAATTTCCTCGTCGTTTCGCGGCGGGGCGGCAGGGTCTGCTTCTTGCGAGAGGCGGCACATGCGGCTTCCGCGCGCAGTCTGGCTCGTGGCGTTGCTCTCCGCCTCGGGGTCGTGCGTCTGCGGGGGCGGCGGGGGCGGCTGCGCACCGACGTTCGAACCCATCGGCTGTGGGGGCTTTGCCATCGACGGCTGCCCTGACGGTGGCATCGCGCACGGAACGGTGACGCCCGGATACTGGGGTGGATGCATCGCGACCTGCGATCACGGGTGGAAGAGCTGCAGCGCGGGCTCCAATGACTGCAACTGCGTGGACCCGGACGCCGTGCCGCCGAAAGAGTGGAGCTACCGCTTCACAGATCTTCCGCACGGGCTCGCCGTGTGTGGTCCCTCGATCTACGTCGTCGATGGAACCGAGCTCGTGCACCTCCGCACCGACGTCTCGAAAAACCCCGTCGACGTCGTCGACAGCGTTCCGCTCCCCAGCGACGCAACGGGTGGCATGGCGTGCGACGAGAGTGGAGGTGTCGTCTTCGGCGTCGACGCACTCGATGGTGGTGCCCTCCTCAACTACACCGACGCGGGATTGACCGAATGGATCCCCGGCGTCCACCCGCGTCGGGGCTTGGTCTTCGTCGGATCGGAGCTCGCGTTTCGTGGCCTCGGTCCCTCGAGCGAAGCCGGCACGGGGTTGATGCTGCTCGACGATGGTGGCATCGCGGAGCTCGGGTCTCTCGACGAGACGGCGATCGACTATCCCTTCGCGACGAACGGTCACGAGCTGCGATGGCTCGAAGACGGTGCGGTGCGAAGCCAGATTCTCGTGCCCTACCCCGAAGCGGGAACGGACGCGAGTGACGGAGGGGACGCCGCGAGCGGTGCAGATCTGGACGCCGGCTCGTTCGACGCGGCGGATGGCGACGACGCGGATGCGGGCACGGACGCCGCCGCCGATCCGGGAGACCCCGGCACGCTGGTCGGACTCGCCGCGGACGACGCATCATTCGTCGCGCTGGCGCGCCACGACTCGGACGCCGGCGCGACCTTCACGTTCGTGCCTCCCTCCGGCGACGCAGGGCTGACGCGCGTTCGTGCCATCTCGCGCCGCGGGGGCTCCACCTACGTCGCCCTCGCCGATCGTCTCCTTCGCATCGCGCCGGACGGCTCCCGCTCGGTCCGGGCGACGTGGCTGCGCTTCGTCGAGATGTTCGTGACCGACGACTTCGTCTACTGGACCGAGATCGCTTCGATCAACGGCGTGGACCGCGGCATGCTCTATCGCATCCCGCGCTGATCAGCGCGCGCAGCGGAAACCCACGCTCGCCGCTTTGGTCGTCGGATCGAGGTGGCTTCGGGAGGCCGAGCGGACGTCCCGCACGTCGTCCGTCGAGAACGACGAGCCCCGTACCGTTCGCATCTCGCTCGCGCAGTTGTTGCCCGGGTAGGGACAGTGCGCGCTCGCCGTCCACTCCGCGACGTTGCCGGCCAGGTCGTACGCGCCGAACGGGCTCTTTCCCTCGGGGTAGGAGCCGACGGGGGCCGTGCCCACCCAGCCGTCTTCGCGTGGGAGGATCGACTTCCAATCGCCGCCGAGCACGCTCGCCTTCAGCGCGCAGTCGGGGCCACACACGTCGAGGCGCTCGGGCGTGACCTCGAGGTTCCCCCACGGGAACGGCGCCTTGTTCGGCCCGCGCGCCACGAGCTCCCACTCCTCTTCCGTCGGGAGCCGGCGGTCGTTCCATTTGCAGTACGCGCGGGCCTGGTCCCACGACACGCAGTTGACCGGGTGCTCGCCGCGATCGTCGTGCGCGCCGTTGCAGAACGAGTCCCAGAGCGTGTGGTCCTTCGACGTCACGCCGCCCCACTGGACCGCCGCCGCCGGTGCGGCGCAGGCGCCGGCCTTCACGCACGCGCCCCACGCTTTGACCGTGACCTCCGTCAAGTCGATGCAGAATGCATTGAGTGTGACATCGTGGGCGGGGCGCTCGTCCGCATCGCCCCCGTCGTCACCGACGGTGAACGTTCCTCCCGGGACGCCCGCCATGTCGACCGGGCAGCGCGGCGTCGGGGCCTTCGGGTTGTCCACCGACCCCACCGGCGCGACCGGTGCATCGTCGCTGCGGAAATGGAGGGCTGCCGCGGCGCCGCCGATGCCCAGGAGCGCGAGCGCTCCGATCCCAATCAAGAGCCAGGGCGGATCGCTCTTCGGAGGGACGCCGGCGATCCCTTCGTCCTCGTCGTGCGAGGTCGGATCGACGACGGTACGCGCGGTGCCGAGGTCCGGCGGCGGGGCGCCTGCGGCAGTCCGGTTCGAGACGGGGATCTGACCGAGCGAGCCGCCGCTCCGGATCCCGAGCGCGTCGACGTACGCCTGCCACGCGGCACGCGCGTCGGGGAAGCGCGCGGCGGGGTCGCGGTTCACCGCGCGCGCGAACCACGCATCGAACCCGGTCGGGATGCGCCCGATCGCGCCGAGCTCGCGCGCGCGGTCGCTCGCCGGGGGGATCGGCTCGAGCACGAGCTCGCGCATGAACTGAGCGAGGGACGGGCTCTCGTCGTTCGCGGCGCGCCAGAACTGCCGGCCGGTGTGGAGCGTGAAGGCGATGAGCCCGAGCGCCCAGACGTCGCAGCTCGGCGTGAGGATCGCGCGGCGCTCGGTCTGCTCGGGCGCCATCCAGAAGGGCGTGCCGACGGCGCCGGTGTTTCCCGAGAGCGCCTCCTCGACGAGCTTCGCGATCCCGAAGTCGAGCACCTTCACCGTCGCGCCCGCGCCGCTCCGCGAGAGGCGGAGGAAGACGTTCTCCGGCTTCAAGTCGCGGTGGATGATGCCGCCCGTGTGCGCGGCGCCGACGGCTTCGAAGAGCTGCGCGAGCACGCCCGTGATCTCTTCCTGACCGAGCGGGCGCTTGCTCTTCAGCGTGGTCGCGAGGTCCTCGCCCTGGAGGAGCTCCATGACGAGGTACGGCGTGTTCGACTCGGGGTCGACGCCGGCGGCGACGACCTCGACGACGTGGTCGCTCTGGACGCGCCCGCCGATCCTGGCTTCCTGGATGAACTTCGCGCGGAGCCCCGGATCGCTGACGAGGTCCGGCCGCATGATTTTGAGCGCACGCTCGCGCCCAGTGCTGAGCTGGAGCGCGACGTACACGGCGCCCATGCCGCCCTCGGACAGCTTCCGAACGACGCGGAAATCACCGGCGAAAATGGTGCCCTGCACCAGCTCGCCGAGTGGCGCGAAGCTAGACCCCGGCATGTACGAAGCGCGAGCGTACCAGACAAGGAGAGGTTGCTTCGTTTCTTCGGGGGTGTTCTCCTGTGACGATGCCCAACGTGCGAGCTTGCGCCTCGATCTTCGCCGCACTCGGCGAGGAGCTGCGTCTGCGGATCTTGCAGCGATTGGCCTTGGAGGGAGCGCTGTCGATCGTGCGGATCGCGGAACCCCTGCCGATTTCGCGGCAGGCAGTCACGAAGCACCTCCGCGTGCTGGCGAGCGCGGGGCTCGTCCGTGTCGCGCGCGTCGGGCGCGAGGCGCGCTGGTCCCTCGTGCGCGAGGGCGTCCACTCGCCGCGGAGCTTCCTCGACGGACTGGGCGTTCCTCTGGCGCTGGACGCTCACATCGCGAGGCGATAGCCGACCGCGAGCGAGAGTGCTCCGGTGTGGGTGTCGCCCGTCGCCGTGTGCTCGTAAGGCCCCCACTGGGCGAGGAGCTCGGCGACGATCCCGCCGGGTCCGAGCTTGAACTCCACCCCCAACGGGACGCCGATGCCGATGTGGGTGGACACCTCCGTCGTGTCGTCGATCGTCGCGCTCCCCGCGTTGCCACGCACGGTGCTCTTCATGAAGTAGATCCGAGGCCCGACGCCGATGAAGGGGGTGACGACCTTGAGGGTCGTCAGCCGGTACATCACCACCGGCATCAGCGTCAGGTACTGCTGGGTGAGCGTCCAGTCGTACGTTCCTCCCGCCACGCGCGGGTCGGTCGTGGTCCCGCTCGTCGTGGGCTGCGTGTAGTCGAGCGCGACGCCGAGGGCGAGGCCGCGATGGAGCACGGGGAGGACGATCCCCGCTTCGACGCCGACCGTGAAGCTGGGCGACAGACCACCGAAGGGAGCGATGCCACCCACCTTCGCCCCGAGGAGCGGGAACACGCCCTTGCGCTCGGGGCTCGCAGCGCCGAGCGACTTGTCGGGGTTCACGGGATCGTCGGCCCGGGCGGAGGTGGCGCCGAAGAGCGTCACCGCGAAGCAGCCCACGAAGATCAAGGGACGGAAAGCGTTCATGGCAGGCTCCATTGGGCAGGATCACCAGATGATGAGCTCGGTGGTGTTGCTCGCGACGCCGCCGCCGACGTCGCCACCGACGAGGAAGATGAACGCGCTCTGCACCGAGCTGCCCATCAAGTAGCGAGGCTGCACGAGCTGGATGCCCTCGCTGTTCCACGAGTTGACGGCGATCGTGGGCGCCGGGTTCGTCAGCGACGCTGCGGTGCCACCGCTCGACGGCCCGCCGTTCGCGCCGCCGAGCGTGAACAGCTGCCCGTTCGCGCCGCAGACGCCGTAACCGGACACCTTCGCGGTGAAGGACTTCACCGCGACGAAGACGCCGAGGTCACCGCCCGCGGCGACGACGCCGGCCTCGACCGCGTTCGCGGCGCCCGCGCTCGCCGTCTGGCCGCCACCGACGTAGATCCAGTTCGCCGGTGCGGTGATGGTCGTCGAGTTGGTCGCATCCATCGACCAAGCGCCTGCCTGCCACCGCCCAGTGGTGGTCGGCGAGAGGCCGGTCTTCCAGGCGTTGCCCACCGTCTCGTGCCCGTTCGCCAGCACGGTGATCGGGAGGTACTCGTAGGTCTTCGATTCGACGCCGGCGCCATCGAGGCCGAAGAAGGCGTACGCGTAGCGCGCGCCCGCCGTGACCGGATCGGTCCCGAGCGCACCCGCGGCGCCGCGGCGGGGCGTCGCGAGGTTCGGCAGCACGGCCCACTTGCCCATGCTGCCGAGCGGGAGCGGCGTCTCCGTCGTTTGCGGGACTCCGGTGCCGTCGTCGGTGAACGTCGTGCTCGGCGAAGCGCCGATGAGCACCTCGGCGCCCGACTTCCCGTTGACCTTCTCCGTCCGGTAGATCCGGTAGCCGGTGACGTTCGGGAGCGGGACCGCGAGCGCGTCGCGCGGGACGTCCCACGATAGCTTCACCTGGACCTTCTTCCCTGCGAACGAAGGGAGCTTCACGATGAACTCGTCGCTCGTGAGCGACTCGCCGCCGGGGTTGTCGAGATCGGCGTTCGAGAACGTCGCCGAGACGCGATACATCCAGTAGCCGGCGTCGAGACCGTTGGTGCCGAGCACGAGGTCGTCCACGTCGAGCGCCGGGGTCTCTCGCGGCGAGAGCGTCATCCCGCGGCGCGCCGTGGCGAGCGCGTTCGTTCCGTCCCATCCGCCGTAGACGTAGGTGTAGCGACCGCTCCGCGTGCCGGCGGCAAAGCTGCGCGCACCGCCGATGTCGTAGCGCTGCTGCACCCACGGGCCGAGCTTGCCGTAGAGGTCGACGCTTGCGAGCTCGCTCGAGTTGAACGGGTTCGCTTGGCCGGCGCTCCCGCTGTCGCCGCCGATGGCGTAGACGAAGCGGGCCGACGACGTCGCATCCACCGCGCTCGCCACCAGCGCGCGGCGGGCGACGTTCATGGTCGTGCCTGCGATCGGCGGCTTCTCCAGGTTCAACGACGCGTTGGTGACGCCGACCGCGGAGTACTCGCCCCACGTGCCGTCGGTGTTCGTGATGCGGACGATGCAGATCGGAACGACGGCGCCCGTGAGGCCCGAGGCGTCGACCGTCGCGGCGGCGGTGCAGGCGCCGCTGTTGCACGTGATCGCTCCCGTGACGGTGGGCGGCGTGAACGTCGCGGCGTTCTTGTCCTTGCACGCGAGCGATACGGTCGCACCGGCGCGGAAATCGGTCCCTTTCAGGGTGATGTTCTGTCCGCTCGCCGCGACGATCGACGACGGCACGACCGCCGTGATGACGGGCGGCGCGTTCGCGACGACGGTGAATGCCTTCGCGAGGAAGCCCACCGAGCCGTCGGGATCGGTGACGATGAGGTCGTAGTCACGCGCGGTCTGTCCCTTGGGGACGACGGCGGTGAGCGTGTCCGCATCCACGAACGCGACCGACGGGAGCGCGATCGCCACGTCGTTGGGGCCGGGGTTCGTAGGGTTCAGGAACGCGCGCGGCGTCGCGACGAACTTCACGTCACCCGGAGGCGGCGCCGCCGTGTCACGGAAGATCGTGACGGCGGTCTCGCTGTTCGTCCAACCGAAGGAAGGCACCATGCCGTTCGGGGGGGTCTTCAACGTGATCGTGAGCTGCTGGGTCACCTTGATCGCGTTGGGCAGCGTCGCGAGGCAGCCCGAACCGTCGTCGAGGATGAGGTCGTAGCTCCCGGCGGCCTGTCCCTTCGGGATGACGGCTTGGAAGCGGTTCGGGTGTCCGGCGACCGGCGACGTGACGAGCGTCGTGATCGGAGAGCTCTGGCCCGATGGCACCATCGTCACGATCCACGACGGCGAGTAGGCGGCCGTGACGTAGACCGTCACGCGCATCGCGACGCCGTTGTAGACGACCTCCGGGTCGGCGTAATAGACGATCGGCCCCGGTTTGACGGTGACCTGCTTGTGCGGAGGAAGGTCGCTGCAGCCGTCGGGGTTCGTGACCACGACGTCGTAGGTCTTGCCCACGGTGGCCCCGCCAGGGAACGTCGCGTCGAGGTGGGTCGTCCCTTGGATCGTCACGGAGCCGGCGGTGACGGTGGGCTCTCCCTGCGACACGAGCGTGACGCCGGGGGTGGCGATGAAGTCGGTCCCGTCGATGGCGAGCTTGCCGCCGCCTTCGCAGATCGTCGCCGGCGTGACCTTGGTGACCGTCGGAGGCGGGTTGTCGCGGAGGCTCAGCGTCTCGCTCGACACGCAGTTGGCAGGTGCCGGGTTGGTCACCGTGATCGGGTAGTCGCCCGGGGTGAGCGTGCCCTTGGGCACGGTGAACGTGAGTGACGTGCACAGCTGCACGTTGCCTTCCGTGAACGTCCCCGGGACGGGGGTGCACCCGCTCACGGAGTCCGCCTTGAACAGCTTGCCGCCGACGCTGACGGTGGGGAGCTCGGCTCCGATCTGGAGGAAGTTCGCACCCTGGATCGTCACCTTCTGATCGGACTGGTCGTCACAGATGGCGGGCGGCACGAGCTGCTTGGCCGACGGCGGTGGCAGCGCGCCGAAGCTTCCGCGCACCGAGGCGACCTGGACGCCGTCGGGGTTGCGCACGGTGACGTCGTAGACGCCCGTCGCGAGCTTCAGCTCGGGGAAGACGTCGAACGCCATCTCGGAACTCGACGTCCAGTGGACGTGGCTCGCGATCGGGTTCGAAGGATCGTCGGGGACGCCGACCGCCGCGTCGCTCGAGGTCGAGCCATCGAGCAGCTTCACGCGCGACAGCTCGACGCGCGGGAGGATCAGCTGCTCCGGACCCTCCACCGCCTTCGAGGGCATCGGCGTGAATCCGCTGCCTCGGATCGTGACCTTCGTCGTCAGCTGCTCGACGCAGGCGAGGTCGGGTACGAGCGGTGCTGCAGTCGACACCGGAGGGCTGTCGATCTCGTGGCTGCAAGCGACCGGGAAAGCGAGGACGAGCGCAGCCGTCCCCGCGAGCGCGAGCCATTTCCCCAACGACATGTCGAACCTCCGCGAGGCGAAGTGAAGCGTCCCGCGGCTTAGGTACCGGCACTCCGACGAATGCGGCGCGCGCGGGAGAAAAAGCGGAGAAAGCGCTCTTCTGTCACGCTCCGTCGTCCCACATGGGGACAATTGTCACGTGGAGCGTGGACTCTGCACGAGCGGGGCGAGGCGCTCGATCGCACGTGGGATGTCGGGGGTCTGGACGAGGAGATCGTGCATCGGATCGCCGTGCTGCGCGACGCGCTCGGGGACCGTGGCGATCGTGAACCGCGCCGGGTCGAGATCGTCGAGCTCTTCCCAGCGGACGGGCGTCGACACGCGCGCTCCAGCGAACGCGCGCACGCTGTAAGGCGCGACGATCGTTCGGCGGCGCCCCGTCTGACCGATGTCGACGAAGACACGCGCGCCCCGCTTCTCGATCGAGAGCTCGAGGGTCGCGATGTCCTTGTGGCGTTCCGTCACGAGGCGACCGAGGAGCACATTGAGCGCTTGTGCGGTCTCGAAGCCGACACCGGGGCCGAGCGGGACGAGCACGTGGAGCCCGAGCTGGCCCGAGGTCTTCACCCAGCCCGTGAGCCCGATCGCATCGAGGAGCTCCCGGAGCGTGCGCGCGAGGCGAACGCCGTTCTCGAGCGTGGACCGCTCCACGTCGAAGTCGATCGTGCAGAAGTCGCAGCGATCGAGCGCGAGCTCGCGGCACGCGAGCACGTGGATCGGGATGGCGCCCAGGTTCGCCACCGCGAGGAGAGCGTCGAGATCACTGATGAGGAAGACGCGCTTCTTCTTTCCTTCGCTCTCGGAGTCGTCGAGCGCGACGTGCCGAATCCAGGACGGGAAGCCGAACGGGACGTTCCACTGGTAGAAGCTCTTGCCGGCGACGCCGTCCGGGTAGCGCACGAGGACGACGGGGCGGTCGCGCAGGAAGGGGAGCATCGTGGGGCCGATGCGCTCGTAGTAGCGGCAGAGATCTCCCTTCGTGATCCCCTCGGTCGGCCAGAAGATCTTGGTCTGATTTGTGAGGGATACACGCTTCTTGGGCGCGCTCACGCTGCGCGGGGGTGCATCGGCGTCGGGCTCGGGCTCCTTGCCGTGAGGCGAGACGGTGCAGTCGCGCGGGCCGCGGTCGACGTCGATGCCGCGGAAGACGGGGAAGCGCAGTGACCCTTCGTCCGACCAGCCGAGGAAGCGCACCGTCACGACGAGCTCGGGGCGAACGAACGTGCGCCCGAGCGGAGCATCGCCAGGATCGCCGGTGTACGGCTTCTCGGTCGTGACGAGCGGCTTCAGCTTCTCGAGCAGGAGGTCGACCATCGCCTCGTCGAGGCCGCTCCCGACCTTGCCGCGCGCGACGAGCGTCTCGCCGTCGTAGGTGGCGAGATCGAGCGCGCCGAGGCGCGTGCGGCCCTTGCCCTTCGTGAAGCCGACGACGACGAAGCTCTCGTCGCGCTCGGTCTTGATCTTGAGCCAGTCGTCCGTGCGCTTGGGACCCTCGCGGTACGTGGACGTGCGTCGCTTCGCGACGATGCCTTCGAGGTGCCGGGCGCGGCAGAACTCGAGCAGCTCGCGCCCGTGACCTTCGAGGTAGTCGAGCGGGCGCACGATCCCGTTCCCGCGCACGAGGAGCGCCAGCACCTTCCGCCGCGACTCCCACGGCAGCTTTCGCAGGTCCCACTTGCCGAGCGCGAGCACGTCGAAGACGACGAAGAAGACGGGCACGTGCTGCGCGCCGCGCACGAAGGTGCGCTCGCTGCGGTGGACGCGGGTGAGGAGCCGCTGGAAGCTCGGGACGCCGCTCTCGTCGAACGCGACCACCTCGCCGTCGAGCACGAGCCGTTCGGCGGCGAGCGCGCGGAGCGCGACCGCGACCTCGGGGTAGGAGTGCGTCGTGTCGCGGCCGGAGCGGTAGGTCAACGCGACGTCGCTCCCCCGCTTGTCGGCGATCACGCGTACGCCGTCGAGCTTGAGCTCGAAGACGTAGCCCTCGTCCGGGATGATGCCGTCTTCGCTCGTGCCGCACAGCATCGGCACCATCTTCGTCCCGTCGACCTCGCCGGCGGTCGCGCCGAGCTCTTCGGCGAGAGCCTCCGCTTCGCGCGCGATCGCGTGCGCCTTCGCGAGCTCGTCGATCGCGAGCCCCGAGAGGACGGAGAGTGGCTGCGCCGCCGTGACGTCGGGCTCGTCGGTCTCACCCTTGGCGAACGCATCCTTCTTCTTGATGAGCAGCCACTCCTTGCCGCTCTCACCCTTCTTGAGCTTCACCAGCGCGAAGCGGCCGCGGAGCTTGTAGCCGTGGAGGACGAAGTCGAGCTTCCCTTCGCGGTGCCCTTGCTCGGCGCTCGTCTCCAGGTAGCGAATCTCGCCGCGGTCCCAGCAGATCATCGGGCCGGCGCCGTAATTCCCCTCCGGGATGACGCCCTCGTAGTCGACGTACTCGAGCGGGTGATCCTCGGTCTCGATCGCGAGCACCTTGCGCTCGGGGTCGAGCGTGGGCCCGTGCGGCACCGCGAACGAGAGAAGAACGCCACCGCGCTCGATGCGGAGGTCGTAGTGCTTCGCCGTCGCCGAGTGCATGTGCACGACGAAGGACCCTGAACGCGTGTCCCCGGGCGCGAGGGAGGGCGGACCCTCGTCGCCCGCGGGCTCCGGGCTCTGCCCGAAATCGCGGATCTCCCGGTATTTTTCGAGCCGTTCGCTCGGCGGCAAGCTGGCCGGGGGCTGGTCTTTCTTCCGCGACGCCATGGTGATCGGATGCTCAGCGAATCCGGGTTTCGCCTCGATGAATTCGACACGCGGAGATCGCGCTCGTTACCATTTCACTCATCATGGCCGCGCGCTCCATCGGTTCCGGGACCATCTCCTTCGGGCTCGTGTCGATCCCGTTCAAACTCTACACCGCGGCTTCGTCCGTCGCCGTCTCGTTCAACATGTTGAACAAGAAGACCGGCAACCGACTCAAGCAGCAGTACGTCGATGCGGTCGACAAGAGCATCGTCGAGCGGACGGAGATGGTGAAGGGCTACGAGTTCGCGAAGGACCAGTACGTCCAGTTCAGCGAAGACGAGCTGAAGAAGCTGGAAGCGGCGAAGACCGACAGCCTCGAGCTGGTCGAGTTCGTGCCGGAGGACACCGTCGACCTCGTCCACATGGAGAAGAGCTACTACATCGGGCCGGACAAGGGCGGCGAGCGCGCGTACCAACTGCTCGCGAAGACGCTGAAGAAGGTCGGCAAGATCGCGGTCGGCCGCTTCTGGACGCGCGGCAAGGAGCAGCTCGTGCTCATCCGCCCCTACAAGAAGGGGCTGCTCCTCAACTACGTGTATTACGCAAATGAAGTGCGCGCGTTCGACGAGGTCGAGGTCGGGAGCGAAGCGCAGTTCAAGGACGTCGAGATCGATCTGGCGGAGAAGCTGATCGATCAGCTGAGCGTCGGCGAGTTCGACGCGTCGAAGTTCAAGGACGAGTACCAGGATCGCGTGAAGGCCGCGGTGGAGCAGAAGGTCGCGGGCCAGGAGATCCACGTCGCCGAAGAGGCACCGAAGGCGCAGATCATCGATCTGTTCGAGGCGCTCAAGCGGAGCCTCGCTGCGGCCGAGGAGAAGGCTCCTGCGTCGGTGAAGCCGCCGCCGAAGAAGGTCGAGCCGCCGGCCGAGGTGAAAGAGACGAAGAAGAAGAAGTCGGCGGGGTAGGGCGCGACCCATCGCGGGATCGCGACCGGCCGCGAGTCGCAGGCCCCCGAAACCCGCGATTTACGGCGGCACGGAGCTTGCGACGTACACTGCATGCTGATTCGTGCCGTCGCCTCCGTCGCCGTGATTGCCCTCGTGGCCGGCTGCTCTGCCGCCGACGATGGCGGCTCGCCCGTGGATCCGACGCCGACCCCGACGACCGACGGTGGGACCACGCTCCCCGATGGGGCGACGGTGCCGAAGCTCGGTCCGCCCGCGGCGTCGGGTGGCGTTCTCCTCGAGGCCGACGGCACGCTGATCGCGTTCGGCGGGAGCAAGGTCGACGTCACCGGCGCGATGAAGTGGCCCGGCCAAGACGAAGCGCGCGCGGTCTGGGTGCTGTCCGACGGCTCGGGTGGGTGGACGCTCGACTCGCACGGCGACCTCCGCCCCTTCGGCAAGGCGTGGCCGCTCGACTCCGGCTTCCACAAGCCCGCGAACGACGTCGCGCGCGCGGTCGTCGTCCTCGACGATCTGAAGAGCGGCTACGTGCTCGACAAGGACGGCGTGATCCACGCGTTCGGCGTAGCGCCCGAGCTCGTGTCCGGTTGGGACGCGAAGGGCCTCGCGCGCGGCCTCGATCTCCACCGCACGGCGGGCAAGGTAGACGGTGGATGGGTGCTCGACGGCTACGGCGGTCTCCATGCGTTCGGCGCCGCGACCGATCTCGGCGGCGCACCGCCGAAGTACGACGGCTACGATCTCTGGACGAACCTACACGTCGTGCCGGGCGGCGCGTACGTGGTCGGGCGCTTCGGGATCCTCGAGCCGGTCGGCAAGCCCGCCGGCATCCCGATCAAGGGCTTCCCCGACGTGAAGAGCGCGGACGTCGTGCGCGACGTGTTCCCGCTCAGCCCGGGCGGCGACGCGGACATGGGGCTGGCGTTGCTCTGCCCGACCGACGGAACGTACTGCGGCGCGAACGGGATCGAGGGCGCGAAGAACGTCCTCTACACGTGCACGAAGGGCGGCATCGCGCCCGCGGCGAAGGTCTGCAGCAAGGGCTGCTTCGCCGCGCCGCCGGGCACGCCCGACTTCTGCACCGGCGCGCTCTCGTGCAGCTCGCTCCAGTGGTGGAACACCGCGCTCACGTACGGGCCGTACACGAGCGGGTCGGGGTGGTGGGACACGGACCTCGCCGTGTCGCACGACACGCCGGTCGTCCTGCGCCACGACTCGAAGCTCTACAAGACCGGCGTCTACGGCTGGGGCTACATGCCGGAGTTCGTGGACCAGGTGACGGGCTACAAGTTCCGCTACCTGCACCTGCGGCCGCAGAAGCAGCTCGCGACGAACGTCGGCCAAATCTACCCGGCCGGAACGATCGTCGGCTACTCGGGGGGCGACACGGCGGACACGGGGCTCGGGACGTACTCGACCGGAGCGCACCTCTGCGTGCAGACCATCGAGGCGTATCGGACCGCCTTCCCGACGGGGAAAGACCCCTGCGAGTAGAAACCAAAAGACGAATCCGGAATAGAGAACGGGAATGGGAATGGGAATGGAAGAAGAGCGCTCTTCCTTCGTTCCCGTTCCCGTTCCCGTCTCTACTCCGGATTCGTCCTTTTCTGGGAGACGACATCGACCAGAAATTGGGTCGGGTGAGCTGGGTCTTGGAGGATCGATAGTTCTTGGCCGTGGTCGATCTTGGGGAGATCGCTCACTCGGATCGTGATCGTCGCTTCGGCTTCCAGCGGTTCGGCGTCGGTGGGGATCTCCAGCACCAGGTGCACGGGCGCTCGGCGGTGCTCTTCGTAGACGTGGCGCGTTCGGCCATCGACCTTGCGCTCGGCGAAGAGCGCTTCCGTCACTTGCGGGCCTTCGGCCAGCGCCACGTCCTTCACGCGCGCCGTCTTTCGCACCCAGGACGCACGCGCCTGCCGCTGGCGGGAGCCTTCGATCGACGACTCCCAGAGCGCCACCGCGGTGCGGCGCTGGAAGACGCGGACCACGAGGAACCCCGAGACGCACATCATCAGGGCCGCGAAGATCGCCTCGAAGAGGTACACGCGCCCGTCTTACCTCAGGTCTTGCCACGCACCTCGGGATTCGCTCCTCTATCTCCATGCGGGGGCTCGTCACCACCGTCGGACTGGCGGGCGTCGTCTTCGGCGCCGTCGCGATCTCGTCGTGCAGCGCGAGCGCGCCGACGCTCGAAGAGCCCGAGCCGTACGGGATCGCCAGCGACGCGCAGGACCCACGCGATACCCACCGCACGACGCGACTCTTCTGCGGCTTCGATGCCGGCGAGCTCCCCTCGGCCACGGTCGGCGAGGCCGCCGGGCTCTCGAAGATCGAGCACGTCGTCGTCGTCATGCTCGAGAACCGCAGCTTCGATCACCTCTTGTCCACCCTCGACACGCTGGCGGCCGAAGATCGACCACCGGCCGTGGTCGCGATGCCCGGACCGGGTGGCAAGCGGTTCACGCGCTACCACGAGCGGTCGTTCTGCCCGCCGGATGCCGATCTCCCTCGTCACGAGTGGGGCGACGTTCACCTCCAGCTCGGCGCGGGTCGGATGGACGGCTTCGTCGCCGTGAGCGATTGCCGCGCGCTCGGCTACTACGACCAGAGCGACCTCCCCATCCTGCACACGCTCGCTCACAACGGCGCCGTCAGCGCGCGCTACTTCTCGTCGCTCCTCGGGCCCACCTGGCCGAACCGACTCTTCCTCTTCACGGGCACGTCGTGCGGTTACGCCGAGGGCTTCGACTCGAACCCGCGCGTCACCACGCGCTGCGGGGCCGTGCAACGGAGCTGGTTCCAGCACTTCGACGACGTGCAGGTGTTCGACGAGAGCGGGCTCACCGCGGTCGTGGTCGGGCTCGGGCTCTACCTCGACAAGCCGCGCTCGCTCGACGAGTTCGTGGCGCGCGCCGGCGCGGGCACGCTCCCGAAGATCTCGTTCGTGGGTGGCAGCACCGGCGCGTCGATCCCGGTCGTGAACCCCGTGCCGATCGAGGACGACGGTCACCCGCCCTCCGACATCCGGCGGACCGAGCTCTTCCTCCATACCGTCGCGCGCGCGGTCATGAAGGGCCCGCAGTGGGGCTCGACCGCGCTCTTCATCACCTACGACGAGCACGGCGGTTACTACGATCACGTGAAGCCGCCGCACGCCTGCACGCCCGACGGGACCGTGCCGGAGAAGGGGCTCGACGGCGCGTTCGATCAGTACGGGTTTCGCGTTCCCTTCATCGTCGTGTCGCCGTGGGCGAAGCCCGGGTACGTGAGCCGGATCGACGCCGACCACACGAGCCTGCTCCGCTTCCTCGAGCTCTGGCAGAACAAGCCCGCGCTCACCGACCGCGACGCGAACGCGTGGCCGCTCCTGGACATGTTCGATTTCACGCAGTCGCCGAGCGCGCCCTATCCGATCCCGGACCAGGCGCCGCCCGATCCCGGCGCGTGCACGCCGGCGCCACCGACTTGCCCGCCGCCGCAGTGATTGCCGACGTCAAAACCGATATGTCACGGAGTAGGGATTGCAGCTCGTCGTGGTCGCATCGTCGATGACGAAGTACACGTCCACCTCGGAGCGCGCTGTGACGGTCGTTCCGTCGCCCGAGCAATCGAGCCGCACCGTCACGTCGCCGGGACCGATTCGGCAGCGCCCGCGCGTGCCCTCGGGGCCATACGCGGCGCTGTCGGGGCCTGCCTCCACGTCGTCGCGAACGAGCGCGGTCGTCCCGTGGCTGCAGGCCGCGAAGAGGCAGAAGCGAACGCCGTCGCCGCGGTCCAAGCGCGCGGCGAGCACGTCGTCGCAGCGCTTCGCGTGGACGTGGAACGTGTCGACGTCGCCCCAGACCTTGCCCTCGATCGTGTGACTGCCCGCACACGTCGCGGACGCGACCTCGCTGCGCTCGCTCACGTTCTGGTTCGGCTCCACGTCGTCCGCGGAGGTGCACGAGCTCTCGCCCTCGCGCCCGCGCGTGTGAACCCACTTCGTGCCCGTCACTTGGTCGGGATCCTTGCGGCAATCGGGGAAGTTGCACGCCCCGAGCACGAACGCGAGCGCGAGCCAGCTGCGCCTCACGGCACGCTCCAGCCGCAGCGTGCCCGCGCGAGCGCGGCCGATGCTCCGCCGTCGTCGCAGGGCTCGGCATCGGGCGTGAACGTGACCGAAGCGTCGCCCTCGTCGGTGCACGCGCAGGCGAGGGGACCCGTGCCCGCATCACCCCCGCGCGCGCAGGTGAGGGCGACCGCACCCGCTTCGGCGCACAGCCACGTCGAGCGGCACCCGCCCGTGAAGCGAAGTCCGATGCCGTTGGCGCACGCGGCATCGCTCTCGGTGTGCGCGTCGACCTCGATCGGGATGATCGGACCCGTGACCGTACCGCTCGACGCGCTGCATGCCGCCGCGATCGCAGCCCCGCCCAGCACGAGCGTGGGCACGACGATGGCCACCCGAGCTCCCACGCCGGCAGCGTAGCCGATGGCGCACGTTCGTGGCACGCTCGACGCGTGGCAGTGCTCCAGCGCTCCCCCGATCCTCGCCTCGCGCCCTTCGTCACCGACGTCTGGGCCTCGGATGCGGCCTGGCGACCCGAGCCCGTCGCGGTCGAGCGCATGCTCCCCACCGGCACGATGCACGTGGTCGTGCGCTGGGGTGGCGCCCCGGTCGTTCTCTTCGGGGACGAGACCGCGCGGGTCCGTCACGTCGTCGGGCATGCCGTCGTCGGTGGGGCGCGGTCGCGCTCGTACGTGAAGGATGCGAGCGCGCCGTCGTTCGCGGTCGGCGCGCAGCTGCGGCCCGGTGCAGGGCCAGCGCTCTTCGGCGTCGCGGCGGACGAGCTCGCCGAGACGCATACGGCGCTCGACGACCTGTGGGGCTCGGTCGCGCGCTCGCTCCCCGACCAGCTCGCGAGCGCGGGCTCGCTGGAGCGAGCGCTCGCCGTCTTCGAGGCGCTCCTGATCGCGCGCCTGCCGCGCGTGCGTGGAATCCACCCGGCGGTCGCGAAGGCGCTCGCGCGCTTCGCGGAGGATCCCCTTGTCCCAATCGGGGACGTGGTGGGCGAGTGTGGGCTCAGTCATCGCACGTTCCTCACGTCGTTCGTCCAGGCGGTCGGCTTGGCGCCGAAGGTGTTTCGGCGCGTGGGCCGGTTCCAGCGCGCGGTGAAGCTCTTGGGGGACGGCGTGGCACCCGCGAGTGTCGCGGCGGACGCGGGGTACGCGGATCAGCCGCACCTCACGCGCGAGCTCGTCGCGATCGGCGGCGTGACGCCGTCGGCGCTCCAGCGAGCGGGCGCGCGCTCGAACCACGTGCGCGTCCGCTGAGGTTCAATTTCGTTCAAGACGCCCGCTCTTCGAATCGGCAGGATGGCCGCATGATCAAGGAAGTGTTCCCCTACCTCCGCGTTCGCAACGCCCCCCGGGCGCTCGACTTCTATCGCTCCGTCTTCGGCGCTCGCGAGAAGTTCCGCCTCACCGAGCCCTCGGGTCGCGTCGGTCACGCCGAGCTCGAGCTGGGCGGCTCGGTGCTCATGTTGTCCGAGGAGTTCCCCGAGCTCGGCCTCGTCGGGCCCGAGACCGTCGGGCGCACGAGCTCCTCGATCCACCTCCACGTCGACGACGCAGACGCGTTCATCGCCAAAGCCAAGGCCGCCGGCGCCACCGTGACGCGCGAGCCCTCGGACCAGTTCTACGGCGAGCGCTCCGGGGCGTTCCGCGATCCGTTCGGCCACGAGTGGCTCGTCGGTCACGAGCTCGAGGCGCTCTCGCCCGAAGAGATGCAGCGCCGCTACGACGAGCTCATGAAGGGGCGCTCGTGAGCCGCGTCCGGTCGCAGCCGATCCTCGCGGTGAACGACGTCCCGAAGAGCTCCGCGTTCTACGCCGAGCTGCTCGGTCTCGTCGCGACGTCGCAGACGATGAAGAGCGATCACGCGCACGTCTACGATCGGCTGATGGACGGCGACCGCCTCGTCCTGCAGCTCCATTGCTGGGACGTGGAGGAACATCCCAATTTGGTACGCGAGACCGGTCACCGTCCCGGGTACGGCGTGCTCGTGTGGTTCGAGCTCGACGACTTCGACGCGGCCGTCGCACGGGCGCGCCGGATGAAGGTCGAGATCGTCGAAGACGAGCATCGGAACCCGGCGCCGCAGCACCGCGAGATGTGGCTGCGAGATCCGGACGGCTACGTGGTGGTGATCTGCAGCCCGGACGGCGAAGCGGCTCACTCGAGCACGTCCAACGACGACGTCCCGCCGACGTAGAGGCGCGCGTCGGCGCTGGGGATCAAGACGTCGACGGCGCCGCCCACGCTCGCCGTCGTGTGCCAGAGCATCGCTCCGAACGGACTGAACGACCACACTCCCGCCGCGCCGCCGATGAAGACCAGACCCCGGCGATCTACCACGATCGGTCGCCGGCTCACGACCTCGCAGTCGATGGGCCGTACGCCGTAGCTCCATCGACGCTGACCGTCGGGCGCGAATGCATAGAGCATCGTCGCGCAGCCGGGCACGTAGACGTTGCCCTCGGGGCCCACCGCGATGCTCCCCCGTACCATGTCTCCTTCGTCGAGAGCGCCGGACCACGCCATCCCTCCTCCCGGGAGGAGCGCGACCACTCGGCCCGACTGGAGACCGACGAAGATCGTACCGTCGCCGCCGACCGCAGGTGACGTCGCGACGTCGCCACCGAGCTCGACGGTCCACTCGACCCTACCGTCTGCCGCGAGCGCAGCGACACCCCGCACCATGCTCACGTAGATGTGGGTTCCATCGGCGCTCGCTGCGGCGACCTCGCCGACCGATTCGATCGCAGCGCTCCACTTCGAGCTGCCGTCACCGCGGAAGGCCGTGACTTCGGACCCCGCCAGGACGACCACCATTCCTCGTGAAGTGATCGTGGGCGTGCGGAACGAGCCCGAACGGGTCCAGCGCTCGTTGCCGTCGGCATCCAGCGCCGCGAGCTCACTCACGGTGGCCACGTAGATGGTCCCATCGTTCGCGACCGCGGCCCGACCCGCGCCGGAGCGTCTCCAGAGGACGGTGCCGGCGGCGCTCATCGCGACGACGTCTCCGCCGATCGCTCCGACGAGATCGCCGCCTCGCGTGACGACGACGTCACCGACGCGCCCGTTCGCGAGCAGGTGCTCCAGCACCAACTCGGTCGGAGGTCCTTCGGCATTCGTTCGATGGGCATGGCTCGGACCACCACCGAGCATCGGCCACGGCGAGGTTGCTTCGGGGCCCGGTCCATCCGCGGTCGCAGAGTCGCCCCCGTCTCGTGCACTCCCGCACGCGAGGACCGCGACCAGAGCGAATCCGAGCCTCCTCACGCCGTCAGTGTAGCGCGCACGTCAGATCCCGTCCGTCGGGACCCCGGTCACGCGGACTTTTCCTTCCAGCCGCTTCGACACCCAGAGGTTGTTCTTCGCGTCCACGATCACCGCGCCCACGCCGTCGAGCGACTCGACGAGCTCGAGCCCTTCCTTCGGCCCGAGGATGAACACGGCATCGTCGATCTCGTCGGCGACCAGCGCCGTCGGCGCCCAGATCGTGACGCTCCGGCAGGCGGTCGCCGGGAAGCCCGTCCGCGGATCGATGATGTGGTGGAAACGCTTTCCACCGACCACGTACGAGCGCTCGTAGTCGCCGGCGGTGGAGAACGAGTGATCGCTCACCGGCACGAGCGCGAAGAACTGGTTCTCCGGTCCGCGCGGATCGCGGATCCCCGTCTGCCAATCCGTGCCGTCCGGCTTCTTGCCGCGCGTGAACAGATCGCCGCCCGCCTGCACGTAGAACGACTTGATCTTCGCCCGATCGAGCACGGCCGCCGCCTTGTCGACGGCGTAGCCCTTCGCGATCCCGCCGAGCCCGATCTGCGTGCCCGCGTGATCGATGAAGATCGTGCTCGCCGCGCCATCGAGCCGGACGTGGCGGTAGCCGACGTTGACGAGCTTTTCCTTCACCTGCGCCTCGGTCGGCGGGTGCGGATCGAGATCCTGATCGAACTTCCAGAGCCCGTGCAGGCTCTCGAACGTGATGTCGAACGTGCCCTTCGAGATGTCGCCCGCGTGGAGCGCCTCGCGCACGACGTCGTAGGTCTCGGCGCTCACCTTCACCGGCGCCTTGCCGGCGGCCGCGTTGACCTGCGAGATCTCGCTGTCCGGCTTCCACGTCGTCATCAGCGTCTCGAGCCGCCGGATCTCCGCGATCGCGTCGTCGAACGCCTTCCGGATCGCCTTCTCGTCGATCGTCGGCTCCGTGAACGCCGCGAACGCGAGGTGCGTCCCCATCGCCGACGCCTCGGCCGTGATGCGCGCGGGCTCGAACGGCACCGGCGGCGGCGCGCTCGCGACCGTACTCGGGTCCGAGCTCGCCTTCTCGGTCGCGCGGTCCGGGCAGCCCGCGAGCGCGAGCACGACGGGGGCGAGAACGAGCGCGGCGGGGACCCGGGGAAGCATGCTTCCCCGGACTTCTATCACGTCGCGCAGCGCCCGTCGGCCGTGCACTGGTCCGCGCTCCGGCCCGTGAGCCAGAGGCGGTTCTTCGCGAACACGCGGTAGCCGAGCTCGAGCACGTGCGCGATGCCGGGCCAGCGGGTCATCGCGACGAGGCGCGGAAAGCCGACTGCCGCGTAGAGCTCGCGGAAGACGTCGACGCCCGTGACGAGCGTTCCGTCGGCGCGGCGCCCGTGGATGCGCGCCATCAGCGCGCTCCGGTCGACGTCGGGCGCGACGCTCGCGGGATCGAACGCGGGGTCGGCGATGTCGGTGAAGCGAATCGCTCCGCTCCGGTCCATCCGGCGCAGCATGCGGATCTCACGGGCGCAGAGCGGGCACTCGCCGTCGAAGAAGACCTCGAAGGACATCACGAAGAGTTCGATGCCGGGCCCCGGGCCGCCGGCTCCGATCCGCTCAGTAGCTCCCCTCGACGCCGATGCTCGGGATCGCGACCGGGCCGAAGTACTGATACTGGTCGCAGTGTTGGAGCGTGGTCGACCCCCCACTGTTGGGGCAGTTCGCGCTGAACGCTTCGCGGTTGAACGTGACGTTCAGCCCCTCGATGACGAACGAGATGCGGCCGCGCTCGCCGAGCTTCCACTGCTTCTCGACGCGCAGGTCGATGCGCCAGAACGTCGGGAGGCGCTCGCGGTTGTAGGGCGGCACGGGGATTTGCCCGATGTGGAGCGAGGTGTAGGGGCGGCCCGAGTAGATGTAGAAGCGGGAGCCGAAGCGCCACCCGCGACCCAGGTCGACCGCCCCCACGAAGTTGAACACGTGCGTCCGGTCGAACTCGCTCAGCACCTCGCCGTCGTGCTGGGCCGGGAACGTGCAGTCGAAGTCGCCGCACTGCGGAATCTGCACCTGGGGGCCGTTGGTGCCGCGCGTCGACCGCGACAGCGTGTACGAGATCCAACCTGTGATTCGCTTGGTGAGGTCACGGCGGAGCAGCAGCTCGGCGCCGAAGCCGCGCCCGCGCACGCGGTCCGTGATGCAGTTCTCGGCGCGATCGCCGCTCACGGTGATGCACGTCGCGAACTGGTCGGTCAGGTTGAAGTAGTTCTGGACGAACGCGGTCGCCGTCAGCGTGAAGTCCCACGGCAGCTTGACCTCGATGCCCTGGCTCGCCTGGATCGAGCTCTGGAGCCCGTCGGCGAGCGTCCCGATGTCGAGCCCGGGGATCGGGATCGCCGTGCTCGGGGGTTGGTGGGCGACGCCGAAGGTCGTGAGCAGCGTCAGCTCCTTCGTGACCGTCACGCGCGAGGCCGCGCGCGGGTCGACCGAGACCGTACCGGCGCCGCCCGAGCCCTTCAGCGGACCGAGACCGAACTGAGGGAGGGTGCTGAAGTAGTCGATGCGCAGGCCGGGGACGACCTCGATCCGCGGGTGGATGCGCCAGATCACGTCCCCGCGGAGCGCGAAGTTGAGGTCCGTCTTCGTGGGGAACGAGATCTGCTCTTCGCCGTTGCCTGCGATCTGACCGCCGGCCTCGACGTGGTAGTCGGACCACCACACGTCGGCGCCGACGCGCACCTTGGCCTTGCTCGAGAGCCGCTGCTCCATCTCGGTGCGGGCGGCGCCGATCGTCGCGATGACGGAGCTGCGCGCGCGCGCATCCCCCACCAGCGAGTTGTCGAAGCCGATCGTGAACGCGGTGCGGACGCTGCCGCTGTTGCCGATCCGATGGTCCCACCGCAGGTCGAAGCGATGGAACGTCGTCCGGAAGAGAGGGTAGAAGGGCCCGATCTGTTCGCCCGAAATCTCGTCTCCGGAGAACCGTCGGTCGTGGCTCCGGTTCAGGATCTCGTCGAACGAGCCGAACGCGAAGAGCGAGATCGTGTCGCGGTCGGTGACGCGATAGCCGAACCGCCCTTGGTAGTCCCAGTAGCTGACGCGCGTGTCGGGCGCGAAGATCGAGAGGAGCAAACCGGGGTAGCCGAAGCGACCGGACACGAGCGCTTCGCCGCGGTCGCCCGGGCCGAACGGCGTCTGCGCGAGGAGCCCGGCATCGAAGATGCGGATGTTCCCCTCCATCTTGAACTTGGTCGCCGGGCCGACGGTCTCGCCCGACAGGATGCCGCCCGCGAAGCGCCCGAAGCGCGCCGGGTAGCCGCCGGGGAAGAAGTCGACGTGATCGATGAGCCCCGGGTGGATGACGCTCGGGCCGACGGCCAGGTGGTAGAGCAGGGGCACGCGAACGCCGTCGATGAAGTACCCGGTGTTGCCGGGGGGAGCGCCGCGCACGAAGAAGAAGGGGAGACCGCTCGCGAGCGGCGTGACGCCGGGGAGCGCTTCGAGCGCGCGGAACGCGTCGCCGAAGGCGCCGGGGATCTGCCGGACCTCGCCTGCGCCGAGCGTGAGCTGCCCCACTTCCTTGCGCTTGCCGAAGACCGTGACGTCTTCGATGTCGTCCTCGATCTTCGCGGTCGAGAGCGGGCGCCCCGCGCCGCCGTCGGCTGCGGGACCCGCATCGGCGGGAGCGCCGCCATCGCCGGCACCCGCATCGGCGACGACCGGGACTGGCGGGTGGAACGAGACCTTCATCCGGATGCGCGCTGCGATCGGCACGTCGTCGCGCCGCGCCGGCTCGAACGTGAACGTCGGTGCGGCGGCGAGGACCGCGCCCCCGAACGGCTCGTTGCCCTCGACGATCCGCGCCGTCTTCACCGCGCCGGTCGGGTCGATGACGAGCTCGACCGTGACCTCGGCTTCGCCCGTCGCGCCGTCGGGGTAGGGCACGTTCCCGGCGTCGAGCGCCTTCGGCGGCGTGATGGATGTGGGGGCCGGCGCGCCTGCGTCGACGTCGTCACCGGCGAACGCGCGGCGGGGCGCGACGACGAGAAGCGCCGCCGCAACCCACACGAGCGCGAGGAGCCGAACGACGCGCCGCCCCAATCACGCTCCCCGATTCTCGGCGCCGCTCGTGTCTTCGAACTCGGCGCGGGCTGCCGCGAGGAGCTCGCGGTCGCCCAGGAGCCGCAGCGCGGTCTTCGCCATCGCCTGCGCCGCGAGCATGGCCGTGCCGATCCCGCGCTCGCTCGCGGCGGCCGCGACGAAGCTGTGATCGTGGATCTGCGCGGTGCCTTCGTCGACCACGGCCAGGTACGGGTGGATCGACGGCACGACGTGCGATACGTCGCCCATGTCGGTGGAGCCCGCGCCCACGCGAGGATCGCGCTCCTTGGCGGGCCGCCCGAGCGCGGCGAGCTCGGCGCCGAACGCCCGCGCGAGCGCCATGTTGTTCCGCATGTCGCGGTAGCCTTCGCGAATCGAGAGCTCGACCTCGACGTCGCTCGCCATCGCCGCCGCGCGCGCGCAGCGCTCGACGATCGCGCGGACGCGCTCGAGCTCCGCCACGTCCGGCGCGCGCACGCTGAGCTCGCACGCGGCGTGCTCGGCGATGATGTTGACGGCTTGGCCACCGTTCGTGACGAACCCGTGGACCCGCACGCCGTCGCGGAAATGCACCCGCTGACCGTCGACGAGGTGGAACGTATCCATGCACGCGGTGAGCGCGCTGCGCCCCATGTGGGGCGCGGCGGCCGCGTGGGCGGGGCGCCCCTTGAACTTGCACTGCAGCCACAGCGACGCGAGCGCCGGGTGCGCCAGCATGTCGCGATCGAACGGGTGGAACATCATCGCGGCGTCGAGGCCGTCGAACGCCCCGGCCTTGATGAGGCGGATCTTCCCGCCGCCGCCTTCCTCGGCCGGGGTGCCGAGGAGCACGATCTCGCCGCCCGCTTCCTGGGCGAGCGGGGCCGCGGCGACGAACGCGCCGACCGCTCCCGCGGCGATGAGGTTGTGGCCACATGCGTGGCCGATCTCGGGGAGCGCGTCGTACTCCGCCAGCACCGCGACGCGCGGTCCCCCACGCCTGCCCGCGCGCGCGCGGAAGGCGGTCGCCATCCCGGCGAGCTTGCGCTCGACCTCGAAGCCCCGCTGCTCCAAATAGTCACAGATCCAAGCGGTGGCCTTGTGCTCCTCGTAGCGGAGCTCCGGGTTCGCGTGGATGTCGCGCGACAGCTTCGCCAGCGCGGAGGTCTCGTGGGCGACGGCCTCGTCGACGCGGCCGGAGAGCTTGCGGTCGAGCATGGGAGCGAATCCTACATCGGGCCGCTCTCCGCCCAACCGGAATGTGGACGCCGGTTGGCGCCGATCAATCCAGCTCTTTGAGCCGCGTCACGAGCACGTTGTGGCGCACGGCGATGCCCTCGAGGAGCTTCGCCAGATCGGGGCCCTTGGCGACCTCGGGAAGCCGGTCGTACTGGCCGTCCCAGAGCTCCAGCATCACCCCTTCGTCGTCGAGGACGATGCGGTGGATCTGCGCCCACGCCCACTTCCGGATCCGGGGTACGCCCATCGGCAGGAGGTAGCGCGCCTCGATCCCGTCTTTGTGGACCACCACCCCGCGCATGTGGGAGCGCAGGGCCGTCGCGATACCGCTGACCAGGACGATGAACGCCAGCACGCTGGCCGGGAGCGGCCGGTTCAGATCCCCCTCGACCACCCAGATGAACAGGCGCGAGCCAGGTGAGCTGAGGTAGGCGACGCCGATCACCGCGGCGACCGCCACGGTCAACGTGAGAAACACGTACGCCGGGATGCGGGCCGAGAGCGGGGCGCCGAACGGCACCCGCAGGTTGTCGGTCTCCGGCGTGTACGCCATCTCGAAGCGCGCGACTGTGCCGTTGACGTCGGTGATGCTCGGCCGATCGCCCTCGTCGGTGAGGTCGGGCAGGGCGGGATCCGGCGGCGGAGGGGTGGGCGACGTCGTCACGCTGGTCAGCATGGGCGAGGGACACGAGCCCACGCTCTTCCTTGGATGTTAGCGCGACCGGGAAAGTTCCGCCGTCATTCCTCTTCTTCGTCCCGGCGCTCGATTTGGCGGCGATGTTCGCGGAGCGACGCGACCTCCGCCTTGGACGGATTGATGACGAAGAGACCGTGATCGGCGTCGAGCAAGGCGATGTCGCCGTCCGAGGCCCACCGGAACAACCCACCGACGTCCACGATGGCAGGGACGGCCAGGAGCTCGAGGAGCGTGGCCGTGCGCGGACCCGCGGCACGTTCGGAGAGCGCGACGCCGACCGGGCGCGCGCGCGACGACACGAGCAGATCGAAGACGGAGAGCTGATCGCCCACCAGGATCGCGCGCTGCGGGAGCTCCGCGCGCTTGTCGCTCGCGGCCAACATCGACAGCGCGTCGCAGAGGTCTTCGATGTCCTTCGCGCGCTCCTCCATGAAGGGATCCTTCGTGAAGTGGACCGCGTTGCGAGTGACCTCGCGCGCGACGCCGGAGAGCGCCTCGGCGATCGACATGCCCTCGTCGACGAGCTCCACCGCGCGCTCCTGGAAGCGCGCATCGCCGAGGATCTCGACGTACGTGCCGAGGAAGCGCGCCGAGTCCCCGATGTCGAGCTCGCGCGCGCGCGCCTGCAGCCCGCGGATCGCCTTGTCGGCCACGTCGAACGCGCCCCGCACCAGCTTGGCGGCGGCGCGGTCGCGCTCCTGCTCCGCGGCGCCGTTCGCATCGCCGTCCTTCGCCGCGCGGCTCAGGTCGCGCACGGACTGGCTCGGCCGCTGCGGCGGCCGCCGGATCGCGGCGATCGCGCCGAGCGCACGACCGGGTACGACCGGGCGGGCCGGCAACGTCACGCGGCGCGTGCCGCCGCCCGCGCGCCGGACGGGCGTGCGCTCGCGTTGGGCGTCCAAGAGCTCGGCGGTGCGGATCCACGAGGCGATGAGCGCGCCGAGGAGCACCAAGAGCTCGATCTCCTTGTCGGAGTAGGCGCGCGACTTGCGCTGCACGACCACCGCGCCGACGGGCCCGGACTTCCCGCGGAGAGGAACGGCGAGGAAGACCGGGAAGCGCTCTTCGCCGAGCGTGTCGAAATGCTTGTAGGATGCATGCGAGCGCGCGAGCTCGGCCGCGACCGGTCGCATGTACTCGACCGCCTCGCCGGTGAGGCCCTCGCCCACGGCGAGGCGAACCTGCCCGAGCGCGCTCCGCGAGAAGCCCACGTTGCCGCGCATGACGAGCTGGCTCTCGCCCTCGAGCACGTAGACGGACGTGATCTCGGAGGCGAGGATCGACGCGATCCGCATCGGTGCTTCGTCCAGGAGCGTCAGGAGCGGCATCGGCTTCGCCGCGAACGCGACGAACTCGAGGATCCGCTCGAGCTGGGGGTTGTCCTTTCCGACGACCCGTTTCTCCGTGCGCGCGCGCGTCGCCATCGTCGGGCCTCGATGTTGGCCCCCACCTGGTGATTAGGCAAGGGCTCCCGTCCATGCTCCCGCAACGAACGGGTTCGTGATAGAGCCACCGCCATGTCGTCCCCGTCGCATTTGTTCCCTTCCCCCGAGTGGGCCACCGCCTACAAAGACGCGATCAACGCGAACCCGAAGTACAAGGAAGCCGGCAAGGAGTGGACGCACGGCGCGGTCGCGATGGTCGTCAAGGCGGACCCGAAGCTCGGCATCGAGAAGGACACCGGCCTCTGGCTCGACATCGATCGCGGCGTCTGCAACGACTGCCACATCTGCACGCTGGAAGAGGCCCAGACGGCCCCGTTCGTCATCGTCGCCGACTACGCGCGCTGGAAGACCGTGCTCAAGAAGGAGCTCGATCCGATCAAGGGCATGATGCAGAACAAGCTCAAGCTCACGAAGGGCCACATGCCCACGATGATCAAGTACGTGAACTCGTCGCGCGAGCTCGTCGAGACCACGGCGATGGTCTCGTCCAAGTTCCGCGACGAGTAGTCGCTCACTTGCAGCAGACGGTGCGCACGTTGGCGGGCGCCACGCTGCCGCTCGCCGTGCCACCGGTCGCCGTGCACGTGCCGCCCACGGTCACGTTGCCGCGCACGTAGCTCCCGCTCACCGTCGGCACCATCGTGCAGTTGTCGGTGACCTGGGTCAGCCCGCCGTCCGCCTGAGTGCACACCGCGTTGCCGTGGTAGGTGAGCGTGACGTTGCAGGCCGAAGCGCTGGTGCTGCACGTGCAGCCGGTGCACGTCCGGGTGTCGGTCGGTGCCCCGCTCACGAGCGTCTTCGTCAGCCCGGCGGGGCACGCGACGTCACCCGGGGCCACGTAGCACAGCGGCAGCCCCTGGGTGGCGGCGTTGCAGAAGTTGGTGCAGTCGCTCCCCTGGGGCGCGCAAAGGCGCGCGGTGCCGGAGTACGCGGCGGGGAAGCTCGAGACGGTCGTGCACCCCGGACCGGTGGTCGTCGTGGTCTTGATCGCCGACGTCGCGCTCAGGTTCTGCGGGAGCGCTTGGCACCCGCCGTTGAGGTTGAGCGTCCCGAGGCTCCCGCTGCAGAACGTGCCGTCCCAGAACGTGACGACCGGGTTCGAGCACCCGCTCATCACGCAGGTGCAGCTGCACGGACCGCTCGCGGTGCTGGTCAAGGCATCGAGGTAGACGGTGTCCCGCGCGAGGGTGGGCGGGCAACTGGAGAACCCGCCGCCGTTGCCGCTCTTCGGGAACAGGTAGGGGACGAACCCCGAGGGAATCCCCGCGTCGCAGCCGCAGGCCGTCGGCGCTCCGTCGAGCGTCGCCGCGTCGGGGAGCTTCACGTCGAGCGCCGCGTCGCTGGTCGAAGCGTCCGCTCCGTTCCCCACGTCCAGATCGGAGAGCCCGCTGAGGAGCGCGCACCCCAGCGCGGGACAGGCGATGGCGACGATCAGCACCCACCGCGATCGGCCCATCACTTCATCGTTGCGTGAGCGTGCGGGCACGTCAAGCGACGCTCAGAGCGTCTTGACGAACGCAGCGAGCGCGTCGCGATCGTCGCGCGGGAGCGACGTGCCGAACGGGTGGCCCGGGACCGCTCCCGCGCCGCGCCGGCCCCGAAACGTGGGAGCGAAGCGCGCCGGATCGAGCAGCTCGTCGACAGTCGAGATGCTTGCATCATGCAACAAAGGGCCGCGGTCCGCCACGCCCCGCAAGGTTGGGACGCGGTAGCGCCCGGTGCCGCGATCGGCGGACGAGCCCAGGTGGGGGTCCGTGCCGACCTCGGCGAGGGCGACCGGGGGGCCGCTGTAGTGCGGTGGCGCGTGGCAGCCGCTGCAGCCCGACTTCTCGAAGAGCGCAGCGCCGCGGCGCTCGACGTCGGTCGAAGGTTCCCGGTGAGGGAGCGTGTCGGCGAGCGAGTACAAGTACAGCGCGAGCCCGAGCGCGACCTCGCGCGGCGGGCGGATCACGCGGCTGTTCGAGACGATCACGAGCGTTTCGATCCGGATCGCGAGCGAGATCTCGTCGTGCTGCACGACCGTCCCCGCGTGGTGGAGGAAGCCGACCTCGCGGACCCCGCGCACGTCCGGGATCCGCACGGGCTCGGTGCCGTCCATCGTCGTCACGTCGATGCGGCCCGGTCCCCACGCGAGTAGGTTCGGGTTCGCGCTCGCGGGATACGCCCGCATCGTGAGCGCCCCCACGTCGAGCGTGTCGGCCGGCGCGCCCGGCACGATCTTTCCGTCGCGCGGCGCGGCATGGCAGGTCGCGCAGGAGTACGAGACGTGCGCGATGCCATCGGGCGTCTTCACGCGCACGAGCCCGCCGATCCGTCCGTCGCCTACCCACATCCCGAAGCTCTTCGCGGCGGGCTCGCCGTCGATCACGCGCTCGGCGGCGAGCGCGGTCTGCACCGGGTAGCGGAAGAACGCGCGCTCGCCGAGCGCACGCAGCGCATCGCGATCACCGGCGGCGGCCTTCGCATCGATCGCGAGCGGCGCGAGGGCTTCGCCGTCGCCGGTCGTGAGCGGCGCGGCGGGCGGGTTGTAGACCGGCAGCGCATCCCAGTCGTCCGCCTTGCCGCTCGCGTAGTGCGCGAGGCGGAGCTGCGAGTAGCCGTTCGCCGGGTTCACGAGCTCGTCTTCCAGCGCGCGCCGACGCGCCTTCGCGTCGGCGAGGTACCGAGCTTCGGGCGTGGCGTCGCCTCCCGTCGGGACGGACGGGGTCGGCTGGGTCGTGCACGCGACGGCGAGTGCCAGCGCGCCGAGCGCGGCGTACCTCACGTCAGCCCACGCAGCGACCGGCGTCGACACAGACCCAGCGCGCGTCCTCCGAGGAGTAGATGCAGTGCGAGGTCGAGCCGCTGCAGTCGCTGTCGTCCGTGCAGGAGTCCTTGGCGGTGTGGCAGTAGTAGCCCCACAGCGTGCTGAAGCCGTTGCACGAGTGGCCGTAGGCAGGCGAGCACCCGCGCCCGCCGCAGTCCGCGTCGGTGTGGCAGTTCGCGGAGACGCAGGAGTTTCCGTCGTGGTCGCACGCGCAGACCTTGCCATCCTTGCAGTCTGCATCGGTCGCGCACTCGTCGTAGCCGCAGTGGCTGGCCATGTGCCCGTGCGACACGCAGCGGCCGTTCTTGCCCTTGCTGCAGTCGCTGTCGTAGCTGCACCACGTCTCGTCGGCCACGGGCGGCACTCCGGCGTCGGGGCTGCGGACGGAGCGCTCGCCCTCGGGCTTCGGGGTGGCCGGACACTCGAGCGCGGCGTCGCGGTGCTGGTACGGGAACGCGGCCTTGCCGTGGCACGCGGCGACGACGGCGATGCCGGCGGCGACGAGCGAGGGGACGATGCGAGACGGCTTCATGATCGCTTCACCCCACGCACGCGTCGTAGTTGCAGGTCCACCGCGCACCGGCGGGCGAGTAGACGCACATGCCTTGAGTGTCCCCCTTCTTCTTGCAGTCGGAGTCCTCCACGCAGTCGTCCTTCTTCGTGTGGCAGTAGTAGCCGACGGTGCCGCCCATGTTGCCGCACGTCTCGCCGCGCGTGGGCGAACAGCCGAGCCCGCCGCAGTCGCCGTCGGTGTGGCAGTTCGCGGGGAGACACGCGTTGCCTTCCCAGGAGTTGCACTCGCAGACCTTGCCGGAGCCGCAGTCCGCGTCGCTGCCGCACGCGTCGTAGGTGCAGTACGACTCGGCGTGGCCGGGAGGCCGACAGCGCCCGTTCTTGCCGGCGGTGCAGTCGGAGTCGTGCTCGCATTTTCCGGACGTGCCGGGCGCCGCGTCGGGCTTGTCGTAGCCGGGCGCGCGCGGCGTGGCGGGGCAGGCGATGGCGGTCTCGCGGTGCTGGGTCGGGAAGCGCGCCGAGCGGCACGCCGTCGCGAGCGCGATCGCGCCGAGCGTGGCGAGGGCGAAGGTGAGCCGGCGCAGCACCCGCTCACCCGACGCACATGGAGTAGTTGCAGGTCCAGCGACCACCGGCGGGCGAGTAGACGCACATCCCATGCTCGGTTCCCTTCGTGCACTCGTCGTCGTTGACGCAGTCGTCCTTCCGCGTGTGGCAGTAGTAGCCGACGGTGCCGCCCATGTTGCCGCACGACTCGGAGCTCGTGGGCGAGCAGCCGAGGCCACCGCAGTCCGCATCGGTGCGGCAGTTCCCGGCGAGGCAGGTGTTGCCGCTCGAGCTGCACTCGCAGACCTTGCCGGCGGGGCACTCGGAGTCCTGCATGCACTGGTCGTAGGTGCACTGCGGCGTGCCGTGGCCACGGATCTGGCAGCGCCCGTTCTTCCCGGCGGTGCAGTCGGCGTCGCCGTCGCACATGGTGCCGCCGGAGCCGTGCCCGCTGTCGCGACCGCTGCCGTAGCCGGGCGGGCGCGGCGCCGAGGGGCAGACCTCGGCGATGGGACGATGGCTGAGCGGCGCGGGCTGCGAGAGCCGCTTGCACGACGTCGCCACCACGAGCCCAAAGGCGACGAAGAAGAAGACGATGGACGTCTGGAGCCGCTTCACGTTTCCTCCCTCTCGAACGTAGCGCGCCGGTCCACCTTTCAGGGGAACGTTTCGCTCAGCGAATTTCGACGAGCTCGAGGTCGAAGACGAGGGTCGCGTTCGGCGGGATGACGGGCGGCGAGCCGCGCTTCCCGTACCCGAGATCGGGCGGGATCACGACCTTGCGCGTCCCGCCGACGCGCATGCCGGTGACGCCGCGGTCGAAGCCGCGGATGACTTGGCCGCCGCCGATCCGGAACTCGAGCGGCTTGCCGGCCGACTTGGAGCTGTCGAAGACGGTCCCGTCGGGAAGCGCGCCCGTGTAGTGCACGCGGACGGTGTCGCCGATGTGGGCCTCGGGCCCGGTGCCGATCGTGATCTCGGTGATCTTGAGGCCGCCCGACGTGGTCGTCGTCTGGCCCGCGCTGGCAATCGGCGTCGCGGTGGTCGGGCCTTTGGCGCCCGTGGGCTCTTCGCTCCGGATGCAGTGCCGGCCGTCCCATTTCCAGCCGTAGCCGCAGATGGCGTCCCCGCGCTCGCTCTCGGGGATGGGACCGCGCGACACGATGGGCTTTCCCGTCTGCGCGCACGCCACGGCACCGGCGATGAACGCAATCGCGAGCACGGCGAGGCGGGTTTTTCGGACCATCGGCGCGGTACCTAAGCGCGATTCCGAGGCCAGGGCAAGCGCAAGGGCGCCCGCGCCGGCTCGGCGCTCGCGTGAAAGCCCGTTGACCCGGAGCATCCCGCACCCGAAGATGTCGGGCCATGACGAACGAGAAGAAGCGCTTGGTCTTGGTCGCCGACGACGACTCGTCGATGCGCGAGGTGGTGAGCGAGCATCTCCAGTCCCTCGGCTACGACGTGTTGGTCGCGGAAGACGGTGCGCAGGCGCTGGCGCTCGCCCGCAAGCACGTCCCCGACGTCATCGTGCTGGACGTGATGATGCCCGAGACGAGCGGGTGGGAGGTCTGTCGGACCATCCGTGAAGAGCCGAGCCTCGTGAGCACGGGCGTGCTGATGCTGACGGGCATCGGCAACGTCGTGAACAGCATGACGAGCCCGCTCTACGACGCGGATGCGTTCATGGACAAGCCGTTCGAGTTCGCGACGCTGGATGCGAAGCTCGAGGAGGCCATCGAAGTCCGCGCGCGGAAGCGCGGTGCGAACGGCGTGGCGGGCATCGCGCACCCGGGGCCGAAGAAGGCGGCGGCGAAGGCGGAAGCCGCGGCCGCGCCGGCGAAGAAGGCGGCGCCGGCGAAGAAGGCGGCGCCTGCGAAGGCAGCGCCCGCGAAGGCGGCGCCTGCGAAGAAGGCAGCGCCCGCGAAGAAGGCCGCGCCCGCGAAGAAGGCCGCGCCCGCGAAGAAGGCCGCGCCCGCGAAGAAGGCCGCCGCCAAGAAGGCGCCCGCGAAGATGGCTGCCCCGAAGAAGGCTGCCCCGAAGAAGGCACCCGCGAAGAAGAAGGCGCCTGCGAAGAAGAAGGCGCCCGCGAAGAAGAAGGCGCCCGCGAAGAAGCGGAAGTAGCCTCCGGGAGCCTCGTGGTGATGAGGTCGCGCTCGCCCTCGCGTCGCGACGTCCTCCGCGCGCTCGTCGCGTCGCCGCTCCTCTTCATCGATTGCAAGTCGGTGGAGAAGGAGCTCGCGCTCGAATACCTCCACGACTTCTCTCGCGCCGAGCGGAGCGCGATCGAGTCGACGGCGACGGCGGCTCTCCGTGAGGTTCGTCCGCGCCTTCCTCAGTTGCCGGCGCACCTCACGCTGCGCGTCGACGCCGGCACGGACGTGATCCCCGAGACCGGCGAATCGGCGACGGCCTACCCACCGGCGACGATCGCGTGGACGGTCGAGCCCGCGCGCGGCGTCGTCGCCACGGTCGCGGCGCAGCTTCGGTTCACGCTTCACCACGAGCTCCATCACCTCGTGCGCGACGCGGCGATCCCGCGGACCACGCTGATGGACCACGTCGTCGCCGAGGGCCTCGGCACGGCCTTCGAGCGCGACGCGGCGGGGGCGAAGCCGCCCTGGGGCGAGTACCCCGCGAACGTCGCCGACTGGGTGCGCGAGCTCGAGGCGCTTCCGCCAGACGCCAACGTCGCGCACTGGCTCTACGAGCGGCATCCGGATGGCCGCCGCTGGGTCGGTCTCCGGGCGGGGACGTTCCTCGTGGACCGCGCGATGAGCGCGCTCGGACGGTCGGCGGCGGAGCTGGTCGAGCGTCCGACGGCCGAGCTGCTCCGGGCCGGGCATCCCTGAGGGGTCGGACTCTCTTTCGCGCTCTCCCTTGCCTCCGCGAAAGTTTCGTGTACAAAAGTTTCGCGGACCAAATATCCGCGTTGCAGGAGCCGAAACCATGCCGACCCCGTTCCGCGAGGAGCACCAGCAGTTCCGTAAGACCGTCCGCCAGTTCGCCGAGAAGGAGCTCGCGCCCTTCGTCGACGAGTGGGAGAAGGCCGAAATCTTCCCGAACGAGGTCTTCAAGCGAGCTGGTGAGCTCGGGATCCTCGGCGCGCACTACCCCGAGGAAGTGGGCGGTGCGGGCGGCGACTTCTGGTTCGCCGTCGCCAAGAGCGAAGAGCTGCCGCGCTGCAAGATGGCCGGCGTCAGCATGGGCCTCTTGGTCCAGGCCGACATGGCGACGCCCGTCATCGGCGACATCGGCACCAAGGAGCAGATCGAAGAGTTCCTGAAGCCTGCGCTCCGCGGCGAAAAGATTGCTGCGCTCGGCGTCAGCGAGCCGAACGCGGGCAGCGACGTCGCCGGCATCCAGACGTGGGCCAAGAAGGACGGCGACGACTACATCATCAACGGCGCCAAGACCTACATCACGAACGGCTGTCGCGCCGACTTCGTCACGCTCCTCGTGAAGACGAACCCCGAGGCGGGTGCGCGCGGCTGCTCGTTCTTCCTCGTCCCGACGAAGACGAAGGGCTTCAGCGTCTCGAAGAAGCTGAAGAAGATCGGCAACCACTCGAGCGACACCGCCGAGCTCGCGTTCGAGGACATGCGCATCAACAAGCGCTACCTGCTCGGCGAAGAGAACATGGGGTTCATGTACCTCATGCAGAATTTCCAGAGCGAGCGCATCATCGCGTGCACGAGCGCGAGCTCCGGCGCGCAGCTCATGATCGACGAGGCCATCGCCTACGGCCGCGACCGCGTCGCGTTCGGAAAGCCGATCATCAAACGCGAGTACTGGCAGCACAAGTTCGTCGACCTCTGCGCCAAGCTCGAGGCGGGCAAGGCGCTCTCCTACAAGGGCGCTGCGGAGTACAACGAAGATCACCACGTCAACCGCGGCCACATCTCGATGGACACGGTGAAGACGATCTCGCTCGCGAAGTGCTTCGTCGGCGACATCACCGGGGAGATTGCCGATCAGTGCCTCCAGTTCTACGGGGGTGCGGGCTACATCGAAGAGTTCCACATCGCGCGCGCGTGGCGCGATGCGCGGCTCTTCCGCATCGGCGGTGGAACGACGGAGACGATGCGCTACTACGTCGCGAAGCTGATGGGGCTCTGATTCAAGCGTCGGTCGCGGGCTCCTCGCTCGTGACCTTCCCCCGGTGCACGCGGAACAAGTTCGCGAAGTACGCCGCCACGAGCACGAGCGCGAGCCCGTACCACGGCACCGCTCCCGCCATCGCGTCGCGGGACGACGCCGCCGCGAACGCGTCGATCGCGCGCTTCTGATCGAGCGCCGGCAGCAGGATCGGGAACCGCTCGACCCCCACGCCGACGAGCCCCGCCGCGAGGAACCCGCACGACGCGAGGAACGCGCCGCGCTCCTCGCCCCGCCGGCCGAGGACGATCGCACCGACGTGACTCGCGGTCGCGAGCCCGAAGATCACGAGCGAGACGCCGCGCGGACGAAGGTGGATCCAGTGCGCCGTCGCGAGCAAGCTCGCCGCGACGAGCGCACTCGCGCCGATCTGGAGCGGGAAGGCGAGGCGCTTCGCGCGCTCCCGCACCGGGCCTTCGTTCTTCCAGATCAGGAACGTCGCCGCGTGTGCGGCGAGCACCACCACCGCCGTCACGCCGACGAGCAACGTGTACCCGTCGATCAGGCCGACCGGGTTCTCGCGGCTCGCGAAGAGCGGGAGCGTGAAGTAGTCGTCGTCCCCGAGTGGGACGCCGCGGAGCACGTTGCCGAGCGCGACCCCGAAGAGCAGCGCGAGCGCAGCGCTCGCGAGGGCGAAGATCACGTCCCAGAACGAGCGCCAGAGCGGCGAGGCCAGGTGACTCCGCAGCTCGATCGCGACGCCGCGCAGCATCAGCGCCCAGAGCACGAGGAACAGCGCGAGGTAGAACCCCGAGAACGCCACCGCGAGCACGTGCGGGAACGCGAGGAAGAGCGTGCCGCCGGCGGCCAGGAGCCAAACCTCGTTCCCATCCCAAAATGGGCCAATCGAGCGGAGTACTCGGCCGCGCTCCTCCTCGGTCTTGGCCACGAAGAGGTGGAGCGTGCCCGCGCCGAGGTCGACCCCATCGAGCACGGTGTAGGCCGTGAGCGCCAGGACCACGAAGCCGAACCAGAGCTCAGGCATGGCTCTCCTTCGCGTCCTTCGGCGCCTGAGGACCGTGGGCGATCTCGCGGACGACGAGCATCACGAACACGAGCCCGAGCAGGAGGTACATCCCCGAGAACCCGATCAGCGTGAAGAGCGCATCTCCCGAGTGCACCGTCGGCGATGCGCCGGACTTCGTGCGAAAGAGCCCGTACACGAGCCACGGCTGTCGCCCGAGCTCCGTCGTGAGCCAGCCGGCGGTGTTCGCGATGTAGGGGAGGGGGAACGCGAGCATGGTCGCCCAGAGCAGCGGGCGCGTCGTCTCGAGCTTCTTCCGGAACCGCTGCAGGTTCACGAGCGCCATCAGCGCGATCATGATCGTGCCGAGCCCGACCATCACGTGGAACGCGTAGTAGAGGAGCTCGATGTTCGTCGGCCACGTGTCCTCGGGGTACTCGTCCAACCCGTGGACCTCCGCGCCGAAGTGACCGTACGCGACGAAGCTCAACATCCCGGGCACTCGGATCGGGTTGTCGAGCGTCTTGGTCTTCACGTTGGGCTGGCCGATGAGCGTGATCTCGGCTCCGGAGCCGCTCTCGAAGCGGCCCTCCATCGCCGCGAGCGTCGCGGGCTGGTGCTTCGCGACGAGCTTCGCCTGCATGTCGCCGGTGGGGAACGCGACCCCGAGCGCGGCGATGAGCCCGAGCACCGCTCCGACGCGGAGCGTGGCGCGCGCCTCGGGGAGGTGCTTGCCCGACAGCACCCAGTAGCTCGCGACCGCGCACACGGCGAACGACCCCGTGACCACGCCGGCCAGCACCGCGTGCGCCCACTGGACGAGCGCCCACTTCTGGAACAGGAGCGACGTGGTCGACACGAGCACGAGCCGCCCTGCCTCGTCGACCGCGTAGCCCACGGGGTGCTGGAGGAACGCGTTCGTCGTGACGATGAAGTACGCGGACATCCAGCTCCCGAGGAGGAGCGCCACCGCGGCGCCGAAGTGCGCGCGCGGCGAGAGCTTCTTCTCGCCCCACACGAGCAGGCCCAGGAACGTGCTCTCGAGGAAGAACGCGAACATCCCTTCCATCGCGAGCGTGTGGCCGATGACGCCGCCGGCGTAGGTCGTGAAGCCCGCCCAGTTCGTCCCGAACTGGAACTCGAGCGGGATGCCGGTGACCACGCCGATGCCGAAGTTCAGCCCGAAGATGCGGGTCCAGAAGCGCGCGGCGTTGGCGTAGCTCGCGTCCGAGGTCCGGAGCGCCATCGCCTTGAGCACCACGATGACGAGCGCGAGGCCGAGCGTGAGTTGCGGAAATAGGTAGTGATAGACCGCAGTGAACGCGAACTGCAGCCGGTGCCAGAGGAGCGGATCGCTCAGGCGAAGACCTCCGGTGAGCGCAGGCCGACGCCCGCGTCGCCTTCGGGGACGAGGCGGACGGTGAACTTCCGCCACCGCGCGTTGCCGCTCCGGATGTCGTCGGCGATGAACTGGGCGACGGTGTCGAGCAGCTCGCGCGTCGTGTCGACGGCATCCAGATCGCCGGCCTGATCGAGCACGACGAGTTGGACGAAGAAGCGCGCCTTGTCGCGGGTCGTATCCACGCTGACGACGAGCAGCCCTTGGCGGTACCCGAGCGGGCACGCGCGGCGCAGGACCTTGCCGGCGATGTTCGCGAGCGGCAGCAGGATCTCGCGCGACGGCTCGCGGAGGATCCGCTGGGCGAGCGGCGGTTGCGACGGCCGCTCCGCGGCGGGCGGCGGGATCGACCGGCTCTCGTACGCGGCGGACGGAGGGAGCGTGCGGATCGGATCGGCCGCGAACCGGATCAGGCGCTGGTTCGGCTTCGTGTCGAAGAGGGCGTAGTAGGCGATCTCTTCGCCCTCGGTGCGGCGGATCATCGCGCGGGCGTTCGCGTAGTAGGCGGCGACGCGGCAGAGCATCTCGGCGTCGACCTCGTCGTCCAGGTTGAGCTGCCGGGTCGAGAGCGCCTTCAGATCGCTGCGCTGCGCCTCGGCGAACGCCTCGTCCATCCGCTTGCCGCTCCCGGCGACCTCCGTCGCTGCCCACCACCACCGAAGGAGCCCGAACTCGGGGTACCAGCGGCCGATGAGCTCGGCGATCCCGTCCCAGAGCGGCTCGTCGTTGCGAGACCAACGTGCGCTCCCTGCCGCCGGATCGAACTGGAACGCGTCGTGGAGAGCGACGCGCGCCGCGTGCTCTTCCTGGCGAGCGATGAACTCGCTCCGGATTCCGTCGTCGATGATGCGGACACGCGCGAGCGCGGGCGTGTTGGTGGGAGACATCCCACCCAGGCTAACAAGCCGGGAGCCGGGACCAAAACATTCGACCAACGCCGGTTCTCCGCGCTAAAATTCCCCGGTCTTTCTTGCGGAGGAGAACATGCCCGTCCGTTCCCAGCGCGCGCTCTTGGTCCTGACCACGTCGTCCGTCGTCGCTCTCGGTGCCCTCGTGGTGCACGGCTGCGGTGGCTCCAGCCCCTCGGGGTTCAACAGCGACGGCGGCTCCGATCCCGACGCCCTCACGCAGGACGACTCGCCGTTCAACTTCGGCGACTCCTCCTCGAACGACGGCGGCACCAACTGCGCCGCGCGGTGCTCGAGCGATCTGCACACCGTCATCGACTGCAACGGCAACGTGCTCTCCACCTGCCCCGACACGCAGGGTTGTGATCCGTCGAACGGGCAATGCATCCCGGCCTGCGACAGCGCGAAGGCCAACAAGGGCAGCATCGGCTGCGACTTCTACGGCGTGGCCCCGACGTCGGGCTCGTGCTTCGCGATCTTCGTCGCGAACACGTGGAGCTCGCCGGTGACGATTACGGGCGACTACAATGGCGCCGCGCTGAACATACCGTCGATGGGACGGATCCCATCCGGCAACGGCGCCAGCCTCACGTACGCTCCGCTACCCGGTGGGCAGATCCCCGCCGGCCAAGTGGCGATCCTCTTCGTCGGCGGAAGCGGATGTCCTGCGGGTGTGACCGCGGGCAACGCGCCGTCGTCCGTGAGCGGTACCAGCATCGGCAAGGCGGTTCACATCACTGCCGATCGTCCCGTGTCCGCCTACGACATCTTTCCTTACGGCGGCGGCACGAGCGCAATCACGAGCGCCTCGCTCCTCCTGCCCACGTCGGCGTGGAACACGAACTATGTCGCAGTGTCTCCGTTCGACGTGAGCTCCGTCACCAACGCGCCGGCGGGGGTCCACATCGTCGCCGCGGAAGACGGCACCCAAGTGACGATCCTCCCGAAGAAGAACATCACTGCGGGAACGGGCGTTGCTGCGGCCACCGCAAACGTCCCGAAGACGTACACGATCAACAAGGGCGAGCAGCTCGTCTTCATGCAGACCCAGCTCCTCGATGGCTCACCGATTCAATCGACGAAGCCCGTCGGCATGTGGGCCAGCATGAACTGCTTCAACGTGCCAGCGAGCACCCCCTACTGCGACTCGGCGCACCAGCAAGTGCCGCCGGTTCAGGCGCTCGGCAGCGAGTACGCACTCGTTCGCTATCGCAACCGCCAGAACAACGGTCCGGAAGAAACGCCGCCGTGGCGTCTCCTCGGTCTTGTCGACGGCACCACGCTCACGTGGGAACCCTCGACGCCGGCCGGTGCGCCGACCACGCTCTCCGCGGGTCAGCTCGTGAATTTCCCCGGGGCGGGCCCGTACACGGTGCATAGCCAAGACGAGAAGCATCCGTTCTACGTCTCCGCGCACATGACGGGCTGCAGCACCGTTGGGTCGATCAACACGCCTCCCGACGGCTGCATCGGCGACGCGGAGTACGTGAACGTCGTCCCGTCCGGAGAGTTCCAGAACTCCTACGTGTTCTTCACCGATCCTACGTACCCCGAGAGTGATCTCGTGATCGTTCGCGCCAAAGCGGGCGACGGGAACTTCAAGGACGTGAAGCTCGACTGCGCGGGAGCGCTCACGGGATGGAAGCCCGTCGGCAGCGCGGGCAAGTACGAGTACACCCGCTTCGACCTGGTGCGTGGCAACTTCCAGAAGCAGGGCACCTGCGACAACGGCCGCCACGAGATCAAGAGCGACGCGCCGTTCGGCATCACGGTCTGGGGTTGGGGCACGCTCGCCACCGGCAGCACGTTCTACACGCAGGCCGTGAGCTACGCGTACCCGGGTGGGATGAGCCTGAAGCCGATCAACACGGTCGTCATCCCGCCGACGCCGAACTGAGAGTCTCGGCTACACTCGGCGCATGAGCACCGAGTGGAAAGTCCTCCCGCACGAGCCTCTCCAGAAGCTCGAGGAGAACCTGTGGTTCGTCGTCGGCGTCGCGAGCGGCCCGCTCCAGCGCACGATGGCGGTCGCGAAGCGGAGCGACGGGCGGCTCGTGATCCACAACGGCGTCGCGCTCGAGGACGCACTCATGAAGGAGATCGAGGCCCAAGGCGAGGTCGCCTTCGTCCTCGTCCCCAATGGGTACCACCGCATGGACGCCGCGCGCTTCAAGGCGCGCTACCCGAACGCGAAGCTGCTCTGTCCGGCAGGCGCGAAGAAGGCCGTCTCCAAGGTGGTCGCCGTCGACGGAACTTATGCGGACTACCCGTCCGATCCGGACGTCGAACTCGTCCCTCTCGCCGGGTTGGGCGAGAAAGAGGGCGCGATGATCGTGCGCTCGAAGGGCGGCGTCACGGTGTGCGTCACCGACGCCGTCTTCAACATGCCGCACCAGCCGGGCTTCGGCGGCTTCCTCCTGAAGAACGTGACGAAGTCGAGCGGCGGCCCGCTCGTCTCGCGGCTCGCGCGCTGGTTCGTGATCGACGACAAGGCGGCCTTCCGCGGCCAGCTCGAGAGCTTCGCCGCGATGCCGAACCTGAAGCGCATGATCGTCGCCCATCACGAGCCGATCGAGGGCGACGTCGCGGGGACGCTCCGCGCCGTCGCCTCGACCTTGTGACCGGCGTCAGCTCTTCGTGACTTCGATCTTCTTCGGCTGCTCGGCCGCCTTCTTCGGGACGAACACGTCGAGCACGCCGTCCTTCAGGTTCGCCTTCGTCGCCTGCACGTCGGCGCCGTTCGGCAGGGTGAAGGACCGCGAGAAGCTCCCGAACGAGCGCTCGTACGCGAAGTACGTCTCGTTCTGCTTCCGCTCGCTCTTCTCGCGCTTGCCGCTGATGGTGAGGCGGTTGCCGTTCACCGTCAGCTGAAGGTCCTTCTCGGCGATGCCCGGGACGTCGGCATGGAACTGGAAGCCCTCCGGGGTCTCCTTCACCTCGAACGCGGGGCTGAGCTCACCCTCTTCGAAGCCGGGTTGGACGTACGGCGCCATCTCGCGGAAGGGATCGTAGCCGAACAGGCTCCGCATCAAGCGCGACCCCTCCCACTCCCGAACGACACGCGGCGACGACTCCTTCTGAACGCTGATGTTGGCCATGATGGATCTCCTCGATGCCGCCAGCGACGCGGCCGGCGGAGGGTTGGAATTGCGGATGCGGCGAGCCCGAGCCATCGAGGCCCGGGCGGCGCACATCTCGTTTTCAGAGCCGAACGTAACCATCTATTGGAGCCGTCAAGAGGTGTGCCGCACTGGGGAATCAAGTCGGTTTGGGCGCAGCCTTTGCGGTGGGCGCGCGGTCCCTGCGCCGGTGGGGGCGCGGCTTCGCCAGGGTCCGCGATCTTTGCGGGGTGGCGCGACGCTTGCTCAGGGATGGGCCATGGCCGAGAACAAGAATCCAAAGCCCGAGTCGACCGAGAAGGCCCCCGCGTCGGTGAAGGAACACAAGAGCCTCGTCCCGGCGTCCGCCGCGTCGGGCGCGGTGATCGGCGCGATCGCGGGGGCGATCGGCGGGCCCCCCGGCGCAGCGATCGGCGGCGTCATCGGGGCCGCGGCCGGCTTCGTCGCCGGCAAGGTCATCGACGGCGAGGACCAGCGCCAGACCGCGCGCGACGCCGAGCTGGACGAGGAGATCGGTGTCACGACCGACGAGATCGGCCTCGGCAAGACGAAGATCCTCGAGGTACCGAAGGACGAGGACGACGAACAGGAGTAGCCTCCGCGCCCATGCACGTCTGCTCCCCCGACGAGGCGCTCGAAGCCCTCGAGAGTCAGATGCGTGTCGTCCTCGGCAGCGGCGCCGCAGCGCCGCTCGGGCTCATCGACGCGATGTGCCGGCGCGCCAAGGAGCTGCGCGGCATCGAGGTCTGCCAGCTCCTCACGTTGGGGAGCGCGCCCTACGTCGATCCCCAGTACGAGGGCCACGTCCGCCACAACGCCTTCTTCGTCGGCGCCAACACGCGCGCCGCCGTGCAGGCGGGGCGCGCCGACTTCACCCCGGTCTTCCTCAGCGAGATCGCGGCGCTCCTGCGCGGCCCGCTCGCGGTCGACGTCGCGCTCGTCCAGGTGAGCCCGCCCGACCTGCACGGCTACTGCTCGCTCGGCGTCTCGGTCGACATCGTGAAGCCCGCGGTCGAGGCCGCCAAGATCGTCATCGCCGAGATCAACCCGCGCATGCCGCGGACCCACGGCGACGCGTTCGTCCACTACTCGCGCCTCGATCGGTGCGTGCACGTCGATCACCCGTTGCCCGAGCTCGTCGCCGAGCCGGAGAACGAGACCGCGCGTGCGATCGGGCGCAACGTCGCGAGCCTGGTGCGCGACGGCGACACGCTCCAGCTCGGCATCGGCGCGATCCCCAACGCGGTCCTGCAGGAGCTGCGGAGCCACCGCGATCTCGGCATCCACACCGAGATGTTCTCGGACGGCGTCGTCGATCTCGTCGAGGCCGGCGTCGTCACCAACGCAAAGAAGACGCTCCACCGCGGCAAGCTCGTGACGAGCTTCGTGATGGGGACGAAGCGCCTCTACGACTTCGTGGACGACAACCCGAGCATCGAGATGCACCCGTCGCACTACGTGAACGATCCCGCGATCGTCGCGCGGAACCACGGCATGGTCGCGATCAACTCCGCGCTCGCGGTCGATCTCACCGGGCAGGTCGCCGCCGACTCGATCGGTCCGACGATCTACTCCGGCGTGGGCGGGCAGGTGGATTTCGTCCGCGGTGCCGCGCGCGCGGAGGACGGGCGTCCGGTCCTCGCGCTGCCGTCGACCGCGAAGGACGGCGCGGTCTCGCGCGTCTCCGTCGAGCTCGCGGCTGGGAGCGGCGTCACGACGTCGCGGAGCGACGTGCACTTCGTCGTCACCGAGCACGGGATCGCGGACTTGCACGGGAAGACGATCGCCCAGCGCGTGCGGGCCCTCGTCGCGGTCGCGCACCCCAAGTTCCGGGACGAGCTCATGGCCGGCGCGCGCGCCCGCCGCTGGTGCTGACGGGGTCAGGAATTCGGAGCCGCCCTCGGGCGTTCTGGCCGTGTGGACGGCGAGGCTCCCACCGCCGAGGTACTCCTCAGCTACGAGGCTCCCGACCTGGTCGACGCCTGCGACCCGGCCGCGCCGCCCTACGAGGTGACCCCCGAGGCGCCGGCGAAGCCGTCGCGCCGCCCGCTCGGGTTGGTGCTCGCGGTCACCGGCGCGTGCTTCCTGTTCGTCTGCGCGCTGATCCCGAGCTCGTGGACGCTCCTGACGTTCGGTCGTGACGGGAGCTTCGTCGTCTTCGAGGTGTCCACCGCGGAGTGGGTGCGGAGCCCGGTCGCTCACGGCTGGCTCGTCCTCCGGGGCGACAAGCTCGCCGAAGAGGACTTCGGTCTCGACGTCGCGCCCGCGCACCAGGCGCTGCTGCCCGACACGCCCTCGGAGACCACGCTCTTCGGGCGGACGATCACGCTGGGCTCGCGCTGACCCTCACTGCAGATCGCGCGCGAAGACCTCGCACGCCCAGACGCTGCCGTCCGGATCGTCGAGCACCGCTACCCCGACCTTGTCGTACTCGCTGCGCTGGAGGTTCTGGCGGTGCGATGGGCTCGCCCAGAGCGCGCGATGGGCGAGCTGGACCGACTGCGCGTGCGCGACGTTCTCACCCGCCTCGCGCGCGGTCAGCCCAGCGCGCTGGAGGCGCGTGGCGGGATCGCCGTCGCCGACGTCGTGGCCGACGGTGTGCGCGTCCTTCATCCGCTGCGCGTGGGCGGCGGCGATGGCATCGAGGCGGGCATCGCGCGCGACCGTCGGGAGGTGCTGCTCGACGCGGAGCGCCGCGATCATCCGGAAGAGCGCATCGCGCTTGTCCGTGATGCCGACCGCGGCGGCCTCGCCCGGCGCGGCGAGGTTGGGCATCACGGTCGGAGGCTCGACGTCGGCGAAGAGCTGCGCCTCGAGGATCGGCCGCGGACCCGTCGCGACCTCCGCCACGATCTGGACCGTGAATCCGCCCGGCCGATCGGGAGCGAAGCGCGCGCGGACCGTGCTGCCGTCGAACGAGGTCGGGACGGTGCGCGTCTCGCCGCCGGGGCCGACGAGGACGACGTGTGCCCCGGTCGCGGGAACGAGCATCTTCGCGTCGACGGAGAGCCACGTGCCCGGGTGCGTCTTCACCGGGATGGCGGTCGTGAGATCGGCGACCGCGTCGAGCGCGATCGCCGCCACGACCTGCGTCCCGTCGGGGGCGTAGCCGCTGGCGACGCCGCAGCGACGCTCGCCGATGTCGCGGAAGGTGGTGCGCCACGCGGCGAGCTTCTTCACCGTCGACTCGTGATCGAGCGCGCGCCCCGACACGATCCACGCGCGAGGCCAGACGTGCGGGTCGCCGTTCACGCGTTGGGCGAAGGTGAGCCCGTCGAGATCGAGGTAGGGGAGCTCCTTGATCTTGCGTTCCACCAGCCGCTCGGCGACGCGGCGGAGCCCGAGCTCGGAGACGCCACACGTCCGCTGGAGCTCGGCCTCGCGATCGGTGAGGCGCGCGTCCGGCACGGGGATCGGCGAGGCGGTCTGACCGACCCACGCCCACGCGGGCTCCACCGGCGCCGGATCGGCGTGCGTGGGAACGCTCGCGGTCGCGGCGGCGGCGAGCAGCGTCAGCGCGAAAAAGCGGCGCACGATGGGATCGTACGCCGCCTCACGCGTTCGGTCACTTTTTGGCGGTTGCGGTCTGACCCCACCGCTTCGCGAGCGCGAACCCGACGCGTACTCCGAGGAGGAACGCGGCGAAGATCGCGAGCCCGACCCCGAGCCGGCTCAGTTGAGAACGAAGCTCTTGTTCGCCGGGACCGCGCCACCCGCGAACGGCGGGATGTGCGCGCCGCGGAACTTACCGGCGATGCAGCCACCGGTTGCGGTGCCGCCGAACGGACCTTCGATGAACTCGACCTTGGAGACGTTGCCGCTGGGCTCGAAGGTGACGGTGACCTTGCCGGAGCCGGTCGGACCGTCGGCCTTCTTGCACGACGAGAGGTTCGACGCGATGCCGGAGAGCGACGAGAGCGCTGCGCCCTTGTCGAACGGAGCGGCCGACGTGTTGGTCGCCGCCGTCGCCGTCGTGGTGGGCTTGCTGCCCGTCGCCGAGCACGCCATGTTGCACTGGAAGTCGTCGGCCGCGCAGCCGCACTTGCCGCCGCCGCTCGGAGCTGCACCCGTGGAGGTGGGCTTCGTCGTCGCGGTGCCCGCGGCGACGGTGGCTGCGCCGGTGTTGGTCGGCGTCGCGTGGTTGCCGCCGGTGCCGCCGGTGTTGGTCGGCGTCGCGTGGCCCGTGTCGGCCGTGGCGACGCTGCCCGTCGGAGCGGCGGTCGCGGTCGTGCCGCCACCGGTGTTCGCGGCGGTCGCCGTGTCGGTCGGGGTCGCCGTGGCCGTCGCCGTCGAGGTCGGCGTGGTGTTCGCCGTCGCCGGGGGCTTCATGACGTAGACGATGGCGCCGGCGATGAGGCCGCCGAACAGAAGGAGGCCGACGATCATGCCGACGATGAGGCCGGTGTTGCCCTTCTTCGCCTCGCCGCCGGTTTGCGCGGCCGAGAGATCGGCGACGTCCGCCGGGGGCGGCGCGAGGACGGGCGCGGCGAGCGCGGCGCTGAACGCGCCACCGCCGCCGAGGTTCATGATGTCGTCGACCTTCTTCGGGCCCTTGTCGTTGCCCGCGTTCATGTTGTTGGCGAGCGCGCGGATGTCGATGAGGCCCGAGCCTTCGCCCTGCGCCATCGGCGTCTCTTCCTTCGGCGCGTTCGCGGTCAGCGCGCTGAGCGAGAAGAGAACGCTGTTCTCGTTACGCTGGCCGGTCATGCTCCCGGCGCCACCGCCGGCAGCAGCGGCGGCTTGGCCGCCGCCCATCACGTCTTGCTCGGAGCCGGCCGTCGCGGCGGTGCCGAAGAGATCGGCGCCGCCGGCTGCACGACCGCCCGCGCGGCGGGCTGCCGAAGGTGCCGACGCAGCTGCGGGAGAGCCACCGCCGCTGAAGAGCGAGGCACCGGCGTCCTGCTGAGGCGCGCCGCCCCCGCCACCACCGAACAGCGAGCTGAAGCCGGCTTGCGTCGGCTGGTCGTCGCCGGGCGGAGGGGCCTCGCTCTGGTGAGCATGCATCGACGGCTGCGGGCCGTTCTGGAGCGCGGAGGCGAGCTCGGGGACCTCGCGGAGCGGGAGCCAATCGGCCATCCCGTCTTTCCAGCAGTAGGTCTCGTCGTTGACGACGCCGCCGCGGAACGCATCGATGATCTCCGCGGTGGTCATCGTCCGCTGGTCACCATCGGAGACGTTGACGGTCCAGGACTCGCCACCGCCGCCCGCGGTGTAGTCGTAGACGCCACCACCTTGCTGGGCGCCGGTGTCGACGGCTTGGGTGGCGCCCTCTTGCTCGTTCCCGTTGATGACGATCGTGGCGCCGCACTTCTTGCAGCGGATCTTCACGATCTTCCCGAGGACCTTCTCGTCCGCGATGGTGTACTTGGCCTGGCAAGACTGGCACGCGATCTTCAAAACGGCCTCCTGAGGTCGGCGCACGTGCCGACACGAACCACTGCGCCCGGGAGAGTCACGGCGAGGCCGAGGCGTCCCGGAACGAGGTGATGAGTATAACGAGCTGAAAAGAGCGCGAGCAAGGATGGTGCTCTTCTCGGGGATGGGACGTCGGCCGGGGCGGGTTGGTTGGGGATTTCTAGGTGTAGCCAGATGCCACACACTGGCGTCGCTGTGGGACGAGGCGCTCGCTTCGGCGACCACGATCACACCCACGATCACGACCACGTCCCACGACCACGACCACGCTCACGCTCACGATCACGCGGGACGACCACGATCACGCTCACGCTCACGACGCGTCCGCGTGATCGTAGTCGTCCAACCGTGGACGTGGACCTGGTCGTGGTCGTGGTCGTCGAGCGTGGTCGTGATCGTGGACGTGGACGCCGGGCGCGCCGGTCTCAGTTCATCAACACGAGAGCCGTCCCGTCTTTCCCACAGAAGCCAGCCTCTCCATCGAAGCGCCCCCCACAGGTCGGGCAAATCTTGCCCTTCGCCTTCGGCGCCGGCTGCGCCGTCGCGGAGTACATCGCGTACGGCACGAGCTCGTCACCATCTGCCGGACACACTTTGGTCCCCGCGTCGTAGCCCCTCTTGCAGGTGGGACAGACGACGCCGAGCGGCGCTGACGTGCCGCCGGTCGCTCGGGGCACGAGGCGATTGCCGTCGTGAGGACAGAACTGACTCGCGGCCGGGAACTCGCGCCGACACGATGGACACTCCATCCCGGTCGCCGTCGCCGCCACTGCCGCTCGCTTCGCCTTCGCGGCTTCGACCGCCGCCACGCTCTCTTGGTGCGCCTTCATCTGCGCGTCGTAGTCGGCTTGCTTCTGCCGCTTGCGATCCTCGTAGTCGCGCAGCCGCTCTTCGTGCCGCTCGCTCGCTTCGCGCTCCAGCGCCGCCGCTTTGCGCGAGCGCCGCACGCCGAACACCGCCAACACGCCGAGCACGAGCGCGAGCCCGCCCACGACCGCGATGAAGATCGAGCGCCGCTTCTTGCCCGAGTCCTCTGCCTTCGCATCGCCTGCGCCGAGCGAGCTCGACGCGATCACGGTCGTCGAAGCCGTGTCGCTCTCGCCCGACGCATTCAACCCCGATTGCGCGAGCAGATCGTCGTAGTGGCCGGCCGAGGCGACCTCGATCGTGACCTTCGCGCTTTTCCCGGCAGCGGTCGCCGTGATCTCGGTGGTGCCCTCGGGCGCGTCGGTCGCGACAGTGACCTTGCCCGAGTCGTCGACCGTGATCTTCTTCGCGGGATCGCCGCCGGCCCACGTCGTCGCGGTCTTCGTCGCGCAGCCATCCGCATCCAGGGTGACCGCGCGGAACGCGAACGACTCGCCGGGCTTGATGAGCTTGCGTGACGGCCGCACCTCGAGCCGCACCGGATCGCCGGGCGACGAGCACTGCTTCGGCGGCGGCGGAGGCGGCGTGGTGTTCGTCGGTGGCGGCGGAGTCGTCGCCGTCACCGTCGGCGGTGGCGTGTCGCTCTGGACCAGCTCGAAGCTCCGCGAGCGCTTGATGTCGGCGAGGCACTTGCCGTCGCTGAGCGTGATCTCGTAACGGCCCGTCTCGACCACGTCGATGTGGGAGTCGCTCGTGGCCGCCACCAACGTGTTGATGGTGGCGCGCCGCGGATCGCTCGCCGGCGTCTCGCAGCGCGTGCGCCACGTCCGCGCGGTGGGGTCGTGCGAGTGCGCCGTTCGCGAGAGCGTCGGCAGCGGGTCGTAGCACTGGTTCGTCTTGTAGACGCGGCCGCCGCCGATGAAGGAGAGCTCGTCCCCCTCCTCGTTGATGGTCACGACCTCGCCGCCCCCGCTCGACGAGTTGGTCGGGGCCGGTCCGCAGCCGGCGAGCCACTGCTGGACGGTGAACTCTTCCTTCAGCGCCGACTGCTTCCACTTCCCCCCGAGCGGGTTGGCCACGGCCGAGTCCTGGACCGAGGCGACTGCGATGCCGGTCGCAAGCGCAGCCGCGAGCGAAAAGGGGAGTCGGGTTCCGGTCCGGTTCCTCATGAGGAGAGCCCGCGGGCGCGGCGGGAAGACTAGCGAAGGCTGGGGACGAACGGAACACCGGCGCGAAAATGGGCCCCACGTCCGGCTTCGTGGTACCGTCGGGCCGCTTTTTGGAGGGCGGAATGAGAGCTCGTCGAAAGAACGTCGTTCGGAACCTCGTCGCCGTCGCGACCGCAGCCACGATCTTCGCCGTCGCCGGTGAAGCGAGCGCGGACCCGCAGGTCACCAATGGGTCCGGCTTCGATACGCACCTGTTCCGTCCGGCCCTCGACTCGAAGGGCTTCTTCCACACGAACGGGAGCGACATCATCGGGCACTTGGACTTCAGCCTCGGCCTGGTCATCGACTACGGCCGCTCGCTGATGCGCCTCGACGCCCAGTACGAGTCGGGCGGTCTTCGGACGCACCACCTGATCGCGAACAGCTTCGCGGGCACCTTCCAGTTCAACTTCGGTCTCTTCAACCACGTCGTCATCGGTCTCACCGCGCCGGTGAACCTGATGGTCGGCGATCCGCAGGGCGCCGGCGCGCCAAGCGGGTGGGGACCGAAGGCGCTCGACTCGCAGACCCTCGGCTACGTCGCGCTCCACGCGAAGTGGCGCATCCTCCGCGTCGAGAAGGGCTTCGGGCTCGCGCTCGCCGTGCAAGGCGGACCGACGCTCAACGCCGCCGCCGGCGACGGCGCCGCGGACCCCGGCTTCTTCGTGTGGCCGCAGCTCATCGGCGAGAAGCGCTTCGGCGCGACCGGCAAGTTCCGGATCGGCCTCAACGCCGGCTTCCGCGCGCACAACGTCACGGACACGACGATCACCCCGATGCGCGACGGCGACACGTTCGTCGACGGTCATCGCCTGACCTATTCGCTCGGCCTCTCGTACCGCGTGAGCGACGCGGTCGATCTCGTGCTCGACACCTACGGCACGTACCTCCTGTCGTCGGCGAGCGCGGGCCTCAAGCCCTCGAACGAGGTCACCGCCGGCATCAAGCTCTTCGTCGACCGCAACAGCTACTTCCTGCTCGGCGGCGGCACGCGCTACACGAACGGCTTCGAAGCGGCCGACGGGCGCGCGTTCATCGGCTTCATCTTCGAGCCGAGCATCGGCGACAAGGACGGCGACGGCTACAAGGACGACGTCGACAAGTGCCCGGAGCAGCCCGAAGACTTCGACGGCTTCAAGGACGAAGACGGTTGCCCGGATCCGGACAACGACAACGACGGCATCCTCGACGTCGACGATCGCTGCCCGAACGAGCCGGAAGATCGCGACGGCGATCACGACGAAGACGGTTGCCCCGAGGGCAACGACGGTGACCGCGACGGCGACGGCATCCTCGACTCGCGCGACAAGTGCCCCGACGTCCCCGAAGATCGCGACGGCTTCCAGGACACGGACGGCTGCCCCGATCCGGACAACGATCAGGACGGCATCCCGGACAAGAAGGACCAGTGCCCGAACGATCCGGAGGACAAGGACGGCTTCCAGGACGAAGACGGCTGCCCCGATCCGGACAACGACGGCGACGGCATCCCGGACGTGAAGGACAAGTGCCCGAACGAGCCGGAGACCTTCAACGGCTTCGAGGACGAAGACGGCTGCCCCGACAAGGGCGACGTCACCATCCAGGGCAACGACATCATGATCTTGAAGAAGATCAAGTTCAAGACGGCCTCCGCGGAGATCCTCCCGGAGTCGAACGCGATCCTCGACGCGGTCGCGACCACGCTCATCCACCACCCCGAGTTCTTGCTCGTCGAGATCGCGGGCCACGCCGACGAGCGCGCGCCCGACGACTACAACCTGAAGCTCACGCAGGATCGCGTGAACTCGGTCGACGCGGCCCTCGTCGCGCGCGGCGTCGATCGCTCGCGCCTCCGGTCGAAGGGCTACGGCGAGTACTGCCCCGAGGATCCGGCCCACAACGACGCAGCGTGGGAGACCAACCGCCGCGTCGAGTTCAAGATCGTCAAGACGAAGGACGGTCCGACCGGGGTCGAGCTCGGGTGCCAGAACGCACGCGCGCACGGCGTGAACCCGGAACCGGTTCCGTAGCGTGGAAGCACGGGCGCGGCAGCTGCGTTCCTAGAGCGCATGCCGCGCCTCGGCTTGGTGCTCCTCGGCTTGGTGCTCCTCGGGTGCCGCACGCCCGCTGGGGGCGTCGATGCCGGGGCGAGTCCAGCGCCGTCTGCCTCGGGAAGCGCACCCATGGACTGCGCTTCCAGCTGTGCCTCCGGCGTGTGCAGCGCGTGCGAGCTGTCGACGATCCCCGTCGATCCGACCGCGGTGCGTCCTGCTACGACCATCGCGTTCTGGGGCACGCGGCTCGTGTGGCAGTGGAACTCGAACCGTCTCTCGTATCGCGAGCTCTGTGGTGGATCCACGACCGAGATCTCACCGACCGATGGGGCGCTGTTCGGCGCGATCACGGCGGACGGGCTCCTCTACCAAGAGAGCGGGTGGCGTCTCCGAGAGCCCACCGGCGGCGACCGCGAAGTCCCGATCGCCACTCTCGGCGACGACATCGAGGTCGACGCGGACCGCCACGTCTATGCGGTCGAAGGGTGGCTGGACGAGGTTTCGATGCCGCATCGGGCCGGCTGGCTCCTCCGTCGGGATGGCCGCGACCTGAGCGGAGACACGCTTCCGGAGATTCTCCTCGACGGTGGTGCCGTCTACTTCGTCGATGGAAAGCTCCTCCAACGCCGGTCGGCGGGGGGCAAGGTCGAAACCGTCCTCGCCACGACCGACGCGCACGCGCCTGCACCCATCGCCGCGGTCGGAGAATCCGTGTTCGCGGTGACGGGTTGGTCGAGGCGCGTCCTCCACGGCCCCACCGAGCCGTTCGTCCTCTACGAAGTCCGGGCAGGCGAGAAACACGTGCTCTACAGGGGACGCAACGTCTCGTGCCTGGCGACGAACCGCCATGGCGTTGCGGTCTGCGTGGAGGACGCGATGATCTTCGTCCCCTACTCCGGAGCGCCGTCGCGGCGGCTGTTCGCGATCGATCCCCCCAACTACTTGGCGATGGACCAACATTCGGGGGTCGCTCTCCGAGACGACGGCACGATCGCGTGGTCCATTCGCTCCGACCCCCGGACCATTCGAATCCTACGCCCTCCGTGCAAGTGACACCGTCCCCGGCGTAGGGGTAGGTGCGTCTCCCACGTGAGAAGGTGTTGCGCGGGCACGGCCAAACGAGTCACATTCATCCCGCCGGACATGAGTGACTCGGAGAAGCCCACGTTCCTCGGCCTGGAAGGCATGCTCCAGGATCTGGGTGGGGCGAACAGCATGAAGGCCAAGTCGGTCCCTCCGGCCCCCGCTGTGCCGGAGGTTCAGGGACAGAGCGAAAGTCGCGATACCCCGCCGACCAACTCGCCCCGGCCCCCGCCGCTCCCGATCATCGCGTACGGGACCCGCACCTCGCCGGTTCCGCCATCCGCTAGCGACGGGCCGCCGTCGTCTGGCTCGGCGATGACCGAGCGCGGTGACAAGGTGCCTCCGTCGAGCAGCTCGGTCCTCACGCAGCGCGTCGACCGCGGCGATCCCGTGGCCGCGCTCGAGCCGGACACCGACCTCGACGCGGCCGTCGAGCCCGCGCCGCGCACGGAGATGTCGCCGGCGACGCAGCCGGTCTCCGCCGCCGACCTCGAGCTCGAAGGTCCCAAGTCCGAGCTCGCGAAGACGCGCGTCTCCGCCGCCGTCATCATGGCCGAGGGCACGGGCGCCGACTCGAAGCCAGGCTCGTCGAAGCCGGCGTCGTCGAAGCCGGCGTCGTCGATTCCGGTCGAGCTCGTCGCCGAGAAGAGCGAACCGGAGAAGAAGAGCGAGCCCGAGAAGAAATCCGAGACGAAGCCCGTCGTGACCTCCGCGCGCGCCGCGCTCGAAGGGAAGCCCGAGAAAGAAAAGAAGAAGGGCGATCCGGCGAACCAGCGGTTCCCGACGCTCAAGGCCCTCGACGAGGGCGAGGAAAAATCGAAGAGCGGGATGTGGATCGCGCTCGGCGTGCTCCTCCTCGGCGGCGGTCTCGGCTGGTACTTCCTGAAGGATCGGCTCCACGGTGGCGGCACCACGACGCCCGCCACGGCGACGGCGACCATCACATCGTCGGCGCCCGCCGCGACCGCTGCGTCGTCCGTATCGGCGACCCCCTCCGCCAGCTCCTCCGTCGCGGCCTCGGCCTCCGTCGCAGCGACCGCCTCCGCTCCCGCGAGCGCAGCATCGGCCGTCGCCTCGGCTCCCGCCTCCGCTACGCCGCCGGGCGGCGCGACTGCGGGCGCCGGTCACCCGCCTTCCGGCACCGGTACCTCCCGCGGCACCGCGACGACCCACGCGACGGCGCCGCCTCCTCCCACCACGGCGACGGCGACGGCACCGCCTCCGCCGACCACGGCCACTGCGACTGCAACGGCTCCTCCCACCTCCACCAAGCCCTCCTTGATCAATGAACCGTAAGGTCCACTTCGCGGCGGTCCTCGGACTGGGGATCGCGTCGGTCGCGCTCTGCTCTGCGGCGTTCGCTCAATCGAACGAACAAGACGAGGCGCAGAAGCGCTTCCAAGAGGGCAAGGCTCTCTTCGATCAGAAGCAGTTCTCCGCTGCGCGCGTGAAGTTCGTCCAAGCGTGCGCCGTCGTCCAGACGACGAACTGCCCGAAGAACCTGGCGCTCACCGAGGTCGAGCTCTCGATGTGGGTCGACGCTGCGACCCACTTCCAGCAGTGGCTCGACGATCCGCGCACGAAGAGCGACGCGCTCCGGCCCGAGATCGAGAAGGTCTTCGCCGACACGAAGCTCCGCGTCGGTCAGCTCGACTTCGACGTCGATGCCGGCGCGCGCGTCTCCATCGACGGCAAGTTCGTGGGGACCTCGCCGATCTCGAAGTCCGTGTTCATCGCCTCGGGCGATCACGACGTCGAAGCCGTGTGGCCTTCGCAGACCAAGACCACGAAGCAGACCGTCTTCAACGGCAAGGCCGTCGCGATCGTGCTCCACAAGGACGCTCCGCGCGTCGAGACGCCGGACGCCGGTGCTCCGCCGCCGCCGAGCGCGACGGCGACCACGCCGCCGCCGCCGAGCGCCACCGTCACCGCTCCTCCGCCGAGCGCCACCGTGACCGCTCCTCCGCCGAGCGCGAGCGCCACCGTCGCGCCGCCTCCCACGGGCAGCGCGAGCGCTCCGCCTCCGGTGGACGACGGTCCGCCCAAGTCCAAGGGCCCCGCGATCGCGGTCGGCGGCATCCTGACCGCGGGCGGCATCCTCGGGTTCATCGGCTTCGGCGCGTTCGCGGCGAGCAGCAACTCGTCGAAGGAAGAAGCCGACGCCTACGCCAACACCGGCGTCTGCGTGAACCAGGACGCGCCGCGTTGCCTCGACTACAAGTCCGCGCGCGACTCGCAGGGCACGCAGCACACGCTCAGCATCATCTCGCTCGTGTCGGGCCTGATCTTCTTCGCGGGCGGCGTGAGCCTCATCGTCTTCGCCGCGACGTCGGGCAAGAAGGCCGCGCCGGTGCAGGTCACGCCGTCGGTGGGCCCGGGCTCCGCCTCGATCACCCTCGGGGGGTCGTTCTGATGCGGCTCCTCGCCCTCGCCGCGCTCGCGGCTCTCGCGAGCTCGGTGGCCGTGCTCGCCTGCAGCGAAGCTCCCGGCGACTACTGCGACACGCCCGGTGTCTGCACCCTGCCCGACGGCGCCGTCCCCGACGTCAAGAAGGACGCGAACGACGCCTCGCCCGAGGCCGCCCCGGCCGACGGCGCGACCTCCGACTGAGCGCGGCGCCCGCAACCTCTGCGCAGCCACGCGGAGATTGCACGCAGGATTCTGCGCGCGCGCGCGATTTCCGCGCACGGCGCGCGCTCCGGAGCGGAGCACGACTCTTGCTGAGGGTCATGCCCTCATGGGCATCGACTACACCTCCAAGATCCCGAACAACGTCGATCTGGCGACCGACAAGAACCTCCAGCGCGCGCTCGAGCAGTGGCAGCCGCACTACCTCGAGTGGTGGAAGGAGATGGGGCCGATCGAGAGCCGGGACTGGGACGTCTACCTGCGGACGGCCGTCAGCGTCGAGGCGGACGGGTGGGCACACTTCGACTACGTGAAGATGCCCGACTACCGCTGGGGCATCTTCCTCACGCCGCCCCAGCCCGACCGCAAGATCGCGTTCGGTACCCACAAGGGACAACCGGTGTGGAACCAGGTGCCGGGCGAGTACCGCTCCACCCTCCGCCGGATCATCGTCACGCAGGGCGACACCGAGCCGGCGAGCGTCGAGCAGCAGCGCCACCTCGGCGCGACGTGCCCGAGCCTCTACGATCTGCGGAACCTCTTCCAGGTGAACGTCGAGGAGGGCCGTCACCTCTGGGCGATGGTCTATCTCCTCCACGCGTACTTCGGGCGTGACGGGCGCGAGGAGGGCGAGATGCTCCTCCAGCGCCGCAGCGGCTCGGACGAGAAGCCGCGCTTGCTCGGCGCGTTCAACGAAAAGACGCCGGACTGGCTCTCGTTCTTCATGTTCACCTTCCTCACCGATCGCGACGGGAAGTACCAGCTCGCGGCGCTCGCCGAGAGCGGCTTCGACCCGCTCGCGCGCTCGACGCGTTTCATGCTCACCGAGGAGGCGCATCACCTCTTCGTCGGCGAGAGCGGCGTCGGTCGCGTCATCCAGCGCACGTGCGACGTGATGAAGGAGATCAAGAGCGAGGACCCGGACAAGATCCGCGCCGCTGGCGCGATCGACCTGCCCACCATCCAGCGCTACCTGAACTTCCACTTCAGCGTCACGCTCGACCTCTACGGCAGCGAGGTGAGCTCCAACGCGTCCACCTTCTATTCGATGGGGCTGAAGGGCCGCTTCGAAGAGGAGAAGATCACCGGCGACGACCACGTCCTCACCACCGCGCACTACCCGCTCCTCGAGCTCCGCGGAGACGCTCTGGTCGAGGCGCAGGGCAGCGCGCTCCTCACGCTCAACGAGCGCCTGCGCGACGACTACATCGTCGACTGCGCGGCCGGCGTCTCGCGCTGGAACAAGATCATCGAGAAGGCCGGGTTCTCCACCCGCCTCGCGCTCGCGCACAAGGCGTTCCACCGGAAGATCGGCGCGTTCGCGAAGGCGCACGTCACGCCGGGCGGCAAGGTCGTCTCCGAAGCCGAGTGGAAGAAGCACGAAGCGGAGTGGCTGCCCACCGACGCGGATTTCCAGCACGTGCGCGCGCTCATGGGCCGCGTCGTGGAGCCCGGGAAGTACGCCTCCTGGATCGCGCCGCCGCGCGTCGGCATCAACGGCAAGGGCGTCGACTTCGAGTACGTGCGGTTCCATTGACCGGATTGCTCCGCCAGCACCTCATCGATCCCGAGGTCTGCATTCGCTGCAACACCTGCGAGGAGAAGTGTCCCGTCGGTGCGATCTCGCACGACAAGCGCAACTACGTCGTCGACTTCGAGAAATGCGACGGGTGCGGCGTCTGTCTCCCGCCGTGCCCCACCGGTGCGATCGACTCGTGGCGCCAGGTGACGAAGCCGCACGCCGTCGCCGAGCAGCTCGGGTGGGACGAGCTCCCGCCCGACGAGCGCGCGGCGGATCCCAGCGTCGTCCCAAACGACGTCGCCGAGATGACCGCGCGCGCGACCGAGCACGTGGGTCAGACCCCTCCGCCGTGGTCCGCCGCGCACCCCTACGTCGGCCTCTACTCGGCCGATCGACCGGCGCTCGCCACCATCGTCGGCAACCATCGGCTGGTCGAAGAAGGGTCGGAGGTCGACATCCGGCACATCGTCCTCGACTTCGGGAAGACCGCGTTCCCCGTCCTCGAGGGGCAATCGATCGGCATCGTGCCGCCCGGCACCGACGAGGACGGGCGCCCCCACCATGTCAGGCTCTACTCGGTCGCGAGCCCGCGCGACGGCGAGCGACCCAAGCACAACAACCTCGCCCTCACCGTGAAGCGGGTGGTCACGGATCGCGAGGGCAAGCCGGTCCGCGGCGTCGCCTCGAACTACCTGTGCGATCTCGAGAAGGGCGCCACCGTGACGGTGACGGGCCCCTTCGGCTCCAGCTTCTTGATGCCGAATCACCCGGGCTCGCGCCTGCTCCTCATCTGCACAGGCACGGGCTCCGCGCCCATGCGGGCGATGACCGAGCGGCGGCGGCGGCGGCTCCCGCTCGGCGAGGGCGGCGACATCCTGCTCTTCTTCGGCGCGCGGCGGCGCGAGGAGCTCCCCTACTTCGGTCCGCTGATGAAGCTCTCGCGCGATCTCATCGACGTGGAGCTCGCGTTCTCGCGTACGCCCGGCGTGCCGAAGGCCTGGGTCCAGGATCGGATCCTCGCTCGCCACGACGACACATGGGACATGCTGAAGGATCCCGAGACCCACGTGTACCTCTGCGGGCACAAGCGCATGGAAGAGGGCGTGCTCGCGGCCATCGCAGAAGTGTGTAAGATGCACGGAGCTTCGTGGCCCGAGCTCGAGGTGAAGCTGCGCGGAGAAGGGCGCTTTCACGTCGAGACGTACTGAAAGGTTCGAGCGATGCCGCTCTTCGACAGCCTCCCGCGACACGTCTTCTTCACCGGCAAGGGCGGGGTGGGGAAGACCGCGCTCTCGTGCGCGACGGCGATCGCTCTCGCCGACGCCGGCAAGCGGGTGCTCCTCGTGAGCACCGATCCGGCGTCCAACCTCGACGAGATGCTCGGCGTGAAGATCGCGAACGCGCCCACCGCCGTTCCCGGCGTCGCGAACCTGATGACGATGAACGTCGATCCGGGCGCGGCAGCCGAGGCCTATCGCGAGCGCGTGCTCTCGCCGTACCGGGGCACCAAGAGCGAGGACGAGCTCCGCACGATCCGCGAGCAGCTGTCCGGCGCGTGCACGACCGAGATCGCCGCGTTCGACGAGTTCGCGGGGCTCATCGGTGGCGCGGACGCGCAGGGCTTCGATCACGTCGTCTTCGACACGGCGCCGACCGGTCACACCTTGCGCCTACTCGCGCTCCCGCTCGCGTGGACGACGTTCCTGGACCAGAACCCGCGCGGCGCATCGTGCCTCGGTCCTCACTCCGGTCTCACGATGCACCACGACCGCTTCGCCGCAGCGTTGAAGGCGCTCTCCGACCCGAAGGCGACGATGGTCGTCCTCGTGACGCGCCCCGACGTGGCCGCGCTCCGGGAAGCCGGCCGTACGGCGGAGGAGCTGCACGCGCTCGGGATCGAGAATCAGTCGCTCGTCGTGAACGCCGTGTTCCACCCGGCGGACGCCACCGATCCGGTCGCCGCCGCGTTCGCGAGGCGTGGCACGGCTGCTCTGGCGGAGATGCCGCCGACCTTGCGCGCGCTGCCTCGCGCGGAGGTCCCGCTCGCGGGCTTCGACATGGTCGGGCTCGATGCCTTGCGGGCGCTGCTCGATCGGAAGCGCGCGGTGCCTCCTCCGGTCGCGCCGGCGACGGTTCCCTCGCTGCCGTCGCTCTCCACGCTCGTCGACGAGCTCGCCGCGCCGCACGAGCTCGTGATGGTGATGGGGAAGGGCGGCGTGGGGAAGACCACGATCGCGGCCGCGCTCGCGCTCGAGCTCGCCACGCGCGGCGCTCCCGTTCACCTCAGCACGACGGACCCGGCGGCGCACGTCGCGCGCACGATCGACGGGGCCGTGCCCGGGCTGCGCGTCAGTCGGATCGATCCGCAGGCGGAGACGGCCGCCTACACGGAGCGCGTGCTCGCGCGAAAGGGCGCCGGGCTCGATGCGGAAGGGCGCGCGCTCCTGGTCGAGGATCTGCGGTCGCCCTGCACCGAGGAGGTCGCCGTCTTCCATGCGTTCTCGAAGCTCGTCTCCGAGGCGAACCGCGGGATCGTCGTGCTCGACACCGCGCCGACGGGGCACACGTTGCTCCTGCTGGACGCGACGGGCGCGTACCACCGCGACGTGCTGCGCGGCGTGTCGGCCGCCGAGGCGAGCCGACTGACGACGCCCCTGATGCGCCTCCGCAACCCGGCCTACACGAAGGTCGTCATCGTCACGCTCGCGGAGACCACACCCGTGACGGAGGCGGCAGCGCTCCAGGCCGATCTGCGGCGCGCGGGGATCGAGCCGTTTGCGTGGGTGATCAACGCGACGCTCGTCGCGAGCGGCACGAAGGATCCCGTCCTGCGCGAGCGCATGGCGCGTGAGCTCGTCCAGATCGAGCGCGTGAAGCGCGACTACGCGACGCGGATCGCGATCGTCCCGTGGCAACCCGAGCCGCCGGTCGGAGCGACGCGGCTGCGTGCGCTCTCCGGGCGCGCCGGACTGCAATTTTCCTCCTCGGCGCGACCCGAGTAGGAGCTTCCCTGACAAATCGACGATCGAAGGCTCGACGCGACGGACGAGGCGCGCGACGGTGCGTCCCCATGAAGACGAGGCTCGCGCTTCAAGCTGCGCTCCTGAGCGTGCTCGCGTTCGCGTGCGGTGGCTCCGATCCGGACCCGATCGCGGGGGATGGTGGCTCGGCCGACGGCTCGCCCGATGTCGTCACGGCGGATGCAGGCACGGATGCGGCCCCCGACGGCGCGTACGGCGGACCGAGCACGACCTATCCGGCGTTCAAGCCGTGGATGGGACAGCTCTCGAACCTGGGCGGACCCATCCTGAAGAACCCCGTCATCGTCACGATCACGTGGGACGGCGACCCGAACCGGCAGACCTACGAAGACTTCGGTGACGCGATCGGCGCGTCGCCGTACTTCCAAGCGGCGGTCGGCGAGTGGGGCGTCGGTCCCGCGACGAGCGGGCCCTCGAACCACGTTCACGTCACGGGCGCCGCGCCGGCGCAGGCCGACGACAACGGAGCGCACCAGTTCATCCAATCGAACCTGGGAACGCTCCTCCCCGCGTGGACCGACCAGACGATCTACGTCCTCTACTACCCGAAGACGACGACGGTGATGGTCGATGGAAAACCCGCGTGCACGTCCGGGATCGGCGGGTACCACGACAGCTTCGACGCCAACGGCAAGGCTACGATCTACGCGGTGCTCCCGAACTGCACCACGCCGAACGCGGTGACGGGCGCTTCGAGCCACGAGATCGACGAAGCCGTCACGGATCCGCTCCCGCGCGCGAAGCCGGCGATTCGGAGCTTCGACGACGAGTTCCTCGCGTTCGAGCTCTGGCAGCGGAACAACGACGAGAACGCCGACTCCTGCGAGTTCTTCAAGGACTCGTTCTACACGGAGGTCGCTCCGTTGGCGTACACGGTTCAGCGCTCGTGGTCGAACGTCCAAGGTCCGCTCGGGCATTCGCCCTGCCAGCCCTTCGCGACTCCCTACTGGAACGTCGCGCCGCTCGCGCTCGAGGACCTCACCGTCGCGTTCGGCAACCAGTCCATCAAGGCGAAGGGCTACAAGGCCAAGCAAGGCGACACCATCCACATCGCCGTCGGCATCTACAGCGACGCCGCCACGGGCCCGATCACGATCAGCGCGGCCGAGTCGAACCCGGTCGTGAACCCGGTCACGGGTCGACTCTCCGTCAGCGTCGACCCGAAGAAGACCAGCGGCGTGAACGGCGAGAGCACCTACATCGACGTCACGGTGAACAACGAGAGCCAGCAGAAGCTCGAGCTCCTCACCGTCATCGCCACGCTCGGCGGCGTGAAGCACTACCTGCCGCTGATGATCTCGAACCAGTAGGTCAGAACGAGCCGGAGACGGACGCCCCGAACGGCGAGACCGAGAACGACACCGGCGGCGGCGCCGCGTCCTTCTTGGGCGCGCTCTTCCCGCTCGTCGTGAGCCCCACGATCACGGTGACGATCGCGCCCGCGAGCGTGGCGCCGCCGAGGATGTCGGTGACGAGCGCGAGGGTGCGCGTCTTGGTTCGCGCGTCGTCCACGTCGGTCGGGGTCACGCCGACCTTCGCGATCGTGTCGTCGAACTTGCTCTTCGCCGACAGCGCCAGCACCCCCGTGACCACCGTCCCGACGCCGAGCGCGCCGGTGACCCCGAGCGATACCCAGAACCCGGTGCTCGGGCCGCCGCCACTGCTCGGCTCCGTCGTCTGGCCACCGGGGGGAACGACCAACCCGCCCCCGCCGCTACCGGTCGGCCCCTTCGCTTGCTCGAGCTCGATCGACACCTTCGTCGTATCGCCGCCCGCGACGTCGATCACGCGCGTCTGCGTCGCGCCACCCTTGTTGACGACGATCTTGCGGCGCCCGGCGCTGACGAGCACCGGCTCGGTCAGGGGCGACTTTCCGATCGAGACGTCGTCCACGAGGACCTCGGCGCCCTCGACGTTGACGTCCACCGTGATGCGCGCGACCCGCTTCTGCAGCTTGTCGAGCTCGCCCTGGACCTTGGTCTTCTTGTCGGCCGGGACGTCGGCTCCGCCGTCCCCCAGGTAGCGCTCGAAGTAGCGGAGCGCGGCGGCGTAGTCCTGGAGCTCGAGGCTCGTGTAGCCGAGGTTGTAGAGCACCTTCCAGTTCGGAGCGATGTCGTACGCGCGCTTGAACTCGACGAGCGCGTTCCGGAAGTCGTTCTCCTTGTAGTACTCGACGCCGCGGTTGAAGTGGCCGCGGCCCTCCTCGATCTGCTCGGGCGTCGGCGCCGCGAACGCGGGACGCGTCACGAGCGGCGCGCTGGCGAGAAGCGTGCAAAATGCAATGATTGAAGCCGTCCGGCGAGCCATCAATAGGGGTCCTTCTCGTCGATGCCGTGGGTGTGCTTCGGGTCCTTCGCGATGTCGGTGCCAGCGCCGCCGTTGTCTTTGGTCGTCGCCGTCGCGGGGGCGGTCGCGGTCGTGATGGCGGTCGCGCTCGCGGTCGGAGCCGTCCCCACCACGGCGATCGGCGGCCGCCCGTTCGACTTGCCGTCGAGCTCCTTCAACGTCACGTTCGCGTTCACGTCGCCGTCGTAGACGAGCTTCCGCGTCTCGGTGCCGTAGCGGTCTGCCGTGACCGTGAGCACGTGCGTCGTACCGTCGTGCGGGATCGCGCCGTGGTACGGGTTGTGCGCGAGCGGCTCGCCGTCGAGGAGGAGCTTCGCCGACCCGGGCGTGGCGGTGATCGTGAGCGACCCCGTCCCCGTCGCCGCGAGGCTCGGCGCCACCGTGGCCGCGGTGACCGACGCCGAGCCGGCCGTCGTCTTCGCGTCGCTCTTGCCGCCACCGAGCGCGACCGCGACGGCGACGCCGATGCCCAGCACGAGCATCACGCCGATCGCGACCGCAGGACCGCGCGGGATCCGCTGGCGCGGGTTCGTCACCGTGAAGGCCGGGCCCGTGTTCGGCGTGCCCGGCGGCGGCGGTGACGACGTGTGGACCGGGATCACGTTCTCGACGACGCCCGGCGGCTCGGACCGAAGCGCGGTCCGCATGCTGTTCGGTTGATCCTCGCGGCCGAGGGTCGGGAGGACGGACGGGAACGAGCCCGTCCCCGAGCGCGAGACGGCGACGAGCTGGTGCTCGATGACGCCCTTGATGCGCGTGCGCTCGGCCTCGAACGCGTCCGACGCGAGCTTGCCGATCTCGCGATCGCCGGCGCGCATGCTCGCCGCGTCGAGGAAGGCCTCGAGGTCCGACTGGAGCTCGGCAGCGTTCGCGTAGCGCTCGGTGGGGTCGAGCGCCATCGCGCGGTCGCAGATCGCGGCGAGGCGCGGGTCCACGTCCGGGACGACCTCCACGATGCGCTGCTGCGTCCCGTGCGTGCGCTTGTGGAGGACGGCGCCCTCCGTCTCGCCCGCCGTCATGCGGCGGCGCGCGATCGCCTCCCACATCATCACGCCGACGCTGAAGATGTCCGCGCGGCGGTCCACGTTCTCGCCGACGATCTGCTCGGGCGCCACGTAGCCGAGCTTGCCTTTGAACGTGCCCGCTTCCGTGCGCGCCGCCGAGCCCGAGGCCTTCGCGATGCCGAAGTCCACGAGCTTGACCTGCCCGTCGTAACAGACGAACACGTTCTGCGGCGTCACGTCGCGGTGGACGACCTGGAGGGGCGCGCCGTCGAAGTCGCGGAGCTCGTGCGCGTAGTGGAGACCCGCGAGCGCGTGGGTGAGGATGCGCAGGTAGATCTCGAGCGGCATCACGTCGCGTTTGACGCGATTGACCAGCGCTTGGAGCGACTGGCCCTCGAGGTACTCCATCACCATGAACGGGCGGGGTGCCTCGCCCGACTCGTCGAGCCCGACGTCGTACGTGTGGACGATGTTGCGGTGGCTCAGGCGCGCGGCCAAGCGCGCCTCATCCATGAACATCGTCACGAACTCGGAGTCGTGCGCGAGCTCGGGTCGGATCTCCTTCACGACGAGCAGCTTCTGGACCCCCGCCTGACCCGTACTGACGACGAGCAGCACGCGCGCCATCCCACCCTGACCCAGGGTGGCGATGGGGCGGTAGCGCCCGCTCTTCAGGGAATCGGGAGAGGCTGCGTTCAAGGCTGGCTCAGTTGGGAGACGGTACGAGGTAGACGTACGTGATCGTGCCGGCGCGCGAGAGGACGGTCGTGCTGCCGATGAGCTTCTTCGAAGCGAAGTGGGTGGCGCTGACCTTCACGAAGCTGAGCGGCGTGTTGGCGATGCCGCCGTAGCCGGAGCTGTCGGTGGCGGACGCCGCGGTGCTCGGGAGCCCCTTGATCAGGTAGAAGCCCTGCGTGGTGCTCTCGGTCCGATCGGGGCTGACGCTCACGCCTTCGCCCGGCTCGCCTTTGCAGTTCAGGGCGGCGTAGAAGATGTTGCCGAGCTTGGGATCGATCGAGGTGCCCGCCGCAGCGGCGACGGTCGTGAGCGTCGTCGGAGTGAGCAGGAGGATCGTCGGGTAGACGTGGTCGTCCGTCGGCGGAGGGTTGAAGAACACCAGCGACGGCACGTAGTTCGGCGTGCCGGCATCGTTGGTCTGGGGCAGCACCTCGGCGAAGCCGTCGAAGTTCGCGTCGACGTCGAACGAGACCTTTCCGTCGGGCCCGGGTGACGTCGGCGGTGCCACCGGGTTGTTGCAGCTCACGTCGAGGCGAGCGCAGACGCGCACCTTGATGTCGCTGATGGGCGTCTTCTGCACCAGCTCGACGAAGGGGATCGTGACCTTGACCTTCGGCTTCGCCGGCGGTGGGAACACGACACTGCCGAGGCATCCCCAGATGGGATCGGCAGGCGGAGCGTCGACGACGACGTCGGGGTTTCCCGAGTCGGCGTAGGGGACGCAGACATGATTGTCACAGCGGGTGTTCGCGAAGGCAGAGCCACGCGCGGCGCAGTCGCCGTCGACGTTGCACTGCTCATCGGAGGTCTTGAGGGCGAGCGAGCAAGCGAGGAGAGCGCTCGCCGCCACCGACGCGACGAAGATCGATCGGACGCGAAGTTTCATCGGGGAGGGGGCCGCAAAAGAATGCGGCGGATGGAAGTCTACCCCGTTACGAGGCGATGGGCATTTTCCCGGCAGGTGGGCGCTTACGCCGTATCCCCAAAATGAGAATCCGGCGTGATCCGGCGCCGTCCGGCTTCTCCGCCCCCCTCAGTGGTGCGGGTTGCCGGGGTAGAGCTGGTCCACCGTGTCGCGGCACTGCTTGTCGCGCATGGCTTTGCAGGCGTCCCAGAGGAGGCCCGCTTCTTCCGGCGTCGCCTTCTTCGCGAAGACGCGCGGCTCGAGGATCGAGCGCGCACCGCTCGGGTTGTTGTTGAGCATCATCCCGCGCGCCTGCTCGGCGACGCTGCCGCCGCCGGACGGCTTGGTCGTCGCGGTCGCCGTGGTGGTGGTCGTCGCGGTCGCCGTGGTCGTCGCGGTTCCGGTCGGGTGCGTGGTCGCCGTTCCGGTCGCCGTCCCCGAGGGGTGCGTGGTCGCGGTGCCGGTCGCGGTCCCGGTGGGGGCGCTCGCCGTGGCCGTCGGCAGCTGGTTGAGGTGCGTGCCGCCTTGCGCGTCGATCTCCTGGAGCTTCGCGGTCGCGATGTCGCGCCGGCTCTGCGGGACGGTCGAGGTCGCCTCGACCTGGTGATAGAGCGCGCGCTTCTTCGCGACGTCCTTCTCCTTGTCGGCGCGGTCGAGGAGGATGTCCGCCCAGCGCGTCTCGATGTTCTGGTAGTCGGGCGACTGCTGGAGCGGCGAGTGATCCGCGATGCTGACGACGAGCTTGTCGTGCGCGGCCTCGCAGTCGCCCGTCTCGCAGAGCTTCTTCGCGGCTTGGAGCGCGAGCTGCTCCTTGTCCTCGGGCTGGGCGCCCGTGGTCGTCGCCGAGGGGACCGTGTTGGGCTGGCTCTGCGACCGCTGCCAGTAGGCGAAGCCGCCGACCAGGATGACGGCGAACAGCGCGCCGACGAGCACCCACGGAACGACGCTGCCTCCGCCTTGCGGACGGCCGCCGCGCTCCGAGCGCGGGGCGCTCGCGGGGCGATCGCCGATCGTCTCGAGCTGCGTGGTCGCATCGCCCGGAGCGGGGATGAAGATCTGGCCGGCGCCGACGAAGCGGAAGCGCACGTCCCCGAGCTCGAGGATGTCCCCCGGCTCGACGATGCCACGGCGAAGATCCGAGCCGTTCACGCGGACGCCGTTGGACGAGCCCTTGTCGATGATCTCGAAGCGGCCGTCGCCGAGGGCGTGGACCTCGCAGTGAAGGCGGCTCACCGAGTTGTGGTTGATCGAGATCGTGCAGTCCTCGGCGCGGCCGATCGTGACGCGCTCCTGATCGAGGCTGTACTCGGCGCCGGGCGTCGGGCCTGCGAGCATGACGAAGCGGTTCGGCCGCTCCATCAGCTGCGCGCCGCGCTGGTTGGCGCCCGTCGGCATCGTGGACTTCATGTCCTGCGTCGTCGTCGCCATCGCCGACGCGTCTTCGACCGCAGCATCGTCCTGGATGACGATGCGGTAGTCGCCGATCTGAATCAGATCCCCGTGCTGCAGGCCTTGCGGCTGGGCTACCCGCAGACCGTTGACGTACACGCCGTTGTAACTCGTGAGGTCTTCGAGCACGAACGGGCTGCCACCGTTCGCAGCTGCGCCGTTCGTCGAGGCACCGTTCGCCGACTTGCGGATCTTCGCGTGCTCACGCGAGACGTTGCGCTCCGTCAGGCGGATGGTGTTCCCCTCCTTGCGGCCGACCGTGTAGTCGTCCCTCGTGAGCGGGACCACGGTCCGCTTTCCTTCGTCGTCCTCGATGACCAGTTTCCACATGGGTGTGTCGAGCAGCGCTCAGGAAGGGAGACCGAAAACCTCCGCGACGGAGTGTAGCGGCCAAGAACCCTCGGTGTCCATCAGGGACCCTTTCAGTTGCTCGGATCGGTGACCCGGCGCGGCTCCCCGGCGGGTAGGCTGGCGACGAAGGCGTCCCGAGCGGCGGCCACCCGGGCGCGGTCCCGGCCGTCGAAGGTGAGCTTGGTGCGGTATTCGGCCGTCTCCGCCGTCTCTCCGGGCGCCGGCCACCGGGGGTAGGACCCCACGTCCACGTCGGGAAAGTCGGCCACCACCCGGTCCAGGAGGGGGCGGAGATCCCCCTCGTCCATGAGGGTATAGACGGCGGCCGACAGGTAGGCGGTGCTCATCCCGATGGCGGCGGCGACCACCGGCAGCTTCATCCGGAACACCTCCGGGATGCCCGGGAGGCAGATGACGTTCCCGAACCGAACGGTGGGCCAGCGGACCTCCGCCGTGGTCTCCAGGCGGGCCCCCCGGGGGATCAGGGCCATCCGGAGGTGCCCGGGGGTGGTCCTTTCCTTGTAGTGTGCACGGATCATGGCCTCGAGCTCGGGGCTGGAGTCGACCTCCACCCCGAAGGCCTTGGCCACGGCTTCGATCGTCACGTCGTCATGGGTGGGGCCGACCCCGCCCGAGGTGAAGAGCCAATCGTGGCTGCCGGCCAGCGCCTTCACCTCGGCCGCGATGAGGTCGAGCTCGTCCCCGACCATGACCACCCGGGCGAGCCGAACGCCGTGGCGGCGGAGCAGGGTCGCGAGCACGACGAGGTTCTTGTCCTCGACCTTGCCCGAGAGGAGCTCGTTCCCGAGGATGAGCACGGCCGCGGTCGGAGGTTCCGCCATGACGAGCGGAGCTTATCAGAGCTGCCTGTGGTGTATCATGCCGGTCGGAGCTGCATGCGCAAGGTTCTGGTCGTCGAGGACTCATCCACCACCCGGGCCTTCGTCCGCGCCATCGTCGAAGGGGAGGGCTTCACACGCCGCGTCGGTGCCTTCGAGGTGACCGAGGCGCGCTCCGGGTTCGAGGCCATGCGCCTCCTTCCCCGCGGGCCGTACGAGCTCATCGTCACCGACATCAACATGGCCGACATCAACGGCCTCGAGCTCATCAAGTTCGTGCGCCAGAGCGAGCACCACAAACAGACGCCGCTCCTCATCATCTCCACCCAGAACACCGAGCGCGACGTCGAGCGCGGGATGTCGCTGGGGGCGAATGCCTTCCTCCCCAAACCCTTCACCGAGGACACGTTCGCCGCCGCGTGCGCGAAGGTGCTCGGCGCCGGCGCCGGGCGGGTGAGCTGAGATGGCCGATCCGGGCGGCGGTCGCGGCGACGGCGCCGCAGACAAGGCGCGCGAGGAGTTCTTCTCCGAGGCGCAGGAGCTCGTCGACGGGCTCGGTCGCGACGTGCTCGCGCTCGATCAGGCCGTCCGGGACGAGAAGGTCGACCCCGAGCTCGTCAACGACGTCTTCCGCGCCGTCCACACGCTGAAGGGGCTCGCGGGGATGTTCGGGGCGACGCTGATGACGGGCGTCTCCCACGAGCTCGAGGACGTGCTCGACGAGCTTCGGCTCGGGCGCATGGAGCCGACGCCGAAGGTCCTCGACGTCATCTTCCGCGCCGTGGAGCTCTACGGGCGCATCCTCGCCGCCGAGCGCGGCGACGGCCCGAGCCCCCAAGGGGAGGTCGAGGGCCTCTTGCTGGCCCTCGCCGAGATCACGAACCGCGGCCCCGCCGTTCAGGCCAGCCCGGTCGCGCAGTACGAGCTCGACCCGGGGCTGCTCGGCGTGCTCACCGAATACGAGGAGCACCGCCTCCGCACGAGCATCCAGGCGGGCCTCGGGCTCTACAAGCTGCGCGTCCAGTTCCCCCTCGCGACGATCGACACCGCGCTCGAGGAGCTCAAGGCGAAGGCCAAGCCCCTCGGCGAGATCATCACCTACCTCCCGACGGGCTCGGCGGCCGCCGCCGACGCGATCGAGCTCGAGGTGCTCATGGCGAGCCCCGAGCCGCTCGTCACGCTCGTCGGCGTCCTGGGGAGCCCGACCACCGCGGTGGAAGAGGTGCCGCGGCGCGCCGGACCCGCGCCGCTCGGCAGCGGCCCGAACCTGCCGTCCGCGGGGCCGTCGCCGCGCCGCACGGGGATCCCGACGCCGGTGCCGCAGGGCTTCGTGCAGGAAGCCGGCACGTCGCTCGCGCGCTCGGCGCTCTCGGCGAACCCGTCGCCCTCGGTCATCCCGCCGGACGGGACCCACAGCAAGGACGTCTCGCTCCGGTCGGTGAGCCAGACCGTCCGCGTCGACATCCGCAAGCTCGATCACCTGATGAACGTGGTCGGAGAGCTCGCGATCGTGCGGACCACCCTCCAGCGCATCTCGGAGCGGCTCCGCCTGCGGCCCGAGTACCGCGAGCTCTCGCAAGAGCTCCACCGCGTCCACCGCAGCTTCGAGCGTCACCTCGCGCAGATGCAGAACGGCATCCTCGAGGTGCGCATGGTCCCGCTCGGGCAGGCGTTCGACAAGCTCGCGCGCATCGTGCGCCAGCTCTCGCGCGACCTCGACAAGCCGGTGAACCTCGTCGTCACGGGCGCGGAGACCGAGCTCGACAAGCTCCTGGTGGAAGAGCTGTCCGATCCGCTCATGCACATGATCCGCAACGCGATCGATCACGGGATCGAAGGGCGCGCCGTCCGCGCCGAGGTCAAGAAGCCCCCGAACGGCACCATCGCGCTCAACGCCTTCCAGAAGGGCAACCAAGTCGTGCTCGAGGTCGAGGACGACGGGCGCGGGATGGATCCCAAGCAGCTCGTGGCCACCGCGATCAAGCGCGGCATCCTGAGCACCGAAGAAGCCAAGGAGCTCTCGCCGCGCGAGATCCTGCACCTCGTGTTTCGCCCCGGCTTCACCACCCGCGAGGAAGCGACCGACCTCTCCGGGCGCGGCGTCGGCATGGATGTCGTGCGCACCAACATCTCGCGCCTCGGCGGCGTGGTGGACGTCACGAGCGAGGTCGGGATCGGCACCAAGGTGACGGTCACTCTCCCGATCACGCTCGCGATCATCTCGGTCCTCTTCGTCGAGGTCGTGGGTCGCTCGTACGCGGTCCCGCTCGCGAGCGTGGAAGAGGCAATCGCGTTCGAGCTCCCGATGCTCCGCGTCGTGGACGCGCGCGAGGTCATCACCGTTCGCGGCACGACCCTGCCGGTCTGTTGCCTCGGCAAGCTCTTCGGTCACGAGTCGAGCTACCCGGAGCGCGGCTTCGTCGTCATCGCGTCGGTCGGTACGCGCCGGCTCGGGTTCGTCGTCGACCGCCTCGTCGGTCAGCAGGACATCGTGATCAAGGCGCTCGGGCGCTCGCTCCGCAGCTCGCGCGGGATCGCGGGCGCGACCGAGCTCGGCGATCAGCGCGTGACGCTCGTGCTCGACATCGCCGCGCTCCTCGACGAGGTGCTCGCCGCCACGCACGACGGACACCGCTTGTCAGGGAGGTCGGCATGAGCGCGCTCGTCAAGCGAACCACGGCGGCCGCTCGGCGCGGTGATGGCGGGTCCCGGACCGAGTACCTGGCGTTCACGCTCGCGCACGACGTCTACGCCGTGCGGATCGGGGAGGTGGGCGAGATCCACCGCTTGCTCCCGATCACCGAGGTCCCCCGCGCGCCGGCCCACGTGATCGGTGTGGTGAGCGTTCGTGGGCGGCTCCTCACGCTGATCGACCTGCGGCTCCGGCTCGGTCTGCCGGCCGCTCCGTTCGACGGGAACACGCGGATCCTGGAGGTCACCACGACCGACGACGAAGACGTCGGTTTGCTGGTCGACAACGTGCGGCAGGTCTACCGCCTGGGGGTCGACGAGATCGAGCCCGCTTCGGTGCTCGGGGGCGAGCAGCCGGCGCACATCCTCGGCATCGGGCGTCCGAAGCTCGCTCAAGTCCACGGGAGCGTCGGAAAGCGCGCGCCCGAGCTCGTGCTCGTCCTCCTCGACATCAAGCAAGTGGCGCAGGTGTAGCGATGGAACACGGGCCGCAACGGCGGAAGGATCCGCTGAAGAACTTGGTCGGTTGCCGCGTCGGAGAGGTGAGCTACGCGCTTCCGATCGCGATCGTGCGCGAGATCGTGAACCCGCTCCCCGTGATCGAGCTGCCCGGCGTGCCGCACGCCGTCGAAGGCGTGGCGGACTACCGCGAGATCGTCGTCCCCGTCGTCGATCTGCGCGTGCGCTTCTCCGTCCCGAAGACCCAGACGCGCGGCACGAAGTGGATCATCGTGAACGGCAAGGACCGCAGCCTCGCGCTCGTCGTCGACTCCGTCATCGGCGTGTTCCGGAGCGGGGAGCTCCGGCCCGCGCCCCAGCTCGGCGGCGCCGAGGATCTACGCGGGATCGAGGGCGTGACCAGCCACGACGGCTCGCTGGTGTTCGTCATCGACCCGTCCCGGCTCGAGGAGCTCGTTCGCAGCGTCGGAGGTGCATCGTGACGCGCCCCGTCTCCGACATCGCGGCGTTGCTCGCCGATCCGTCGCCGGAGGTTCGGCGGCGGGCGGCGCAAACGCTCGCCGAGCGTGATGCACCGGGCGTCGGCGAGCTCCTGCTCCGCGCGCTCGCCGACGAAGATTGGCGCGTCCGCAAGGAAGCCGTGAGCGCCGCTCCGATCGTCCCTCGCCGGGACGAGGTGCTCAAGGCGCTCGCGCGGGGGCTCGCCGACCGTGACGACGTGGGGCTGCGCAACGGCGCGGTCGAGGCGCTCGTGGCGATCGGACCCGACGCGATCCCGGTCGCCACCGACGCGCTGGCGAAGCTCGACGCCGATGGCCGCAAGCTCGCCGTCGAGGCGCTCGGCGGCATCCCCGACGACCGGAGCGCGGAGGCGCTCGTGCGCGGGTTGTCCGATGCGGATGCGAACGTCCGCTACGCCGTCGTCGAGGCGCTCGGCGCGGTCGCGGTGACGAGCGAGTCCGTCCGCCAGCGCGCGTGGGCGGCGCTCGCCGAGCTCCTCGACGATCAGGACACGCAGATGCGGATCGCTGCGCTCGAAGCGTTGCTTCGCCTCGACGCGCCGCTCGGTTTCCGCGCGCTCGAGCCGCTCCTGAACGATCCGATCCTGCGCCGGCTCGCGATGCGGGCGCTCGCGCACTCGCCCGAAGAAGAGGCGGCGCTCACGCTGGCGCGCGCGCTCCTGGACGCCGATCCGGTCGTCGCCTTCGGCGCGCTGACCGCGCTCGCGCAGTGGATCCGCGCCGAGCAACGGCGCCCGCTCGATTTCCTGCGCGATCGACTCGTGAAGGACGCCACGAGCGCCCGCGTGCTGCGCCGCCTCGACCGCCCGGAGCAACGGGCGGACGTGCTGCTCGTCTCCGCCGTGGTCGCCGGCCCCGAGGAGATCGCGGCGGTGCTCGCCGCGCTCGAGGATCCGGACCTCGCGCCGCAGCTCGAGGAGGCGACCTCGATCCTCGCGCGCGATGCGACGATGGAGCTGCTCGCGCAGCTCGGTTCGATCGCGCCGCCGCGGCGGGCGGAGCTCCTGTGGCTCGTCGCGAGCGCGGGCACCGTCCTCGGGCCCGAGGCGCTCGAGCTCGTCCGCGGGCACCTTCACGCCGAGTCGGCGGAGGTGCGCTCCGCCGCGCTCCACATCCTCTCGATGCGGGGGGACCCGCGCGACCTGCCGCGCGCGATTGGCGCGCTCGACGATCCGGACGTGCGCGCGGCCGGTGCCGCCTCGAGCGCGGTGCTCGCGATGACGGTGCGTTTTCCGTCGGTCGCGCGCGGGGAGCTCGAGCGCGTCACGAGCGGTGGCGCGCCGTCGCTCGCCGTGTCCGTTCTCCTGCTCGGTCTCGCGCGCGCGGGGGCTCAGCGCGAGGGCGACGTGGAGCTCCTGCGCCGGGCGCTCAACGCCGGCGGGACGAAGACGCGGCGCGCAGCGGTCGAGGCCCTCGCGGAGCTGGGCGGCGAGCTCGCGAAGGCGCTCGCCGTGTCGGCGCTGGCCGACGAAGAGCGCGAGGTGCGGCTCGCGGCCGTGCGCACGCTCGGCGTGCTCCAGCACGAGAGCGCGCTCGAGGAGCTCATCGATCAGGTGAAGGACCTCGAGACGATCGCCGCGGCGTGCCGTGCGCTCGGGACGGCGAACCCCGATCGCTGTCTGGCCGTCGCGCAGCGGCTCGTCCGCAGCAACGACGCCGCGATCGCGTGCGCCGCGGTCGAGGCTGCCGGGCCGCTCGGCGGCGCGCGCAGGGAAGACGTGCTCCTGACCGCGCTCGAGCATCGCGATGCCGAGGTCGTGAAGCTCGCGCTCTCCGAGCTCCATCGGAGCCTGAGCGCGCGCTCTCTCGCCCGGCTCGGGCTCTGTCTGGATCACGAAGCGTGGGAGGTCCGGCGCCTCGCCGCCGAGCTCCTCGGCGAGCAGCGCGATGCGTCGGCGCACGGCCTGCTCCGCGGGCGGCTCGAGCGCGAGACCGATCCCGCCGTGCGCGAGGCGATCGTGGGCTCGCTCGCACGCGCAGGTCACGAAGGCGAAGGGATCTGACGTGGCGCGGCCCACCTCGTTCGACGCCATCACGATGCGCCCGGACGAGTTCCGCCTCCTCCGCGATCTGATCGCGGCGCGGACGGGGGTGCATTTCGGCGAAGAGGGTCGCTCCCAGCTCGAGCGGCGCCTGCGCGAGCGCTTGCTCGCCCTGGGGCTCTCGAGCTTCGGCGAGTACGGGCACTACCTGCGCTTCAACGCTCGCGCGCCCGCGGAGTGGGAAGAGGCGATGGAGCTCGTGACGACGAACGAGACCTACCTCTTTCGCGAGGCGTACCAGCTCCGTGCGTTCCGCGACGAGGTGCTCCCTGGTCTGGCCGAGGGGGCGAAGGCGCGGCGCCGGCTCTGGCTGTGGAGCGCGGGCTGCTCGACCGGCGAGGAGGTGTACACGATCGCGATCCTCGTCGCGCAGAGCGGGCTCTTCGAGGGGTGGGACGTCCGCGTCTTCGGGAGCGACATCTCGAAGCGCTGCATCGCGGCCGCGCGGCGCGGGGTCTACGGTGCCGCCTCTTTTCGGGTGACCCCGCCGGAGGTTCGTCGCGCGTGGTTCTCGGAGCAGGACGGCGCGTTCCACGTCGCCGATCGCATCCGGGCGATGTGTCACTTCGGCTGCATGAACTTGCTCGACAAGGAGCGGGTCGCGGTGCTCGGTCGGGTCGACGCCGTGTTCTGTCGGAACGTCCTCATCTACTTCGACGCGCACTCGCGGCGGAAGGTGATCGAGATGTTCCACGAGCGCCTCTACCCCGGCGGCGTTCTCTTCCTCGGGCACTCCGAGTCGCTCTTGAACGTCACGACGGCGTTCGAGCTCCTCCACCTGCGCGAGGATCTGGCGTACCGGAAGCCGGGGATGGGAGGTGGGCCGTGACCACCCCGAACCCGCGCCGCCTCCGCGTCCTCGTCGTCGACGACTCGGCCGTGAATCGGAAGAACCTCGGCGACATCTTCGTCGGGCACCCGAGCATGGAGCTGATCGGCAAGGCCGCCGATGGCGAGCACGCGCTCAAGTCGGCGCTGCTGCTCAAGCCCGACGTCATCACGCTCGATCTCGAGATGCCGCGCATGGACGGTTTCACGTTCCTGCGCATCCTGATGGCGCGCCAGCCGACGCCCGTGATCGTCGTCTCGTCGTACGCGCAGAAGGAAAACGTCTTCAAGGCGCTCGAGCTCGGGGCGCTCGACTTCGTCACGAAGCCCGAGCCGGGCTCCGATCCGAACAGCCTGCGGGACCAGCTCCTGCCGAAGGTGCTCGCGCTGCTCACGACGCGCCCGGCGCTCCAGCGCTTCAGCCAGATCCCGCGCATGCCGAGCGGCATCTTCGCGGATGGTCCGGCGCCGTCCATCCCGCCGCCGCCGCGGATGCCGAGCTACGTCATCCCGCGCTTCCTCGTCGCGATCGCGAGCAGCACGGGCGGGCCGAGCGCGTTGCTCGAGATCTTCGGGCGCATCCCCCCCTCGTCCCCGGCGGCGTTCTTGATCGCGCAGCACATGCCCGACAAGTTCACGCGTACCTTCGCGGAGCGGCTCGACAAGCGCGGAGCGATCCGCATGTCCGAGGCGCAGGATCGCGATCGCATCTCGGCGCGCACGGGCTTCGTCTGTCCGGGCCGCCAATCGATGGAAGTGGTGGCGGAGCCGGGCGAGTGGCGCGTTCGCGTGATGCCGGGGGCGCGTGGCGATCGCTACGTCCCGAGCTGCGATCGGCTGCTGAAGAGCGCCGCGCAGGTCGCCGGCTCGCGTTGCGTCGCGGTCGTGCTGACGGGGATGGGAGACGACGGAGTCGAAGGTGCGCGCGCGGTGCGGGCGGCGGGGGGAACCGTCATCGCGGAGAGCGCGGATACGGCCGTCGTGTACGGGATGCCGGGAGCGGCGGTGAGGGCCGGCGTCGTGACGCGGGAGTTGCCGCTTGGCGGCATTGCCGAGTACCTGGCGAACTTGGGCTGAGGCTGGCGGCGCGACCGCGCGGCGGCGATCGTCGTCCGCCGCGATGACTCATCGTTCGCAGCCTGCTAATGTCGCGGACATCATGTCCCTCGACGACGAGCTCTCCCGCCTCTTGGATTTCGGCGACAAGATCGTCCAGCGCGCCATCGCTGGTGGAGCCACCGTTGCAGAGTGCACGCTTCGCTCGGGCGCCGAGCTCTCCGCCAAGGTTCGCCTGGGCGAGGCCGAGCTCGTCGAAGAGGCCGGCCACCGCGCCGCGGGCCTTCGCTTGATGAAGGGCCAGCGCGTCGCCTCCACGTCGACGAGCGACTTCTCCGAGCACGGCATCGCGCGCTTCGTCGGGGACGCGCTCGAGCTCCTCGAGCTCTCGCAGGAAGATCCCTTCGCCGGTCCCGCCAAGCCCGAGCTCCTGTGCAACCCCAAGGACCAGCCCGACCTCGAGCTCTACGATCCGAAGGGCGGCGCCGTCGACGCCGCGCAAGCGATCGCGATCGCCAAGCGCGGCGAAGACGCGGCCCGCGCCGCCGATCCGCGCATCACCAACAGCGAGGGCGGGACGTTCGGGCGCACCGCCGGCGGCGGGGCGCTCGTCCTCTCCAGCGGATTTCGTGCGACCTACAAGGGTTCGTACTCGTCGCTCAGCGTCGTCCCCGTCGCGGAGGACGTCGGCGGCAAGAAGCGCCGCGGCTACCACTGGACGGCGAAGCGCTTCTTCGACGAGCTCGACGACGCCGAGGCCGTCGGCAAGGAAGCCGCGCGCCGCACGCTCCGCAAGCTCGGCGCCAAGACCGTCGCCACGTGCGAGGCCCCCGTCGTCTTCGATCCGGACGCCGCCCGCTCGATCCTGGGGCTGCTCGCCGGGTGCGTCATGGGCAGCAGCATCTGGCGCAAGTCGAGCTACCTCGTCGGGCGCGAGGGCACTCGCGTCGCGAGCGATCTCGTGAGCGTCGTCGACGATCCCCTCATCAAGCGCGCGCCGGGCTCTCGTCCGTTCGACGGCGAGGGGCTCGCGAGCCGCAAGAACGTCGTCGTCGAGAAGGGCATGCTCCGCACCTACCTCTGCGACAGCTACTCCGCGCGCAAGCTCGGGCGCGAGAGCACCGCGAGCGCATCCCGCGGTGGTGGCGGTGGCGTGGGCCCGAGCACGTCGAACTTCGTGCTTCAGGCCGGCGCCGACTCACCCGAGGCGATCGTGAAGGGCACCGCGCGCGGGCTCTACGTCACCGAGATGATGGGCTTCGGCTTCAACGCCGTGACGGGCGACTTCTCGCGCGGCGCCGCCGGGTTCTGGATCGAGAACGGCGAGCTCGCGTACCCCGTGAGCGAGGTCACCATCTCGCTCAACGTCGACCAGCTCTTCCAGACGATCGACGCGGTCGGCTCCGACGTGGACTTCCGCACCTCGACCGTCGCCCCGACGTTCCGCGTGGCGAAGATGACGATCGCGGGCGGCACGAGCGAAGAGTGAGCGCGGGATGAGCCCGGACGAGCTGAAGGAGCTCCGCAAGGAGCTCGCGTGCACCGCGAAGGAGCTCGCGACGGCGCTCGGCATCGAGCAGGCGACCGTGCTCGCGTGGGAGAAGGGCGAGCTCTTCCCGACGAAGCAGTGGGTCGACAAGATGGAGGCGCTCCGCGCGAAGGGCAAATCCGCGATCCCGAAGAAGGCGCGCGGCGCGAGCCCGGAGCCGATGAAGGTGCTCGCCGATCCCGAGCTGTGGGCGCTCGTGCGCAAGCTCGTCGCGCACAAGAAGCTGCGCGACGACGTGAGCAAGCTGGCCGAGACCTACGCCGACCCGGCCGAACCGCCGAAGGAGTGAGGCCGTGCCGATTCGTCTCCTGGCCGTGAGCGTCGCGCTCGCGGCGTCCGTCGTCGTCGCGATGCCCGTCCACGCCGACGAGCCGCCGGCGGCGGTCGTCCCGGTGCCGGCGCCGATCGGGTCTCCCGCGGCGAAGCGCGATCTCCCGCTCCGGTTTCGCGACATGCTCGCCTTCGAGGCGGAGCGCGCGCGCCCGGAGCGGCTCTTCAACGGCGTCATCGGCGCGGTGAGCAGCACGGGGCTGATCGCGGCGGGGGCGATCAGCCTCGCGACGGCCGACTCGACCGACACCAACGCGTCGGTCGTCCGAAGCTACGGCTGGATCATGTTGAGCATCGGCAGCACGGCGTTTCTCGCTTCGATCATCGGGATGATCCCGCGCTCCTCGGCCGAGTCGCTCTTGATCGAGTACGAGCCGGTCGCCAAGGACACCCGCTACGATCCCGAGTGGCGCGTGCGGCGGGGCGAAGACATGTTGCGTGCGCAGGCGCGCAAGGACGCGAACATGCGGCTCGTCTTCGGGATCGCGAACATCCTCGCCGGGATCGGCGTCGCGGGCATCTCCGTGTGGCGTGCGACGTGGACCGGCATCACGCCGGAGGACCGTGCGATCTCCGGGACGCTGACCGGGGCGTCCGCGATCCTCGCGATCGGGCAGGGCGTCGGCCGGATCTGGTTCCAGCGGAGCTCCGCGGAGGTCGCGCTCGTCCACTGGGAGGCGACCCAAGGCTGGCTGCGCGGGCTCACCGAGGCGCCCCCCGAACCGCCGAAGGTCTCGTTCGCACCGCTCGTCGCGCCGACGCAAGGCGGCGTGGTCGCCGGCGTGGCGATGGAGTTCTGAGGTGCGCGAGCTCCCGCCGTGGGCGTCGCGAGCGGCACCGCCGGCGCTCGGCGCGCTCGCGGGCGGCGTGGTGCTCGCGCTGATCATCGCGATCGCACGGTGTGGGAAGTCGCCGGCGCGTCCGGACGCCTCCGATGGGGCGCTCGCGCCCGGGGATCGGAGCGTCATCGCGTGGTGTGCCGAGGGCCTGGAGCCGATCCCCGGTGGGGGCTGCTTCGCCGCGCCGGCGCGCGGTGGACCGGCGTCGCTGGTCGTCTACCTCCACGGGCGCTACGCGCCGACCCCCGAGGGTACGGCGGAGGAGCTCGAGCGGCAGGCTCGCGTCGCGCGCCTCGCGACCGCGCGTGGCTGGGCGGTCCTCGCGGTGCGTGGGCGGCAAGGGCAGTGCACCGCCCCCGAGGTGCGCGACTACTGGTGTTGGCCGAGCAACGAGCGCGTGGTCGATGCGGGGCCGGAGTTCGTCGCGGGGTTCTCGGTCGCGCTCGAAGAGGCGGAGGCGCGGCTGAGCGATGCGGGGAAGGGGAAGCGGTTCCTCCTCGGCTTCTCGAACGGCGGCTACTTCGCTGCGCTGATCGCGACGCGGGCGCTCCTCCCGTTCGACGCGGTCGCGATCGCGGGCGCGGGGCCGGTGGAGCCGACGCGGGCGGAGGGGCCGATGCCCCCGATCTTGCTCGTGACGGCGGACTCGGATCCGTCGGTCACGTCGATGATGCTGCTCGACGACGAGCTGGCGCGCGCGCGTTGGCCGCACGCGATCGTCACGCGCGATGGTGGGCACGCGTTGATCGATGGCGACGTGAGCGCGGCGCTGACGTTCTTCGCGCGGTCGGCGGAGCCGTTCCCGCTGTCGCCGCCGCTGTCGACGAGGGCGCCGTCGCCGAAGTTGGATGCCGGCGAAGAGACGCCGAGCGCGGATGCAGCGGCGGCACCGCCGGTCGGTGAGGGCTCGGTCGAGGCGGGAGAGTCCGAAGGGGTGCCGTAGAATGGCGGCGAAGCTCGTCCACTAGGCTCCATCGCGGACACGAGACTTGGTTCTGAGCGCCCTCCGTGGTGCTATCGAGATTCGAAGGAGCTACTTGGGCTCCCGATCTAGCGTCCCGCGTTCCGCGCCATGAAGTTTCGCTACACCCGACACCAAGTTGCGCGCGGAGCGATGGCGGATGCGGTCGTGGACGGAAATCAGTTCCTCATCAAGAACGTGATGATGCTTCGCGCGACCTATCAGATCAGGCTCCTGGCGTATCTTGCTTCGACCACCCGGAAGAAGGTCGTCCTGATGCTCCCACGCGACGCGGTCTATCACTCCAGCCTCCGCGACCTCGTTGCGGAGCATCCCCAGCTCTTCGAGCGGCGCGAGCTGGAGTAGGCGCGACGATGGGGCTCTACCTCTGCATCTTCGATGGCGACGAAGAGGTCGACGGTCTTCAGGTCGGTCACTACAGCGACTTCGGTCGATTTCGCGAGGCAGTCGCCGACCTGGAGGGTGACCAGCGAGGCAGCAGGTTTCCCGCCATCACCATGCACGTCGATAGCGATGGCGAGTGGAGTCCTGCGGAGTGTGCGCTTCTGCTGCAGCAGCTGGTCGTCATTCGGGATGCCCTCCAGAAGCAGCCGGCCTCCGTGCTCGAAGGCTGGCAAGCGCAGACGGCGAAGGAGTTCCGCATCTCCCCGAGGAACCTGCTCGAGACGTTCTTCGACGTCGACGGGGAGCCGCTCTTGGACGGGCTGGAGCGCTTGGCTCGGATTTCCGTCGAACGTGGCCTCCCGGTGCTCTTCCAGTAGCAACCTGCGCTTGGGACGAGCGCGCTATCTTCGTCGAAGTGAGTGCTCCTCGCGCACTGCCGCCTCTGACTTCCTCCGCGTGCCCCGAGCTCGCCGGTCTCTCGGCGAGCGCTCGCGCGGTCCGAGTTGGGGAAGCGATCGGAGGCCACTCCCTCGCCGACGGCGCGTGGCGCTTGTTCGATGCCGATCGATTTCCAGGTCCGGGTGGGGCGGCCGCTTGGAATGAGTCCGAGTGGGCGCGTCTCTGGGCGCTCCCCGAACGGCGTCTCTTCAGCTTCGGGGAGGATGTCTTCGGCAACCAACTCCTCTTTTCCGACGGCAGAGAGGAAGTCCTGATGATGCTCCACGAGAGCGGAGAGCTCTTCGACACCTCGCTCGATCTCGCGACCCTTCTCGAGTGCGCGCTGTCGGACGGCGTGAGTTGGCTCGAGGTCTACACCGACGAGGTCTCCGCCATCCTGGCGAGCGACGCCGCTGCGGTTCCCCTCTCGATGCACCTTCATTGGACGACCCCGCTGGTGCTCGGCGGGCGGGCGCACCTCGACAACGTCTCGTTCGTCGACCGAGCGCCCCATCTCGTCGGACACCACCAGCTCTGGTCTCAGATCGGCGGACTTCCGCCCGGAGCGTCCCTTCGCGTGCGCTGAGGTGCGCAGGACGTGGCGGTCCCGGCGCTCCGAGGCGCTCCGCCACATCCGGACGCCTGCAAGTGCCCGAGATCATTCCCCCAACGGGTGGCACCCGCCTTGCTCCTCCTCAGGGTATGAACCCGAACAACCTCATCGCCACTCTCGCCATCTCGCTCCTCGCGACGGGCTGCTACGCCGGCGTGGAGGCGCGGGGGACCGCCACCACCTACGACGTCGTCGCCGTGACGCCACCCGTCCAAGTGGAGACCTACCCCTACGTCGTCTACGACGGGGCGCCGGTCTACTACGTCGAAGGCCGCTGGTACCGCCACTACGGCAGCGGCTGGGTCTACTACCGCTCGGAGCCGACGTACCTGTCGACGCGCCGCCCCGTCATCGTCGCCCGGCCCGCGCGCCCCGCAGGCCCGGCCGTCGTGACCGCTCCGCCGGCGCGACCGGGACCGGTGATCGCAGCGCCGCCGGCCCGTGGCCACGGCCACGGCCGCCGCTGAGTCGGGCTTCGTCCCACTCGACGGTGGCTCCGCGAGACCTCCGGATCTATGCTTGCGCGCCGCGCTCGCGTGGCTCTGGAGGTCTTCTTCATGCTTCGTACGTCGTCCGTCGCTCTCGTATGTGTCTTGGGCTCTTTCGTCGCCGGGTGTGGGGGCGCCACGGCCAGTGATCTGTTCTCGGACGCTGGCTCGGGGAACGACGCGGCATCGTCCAACGACTCGAGCACCATCAAAGACGTCAACGTCTTCGACGAAGGCATCGGCGTCGACGCCGACCCGCCGCCGCCCCCGATCGACGCGGGCCCGCTCGACGCGACGCCGGTCGACTCCGGCCCCGAGCCCAACGCCAGCATCGTCTGCGGCGCGACGCTCGCGACCGCATCGCTCAAGTGCGACGCCACGACGCAGGTGTGCTGCCGCTCGAACAACGGCAGCATCTCCGCCGCCTGCACGCCGGGCGGGAGCTGTCAGCAGCCCAGCGTCGCGCTCTCGTGCTCGACGACCACGACGTGCACGCAGCTCGGGCTCGTGAGCAACGTTTGCTGCGGCACGCTCGTGAACGGTCCGAACAACACCGCGATCGTGGCGTCGTCGAAGTGCGTCCCGGCGGGCTCGTGCCCCGGTGGCAACACGGGCACGATTCGCCTCTGCGACAAGGGCGGCCCGAACGTCTGCCTCAACGGCACGACGTGCAAGACCAGCTCGGTCACCCTGCCGGGCTACGATCTCTGCCTGAACTGATCAGCCCGGATCGGGCTTCGGCGTCTTCGCCGTGCTCTTCGGGAGCGCGGGCGGCGTCGCCACGTCCGTCGGTACGCCGGCGGTCAACGTCTTGAGGAACGTGGCGATGCTCGCCGCGTCCGCGTCGCTGAGCTCCTTGCCGAGCTGGTGACGCCCCATGACCTTGATCGCTTCTTCGAGCGTCGCCGTGCTCCCGTCGTGGAAGTACGGCGCCGTCTTCTCGACGTTCCGCAGCGACGGGACCTTGAACATCATCTTGTCCGCGTCGTCCTTCGTGACCTGGTAGCGGCCCTGGTCCTTGTCGCTCGGCCACGGCTTCACGAGCCCGGCCTTCTGGTACATGCCGCCGCCGACCCCTGCGCCGTTGTGGCAGGCGGTGCAGCCGGTCGACACGAAGAGCGCCGCTCCGGCGAGCTCCGTGTCGGTCAGCGCCGTCTTGTCGCCACCGAGGTACTTGTCGAAGCGCGAGGGGAAGAGCAGCGTGCGCTCGAACGCGCCGATCGCGACGCCCACGTTCTTGAGCGAGATCGGGTTCGTCTTCTCGCCCGGGAACGCCTTCTTGAAGCGGTCGACGTACTCGGGGATCGAGCCGAGAACCTCGGTGACGAGCTTCTCGTTCGACGCCATCTCGACCGGGTTCTGAATCGGGCCGGTGGCCTGCTCTTCGACGTCGGCTGCGCGCCCGTCCCAGAACTGGCGGAAGTGAATGGCCGCGTTCAGCACGGTCGGCGAGTTGCGCGCGCCGAGCTGCTTCTTGTGGCCCGGGCTCGTCGGCTGCCCGTCGACGCCGAACGCCTCGAGCTTGTGGCACGAGTTGCAGGACAGGTCTTGGTTCTTCGAGAGACGCGTCTCGAAGTAGAGCATCTTGCCGAGGCTCACGAGCTCGTCGCTCCCACCCGCCGGCTGCGGGTGCGCCGTGCTGGGTGCGCTCTTCGGCAGCGCCGCCAGGACGGCGAGCGTCGAAGGATCGAACGGCTTCGCCGAGGTCGCGCCGGTGGCGGACGCCGCGCTCGTCGCGCTGGCGGAGGCGGCCGTAGGCGTGGACTTCTTGTCTTCGCAAGCGGCGAGCGCCACGGCCAAGACCAAGGGGAGTGCGGGGAGCAGGAGCTTCTTCGTGTTCACGCTTCGTCCTCGTCGTCGTCGTCGTCGTCGTCGTCCTCGTCGTCCTCGTCGTCGTCGTCGTCGTCGTCCTCGTCGTCGTCGTCGGGGAACTCGAGCTCGTCGGCGGGATCGTAGGACGACTTCTTGCCGCCGTCGTCTGCGCTGCTCTCCTCGTCGTCGGCCTCTTCGTCTTCGTCGGCGCGACCTTCCGCTGCGTCGGCTTCCGCCGGTTCGTCGGCCGCCTCGTCGTCGTGCGACGGCGGGGCCGGAGGGCGGAGCGTCGCGCCGTCCAGGTCGTCGTCGCCCGCCGGGATCTCGTCGAAGCGCACCGCGTCGGGATCGGCAGGTTCGGCCGGCTGGGCGGCCTCGGCCGCGTCGGACTCCCCGAGCATGCTCGCGCCCGCAGCGCCGATGCTCTCGAGCGTGGGCCGCTCGCCGAGCTCCATCGGACCCTCGCCGAGCTCTTCCTCGACGACCTTGCGCGAGTCCTCGTTCAGCTCGGTGAACTCCCGGAGCGTGGGCAGGTCCTTGAGCGACTTCAGGTTGAAGAGCTCGAGGAACCCGTTCGACGTGCCGTAGAGGATCGGCCGGCCCGGCTCGTCCTTCTTGCCCATGATGCGTACGAGGTCGCGCTCGAGCAGCGTCTTCAGCACGGGTCCGCAGTCGACGCCGCGGATGTCGTCGACCTCGGGGCGCGTGACGGGCTGGCGATACGCGACGATCGCGAGCGTCTCGAGCTGCGCGCGCGAGAGCTTCACCGGCTTTTGACCCGTGAGGTCACGGACGAAAGGTGCATACTGCACGCTCGTGCGGAAGGTCCAACCGCCGGCGACCTCGTCGAGCTGGATGCCGCGCGTGACGTAGTCGCCCTTCAGCTCCTCGAGCACTTCTTTGATCTGACGCGACGGGGCCGACGCGAGCTTCGCGATCTCGCCCGTCTTCAGCGGCTTGTCGCTCGCGAACACGAGCGCCTCGACCAGTCCGCGCAGGTGCCCGCGCGAGACGTCTTCGGCATCCGCCGCCGGTTCGGCCGCCGGCACGTCGAGGCCGGGCTCCGTCGCTTCGGGCTCTGCCTCGGGCTCCGGGAGCTCGTTCGAGACCTCGGCATCGTTCGAGACCTCGGCCTCGTTCGGGAGCTCGCTCGGAAGCTCGTCCGCCGCAGGCGCCTCGGCGTTCACGGCTTCGGCGCCGGCCGGAGGCGCACCGTCGCTCTCGGTCGGCGGCGCGGTGTCGGGCATGCTCGGCGCGACCTCGGAGGCCGGCGCAGCGCTCGCATCGGCGCTGGCGTCGGTGAGGACGTCGTTCGCGGGCACGCTCTCGGGCGGCGCGGGGATCGGCTGTTTCTTCTTCTTCGCCATGGGTCAGGTGGGATCGTCGGAGGTGATCTGCTCGGGCAGATCCGCAGTCTCGCCGGTCGACTCGACGTAGATCGGAGCGAGCGGCTCGGTCTGGAAAAGGCGCGTCAGGCGGAGCTTGCTCATCTCGAGCAGCGCGAGGAACGTGATGACGAGATCGAAGCGGGAGTACGCATCGGCGAAGAGCTCCTCGAACGGCATCCGCTTGCGCTCGCGCAGGAGATCGACGAGCTGATGGATGCGATCGGTGATCGTCATCCGATCCGCGACGATGTCGTGCGCGATCTTGACCTTCGTCTTCGCGAGGATCTTCTGGAACGCGTCCACCAGCGCGAAGAGCGGGAGCTCGGCGAGCGGGGCCATGCCCTCGGGCTCGGTGCCCTCGATCGTCGCGCCGCGGAAGAACACGTCGCGCCCGGCGAGCCCGCGTGACGCGAGGTTCTGCGCGGCCTCCTTGTACTTTTGGTACTCGAGCAGGCGCCGGATGAGCGCCTCGCGCGGGTCCTCTTCCTCGATGAGCGCGTCGTCCTCTTGCCCCGGCGGGGGGGACGGCAAGAGCATCTTCGACTTGATGTGCGCGAGGGTGGCCGCCATCACGAGGTACTCGCTCGCGACGTCGAGGTTCACCATCTGCATGATCGAGAGGTACTCGAGGTACTTCTCGGTCACGAACCCGATCGGGATCTGCAGGATGTCGAGCTCGTGCTTCTGGCAGAGGTGCAGCAGGAGATCGAGCGGACCCTCGAACGAAGGCAGGCTGACCTTGTAGGTCGCGCTGCCGGCGTCGAACGCCTCGCTGGAGGGCGGCTGCTCGTGCTCGGCCATCGGAAGGACACGTGGTCCTACCTTTCGCGTGCCGAGGAAACAAGGGACAACGGCCACTTTCACGCCGCCCCGAACCGCGCGCGACGAGTCGGGTTGCGAGCGAGGTTGTGGATAACTTGTGCGCAGGATCGGGACAACCTCAGGACGGTCGCGCGCGCTCCCACACCGTCACCACCACCGTCGTGGCACTCCCGCCCACGTTCAGCGTGCCGAAGCGGTGCGCGCCCTCGATCTGGAGCGGCCCGGCGCGGCCCGTCACTTGGCGGCACGCGTCGAGCGCCATGCGCACGCCCGTCGCGCCCACGGGGTGCCCCAGGCCGATGAGCCCGCCGCTCGGGTTCACGGGCAGGCGCCCGCCGAGCTGGGTCGTCCCGTCCTCGATCGCGCGCCACGCCTCGCCCGGTGCGGTGAGGCCCAGGTGATCGAGCGCGAGGTACTCCGTCACGGTGAAGCAGTCGTGCACCTCGAAGCCCGACAGCGCATACGGACCTTCCACCCCGGCGCGGCGATAGGCCTCGGCGGCGGCGGCGTGGAGGTGCGGCAACAGATGAGGCGCACCGCTCGCGCGCGCGCGGCGCAATTTCTCCGCGAGCGACAGCGCGCTCGTGCGGTGACCGAACCCAGCGAGCCGCGCCGCTGCGACCCCGGTTCGCGCGGCGTGCGCCTCTGCGAAGCGCTTCGACGCGAGCACGATCACGGCGGCGCCATCGGTGATCTGGCCGCAGTCCTGGCGCCGGATTCGTCCTTCCACGACCGGGTTGTGTGCGTCGTCCTCGGTGAACGCACGGTCGTCGAACGACCACCCGCGCGCCTGCGCGTTCGGGTTCCTCCGTGCGTTGGCGAAGTTCTTCTGCGCGATCGCGGCGAGGTGAGCGCGCGTGGGACCGCGCGCGCCGTAGTGACGCTCGAGCTCCCCAGCGAGCTCGTCGAACATCGCCGGCCACGGGTAGCGCGCCGTCGTCGCTTCGTGGCCCACCCACGCCGCCGCGCCGAGGTGGCGCGCGGCCACGTCGCCAGGGACGTTGCGCTCTTGCTCCGCGCCGACGACGAGGACGCACTCGCGCAGGCCGGCCGCGATCTCCGCGGCTGCGCCGAGCACGGCGAGACTGCCCGACGCGCACGCGCCTTCGTGGCGCGCCGAAGGCACGCCTTCGAGCGCGGGGAGCCACGTCGCGGGGAGCGCGCCCATCTGCGCTTGACCGGTGAAGAGCTCGCCGAACGCGTTCCCGACGTGGATGCCGTCGATCGCCGAGAGCTCGAGCTTCGCGTCCTCGAGCGCCGCGAGGACGACGTCGTGCACGAGGTCGCCGAGCACGCGCTTCTCCTGCGCGAGCTTCCGCGCGAAATCGGATTGGGCACCGCCGAGGAAGAAGACCTCCACGGCGGCATCCTACATTCTTCGAGTGATTGGATCGCAAGCCGAGGAATCGAACCCCGACGACCTCATCGGCACCCTTACGAGCCCCGCAACCCGCGAGCTGCTTGCGATGCCTCCTTGGATTGCACGTCCCGGGCCAGCCTTGGGTGCGTGCAACCTCGCGATCCCTGGCGGGGGCGTGATTCACCGTCAACCCGACGACATGGCAGCCGTGTCAGGCTGATGACTCGTACCTCAGGGGCAAGGTGGGATGAGATCGATCCCACCGAAGAACTCCGCGACGATCGCGTTCCACGAGCGCGCGTTCTCGGGCGGGCCGCACTTGAACGCCTTCGGGAACGGCGGCTTCTCGTGACGCAGGAGCGCGCGGTGCTCCTTGTACCAACGGAGCGCGAGCTCGGCGCCGTACTCGCGCACCGGCACGCCGTTGTTCTGTTGGAACGCGTAGTACGTACCGCCGATCACGCGCGTGTCGTTCGGCGCGTAGGGGTCCAGGCACGAGATGCTCGTGCCGCACTTCTTCAGGATCGCGTCGTAATCGGTGCCGAAGTGCTTGGGCGACCAGTCGCCGTGCCCCGAGTCGTTCATGTGGAAGAACTCGTGGAAGAGCGTCTCGCGTGCGCCGGTCTCCGTCTTGAGCAGCGAGCCGTCGACGTTGAACGAGAAGGTCCACGGGGACGCGAACGCGCTGGGAGTCGTTCGGCCGACGGAGCGGAAGAACTTGATCGTGACGCCGCGCCAACGGTAGCGCACGGTTCCTCCGTGCGCGTCTTGGGACCGCACGGTTCCTCCGTGCGCGTCTTGGTAGCGCACGGAGCCGGCGTCGGCGTCGCGCTGGACGTCGCGGAAGAAGTCGTCGAAGTCCTTCGCCGAGCTCACGACCCAGCTCAGCCGGTCGCGGTACTTGCCGATCGGGAGCTCGGGCACGATCTGGATCGAGCCGCGGAAGCCACCGTCCATCGTGAACGGCTTCTCCACGCCGGCTACGTCGCCCGAGTCGCGGAAGAGATCGAGCGCGAGATCACGCGCGACGGTGTCCTTGGTGTAGAGGCGCCCGATCAGGCACGCGACGCGGCCCGGGTTCATGCAGTCCGTCGGCGCGCCGCCTTGCGGGTACAGCGTGGCCACGGCTTCTTCTTCGGTCGGACCGGGCGGAGACGTGCTCTCGGAGTCGGGCGCGGCATCGGCGAGCTCCGCGGTGGCGCTGGACACGGGAGGCGAAGCCAGAGCCGAGGCCGCTCCGCTGGCCGAGGCGCTCTCCGTCCCACTCGCGGGAGCCACGCGCCCGCCGTCCTTGGCGCAACCTGCGCCGAGCGCGAGCCCGAGGATCCCAATTTGGTACAACTTCAAAGGAGCTCCGGTCGCCCCTTCGCCTTGAGCGCGTCCACGATCGCGCGGACGTCTTGCGCGCGTTCGCGGGGAAGTAGAAGTACGGCGTCGTCCGTCTCGACGAGGACCAGATCCTTCACGCCGACGAACGCATAGACGCGCTTCTGGCCGGAGGTCCGCAGGTCGCGGACCAAGTTGCCGCCCGCGTCGACCGCGACCGCGCCGTCCGGCATCGCGTTGCCATGCGGATCCTTGGGGGCGAGCTCCCAGGTGCTCTCCCAGGAGCCGACGTCGTTCCAGCCGAACGACGCGGGCACGACGGCGAGGTTCTTCTCCTTCTCCATCACGCCATGGTCGATCGAGATCGAGGGCAGGGTGGGGAAGACGTCGGTGAGGACCTTCGCTTCGTTCCCGGCCTTCGCCGCCGCATCGATCCGGGCGAGGCCCTCGCCGAGGTCGGGCAGGTGATCGGTGATGGCGTCGATCATGAGGCGCGCGCGGAAGAAGAACATGCCCGCGTTCCAGAGGTAGTTCCCCTCGCGCAGGTAGAGCTCGGCGCGCTCGCGCGAGGGCTTCTCGACGAAGCGTTCGACCTGATGGAGCGCGCCCGTGAGGGCGCCGCCGCGCTCGATGTAGCCGTAGCCCGTGTCGGGACGGGTCGGCACGACGCCGATCGTCGTGATGTGACCGCGCTCGGCGCCGGCGAACGCGGCGTCGACGGCGGCGAGGAACCCCGGCTCGTCCCCGATGAAGTGATCGGCGGGGAAGACGCCGACGAGCGCCTCGGGGCTCTCGCGCGCGACGACGTGGGTCGCCCAGCCGATGCAGGGGGCGGTGTTGCGCGGGGTCGGCTCGGCGAGGAGGTTCTTGCGCGGGATGCTGGGGACGACCGCCGCGGTCGCATCGAGGAGGTGTGCGCCGGTGGCGATGTAGATGCGCTCGGGTGGGATCCGCGCGGAGAGGCGGCGGACGGTGGCCGCGAGGAGGGCTTCGTCACCACCGCCGAGCGGGAGGAGCTGCTTCGGACGGAGCGAGCGAGAGGCGGGCCAGAAGCGAGTGCCGGCTCCGCCGGCCATGATCACCGCGAACGTTTGCATGGGAGGCGCGGAGCATAGCCCACGCCCCTGCTCAGTGCGTCGATTCGCAGTGCAGGAAGACCCACGAGTCGTTCACCGGCTGAGCTCGGCTCGTGAACGAGACCGAGGCGCTGCATCGCTCGTTATCCCGGCGGAAGCCCTCGCCCACGTCGGTGGCGCCGAGCGCTCGCATCGCGCAGAGCGGTCGATCGGCGACGACGCTCGCGTACTCACCGCGCGCGTAGTGCGCGCGTGCTTCGGGGGACGCGGGCGCGAGGCCGAGCTCCGGTCGCGCGCAGAGCTCGTCACCGCCGCTCACCGGTGGCGCGACGAAGACGGTGCACGTCGACCCGGGGACCGAGAGGCACTGTCCGGTGACCGAGCTGTCGGAGCGCTGCAGGAGGAGGTCGCCGGCGTCTCCATCGACGGCGCAGAGGTCTGCCCATTGGGCGCGCCCGCGCACGGCGTCCGCGACGGCGAAGAGGCGCGGGTGCGATTGGCCGCGGACCCAGCCCACGTCGGAGGGGGTCGCGGCGCCGCACGCCGCTCGCGCAGCGATCGGACCCGGCTGGACGTCCGTCGCTGCAGCGGGCTCGCCCGAGCGCGCGTCGACGAGGACGGAGAACGACGGCAGCTCGAACGCCTTCAACGCTGCGAGCGCGTCGCTCGCACCGTGCGTCGAGGCATCGTCGTGCGCCGTCGCGACGAGGAAGACCGTGCGCGGACGGAGCCCGGCGCTCGGCTTCGACTCGAGGATCGCATCGAGGAAGCGGAGCGGGCCTTCGCTCGTCGGGAGACCTTGCACGGCGGCGTCGACCGCATCGAGGAACGCGCCGGCATCGCGGAGCTCGCCCGCCGGCGTCTTCCACGCGTTCGCGGGAGCATCGGCGAGGAACGCGACACGCTTCTCCACGCCGGAGCCGGCGCCGCGCACGACGACGCGCACGAGATCGGTGTGGTCGTACTGCGGGAGCTTCTCGCCGATCCAGCGCGCCAGCGACGCGCGGAGCCGGCTCGCGAAGAGCGGACGCGCGGCGGCGGACGATGCGGAGTCGTCGACGAGCACGACGACCTCGAGCCCCTCGGGCGCGACGGAGTGAACCGCCGTGTCGTACGTGGTGAACGTCGACTCGGAGGGAGCGACGGTGACCTCTTGCGAGCAGGCACCGGCGCCGAGCGTGAACAGCGGAAGAGCGAGGAGGGAAAAGAGGAGCGGTTGGGTTCGCACGGCTCCCCGTAGTGCAACGAAGGTGCCTCACCGGGAGACGCGTCTTCGCGGAAAATTCCCGGGGTCCCGCACCTTCCACCGTCAACGCCGTTGGCGGTTTGCCAACGATTGCCACAAATTTCGCCGCGCAGGTGTTCCCGTGTAGGTGTGGGTTCGTGCGGTGCTCCCCGCTCTTCGCCCTCGCGCTCCTCGGTCTCGCGCCCCTCGGTCTCGCGTGCCTCCCTGGCTGCGCGCGGGATCCACTCCCGCAGCTCCTCACCGTGCGCGAGGTCTCTCCGCGCGAGGTCGAGCTCGGCGATCGACTCGAGGTCACCGGCGCCGGCTTCGCTCAAGGGCGGCCCGCGCACGTTCATCTTCGAGGCACGGCGCAGCGCGCCGGCGAGGATGCCGAGCCCGTCGACGTGGAGCTCGTGGGTGACGTCGTCACCCCGGAGCGGATCGAGATCGCGGTCGACGACGAGGTGATCGGGAAGCTGTGCGGGACCGGCGTGCACGCCACGCACACGACGTTCGACGGCGCCGCCGAGGTCGCGTTCGCGGCCACGACCGAGGGCGCTCCTCCCGTCACCGGCGTCGCGTCTCACGTGACGCTCGATGCGTTTCCGCCGTCGACGCCGCTCGCGCAGATCGAGGCGCGCTCCGACGAGGGCGCGCGCTTCCTCAAGGGCGCGGGCCTGACCCTTCGCGGCGAAGCGGATGCGTTCGTGGTCGCCGCGGTGGCGCAAGGCTCCGCAGCCGACCGCGCCGGCCTTCTGCCCGGTGACGTGGTCGTGGCGGCCTCGGGGCTCCGGGTCGCGAGCACGAGCGATCTCGCGCCGCCGCCGTCGGCGCTCTCGGTGCCGCTCGCCGTTCGGCGTGGGGCGGCCGAGCACGAAGAGGTCCACGTGATCGCGCTCGAGGCGGCGTCGGCGCCCCTCTCGGCGCGGCTGCTCGTGCCGGCGCTCTTGGTCGCGCTCGCGCTCGTCCTCGTGCTGTTCGCTGCCGGTGCGCCCGGGCGCGTGGTGCCCTGGCTCCGCCGGCGGCTCCACGAGGGCCCGCGCGGCTCTACGATCCGCGAGCTCGTCCCGCCGGGCGGTGCCGTCGTGCGCTACGTGCTCCCCACGGCTGCGCTCGCGCTCGCGGTGGCGGCCCCGATCGCGCACGCCGCCGACGTCTCGGCGCTCGCCTTCGCCGTCGTGTTCGCGCGCATCCTCGGCGCGCTGGGCGGCCGCGCGGGAGGCACGACGCGCATGCGCTTGTTCTCCGCCGTCGCCGCGGGCGTCCCGCTCGCGCTGGTCACGGCGACGACGATCTTCACCACCGGCGCGCGGAGCATGGGGGAGCTCGCTGCAGCGAGCGCCGGTGCGCCGCTCGGGTTCGCTGCGCTGCGGAGCCCGCTCCACCTCGCGCTCGCCGCGACGACGCTTTTCGCGGGCGTCGCTCCCGCGGTGGCGGCGGCCGAGGATCCCAAATTGGGACTAGGGGCTCGCTCGCAGGACGCGCGCGGCGCCGGTGGGGCGCGCTTCACGTCGGCGTGGGAGTGGCTCGCGGTGTGGTTCCAGGCGGCGCTCGTCGCGCTCCTCCACTTCGGCGGTTGGCGCGTCGCCGGCGCGGGCGCGGCAGCGGGCGGCGCGGTCTACGCGCTCAAGGTCGTCGTCCTGTTCGTGCTCGCCGTCTTCGCGCGGGCAGCGCTGACGCGCCAGAGCCCCGGTGCGCTCGCGCGGATGGCGCTCCTGCGCTTCGCTCCGGCGGCGCTCGTCCTCGGCGTGGCGGCGCGGCTCTGGGAGGAGCACGTCGGCGCCCGCGTGGTCCAGATGGGCGCGGCGGTGGCGGCGGTCGCGATCGCGCTCGCGCTCGGCGTCGCGTTGGCGCGGAGGCCCGGACCGGTTCGACAGATCGGGCTCGACCCGTTCCGCTGAATGGGGGCGCGTCGGATCGGAGTCGTGGGGGCAGGCGCGGCGGGGCTCGCGGCGGCGCACGCGCTCGCGAAGGCCGGTGAGCGCGTCGTCGTGCTCGAGGCGAGTGAGCGCGTCGGCGGCAAGTGCAACACCATCACGTACGAGGATCGGAGCTACGAGCTCGGCGCCGGAGCGGTCACCAGCGCGTACACGTCGGTGCGCGCGTTGATGCGCGAGCACGGCGTGAGCGCGTCGCCCGGTGTCGGGGGCGTCTTCGTCGACGCGGACGCGAAGCGCACGAGCATCATCCCTCCGCCGCTCCTCGAGAACGCCCCGCTGCGGCTCGCGCTCGAGGTGCCGCGGCTCGGCGCGTGGATGCTCCGCGAGCGGCGGCTCTGGCAGCCGGGCTTCGCAGGGATCGATCCCGAGCTCCACCTGCCGTTCTCGGAGTGGGCGCGGCGCAAGGGGGTCGAGCGGATCGCGGCGCTCATCGAGCCCTGGTTCACCGGCTTCGGCTACGGCTGGTTCGACGACGTCCCCGCCGCGTACGTCCTGAAATACTTCGCGCTCTTCCGCTTCCCGGTGCTCGAGATCCTCGACGGCGGCTACCAGGGACTCTGGGAGCGCGTCGCCGAGCGGCTCGACGTGCGGCGCGGCGAAGCCGTGCACAAGGTGGACCGGAGCGACCCCGCCGGCACGATCGTGGTCGAGACGACGGCGGGGCGACACGTGTTCGACGCGCTCGTCCTCGCGTGCCCGACCGACGCGGCGGCGCAGTTCCTCGACGCGACGCCGGAGGAGCGCGAGCTCTTCGCCGCGGTGCAGTGGATCGACTACCACGTCGTCGGCTTGCGCGTGGAGCGCGGGCCGAAGGCGCGCTACGGCTTCTTCCCGAAGCACTTCGCGCGGACGCGCGCGGGCGAGGTGGTCTTCTTCTACCGGCGCTGGCTCGATCGCGATCTGGTCCTCTACTACACGCTCCCGCGTCCGGGCGGCACGATGGCGGAGAGCACCGAGGCCGCGCGCACTCTGGTCGAGCGCCTCGGCTCGCGCGTGCGCGAGGTCCACGTCGAGAAGGCGTGGCGCTACTTCCCGCACGTGAAGACCGACGTGATGCGCGGCGGCTTCTACGAGCGGCTCGAGGCGCTCCAGGGGAAGAAAGGGACGTGGCTCACCGGCGAGCTCTGCGCGTTCACCGCGGTCGAGCCGGTCGTCGCGTACTCGCAAGCGTTGGTCGCCCGCATGCGAGCCGGGCGCTAACCCAGCGCCCACTCGCAGCGGAGCTCTCCCGCCGTGGGCGAACGCCGACGAACGCGGACGCGCCCTTGCACCCGCGCGTGCGCGAGGACGCCCTCGAAGACGCCGACGTTGTGCGAGTCGAGAAAGTTGTAGATATCAACCATCTTGACGAGCGCTGCTCGATCGCCCGCGCGCTCGACGACGAGCTCGCCGGGGCGCATGTGGAGCATGTAGGAGCGCGCCATCGCTTCGAGCGTTGCGTGCGGGCCTTCGACCGAGCCGAGCACGACGCGCCCGACGGTCGAGCCGAGGAGCACGTGCGGAGCGCCCCGACCGAGGCGGCGCAGCGCCTCTCGGAGTGAGTGCTTCGGGTAGAGCGCGCGCGCTACGTCGAGGAGGATGCGGCAGTGCTCGACGAGCGGGTACGGCTGGAACGGCACGTAGCGCGGGCGGGCGCTCGGCACCGCATGCCCACGCTCGCGCCCGAGCTTGGCCACGGCGTCGAGGAACATGCCCGTCATCGTCGCCGACTCGGGGATGGCGCGGAGGCAGGCGCCCTCGTCGAGCGGCGCGAGCCAGTCGGGGTCGGTCCACGCCTCCTCCATGCCGAGACTGTATCAGCACCCGGATCAGGGGGAGATTCGTGCGGCGCGTGCGCGGATCTCGTCCGGCTCCGCGTAGAGATCGACGTCGGGCTTGGTCCCGAGCACCTTCCCGAGCGCGGCGAGCGCGTAGAAGCGCACGAGCGGGTACTCGTTCGCGAGCTCGTCGGCCAACGGGCGGACGTAGCGCCTGTCCTTGGTGTCGCCGAGGAGCACGAGCGCGACGGCCTTCTCGTGCGGGCGCCCTCGCGCGAGGGTCGCCTCCAGGATCGGCGTGTCGGCCGAGCCGTAGACGGCATCGAGCACGGAGCGATCGACGGTCTTCCCCCAGAAGCGCTTCTCGGCGTCGACGATCCACGCCGCCGAGCGATCGCCGTGACAGAGCGCGCACTCGAGCGGGCGGTCGCGAACCTTCTCCGCATCGGTCGGGGAGCCGATCCGGTGATAGCGCCCGAGCCCCAGGTCGAGGGTCATGTTCTTCTTCGGCATGTGGCACGCGACGCAGCGCGCGCCCGCGCCGTCGGGGGCGTGGTGCGCGTGCGCGGCGAGCGCGGCGTCGCCGTCGTACTTGGCGTGGCACGCGATGCAGACGCGGTCGCCGGTGCGGGTCTCGAGCACCGCCGCGCGCGTGCGGTTCGCCTGGTCGTGCGGATCGTGGCACTGGGTGCACGCCATCTCGCCCGCGCAGTGGCCGAGCATCATGTCGCGCGCTTCGCCGGAGTTGACGTGGCTCCCGCCCGGCAGCGCGGAGTTGCGGCTCCCGCCCTCCCACGTCCACGGGTAGCGGCTGAAGAGCACCTGGTGACAGCGCGCGCAGGTGTGGTTGATCTGGCCTGCCTTCGTCGTGGTGCCGGCGCCCTCGAACGTGAAGCTCGCCGCGTGCGGGAGGAGCGACGGCTTCACCTTCGGCTCGGCGACGTGCTCCTTGCAGCCGCCGTGACACGCTTCGCAGCCGATTCCGACCTCGATCAGATCGTCGGCGTGGAACGCGTCGCGCGTCGCCGAGATCGCGGTCTCCACCCGATCGCTCGTGCGCGGCGCCGTCCCGAGCAGGCGCGCCGTCTCGTCGACGAGCGCGTCGTCGAGCGCGCCGCGGTCGGAGACGCTGACGTGCCAGCGCCGCTCGGGCGGGAGAAGCGCGTCCACCGTCTCGCCCTGGTAGGACGCGTGCTTCGCGCCGTCGAGCGCGGCGTAGATGGACGTGAGGTAGGGCGCGGTGTTGTGACAGAGGATGCAGGTCTGGTTCCACGTCGGCCCGGCGCGGAGCCCCGGCCGATCCTTCGCCATCACCGAGTAGCCCTTGTAGCGCCACGTGCCGTCGAAGAGCAGGTACGAGACCGGGAGGACGAGCTCGTCTTCCTCCGAGCCGATCACGCGCGCGTCGCGCTTGGGAGCCGCGACCTCGCGCCCGGCGTAGTCCTCGCGGTAGTGGCCGCCGATCACGCGCGTGACGCGATAGACGTGATCCCCGAACGGCTTCGACGTGACGACGACGAAGCGGGCATCGCCGTCGGACGCGACGTCGACCCGATCGTCCTTGAAGCGCAGCGCCGTGCCGGTGAACGGCGCCTTCGGGAGCGCACGCGGGACGTCGCGCGTCATGTTGTGCATCGGCGAAGCGGCCCACTTCGCGGTGATCGCCTCGTGGCAACGCGCGCACGCCGCCGAGCCGGCGTAGTCCGCGCGGAGGACGTTGCTCCGCACGACGCCTGCCGGTGCTCCCGCGCTGCCGCCCGCGACGGGAGCGCGCGCGGCTCCGCCCCCGCACGCCGCGGCGAGCGCGCACCCGACGACGAGCGCCGCAACGGACAGCCGAGCGTTCACGCGCGCGGTTATAGCATCGAGTACGCGACGCGGGCGTTCGCGCGCCAGGTGCTCCCCGCGCGGTGGAGCTCCTTCTTCAGGACCACCACCACCACGGGCGCGCCCGGCTGTGCGCGGACGAGATCGCTCGGCGGGAGCGCGACGACGACGTGCGCTCCGGCCTTGTGCTCACGCTCGTCGTTCACGTCCGCGCCGTCGACGCGGAGCTCGACCGCGCTCGGCGCGTCGATCCGCACGGTCGGCGAGAGCACGAGCGCGAAGGCCTCGCCGCGCAGCATCGCGAGCCGGTTCTCGAGCGTCTCCATGTACTCCACGGTGAGGCGCCCGCCCGGCTGCGGCGTGATCGGGAGGCGATCCATCGGGCGGATCGCGATCGTCGTCCCGTCGACGAAGTCGGGGAAGTGGCCTTCGAACCACGCGAGCGCGTCGGTGCACGTGGCGGCGAGCGCTTCCTTGCAGCTCGTGGTGGCGAACGACTCGCTCCCGAGGTCGAGCAGGATCTCCGCGTCGTCCGTGCCCTGCATCCGAAGCGCGGCGTGCCGGAGAGCGAGCCGTCTCACGCGCACGCGCTCGCTCACCTCGCCCGGGCACGTCGTCTTCGCGAGCTCCGCGCGCCAGGGCGCTTCGGCGTCGCGGACGATGGCCTCTCCCTTCAGGCCTTCCTTCGCGGCGAGCGCCTTGGTCGCGCCGTCGAGCGCGGCCGTCGTCGCGGGGAAGCACTGCGCCTCGAAGGCGTGGAGCGGGTAGCGCTCGTCGGCCTCGGCCGCCGGAGGCGGGGTTCCATTCGCCGGATCGGCGACCGCGGTCTCGCTCTCGCGCGCCACGTCGCACGCGGCGACGGCACCGAAGAGGAGAAGACACCAGGCGGCGGATCGCATCGAGAAGGGATACGCCGGCGTCGTCCGAGGTCTCCCCCGGGCGACATTGGTGGCGAACGGTCGAAACCCGCGGGCGAGCGGTCCGCCGAATTTTCGCGCCTGACGTACGACCGGGTGGAGGAGCTCATCGCCATGACCGCCATCGCTTCGTTCGTCGCATCACCCGCCGTTCGCCGCCCGATCGACCGCCGGTGGGCGTCGGTCGCGGCGCTTTTCGCCCCGGGCGCGCTCTTCGCGCTCGGGATGCTCGTCCTCGCGCGCACGCCCCGCTTCGCGTGGCTCGCGAGCCCGTCCACGTTTCGCTGGGAGATCTGGGCGATCGCGGCGTTCGGCGGCGTCGCGACGCTCGCCGGCTGGCTCGACCATCGGCTGCACCTGCGTCTGGGGGCGAAGGTCGGTCCCAAGGAGCGCCGGGTGGAGCTCGCCGCGCTCGTGCTCGGCGGCGTGCCGTTGTTCGGGCTGATGGCGGTCGCGACCTGGACGCACGCAGCGGTGCTCTTGCTCCCGGTGGTCGCGCAGACCGTCTTCATCGCCGTGCTCGTCGTGTACGACGAGGTGCGCTTCCACACCCACCGCTGCGGCACCTACGAGACGGTGCTGCACCGGCTCCTGGTCTTCGGGCAGGCGGGCGCGCTGCTCTGTTGGATGCACCTCTGCTTCGTGAGGCCGGCGTGATCGGCGCGGTGCCCGAGGCGCTCGCGCACCTCCGCTGGGGGATCGCCCGCTACGCGAGCGGAGACCTGACGCCCGTCGCGAGCGAGCGGACGGGTTTCGCCGGTGGCGCGCGCTGGATGGCGCGCGCGATGGGGCGAACGATCGACGAGGCCGCGGTGCGGCGCGCCGCGCGCGGTGGCCTGGTGAAGTACGGCGCCGCGCTCGCCGCCGGGCTCGGCGCGTCCGCAATCATGTGTAGAGTGCACGTCGTCGCGGGGCTCGCGGCGTTCGTCCTCGCGTTCTACGCCGTCGAGGTCCAGGGCCTCTTCCTCGTGCCGCTCGTCGTCGACGGAGCGCGGGCGCCCCTCACCGGCTCGCGGCGATTGCTCGAGCGTGGCGGGGGGACGTGGCGCGCGGTCGCGGGCGTGCTCCCGATCGCGGGCTGGATGATCCTCGCCGGTCCGTTTCGCGGGTTCACGCGGAGCTGGTGCGAGGGCTGCTTGGCCGTCGTGCGTTGGTACGGGGCGCTCGCGGGAGTGGCCTCCGATGCCTGACGCCATCGCGACGCCGCTGTTCTGGTGCCTCTTCTTTGCGACCACCGTGTGGGGACACGTGGCGATGAAGGTCGCCGTCGATCGCAACGCGGGCGTCGTCGCGGCGGCGCTGTCGGGGTGGGGGCTGAGCGCCATCCTCGCGTGGGGTGCGTCCTCGCTCCTCTGGATGATGGTGCTGGCCAAGGAGTCGCTCTTTCGCGCGAGCACGATCTCGTCGCTCCGCTACGTGCTCGTCGTCGCGGCGGCCTTCGCGATGACGCGGAAGAGCCCGTCGGCGCAGACGCTGTTCGGGACCGCGCTCGTCGCGGTGGGGGTCCTCCTTGCGCGCGAATGAGGGCCCGTCCGGCTTCCTCGCCGATGCGTTCGTGCGCGCGGTCGCTGCGGTTCGCGTGAACGAAGTCCACGTTGGCCCACGCGAAGTACGCAAAGTCAGGCGCCGCGGCGCGGGCGCCGTGATCGCGGCGGGGAACGTGTGGTTCGGTTGGGCGGGAGCGCAGTTTCGGATGTTCCCGCGGATCGAGGCGTGGGTCTCGCACGAGCAGCGCATGTTCCAGCTCCTCCATGGGCGCTCGATCCGGCGCGAAGGACGCGCGCTCGTCATGCCGCGGCTCCCCGGAGAAGACCTGCTCGCGGTCGCGCGCGCCGACGCCGGGGCCACGGAGCCGTTCTTCCACGCCGGGCGCGCGCTCGCAGTACTGCACGGCGCCGGTCTCACGCATGGCGACGTCAACCTCGGCAACGTGCTGGTCGATGGGCCGCGCGCGGCCTGGATCGACTTCGACGCCGCGCACGACGAGCGCCTCCCGCTCCCCGTGCGTGCGGCCGACGACCTCGTCGGTCTCGTGCTCGATCTCGACCGTGCGGGCGGCGACTTCGAGCGGCGCTTCGCCGCGTTCGTCGAAGGGTACGGGCGCCCGCCGGAGGTCGTGGCCGAGCTGCGCGCCGTCGCTTCGCCAGCGCGCCCGCCGAGCTTCCTCGGGTGGACGCTCCTCCGCGCGCGGGCGCACGGGCAGAGCGCGGCGGTGGTCGAAGAACGCCTGCTGCGCGCGGCGGCGATCCTCGGAGGCTGAAGCTCAGGACGCGATTTCGCGGCGGCGGAGCGCGTGCCGGACGGACTCGACGAGCTCGGCCGGCGTGAACGGCTTCTGCACGAACTCCGCCTCGGCCCGCCGCACGCCGACCCGAATCACGGCGTCTTCGGTGTAGCCGGTGGAGTACAGCACGCGCGTCCCGGGTCGCAGGCGGACGACCTCCTCCGCGAGCTCGCGCCCGCTCATCCCCGGCATCACCAGGTCCGTGAAGAGCAGGTCGATGTGGGGGAGGCGCTCGAGCAGCGCGAGTGCTTCCTCGCCGTCGCGCGCGACGTGCACCTCGAAGCCGGCGGTCCCGAGCACGCGCTCCACGAGACGTCTCAGCATCTCCTCGTCCTCGGCGACGAGCACGACCCCCGTGGTGGGGCCGTTGGTTGCCGCCGCCGCCCCCAGCCACGAGACGCGCGGGGTGGTCTCGGCCAGCGAGATGGTGAACGTCGTGCCCGCGCCGGGCCGGCTCTCGACGTCGATCGTCGCGCCGCTCTGCTCGAGGATGCCGTGGACCACCGAGAGCCCGAGCCCGGTGCCTTGCTTCCCCTTCGTCGTGAAGAACGGCTCGAAGATTCGCTGGCGCGTCTCGGGGTCGAAGCCGTGGCCCGTGTCCGCGACGTCGAGGAAGAGCTTGCCGGTCGCCTCGCCCTCGCCGCGGCGCGTTCGGATCGTGATGGTCCCGCCCTTCGGCATCGCGTCGCGCGCGTTCACGCACAGGTTCATCAGCACGGAGGCCCAGTGGTTGCGGTCGACCTCGACGTGACACGGACCGGAGCGCGCGAGGTCGAGCACCAGCCGAATGTCTTCGCCGATGACGCGCTGGAGCATGCGCGCCGAGTCGCTCACCAGCTCGTTCAGGTCGAGCACCTCGGGCTGGAGGACCTCGCGCCGGCTGAACGCGAGGAGATCGCGCGTCAGCGACGCGGCGCGTTCGATGGCGTAGCGCGTGTCCGCGAGCATCGTGGCGCGCACCTCCGGCGAGATGCCGGGCTCGCCGAGCTGCTCGGTGCACCCCGAGAGCACGGTGAGCCAGTTGTTGAAGTCGTGAGCGATCCCGCCGGCGAGGCGGCCGATCGACTCGAGCTTCTGGGATTGGCGCAGGCTCTCTTCGAGCCGCGTCCGCTCTTCTTCGGCGCGCTTGCGCGCGGTGATGTCGGACACCATCGACAGCGCGAAGAGCTGCCCACTGCGCTCGATGAGCGCGCTGGAGATCGAGATGTGGTGCTCGGTCCCGTCGGACGCCGTCGCGCGGTACTCGATGTCACGGGCGGTTCGGTTCGCGACCAGCGCTTCGATCAAGCGAACCCGGACGTCCTCGGGTGGCTGGACGGGGAGGAGATCGGACGGGTTCCCCACGACGTCCTCGCGCTGGAGGCCCCACGCTTCGAGGTACGCGTCGTTCACGTCGATGACCCTCATGTCGCTGATCGAGACGAGCGTCTGCCCGATCGGGCTGACCTGGAACGCCTGGGCGAACCGCGCCTCGGACTCGCGGAGCGCCTCGTCGACCATGCGCTCGCGGGTGCAGTCCGTCGCGTAGCCGTGCCAGAGCAGGCCGCCATCGGGCTCTTCGCTCACGGTGGAGCGAACGGACACCCACCGCATCTCGCCGTTCACGAACACGCGGAACTCCATCGCGAAGGGCCGCTGCTCGCGCCGGGCGGCGGCGAACTCGCGCTGCATCCGCTCCCAATCCTCCTTCGGCATCGCATCCCAGAGCGGCTGCGCGTTCTCGGCGAGGATCTCGCGCGAGATGCCGAACAGCCGTTCCATCCCGGCGCCGGCGAAGGGAAAGCAGGACGTCCCGTCCGGGCGCAGGCGGAACGAGTAGAGGACGCCCGGCGCCGCGCGCATGATTGCCGCGACGCGATCCTCCTCCTCGCGGAGCGCGCGCTGCATGTCCTGGAGCTCGCCGCGATCACGAAGCGTGACGATCGTCCGGTTCCCACCGAGCGACGACTCCTCGATCGTCAGGCGCTCGGCACCCGCGCGCGCGAGGACCTCGGCGATCGGTTTCCCGACCGCGCCATCGCCGAGGAGCGCGAGCGCGGGCGCGTTGGCGCGGCTGATCCGCCTACCCTCCAGGATGACGATCGGACAGGCCACGCCATCGAGCCAAGCGCCCCCCGCTCCCTCGCGCGCCCCCTCCGAAGACACGGACCAAGAAAATCACGGCCCAGGGCCCCCGCCAAGGGGTGAGGGATCGTTCGGCTGCGAGTATCGTAGAACGTCCAGATGCAGCCCCCGTACCCGTACGCCGTCCCGCCGCAGGCAGGGTACCCGGGCGGTCACCCCGCACCACGACCGCCGCCCAAGTCGCAGACGCCGTGGGGGCTCGTGCTCGGGATCGTCGGGGTCCTGATGCTGATGGTGTTCGGCGTCGTGGGGGTCGTGCTCGTCGTCGCGTCGAAGCGGTCGAAGCCGGCCGCGACCGCCACCTGGAGCGACCTCGATTCACCGGTCCCGATCTCCTCTGACGACCCCATGCGGGGCGACCGCACGGCGATGGTGACGTTGGTCGTCTTCTCCGACTTCCAGTGCCCCTTCTGCAAGAAGCTCGAGTCCACCCTCGACGACGTGCGGGCCAAGTACGGGAGCGACGTGCGGATCGTGTGGAAGAACGATCCGCTGCCGTTCCACGTCAACGCGAAGCCGTGCGCAGAAGCTGCGCAGGGGGTGTTCTTGCTCGGCGGGAACACGGCGTTCTGGAGCTTCCACGACGAGGCGTTCGCGAACCAGACGTCGCTCGACGAGTCGCACTACGTCACCTGGGCCAAGCTGGCCGGCGTGGACGGCACGAAGATCAAGAGCGGCATCACCAAGCACACCTGGCGGACGAAGATCGACGACGACATGAGCGTCGCGAAGACCGTCGGGGTGACGGGTACGCCGATGACCTACATCAACGGCATCTCGTTGAGCGGCGCGCAGCCGCTCTCGGCGTTCGAGAAGGTGATCGACACGGAGCTCCCGAAGGCGCGCGCCCGGCTCGCGAGCGGAACCGCTCCCGATCGCCTCTACGTCGAGCTGTCGAAGGCGAACTGGGGCACGAAGGCGACGCCGGTTCCGACGCCGACCGTGATCACGCCCCCGCCGCCATCGGGGCCGGAGGTCGTGTACGACGTGCCGGTCGGCGCGAGCCCTTCGCGTGGCAACCCGAACGCGCTCGTGACGATGGTGGAGTTCGGCGATCACCAGGACCCCTACTCCGCGCGGGTGAAGCCCACGCTCGAGGCGCTCCAGAAGTCCTACGGCACCGACCTTCGCCTCGTATGGAAGGACTACCCGCTTCCGTTCCACACCCAAGCCGAGCCCGCGGCCGAGCTCGCCGCCGAGGCGCGCGCCCAGAAGGGGGACCTCGTCTTCTGGCAGGTCCACGACGCGATGCTCGACTCGCAGGCGCACCTGACGAACCCCGATCTCCTCGCGCTCGCGCGGCGCTTCGGTCTCGACGACGGGAAGGTCTCGACGGCGATCCTCACGAAGAAATACACGACGACGATCAGCGGCGACACCAGCCTCGCCGTGAGGAGCGGCGTGACGGGGACGCCGACGTTCTTCATCAACGGGCGGCGCCTGGTGGGCGCGCAATCCGAGCCGAGCTTCCGCCTCGTCATCGACGACGAGCTCACCGCGGCAAAAGCGGCCGTGGCGAGCGGGACGCCGCCGTCCAAGGTCTACGACGCGATGATCCGGCGCGGCACCTTGACGGGCAAACCCGGGAGCGCGGCCGGGCTGGTGATCGACGACACCCTCGTGGGCACGGGCCGCACGGCGATGGCGGGCGACACGGTCTCGGTCCACTACGTGGGCACGCTCGTGAACGGCACCAAGTTCGACAGCTCGCGCGACCGCGGAACGCCGTTCGAGTTCAAGCTCGGCGCCGGCGTGGTGATCAAGGGCTGGGACGAAGGCATCGTCGGCATGCGGGTCGGCGGGAAGCGGAAGCTCACGATTCCCCCGGAGCTCGCGTACGGGGCGCGTTCCATGCCCGGGATCCCGCCGAGCTCGACGCTCGTCTTCGACGTGGAGCTCCTCTCGATCAAGTAGTAGAGAAAAGCGGAGTGCCGTACCGCGAGACCGACAGCCAACAGGCGAGCCGTACGCCGCGGACGTTCGTCTACGTCCCGCGGGCGCGGCGCTGGTTCCATTGGTTCGTCGATCTGGGGATCGTGGGGGCCATTCTCTTCGGCGTCTGGCAGTACGCCTGGCACTGGGAGATCAGCTGCGCCTGGCAGGGGACGCGCGCGTCGTGCACGCGCACGAGCGAGGACGCCATCGGCCGCCGGAAGGTCCAGCAGATCGACGGCATCCGCAACTTGGCGTTCGCGCGTGACCTGCACGTGGGCTTCGTGACCGACGCCGAGCACGCGGGCACGGCGTCGCTCTTCGCGACCGACGAAGTCGTCGTGGGTACGCCGGAGCAGGCCGACGAGCTCAGCCGCTTCGCCGACGAACGCTACCCGCGCTCCGTCACGTACCGCGCCGGGCTCCCGCGGCCCCACTTCGTGACGGTGTTCGGGCTCCTGGCGGTCTTTGCGTGGGCGTTCTTCACCCGCACGCGGCGCTACCGCGTCACGGTCGATCCGCGCGAGCGCCTGCTCGTGGTCGATGGCGGGTGGCTGCGCGGCAAGGAGCGCTTCGAGCTCGGGACGACCCAGCTCGAGGTCGAGCACGCGACCGGGGGCCGCCATCGCGTCGCGCTCCGCACGAAGGACGGAGCGCGACCGATCACCGACGCGTACCACCCCGGGAAGCATCACGCCGCGCTCGTGAGGGCGGTTCGCGAGCACGCGCAATCGCAAGTCGCTCCCACGGGCGAGAGCTGAGCGATGGGAGCGTCGTGGTCGCTCCTCCTCGGCGCTGCGGCGCTCGTCGTCGCTTGCGGGGGAGGGGACGACCCCGCCGCTCCGCCGCCGATCGATCCCAAGGTCGCTTGCGAGACGCGGGCGGCGTGGAAGACGTCGTTCGACTGCCTCGACTGCCAGTCGCGCGCCGCGCAACCCGCGTGCGACTGCAATCCGTCGCCGTTCGGGGGCGTGTGCCTCGAGCAGAACATCCAGCGCTCCAACGGCTGCGCGCAGGCGGTGCTCGACTGCACGGTCAAGTGCGACGCCAAGGACTGCGCTTGCATCGATGCCTGCTACGTCGGCGCGGACGCGTGCCGGCAGCGCACGGCCAGCTTCGACGGTTGCATCGTCCAGACGTGCGCCAAGATCTGCACGCCGGGGTGAGCGCGTGAACGGGCCGTTCACCGGAGAGGTGCTCCCGCGGGTCGACGCGCCTTGGCTCGGGCTGTTGCCGCTCGTCGCCGCGCTCGTCGCGGTCGCGCTCGCGCGCTGGCCGCACGGCCGCGTCGCGCGGGTCCTGCCGTGGTGCAGCGCGCTCCCGCCGGCGCTCGCGCTCGCGGTCGCGCCGGCGCAGGGCTTCCTGTTCGTGCATTATACAAACTTGCTCCGGCTGGGGTTCCTGGAGCTCCGCTTGGACGCGGCCGTCGGGCGCGGCACGGCCCTCGCCGCGCTCGCGTGCGCCGTCGTCGGGGCGCTCCGGCCGTCGCCGCGGAAGGCGGCGCTCGTCGCTCTGGCGTTGGCTTCGCTCGTGGTCGACGATCTGCTGCTCGCCGCGCTCGGGTGGGGTGCCCTCGTCGCGCTCTCGGCGCGCGGCCGTGGCCTTGCCGTCGTCGCGGCGGCCCTCGCACCGGTCGCGGTCGTTCTCCTGTTCTGGGGGCTCGGCGGCGGCTTCACGCGCGACGGCTACGCGCCGGATCTCGGGGCGCGCGTCGTCGCCGTGGTCGCCGGCGACGCGAAGCCGGTGCCCGAGTCGGCGTTCGATGACGACGACGACGACGAGGTTGCCGTCCCCCAGTACGCCGCCGGCGATCACGGCACGCTGGCGGTCCGTGCGTTCCCGGGCGCCGAGCTCCACCTCGACGGCGCGCGCGCGCCGAGCGCACGGTCACCGCTCGAAGCGCGCTCGCTCCCGGCGGGCTTCCATGCGTTCCGGTTGCACCCGGGCCAGGCGTACGACGACTACGTGGTCGCCCAGCTCCGGGTCGATCCCGGCCAGCGCGTCGTGCTCGTCACCGCCGGCTCGACGACATCGGCTGCGGACGCTCGCGATCAGATGCAAGCGCGGCTCGGCGAGCATGCTCCGTTCGCGGAGTCGCTCGCCGCGCGCCATGTCTTCGGCGCTCCGCTCGTCGGGGTGGTCCTCGTCGCGCTCGCGCTCGCCGCGCTCGGGGCGCTCCGCGGCGTGCTCCCCGGCGTCGTGGCGGTCGGCCTCGCGTCGTCCATCGTGGCGATCGGGGGGACGTCGGAGCCGGCCGCGCTCGTCGCGTTCGTCCTCGCGGTTCCGGTCGCGCTCGTGTCCCCGCGCGCCGACGTGTTGCTCGGCGTCGGGGCCGTCCTCGCGGGGGCTCCGCTCCCGGCGGCGTTGGCGCTGGTCTTCGCGAGTGCACTCGGCGAGCGCCGGGTCGCTGCCGTCGCTTCGCTCGTCCCGCGCGCTGCGCTGATCGCGGCCGTCAGCGCCGACGGGAGCGCGCTCGGACGCGTCGCGCTCGGCGCCTTGCTCGCGGCGAGCGTGGCCACGCTCGCGGCACCGCGCCTGCGTGCGGCGAGCACCTCGACGACGGGCGCGGGTTGGGCCGCCGCGTTCTTCACCGCGCTCGTGGGGGCGTCGTCGTTCGCGCTCGTGGCTCCCTCGGTCGGCGCGCTCGTCGTCGCGAGCGTCGTGACGAGCGCGGGCATCGTCCCCGCGCGAGCGTGGGCGCGCGGGAGGCGGCGCCGCCTCCAGGTGCTCGGAGCGGTCCGCCGTCGCGGCGGGGTGGCGCTTCGTCGCGTGGTCGCGTCCGTCGACGCGCTCGAGGTGGACGCATGAAGGCCGAGTTGCTCCTCGGCGGGTTGGTCGCTGCCCCGGCGCTCGGGGCCGTGGTTCTCCTCGCGCTGGGGGGGAGCCGCGAGCGGTTCGCGCGCTGGGTCGCGCTCGCGAGCGCGTCGCTCACGGCGGCGCTGGGGTGGGGGCTCGTCCGCGCCATCGCGCTCGCGCCCTCGCACGCGCTGGAGCTCCGCGCGCCGCTCTTCGCTGGGGTGACCTTCGCGCTCGGGGCCGATGCCACCGGGATCGCGGCGATTGCCGTCGTCGCGCTCGCCGCTCCGCTCGCCGTCGTGCTCGGGCGGGGGTCGCTCGGGCTGATTGCGGCGGTGCTGCTCGCGCTCTTGTCCCTCGATGGGATCGTGACGCTGCTCGCGCTGTCGGCGAGCACGAGCCTGGTGCTCGTCGAGGCGCGGCGCGCAGGGGTCGAACGCGCGGCGCGTCGTCGCTTCGCGCTCGGCGCCGCGCTCGGCATCGCGGCGTTCGGGGCGGCGCTGGTGCTCCTCCGCGTCGGCGCGGGCGAGCTCGCGGGGCCTTCGCCGTGGCTCGCGCCGGAGCTCGCGCGCGTGCCGTGGCTCGCGCGTCACCCCGTCGCGTTCGGCCTGCCCGTCGTGACGACGGCGTGGTCGCTCGCGTTCGTCGCTGCAGCGGCGCTCGGGGGCCTCGCGCCGTTCCACCTCGCGTCGAGCGCGCTCCTCGACGAGCGCCACCCTGTGCTCGCGACGAGCGTGGGCGTCTTCTTCTTGCGGCTGGGCCCCGCGCTGCTCCTCCGTTGGGTGCTGCCCATCCTCCCCGAGGGCTCGCGCTGGGCCGCTCCGGCGGTGATGGACTGGGCCGTCGTCGCGACGGTGCTCGCCGCGGCGAGCGCGCATGGGCGGCGCCCGCTCGCCGGTGCGGTCGCGTTCGCCAACGCGCTCGGGTTCGCCGCGGGAGCTTCGCTCGGCGCGCAAGGGTTCGCGGCGCTGATGGTCCACGGCGCCGCGAGCGCGGCGGCGCTGGCGCTGGCGCTCGCTTTCGGGGCGCGCGGGCGCGCGGCGCGGCTCCTGATCGCGAGCGGCGCGGGGGTCGGTGGCGTGTTGGCGATCACCGGGATCGCGGTGCGCTCGCCGGCGCTCGCGGCCGTCGCCACGGGCGCGCTCGTAGGCGCGGTGATGCCCGCGACCTCTTTCGGCGCGGAGCAACCCCGCTTCCGCCGTGCGCTGGCAGCGCTCGCGGCGGTCATCCTCGTCGTCGTCGCGCTCGGGGCGGTCGATCGCGTCGCGCCCGGAGTGCGGGTGCTCGGCGAGCGGCTCGAGCGGGCCGGTGGCGATGGTGCCGGGTCGTAGCGGTCCGACCGTGCTCCGACCGCGCCGTCAGGGCTGGAGGCAACGCGCGTAGCGAAGCTTCTTCACGCTGATCTTCGAGGACCCTGCACCCTCGCGACCCACGCCACACGCGAGTCCGAGCCGGCTCGCGCCGGTCGGGTTCAGGTTCGCCGTGCCACTCCCGTTGCTCGAGCTCAGCGTGAACGTCGCTTTGGTCGCCGAGCGGCGATCGACGCGGATCGTGATCGTCATCGGCGTCGACGGTTCGGCTGAAAATCCGGGCATCGGCGACGAGGTGCCGCCCGCGCGGTTGCCGTTGACGTAGGCGAATGCCGACCCGCCGGCACCGTTCGTGGCGAGCTCGGTGCGCGAGATGAACGTGAGCGTGCCGGCGTCGTTGACCTCGCTGAGATCGATCAGGCAGCCGACGCTCTGCCAACCGGCGTCGGCCTTGGTGAGCGCGTCGATCGTCATCTCGTACGTCACGATCGCTTCGGCGACCTTGGGCTTGCCGACGACCTCGTGCGCGCGCGCCGAGAACGCGAGCCCGGAGCCCGCGTAGTCGATCGCGGCTTTGAAGGTCCCGCCGCTGAACGCGACGCCGTTGGTCACGGCTTGATCGCACGTCCCGCCCGTCACGGAGCAGAGATCGAAGTTCGAAGAGACGTTCATCGGCTCGTCGAAGGTCTCCAACGTCTCTCCCCCTTGGCACGAGAGGAGCGGCGCCGCCGCGTCCGCGATCGCGTCGCCCGCCCCCGTATCCGCCGCGCCCGTCTCTTTGCCCGCGTCCGGCGGGTTGTTCACGGGGGCGTCACCCACGCACGCAAGCGAGCCGGCTGCCACCGCGCCAGCCACGATCGACGAGATGAGAAGGAGCTTTCGCTTCATGCCCGCCACGATCGCACGAAGGAAGTCGTTCGTCAGCGATTCGGTGCATACGCAATTCCTGCCGCCCCGAAAACCGCGCTCCGGCTCAGCTCGCCAGCAGGTCCTCCGCAAATACGGTCGCCAGGCCCATGATCGTGTGCTGCGGGTTCACGCCCAGGTTCGACGGGATGACCGACGCATCCGCGACGACCAACCCGTCGACGCCCCAGACGCGACCGCTCGGATCGACGACGCTGTTCGCCGCATCCGTCCCCATCACGCACCCGCCGAACAGGTGGCTCAGGATCGCGATGTACCGGCGCGGATCGAGCGGCGCGTCCTTCAGTTGGTCGATCTCGTCCTTCTCGAGCTCGTAGGGGAAGTCCGCGATGCCGGGGATGACCGAGCGCGCCCCCGCCGCGACGTGGTGCTGCGCGAGGAGGTGCATCCCGCGGCGGAACTTCTCCATGTCGGCCCGATCGAGCTCGTAGCGCACGACCGGGCGCGCGCCGAAGAGGGACGTCGAGATCGTCCCGGTGGACTCGGCCCGCACGGCGTGACACCACATCGCGATGTGGCGGTACCCCGCGAGCCGATCCATGAGCTTGCGCCCGCCGCCCGAGAGGCGACTCGCGACCAGCTCCGGCGGGATCGCGAGCGTCTCCAGCTTGAGGCCCGGGTCGTCGCGGTAGCCGGTGCTCGCCCAGCCCTGAGTGGCGCCGACGTTCATGTCGACCGGATCGTCGTACACGCCGAAGACGCCCGTGCCGGGGTGAGCGCGGAAGAATTTTCCCAAATTGGGATTACGCAGGCCCGAGCGCATCAAGAGGACCGGCGAGTGGGTCGCCGAAGCCGCCACCACCACGCCGCGCCGCGCGCGCACGATGAAGCGCGTGCCCTCGGCGCGGGTCGCGGGGTGCACGAAGCGACCGGTCACACCGACGGCGCGCCCGTGCTCGAGCAGGATCCGATCGACGGGCGCCGAGGAGACGATCAGCCCACCCCGCGCCATCGTCTCCGGCACGTAGTTCAGGTTCGTGCTCTGCTTCCGGCGCGCGCGGCAACCCTGGAGGCACTGCCCCGTCCCCGCGCAGCTCTTCACGTAGCGGCGCATGACGTGGGCGCCCGGCATCTTCATCGCCGTCGCGCCCGCGATCGCGAGCTCGTTCGAGCGCCCGAGCGCGACCGGCGGCACCTCCTCGACGAAGAGGTCCTTCTCGATCCGATCCTGCGCCGCGAGCACCCGGGCGCGAAGTCCGTCGATGCTGCGCTCCCGCTTCCACCGCGCGAAGACGTCGTCCGGGGTGCGCACGCAGATCGCGCTGTTGATGACGGTCGTGCCGCCCATCGTTCGCGCCTGCACGACCGGCCAGAGCGCGCGGCTCATCGTCACCTGCGAGCCCCAGTCGTCCATCAGGTCGCGCATGCCGCCGTACGCGGAGTGCGGGTAGTCCTCGGGATCGCGCCACGCACCAGCCTCGACGATCGCGACCGACGCGCCGCCGCGCGCGAGGGCGACGGCCGCCGCCGCACCGCCCGCGCCCGAGCCGACGACGACGAAGTCGACCGCAGCATCCAGGTCGCGCTCGCCGCGATCGCGGTAGGAGACGTGCTCGCCGCTCACGGGTGCCTCCACGAGCCCGGGTCGGGCGGGAGCACCGGCAGGGCGAACTTCTCGCGGACCGCCGGGTGCCCACCCCATGCGAGCCCCGCGACGAGCTTCACGAGGAAGACGGTCTGACGCAGGAGGTAGATGCGCGTCGTCGTGATGCGGTAGGCGTGCTCGTCGGCGAGCTTCTCGGACAGCATCATCGCGGGGAGGGGAACGTAGACGGTGAGGACGGGGGAAAGGTGATACGCGAGCGCGCCGAGCACGACGCCGAGCCACATCAGCGACGTGGTCTCGCGTTGGTAGCGCTCGAGGAATGCGTCGAGATCGCAGTCCTCGGCGCCGGGCAGCGCATCGGACCGGGGGTAGAGCTGAACGATCGCGGAGCGGACGAGCCAGCGCATCTCAGGGCTTTCGCGGCGGCAAGGGGCGCTGCGCGGGTCTCGGCGAAGCTGCCGGCTTCGGCTTCGCAGCCGTCTTCGGCGCCGCCGGACGTTGTACCGCGGCGGGACGAGGCACCGCGCGCTGCATCATCGTCGGGCGGGATTGCATGCGCGGGCGGGCGGGCGGCGGCGGCTCGGACGTTCGCCCGAACGAACCGTGGGCGTCTCCCAGCTCCTCCACGAAGTCGATCTCCTGCGTGCTGTCGGCGCGCGGCCGCGCTTTGGTCCGGATGGTGTGGTCGGCGCTCGCCTCGTCGGGGAGCTCGCCGGGGTGCGTCCCGCCGGGGAGACCGGGGCCGAGCTCGAGAAGCCCGTCTTCGTTCGCGCCCGCGGCGATCTCGCGCAGCCGCTCGTAGCGCTCGAGCTCCGGGCGGCGGAAGTCGTCGGCGCCGAACACGTCGTGGATCAGCGCGAGGCCCTGCGGGACGGAGGACAAGCGCAAGAACGCACGGGTCACGATCTCGCGCGCCTTCGGTGCGAGGTCGGCGCGGGCGGCGATCACGTCGGCCGGGATCTCGCCGAACGTCGCGATCGCGCGGACGCGGCTCGCGTAGGGGCCCTGGAGCCACGAGCCGTCGTGGGTGGCGCCGAAGTCGGCGGCGCCCTCGGCGACGGCGCGCACGACCGCCTCGTGCGAGCCGTAGAACGTCTCCGCCGCGAACGCGCGGCGAGGGTCGATGCCCGCGTCCCAGAACTCGACCCGCGGCAGCACGAAGCCGCTCGCGGAGTGGCGATCGACCCAGGCGGCGCGCCGGCCCACGAGCTGCGAGAGCGTCCGCGCGCGCGACGTGGCGGGGATGATGATCGCGCCGTCGAACCCAGGGCGCCCGCGCCGCAGTTGGCTCGCGACGGCGACGACGCTGCCTTGACGCGCGAGCGAGATGAACGGGATCGGCGAGAGCCAGGCGAGGTCGATCTCGCCCTTGAAGATCAGCTGCGCGACGCGCTCGTAGGAGCCGAGCGCGGTGATGCTCACGTCGATCATCGCGAACTGGCTGAGGAGGATCGAGAACTCGGTCATCCGAATCTTCGCCGTCGGCGAAGCGTTCGGAGCGGAGTAGCCCATGACGACGAGATCCACCTCGGAGCGCGTACGGGGGCGCGAGCGGTGCATGGGCCAGGGATGGTACGGCTTTGGGGGCGCGGGAGACGGAATTTCTACGGTCCGCAGCTCACTTCACGTCCGCGTGGAACGCGCGGAGGAAGTCGGCTTCCTTCGTGCGGAGCGCCTTCTGCAGGCTGCCGCGGAGCAGGCTCGAGCGCAGCGGGGCCGGCCACAGCTTCGCGAGGCGATCGACGCCGCCTTCGCACGTCGCGTGGATGCCGGCGATCGCGCGCAGGCAGCCCTGCTCTTCGACGCGCAGCTCGTGCACCCGGACGAGCGCGCGCAGGATCTCGGAGCGCTCTTCGTCGTCGAGCAGGTCCGTCGCGCCGAGCATTTCACCCCACTCGTAGAAGTAGGGGCCGAACGGAAGCAGGAACGCACGCTCGCGGCGCAGCGCGCGCGGCTCGCGCAGCGGCAGGAACCGATGGTTCTCGAGCGCCATCTTCTTCTTGTTCAGCTCGCCCGCGAATGTGAACGCGCCTTCGAAGCGCGAGCCGTCCTCGTGCCCCAGCCGCTTGTAGCGCTGCGCCAGCTCGGAGCTCGCGTGCGCCGCGGGCCACGTGTCGACGACGCGCGACAAGTCGCCCAGGTTGTGAGCGACGGTGGTCACGATGGAGAGCAGCGTCTTCGGGTCCTTCTTCTTCTTGCGCGCGCGCACGACGAACTTCGCCTCGCGCACGAGCTCGGCTTCGATCCACGCCGTGGTCCGCTCCACGATGGCGCGATCGGAGATCGCGAGCGCGCGTCCCAGCGCCCCTGCCATCACGCTGAACCACTCGCCTTGGTGACCGGAGAGGACCTCGCCCTCGACGTCGACGTGCCGCGCGGACACGGGCGGGACCGGCCAGCTCGCGACCTCCTCGACGCGCGCGACGGCGGCGGCCAGGCGCGCGCCGCTCAGATCGCGCCACACGTGCTGGCGGATGCGCACGTCGACGTCGGTCGGACAGAACGTGGCGACGGTCGTGTAGTGCGCGGCGAGCAGCAGCGCGAGGTACTCGTCGCTCGCCGCGCCGCTGCGCCATTGCTTCTCGATCTCCGGCGCGCGCTTCAAGCGCGCGATCGAGGGCAGCGCCGGCTTCAGCGCGAACGCCCACGGCGCCGTCTTCTGCACCTGCTCGACGAGCAACGTGGGCGAGATGCCGTCGGGTTTGCGCGCGCGCGTCCGTTGGGAACCCATGCGCGCGCGATGTTACTGCTCCTTCGCGGCCCGATCATCCGCTCGCCGCTGCTCCATTTCGTCGCCCGACGACGTGCTGTCGAGGGGCTAGGAGTTCGCTAGAATGAGACGATGAGCTTCCGCAACACCTGGGCGAAGGCCGCCCTTCCTTCTGCCGTTTCGCTCTTGGTCGCTGCATGTGTGGGCGACGCGTCGAGCCAAGGCTCGAACGATGCTTCCGCCGACGCCCCGGGCGTCGTGGACAGCGGGTCCGCCGATGCGCCGGCGGAAGCGACCGCTGACGCGACTGTCGATGCCACGGAAGCGGGGCCGGGTGACTCCGGCGTGTGCTCGAAGGCACAGCCGGGGAACACCGTGACCCTGCCCGTGGCGGGGGCGATCCTGACGGCGCAGCCCTCGACCTCGATCAAGCCGGGGACCTACCAGATGACCGACGCCTACTTCGTCTGTCCCAACTGCTCGACGGTGTCATCGAGCGCGACGGGGGGCCTGGTGGTGTCGATCGTGGGGCAGACCGTCACCATCGAGCGTCGCGTGGACCTGCAGGAGCAGAGCCAGCCGCAGCAGTCGGTCGCCGACCGCTGGACAGGGACCTTCGATCAGCTCAACTCGAAGCTCACCGTCTCCCGGGATTGTCCGACCGCGGCGGCGGCGACCGACTGGGCGACGCTGTCGCCAGCGATCGACGCCGGGAAGCCGCGGCTCAACATTCGCTTCGGAACCGAGTTCCACGTGAAGGACAAGAACAGCTCGTCGTCGTTCTACCCGACGTTCGTCTTCACGCAGCTCTGAAGAAGAGGTCGATCAGCCCATCGAATAGAAGAACTCTTCGCGGACGATCTTGTCGTTTTCGATCGTGAAGAGGGCAGCTTCTTCCATCTGCATGCGGCGCCCGCTCGGCTTGTTCGTGACGTCGTACGAGAAGCGCACGATGAACTTGTTGCCGTGCGGCCAGGGTCCCTCGACCTTGGCACTGTGGACCTCGTGATCGGTCTGCCACTGCTTGCTCTTGTCGGCGACGCCCTTCAGGCTCTTCGTCTCGGGGGACTTGCCCGGCGGAGCGCCCGCTTCGACGGAGACGATGTCCTTCGAGAACAGCGTCTCCAGGATCTCGTGGTGGGCGTTCTTCTGACAGAGCTCGACGTACTTCTTCGCGATTTCCAGCGTGGTCATGGTTCGGTACCCCTTTCGAAGGGGCCAGCATGGGGACGCTCGCGAACGGCGTCACGGGGGCCGCTTCCGGAACGCTGACAGCCGAGTGTCAGGTATCGCCGGATCGAGCACGTCGTGGAATTGCGCTAGGATTCGCGCGTGGTGCGTCGGCTGGCTGCGGCTCTCGTCTTCGTCTCCGCCGCGGGCTGCAGCGTGGTCAGCGGTCTGAGCGAGCTCACGATCGACGACGGCACCAGCACGACCGACGGTGGACCGGACGCCCTCGTGGACGCGGGACCGGCGAGCTACACGCTCGTCGCCGTGCCCTCGTCGGTGGCCGTGGGCTCCGCGCTCGGCTCGGCGAAGGTCGCGGTGCGCGCGACGCGCTCGGCGGGGGTCCCGACGCCCATCGTCGTCGCCCTCAAAGAGGTCTCCGCGCTCGGGGTGGTCGTGCCGTCGACCGTCACGATCCCCGCGAGCGGGACGGAGGCGAGCTTCACCCTCGGCTACGACGCGAGCGCCCAACCGGGCGTCTACGACGTGAAGCTCACGAGCGGCGCGGTGTCGGCGCCGCTCCGCGTGACGATTGGTGGTGTGCTCTCGACGGTGTCCCAACCTGGTACGACGACGTTCGTCGTGCCCGCCAACGTGACGTCCCTTCGTCTCAGCGCGCTCGGCGGCGGTGGTGGAGGTGGCGGCTGGGACAACGGAGGCACGGGCGGGGCAGGCGGCGGGGGCGGTGGCGTGGACGCCGTGGTCAGCGTCGTTCCGGGCGAGTCGCTCGAGGTGCGCGTCGGCGGTGGCGGCACGGGTGGGGGTGGAGCCGCGGGAGGCGGCGGCGGCGGGCTCAGCGGTGTCTTCCGGGCGGCCCTTCCGCTCGTGATCGGGGCCGGCGGCGGCGGTGGCGGTGCAGCACGCGCGACGACGCTCGACGGGGGCATCGGCGGCGCGGGCGGCGGCACGACCGGCGCAACGGGCGGGCTCGGTGGCGGCAGTCCCCTCGGCGTGGGCGGCGGCGGGGGCACGGCGAGCGCAGGTGGGAAGAGCGGGGGCACGCTCTTCGGAGACGGCGCCGCGCTCAAGGGGGGCTTCGGAACCGCCAACGGCGGTGGGACCGGCGGCGGCGGCAAGGGCGGGCTCGGTGGCGGCGGTGACGGAGCGAGCAACCGCGGAGGGGGCGGCGGTGGCGCCGGGCTCTTCGGCGGCGGCGGCGGCGGGGCCGGTCAGGGCAGCCCGGCCGGCGGAGCGTGCGGCGGGGGTGGTGGCAGCAGCTTCGTGAGCGGAACGGGAACGACGTTCCCCGGGACGGGGGCGACGCCGGGGCTCACCTTCACGGGGCTCACGAAGGCGGGCGCGGGTGGGCCGGGCAACACGGCTGCGGCGGGGACGGACGGGAGCGCTGGTGCGGTGGTGATCGCGATCCCGTGATCAGCGTCAGTCAGCCGAGCTCTTCCGCCAATCCGAGCAGGATCCCCTCGGGCCCGCGGACGTAGCAGAGCCGGTAGACGTCCTGGTAGCGGACGACCTCGTCGACGACCTCGGCCCCATGCTTCTTCAGCCGGGCGAGCGTCGCATCGAGATCGTCCACCGCGAACATCACTCGCAAATAACCGAGCGCGTTCACGGGAGCGCGCCGATGATCCTCGACGACGGCAGGAGCAAGGAACCGCGAAAGCTCCAGGCGACTGTGACCATCGGGAGTGCGCATCATCGCGATCTCGACGCGCTGGCCGCGCACGCCCGTGACGCGCCCGGACCACTCGCCTTCGATCACGCTCCGGCCCTCCAGCTCGAGCCCGAGCTCCTGGAAGAACGCGATCGTCGCATCGAGGTCCTCGACGACGATCCCGACGTTGTGCATGCGCAGACCGCTCATCGCGCATCCTCCTCACATCGAGAGTCCGCCGCTGAGGCCGGATCCTCAGTCTCCTCGGTCCCGGTCAGTCCTTCAGCGCTTCCGCGCCGCCGATGATCTCCATCAGCTCCTTCGTGATCGCCGCCTGACGGGCGCGGTTGTATACGAGGGTCAAGCGACCGATCATGTCCTTGGCGTTGTTCGTCGCCGCGTCCATCGCGGTCATGCGCGCGCCGAGCTCGCTCGCCATGCTCTCGAGCATCGCGCGGTAGAGCACCATCTGAACGTACATCGGGATGAGCTTCTCGAGCAGCCGATCGCGATCGGGCTCGAAGATGTACTCCTGCTGCTCCGCCTCGGTGAGCGTCCCCGCCGCGCCTGCGTCGGCGGTGAAGGGGAGGAGCTTGTCCACCGTCGGGATCTGCGTCATCGCGCTCCGGAAGACGCTGAAGACGACGTAGACGCTGTCCACCTCGCCCCGCACGTACTTCGTCGTGATCCACTTGGCCATCTGGCCGGCGAACTCGGTCGTGATCTCTTCGCTCGCCTTGATGAACTGGTGCTCGACGGTCGCGCCGCGGCGCTGGACGTAGTCGCGGCCTTTGCGCCCGAGCGTGGCAAAGAGAACCGTCTTTCCTTCCGCCTGCTTCTGCTTCCAGAGCCCTTCGGCGGCCTTCGACACGTTCGCGTTGAAGCCGCCGCAGAGACCACGGTCGCTCGTGATCAGGACGATGAGCACGGAGCGCTCCGGCCGAGCGGCGAGGAGCGGGTGGGTCAGCTTCTCGACCGCGGACTGCTCCGCGATCGCGCCTTCCTGCGCCTGCGCTTCTTCTTCGACCTTCTGCGTGACCGTGGCGACCACGGCGCGCGTGATCTCCGCGGTCTTCACCGCGTAGGGACGAAGAGCAGTGATGCGCTGCTGGGCGCGGTTGAGCCGCGCACCAGCCACCATCTTCATCGCGCGCGTGATCTTCTGCGTCGACTTGACGCTCGCGATGCGCTTGCGGACGGTCTTCAGCGAGGGCATGTCAGTCGGCCTTCTTCGCCTTCTTCTTCTTCGGCTTCTCTTCGACCTTCGGCTTCTCTTCCGCGGCTTCCTCGTCGTCCGACTCGACCTCGACGGCCTTCTTGGCCTTCGCCGCCGGCTTCTCCTCGGCCGCCTCGTCGTCGTCCGCCGAGACCTCGCCCTTGCCGAAGCCCTTGCCGAACGCGGTGAGCGCCTTGACGAGCTTCTCCTCGTTGTCCTTCGAGATCACCTTCGTGTTCTTGATGTCGTCGAGGATCGCCTGGTGCTTGCCCTCGAGGTAGGAGATGAGCTCCTTCTCGTAGGCCTGGACCTTCGCGACGGGGACCTCGTCGAGGAAGCCCTTGGTGCCGGCGAAGATGCTGACGACCTGCTTCTCGACCGCCATCGGAACGTACTGCGGCTGCTTGAGGAGCTCGACGAGGCGCGCGCCGCGCTCGAGCTGCTTGCGCGTGACGGCGTCGAGGTCGCTCGCGAACTGCGCGAAGGCCGCCATGGCGCGGTACTGCGCGAGGTCGAGCTTCAGCGTGCCGGCGACGCCCTTCATCGCCTTCGTCTGCGCCGAGCCACCGACGCGGCTGACGGAGATACCGACGTTGATCGCGGGGCGAACGCCCGAGAAGAACAAGTCGGACTCGAGGAAGATCTGGCCGTCGGTGATCGAGATGACGTTCGTCGGGATGTACGCCGAGACGTCGCCCGCCTGGGTCTCGATGACCGGGAGCGCGGTGAGCGAGCCGCCCGAGTTCGGGTTCTTGATCGCCTCGTAGCCGTCGCCCTTCTCCTTGGCGTGCTTCTCGGCTTCGTGCTTCGCCTCTTCACCGCGGTGCAGGTCGGTGATGCTCGCGCTCCACGCGGTGCCCTTGGGGACGCACGCCCACTCTTCCGCGATCTTGGCGGCGCGCTCGAGGAGACGCGAGTGGATGTAGAAGACGTCGCCCGGGTACGCCTCGCGTCCCGGCGGACGGCGGAGGAGAAGCGAGAGCTGGCGGTACGCGACGGCCTGCTTGGAGAGGTCGTCGTAGATGCAGAGGGCGTGGCGCCCGCTGTCGCGGAAGTACTCCGCCATCGTGCAGCCCGAGTAGGGCGCGATGTACTGGAGCGGCGCCATCTCGCTCGCGCCCGCGACGACGACGGTCGTGTACTCCATCGCGCCGAAGCTCTGGAGCTTGTCGACGACGCTCGCGACGGTCGACTGCTTCTGGCCGATCGCGATGTAGAAGCAGTAAACGCCGAGGCCCTTCTGGTTGATGATCGTGTCGAGCGCGACGGCGGTCTTGCCGGTCTGGCGGTCGCCGATGATGAGCTCGCGCTGGCCACGGCCGATCGGAACCATCGAGTCGATGCACTTCAGGCCCGTCTGGAGCGGCTCCTTGACCGGCTGGCGGGCGAGGATGCCCGGCGCCTTGATCTCGACGCGGCGGCGGTGAGGCGACTCGATCGGGCCCTTGCCGTCGATCGGCTGGCCGAGCGAGTTGACGACGCGGCCGACGAGGGCTTCGCCGACGGGGACGTCCATGATGCGGCCGGTGCGCTTGACGATCGCGCCTTCCTTGATGTCGGTCGCGTCGCCGAAGAGCGCGGCGCCCACGTTGTCCGACTCGAGGTTGAGCACGAGGCCCATGAGGTTGCCGGGGAACTCGAGGAGCTCGCCCGCCTGCGCGCCTTCGAGGCCGTAGACGCGAGCGATGCCGTCGCCGACGCTGATGACGGTGCCGGTCTCGACCGTCTGCGTGGCCTTCTCGTAGTTCTGGATGTTCTTCTTGATGATCTGGGAGATCTCTTCGGCGCGGAGCTGCATGGACCTATTTCCTCAGTTGGGGAGCAGCGCGTTCTTGAGCGAGGCAAGGCGCGTGCGAATGGAGCTGTCGTAGACCTGGTCGCCAATGCGGGCGACGACGCCGCCGATGATCGACGGATCGAGCTTGCGATCGAGGACGACCTTCTTCCCGGTCGTGCGCTCGAGTTGTTCCTTGAGCTTGGAGTAGAAGCCTTCGCTGAGCGCGACGGCGGTGGTGACCTCGGCGCGGACGGTGCCCTTCTTGGCGTCGTTCATCTCGCGGAGGAACTGCGCGACCTCCGGCAGGAGCCGCAAGCGGCGCCGGTCGGTCAGGAGAAACACCGTGTTCTGCGCGGCCGGACCGAGCGCCAGGCGCTGGCCGACCTCCTTGAGGACCGCCTTCTTCACGTCGAGCGCGACGAGCGGGCTCTCCACGGCGGCGCGGAGGTCCGCGCTGTCTTCGTACGCCTTCGCGGCGCGCGAGAGCTCGTCGACGAGCCCGTCGAGGTTTCCACCCTCGGTCCCGATCTCGAGCAGGGCGCGCGCGTAACGGCGAGAAACGTGGGCGGCGATCACGCGGACCTCCCGGTCGACGAAGCGGGCGTCTGCGCGAGCGAGGCGAGGAACTCCTCGGCCAGACGCTCTTGGTCGGTTTGCGAGATGCCCTTGGCGATGAGCGACTCGGCATCGGCGATGGCGGCCTCGACCGTCTCGCGGAGCAGGTCCTTCTGGAGCTGCTTTCCTTCTTGCTCCACCATGAAGTCGGCGTCGCGCTTCATGCGCTCGACCTTCTCGGCGGCAGCCTTCTCGATCGAGGACTTCTCGCCTTCGCCCGCCGTGACGAGCGTGGCCTTCGCCTGCGCGGCGTCGGCGTCGATGTCCTCGAGCTTCGACTGGTAGCGCTTCGCGCGCTCCTTCGCTTCGGCGAGCATGCCCTGCGCGGACTCGATGTCCTTCGCGATGCTCTCCTTGCGCTCGACGAGCGCGGTCGCGATCGGCTTGCGACCGAAGTACCAGTAGATCGCGATCAGGGCGGCGAAGTTGATGAAGAGCGCCGCGAACGGGAGCTGCTTCTTGTTGCCGAAGTCGGCCCAGTTGATCTCGCCGGGCGGCCCTTCGTGCTCTTCGTGCTCGGCGTGCTCACCCTTGGCTCCGCCCTCGTGGGTGGCGCCGCCGTGCGACTCGGTCTTGTCGGCTTCGCCCTCGGCCCAGGCGACCGTGCCGAGGCAGAGCAGCATCGCCGCGCTCAGCGCGACGACACGGGCGATGAAGCTGGCTTTCTTCATCAGGACACCTCGCGTCCGAGGACGCGCGCTGCGAGCTCGCGAGCGAGCTTCGTGCGCTCGCCGGCCAGCTCCTGTTTCGCCTGCCCGAGCTGCGCCTGCGCTTGCTTGCGCCCGGCCTCCAGCTTGGCTTGCGTTTCGCTGCGCGCCTGACCGAGGAGATCGTTCTCCTTCTTCAGGCCTTCGCCGCGGAGACGGTCGCGCTCGCTCGCGCCTTCCGCGCGGGCCTTGTTGAGCGCTTCGTCGTAGGTGGTCTTCGCCGCGACCGACTTGAGGTCGATCTTGCGGGCTTCCTCGATGGCTCCCTCGATTCGCTTCTCCCGCTCCTCGAAGAGCTTGAGCATCGGATCGAAGAGCAACGGCTTGAGGATCAGCCAGAGCGCGACGAACAGGACGACTTGAACCAGGAGCGTCTTGTCGAAGTCGACGTTGACGCCGCCGCCTCCCGCCAGCGCTTGGCCAGCTGCGAGGGAGGCCGAATCGGCCAGGGCTACGAGCGACATGAATCCTCGGGAGAGAGACGAAAAACCATCGGACTTCCGCGGAATACGAGCAGAGTCCGCTCAAAAACTGGGCCCGCGAGTAGCACTACGCGGGCGCCGTGTCTACGGGCGTGAGCCAGGTAGGGCCTTGGTGCCCCGTCCGCCAGGCCTTCGCGACCTCAGCGGCCGCGGATCATTCGGCGCATTTGCGTGCTCGTGCCCTTGAGCCGGGTCGGCATCGACTGGACGTCCGAGCTGCTCGGCAGACCGTTCGTGCCCATCATGCGCGGCCTCGAGGGCTGGGCGGGGGGCGTCATCGGCTCGGTCGCGGGCGGCGGCGGGATGGTGGCCTGGGTGCGGCGCGGCGGCGGGAGCACCGGCGGCACGGTCCGGATCGCGCTGGGCGTCGGGATCGAGGCCATGCTCGGGGCGCGCGGGGGCGGGGGCATCTTCGGCGCGACCATCGACTGGCGCGGCGGCGGCAGCGACGGGGCGGACGCCGGGCGAATCAGCGGGAGCGGGGGCGTGCTCTGGCCGGCGCGGCTGCTCGGCGGAGGGGAAGAGGGGTTCCGCTTGTCCTCGAACCGGGTCACGGGCTGGGTGCGAACGAGCTGAATCCGACCGGTCTCGTCGGTCGCGGCGAAGAGCATCGGACAACCGACGCGGGGGAGGTCGACGAGCGCACCGGCGGACGAGAGGTCCAACGTGGCGACGTACTGCGCCCCGACGATCTTCTCGGGGATCGCGGCGTGGGTCTTCCCGGGGGGAGCCACGGCCCAACGGCAGACCCCACGCTCGTCGAGCATGAAGGTTCCGGTTTCGGTGTACGCGGCGTACACGATCTCCATCGCCTTCATGGACGCAAGGATCGGGCCGGCGATCCGGGCCCCAACGGCCCGAGAATCAGCGTGATTTTCGCTTCCCGGGCTTGGGGGATGGACCTCGAGGCTGAGCCTTCGGCGATCCACCGTCCCCCTTGCTGACGTTCTTGTAGGGCCCCTGGGGTGCCGAGCGGGAGAGCCGGAGCTCGGCCCCCTCCGGGCCCATCGCCGGGTGGGCCGACGCGAAGCCTTCGGCCTTGGCGAACCCTGCCAGGTCCCCCTTGTTGGCTTCCATGTGGTCGCTGAAGCGCTGCCAGAGGGCGCGCGCGTCGGACTCAGGGAGCGGTTTGCCGTCGACGAGGACGCGGAGACCCATGGGCGGAAGATACCCGATCCGATAGCCTCGCTCCCATGCGGATGACCATGAGCAGGGTGGCGAAGGAACGGTTCTCGGTCGCGCTCGCGGCCGCGCTCCTTCTGGGGACGGCGCTCGCGTGCAAGAAGGGCACGACGACCACGGTGCGCGGCGACGCCGCGCCGACGTTCAAGGCGGGCGACGCCGTCGACGTGCTGTGGAACGGCGAGTGGTGGCAGGCCACGGTGGTCACGGCGTCGCCGGGACCCGAGTACAAGGTTCACTACGTCGGCTGGGGCAACGAGTGGGACGAGGACGTGGGCGAAGAGCGCATCCGCGCGCGAACGAGCACGTCGCGCTCGAAGTAGGGCGCTTCAGACCCCCAGGTCCGCGCCGATCTCCGCCGCGTGCTTCGTCACGTCCACGGTCCGGTAGATCTTCTTCACCGTTCCATCCGGTGCGATCACGATCGTCTGGCGGGACATGAAGGTTCCGTTGACGGGGACCCCGAACGTCTTCGCGAGCTTGCCGTCCGGATCGCTCACGAGGTGGAACGGGAGCTTGTGGTGGGCGGTGAACGCCTTGTGCGAGTCGTCCGAGTCGGTCGAGACACCGACCATCACCACGCCGCTCTTGGCGAGCTTCTCCCACGCGTCGCGGAACGAGCACGCTTCGGTCGTGCAGCCCGGCGTCTCGTCCTTCGGGTAGAAGTAGAGGACGATCGGCTTGCCCTTCATCGCAGCCGAGTCGATCTTCGTCCCGTCCGACGCCGTCACGGAGAACGCGGGCGCAGCCTTGCCGAGCATCGGCTCCGCTCCGTCGGTCGGCGGCGTCGCTGCGGTCGTGGCAGCGCTGGCGCTCGGCGCAGCGGAGGCCTGCGGCGCGTCGGTCGTGCTCGTGCCGCCGTTCGTCTGCTCCTTCGCGCAGCCTTGCGCGGCGAGTGCGAGACCGAGCGTGAGAGCGGCGGTGACGGAAACGGAAACGAGACCGGGGACGCGGGCGGGGGACGAGCTCATGGGGGGTCGGATGCTCCTGAGGCAGGCAGCGTTTCGGTCCAGTCGGACTCGCGTCGATCGGAGATCGACTTCTGCGCGGCGATGCTAACGTGCGACGCTCTTCATGTCGTCGGCGTCGTTCACTCGGAAGGTCCTGGGGAGCCTCGCGCGGGATCGTGGGCTCCCGTTCTCGGAGCTCGCGCGCAAGGCCGTTCGCTACGGCACGGCCACCGTCACCGCGCCGTTCTACCTCCGCGATTGCGACGCGGTCGGTGCGCGCGCACGTACGCCCTACGGTCCGCCGCTGGTCGAGAACCAAGGGCGCATCACGATCGGCACGGACGCCCAGATCGTGTCGCGCTTCGCCCCAGTTCGCCTCGCGACGGCGCCCGGCGCCACGCTGACGATCGGTGACGGGGTGACGATCAACTTCGGCTGCACCCTCTCGGCGGAGTCGTCGGTGGTGCTCGGCGATCGGGTGAGCCTCGGGCCCTACGTGCGCATCGCGGATCACGACGAGCCGGGCGACGCGGCGCCCGGCAAGCCCGCTCCCGTCTCGATCGGCGACGACGTGTGGCTCGCCGCGCGCGTGCGCGTGCTCCGCGGCGCCACGATCGGCGCGGGCACGGTCGTCACGGCCGGGAGCGTCGTCTCCGGCGTGCTCCCGCCCGGCGTCGTCGCCGGGGGCAGCCCCGCGCGCGTTCTCCGGAAGCGAACGCCCGACGATCCCGCGCGCGAGGCGGCGGCGCCGAAGGAGAGCGTCGCGCCGGCGGTGGACGTGCGCGGGCTCCTCGTCGCGGACTTCAGCGTGCAGGAGCTCGGGGCGCACCTCCAACGCGACGACGGCCTCGGCCCGAGCGTCGGCGCGACCACCGCGCCGTTCGGACAGGTGGTGCAGACGCTCCACGAGCTCGCACGCGGAGCCAGCGACGGCGCCCCCGACTTCGCCGTCGTGTGGACGCGCCCGGAGTCGATCGCGTCGTGGGCTCGGCTCGCGCGCGGCGAGGCGGTGAGTGACGCCGAGATCCTGGCCGAGGTCGACGCGTTCGCCGAGCTCGTCGCCGCGGCCGCCAAGGGCGTCCGTTGGCTCTTCGTCCCCGCGTGGACGCGAGCGCCGTACGACCGCGGCATGGGGATGCGCGATCTGAAGCCCGGCGCGCCGGGGCACGCGCTCGCGCGGATGAACCTGCGCTTGGCCGAGCGGCTCGACGCGACGAAGAACGTCCACGTCCTCGACGCGCAGCGCTGGATCGAGAACGCGGGCAAGCACGCCGTGCGGGCGAAGCTCTGGTACCTCGGCAAGGTCGGCTTCTCGCAGGCGGTCTTCGCGGAGGCGGCGCTCGACGTGCGGGCGGCGCTCCGCGGGTTGCGCGGTCAGGCGCGGAAGCTCCTCGTGCTCGATCTGGACGACACGATGTGGGGCGGCATCGTCGGCGACGTGGGGTGGCAGAACCTGCACCTCGGCGGGCACGATCCGCTCGGCGAGTCGTTCGTCGCGTTCCAGCGCTGCGTCGTGGATCTCACCCGGCGCGGCATCGCGCTCGCGATCGTGAGCAAGAACGAAGAGTCGGTCGCGCTCGAGGCCATCCGGAGCCACCCCGAGATGGTGCTGAAGATGGATCACGTGTCGGCCTACCGCATCAACTGGCGCGACAAGGCGCAGAACATCGTCGAGCTCACGAAGGAGCTGAACCTCGGCCTGCAATCCGTCGTCTTCATCGACGACAACCCGGTCGAGCGCGCGCGCGTGCGCGAGGCGCTGCCCGAGGTGTTCGTCCCCGAGTGGCCGGAGGACAAGCTCGAGTACGTCCCGCGCTTCCTGTCGCTCCGCTGCTTCGACGTGCCCCGCATCTCGGAGGAAGATCGCGAGCGCACCAAGATGTACGCGCAGGAGCGCGAGCGCGAGGGGATGAAGACGAGCTTCGCGTCGATCGACGAGTGGCTCAGCGGGCTCGCGATCGTGGTGCGCTTCGCGCGCCTCGATGCATCGAACCTCGCGCGGACCACCCAGCTCCTCAACAAGACGAACCAGATGAACACGCGGACGCGCCGGCTGTCGGAGGCCGAGCTCTCCGCGTGGGCCGCGCAGCCCGGGCACGAGCTCTGGACGGTGACGGTGAGCGACAAGTTCGGCGACTCGGGTCTGACCGGCATCCTCGGCCTCGCCGCAGCGGGCGATGCGCTCGAGATCACCGACTACGTGCTCAGCTGCCGCGTGATGGGGCGCAAGGTCGAGGAGACCCTGCTGTTCCTCGCGAGCCAACGCGCCGGCGCGCACGGGAAGGCGCGCGTCGTCGCGCCGTTCACGGCGACGCCGAAGAACAAGCCGGCGCGCACGTTCTTCGAAGGCTCCGGGTTCCGTTGGGACGAGGCAGCGCAGTCCTTCGTCCACGAGGGCACCTACGCGAAGCCGGTCGCGATCACCGTCGAGGGGGGCACGTGAGCGCGCACGGGCTCGTTCGTTCGCTCAGCGCCGCCGCGCGCGCGCTCCGGGCGCGTGCCGCTCTCCGGGGCGCTCAGCGCGTGGGGGCATCGCCGCGCGTGATCGGCGAGCCTTGGATCGAGAACCGCGGGCGGTTGGAGATCGGCTCCGACGTGACGCTGACCTCGACGCCCGTGCAGTCGCACGTCGTGGTGGGGCCCGGTGCGCGCGTGCTCATCGGTGATCGCGTGAGCATCGGCCACGGCGCCGCGATCGCCGCCGACGACGCGATCACGATCGGCGACGGCGTGGTCCTCGCGCCGATGGTCATGATCATGGACACCGACTTCCACGACGTCACGTCGATGGACGCCCAGTCGCGGACGGTGCCGGTGGTGATCGAGCGGGGCGCGCGGATCGGCGAGGGCGCGGTGCTCCTCAAAGGGAGCCACGTCGGCGAGGGGGCCGTGGTGCTCCCGGGCAGCGTCGTCTCGGGCACGGTCGCGCCGGGCGCTTGGGTGCGCGGCGTGCCGGCGCGCGAGCTCCGCGAAGCGGTGCGCGGCAGCGCCCCCCTCGATCCGGCAGAAGCAGGAGAGCGCGTCGCCCGGATCGTCGCGGAGACGTTCCACGTCCCGCGCGCGGTCACGGCGGACGACGGCCCGGCCACGCTGCCGGGCTGGGATTCGCTCGGTGTCCTGCGCTTGCTCGTGACGCTCGAAGACGAGCTCGGCGGCCGGATCGACGCGGAGCGCCTCGCCGCCGCGAAGAGCGTCCGCGACGTGATCGAGGTCGCCACCTCGCCTTGAGAGAGCGAAGGGAGATCGGTCGCGCGCGGGCCGTACTCCACTTCGGCGTCGTCCGCCCCCCTTTCCCGCTCAAGCTCCTCGCGTGCGCGAGAGGAGCGGACGGCGCCGCTCTCCCCTACTTGCAGTAGTAGTAGCTGGGCGGGAACTTGGTCGTCGTGACCACGGGGGAGCAGGTCTTCGGGCCCGCGTCGCCGCCGTCCACGGCCGCGCAGGTGGTCGTGTCGTTCGCCCCGTTGCAGAGCGTGTAGGCGGTGAGCACCAAGCTCCCGGTGCAGGTGCTCGTGCAGCGGCCGAAGAAGCCGGCCGCCGCGTCGCCCAAGCTGAACTGGCTGTCCGTCGCGCAGCAGACCTGGCCATTCGAGCAATCGCTCGTCTTGCCGCAGTTGAACTGGCTGGCCGCGCCCTTGTTGCAGAAGGCGCTCCCGTCGCCGATCGGCTGGCAGGCGCCCTGGTTCAGGCCGGTGTAGCAGCACGCCTCCTGGCCGAGGTTGCAGCTCGACGGATCGCACGCCAGCTTCTTCGGACCCGCGTCGAGCGCCGCGTCGGAGGCGTCGTCGCTCCCCGTGTCGGCCACGGCGTCCTGCCCGCCGGAGTCCTTCACCGACGAGTCGTTCCCGCTGTCCTGGCCGGTCGACGCATCGGGCGTCGGGTTGGTCGTGCTGTCGCCCGAGCAGGCGAGCCAGGCGAGGGGAGCGATGCAGGCGACCGCGAATCCGAGACGAACCATGCGCATGGGGCTTGTTCCTCCGAGACGACGATGGCCTCTGGAATCCCGGGCGATCACGAAAAGGCACCCCCGCTCACAAAATCCCGAACTCCTTGAGTCGCCTGTAGAAAGTGCGGCGCGGCATGCCGACGAGCTGCGCGGCCTTCACCCGGTTCCAGTTCGTGGCCGTGAGGGCGCGCAGGATGCGCTCGCGCTCCGAGTCGCGGTGCTCGGCGGTCGTGGCGGGCGTCGCGCGGGGGCGCGTGGTGTGCGACGAGCCGGGCGCCGAGCGTGACGGCTCGGGGAGCGTGAAGTCGTCGAGCGCGAGCTCTTTGCCTTCGCTCATCAGCCACGCGTTCAAGAGCACGTGCTCGAGTTGGCGGACGTTGCCGGGCCAATCGTACGCGGCGAGGCGACGGAGCGCGTCGCGCTCGACCGACTTCTTCTCGCGCCGGTAGCGGTTCGCGAAGATGGTGAGGAAGTGATCGATGAGGAGCGCGATGTCCTCGGAGCGCTCGCGCAGCGGCGGGACGCGGAGCTCGACGACGTGCAGGCGGTAGAAGAGGTCCTCGCGGAAGCTCCCCTCGCCGACCATCGTCTGGAGATCACGGTTCGTCGCCGCGATCACGCGCGCGCTGACGGGCTCCTCTTTCGCGCCGCCCACGGGGCGCACGGTGCGCTCCTGGAGCACGCGGAGGAGACCCGCCTGCATCTTGAGCGGCATCTCCCCGATCTCGTCGAGGAGCAGTGTGCCGCCCTCGGCCTCGCGGAAGAGACCCTTGCGCTCGCGGTCCGCGCCGGTGAACGCGCCGCGAACGTGGCCGAACAGCTCGCTCTCGAGGAGGTTCTCCGGGATCGCGCCGCAGTTCACGCCGAGGAAGGGCTCCTTCGCGCGCGGGCCGGCGTCGTGGACCGCGCGTGCGACCACCTCTTTGCCCGTGCCGCTCTCGCCGACGACCAGCACCGGGATGTCGGTGTCGCGCACGCGGTCGATGAGCGCATAGAGCTTCCGCATCGCGGAGCTGTTGCCGACGAGCCCGGCGTAGCCGAAGTGGGAGCGCAGCTCGGCGCGGACGCGGTGGAGATCGCGCCGCGTCGCCGCGAGCAGCTCGGTCTTTCGGCCCAGGAGCTCGCGGAGGCGCGCCTGCGCGGCCTCGAGCTCTTCGCTCTTCTTCTCGAGCTCGGCCTGCCGGCGCTGGTTCTCGGCGAGGAGGCGGGCGTTCTCGATCGCGATCGCCGCTTGGTCCGCGAAGGCGAGGAGCGTCGGGAGCTCCTCTTCGAAGCGCACACCAGGGCGGAGCCGCGTTTCGATGTAGAGCGCACCAATCGGGCGCCCGACCGGCGGCGCGCCCCGCACGGGGACGCACGCGATCGACTGGATCATGAGCTGGTGCACGCTGACCGCCGAGGCGAGGCGCGAGTCCTCCCGCGCCTGCGACGCGACGACCGGCTCCCCCGAGTCGAGTACGCGCTCGGCGACCGAGCGCGAGAACGTCGCGTGCGGATCGTCGCCCTTGCGGTCGCGCGCCGCCTGCGTCGACAGCTCGCCGTCGGGCGTCATCAAGAGGAGGAAGCCGCGCTCGCCGCCGAGGAGCGCAATCGCGTGATCGGTGACCTTCGCGAGCAGGCGCCCGAGATCGTGCTCGGTCGCGATCTCGCGGGTGATCTCGAGCACGCGCGCGAGCTTGTCCTCCGCGGGGCGGGGGAGCATGCGCGACACCTCGTGCACGCTGCGGCTCGTCTCGGTCTCGGTCGCGCGCGCGCGGAGCTCGCGCCGCCGCGGGTCGTCCCAGAAGACCTCGCGCAGATCGCGGGGGAGCTTCGCCGCCGTCTCCTCGAGGAGCGCGAGCGCGGCCGCGAAGTCGCGGCGCGAGAGCTCGCGGTTCCCGACCTGGGCGTGGAACCGAGCGCGCGCCTCGAGCGCCCATACCGCGCGCTCGTGCTGCTCTCCCTCCTTCGCGCGCCGAACGGCGTCGTCGAAGGCAACCTGGGCTCCGCGCTCGTCTTGGCCGCGGAGCGCGACGAGCCCGCGCGCGAGGGACGCGAGCGCTGCGTGCTCGCCGAAGCCGCCCTCGCGCGATTGGGCAGCGCGCGCGAGGCCCTCGAGCTCCGCCTTGAGCTCGGTCAACGCGCCTCCGCTCCGGGCGCGGACGACGATCGACTCGAGCGCGGCCTCCGCGGCGTCGAGCGCGCGCCCCTGAGCGTCCCACGCGGCGCTGCACGCGCGGTAGCGGGCGGTGGCCTCCGCGACGTCCGACGTGCGCGCGGCCAGCTCGGCGCGACAGCCCTCGAGCTGCGCGCGCGCGGCGGGGCCGAGCTCCTCGTCGCGCTCGAGCGCGAGCAGGTTCTCGCGCGCACGCGCCAGGCGCCCGAGGTAGAGATCGAGGTTCACGAGGTTGAGGCGCGCCTGTTGGATCGCGAGGAGCCCGCCCGCGCGCGACGCGAGATCGACGACGGCCTCGAGGTGCGTCAGCGCCGTCGCCAGATCGCCGCTCGCGCGCGCGGCTGCGGCGAGGTTGAGCCGCGTGGCGGCGACGGTGCTCGCGTCGTTCGCGCGCTCGGCGGCGGCGAGCGCCTCTTGGTACGTGCGGTTGGCCTCCTCGACGCGGCCCGCCCGCTGGTGGGCGATCGCGGCGGACCCGAGCGCGAGGCCCAGCGCGCGCGCGTCGTCGAGGGTGCGCGCGAGCGCGATCGCGCGCGCGAAGTGCGCCATCGCCGCCGGGTCGTCGCCGACGAACGTGCGCGCGAGACCGAGCACGGTCAGCGCGTCCGCGGCGAGGCGATCGTCCCCTTCCGCGACGGTGCGCGCTTCGGCCTCGGCCTCGGTGTACTTCCCGCTCCGGAAGAGGACGCGTGCCTTCGTCGCGGCGAGCACGCGCCGATCCGCGGGAGATTTCGCCGCCGCTCCGGCGAGCGCCTCGTCCGCACGGGCGACGTCGCCGCGCGCCATCGCGAGGCGCGCCGCCGCGACGCGCGCGGGCAAGCTCGAAGCGGCGGCGCCCTCGAGCCGCGCCAACGCCGCCGATGCGTCGCGGAGGCGCCCCGCGTCGAGCGCGCGCTCGGCCTGCGCGAGGGGATCCGCGCCGGCGGCGTGGTCGGTGGCGGCGCCGGCGATCGCTCGGTCGACGTCGGCCTCGGTCACGATCGCGCGGTCGCCGATCGCGTCGATCGCAGCGCGGAGACGCCCCGGCAGCGCGCCGGTCTTCTCCGCCAGACGCGGCACGAGCCGCTCGGGGAACGAGGGCATCGTGCGGTGGACGATCTCGCGGACGGCGTCCTCGCCGAGCGGAGGTACCTCGATCGTCGCGCTGGGGGCGAACGCCGGCTTCGCTTGCGCCGGCGCCGCGAGCACCAGTCGCGCGCCCGCCGTACGCGCGCGTTCGAGCAACGCGCGCGCGGGCTCGTCGAGCTCCTCGGCGTCGTCGATCAGGATCACCGGCTCGGCCGGCGAGCTCCGGCCGGCCCCTTGCGACGGTGCGAGCTCGACCGCGAGGTGGCGCGCGCGCTCCTCGCGGGGGCTCAAGATCACGGTGCGCCCTTCGAGGCCGAGCGTCCACGCGACGCGCCGGAGGATCGTCGATGCACCCGCGCCCGCGGGGGCCGCGAGGAGCACGACGCCGCCGGGACGAAGCTCGCGCACGGCGCCGAGCAGCTTCTCGCTCGGCGCGTCGTTGCCGAGGACCGGCCACGCGACCACGCGCGCGGCGGTCGCGCGCGCGATGCCACCGGCTTCCCGGAGCGCGCTCGCGAGCTCACTCGCGCTCGGGTAGCGGCGCTTCGGATCCTCTTCCTGCGCGCGCATCGCGACCTTCACGAGCGCGAGCCGCGTCTTGTCGTCGAGATCGGAGCCACGCCGCGCGAGCCCTTCGCCGAGCGTCGCGCCGAGCGCGTAGACCTCCGCCCGAACGGTGAGCGGCGCGCCCGCGAGGAGCTCGGGGGCCGCGTATTTCGGGGTGAGCCCGCGCGCGCGTGCGCCGCCTTCGCGGAGCGGCGTCGCGAGCCCGAGGTCGACGAGCGTGCCGTGCTTGCCCGCGATGACGTTCGCCGGCTTCACGTCGCCGTGGAGCATGCCGGCCCGATGCAGCGCGGAGAGCTGCTCGGCTGCATCGCTCAACGGATCGAGCCACGCGCGCGGGTCGCTCGGTGCGTCGCTCAAGACGGAGGCGTCGAAGAGCTCCTCGAGGCTGCGGCCTTCGACGAGCTCGCGTACGAGGTAGCGCCGCCCGTCCGCGAGCGCGCCGAACGCGAGCACGGCGGGGATGCCGAGGTCCTCGAGCCCCGAGAGGGCCGTGGCCTCGCGCACCAGAGCCTTGCGCTCGGCCTCGCCCGCTTGCGCGCCGAGAACCTTCACCGCGCAGACGCGCCCGGTGATGCGATCGCGCGCGGACCAGACCTCGCCGCCGCCCCCTTGTCCCAGCCGCGCGACCGGTTCGTAGCGGCTGGGGAGCTCGATCGCGGCCGCTTTCAGCGCTCGGCCGTTGCCGTTGCGGGGTTGAGGAGCTGCGCAGCGGCCGCGGCCACCGAGCCCGACTTCTTGAACTCGAGCCCGAAGTCGAGGCCGAAGCTGAACATGAAGCCGGTCAGCGTGAAGGCCGTCGAGAAGCGGAACTGCAGGTTCTTGATCGGCTTGAAGCGGAAGCCCAGCTGCGGGATCGCGAGGTGCGCGAACACGTTCGGGATGCTGCCGCCGCCGGCCCAGGTGGGCTCCGAGTAGTCGTTGATCTTGGCGATCGAGGCGTTCTGGTGGTTGGTCTTCGCGCAACCCACACCCTCGGTCTCCGTGCGGCAGCGGTAGTAGTTCGCCCCGCTCGACGACTGGATCGGCGTGGTGCCGTTGCTCTGCGTGGTGACCCAGTTGTTGTAGAGGTCACCGAAGATCACGCCGAGGCCGACGCCGAAGCCGTACTCGATCGCGAAGATGTCCTTCGCGACGGAGGTAGACCACAGAAGGTCGACGGTCGCGAACACGCCCTTCAGCGTGCTGTGGACGGAGCTCCAGTTGCCGGGGTCGCCCGCGTTCTTGCCCTTCTCGAGGAAGAGCACCGGATCGAACCCGTACTCGACGAAGCGGAGCGACGGGATGATCGAGAAGTTGTCCTTGCGTACCTCGAAGTGGATGCCCGCGCTGTTCGAGACGAAGGTCGCGCCCTCGTCGACGAACAGGTTCACCATGAACTTCGGGATGATCGTGACGCGGTAATCGAGGCCGACGAAGTAGTAGCTCTGGTTCTTCTTCTCGCGGACGTCGGTGATCTTCCACTCCTCCTCGGGGGGCGGCGTGGGGTTCGTGGTGGCCGGTGCAGCGCCGGTTCCGCCCGCGTTCGCGTCGGCGGTGGCGCCGGTGGTCGAGCCTGCGTTCGCGTCGGTTCCAGCGGCGGGCTTCGCGTCCTGCGCGAGCGCGAGCGAGGGGACGGCGAGGACGAACGCGGCGACGGCAAGGGAAGGAATTCGCGTGCGCATGATGATGACCTCCGGGCGCCGCTACCCCAGCGGCGAAGCACTGCGAGGCATGTTACAATAACTTCGCGCACAACAACGCGTTTTCGGCTCCCTTGATTCTCCACGCGCGCATCGTCGACCAAGCCATCGATCGCCAGAAGACCACCGGCGAGCGGCGCGGGAGCTTCGTCAAAGAAGTCATCGTGACCCGCGGGTCCCACCCGCTCGCGATGGTGAGGAAGCGGCTCGCGAAGAACGGCGGGGGCACGAAGGGAACCGTGCTCCTGGTGCACGGCTTCGGCCAGAACCGGTACGCGTGGCACCTCCCGTCCCGTTCGCTGGCGAACCATCTGGCGTCCCTCGGGTACGACGTCTTCAACCTCGACCTGCGCGGCCATGGCCGGTCGCGTCATTTCGGGAGCAAGCGGCCGTCGAGCGTCCACGACTACATCGACGAGGACCTCCCGGGCGCGATCGAGGAGATCCGGCGCACGGTCCAGGATCCGAACCGCCCCGTCTGGCTCGTCGGCCACTCGCTCGGCGGGCTCGTCAGCTATGCCGCCGCCCCCGCGCTGACGGGTTCGGTCGCCGGCATCGCTTCGATCGGGAGCCCGTACCACTTCACGAAGGGGTCGCTCTCGCTCGGGGCGGTCGCCGCGTTCGTGCGGCTCGTCAGCGCAGCGAACGTTCGGCCGAACCCGGCCCTGCTCCTCAAGCCGGTCGGCCTCGGGATGGCGGTCTTCCGCCGGTTCGCCGAGAGCCCGCTCTACCCGATCCCGTGGCGCGGCTGGCACAAGGGGAACGTGGAGCCCGAGGTGCTGGAGGAGCACCTCCGGCTCGCGTTCGACCGCGCGGGGCTCGCCGAGATCATCGACATGTTCGAGTGGGCGAACGAGCGGCAGTTCGGGGGCGAGGACTCCGACTACGCGCCGCGGTTCGAGGCGCTCGACCTGCCGCTGCTCGTGGTCGCAGGGGCGCACGACGATCTGGCGCCACCCGCGTCGGTCCGGCCGGGGTTCACCGCGAGCCGGTCGCGCGACAAGACGTATCGCGCGGTGGAGGCGGGGCACATCGATCTGCTCGTCGGCCGCGACGCACCGAAGACCACGTGGGCGATCTTGAGCGACTGGCTGGCGGCGCGGACGAAGTAAGGGAACGGAGCGGAATTCTGGGCGGACCTGCGCCGGCGTACCCACGTCGAAGTTCGGTGGTGACGGTTCAGCTGCTAACCTGTCGGGGCATGATGTCCCACCGCTTCCGCATCGCCTTCCTCTTCGCCCTCTCGGGCTCGTCGGTTCTGCTCGCCTGCGTCGGTGACTCGCCGCTGGCGCCGGCGCCCGACGCGTCGTCGGTCGACACCGGGACGGCCGGAAACGACGCGTCCGGCACTGATGCGACCTCGGGCGGCGACGGGTCGGTCGACGCGGGGCCCTGCTCCAACGCGGTCCCCGGCAACGTGGTGACGCTTCCCACGTCGGGCTCCACGCCGGTGTTTCCGAACGGTGGCCCGTTGCTCGCGGGCGACTATGTCCTCACCGACGTCAACGCGGGGTGCGTCCCTCCCTGCACCGTGAAGGGAGGGAGCATCACCGGCGGTCTACACGTCTCCGTCTCCGGCGCGACCTACACGGTGGAACGCCAGATCTCGATTCAGATCAGCGGCCAGCCACAGAAGGTCACGCTCGATCGCTGGTCGGGCTCGTTCGATCAGATCAACGGCAAGCTTGCCGGTACGTCGGTCTGCCCGACGCCGAACCTGACGAACACGTGGGCGGCGTACCTGCCCGTCGGGCCCGACGGTGGCGCGTACAACCTCATCATCCGGTTCGAGGGCGAGTTCCTCGCGCAGCGCGTAGACGCCGGCGACTCCGGCTCTCCCGTCCAGTACGTCTTCACGTTCGCGAAGAAGTGAGGTCGTCGGGGTCCGGCTACGCCGCGATCCCGCGCGCGCGCAGGATGTCCCGCAGCGTCTTCGCCAGCTCCGCGCTCGCGCCCGGGAGCTGTTGCCGCGCCAGATCCACGAAGCGCTGACCGCGCGACTTGCGCAGCCCCTCGATCGCAGCCGCGCGATCGGCGGGCGCGCCGTGCTCGAGGATCCCGATGAGGAACTCGCCCGCCTCGGGCGAGTCGACCTTGCCGAGCGCTCGGAGCGCCGACGCACGCACGTTCGGCTGCGGCGAGTCCCGCACGATGCGCGCGAGCGGATCGAACGCGTGCGGGAAGCACAGCGCCTCCACCGCGCGGCATGCCTGCTCGACCACCGCGGCATCGGTCTCGCGCACGCCCTGGCGCACGGTCTGGAAGCTGCGCTTGAAGAAGAGCGTCTGCATCGCCTGCAGCACGCGCACCTTCACTGCGCGCTCGGGCCGAGCGTAGAGCTTCTCGAGCGGCGACAGCACGTTGTAGAGCTGGAGCTGCGCGAGTTGCTCCGCGAGCGTCTCGCGGGCGCCGGTCGCCGCTTGCGATGCGTCGTCGGGGCGCGCCTCCACCGCGAACGCCGTGAGCCGCGCGAGCATCGCCTTGCGGCGCACCAGATCCGGCCAGCGGCGCTCGTCGAGCAGGACGTCCGCGCACGCCTCGGACGCGCTGCCTTGCTGCTCCCACTCGAGCAAGTCGACGTGCCACACCTCGGGGAACTGGTTGTCCTGCTTCAGGTGCTGCGGGAGCGGCTCGGCATCGAGCGCTTCGTCGCTGACCTTCACGTAGCGCTGGGCCGCGCGCGCGTAGTGCTTCTTGCGCGCCGGCTCGAGATCCATCTCGGCGAGCTCGCGGTAGAGCGACCCGACGCGCGCGTACTGCCCCATCTCCCCGAACGCGAGGATCGCCGCGAGGATGGCGTTCTCCGCGATCTCGGGCGGTGCCCCGCGCTCGGTGTGAGCCGCCGCGACCTGGCGCCACAGCTCCGCCTGGCTGAGCACGTAGTAGGCGCTCGCCTTGTTCTGGCCGAGGCTCCGCGCGTAGTCGGCGGCTTCGCGCGCGAGCGTGGCCGCGGCGGAGAGCTCCTTGTTCTTCTGCGCTTCTTTGAGCGCGTCGTCGTAGTACTGGAGCGCGAAGTACTTCAGGTGGTCTTCCCGCAGGATGCGGATGCAGTTCACGAAGCCTTCGAGTACGTCCTCGAACGAGCCGCCCTCGCGCCCGATCTGCACCAGCACCTGGAAGCAGTCGAAGGCGCGCTCGCGGAGCCCGACCGACTCGAAGTGATCGGCCGCTTCTTCCAGGAGCCGCACCGCTGCCACGATCGCGTCGTGCGCCTGCCGCCGGTCCTTGCACTGCTTCGCGCAGCGCGCGAGGTTGAACTGCACGAGCGCCGCGTTGTACGCGTCGGCGCCGCCGCTCGTGACCTGCCCGAGCCGTGACCACAGCGCGCGCGCGCCCGAGAAGTCGCCCGCTTTTTCTTTGTAGATCGCGGCAGCGGCCACGAGCCCGGCGTTCTCCATCTCGCGCGCGGCCTGCGGCATGTCGCCGAGCGCCGCGAGGGTGCGCGCGCGGTCGACCGGCGGGAGGCCCTTCTGCCCGAGCTTCTGGCGCGCGAGGGCCTGCGCGTCCTTGTCGGCATAGAGCGAGTACCAGACGACGGTCAGCGAGCTGCGGGCGTCCCCGCGCTTCTGGAGCACCTGCTCGAGCGGCTTCAGGATCGCGAGGTAGTCGTTCTCGGCGATGTGGGTCTGCTTCGCGGCCTGGACGAGCTGGCCGGCGGCTTCGTCGAAGTCGCCGCGCGCCATCGCGGCGCGCGCGCGCTCGCGGAGGTAGTAGAGGTCGTCCAACATCGAGTGACGCCGAACGGTATCACGTCACTCGGTCAGCTTCAGGCGCTCCCCGGATTTCTCCGGTCCGAAGTCGTCCACCGAGTCGCGGTCACGGTCGCGGTGCGGGACGATCGAGACGCCCGACGGGCGGGCGAGGAAGTAGCCCTGCACGTAGTGGACGCCCGCCTCGCGGACGCGCTCGAGTTGGACGCCCGTCTCGACGCCCTCGGCCACCACGCGCGCCCCGAGGTCCTCGGCCATGCGCACGATCCCGCGGATCATCGTCATGACGCGCCACGAGTACTCGATGTCGAGCAGCATCTCGCGATCGAGCTTCACGACCTTCGGCTCGAGGTCGGCCAGGTAACGGAGGTTCGAGTAGCCGGCGCCGAAGTCGTCGACGACCACGCTCACGCCCCGCCGCGAGAGCTCGCGGACGACGTCGCGCGAGACGCGGCGATGGCGGAGGGGCGTGCCCTCCGTAATCTCGAGGAAGACGTCGTGCCGGTGCGCGAACATGGGCTCGGACGCGTCCAGCAGGAGCGGCTCGTCCAGCTCGTGGGGGTGCGCGTTGAGGAAGAGGGGGGTGTCGGTGCACCCTCGGATCGCCAGCGCGCGGACGCGCCGCCCGAGCTCGCCGATCCGCGCGTCGGCGACGGCGGCGTCGATCATCTCGAGCGGGTTGGCGAAGCCCTCGAGGGGGCGGAGGAGCGCTTCGAGCGCGAACTGCTCGCCGCTCTCGACCTCGAAGATGGGCTGGTAGGCGACGCCATACGCGCCGTCCGCGAGCACGCGGCCGAGGCGAACGGAATCGGCGGCGCGTTCGACGGGGCCCATGATCGGACGCGCAGTGGTCTCCCGAGCCATCGCGTTTTGGCGAGCAATCGCCGTGCCCGCGTGTTTTGCGCTTCGGCGCACGTGAGATCGTGGCATTGCGCGCGAGTTCTGCACAGCCATCTTGCAAGGTTGAAATGACGTCGTGCAAAGGCGATGTGCGGGCAAGCGCGTCCCGGCTGCCTCGTCCGGAGCGGATGCCGGTACGAAGGGTCCGTCATCAGGTCGGACGCGTGGGCTTGTGCTCCTCGGCCGCCGGTGGTTCGCTTCCGTCATGCTCGAGCTCCACGCCTGGCCCACCCCCAACTCGTTCAAGGTCGCCATCTTCCTCGAAGAGGTGGGTCTGCCCTTCAAGACGGTGCCCGTCGACATCGGGAAGGGCGAGCAGTTCCAGCCGGGGTTCTTGGCGCTGAGCCCGAACAACCGCATGCCGGCCCTCGTCGACACCGAGGGTCCGGGCGGTGCGCCGATCTCGATCTTCGAGTCGGGCGCGATCCTGATGTACTTGGGTGAGAGGACGGGTCGCTTCTTCCCGCAGGAGCCCCGCGCGAAGTGGGCCACCGTGCAGTGGCTGATGTGGCAGATGGCCGGCGTCGGTCCGATGCTCGGGCAGCTCGCGCACTTCGGAAACTACGCGAAGGAGAAGATCCCCTACGCCATCGAGCGCTACTCCAACGAGGCGAAGCGCTTGATCGGCGTCCTCGACCGGCGCCTCGGCGAGGCGGAGCACGTGGCGGGCGAGTACACGATCGCCGACATGGCCATCTATCCGTGGCTGTTCGGGATGGTGAAGCGGGCGCCCGAGCTCGCCGAAGGGCGAGCCAACGTCGAGCGTTGGATGGGGGCGCTCTCCGCTCGCCCGGCGGTCGCCAAAGGTATGGATTTCATGAAGGAATACCGCCGGACCACCCCTTTCACGGAAGAGGAGCGGAAGCACCTCTTCGAGCGCAAACCCGATTGAATCGATCCGTTCCGAGACCGTCCATCCACTGTTCGGGGTGGGCACGCCCAAGTACCAACCGAGGTCAACCAACCATGCGTCGAGTCCTTCGTACCACCGCTGCCGTCGTCCTCTCCACCGCCGCGCTGGCGGACGCCAAGCTCGCCAAGACGAGCGACGAGCCCTCCGTCGCGTTCCACGCCGTGGGCAGCGTGCCGGGCATGAAGATCGACGGCTCGACGAACGAGCTGAACGTGACCGACGACGGGACGAACGTGAAGATCACCGTCCCGCTCGCCAAGCTCGATACGAAGATCGCGCTCCGCAACGATCACATGCGGAACAAGTACCTCGAGGTCGGGACCTACCCGAACGCGGAGCTCACCGTCGCGCGCAGCGCGCTCAAGATCCCGGCCGCCGGCGCCTCGAGCGCGGGCGATGCGACGGGCACGATGAAGATCCACGGCAAGGAGCACCAGGTCACGTTCCACTACGCCGCCGGCAACTCGGGCGGGAAGATCGCCGTGAAGGGCAGCGTGCACCTCAACACGAACGACTACGGCATCGTGATCCCGAGCTATGCGGGCGTGACGATGAAGCCGGACCTCGACGTGGAAGTCTCGTTCGTCGCGACCGACGGCTGAGCGCCGGTCAGGTCGGCGGCGTGCTCGTGCGATCCGCGGCGGCGCGGGCCTCGGCTTCGGCCTCGGCCCGCAGCTGCTCCGCGCGCTCGCGGCGGTTCTTCGGGATGTTGACGATCGACTCGACGATCCCGAGGAGCACGTAGCAGCCGAGCAGCCACACGAGCACGAACGCCGGCTTCGTCTGGAGCGAGATGACCGCGCTCGAGCCGACGATGAAGAGCACCGCCGCCACCGAAGCGGCGTTGAGCTTGATGTCCTTGAAGCTCCGGAACTTCACGGTCGACACCATCAGGAAGCTCAGGAACGCGGTGAGCCCGCAGAGCGGCCAGACGTACTTGGGGCTCCCGAGGTCGCCGCCGATCGCGTGGTTCGCGATGACGAGCGAGACGAGGATGCCGGCGGCGCCCGGGATGACCAGGCCCACGACGTACTTGCCCGGCTTGGTGGGCGCCCCGCCTTCGCCCATCGTGAGGACGTTGAAGCGCGCGAGGCGGACCGCACCCGCGCCGACGAAGAGGAACGAGCACACGAGGCCGACGACGCCCGCCTGCTCGAGCGAGAACCGGTAGACGAGGATCGCCGGAGCGCAGCCGAACGACACGACGTCCGCGAGGGAGTCGATCTGGAGCCCGAACGCGCTCTGGGTCTTGGTCAGGCGCGCGACGCGCCCGTCGAGCATGTCGAAGATCAGCGCGAACACGAGCAGGATCGAGGCGCGGTAGAAATCGTCGCCCTGGCCGCGGGCCGACAGGCGGATCGAGTCGAAGCCGCAGAAAATGGAGGAGAGCGTGATCATGTTCGGCAGCAAGAAGAGGGTCTTCTTGAGGTCGATTCGGCGCGTGCGCTGAGGGGTCAAAACGGCTGCTCCTCCCGGTACGACGACAGATACGCCGCCGGGGTCGAATGTCCCCCAAGTGCGCGGACGCGTAAAGAGTCCGCGGACGGCGTCTCGGGGATTTTCGGTGCGTAGCGGCGTTCTCAGCCGAAAATTGGCGGGATTGCAGGCGGGGGCCTACGCTTTCGTGGACATGCGATCGCTCGCCTTCTTCTCCGCCGCCGTGCTCCTGGTCTGGGGCAGCGCTTGCGTGAAGAACGCGGAGGAGCGAACCCTCTCCGACCTCCAGACCGACCTCACCGAGGTCCAGCGCGACCACGATCGGTTCGACAAGCGCCTCGGCTCGCTCGACGACAAGGACGAGGTCGCGCCGCCGAAGCCGGCCGGAGACGCCGGTCCAGGTACGTCGCGCGCGGGCGTGCGCCAGCTCGCCCCCGACGGCTCCGAGGTCAGCTCCTCGTCGAGCGAGGCGGCAGGCACGAGCACGATCGACGACGACGCTCCGCGGCCCGTCATCAAGGTCCAGGGCAGCCCGGGCGGACCGCGCCGCAAAGGCGGCGACGACGTCATCGAGCAGACGATGCCGGACGAGACCGTCGGCCCGCCGATCACGTCGAACGCGAAGCCACCGAGCGCGCTCGATCCCGAGGCGAAGCGCACGTACGACGCCGCGCTCGCGCTCGTGAACGGCAAGCAATACGACAAGGGCCTCGAGGCGCTCGCCGCGTTTCTCGTCCGCTATCCCGATCATCCCTACGCCGCCAACGCGACGTACTGGCGTGGCGAGTGCTACTTCGCGCAGGGCGAGTACGTCCGCGCCGCGGAGCAGTTCGAAGGGATCCTCACGCGCTACGCGCTCGGCAACAAGACGCCGGACGCGCTGCTGAAGCTGGGCCTCTGCTACCAGAAGCTCGGCAACCCGACGAAGGCCAAGACGTACTTCGACAAGCTCCAGGCGGAGTATCCGCGGAGCGACGCCGCCAAGCTGATCCCGAGTTCGACCGCGCCTGCCTCCGGAGCTTCCGGCGGCGCCCGCGTGCAGGAGCCGAAATGAGGTACCTTCTCCCGCGCCCGGCATACCGGCGTGCGTTCGCCGCCGTGACCGCGGCTCTGATCCCGGTCTCGACCGTCACCGTCGTCTTCGCGCAGCAGGTCCAGACCGGCGGCGCGCCGGCCGGGGCGACCACGTCGAGCTCGGTGACCGTGTACCCGGGTGGCGTTGCGCCTCCTCCGCCCGGCGTCCCGCTCGGTGGCGGGAACAACACCGGCGCCTCGTCGCGGCCCTACGATCCGAATCACCCCGACGGCTTCGATCTCCTCCCGAGCACCGGCGGCGGCGCCGGCGTCGTCTACGGCAACCCCAACGGGAGCGCCGACTTCGGGCGCGGCGGCGGCATCGACTACAGCCGCGGCGGGTCGATCACGTTGGGCGACGGTTTCATCCCCGAGCCGTACATCGTGAAGCGCGGCGACACGCTCTGGGCGATCTGCGACACGTTCTTCAAGAACCCGTACCAGTGGCCGCGGATCTGGTCCTACAACCCGCAGATCCAGAACCCGCACTGGATCTACCCCGGGGATGCGCTGCACCTCCGCGGCCCGGGCAACGGCATGCCGACGACGCAGAACGGCGCGCCGACGCCGCCGCCCCAAGGCGGCAACCTCGTCGACAAGCGGCGCCAGGTCGCACCGCAGACGATCTTCCTCCGCGACACGGGCTTCATCGATCAGGACGACAAGGACAACTGGGGCGAGGTCACCGGCGCCGCGGTCGACAAGATGTTTCTGACCGACACCGACGAGGTCTATCTCAAGATCGGTCCCGGCAAGGACGTGAAGGTCGGGCAGGAGCTCACGATCTTCCGTCCCGTGCGAAAGGTCGGTGGTGGCAACCTCGTGCAGATTCAGGGCACGGCCCGCGTCGACGCGTGGAACGACAAGGACCGCATCGCCCGCGCGCGCATCACCGAGACGCTCGACGTCATCGAGCGCGGCGCGCGCGTGGGTCCGATCGGGCGCAAGTTCGAGGTCGTTCCCCCGACGCGCAACGAGAACGAGATCAAGGCGCAGGTTCTCGCGAGCGTCTACCCGCACAACTTCTACGGGCAGAACCAGGTCGTGTTCATCGACAAGGGCGCCGACGAAGGCGTGAAGGTCGGAAACCGGCTCTTCGTGCTGCGGCGCGGGGATGCGTGGCGGCAGAGCCTCGCGTCCGACGTCGCCGGCTCGCGCATCGCGCTCGAGGACGAGTCGCCGGCGGCGGTCGAGAGCGTCCCGAACTCGACGGCGGACTCGAAGATGCCGGTCGAGGTCATCGGAGAGCTGCGCGTGCTCCAGACGAAGCAGCACACGAGCGCGTGCTTGGTCACGCAGTCGACCCGCGAGATCGAGCTCGGCGACGACGCCGTCGCACGCAAGGGCTACTGAAGAGGCGCGTTCTGCGCGCACGCTTCGTGCATCCCTTCGTGGGATGAACACGAGCGTCGCGCAACGCCTCCCGACCGTCGTCGTTGCCGACGTCGATTCGTTCGTCGCCAACGTGGCGGCGCGTTCGCTCCGCGAAGCCGGGTTCGAGGTGCGGATCGCCAGCGATGCTCGCACCGCGCATCGACTCGTCACGTGCGCGCCGGAAGAGCTGGTGCTGCTGGTCGATCGCGCGTTCTGCGATCCCGACGCGAAGCTCTGCCATGCCGCGCGCGAGGGGCGCCGCGCGCACGTGATCGCGTTGGTCTCGGGCGGACGCCCGACGGACGTGGCCGAGGCGCTCGCTCGAGGGGCGGACGACTGCATGACGAAGCCGCTCGCTCCGCTCGAGCTGGTCGCGCGCGTGCGTTGGGCCGCGCGCATGTTCACGGCGCTGCCGCCGCTGTCGCGCGGGCTGCGAGCCGTGCTCGCGAGAGCCGCGCTCGGGGCCAGCGGGGAGGTCGCGGTTTCCCAAGACGAGACGGTGGGCCGGATCTGGTTCGAAGCGGGACGGATCGTGTGGGCGAGTCTCGGTGGGCGCGGGGTGACGCTGCGTTCGATCCTCGAGGCGACGACGAGCCTCGATCCGGATGCGCTCAACGAGGTCATGGCAGAGGCGAAGCGCTCGAACCGCAACGTCCTCGCCGTGCTCGTCGAGTGGGGGCTCGCGTCGCGTGACGACGTCGCCACCGCGGTCCAGCGCTACCTGCGCGAGGTCGTGCGCGCGATGCTGCTCCTCACCGAACCGTCGGTCGCGTACGTGCCCGCGATTCGTCCCGGCACCTGGACCGGGCCGACGTTCGCGCTCGCCGAGATCCTCCCGCCCGAGACGCATCGCAGTCTCTCGGTCCCCATCTTGGAAGAACCGGCAGAGGCACGGCGCGCGGGCTGCGATTTTGCGCAATCGTGCAGCTCCTGCGCGAACGCCGCGCGGCGGCTCGACCGCGATCTCCAGCTCAGCGGCGCCGACTCGATCGCGATCGTGCACGGTCCCACCGGCGAGACGCTCGCAGCGGCCGGCGCACCGCTCGACCCCGATGTCGTTCGCTCGAAGGTCCGCGTGATGACGAGCGTCGCCCAAGGCGAAGAGCTCGTCGTCACCGCCGGCGCGAACTACCACTTGATGACGGCGACGCAGTGCCCCGACGCCTTCGTCGTCCTCGTCGCGCCGCGGAAGAAGGCGGGCCTCGGCGCGTTGAAGCTCGAGTCCACGCGCATCGCGGCGCAGCTCGCTCCCGAGGACGAAGCGATCACGCAGCGGATGGAGCGCGCTGCGCGGAGCACGTTGCCGGTGGATCCGCTCGCGGGCCCGCGACGAAGCGGCTGAGCGCGCCTCAGTCGGCGCGGTGCTGCGCCGCCCACGCGCCGAGCGCGGAGGCCATCGCGTTCGCGTCGGGGAATCGCTCCGCGGGCGTGGGCGCCATCGCGCGCTGGAGGAGCGCGTCGAGCACCGGATCGATCTCCGCCGCCGGACGCGGCGCGCGCTCCAGCGCATCGTAGAAGGCGCCGATCGGCTCGACCGCGAACGGGAACCGACCCGTGACCGCGCGGAAGAGCACGACCCCCACGGCGTGCACGTCGGTGCGCGGATCGATGCCGTCGCCGCGCGCTTGCTCCGGCGCCGCGAACGCGGTCGTGCCGCCACGCGCCGGCTCGCCCGCGTTCACGGCGAGGCCGAGATCCAGGAGCCGAGTCGCACCGCGGGTCTCGAGGAAGACGTTCGAGGTCGTCACGTCCGCGTGGACCCACCCGAGCGCATGAAGCTCGGCGAGCGACTCGAGGCAACCCATCGCCACCGCGACCGCCCGCGCGGGCGAGAGACTCGGTCCTCCGTCGAGCGTCCGCTCGAGCGTCGTCCCCTCGAGGTACTCCATCGCGAAGTAGGGTGGGTCGAGCGAGCGCTCCAGCACGCGCGGTGCCCGAGCGAGGCGCGCCTGGAGCTCGGACTCGCGCGCGAAGGCGGCGCGCACCGCGGCGAGCTCCGCCGGCGCGATCCGCGCTTCGTCGAGGAGCTTGAGCGCGACCCGCGCGCCCGACCGCCGATCGATCGCCGAGACCACGGCGCTCGCGAGCCCGCGCCCGAGCACGCGCTCCACCGCGAAGTGATCGCCCACGACGAGCGCGGTCATCAGTCGTAGCGCTCGGAGTGCACTTGCTCGCGGAGGAGCCCCATCTCCTTCCGCAGCAGATCGCGGACGGCCCCGACCATCCGCTGGAGCCCGCAGACGTAGACGTGGACCGTGCCTTCGCCGCGCGCGACGAGCTCGCCGTGGAGCTCCCGAACGTGCTCCTGCACGTACCCGCGCCGTCCCGCCCAGTCCGCTGCGCCGCGCGAGAGCGTGTGGACCACGCGGACGTTCGGGTGCGCGGCGGCGAGCGCGTCGAGCTCGGCGCGGAAGAGGATGTCCGCTTCGGTGCGGTTGCCGCAGAGCATCCAGAGCGCGCGCTTCTCGCCCGTGGCGAGCGCATCGCCGAGCATGCTGACGAGCGGCGTCGAGCCGGTGCCCGTGCCCACGAAGAGGGACGGCCCACTCTTCTCGGGCGGGCGCGTGAAGAACCCCTGCGGCCCGATCACCTTCAGCTCCGTTCCGAGCGGCATCGCGTGGAGCATCGTGGAGCCCGGCCCGCCCTTCACGTGCGTGACCGCGACGGCGAAGCGCGGGGAGCCGTCGGGGCGCGAGGCGATCGAGTACGCGCGGCGCAGCTCGCCGCCGGGCATCTCCTCCATCGGGAGCGCCAGGCTCACCCACTGCCCTGCCTCGAACGCCATCGGCGCGCCGTCCGTGCGCTCGAAGATCAGCTCGCGGACGTACCCCGTCAGCATGCGCGCGGCGGTGAGCTTGGCTTGGAAGGTGGGAGGGAGCGACACGAACGGACTCGACGTTCAGGCTTTGCACCCGAGCATGGGTTGCGTCAACTCGGCCGCGGACCAAAGTCCGGGGCAGCGAAAGTCGGTGGACCTGGGCACCCCGGACTTCAGTCACTTCAGTCCGGGGTGCCCAACCGAGGCAGCGCTTCCTTCCGGTACGCGTACGCGGCTTTCACGCGCGAGTGCGAGCGGAAGGCGAGGTCCATGCGCAGGAGCGCATCGAGGAACGCGTCCCGCCCGAGCGCCCGCTCGCGGGCGAGGGGGACGAGCGCCGCGATCGGTGCGGTCGCGTCCTCCGCGTGGAAGAGCGCCCCCGCGAGGAGCGCCACCTCGACCGTTCCCCCGACCACGGCGGCCACCACGCGCCCGTCGACCCAGCCGCCGGCGCGCCCGAGCGCGTCGCGAAGTCCGAGGGTGGCGTTCACGCGGAACTGCGCCCCGCTCCACGCATCGTCGAGGAGGAAGCCCCCGCGCTCGGCGGTGACCCGGAAGAGACCCCGGTGAGCGCGCGCGAGCGGTTCGAGCCAAAACTGCGCGCGCTCGTCCAAGAGCGAGCCGAGCTCGCTCCCGAAGCGCTGCGCCGTGAGCGCGTCGTCCCAAAACGCCGCACTCCGAGCCTCGAACCAAGGGTCGTCGGGCGTGTAGGTGCCGGTACGCTCTTCGAAGCGGGCGCGCATCGAGGCCACCCGCGCCGCGTGGCGGGAATCCCCAGCGTGCTCGAGCATGAGGTCGATGCTCGTCGAGAGCTGCACGGCTCGAGCATACACCGCGAGGAACCGGCTTGCGTCGGCGTGCTCCTCCTTGCGATCATGGGCCTTCGGATATGCAGAATCGCGTGTTCTTCCCCCAAACCGCCTTCGACCAGTGGCTCGTCGAAGGCGCGATCGATCTCAAGGGGAACGAGCTCACCATCCTCGCCGAGGGGCGGCGCTATCGCATCGCCGAAGGCGTGCGCGTCCTCCGCGAGGTCACGGGAACGACCGACGCGAACGACATCGTGGGGCGCGTGAAGTCGAAGGTCTTCTTCGAGGAGCTCGGCGCCGAGATCCTCGAGGGCTCGATGATCATCGGCGACAACGCGTACGACATCATCCAGGGCTGGCTCGGCGCTCCCGCGACCACGTTCCAAGAGCACCAGAGCTCCGACGCCTGGAAGCGCGCGCGGCAGTCGAACCACGACTTTCCGGCCGAAGAGCCGAAGACGGACGAGGACCTCCTCGCCCGATTCTTGATCAAGAATCTCTAGCCCGGGCTTTTGCTACACTTCGGTCGGTTGTCTCCCCTCGTCGCCGATCTCCTCCTCTATTCGACCGCCGCGAGCTACTTCGCAGCGACGCTGCTGTTCTTGTTGCACTTGTCGGGGCACAAGAGCTTCGCGAACGCGCCGCCGCGCGCCGTGGCGCTGGTGGGCGTCGGCGCCGCGCTGCACGTGGCGCACATCATCGTGGCGTCGATGGTCCTCCGCGTGTGCCCGATCAAGGGCATCCATTTCACGATGAGCGTCGTGTCGGCGCTCGCGTGCCTGGTCTTCCTGGCGGTGCGCTTCCGGTGGAAGGTGGACGTGGTGGGCGTGATCGTCGCGCCCGTCGCGCTCACGTTCCTGCTGGCGTCGGTCGCCGTCGGGCGCGGCGAGAGCGCGGACGCGGGGCCGATGAAGAGCGCGATCCTCCCGCTCCACGTGCTCGCGAACATGCTCGGCGAGGCCCTGTTCCTGCTCGCGTTCGCCGCCGCGGTCGCGTACTTGGTCCAAGAGCGGCGCCTGAAGCAGAAGCGGCTGACCGGCTTGTTCCAGCGGCTCCCCCCGCTCGACACGCTCGATCGCGCCGAGCACGGCTTCCTGCTCGCCGGCTTCCTCCCGCTCACCGTCGGCATCGTCACGGGCGCGCTCTGGGCGCGCAAGGTGGAGGCGGGGAGCATCGTCGACGTGTGGCGCGCGGCGTTCGGCTACGCGACGTGGGGCCTGTTCGCGGCCGTCCTGGTGATGCGGACGGTCGCCGGCTGGCGCGGGCGCCGCGCCGCCTACGGCACGATCGCCGGGTTCGGCTTCGCGGTCGCGGTCCTGCTCATCTACCTCTTCCGCACCCAGAGTGACCTGGGCCCGGTGGCGGTGGTGCCGTGAGCTCGGCGATCGTCGTCATCGGCCTGTCGCATCGCACCGCCCCGGTCGAGGTCCGCGAGCGCTTCGCCACGTCGACCGATGCGTTGCCCCAGGTCCTCGCGCGGTTGGCGGCACGCCCCGAGCTGGACGAGGTGATGTTCCTCTCCACCTGCAACCGGGTCGAGGTGTTCGCGCGCCCGCGGGTGGACAACGACGAGTCGCGCGTCGGCGCCCTCCGTGCGATCCGCGAAGTCCTGAGCACCCACGCGGAGGTCGCGGAGGGCGATCTCGCGCGCGTGCTCTACGAGAAGGACGGCGGCGATGCCGTACGCCACATCTTCCGCGTCGCGGCGAGCCTGGACTCGATGGTGCTCGGCGAGCCGCAGATCCTCGGCCAGGTGAAGGGCGCGTACGACGCGGCGATCGCGGCCGGGTCGTTGAAGACGGTGTTGGGGCGGACGGTGCAGCGCGCGTTCGCAGCGGCGAAGCGCGTGCGCAGCGAGACGGCGCTGGGCGCAGGGACGGTGAGCATCTCGAGCGTCGCGGTCGACCTCGCGCGCAACGTCTTCGGTGATCTCAAGAAGCACGGCGTGCTCTTGGTCGGGGCGGGCGAGATGGCGGAGGCTGCGGCGCGGAGCCTCGGCAAGACCGCGCGTTCGGTCCGCGTGTGCAACCGGAGCCTGGAGCGCGCGGAGACGCTCGCCCAGGAGTTCGGGGGCGAGGCGGCGCCGTTCAGCGCGCTGGAGCAGGAGCTGGTCACGGCCGACGTCGTCGTGGCGAGCACGGGGAGCCGCACCTTCGTGATCACGCCGGACCTCGTGCGCCGGGCGATGAAGTCGCGCAAGGGCCGGACGCTCCTGATCGTGGACATCGCGGTGCCGCGCAACGTGGACCCGACGGTGCACCAGATCGACAACGTCTTCGTGTACGACATCGACGATCTCGAGCAGCAGGTCGCGCAGGGGCTGGAAGCGCGAAAGGCGGAGGTCGACAAGGCGGAGAAGATCGTCGACGAGGAGCTGAAGGCGCTCTTGACCTGGTCGCAGGGGCGCGACGTGCAGCCGGTGATCGTCGCGCTGCGCGCGAAGACGAGGTCGGTGCTGGTCACGGAGCTCGAGCGAAGCCTCGCGGGGAAGCTGAAGCACCTCGGGGAAGGGGAGCGCGCCGCGCTCTTCCAGATGGTGGACAGCGCGACGAACAAGCTGCTCCACGCGCCGATGACGAGGCTGCGAGAGAGCGCGCGGAGCGAGAACGGAGCGGAGCTCGCGCAGAACGCGAGGGTCCTGTTCGACCTACCGGCCGCAGAGGAAGCGGAAGAGCCGGCCGAGGCGGTCGAAGACAAGCCCACCATCCAGTGACGGGGCTCAGTCGTAGTCCTCGTCCTCTTCGAGGTCGATCGTGAACGCGCCGCAGCCGGTGTGATCGATGGTGCCCTCGACCCGCTCGCCGCTCGTGTTCACGACGCCGTGGAGGTCGACGGGCTCGTAGCCGGCCGGGCGCGAGATCCACGCGCCGGCGCGGAACGCGATCGTGGCCCGCCCCGGATCGTACGTGCCCATCACGCGATAGGAGCCGCTCGTCCCGTTGCTCACGACCTCGAACTGGAACTCGGCGTCCACGTCGTTGCCGTTCACGCGCGTGATGTGGAGCGTCAGATCGGTCTCGCCTTGGGCGCAGGTGTAGCTGCCGTCCCAGTACTGGTCGTTGCGAAACGGGTTCGGCTGGTTCCGGAGCGGCGCCGGTGGCGTCGTCACGGCGACGGGCGGCGTGCCGAGCGGCGCCGACGGGGGGAGGACGACGCGCTCCATCGGGACCTCGCGCGGCGTGCACGCGCCGAGCAAGAGACAGAGGGCCGTTCCGACACGCAGGCTCGAGCGCACGTCCTTGGAAGTAGCACGCCGGGCGGGGCGCTCAAGCCGCAGCGGCGAAGAACGCGACGAGCTCGTCGTGCCGGCGGCGGGCATCGCTCCGCCCGAGGTCGATCAGGCTGCGCGCGAAGCGACCGTCGAACAGCACGTAGGAGAGAAGGTCCGACTCGCTCCGAGCGTCGCGCTCGGCGAGGCGCCGGAACACCCGCCCCGTCATCCCGTCGACGTGCGCGAACGCGGGCGAGCGCACGTACTCGGCGGCGCGCTTGCCGATGTCCTCCGACGCACGCACGAGCAACGTGTGCATCGGGCGGAGCGCCCGCCCGCGGCTCCGATCCGAGCCGAGGGCTTCGTTGATGCGCTCGGTGAAGCCCGTCCCGTACGCGCGCTCGCCCGCCGCGAGGATCTTGTTGATTGCCTCGACGCGCGACAGGTCCGTGTCGATGCGGTCGAGCAGGAGCGCGTTGAGCGTCTTGCCGAGGAGGAAGAGCGGCCCGGGGAACAAGTCCTCCGCGAGGGCCGTCGGCTCGGCGAGCGGCGTGGTCGGGACGTAGCGCGGGTTCACCACCAGCACCGCGTCCGCGCCGAGGCGGCGCGCGGGCGAGAGCGGCACGTTCTGGCGGAGCCCGCCGTCGCAGTGGAACTCGCCGTCGATCTTCACGGCGCGGAAGAGGATCGGGATCGCGGCCGACGCGAGCGCGTGCTCGAGGCGGACCGTGCAGGCGCGCGGCTCGATCGTGGGGTCGAGGCTCCACGGCGGCAGACCGCCCTCGCTCCGCTGGACGAAGACCACCGTCTTGCCGCTCGAGACGTGGGTGGTGGAGACGGCCAACGCGCCGAGGTGACCTTGGCGGAGGTTCTCGCTGATGCGCCCGAACGGGATCTGCTGATCGATGAGCTGCTCGAGCCCGGTCGGGTCGAGAAGCCCGCCCTCGCGGGAGGGGACCTCGGCTGCGGTGGTCGAGCGGCCGAGGAGCCGCGCGCCCATCGCGAGGATGCCCCGTACGTCGGGCCCGACGAGCGAGGTCACGTGGAGCGAGCTCCACACGTCGATCATGCGGCGGACGGAGTTCGGCCCTTCGTCGGCGAACGCGGCGAGCCCGCAGGCGTTGAGCGCACCGACGGAGGTCCCGCAGAGGATGTCGGCGCGGATCGGTCGCCCGAGCGCGCGCGCGACGTCCTCGACGACGTACTGAACGACGCCCACTTCGTAGGCGCCGCGCGCGGCGCCGCCGGCGAGGACGAACGCGAGCTTCTTCGGCGAGGCCATCTCGGTCACTGGAGCGTGATCTTGAAGTCCGGTCCCCACGAGTTCGTGGAGGTGGGAAAGACGTCGGTCGTCCCCGACGTCGACCAACACGCCGAAACGGCGATGTTGCCGTACGGCCCGGTGACGTTGAACGGATAGGTCGGGCTGTTCTTGCGCGGGAACACCGTGTTGGCGTTCGACATGAACACGCCGATCACGTACGGCTTGTTCGCCTGGAGCAGGAACGTGAGCGTGGACTTGTAATAGGCAAGGACGCCGGTGCCCGTGACGGTGCTGCCCGTGGCGAGCTTCGCCTGGGTCCCCGGATCCCACACCTCGGCGCGGAAGTTGTCCGTCGTCGCGATGTTCGCGCGCCACTCGACCGCGCCGAGCGTCTGCTGCTGCGCGAACGTCATCGTGTAGTAGCGGCCGCCCCAGACGCTGGCGTTGCCGGGATCGACGAGCGTGCCGGACGGCGGGAAGATCTGGACCGGGACGGCGTTGGTGCAAGTCCCCCCGACGCAGACCTTTCCACCCGTGCACGGTTGGTTGCACGCCCCGCAGTGCGCCGAGCTGGATTGCGTGTCCACGCAGAGGAGCCCGCTGTCGGGCACGTTGCACTTGCTGCCCGCGTCGCTGCAGTCGAGATCGCACGCGCCCCCGTCGCAGAACTGGGCCGACGGGCACGCCGCGTTGCAGGCGCCGCAGTGCGCGGCGTTGGTCTTGGTGTCGACGCAGAGCTCCGGCCCCGCGTCGCCGGCGTCGCCCGCGATGCAGCGCGTCTGCGGCGCGCACGCGAGGTGGCACTCGCCCTGCTCGCAGGCGCGACCGGCCGAGCAGGCCGTCGCGCACTGACCGCAGTTGTCGGGATCGGTCTTCAGGTTCTTGCACGTCGAGCCGCACTTGGTCTCGCCGGCGCCACAACCGCCATCGGGCTTGGGGCCCGAGTCGGTCGTGGTGGTGGCGTCGTTGCCGGAGCCACCGTCGTCGGTGGTCGACGCGTCCCCGCCGGTGATGACGGCGGACGTCGCACACGCCGCGAGCCCCGCGAGCGACAAAAGCGATGGCGCAAGCACGAACCAACGAAGCTTGGTCAAGGTGAGCCTCCCAACCGCCCATCGTGCCACGACGGACGGCGGAAGTCCCGGCGGCTCAGTTGCAGCTCACCGTTTCGCCCGCGACGATGCACGCCTTCTTGCACTTCTCGCCGAGGACCATCTTCTTCCCCTTGCAGGCGAGGAGCTGCTTCATGTCGACGCTGCAGGCTTGGGCGTCGTCGTCCTCGCACGCGTCGCCCGGAGCGGCGATGGTGGTGTCGCACCGCATCTTGTCGCCGTTGGGCTTGCAGCCCCCGGCGCCGCGGCAAGGCGAGTCGAGGACGACCTTGCCGCTCTTGCACTGGTGGAGCTCCTTGCCGTCCACGCTGCAGGAGAACGAGCCGTCGTTCGAGCACTCGGCGCCGACGTCGGTGACGGTGTCGTCGCAGTGGACCTCGCTCGCGCTCGTCGTACAGGCCTTGGGCCCGAGACACTTGTCGACCGTGCGCCACTTCTTGCCGTCGCACTTGAGCTGCGACTTGTGATCGACGGCGCACTCGTGGTCGTCCTCGGTGATGCTGCAGGGCTCGCCCGCGAGGTAGCCGTTGTTCGCGCACTCGACGGCGTCGCCGGCGCCCGAGCACCCCGCCGCCGCGCGGCACGGTTGGGGCACCCACTTGCCGTCGACGCAGACGAGCGAGGAGTCCTTGGCGGTGCAGACCTGCTTGCCTTCGACCTTGCAGGCCTCGCCCTCCTTCGCCTTCGTGCACGCAGCGAGCGTGATCGCCCCGAAGAGGCCCAGCGCCACGGCCAGCCGAGAGGTCATCGGCTCGGCACCTTAGCAGCGAGCCGGAGCCGAGAAAACGTCAGAAGAGGGCGGGCGGCCCTGCTTCGACCTTCTTCGCGAGCTCGCCCTTCTTGTCGAGGTCGTGGAGCTCGTCGCTCCCGCCGACCGGCTCGCCGTGGATGAAGATCTGCGGGACGGTACGCCGCCCCGTCGTCTTCACGAGCCAGGCGCGCTTGTCCGGGTCGTTCGACACGTCGATCTCTTCGTAGGGGATTCCGCGGCGGTCGAGGAGGGCCTTGGCTCGCGTGCAGTAGGGGCAGTAGTCGGTGGTGTAGACCTGAACGGCAGGCATCGCCGGAATAAGTTGGATCCCTTTGCGCGCTTTGCAAGGGCGCGGTTCACCGGCCTCGAATCCTCCGAGCGCGCCGTGAATGCGCTACCCTCAGCGGTCCGATGCCCGAACAGACGATCCAACTCGACAAGTACGCTCCCGACGCCAAGGCCCTCGTCGCCGGTGCGCAAGCGCTGGCGGACGAGCGAAAGCATCCCCAAGTCGAGCCGATTCACTTGCTCGCGCGCGCGATCGACCGCGATCGAGGCGTCGCGGAGGTGTTCCGGAAGGCCGGCGCGGATCCGCGCGACGTCCAGAGCGAGTCCGAGACGGTGCTCGGGCGGATCGGCAAGTCCAGCGGGGGCCTCGCCTACCTCTCCACCGCCATGCTGGACCTGCTCGGGCGCGCCGAGCGCGAGGCGGGCTCCGGCCCGGTCCAGGTCGAGAACCTGCTCAACGCGCTCGCGCAGGAGATCCGCGGTCCCGCGGCCGTCGTCCTCCAGGCGTTCGCGCTCGGGCCGGGCTCGCTGCGTCCGCACATGGCCGCGCTCCGCAGCGTCCCGCGCGATGCCCCGACGGTGTCGGCCCCCGGCGGCGATCCCGCGCTCCGCAACATGCAGGACCTCGTCGAGCGCGCGCGCACGAGCGACCACGATCCGGTCATCGGGCGCGAGGTCGAGGTGCGCCGTCTGCTCCAGGTGCTCGAGCGGCGCCAGAAGAACCACCCGTTGCTCGTCGGCGAGCCCGGGGTCGGCAAGAAGAGCATCGTCTTCGCCCTCGCGCAGCGCATCGCTGCGGGCGAGGTCCCCGCGAACCTCTCGGGGCTCGCGATCATGGAGCTCGAGGTCGGCAGCTTGGTCGCTGGTGCGAAGCTGCGCGGTGAGGTCGAAGAGCGCCTGAAGGCCGCGCTGAGCGCGGTGAAGAACGTGCCCGGCGGCAAGGAGACGCTCCTCTACATCAACGGGGTCGAGTCGCTCTTCGGGCAGGGCAATGCCGGCTCAGGCGTTCCGGATCTGTTGAAGCCGCTCCTGAATCGCGGCGAGGTGCGGTTGCTCGCGACGACCACGCCCGACGGCCTCCGCAAGATCCAGGAGAAGGACGGCGCGTTGCTCCGTCAGTTCACGGTGCTGACGGTCGAGCCGCCCTCGCCGGAGCAGGCGGTGGAGATCCTGCGCGGCATCGCCTCGCGCTACGAGGAGAAGCACGACGTTCGGATCGGCGATCCCGCGATCACCGCCGCCGTGCGCTTGGCCAAGCGCTACGTGCAGGATCGGGTCCTCCCGGATCCGGCGATCGACCTGCTCGACGAAGCAGCGGCGCGGAAGCGCGTCGAGATCGACGGCGTGCCGGCGGCGGTCGATCAGGCGATCCGCAGGCTCTCGTCGCTCGAAGCGCAGCGCACGTCGCTCAAGGACGACGAAGACGCGATGAGCAAGAAGACGCTGGCCAAGCTCGACGCCGAGATCGAGAAGCTGCGTCCGGACGTGAAGGAGATGAAGACGAAGATCGAGGCGCGCTCCTCGGTCGTGAAGGCGCACACCGCCGCGCGCACGGAGTACGCGAAGCTCCAGAAGGAGCTGGACGAAGCGCGCAAGGCGCAGAACTTCGCGCGCCTCGGCGAGCTCGAGCACCAGTCCATCCCGGACGCGAAGAAGAAGCTCGACGCGGCCGAGGCTGCGCTCGCGAAGAGCGGAACGCCCGTCGCGTCGAACATCGTCGGCGAGGACGACGTCGCGCTCGTGCTCGGCGATTGGACCGGCATCCCGGTCGCGAAGATGCTCGAGAGCGAAGCCGACAAGCTCCTCAAGATGGAAGAGCGCCTCACGAAGCGCGTCGTGGGCCAGGACGAGGCCGTACGCGCGGTCTCGCGCGCCACCCGGCGCGGGCGCATCGGGCTCCGCGATCCGGGGAAGCCGATCGGCTCGTTCCTCTACCTCGGCCCGAGCGGCGTCGGGAAGACGGAGCTCGCGAAGGCGCTCGCCGAGTTCCTGTTCGACGACGAGCAGTCCATGACCCGCCTCGACATGAGCGAGTTCATGGAGAAGCACATGGCGCAGCGCCTCGTCGGTGCGCCGCCCGGCTACGTCGACAGCGAGGAAGGTGGCTTCCTCACCGAGGCGGTTCGTCGCCGGCCCTACAGCGTCCTCCTCTTCGACGAGGTCGAGAAGGCCCACGCCGACGTGTTCAACCTGCTCCTCCAGGTCCTCGACGACGGGCGCCTGACCGATGGGCGCGGCCGCACGGCCGACTTCTCGAACACCGTCGTGATCATGACGTCGAACATCGGCTCCGGCCGAATCCTCGACACGGATCCCAAGCTCTTCGAGACGCCGGAGGGGCGAGAGGCCCTGCGCGACGTCCTCCGCGAGGAGCTCAAGAACTTCCTGCGCCCCGAGTTCTTGAACCGCATCGACGACATCATCATCTTCCGGCCGCTCTCCAAGCCGGACTTGCGCGGCATCGTCGACATCCAACTGAAGCGGCTCGAGAAGCTGCTCCACGATCGCGAGCTCAAGCTCGATCTCACCGATGCCGCGAAGACGGCGCTCGTCGACCTCTCGTACGAGCCGGCGTTCGGAGCGCGCCCGTTGAAGCGCTCGATCCTGAAGAAGATCCAGGACCCGCTCGCCGAGGAGATCCTCGCGGGCGGTTACGGGCCCGGCAACATCGTGAAGGTCGACGTGAAGGACGGCGAGTTCGTCTTCGTCAAAGGCGCGAAGTAATGCCGCATCCGCGCGTGAAGGAGCTCATCGCGGCGCTCCGCTTGCAGCCCCACCCCGAGGGTGGGCTGTTCGCGGAGCTCTACCGCGATCCGGACTGGGTGAAGCACCCGCGCACCGGGGCGATGCGGCCGATGTTCACGCTCATTCATTTCCTTCTCCCGGCCGGCACGTTCTCGGCGCTCCATCGCGTGGCGCAGGCCGAGGCGTGGCACCACCTCGAAGGCGATCCCGTCGAGATCCACACCCTGACGTCCAGCGGAGAGCATGCCGTGCAGGTCCTCGGGAAGAACGTGGCGGCGGGGGAGAAGCCGCAGTTCGTCGTGCGGGCCGGGCTCTGGCAGGCGACCGTCCCAAAAGGGGATGCATACGCGCTCGTCGGTTGCACCGTCTCGCCGGGCTTCGAGTTCGCGGACTTCGAGATGCCCACGCGGGAGGCGCTCCTCGCCGCGTTCCCCGCCCACGCCGAGCTGGTGACGAAGCTCACGCACGACGCCGAGCCCCCGTCGACGTGAGCGTGGTATCTTTCCGGCGGTGGAGCGGCGCCGGAACTCGAGCACCCTGACCCCGCAGCAGCTGGAGCTGCTCGGGCCCGCGACGCGCGTGGTCAACGGCGCGCTCGGCGTGGTGTCGAGCGAGCGCTTTCTGGTGGTCGCGGATCGCTCGCGCAAGCCGATCGCCGACGCGCTCGTGTCGGTGGCGGAGGGGCTGCGGGCGAAGCCGCGTCTCGTCTACCTCGACGAGCTCGATCTCTCGCCCGAGGAGCTCCCCGCGCGGGTGGAAGAGCTTCTGGCGGAGGTCGACGCGAGCGTGATGCTCGTCGGCGCGGAGCACTCGCCGCCGCTGCGGCGCGCCTTCGTCGAGGCGGTCGAAAAGCGGATGGTGCGCCACGCGCACATCATCGGGATCTCGCGCGCCGGGTTCATCGCGGGGTTCAACGCCGAGTCGTCGCGCGTCTCGGACATGGTGCGCGCCGTCTACCTGAAGCTCATGGGGAAGACCCACCTTCGGTACTCGACGCCCTCGGGGACCAAGCTCGACATCAAGCTCCCCGGCGGTGGCCGCTGGATCGAGCGCGGCGAGATGATCCGGCCCGGGAAGTGGCTCAACCTGCCCGGGGGGCAGCTCAACGGGCTCGCGGCCGAGGTGGACGGCGTGTTCGTCGCGGACTCGTGCTCGAACTTGAGCCTCGCCGGTAGCCCCGATCTCCGGTCGCGGCCGATCACGTTCCACCTCGCGGGCGGAGTGATCCAGAAGCTCACGTCGACCGACGCGCAAGTCGAGGCGGAGGCGAACGCGCTCATCAAGAGCGAGGAGAAGCTCGATCACGTCGGGCACGTCGTCATCGGCGCGAACCCGGGGCTCTCCGCGCCCATGGGCGAGGCGATGATCGATGCGTGCGTGCCTGGGTTGCAGCTCGTCTTCGGGTGGACCAATCAGCGGGTCACGGGGGCTCCGTGGACGACGGTCGCTTCGTTCGTCGTCAACGGGGGGACCGGGGATCTCGACGTGGACGGCGTGCCGCTCCTGCGGAGCGGCCGGTACATCCTGTAGATCCCGCCGCGCGACGGCGGGTCAGGCCTCGGCGAGCGCCGTCACCAGGCGCGGCACGTCGCGCTCGGCGACGCCACAGAGCGCGACGCGGACCGCGCCGCCCTTCTGCGGGACGACGAACACGCCGCGGTCGCGCATGCGCTGCGCCTTCCCCTGCGGATCGGTCTCGAACACGGTGACGAAGAAGCCACCTTCGTAGCGCGGGTAGCGCAGGTTCGCCTTGCCGGCGTGCGCGTTGAACGCAGCGACGCGCGAGGCGAGCAGCTTCTTCAGCCCCTCGCGCTCCGACTTGCACGCGCCAGCGAGCTCGGGATCCGTCAGAAGCCGCGTCACCGCGCGCATCGCGCCGCGGTTGCAGTTCGACCACGTGCCGCGGCACGAGTAGCTGAACGCGGCCTCGGTCATCTTGCGTTCCTTCGCGTCCGGCACGCACGCCACGATCGCGCCGACGCGGAGCCCATAGTGCGTGAACGACTTCGAGGCGCTCCACGCGAAGAGCACGCCGACGTGATCGACGAGCTCCTCGACGCGCGCGAAGTGCGTGCGCGGATCCGTCGCGGCGTACGCCGAGTAGGCGACGTCGATGAGGAGCGTGACGGGGGCGGCGCTGCCGTGCTTCTTCAGGCACGCGGCGACCTCGGCCCACTCGCCCGCGCTCATCGAGTAGCCGGTGGGGTTGTGGCACGGGTCGTTCAGGAACACGAGCGCGCGGCCTTGCTTCGCGATCGTCTCGCCGAGCGAACGATCCAGCGCGCCGACATCGAGCCCGCGCACGCCGCCGGCTTCGTCGCGCGTGAACATCTCGAACGTCGTGACCTTGCGATCCGCTTCGTCGGCCAGCGTCTGGTACGGACCCCAGAAGTAGCTGGTCGTGAGGAGTGCCTGCCCGGGCTCGAGGTAGTTCGCGATCGCGTGCCGGAGCGCGCCGGTCCCGCCGGGCGTCGCCGCGCACGCGGCGATGTCGCGCAGGCGCGGGTTGTTCTCGAAGAGGTCGGCGGCGACCGACTTGAGGAAGTCGGGGTTGCCTTCGATCGGCGCGTACGCCGCCCACTCGAGATCGGGGACCTCGCGCACCGCGCGCGCCGTCGACGGGAGCACGGCGAGCTTGCCGTCGTCGTCGAGGAGCGCTCCCACCGTCGCGTTGATGATCGCCTCTCCGCGCGCCTTGCGCTCGTTGGCTTCCTTGTTCAGCGCAAAGATCGGGTCGTCGGCGGGGCGGGTCTGGTGCGAGGGGATCAGGTGGAGCATCGGGGGGCGCATTATCCTTTCGCTTCTGTCAGAATGTCACGTGTGAGGTCGCGATCACGCCGTGGCTGTCAGGTTGGCGCAGTGCGTGATCCCGGCACCCCTGCATTCCCCACCATCTTCCCTGGTTGCCCCGCTGGCACGAGGCATGCTTTAGGAGGCCCCCGCATGCGTTTCCCGTCGCGACGGAGTGCTCAGCGTTGGCTCGCCGCTTGGTTCGCGATTGCGGCCGCAGTGGTGACGCTCTTTGCCGCGTCCCGGGCGCAGGCCCAGACCGTGACGATCAACACGGGCGGCATCACGCGGGAGACGAAGAGCGGCAGCTCGGTGAGCCCGCGCTTCGTGGTCGATGGCAAGACGCCGGGGCTGAGCCAGAAGGACTGCCTCGACGACCTCGTCTACGACTTCCCGCTGGTCATCACCGGTCTCCCCACGCAGTACTCGCTCCAGGCGTGGGCAGGCACCAGCTGCACGGATGCGACGTCGCGCACCGGCACGAACCCGACCTGCTGGCCGCTCCTCGCGTCCAACATCAGCCCTGCCGCGTCGGTGAGCGTGCGCATCCGGATGCAGGACATCGTCGGTCAGATGACGACGCAGCCGAAGGTGCTCACCTACTCGGCGGCGACGAGCGACATCTGCACCTCGCAGACCACGCTCGGCTCGGGCCGCACCGCCCTCAACGTCTTCTTCCTCTGGGTCAACGGGAGTGACGGCTCGTCCCAGGGCACCGGCGCCACCTACTCGATTGCGGTGAAGCTCTTCGGTCCCGACGCGCCGAGCAAGTTGAGCGCCGGAGCGGGGGGTGGCCTGCTCGAGCTCTCCTGGACGGCGCCGGCGAACCAGAGCGACGTCAGCGGCTACCGCATCTACGCCCAAGCGGCGGGCTCGGCCGACGGCGGCACCAGCGATGCGACCACGACCACCTGCACGGAGGCCGGCGTGGACGACGCGGGCGCGACGATCGACGCGAGCTGCACGACGACGCCGGTCACGTGCGGGGGCTCGATCGACACGTCCGCCGTGACGCCGACCGAGATCGGCGGGCAGGTCGGCAGCGGAAAGATCACGGGCCTCCAGAACGGCGTCAGTTACTCCGTCGCGGTCGCGGCCTACGACTCCTTCGGCAACAGCGGCACGCTCTCGAACGTGATCTGCGCGACGCCGCAGGACACGGTCGACTTCTGGGACAACTACCGCGGCTCGGGAGGAACGGCCGGCGGCTACTGCAACGCGAGCAGCGGTGCGGGTGCCGGCGAGCCGGTCCCGGCGTGGCTCTTTTTCGGCGCGTTCGGCCTCGTGGCTGCCGCCGTCGTTCGTCGGATCCGGAGAAACGCGGGATGAATCTCTCGAAGCGGCTCGTCGCCGCAGTCGCCTTCGCGACGGTGTCCACCGCAGCCATCCCCGCCTTCGCCGACGGGGAGCTCTATCGTGCGCGCGAAGCGGACGAGTCGCCGCAGCACTTCCAGATCGAGCTGCGGTTCTCGCCCTACTACCCGAACGTGGACTCTGCGCCCGGCATCACGGGCTCCCCGTACGAGAAGAGCTTCGGCACGTCGTCGCGCCTCCTCGCCGCCTTCGAGTTCGACTGGCAGGCGCTCCGGATCCCGCACTTCGGCACGATCGGGCCCGCGCTCTCCGTCGGCTACACCTCGGCGAGCGGCTCGACGACCTACGCGTCCAACGGCGCCGAGTCGCCCGAGTCGACGAGCCTGATGGTGATCCCGTTCTACGGCGTCGCCGTGCTCCGGGTGGACGTGTTCAACCGCGAGTTCAAGGTCCCGCTCATCCCGTACGGCAAGGCGGGCGTCGGCGTCGGGCTCTGGCGCGCATCGAACGACAGCGGCACGTCGACCTCGGGCGGCGTCGACGGGAAGGGCGCGACCTGGGGAACCCACTTCGCGCTCGGGATCGGTCTGTCGCTCAACTGGCTCGATCGCCGGGCCGCCCGCGGGCTCGACGGCGCGATCGGCATCAACGACACGCAGCTCTTCTTCGAGTGGATGTGGATGAACCTCAACGGGTTCAGCGCGACGGACAAACTCTACGTCGGCGCGAGCACGTTCTCCGCCGGTCTGTCGTTCGCGTTTTGACCATGCGCGGCGCGGGGTCGGCTGCGGTCGCGCTCTTGCTCGCCGCGCCCCTCGTGGCCTGCTCGAGCGAAGACGGCACGAGCGACACGCCGGACGGCGCGACCGAAGATGCACCGGTCGCCGAGGGCGATGCGTCTGCGCCTCCCCGCGACCCGCTCCGCCAGGACACGCGTTGTCCTCCCCGCATGGCCTACGTCTCCGGCTTCTGCATCGATCGCTGGGAGGCGACGATCGCGGTCGTCGACGACGCCGGTGTCGAGCATGCGCACTCTCCGTACGAGGTCATGCCGGATGCCGGCGAGCTTCGCGCGCGGACCGCTTCCGGAGTCGTCCCTCAAGGGTACATCTCGCAGCTCCAAGCGGCGGCGGCGTGCGCCAACGCCGGGAAGCGCCTCTGCACGGCGGCGGAGTTCGTGCTCGCGTGCCGCGGGCCCGACGGTGCGAACCAGTACCCCTACGGCGGGACCACGCGCGTGCCCGGCGACTGCAACGAAGGGAAGGGGAGCAGCATGCCGCTCTTCTACGGCAACGATCCCACGAAGTGGACGTACGCCGCCTTCAACGACCCGCGCTTGAACCAGTGGGACGGCGGGCTCGCCAAGACCGGCGCCTACACCAAATGCATCTCGCCGTACGGCGTCTTCGATTGCGTCGGGAACCTCCACGAGTGGGGCGCCGACGCTCCGGACTCGAAGGGCCACGGTCGGTTCCGCGGCGGCTTCTACGGCGACGCGGAGATCAACGGCCACGGTTGCCTCTACGTGACGAGCGCGCACGAGGTCGCCTATCACGACTACTCGACCGGGTTCCGCTGCTGCGCGGACTCGAACTGAGCGCGATCAGCGGCGCTGGGGGGCGCGCCCGTCGGCGAGCGCGGTCGCCACGTCTCCGAGCCACGCGCCGTCGTCGTGCGAGATCCCACCGACGAGCGTGCCGCTCCCGAGCCGCATCGCCGTGGCGGGCGCCGGCACGAGGTGATGAACCTGCGCGACGTGCTTTCGCTCCGGGACGAGGATCGCCTCGCCGTCGTACTCGATGTCGTGCGCGGGCTCGCTGCCGCCCGAGTACGTGCCGCTCTCGATCATGCGCGCGCGGAGGAGAACCACGACTCCCACCTCGGCCGGCTTCGTCGCGAACGGCCCGCTGGATGCCGCCGAGAGATCGTCCGGGAGCCGTACCGCGTGACGCTCCAATCGCCGCGGGGTCTGGAGCAGCGCCGCCGAGTGCGGATCGAGGTCCATGCTCTGCTCGACGAAGAGCACCTTCCGTCCCTTCGCGTCGGCGACCTCGCCGGCCTCCAGCGTCGAAGGCTCCACCGGCGCCCACGTGTCCGCCACGCTCTGGAGCGCTCGGGCCGTGAGCTCCGCCTCCGTCGGCGGGCGCGGGGGGAGGGAGCCGGCGGAGGTCTCGCTCGCGTCCGGGTCGTTGAAGTGGCGGTAGACGAAGAAGGTGCCGATCGCGAGCACCGGCATCAAGAACGCCAACACCAGCGTGCCGGACGGCCGAAAGCTCGTCTTCTTCAGCCGCGCCCGATACGCGGCGAGCTCGTCGTCTTCCTGGGTCATCGCGTCATCACCCATACCGGGGGAGCGTCCCCCAAGACGAGCTTTTCGACGACCTCGAACCCGAACTTCCGGTAGAGGCTCAGGTTGGCGGGGTTCGACGTCTCGAGGTGCACGGGCACCCCGTCCCGATCGGCGCTCTCCGTCACCGCGCGAAGGAGCGCGCCCCCGAAGCCACGCCCCTTGGCCGCCGGATCGACGCCGAGCACGTACAAGTACCAATGTGGTACCGGCGGGTGACGCGCGAGGACGGCCCGATCGAGCGCGACGCCCTCGCGGAGCGAGCGCCAGGTCGGTAGTCCAGGCGGCAACGCGAGCCCGGCTCGGACGAAGCTCATCGTGCCGAGCGGCCAGCGCCCGGGCGGGATGCAGCTGGCGACGCCCGCGAGCGAGCCGCCGTCGTCCACCGCGAACACGGTGCCGGAGGCGAGCGCTTGGCGGAGAGTCACGCCCATGAACCACGTCACCCAACCGAGCCGCCGTCCATCCGACGGGTAGAGCCATCGGAAGAGCGGGTCCGCGTCGAACGCGCGGCCGAGGAGGGCTGCGGCGACGGGGTGCTCGGACGCGTCGAGCGCGCGAAGCCCGGTGCTCATGGGGAGCACGATGTCACGGGCAATGTCACGACGGAAAGCGGCGCGATCACGGGCGCTTCTTTCTCTGGAGGAGCTGGGAGAAGCGCCTGGCGGCACCCGGTGTGGCTCGGGCGGGGTAGGACCGGATGCCTTGTTTTTTGGGAGGCGCGATGCGCGCCGCTTTCCGTCGTTCGGTGAGGTAACTCCGCCGGGCAAACCTTCATTCCCAAAAAAGAGATAGCGTTCGTCGGCCATGGCACCCCGGTCTTCCCCCGAGCGCCTCCACCTCGTCGACGGCACGTTCGAGCTCTATCGCGCGCATTTTGCGCCGCGCCCCAACCGCCCGTTGAAGGCGACCGTCGGGTTGGCGAACGCGATGGTCAGCCTCCTCGCGGAGGCTGCGGAGAAGGTCACCCACGTCGCGATTGCCTTCGACAACCCGATCCGGTCGTTCCGGAACGATCTCTTCGCCGGCTACAAATCGGACGAGGGCGTTCCCCCGGATCTCCGGGAGCAGTTCGACGGCGCCGAGGAAGCCGCGCGCGCGCTGGGCCTGGTCGTCTGGTCGATGAAGGACTTCGAGACCGACGACGCCATCGCCACCGCGGTGGCCAAGTTCGGTCCCGCAGTCGAGCAGGTGCGCATCCTCAGCCCCGACAAGGACTTCGGCCAGTGCCTGAAGGGTGACTCCGTCGTCCTCGTGGATCGGATCCGCAACCGCGTGCTGGACGAAGCGGCGATCCGGGAGTCGCGCGGCGTCGGTCCGGCGTCCATCCCGGATCTCCTCGCGCTCACCGGCGACGATGCCGACGGCATCCCCGGCGTGCCGGGCTTCGGCGCGAAGACGGCGGCGGCGCTCCTCGCGAAGTTCGTCCACGTCGAAGCCATCCCGGCCGATCCCACGGCGTGGCCGAAGGGCATCCGCGGCGCGGACCGCCTCGCGGAGACGTTGAACGGCATGCGCGACGAGGTCGCGCTCTACAAGAAGCTCGCGACGCTTCGCGTCGACGTCCCGCTCCGCGAGACGCTCGACGACCTGCGCTGGCGCGCGATCACGCCGGCGCTCGAGAAGCTCGCCGCGAAGTGGGACAACCCCGCGCTCGTCGCACGCGCCGCGAAGCTCGCACCACATGCCTGACGGGCGTGAGCCCCTTCAGGGGAGCACGGCCTGCGGAAGCAGCGACTGCACGAACGCCACGGCGAGCTCGCGCGCCTGACGGGCGGTGGCTCCCTTGATCGGCTGGTCCACCACGCGGCGGAGCGAGACCTGCACGCGGCACGCGTGGTCCCCCGAGGCCTCCTTCACCGGAGCGTGAACGACGGCGAAGAACCGCCGGGTCCGCCCGCCGAGCTTCGTCGTCCCTTCGATGCGGACGATCGGTCCAGGGGTCTTCCCACGCGACTTGGTGCTCTTCTTCTTCGACGCCACGATCACGCAGAATACCAGCTATGTGGCATCTTTGCAGCAGCGGACGCCGACCTGTTTTCCCCGGTAGATCTCGCCATGTCCGAGCGTCCGGGCCCGGCAGGTGTTCTTCCCGGGCAGCCACCAGGCGCCCTTCATCGTCGACCGGTCGGGGGGCTTTCCGTCGTCCAGGGTGGCCCACTCCTCGATGTTGCCGCTCATCCCGTGCACGCCGAACGGGCTCAGGCAGCGCGGGCGCGCGGTGATGGGCTCGCGCAGATCCTTGAGCCCGCCGTTCGGGCGCCCGAGCGCGGTCTGATCGATGTTGCAGGCCGTGGCGTCACGAACGAACCCGTAGGGGTAGGGTCGCATCTCTTCGCCCTCGCACGCGAACTGCCACTCGCTCTCGAGGCAGAGCCGCTTGCCGACCCCCGCACACACGTCGCCCGCGCTCGTCCACGACTGGTTCGCGAGCGGGAGCGTCTCTCCCGGGGCCGCGTACTCCTCGCGATCGATGCAGAAGCGCTCCTTCACGCGCTCGGCGATGCAACGCGACGGCTTCGCGTACTCGGCGCAGCGGTAGTCCTGGTAGGGACCCGGTGGATCGAGCCAGCGCTTGCAGATTTGTACCACTTTGGGACAGTAGTCGCCCTCGACGAGGACCATGTCCGCGGGGCAGGTCGCAGGCGGCGCAGGGGGCGGCGACGGCGCCGCGTCCGCGGTCGCCGTCTCCAGAGGTGGGCCGTCTGCGTCGCCCGGTGACGCGCTCGCCGCGGGCGGTTGCGCCGTCGCGCTCGCTGCGCCGGGCGCGGGCGCCGATGCGCTGCTCGTCGTACACGCGGCCATCGCCACGGCGGTGGCCACGAGGGGAGGGGCCCAAACTGCTGGCCGCTTCATGCATGGAATTCTGCGGCCTTGCGTCGTCCCGCGCCAATTTGCGGCCACGAAAGCCAACCCCAGCCTTGATCCGGGAGGCCGACTTCGACTATTCCCGCCGTCCCCATGGTGAGCAGTAGAGGCACCATCTCCCCGGCTTGGGTCCTTGCGGCCGGATTCCTCAGTGTTCTCGCGTGCTCCGAGCGTGAAGCGCCGGTCGCACAGACGTCGCTCGCCGCGGCGACGCTGGTGACGCCGCCTCGCCCGGCGCCCACCGACCGCGAGATGGTCGTGCCCGTGGCTCTGGCGATGGTGGCTCCACCACCGGCACCGGCGAGCGCCGCGTGCCCCGACGGGATGGTTCTCGTCGACGGCGAGTACTGCCCCAACGTGGAGCAGCGGTGCCTCGAGTGGATGGATCCGCCGGGTCCGTACCAGTACTTCCGCTGCAAGCGCTACGCGCAGCCGGCGAAGTGCAACGGTCCGCGCGTGCACGAGCGCTTCTGCATCGACCGCACCGAGCGCACCGAGCCGGGCTCCGATCTTCCGATGAACAAGAAGTCGTGGACGCTCGCGAAGGGCGTCTGCGAAGCGGCAGGCGCGCGCCTCTGCATGACGAGCGAGTGGAACTTCGCGTGCGAGGGCGAGGAGATGCGCCCGTACCCCTACGGCTGGGAGCGCGACTCGACCGCGTGCAACGTGGACATCGCGACCGGGCTCGGGCACGTCGGGAGGCTCGTCGATCACCGCGCGCGCGCCTCGGATCACCCGCGCTGCGTGAGCGCGTTCGGCGTGCACGACATGGCGGGCAACGTCGACGAGTGGGCCACGGTCGATCACGCGCCGCCGGGGACGCGCGAAGTGATGAAGGGCTCGTGGTGGATGCCGGGGCGCCATGCGTGCCGCAGCTTCCAGGGCGGCCACGGCGCGAGCTACGGCGGGACGGAGAGCGGCGTGCGCTGCTGCAAGGACGCCGCCGCGCCCTGAGTCGGGCCTTCCGTGTTCGGTTCTTCCGTGCGAGGAATCGAGGGGTGACCGGGGGCGACCGAGAAGCTTCGATTCGCGCGGCGCATTCGAAGGCGGATTGGGATCTGGCGACGACGCTCGCGTTGCGCGTCTACGGCGGCGAGATCCTCGGCTACCTCTTGGCGACGCACCGCGACGACGCGTTCGCGTCCGACGCCTTCTCCGTCTTCTCGGAGCGGCTCTGGAAGGCGATGCCGACCTTCGGATGGGCGTGCTCCCTGCGGACGTACGCCTACGTGCTCGCGCGTCATGCCGCGCACGACGTCCGTCACGGCAAGAAGGAGCTCGCGCGCGTTCCTCTGTCGAGTCTCGTCTCCGAGTTGGCCGAGAGGATTCGGACCGAGACGCGCTCCTTTCTCAAGGACGAGAAGCGCGATGCAATCGCGGCGCTGCGCGACGAGCTGCCCGAGGACGATCGATCGCTCCTGATCCTTCGAGTCGACCGCGATCTCGCGTGGAACGAGCTCGCGCGCGTGTTCGCCGACGAACGGGGCGAGACCCTCGCCGAGGCCGACGTCGCGCGTGAAGCCGCGCGTCTGCGAAAGCGGTTCCAACTCGTGAAGGAAAAGCTCCTCGAGATGGGGCGCGCGCGCGGTCTGTTGGGCTGACGTCTGGTACGCTCGGTCGCGTGGGCGAGGACTCGTTTCTCCGCAAGGCAGCGGCGACGAAGCCGGTGGAGCTCGCGCTCGAGCCGGGAACGGTGATCGGCAATCACCGCATCGTGTCGGTCCTCGGCCGTGGCGGCATGGGAATCGTCTATCACGCCGAGGACGAGCACCTGCGACGGTCGGTCGCGCTGAAGATCATGCCGCCGAGCGTGAGCGCGAACGAGGAGCGTCGAAAGCGCTTCATGCGCGAGGCGCGCTTGGCGGCGGCGGCCACGCACCCGAACGTCGCGACGATCTACGAAGCCAGCGCGGCGGGCGAGTACCTCTACCTCACGATGGAGCTCGTGCAGGGCCGCACGCTCCGGGCCCGCCTGCGCGAGGGGAAGCTCGGCTTGACGGAGCTGTGTCGCGTCGGCGCCGCGATCGCTGCCGGGCTCGCGAACGCGCATGCGCGCGAGATCGTGCATCGCGACGTGAAGCCCGACAACGTGATGTTGACCGAGGATGGTGGAGTGAAGCTCCTCGACTTCGGGTTGGCGAAGCTGCTGGAGCTCGACGCCGAGCGCTCCCCGGACTCGCGCTCGCTCGCGACCCGCGAGGGCGTGATCCTGGGCACGCCGGGCTACATGTCGCCCGAGCAGGCTGCGGGGGCTCCGCTGGACGATCGCGGCGACGTCTTCTCGCTCGGCGTCACGCTCTACGAAGCGGCGACGGGGCAGCGACCCTTCGAGGGCGAGACGCCGGCCGAGACCTTGCTGTCCGTCGCCCGCGATACCCCGCCGGCGCCATCGAGGATGGTCGCCGAGCTCTCCCCGGCGTTCGATGCCGTCATCCTCGCCTGTCTCGCGAAGGACCCTCGCGAACGGCCCGCTGCCCGCGAGCTCGCGGTGCGGCTGGAGAACCTCGGGAGCTCGGCGTCGATTGCGATCGAGCGGCGTGCTCGTCCGATGATCGTCGCCGATCACCCCGCGACCGCGGCCATCCTCGAGCGGCAGGGCGCGGTGGTCCGGAGCGTCCACGGCCTCATCGTCGCCATGTTCGACGTGAATCGCCTCGTCCGGATCTCGACGTGGGCCGCGCTGCAGACCAGCGCCCTTCTCCCGCGCGCGCGGCTCGCGTTGCTCATGGGACACGAAGACGACCTCGCGCGCGAGATGGCTCGCGGTCGCCACATCCTTGCGTCGACGCCGCGTGGGCGAATCAGCATGGACGCGACGATGTTCGCGTTGATCGAAGGAGCGGAGAGCGGGGGCGGCATCCCCTTTCACGTCGAGACCGTCGGTGGCCGTTGGTTCTTGGCCTTTCACTACGAGCCGCGGACGATGATCGTCGGGCGCGAGGTCGAGCTCGGGCGGATGAAGGCGCTCTCGTGGGACGGCTGGGAGGAGCAGCGGCCGCGCGCGCTCGCGTTCGTCGGTTCGCCGGGCACCGGCAAGAGCACGCTGCTCGCGGCCGGGCTCGATCGCTTCGCGCCCTTTCACCACGGGGTCATGCTCTTCAACGTGAACGGCGCGCCCGGCGACGCGGGGCGGCCGCTCTCGACGTTCGGGCGAGCCGTGCACGTGAAGACCGAGGTCGACGTTCGCGACCGCCGCGCGAGCCTGCTGCGCTGGTTGGAGAACGGTCGGCCGGACGTGACGCCGCCCGAGATCGAAGCGTTCTCCGCCCTCGCGTTCGGGGGAGTGAACGACGACCCGGCGCGACTCGAGGAGCGGCTTGCCGTCATCGAGTCCTTCCTCGTCCGCTGCGCTGCGCGGTGGGCGATCAGTGTCTTCGTCGACGACGCGGAGCACGTCGACGAAGTCACGCTCTCGCTCGTGCTCCGGCTGATGGCGGCGCCCATCCCGTTCATGGTGGTCATCACGTGCGTCCCGGACGCCGAGCCGCTCCTCGCTCCGTTCGTGGCGGCAGGGATGGAGGTGCATCGGTTCGATCCGCTGCGGCCCCACGCGGCGCGGCTGTTGCTCCGCGAGCGCTTCCCCGAGCTCGCGCTCGAGAAGCTGGAAGAGATCGTGGGGCGCGCGGGCGGTAACCCGAAGGAGCTCGTTGCTCTGGCTGCGAGCGTCAGTTGAGCTTCGCCATCGCCGCGTCCAGCGCTGCCGAGTGAGCGAGGAGCGACGCGATCTCGCAGTTGTTTCCGCCGTTCGCCATGACGCCGATCGACGAGCTGCCGTCACCATCCCCCACGGCTTCGCCTTCGTCGTCGACGATCGTCCATCGTGCGTGCGCCTTGCAGGTCGTTCCACCGAACGTCGACCCGAGCTCCAGGCGGAGCTCTCCGCGAAGCGTGACGTCGCTCTGGGACGGATCGGCGGTGAAGCGCTCGTTCGCGAACAGCCGCTGCACGACACTTCGTCCGTGCGTGCGCACGCCCAAGATGGTGAAGCTCGAGCCCTCGACGCTCGTCTCGTAGCTCTCCGGGATGCGGGAGACGTCGAGGTAGAGGACGCGGCCGTGGAGTGGGCTCGACGATAGCGCCGAGACGGGGGGACGCGGGTTGAACTCGTGGGTGTGGCTGCAAGCCGCGATGCCGAGGAGCAGCGACAGGAGGACGAGGAGGGGGCCGATGAACCGAGTGGAGCGAGCTTCCTTCATGCCGTGATGGGCGGGGCGTCGCGGCGTTCGTGAAGAAGAGAAAGCATCGCCGTGGTCGAATTTGGTTCACATCCACCGGCGCGGTCGGTCGATCCCCACGAAAGGAGACGTTCGACATGGGATCAGCTTCGCTGGGGTCAGGGTGGGGGACGCGCGGATGGTGGGCGGGGGCCGTGCTGGCGGGGGCCCTGGCCGTCACCACCGAGGTGCGTGCGGATTGCACGAGTGACACCGACTGTCGCGCCGGTCGTACCTGCAACGAGGCGGGACGTTGCGTGGCGCGTCCTTGCACGAAGGACGTGGAGTGCCCCTCCGGTGGGATTTGCGAGGACGGGGCGTGCAAGGTCTCGGCGCCGACGCGTCCGCCGCGTGCAGTCGTGGCGCCGCCTCCTCCTCTCGCGGAGCCGACGTATCGCACGGAGACGAGCGGGGTGCCGGGCCTCTACGTGACGGGGCTCACGACGCTTTCCGCGACGTGGCTCGTGACGATCGGCGTGACGGCCGGCGTTTCGTCCGACCGCGATCGGGGGTTCGCGGTCGGCTTGGCGTCCATTCCGGTCGTGGGGCCGTGGGCATTGCTCGGCTCCGACTTGAGGACGCAGGACTACACCACGCCGATCGTGCTCGCCGGCGTCCTGCAGGGCACGGGGCTCCTGATGACGATCCTCGGGTTCTCGATCCGGCGCTCCCACCGCGTTCTCGTCGCCGGCGAGCTGGTGCCGACGACGAACGGCGCGATGCTCGTCGGAACGTTCTGAACCGGCCCCGCGTCGGCGCCGCCGCGGCGGGCACGCGCGACACGAAACGACCCTAGCGCTAGAGTGAGAGCATGTGGCGACGCTTCCTCGTGCTCGCGCTCGGCGCGATGGTGCTCTCGTGCGGCAACGAGCCAGGCTCCACCTTCGATCCCGATGCCGGCTCGGACGGCGCTTCGGATGCCACGGCGAACTTCACGCTCCGCGTGGAGCCGCCCGACGGCAAAGCCACCGCGGTCCTCGGGCTCGCGCCGCCGACCCTCGCGTTCAAGGCGATCAAGACCGAGGGCGGCGTCGACTCCGACGTCACCGATCAGGTCGGGTGGAGCGTCGCCGACACGACGTTCGCCGCGATCAGCAAGGGCGTCGTCACGTTCACCGGGCGCGGAGGCGAGACGTCGGTCGTCGCCTCGCTCGGCGGCGTGCAAGGAACCGGAAAGGCGACGCTCGTGCTCACCGGTGACCTGTACCAAGGTGGTACCGACGCGAAGACCAAGCAGGACTTCACGAGCGCGACGCTCGATCCTGCGAATCCGCCGCTCGCCGAGTATCCGGGGGACGCGACCATTCTTCCGGCGAACCTCCCGCCGATCGAGCTCCAGTGGACGAAGACGGACGGCGTCGCGTTCCGCGTCCACCTCACCGGCAAGTACCTCGATCTGTCGGTCTGGCTCACCGCGCAGCAGTGGACGCCCGACAAGGACGTGTGGGCGCTCGTCCGCAGCAGCACCACGGATCAGCCCGACCCGGGGACGAGCTGGGTGATCGAGTCGCTCTCGGCCGCGAAGGTGAAGCGCGCGTCCGCGCCGCGCACGTTCAACGTGGCGGTCGACTCGATCGACGACAGCGCGATCTACGTCTGGCAGAGCTCGACGGGGACGTTCCGCGTGATCGACGTCGGGCTCGGCAAGGAGTTCCCGCTCCCGACCGACAGCCCGCAGCTCGCGCCGAACCAGCCGTGCTCGGGCTGCCACCGCATCTCGCGCGACGGCAAACGCTTCGCGTTCACCTACGATGGCGGGAACTTCAACTTCGGGGCGCTCGCGTACGACGCGAACGCGAAGCTCTACAAACAGAAGATCGCGCCGGCGCCGAGCTTCCGCGCGACGTACGCCGCGTTCGACCCGCTCGAGGCGACGCGCGTGCCGGCGATGCTCGTCACGGTCCCGGACGCGGTCGCGCAGAACACGGCCGGCACCGTCCGGCTGCAGCTCCGGAGCCCGGACGACAACACGGTCGTGCCGAGCAACCTGGCGACCGCGCTCCAGCAGCTCGGCGCCACGGATCCGGGGCGCGCGACGAGCATGCCGGATTGGGCGCCCGACGGGAGCTTCGTCGTCTTCTCGGCGTACTCGAGCGACGCGAACTACGTGCGGCTCCTCGGCGACGACATCGTGAACGCGTCGATCGTCGAGATGCCGGTGTCGTTCGGTGGTGGGACCTACACGTTCGGCGCTCCGAAGGTGCTCGTGCCGGCGAGTACGGCTGCCAACCCCGACACCGGCGAGAACGATCTCCTCCCGACCGTGTCCCCCGATGGGACCGCGGTTGCGTTCACGAAGGCGAGCGGGTGGTGGTCGATCAAGACCCAGCAGTCGCTCCTGAACCTCTCCGGTCAGATCGCGCTCGTCCGGCGCGCCGACGCGAAGGTGTTCACGCTGGCCAACGGCTCCCCGGGGACGGGGGTGAGCAACACGTGGCCGCAGTGGGCTCCCACCGTCGGCTCGCGCTACGCGTGGCTCGCGTACGCCTCCGAGCGCGCCTACGGTCACGAGCTCACGCCGCAGAACAAGAGCTGCGGCTCGCTCGTGCAGGGGCAAGGGAGCTGCAAGCAGCTCTGGGTGATGGCGATCGACGTCGCGAAGCTCAAGAACGGGACGATCGATCCGAGCTTCACGCCGTTCTGGATCCCCGGTCAGAACATCCACGCGCAGTACGTGAGCCCGCAGTGGACGAAGGCCGTGGTGGCCCCGCCGAACTGACTCAGCGCCGGGCGGGGGCGTGCGCGCTCATGCTTGCGGGATCTCCAAGGCGCTGCCGGTCTCGACCAACGTCTTCATCGACGAGAGGATGAGCGGCCAGCCGTCGGCCGACTGCTTGTAGGTCTCGTCCTTGCCGGCGAGCTCGTCGTGGACGAGCGTGAGTCGGGTCGCCTTGGGCCCGACCGCGGTGAGCTCCCAGGTGACGCGCGACGCGCCGTCGCGAGCGACCTTCTCGTCCCAGAGCGAGCGCTGTCGGGCGACGAGTCGCTTGCCCGGCGTCACGTCGAGGATCTCGCCCTCGACGAGCACCGCGTCCCCAGCGCGGTAGGCGAGGGGAGCGCCCCGCTCGAGGCGCGCGTCGAAACGCGTGCCGAAGAAGTAACGCTCGGTGGCGTCGCCGTCGGTCAGGGCCTTCCAGACGGCCTCCGGAGTGGCGGAAAAATAGATGTCGTAGGAGAGCTTCGCGTTCGTGCTCATGGTGGGCCTTTCGTCTAACTGGTAACCAGTTGGTTACGTGATACGGAAGACGAAGGCGCGCGTCAAGCGCCGCGAACCGCGGTCACTGGACGTGGCGCATTTCGACGGAGTTTCCGTCGACGGTCAGGGCGACGTGTCCGTCGAGCTCCCCTTGGTTCTCGGGCCAGGTGATGACGACGACCACCTCGACGGCGCGCTTCCCGTCGCGGTAGCCCTCCGCGGGCACGTCGGCGTCGCCGCGGAGCTCGCCGAGCCCGACCCACGACCACGAGCGCTTCGCGATCTCGACGTCGTCGAACCAAATCGAGAAGCCGCGCGTGAGCTCGTTGCGCGTGACGGCGATGCGGTGACCACGCCACTCCGCTTCCCACCGGGTCTTGAGAATCCCCATGTGTCCCTCCGACGAAGAGCAGACCGCCCGCGCGAAGCGAGGTCAACCCCAAGGGCTCCAGCGCGCCCGGAGGGATTCGCACGAAGACAAGGACCCGTCCGCTCCGGCGGACGGGTCCGCGTCGAGTGATCGAACTCCACCCGGGCCAGCTGAGCCCGAAGGGCTCCAGCGCGCCCGGAGGGATTCGAACCCCCGACCCGCGGCTTCGAAGGCCGCTGCTCTATCCAGCTGAGCTACAGGCGCAGGAACCGAACGATTAGCACGGATCTCGCGCCTGCGTCTCCGTCACATCCACGCCGCGTGGGCAGGCGTCTCTTCGAAACGGTTCTCTCGCCCGTTCACGCGGTTCACGGGGACCGCGTCCAACTCGGCGGGCGACAGGTCGAGCGCCGCCACGTTGACGAAGTAGAACTTCTCCGCCGCCGGCGGCTTGCCCCAACCGAAGGCGCGGACGCCGCAGTGCTTGCAGAACTGGTAGTGCAGCCGCGGTGCGTCCTGGGTCGGGGGCGTCCACTGGTACTCGGTCTGCGCATCTGCGCCGGAGAGGAGCTTCACCGCGCCTTCGCCCTTCGCGATCGTGAACCAGGCGCGAGCCTTCGTGCAGAGCGAGCAGTTGCAGCGGATGCTGCCCGCCTCGAGATCGAGCGCGGCTTCGAAGCGGATCGCTCCGCAATGACAGCCACCGGAGTAGGTCTGGGTCGACATCGGGTCCTCACGTTCCTTGAGTGGTTGCGAATTGCAACCGGTTGCATCTTAGCGAAACTGTGGAAGGCTGCAAGCGTGCGTTCGCGCTCCGGTCGTCCGCGGTCGTTCTGCCCGATCAACCTCTCGCTCGAGGTCTTCGGCGACTCGTGGACGCTCCTCGTGTTGCGGGACGTGATCTTCGGTGGGAAGCGCCACTTCCGGGAGTTGCTCCAGTCGCAGGAGAAGATCGCGTCCAACGTCCTCGCGGATCGGCTGAAGACGCTCGTCGCGAGCGGCATCCTCGTCAAAGAGGACGACCCCACGCACGCGCAGAAGGCCATCTACTCGCTGACCGAGGCGGGGATCGACCTCCTACCGGTGCTCGCGCAGATCGGCGCGTGGGGGCAACGTCATCGGCGCGACAGCGAGCGTCAGGACGAGGCCACGCGCGCGTTCCTCCGCGAGCTCCACGCCGGCGGGCCGCGTCACTGGAAGAGCTTGATGGAGCGGTTGCGCAAGGATCACCTCGGCGCCGCGGCACGACGACCGCGCGCCTGAGCGCACGCGGGGAACTTTCGCGCGCGCGCCGGTGTCGGGCTGGCACCCCCATGCCCTTCGACCCGCTCGCCCTCGCCGCCGAAGCCCCCGAAGCCGCTTCTTTCGAGCACCTGGCCCTCGACGCGCTCGATCGCGCGCTCGGCTTCGACGCGGCGTTCTTCGCCGTCCTCGGCGCCACGCCGACGACGCGCGCGGTCGACCCGCGCCGCCTCGAACGCGCCTTCGCCGAGCACACGTACGACCACGAGCTCGCGCCGCTGAAGGCGAGCGCGATGGCACGCCGCGGCGTCGTCGTCGACACCGCCGTCTTCGGCGCCCGCGCCGTCGAGCGCAAGCGCTACCACCGCGACTTCGCGCGTCCGGTGGGGGGCCGGCACACGCTCATGGCGTACCTCGCCGTGCGCGGTCGGCCGCTCGGGGCCGTGATGCTCGGTCGCTCGGGGAGCGCCTTCACGGACGACGAGGTGCGCGCGATCGAAGGGCTGCTCCCGTCGCTGGCGCTCGCGCGGGCCTCGTATGCGTTGCCGTGGATCAGCGAGCCGCTCGCGCCCCCGCGCGGCGCCCTGGAACGTGCGTTCGCTTGGGCGCAGGGGGACCGCGTGCTCGCGGAGCGTCGGGGCGACGGACCTCCGCTCGTCGTCCGCGATCGGGCGGGGGAACGGCAGATGGTCGCGCGCTCGGTCGATCGGGAGTCGATCTGGTCGCGGGCGCGGCTGGACGCACCGAGCCGCTCGGGTTGGTTCTACGTCGATCTCTTCCACCTCGCGGCGAGTCGCGCTCGCGCGCGCCGGAGCGCGCTCTTCATCGGCTCCGGCGGCGGCGTGGCGTTGCGCCAGTTCGCGGAGGTCTATCCCGGCATCGCGCTCGACGTGGTGGAGAGCGATCCGCGCGTGCTCGAGCTCGCGCGCGATTGGTTCGGGCTCGCGTCGATCCCGGGGTTGTCCGTCCACGTCGACGACGGCGTGGCGTTCGTCGCGCGCGCTCCGGCGGCGACGTGGGACGTCGTCGTCGTCGATGCGTTCGACGCGGACGGCATCCCGCCCGGGATGGACGCGAAGGCGTTCTTCCGCGACGTGGCGCGCGTCCTCCGGCCCGGTGGCGCGGTGGCGTTCAACGCGATCGGCGCGCTCTCGGGCCGCGGAACGGTGAGAGCCATCGAGCGCGCGATGCGAGCCTCCATCCCGGACGTGCGTCTCGTCCCGGTGTTGGACCCGGGAGAGGCGTTCGATCGCTCCGCGATCAGGAACGTGGTGCTCGTCGGCGCGCGCGGTTGAGCGCGAGGGCTCCTGCGACTGCAGCGAGCGCGAGCGCACCCACCGGCGGACCACCGTCTTCGCCGCTCGTGGTGCACCCTCCCGAGTCGCTCGGCGGCGCCGGCGGTGGCGTCGCCGCGTCCGCGCCCGCGTCCGCTTCGGGGGCCTGCGTGATGACCGTCATCGTCGCGCGCTTGCGCGTCGCGCGCTCGAACGCCGGCGCGAGCTTCACCGAGAGCGGGTCGAGCGCCGCCTCCGCCGTCGCGACGTCTTGCTCCGTCGCGTTCGCGGCCACGAGCAGCACGATGCCGAGCGTGAAGGCCTTCTGCGCATCCTTCGCCGCCGGGAGACGCGTGCCGTTCGCCGCGATCACGTCGTCGACCGTGACCGGGACGCTCGTGGCCGTCACCGTGACCGGCTTCCCGGTGAAGTTCGGAAACGACACGTTGGACAGCTTCTTCCCGTTGAAGGGATCGAGCACGTCGTTCGGAGGCACGGCGTTGACCAACAGCTTCGCGGGTGGCACCTCGCTCGGCTCGGCGAGCCCCATCAAGTACAGATCGAGCATCGAGTAGGTGACCTCGCCCGGGAGCTGCGACGCCGCAGTGAACGTCCCGTCGCCGTTGTCCTTCCAGACGTTGCCGCCGGCGGGCGAGCCGCCCCCCGGATCGAACCAATACGACCAGTGGTACGAGTAGCCCCACAGCGCGTCCTCGGCGACGCCGCCGTCGGTCGCGGGGAGGAGCACGTTCGGTCCCCAGACGTGAGAGAGCTCGAGCAGGAAGAGGTACTCGCCATACCCGGCTTCGGCGGCGCCCACGAGCTCCGCGCCGGACTTGATCGAGAGCACGTTGTTGTGGAGCAGCGCCGCCTTCACCGGCGGGAACTTCGTCGTGCTCTTCTTCACGTTGATGCCCTTGATGTCGATCCCGGCGGGCACGAAGAACGTGTTCACGTCGTTCCCGTTCATCGGGAAGTTGGTCCAGACGCTCACGATGTCGGGGCGCGCGAACCCCGTCTGATCGTATTGGGTCATGATCCCTTCGAGGATCTGCCCGGGCGTCTTGGTGATCGTCCCGTTCAACGAGCCATCGTCGCGAAGCACGACATAGGGCCCGCGGGCCTCGGCGGTGCCGGGCAGGCAGGCGAGGGCGACGGATACGCCGCCGGCGAAGGCGAAGGTCTTGGCGAGGGAGCGGAGCGCGCGCATGCCGCCCCGACCAGCAAGCCTCGGGCCAGCGCGGTCGGCGCATCGCGGAGGCCAAAAACCGTGCGGATTCGCTCGTTCCCGGCCCGCGAGCGAGGGGCCGCGTGCGATTGTTGACGGCAGGCGGGATCGTGGGCATGACGACAGACACATGACGACGAACGGCGAATGGGGTCCGCTTGCCGCCCTCATCGGCGAGTGGCGGGGCGACGAAGGGTTGGACGTTTCGTTCCACAACGCGACGGGGAAGGTGGCCGAGACGCGCTACCGCGAGCACGCGACGTTCGCGCCGTTCGGCCCGGTCGACAACGGGACGCAGCACCTCTGGGGGCTCGACTACCGGATGTCGGCCTTTCGGCTCCACGAGGAGAACCCCTTCCACACCGAGATTGGCTATTGGCTCTGGGACGGCGCCACCGGCGAAGTCCTTCGCTGCTTCATGGTCCCCCGTGGCTCGACGGTGCTGGCGGGCGGGACTGCGAAGGCGGACGCGACGTCGTTCGAGCTCGCGGCGAAGTCGGGTGACGAGGTCTACGGCATCCTCTCCGCGCAATACCTCGCCAAGAACGCGCGCACGTCGAAGTACACCTGCACGGTGCGCACGGAAGGTGGCATCTACTTCTACGACTCCTGCACCACCTATCACCACGTGCGCGGTGGCGAGATTGCTCACACCGACCGGAATCGCCTGAAGAAGATCGGCTGAGCCTCGGCCGCGCAAATCGCGCGTCGCGCGGGTGGCGCGCGCCGCCTTGACGAGGCCGCGCGCGACCCCATGTTGGCCTCGGAGGTCGTCATGATCCTCGAGTGCAAAGGCTGCCATTCGCAGAATCGGCTGCCGGCAGCGCGACTCCACGAGCGCGCCAAGTGCGCGAACTGCAAGGCCGCGCTCCTCCCCATCTCCCGCCCGATCCCGATCCAGAGCGCGGACGACTTCGACGAGCTGCTTCGCAGCGCGAACACGGACGTCCTCGTCGACTTCTGGGCCGACTGGTGTGGGCCATGCCGCGCCGTCGCGCCGGAGCTCGAGAAGGTCGCGGCGAACCGCGCCGGTCGGACGATCGTGGCCAAGGTGGATACCGAGGCGTTCCCCGAGATCGCTGGTCGCTACGGCATCCGCGCGATCCCGACGATGATCGTCTTCCGCCAGGGAGCCGAGGCGAAGCGCATCCAGGGCGCGCTCCCGGCTCGCGCGATCGAAGCCCAGATCTGAAGCTTCAGCGCTTCTCCGACCGAAGGAGCAAGCACGATGCGGTCGCAGTGGCGAAGAGCTTTCCCTCGGCGCCGACGAGCTTCGCCTCCGCCGTCGCAATGCGGCTGCCGCCGTGGACGACGGTCGCCTCCGCGCGCAGGAGCCCGCTGTCGGCGGTGACGGCGCGGAGGAAGCGCACTTGGAGATCGGTCGTGGTGTAGCCGGTCTGGCCATCGAGCAACGTGTGGACGGCGCACCCGAGCGCGGAGTCGAGGATCGTCGCCACCCAGCCGCCGTGGACCGACCCGAGCGGGTTGTACTGCCACTCCGCGGGTCTGCCCGCGAACACGGCCTTCCCGCGGTCGACCTCGACGAGCGTGAACCCGAGCGTGTCGGTGATGGGCGGCGGGGCGAGCTCTCCCCGCAGCATCCGTTGGAGTCCCTCCAGTCCGGCGATGGCGGCGCCGTTGCGCACGTCGGGGGCGGGGCGGACGTATTCGTAGGTTCGGCTCACGCGCTCGGGGGTCATCCCCGAATTGTGGGGGCGCGCGGAGCGTTGGCATCGTTCGTGTTCGTATGGCAGCTATTCACCCGTGAATGACAGCCTCGACTGGGATGCGTTTCGTTTGTTGCTCGCGGTCGCGGAGCGGGGGAGCTTCTCGGCGGGTGCCCGCGCCGTCGGATTGAGCCAACCGACCGCGGGCCGCCGGATCGGCGAGCTGGAGCGGGTGCTCGGCGCTCGGCTCCTCGTCCGCCGCAACCGCGGCGTCGTGCCCACCGCCGCCGGCGAAGAGGTCATCGCGAGCGCGCGGCGCATGGCGGAGAGCGCGACCTCCGCGTTCCGCCGTGTCTCCGGCAGCGACGCTGCGAACCGCCGCAGCGTTCGGATCGCCGTCACCGAGGGCCTCGGTGCGCTCTGGCTCCCCCATCACTTGGACGCGCTCCGCGAGGACGCCCCCGGCGTGCGGATCGAGCTGCTCGTCGACAACCTCCCCGCCGATCTCGGCGCGCGCCAGGCCGACGTCGCCATCCGCCTCTTCCGCCCGACGCAACCCGATCTCGTCGCGCGAAAGGTCGGCTCGCTCGGGTTCGGCCTCTACGGGTCGCGCAGCTACCTTGCGCGGCGCGGCACGCCTCGGCGCGTCGCCGATCTCGCCCACCACGATCACGTCGGCTTCATCCACGCGACGGCCGCTCCGCCGCTCTACCTGCGCTGGCTCGCCGCGCTGGTCCCGCCCGAGCGCTTCGTCGTCGCGACCTCGAGCCTCATCGCGATGCGCGAGCTCGCTCGGGCCGGCCAAGCGCTCGCGCTCGGGACGGTGGCGGTCTACGCGCGCGATCCCGAGCTCGTGCGCGTGTTGCCTCGCGCGCGCCCGCCCACGATGGACGTCTGGCTGGCGGCTCACGCCGACGTTCGGCGCGATCCGGTGGTCGCGCGCGTCGTCGAGGCGCTGACGAAGCTGCTCGCTCGCTCCGAGACGGTACTCGGCGACGCGCGGCAGCGGCGCTAACCTCGTCTCATGCTCGAGGTCTCGAACGCCGATCGCGTCGTCTTCCCCGCGATCGGGAAGACGAAGGGGGACGTCGTCGCGTGGTACGAGCGCGTCGCCGAGCGCGCGCTCCTACACGTCGCCGGGCGGCCGCTCTCGATCCGGCGCTTCCCGAAGGGGCTCGCCGGTCCCGGCTTCTTCCAGAAGAACGTGCCACCCCACTACCCCGACTCGATCGCGCGCTTCGCCGTGCCGCGGAGCCCCGAGGCGACGAAGAAGCACGCGAAGAAGGCCCCGAAGACGGCGAAAGCGCCCGCCGACGAGACGGTCTACCCCGTGCTCTCGCTCGCCGAGCACCTGCCGTGGCTCGCCAATCAAGGCGCGATCGAGCTCCACGTCCCGATGGCGCGAGTGGGCTCGGCGGGCATCGACGGGTTCAAGCCGGACCGGCTCGTCGTGGACCTGGATCCACCGCCGGGAGGGACCGCGCGCGTTCGGCGCGCGGCGGCGATCGTCCGCGAGGAGCTCGCGCGGCACGGGATCGCGAGCGCACCCATCGCGACGGGCTCGAAGGGTTATCACGTCGTCGCGCCGATCCGGCCCGAGATCCCGGCCGACATCGTGATGACGACGATGCAGAAGCTCGCGGCGCTCCTCGCGCACGCGCACGGCGAGGACCTCACGATTGCGTTCCGCATCGCGACCCGCGGCGAGCGCGTGTTCGTCGATTGGCTGCGGAACACGCCGCTCGCGACCGTGGTCGCGCCGTGGTCGCTCCGCGCGCGTCCCCGCGCCACGATCGCGATGCCGCTCTCGTGGGACGAGCTCGAGCGGGTCGATCCCGACGCGTTCTCGCTGGAGTCGGTCGAGGCCGCGCTCGCGCGCCCCGACCCCTTGGCAGAGCTCGCGAAGACCCCGAGTGATGCCGCGCCGTTCGTCGCGGGGGTCGACGCCGAGTTCGCCGCCAAGGGCCTGGTGCTGGTCGCGTTCGATCGGTTCCGCAGCTGACGTGGCACGACTCGTGCTCTCGCGTGGGGCATGGACCCCGAGCTGCGCGAACGACTCCGCCCCTTCCGCCGCGCCATCCTGATCCTCGGGATCACGCTCCTGGTACTCTGGGGCATCCGTGCTTCGCTCGCGCGCCCGCCACGGAGCGTCCCCTACTCCGAGCTCGTGACGGCGGTCGACGCAGGTCAGGTCGACGAGGTCGCGGTCCACCCCGACGAGCTCTTCGTCACGCTCGAGGCGACCGACGCGAAGGCGCGCGAAGACGTGGTGGTCGCGCGCCCGCCCGACGTGGAGCTCTCCGGCTTGGTCGATGCGATGACCAAGAAGGGCGTGAAGGTCGTCGGCGTCCCCGAGCGCGGCTCGATGTTCTCCACCGTGCTCTGGGTCGGCTTCGCGCTGCTGGTTCCGGTCGTGCTCTGGGGCCTCGCCGGGCTCGGCGGCGCCGCGCGCGGCCAACCGATGACGTTCGGTCGCAGCAAGGCGAAGCTCTACGACAAGAGCGGCGAGAACAAGAACACCTTCGCCGACGTCGCCGGCGTGGACGAAGCGAAGGGCGAGCTCATGGAGGTCGTCCGCTTCCTGAAGGAGCCGCAGCGCTATCGCGCCGTCGGCGCGCGCGTGCCGAAGGGCGTGCTGCTCGTCGGCGCGCCGGGCACTGGAAAGACGCTCCTCGCGCGCGCGGTCGCAGGCGAGTCCGGCGTTCCGTTCTTCACGATGTCGGGCTCCGAGTTCGTCGAGATGTTCGTCGGCGTCGGTGCGAGCCGCGTCCGCGACCTGTTCGAGCAGGCGAAATCGCGTGCACCTTGCATCATCTTCATCGACGAGCTCGATGCGGTCGGCAAATCGCGTGCAGGTCCGCAGGTCTACGTCGGAAACGACGAGCGCGAGCAGACGCTGAACCAGCTCCTCGTCGAGATGGACGGCTTCGACGCCAGCTCGGGGCTCGTCATCATGGCCGCGACGAACCGGCCCGAGATCCTCGACCGTGCGCTCCTCCGCGCGGGCCGCTTCGACCGCCAGGTCCTCGTGGATCGGCCGGACGTTCGCGGGCGCGCTGCGATCCTGGCCGTGCACGCCAAGAAGGTGCGGCTCGGGCCCGACGTCGAGCTCGAGCTCATCGCCAAGCGCACGCCCGGCATGGTGGGCGCGGACCTCGCGAACGTCGTCAACGAAGCGGCGCTCGCGTCGATCCGCCGCAGCGCGGAGGTCGTCGCCGCGATCGACTTCGAAGAGGCGATCGACCGGATCCAGCTCGGCCTGAAGAAGGAAGGACGGGTCATGACCGACGCGGAGAAGCGACGCGTCGCGTTCCACGAGGCAGGCCACGCGCTCGTCGCCGAGTCGATGCCGACCGGAGATCCGGTCCACCGCGTGACGGTGATCCCACGCTCGATCGGCGCGCTCGGCGCGACCCTCCAACTCCCGACGCAGGAGCGCTGGCTCATGACGCGGACGGAGCTGCGCGATCGCATCTGCACGATGCTCGGTGGGCGCGCGGCCGAGAGCCTCGCGTGCGGGGATTCGTCGACCGGCGCCGAAGACGATCTCGAGCGGGCGACCGAGCTCGCGCGGCTCATGGTCGCGCGCTTCGGGATGAGCGACGCGATCGGACCGGTGAGCGTGGCGGAAGGACCGAGCACGCGCTTCCTCGGCGCCGAGAGCGGGCGCGGCAAGGCGAGCGAGGACACGGCGCGCCTCGTCGATCGCGAGGTGAAGGCGATCCTCGACGCAGAGCTCGAGCGCGCGACGGCGAAGCTCGCGGATCGACGGGAGACGCTCGACGCGATCGCGAAGGAGCTGCTCGTCCACGAGACGCTCGAGCGCGATGCGCTGGAAGCGCTCGTGGGTCGCCCGAAGGCCCCGGTCTGACGCAAACGATGCGCCGTGGCGAACGGAGTGCACCGCTCCGGCGCCCCGGCGCGCGTGACGCAGCGTTGGTCCACCTTTCGCAGGATGTCGGAGCATGAAGCCCGACCTCGCCACCCTGCGCACGACGATGGTCGCGCGCGATCTCGCCCGGCGCGACATCCAGGATCCACGCGTCCTCGCCGCGTTCCGCGACGTCCCGCGCGAAGCGTTTCTGCCGCCCGAGCTCGCCGAGTTCGCCTACGACGACACGCCGCTCCCGATCGCGAAGGGGCAGACCATCTCCCAGCCCTACATCGTCGCCGTCACCGTCCAGGCGCTGGGGCTGCGCGGCGACGAACGGGTACTCGAGATCGGCACTGGCTCGGGGTACGCCGCCGCGATCCTCGGTCGGGTCGCGCGCGAGGTCGACACCGTCGAGCGCATCCCCCTCCTCGCCGAGACCGCCGAAGCGCGCCTCGCCTCGCTCGGCTTCTCGAACGTCCACGTCCACCTCGGCGACGGCACGCTCGGCTGGCCCGCCGGAGCGCCGTTCGACGCGATCGCGGTCGCCGCGGGCGGACCGGACGTGCCGCCCGCGCTGCTCGAGCAACTCGCGATCGGCGGTCGCCTCGTGATCCCGGTCGGACCGGAGAACGCGCAGGTGCTCTTGCGCGTGACGCGGGTGGGAGACGCCGAGTACCGGGAGGATCCCATCACGGACGTGCGCTTCGTTCCGCTCATCGGCGCACAGGGCTGGGCCGAGGGCGGCGGACGGAGCTCGCGCGGGCCGGCGCCGATCGTCACGCGGCCGGTGCGCGCGCCCGGCGGTGGCGTGCGCGCGCTGATCCGCGAGTGTGCGGAGCCAATCGGCGCGATCGACGAGGCCCCGCTCGGCGCCTTCCTCGAGCGGATCGGCGACGCGCGGGTCGTCCTGCTCGGCGAGGCGACGCACGGAACGAGCGAGTTCTATCGGATGCGCACGCGCATCACGCGCGAGCTCGTCGAGCACCGCGGCTTCCAGTTCGTCGCGATCGAAGGCGACTGGCCCGATGCGGCGCGCGTCGATGCGGCGATCCGAGGGCTCCCTCGCGGCGACGCGTCGCACGTGCCGTTCGAGCGGTTCCCGCAGTGGATGTGGCGCAACGAAGAGGTCCAGGAGCTCGTGCGCTGGCTGCGCTCGTACGGTGCACGGCACCCCGAGCGACGCGTCGGCTTCCACGGGCTCGATCTCTACAGCTTGTTCCTGTCGATCGACGCGGTCCTGCACTACCTCGACGGGGTCGACCCGGACGCCGCGCGCGTCGCGCGGCACCGCTATGGTGCACTCTCGCCGTGGCAGAAGGATCCGGCGGCGTACGGCGAGGCGGTGCTCCGCGGTCGCTACGCGAGCTCGGAGGGCGCCGTGGTCGAGATGCTGCGCGACATGCTGCGGAAGCGCCTCGAGTACGCGGAGAAGGACGGCGAGCGGTTCTTCGACGCGGCGATGAACGCGCGGGTCGTCGCCGATGCCGAGGCGTACTACCGCGCGCTCTACTACGGCAGCGCAGCCTCGTGGAACCTCCGCGACACGCACATGTGGGAGACGTTGAAAGCGCTCCTCGCTTGGTATGGGCCCGAAGCGAAGGCCGTCGTCTGGGCGCACAACAGCCACGTCGGCGACGCGAGCGCCACCGAGATGCGCGCCCGCGGCGAGCACAACCTGGGTGAGCTCGCGCGGCGTCACTTCGGCGATGCCGCCTATCGCGTCGGCTTCGGGACCGATCACGGGACGGTCGCGGCAGCGGCGGCGTGGGGTGCTCCTCGCGAGCGAAAGTCGGTCGTCCCCGCGCGCGCGGACAGCTACGAGGGTCTCTTCCACGAGGTGGGCGTCGCGGCGTTCCGGCTCCACCTCCGACGCCCTTCGCGGCAGGCGCTCCGCGAGGAGCTTCTGGCCGAGCGGCTCGAGCGCGCGATCGGCGTCGTGTATCGGCCCGACACGGAGCTCGCGAGCCACTACTTCCACGCGTCGCTCCCCGCGCAATTCGACGAGTATTTCTGGTTCGACGCGACGACCGCCGTGACCGAGCTGGAGGAGCTCGTTCTGTTTTAGTGGACACGTGTCCGTTCCATGATAATCCTCCGTGACAACGGAGAACCTCATGACCATTCAGCTCGGCTCGATCGCCCCCGATTTCACCCAGGAGTCCAACGAAGGCACGATCAAGTTCCACGAGTTCCTCGGGAATTCGTGGGGGATCCTCTTCTCGCACCCGAAGGACTTCACCCCGGTGTGCACGACGGAGCTCGGGACGGTCGCGAAGCTGAAGCCGGAGTTCCAGAAGCGGAACGTGAAGCCGATCGCGCTCTCCGTCGACGACGTCGAGTCCCACAAGAAGTGGATCGGGGACATCGAGGAGACGCAGAAGACGAAGCTGAACTACCCGATCCTGGCCGATGCCGATCGGAAGGTCTCGAACCTCTACGGGATGATCCACCCGCAGGCGAACGACACGCTCACCGTGCGCTCCGTCTTCGTGATCGACCCGAACAAGAAGGTCCGCGCGACGTTCACCTACCCGGCCAGCACGGGCCGCAACTTCGACGAGATCCTGCGCCTCATCGACTCGCTCCAGCTCACGGACAGCCACTCGGTGGCCACGCCGGCGAACTGGAAGGACGGGGACGACGTGGTCATCGTCCCGTCGCTCCAGGATCCGAAGGTCCTGGCCGAGAAATTCCCCAAGGGCTTCAACGCGGTGCGCCCCTACCTCCGCATCACCCCCCAGCCGAACCGCTGAACGCCTGAGGACGCGGGGGGGGACGGTGTCAACCTTGTCAACCTTTGGGCGAGGGGACGGTGTCAACCTTGTCAACCTTTGCCGGGGAATTCCGCTGGCACCAAAGGTTGACAAGGTTGACACCGTCCCCTTAGCGTCCGCGCCGTGGCAGCACCCTCTTCGTCGCGTCGTCCCGCGCCCATCTCGTCGCTCCCGTCGCCGGCCAGCCGGCGTACGCGCGCGAGCATCGCAGCGCACCCCACCTACGAAGCGACCGAGGTCTTCGGTCACGAAGCGATCGACCGCATCGCGAAGGCGCTCCCGCTCTTCGAGCGCGCCTACGCCAACGTCCGCTTCTCGATCCTCCGGCCCAAGCTCCTCAGCGTCATGGACCTGCTCCTGCCGGACGAGGGCCGCATCCTCGACGTCGGCTGCGGCTTCGGCCTCTTCGCGGCCTACTTCGGCCTCACCCAGCCCGGCCGCCAGATCGTCGGGCTCGATCCGAACCCGCGCCGGATCGACCTCGCGCGTCACGTCGCCGACCGCGTGGGCCTGACCCAGCACCGCTTCATGGCCGCGGACGTGCGCGATGCCGAGGTGGAAGGACCGTTCGAGGCCATCTACGTCCTCGACGTCATGCACCACATCCCGGCCGACGATCAGCGCAGCGTGCTCGAGCGCCTCCACGATCTGCTCGCGCCGGGCGGCACGCTCATCATCAAGGACATCACGACGGAGCCGCACCATCAGCTCGTCTTCACCGAGCTCCTCGATCGCCTGATGGTCGGGTGGAAGGAGCCGCTCGCGTACCGCCACCACCGCGCGTGGGGCGAGCTCCTCAGCGAGATCGGCTTCAAGGTGCGGATCGTGCGCGTCCCCGACGTGCTCCCGTACCCGCACGTGGTCATCGCCGCGACCAAGCGCTGACCCTGGCTTCGTGCGATGATGGGGGAGATGTCCAAGCTCCTTCTCTTGCCCGGTCTCGTGCTCGCGCTCACCTTCGCTGCGGGCTGCAGCTCCGATCCTGCGGGGCAGCCGACCAAGCTCGGGAAGACCTTCACCACGCCGGACACGGCGCCCGTGTACGCGGGGACGAACTTCGCCTCGATGCAGATCTACGATCTGGACGCGAACGTCTGGCTCGACGAGACGGCGCTCCTCGAAGCGCTCGACGACGACAAGCTCGTCTGGTTCGGCGAGCAGCACGAGACCGCCCCGGTCCAGGAGCTCGAGCTCTGGCTGCTCCAGCGGATGACGAAGCGCCACGCGGACGTCACGCTCGGGATGGAGCACTTCCAGCACGACGAGCAAGCCGTCATCGACAGCTATCTCGCCGGCAGCATCAGCGAGACGGACTTCGAAGCGACGAGCTCGCCCTGGAACAACTACGCGACCTACTGGAAGCCGCTCGTCGAGCACATGAAGAGCCAAGGGCGCCCGGTCGTCGGCCTGAACGTGCCGGACGAGGCGCTGAGCTCGCTCTACGGCGCGTTCCCCAAGTCGCCGTTCACCGTCTTCAACGGCTGGGACTCGTCGTCGCCGTTCGATGCTGCGATCGCTCCGCGTCCCATCCCAAAGTGGGACGACACCTACAAGGCGTACTTCGAGACCAGCTTCGACTACGCCGCGCACGGACAGAAGCTCGGGCTGAGCTACGCCGACGCTCTGATCTACTTCACCGATCTCGCCGTCATCCGCGACGAGACGATGGGCTACTGGGCCGCGCAGTCGCTCGGTGCCGGCGGGCGCGTGATGGTCGTCGCCGGCGACTGGCACGTGCAGACGGGGATGGCCACGCCCGATCGCGCGGTGCGCTGGGCAGGCAACTCGCCCAAGACCGATCTCGTCAGCACGACGCCGAAGTCGAAGCTCGATGCGTTCAAGACGAAGACGGTGAGCGGGCGAAAGCTCGCGCACTTCGTCCTCGTCTACGAGTGATCGCGTCACATATCGTCATCGAGGGTCACACCTCTTCACGCGTCGCCGGCAAAACCGGGGCCATGACGCGCCGCAAAATCGGCGTGAAATCGGACGGCACGGGGGTGACGGCTTTCCGACGGACCTTAGGTTCATCCGCGTAAGGGGCTTCGCGGAACAAAAGACGTCGGCTCTACATCTCGTAGTTTCCGACGCGCGTTCCGACGAAGAGGGCCATGACGGTTCTCCAGTTCCTATGTGCATCAGCCAACGCGCCCTTCACGGTCGCAGCTGGCATCGCGATCGTGTTCGCGCTGGTTCAGGCCACTGGAATCATGGGCCTGCTGGCGGGGGGCGATCACGATGCCGACGCGGACGCGGATGCCGACGCGGACATGGATGCGGACGCAGATGTCGATGCGGACGCAGACGTGGATGCGGACGCCGACGCAGATGCGGACGGCGATGGCGATCATGAAGCGGAGCACGATGCCGATGGCGCGCGAGGGTTCGGTTTCTCGTTCCTCGGTGCGATGGGCGTCGGGAAGATCCCCTTCTCGATCCTCTGGCAGAGCTACATGCTCGCGTTCGCGATCACGGGGCTCTCGCTGAACGGGCACTTCGCGGCGTCGGGTTCGGTGCCGCTCGTCTCGCTCGCGTGGACGCTTCCGACGTCGCTCCTCACGGGGTACGGCGCGGTGGCGCTCCTCTCACGAATTCTCGCGCCCGTCTTCGCGACGAAGGCGCAAGAAGCGACGAGCCGCAAGGAGCTCGTCGGTCAGCTCGGCGTAGTCATCTCGTCCGCGGTGACGAAGGACTTCGGCGAAGTGAGGATCAAGGACAAGACGGGGCACGAGGTCCGGGTAGTGTGCCGGCTCGCGCCTGGTTCGAGCGCTCCCACCGAGCGTTCGAACGTGGTCGTGGTGGACTACGACGAGGAGCACGGTCTCCTGGTCGCGCCGCTCGACGAAGAAGAAGAAGAGCACCGCGCGTCTCCCTGACGCCATCTCTCTCCCTCTCTCCACGTGCCCGTGCCCGTGCCCGTGCCCGATCTCGGCACGGCGCACCCGCGCACCCGCACGCACGCAACACAGTCTCTCACGTGCATCTTGCAGCCATTCAATTGAAGGAGAAACACCATGGGTTCCGTCGATACGAACACGATTGTCATCGGAGGCTCGGTGCTGGGCGGCGTCGCGCTGCTCCTCACCCTGTTCACCGTCCTCTCGCGCTTCTACCGGCGCTGCGGCGCTGACGAAGCGCTCGTCCGCACCGGCGCCGGCGGCAACAAGGTCGTCATCGGCGGCGGTGTCCTGGTCTACCCGATCTTGCACCAGCTCCTTCGCGTCTCCCTCCGGAGCGTGAAGCTCAGCGTGGAGCGGAGCGGGAAGAACGCGCTCGTGACCGCCGACAAGATCAAGGCGAACGTCACGACCGAGCTCTACATCAAGGTCGAGCCCCTCGCCGAGGACGTGCTCGCCGCGGCCCGTTCGTTCGGCGAGCGCAACCTCGACGAGCATGCGATCGCGGACCTGATCGAGGGCAAGCTGACCGACGCGCTCCGTAGCGTGTCGGCGAACCAGACCTTCATGGCCCTGCATGCGAACCGCAAGCAGTTCGCGGAGCGCATCCAGGAGGTCCTCGCGGAGGAGCTCAAGAAGAACGGGCTCACCCTCGAGAACGTCAGCATCACCGGTTTCGCGATGGTGCCGGTCAAGGACCTGGATCCCCAGGACGTCTTCGATGCGGAAGGTCTCCGCGCGATCACCGAGAGCGTGCAGACCAACCGCGAGATGACGAACAAGATCCAGCGCGAGAAGGAGAACCTCATCCAGGCGCAGAACGTGACTGCGCGGATGACGCAGCTCGAGCTCGACCAGAAGCAGAAGCAGGCCGAGGCGGATCAAGGTCGAAAGGTGTCCGAGTATTCGGCGGCCCAGTCGGCGGAGACGGCCAAGGCGGTCTATGCGCAGGAGCAGATGCGTGAGCTCGCGGGCCTCGAGAAGCAGCGCGCGGTCGAGACCGCGCGCATCGAGCAGGAGAAGGTCGTCGCGGTGGCTCTCGCCGTGAAGCAGCGCGCCGAGCGCGAAGCGCTCATCGAAGCCGAGAAGGGTCAGCAGGCGGCGGAGATCGCCAAGCGCAAGATCATCGAGGCGGCGAACATCGAGAAGGAGAAGGTCGTGCAGGCGGCCGAGATCGACCGGCAGAAGGCGATCGAAGCGGCTGCGATCGACAAGGAAAAGGCGGTCGAGGTTGCCCGAATCGGCAAGCAGATCGCCGTCACCCAGAGCGAAGAGGAGAAGGCCCGCGCCGAGGCGGCGAAGGCCCTCGCTCTCGCCGAGGAAGAGAAGGCCAAGCAGGAGATCACCACCGTGGAAGTGACCGCTCAGGCGAACCGGGAGAAGGCCGTCGCCGTCATCCAAGCCGAGGCCGAGGCGCAGAGGAAGCGCATCGAGGCCGAGGCGCGGGTCGTCCAAGCGGAGCGCGATGCGGAGGTGGCTCGGCTCACGGCCGAAGCGATTCTTCGTCGCGGCGAGGCGGAAGCTCTCGCCATGAAGAAGAAGGTGGAGGCGGAGAACGCGGTGTCGTCGCGCGTCGTCATGCGCGAGCTGGCGCTCAAGGCTCTCGCCGTTGCTCCCGAGGTCGCGCGCGAGCTCATGGCTCCCGCGAAGGCCATCACGGAGATCAAGGTGCTTCAGACGGGTGGCATGAACGGCTCCAGCGCCGGTGGCGCTGCGGGTGGCGTGATGTCCCCCATCCTGAAGACGATCATGGAAGCCGGCGCGGCGTATCCCCTGATGAAGGAGATGATGTCGTTCGCGCAGGTGGACAACGCGAAGCTCGGCGCGAAGGTCTCTGGCCTTCTCGGTGAGCTCGGAACGGAGCTCGAGTCGGCGGTGAAGCCGGAAGACGCGGATGGTCCGGTGACCAGCCGTCCCGGGGTCACAGGCGTGAAGGCCGACGAGCTCATCGAGGTGAAGGATAATGAACCGCACGCGGCCGAATGACTCGGGCCGCATCGACCAGACCGCGCTCCTCGCGCTAGTGGCGGGGAGCGTGGCAGGGTCGAGTAGCCTCGGCGACTTCATGGCTCTCAAGAAGTCGCTGCGTGAGGCGGTGAAGAAGGACCCGCTCGATGCTCTCATCGTGACGGTGTTGGGTGGTTCCTTCCTCTTCTACCTCGCGGAGAAGGACGACAATCCCAAGGTGCAGACGCCGTGGGATGCGCTGGTGTACGTGAGCACGTGTCTGAGCGTCGGTTACGCCGACATCTTCGCCCGAACGCCGGCCGGCAAGGCCATCGCAACGGCGATCATGACGGTGGGCCCGGCGCTGGCGGCGAAGGCGCTGGATCCGACGGCGGCGGAAGAGCCCGAGGATCTGATGCCGAAGGCGCTCGCGGTGCAGGAGGCGATGGTCTCCAAGCTGGATGCGATCTTGGGAGAGCTCAAGGCGCAGAAGGCGGCGTGAAGAGAAGCCCCGCGGTCGGATGACCGCGGGGCTTTTCGTTGGAATGCGACGTGCCCGAGCTGGGTGACGACTGGACTTCTTCTCCAACGTCTCGGAGCGCGGCAGCCACCCGTACGTGGCTCTTCGAGGCGCGACTTCGCTCGACCAAGATTTCGTGCCACCGGAGGGAGTCGAACCCTCATGCGCTTTGCAGCGCCCAGCACCTCAAGCTGGTGTGTATGCCAATTCCACCACGGTGACGTACCGACGGTCCGATTCGAACGGACACAGTTCACGTTCTGAGCGTGCTGCCTCTGCCAGTTGGGCTACGTCGGCGCGAGATTGCTTGCGCCGCCGACGGAGGTCCGCCGCGACGCTCAACGAAGGTGGAGTAGGCGCAACATCATGGTGCGCAGACGGACGGCGCTCCCCGCCGTTCCGGACAGGCGCGCGCGAAGGTCCTCGATTAGAATCGGGGCATGTACCGCGAGGTCGCCCCCGACACGCGCTTGCGCTCGCTCGTCGCGAGCGTCTGGGCGTTCCCTCGCACCGACACCGTCCATCGCGTCCTCCCCGACGGGTGCATGGACATCGTCGTCGTCGGTGGTCGCGCCATGCTCGTCGGCTCGATGAGCTCCGCCATCTGCATCCCACCGCAGGACGAAGCGACGCTCGGCGTTCGCCTGCGTCCCGGCGAGGCCGAGCGGCTCTTCCCCGGGATCGCCGGCGAGATCACCGACCGCGACGCCGCCCTCGCCGAGCTCTGGGGCGACGAGGGGCGTCGGCTCGAAGACGCGCTGCTCACCATCCTCGAGCGCGCGACCGCCGCGCGTCACGCCGCCCACGTGATCCTCGGCGCGGCGTTGCCGACGGTCGAGGCCGCGCTCGCGACGCGGCTCGCGGCGCAAGGCGAAGCGACCGACGTTCGCACGCGGTCCGCCACGGCGCTGCTCGGCGAGGGTCACTCCGTCGCGGCCGTCGCCGAGCACGTCGGTCTCAGCGAACGTCAGCTCGCCCGGCGATTCCAGCAGCGCGTGGGGCTCACGCCGAAGACGTTCGCTCGCGTGCGGCGGCTTCAGCGCGCGGCGCTCCTGCTGAAGAGCGGGGCGCCGATCTCCGTCGTCGCGGCCGAAGCGGGGTACGCCGATCAGCCGCACTTCACGCGTGAAGCGTCGGAGCTCGCCGGCGTCTCGCCCGTCGGCCTCGCGTCCGAGCTCACCGACGGACGGGATACGGTGGTCCCCGTCGCGCTGTGACCGGCGCGGTCGCGTCCGAATTCTTCAAGACACCGAGCGCGTCCCGTTGCACCGTACGGGCATGAAATTCGGCTACACGATCTTCTACGTCGACGACGTCGCAGCGACCCTCGCGTTCTACCAGAAGGCCTTCGGCTTCGAGCAGACGGTGCTCGTCCCCGATCAGTACGGCGAGCTCGCCACCGGTGGCACAAAGCTCGCGTTCGCCGCGAACGGTCACGTCGCGAAGATGATCCCGATCCCGTTCCAGAACGCGGGTCCGAAGAGCCCGCCCGCGCCGGTCGAGATTGGGCTCGTCACCGACGACGTGAAGAAGGCCTACGCGAAGGCCGTCGCCGCCGGCGCGGTCGCGCTCGCCGAGCCGGCGAAGAAGCCCTGGGGTCAGACCGTCGCCTACGTGCGGGACCTCAATGGCTTTCTCGTCGAGATCTGCACGCCGATGGACTGAGCGCCTACGGTTCCGCCATCGCGAAGTGCACCGCCCAGTTGTACGTGTCGTGGCGGAAGGTGAGCTTCGCCGGTCCGGTCGGGCCCGTGTAGGGCGCCGACAGCGTCACCTGGTTGGTCGTGTCCTGCTTCAGCACGATCGTGTCGGCGGCGATGCCGTTGCCGGTCACCAAGTCCCAACCCGTGCGGCGCGCGAATGCGTTGCCGGTCGTCGTGACGACGTCGGAGCCCTGCGTCGCGGTGACATCGACGGTCTCGGCATCCGATCCTACGAACGCGTCGGAGTCGCGGAGTAGCCCGCGGAGCCCGGTGACGGTGCCGCCTTGGAAACCTGTCCCATCTTGGGACATCGCGTAGCGAACGGTGACCTTCTGGGAACCGGGGTCGTTCGCGAGCGTGATGACGACGTCGTTCCCCGCGATCGTCACGCTCGCGATGGTGGCGTTCGTGTTGCCGGCGACGACCTCGAAGCCCCGGCCCTTGGCCCACATCGCGTAGCTCCCGGACGCGTGCGGGGCCGCCATGTGCGCGTCCCAGACGAGCGGCGGGTTCGGGACGTCGAACGCGACCGTCACGATCGCGCCGGCGCGGCTGACGCTCTTCGGTCCGAGCGGCTTCCACGCGACCTTCTGGTTCACGACGAGATCGAACACCTCGGCGTACTTCTCGCCGAGCCGCTGGTAGCCGGCGGCCGGGAGGTGGAGCAGGTCGTTCGAGTACTGGTAGGCGTACTTGGGCCCGGTGCACACGATTTGGCCCGGGTGGTCCACGCCCGCGCGCCACACCTGCTGCGCCGAGCCGTTCGGGCCCGAAGCGATCGTGCTCTGCTGCGAGATGAACAAGACCGGAGCACGGGTCTGGCCGGTGATCGTCTCGAGATCCGCGGCGTAGTCCTTCCAGAGCTGGAACAGCCCCGCGCCGTAGGTGGCGTTGCCCGCGTCGCACTCGCCGTGCGTGAGGATGATGCCGCCGACGCCGTAGGTCTTACCGGCCGCGGTCGCGAAGCCTTTCCACAGGCTCGCCTCGTGCAGGCTCGCGGGGTACGCGCGCTTTCCGCCCGCCTTGTCGATGTCCACGAGGCAGTGCCCCGACCAACCCACGACGGAGTGTGCGGTCACGTAGTCGCCGAGGTCGCCGCGCGTCTTCCAGGTCGCGCTGAGCGTGGCCGCCATGCCCGAGTGCGGTGTCTCGCCGGAGATGTTGTTCGGGTACTGACCATCGTTGTAGCCGGGGCCCGTGCCCGCCGAGCTCGTGCGGATGGGCTCGACGAGCGGCACCGTCTTCCACTGCGGTGCGCCCGCATCGTCGGCGATCGGGTAACGCGGGTTCGCGCCTTCGTCGGCGAGCTTCAGGTTCGCGAAGGGTTGGGTGGTGCTGATGTTGCCGGCCGTGGCACCGATCGAGAGGCTCTGTCCCGTGCCGATTATCCCGACCCACCCGAACGGCGGCGTGCGTGGTCCGGTGGCGTCACCCGCGTCACCGGCGTCGAGCGAAGCGTCGCTCGCTCCGTCGGGGGCGGTGACGTCGCTCGCGCCGCCTTCGGTCGGCTCGCTCGTGTCGTCTCCGCCGCACGCGAGGAGGACGAGGGGCAGGACGACGAGCGCTCTCTTCATGGGGAGAGCATAGTCTCTCAGGGCACGATGACGTGGTTCGTCAACGTGGCCGACCCTTTGAGGTGCTTCCGCACCCAGAGGATGCCGCCTTCGGCCTCCATGTCGATCTTCGAGATCGACGGGCCGAGCGACGTGTTCGCCCCGAACGTGATTTGGGCGTGCACGTAGTCCATGCCGGTCGGCGGGCGCGTGAGCTTGAAGCCGGTGCTCAAGACCGTCCCCGCGAGCGCGTCGACCCACGCCGTTCCCTCGACCGTGTCGTCCTCGCGGATCTTCGGGACGAACGCGATCTGCACGCGGGTCGGGTTCGCGGGGTCGATCGCGACCTGATCGAACGTGTACCGGGGCTGCTCCCCAGTGTGGAACGGCATCCGGAAGTCGCGCTTCTTCGGCGGCGGATTCGCGGAGGCGTCCTTTGCTGCCGAGTCCTTCGCCTTGGTCTGGGCCTCGATCGTGCGGTCATTCCCGTCGTCGATGAAGCGGAGCACGGCGAAGTGGAGCTTCGTGCCGTCGGCCGTGACCTGCGCCGTCATCTCGCGCGGCTTCGTCGCGTTGCCGGCGCCATCGAGCTCGACGACCTTGCCGGCGACGAGGAAGCTCGTGTGCGTCTTCATGGTCTCGAAGTTGGCGGCATGAAGGGCGAGCTTCGCGAGGAGCGCGGCGTCCGGCGGGGCGGCGCGCGCGATCCGGGGAAGCGCGAGTGCGAGGGTGCCGCCGGCGGTGGCGAGGAGAACGTGGCGGCGAGAGAGGTGCATCGAGAGGAAGCATGCGCCGCCCGAGCGGGCGATGCAAAGTCAGCCCGGCGGCCGTGGAGGCGGTCGATACGAGACCACGCCGTCGTAGCAACCAAATCCAAAGTCAGGAGAGGGGCCAGTGCAAGGACAGCCCAAGCGCGGCATCGAGTCCACGTTGATGCAGTCGTATCCGCCGTTGCATACCAACGCTGGCGGCCCGGGGTGCACGCAGGGGCCCGGCGTCCCCGTCGGGCACGTCGTTGCGTTGCAGCCAGGGCCGGCCTTGACCGTGCGCGAGCAGGTTCCCGTCGTTCGTGGGCCGTGCACGCGGTCCCACTCGTGATGTGAATTGCAGAGGAAGAGATCGTTGCAGTCGGGATCCGGGTGATCCCCCAGGTCGCAGAAGCTTCCCACCGGCAGGTCGAAGCAGGAGGCTCCCGGGGCGAGCGAGCGGCCCGCGCAGGGCCCGCCGACGCAGTCGATGACGTGTCCGGTGACGGCGTAGTCGTACACCTTGCACAGGTCGGTCGGGAACGGTTCGGTTGCGTCGGCCGTGGCCTCCGTTCCCGCATCCTCACCCGGTGTCTGCGGGAGCGGCATCGACGAGCCGCACGCCACGGTGACCCCGACGATGAACGCCACGCCGAAGGCCCGCATGTCGAGAAGGTTAGCATGGTGTCTCGTGGTAGCGTCGAGACCGGGAGTCCGAAGGTCGAATTACGATGAGCGCTCCATGAGCCGATTGCTGCGCGCCACGATGCGGACCGATCGCGAGCGGGGGAAAGGATTCCCCTTCACCGTGCCCGTCATCGCGGCGCTCGAGTCGTTGGACCTCTCCGCGGACGTCACCTTCTTCGTCGGCGAGAACGGTTCGGGGAAGTCGACGCTGCTCGAGGCGCTTGCGATCGCGGCAGAGCTCCCGACCGCGGGAGCCGCGCAGTCGGTCGACGATCCGTCGCTCGCGGCGCAGCGCGAGCTCGCGCGGTGCCTTCGGCTCGGGTGGAAGCTGAAGTCGCGAAAGGGGTTCTTCCTCCGCGCGGAGGACCTGATCGGCTTCCAGCGGCGTGAGGCATCGACCGACCGGCGTATCGCGCGCGAGATGAACGAAGAGAGAGCGGGGCCCGAGGGCTCGACTCCGATCATCGAGCCGGGGTGGGATCGCTACCTCGCCAAGTACGACTCGCGCTCGCACGGTGAGACGTTCATCGAGTTCTTCGACACGCGGATCCGGAGCGAAGGGCTCTACCTGATCGACGAGCCGGAGGCCGCGCTCTCGCCGAAGCGCCAGCTCGTCCTCGCCGAGATGATCCACGCGCGCGCCCGGAAGGGCGCGCAGTTCGTCATCGCGACGCACTCCCCGATCCTCCTAGGCCTCCCGCGGGCGTGCATCTACCGGTTCGAAGGTGCTTCGATCGAGCCGGCCGAGTTCGAGGATCTGGAGCACGTTAAGGTCACGCGCGAGGTGCTCGGCGATAGGGCGGGATTTCTGGCCCGTTTCCGACAGATAAAGTCATATTGACTCTTGTTCGTGCGGACGCTACGACATGCACCATGTGGAACCGAGAGCGGCTCGTCGCGCACGTCGCTGTAGGCCACGCCGCCACGTATCTCTTCTTCTGGGGCCACACGCCGAAGCGCGCCGGGGTCCTGGACGCGGCCTGCCTGAGCCAATGGTACCCCGCGAGCTTCGTCGTGAACGGCGTCACGTACGCGACGGCCGAGCACTACATGATGGCGGAGAAGGCGCGGCTCTTTCGGGACGAGCACAGCCTCGTGAGCATCCTTCGCGCCAAGACGCCGGAGGAAGCCAAGGCGCTCGGGCGTGGCGTTCGTGACTACGACGACGATGCGTGGTCTGCCGCCCGGAGCGCCGCCGTCGTGCAGGGCAACGTGGCCAAGTTCGGCCAGAACGGACCCCTGCGCGACTTCCTGCGCGCGACGGGGAAGAAGGTGCTCGTCGAGGCGAGTCCGCGCGACACCATCTGGGGAATCGGCCTCGGTGCGTCCAACGCCGCGGCCAAAGACCCTTCGCGTTGGCGTGGGCTCAACCTGTTGGGCTTCGCGCTGATGGAGGCGCGCGAGCAGCTCGCCTGACGGCAGGACCCTGCGTTGACGAAGTCGGTAGTGGGGAGCACACTCCACTCCATGCTTCGCTTTTCTTCGGGCGTGCGCCTCGGGGTGCTCGCCGGTACGACCTTGCTTTGTTCCTGCCTCGGGATCGATGCGCTCGGCCGGCGGGAGGCCGTGACCGAGCGAGATCAAGGCGCGGTCGATCCGCTCGCGGACGATCGGATCGAAGACAAGCACCCCGTCTTCGACCCCCAGTCCCGCGTCACCGAGGACATCTACCCGGATTGCCCGGCCACGATGAACAAGAGCGGCAGCGTGGTCCGGCTCGACGTCGTGCCGTTCGCCGACGCGGACCGGGCCGCGGGTGATTCACTCTACCCGGATTTCGGCGCTGCACTCGCGGCGTTCCCTCAGGCCGACCTGGTCCCGTCCATGGAGGTCGTGAACGCCGAGCTCAAGGCCTTCAACGACGGTCTGTACGCCGCGATCGAGCTCGGCGTCGAAGACGGTAGCGACGGCTCCCTCATCGACAAGCGAGCCGTTCTCCGTGAGCTCGAGAAGGAGCTCCTCCTTCGGTCCCAGAATGGTACGAGCACCGAGCAGCCGCTCGCGGCTCAGGCGGCCGCCCAAGTCGGCGCGGCGTTGCAGCTCGGGGGTGGCGGCACGGCGGCCGAGCCCGGGGCGGCGGCGCTGATTGCCAGCTTCGATCAGGACCCGCTCGCGTCGCGGCCGATTGGCTTCTACACGAGCACCCCGGCGCTCTCGGCCATCTTCCGGCAGGACCGGTTCCTCCAGTCGCCGGCGAGCGTGCGTCCGCCGTTCCCCGTCTTCGCCTCTGCCGCCGTCGCGCTCGCGAGCTCGGCGAGCCTCGCAGCGCGCTACCAAAAGGTGCTCGACCTCTACGCTGGGCTCACGAACCCGTTCTTCGATCGCTCGCTCGCGGAGCTCGCGACGCTCACGCCCTCGGCGACGGTCCTCGACGACGCGAGCCTCGAGAGTACGTTCGTCGCGAAGTTCCCGCGCAGCGTGCCGGGCGGCTGCGCGCTGGCGACGCACGCGTTCCTTCCCGCCTCCGACTCGCCGGAGAACAGGCTGTACCGCTCGCTCGGGTGCGCACCCGCGACGAACTTCCTCGATCAGGTCGTCGATGCCGTTCGTACGGGCAAGCTCGATCTCACGCCGACGGCGAGCTCGGGGTTCTACGATCGCCAGCTGTACGCGCTCGCGACGCTTCTCGTCACGGATGCTGCGCCCGAGAAGGACCATCTCCTCCTCACGCGGCGCTACAAGCAGAAGCTCGTCGATACGTTCAAGGCGATCCTGATCGAGAGCCGCGAGACGCACGCGAAGCAACTCGCCATCGGGGCCGGCCAGAACATCTCGGCACCTCCGCCACCGCCCGTCGATTTCATCCCCTCCTTCGAGGTCGAGCCGTTTCCCACGTTCTATCTCCGATCGGCGCGCGCGTACGCCTTCCTCGCGCCGCTGCTCCGGTCGCTCGTCGGTGCCGACTTCCTGGCCACCGCCCATCGCGTCGAAGTGGATGGAACGCGCGGTACGTCGGCGCTCGATCAGGAGCTGCACCAGAAGACCGCGCTCCTCTACGGGCTCGCGCTTCTCTCGGGCCGCACGCTCGGCATGAAGGATCTCCCGACGAACGAGGAGCTCGCCGCGTACCCCGATGCGCTCGAAGTGGCCACGAGCTTCCTCGCCGGTTGGAAGTCCTCCGCGGACGTGCGGCTGGATCCACGCGTCATCGTCCCGGTCTCGATCACCGACGGCATGGTCCACTACTGGGCCGTGATCGGGGCGAAGGCGGTGCAAGTCGACGCGAGCTACGTCCCCGGGTACGAGCCGCAAGTCGAATCGAGCTGCCCGTTCACCGGGAAGTGGGTCGCGCGCCGGCCCGTCCTGTTTTCGCTCGAGAGCCTGGACGTGATGCGGCCCGTCACGTCGGCCCCGCTCACGCGCGCCGAGCTTCGTGCGCTTTGCGACGAGAAGAAGACCAAGGACGCCATCCGCGCCGCCCTCGAAGCGCCGTGAAGGCGGCTCGACTCATCGCCGTCGCTTGCGCGGCGGCGCTCACGACCGGCTGCGGTTGGGGGCTCCACGAATCCGCGCGCACGTTGCCGCCCGGGCAAGTGAGCAGTGGGGGAGCGATCACCCTCGCGGCGAACGAACGCGCCGACGATGGAAAGCTCCGCGTCGCGACCGTCGTCCCCGACGTGGTGCCCGTCCGCGTCGGCATCACCCGCCGCGTCGATGTCGGCGTCGGCCTCTTCTACCTCGTGGGCCTCCGAGCGGACGTGAAGGTCTCGCTCCTCCCGCCTACCTCGATCTTCGCGCTCGCCGTCCGCGGAGGCGCCGGCGGCGCAGTGTTTCCGGAGAAGCTCGTCACCGCGTTCGCCGGCGTCCTCGCGTCGGTCGATCTCGGTGAGGTCATCGAACCGTATCTGGGCGTCACCTACGCCACGCACTGGATCTTCGGGCTGTACACGGGGGCGACGTTGAACCCCGGTGAGCGTCTGGCTTCGCGTGCGGGGTACGGCGATGGCGTCCTCCAGAACGCTCTCGGCGTCCGCTTCTTCGTCGATGGGGGAGGGCGCACGCGCGCTTCGGTCAGCATGGAGTACGGCTTGTGGGTTCCGCTGCAGAACGACCCTGGAGACGGCTTCGCGTTCGTGCTCAGCCACCTCGGGTCGCTCGGGTTCTGCATCGGTTGTCCGGGACCCCCGCGTCGCACGGCCAAGCCGGCGCACGACTGACGGAGCCTCGAGCGCGGCGACTTCGCAACGAACGTGGCGGAGTGCCACGCGGTGTTTCGCGCGTTGCGGCGCGCCCCGCGGCAAATCCGCGCGCCGGCGCTCGAGAGCGCGTGGCACGTCGCCTGCAATCGCGGGTCTCATCATGAAACGATTCCTCTCCGCCCTCCTCCTTTCGTCCGCGGTCGCGATCGCCTTGGCGTCGCAGGCCTGCTCCTCCGTCGACAACGCGATCGACTGTCACGCCATCTGCAAGCGCTACGCGGACTGCTTCAACTCCGCCTACGACGTGAGCGCGTGCGAGTCGCGTTGCAAGAAGAACGCGGGGGACGATCCGGACTACGCCCACAAGGTCGACGTGTGCAGCGCCTGCATCGACGACCAGTCGTGCTCGAGCGCCACGTTCAACTGCGGCGGCTCCTGCGCGAGCGTCGTTCCCTGAGGTCTTCGAAGCGAGGAGAAAGAGGCGCCATGTCTGCAAGCACGTCACGGTCGTTCGTCGCGCTCGCCGCGTTCGTCATCGTCGTTGCGGGCCTGCACTTCGCGGCGCCGTTTCTCGTTCCGATCGTCTTCGCCGCCGTCGTCGTCGCGGTGACCTCTCCGGTCGCCGCGTGGGTCACGCGCCGTGGTCTCCCGCCGATCGTCGGTGCGATCGCGGCGATCCTCGTCGGCGTCGCAGTGCTGTTCGCCGTCGGTGCGATCTTCGCCGTCGCCGCCGCGGAGCTCCAAGCGCGGGCGCCTTCGTACGCGAACAAGCTCCAGTTCGTCGTCGCGAAGTGGTCGCAGTCACTGACCCGCCATGGGATGCCCGGACCGGCGAAGGAGCTCTCGAAGCTCGACTTCGGCGATGCGGCCCCGTACCTCGGCACCCTCCTCGGGGACGCCGCGGCGGCCGTGTCGAGCGGGTTCGTCGTGGTGCTCGTCGCGTTCTTCGGCCTCACCGAGATCTCCAGCATCGGCGCCAAGGTTCGCGCGCTCGCACCCAGCTCCGAGAAGACGCTCGATCGCGTCGACGGCGTCGTGCGCGAGGTGCAGCGCTACCTCCTCGTCAAGGCGGGGACGAGCCTGCTCGCCGCAGTGCTCACGTTCGTGCTCCTGCACGTGGCCGGTGTGAACATGGCCCTCCTCCTCGCGCTCGTTCTCTTCGTCCTCCACTTCATCCCGAACGTGGGCGCCGTCCTGGCGACGATCCCCGCGGTCGCGGTGGCCGCGGTCGATCGCGGCCCCGGCGTCGCGCTCCTCGTCGGCGTCGGCATGTCGACGATCAACTTCGTCGTCGGCAACCTCGTCGAGCCGCGCGTGCTCGGGCGCACGCTCGGCCTGTCGCCGCTCGCGGTCCTCGTCGGCCTCGTGTTCTGGGGTTGGCTCTGGGGCCCGGCGGGGGCGCTGCTCGCCGTGCCGATCCTCGTCGTCACCAAGGCCGTCCTCGAGAACGTCCCGGATCTCGCGTGGGCCGCAGCGTTCCTCACGCCGCCTCCGGTCGAGCGCGACACGAAGGGGCGACCGAGCTTGGCGCTCCTGCACCAAGCACGCGCGCCGATCGGCCTGGGCGCGGGGCGCACGCCGACGTCGCCCCCCGTCAGCGTCGGCGACTCGATGCGGCGCCGCGAGAGCCGTGCTTGAGGAAGCCCACCAGCGCGTGGAGCTTCGGAGCCAGCTGCGCCCGGCTCGGGTAGTAGAGGAAGAACCCGGGGAACGAAGGGCAGAACGGTTCGAGCACGCGAACCAGCCGCTTCGCCGCGACGTGCTCGGCGACGGTCTGTTCCATCACGTACGCGAGACCGAGCCCGTCGAGCGCGGCGTGCGTCATGAGCTCGCCGTCGTCGATCAGGAGCCGCCCGTCGACCGCGATCACGAGGTCGCTGCCCTGCTCCTCGAACTCCCAGCGATACACCTGCCCGGTCGCTCGGCGCCGGTAGTTGATGCAGTCGTGCCCGTGCAGATCGCGCGGGTGCTTCGGTCGAGGGTGGCGCGCGAAGTAGCTGGGCGAGCCCACGACGGCCATCCGCAGATCGGGGCTCACCCGCACTGCGACCATCTCGCGCTCCACCATCTCGCCGATGCGGATGCCGGCGTCGAACCCGTCGCGCACGATGTCCGCGAAGGCGTCGTCGATCCGGACGTCCAGCGTGATGTCGGGGTACGCGTCGAGGAAGGCCGAGAGCTTGGGCGCGAGCACCGCCGTGTAGCCGATGCGCGGGAGGTTCAAGCGGAGTCGCCCCGCGGGCCGGTCTCGCAGCTCGCCGAGCGCGGCGAACGCGTCGTCGACCGCGGCGAGCGCGGGCGAGAGCTTCGCGAGGAAACGAGCCCCCGCCTCGGTCAGACCGACGCTGCGGGTCGTGCGCTGGAGGAGGCGAACCCCCACGCGCTCCTCGAGCGCCCGCACCGTCTGGCTCACCGCCGAAGGCGACACGCGCAGCTCCGCGGCCGCAGCGGTGAAGCTGCGCTTCTCCGCGACGACGACGAGAGCGCGCAGCCCGGACAAGTCGTCGGCCATTCGTAAGATGTACTTCAAGGCGCATCTCGATTGCAGGCATTTTTCGAGAGGCTGAGCCGAACTACCTTCGCTTCCACGGAGGTCGTCATGAGCACGCAAGGCAAGGTCTGGTTCATCACGGGGACGTCGTCGGGGTTCGGGCGCGCGATCGCGGAGGAGGCCATCGCGCGCGGTGAGCGCGTGGTCGCCACGGCTCGTGATCCGAAGGTGCTCGCCGACCTCGTGGCCCAGGCGCCCGAACGCGTGATGGCAGTCGCGCTCGACGTGACCCAGCCGGCGGCCATCGCCACCGCGGTCGCTGCGGCGCGCGCGCGCTTCGGCGCGGTCGACGTGGTCGTGAACAACGCTGGGTTCAGCATCGTCGGTGCGGTCGAGGAGACGCCCGAGGCGGAGCTCCGCGCCACGATGGAGCTGATGTTCTTCGGCGCCGTCGCGCTGACCCAGGCGGTGTTGCCCGAGATGCGGGAGCGCGGTCGCGGGACGATCGTCCAGATCTCCAGCATGGGCGGCTTCGTCACGGCGCCCGGCTTCGGGCCGTACTGCGCGGCGAAGCACGCGCTCGAGGCGCTCTCGGAGAGCCTCGCGGCCGAGGTCGCTCCGTTCGGGGTGCGGGTGCTCGTCGTGGAGCCCGGTGCGTTCCGGACGCGGTTGTTCGGCGCCGGCTTCCGGACGATGCCGGAGCTCGCGGCGTACGCGAAGACCGTCGGCCCGACGCGCGCGTACGCGGCGGGGGCGGGGGGAACGCAAGAGGGCGACCCGGCCAAGGCGGCGAAGGCGATCGTGGATGCCGTTGCCGCGGGGGCTCCGACCCTCAGGCTCCCGCTCGGCGCGGATGCGGTTCGCGCGCTCCGCGAGAAGCTCGGCCGGGTGGCGGCCGACATCGACCAGACGGAGGCCGTCGCCTTGGCGACGGCTCACTGATCGGCGTCAACGCCTTGGCAGAGTCAGCGCGCGCGACGGCGACGCTTCGACGGTTTGGCCGCGACGACGGGCTTGTTGTCGTTGGATTCGAGCGCGCGCTGCAGCTCGGCGAAGGCGTCGGCGATGTTGGTGCCGCGGGCTTCGATGCCCGAGGCGCTCACGCTGAAGCCCTGGTCGGTCAAGTGGATGACGTAACGGTGGTCCATGCGCGGCTTGTTTGCAGGCACCGTGCCAGCGCCGGCGGCGGTCTTCACGTCGTGGCTCATGCGCACGCCCGCGCGATCGCGACGGCGATCTTGCGGCCTCCCTCGCCGGACGGCTCGATCGGGTTCGCGAAGTCGGCCGGCACGCTCACGACGTCGCGGAGATCGATCAACGTCGCGCCGACACGGCGCGCGTTGCGGGCGATCACGTCGTTCCACAGCTTGAGCGCGATGCGGGCGCGGGGACCTTCGGGCAGGCCGAGGTTGCCTTCGTAGATGGTGCAGACCACGAGCTTCGTGGTTGGAGCGCGGGCGGCCAACGCAGCCAGCGCGTGCGCGTGATTGTCCGCAAATTCGTCGACGGCCGCCCCGAACAGGTCGAGTGCGTCCGCGGTGGAGCGGACGGGCGTGTCGAGCAGCTGCGCGACGAGCAGCGCGTCGTTCCCGCCCACGGAGAGGACCGCGTGCGTGACGGTTGCCGCGATCCGGTCGAGCTGGGGCGCGAGCGACCGCGTGGTCGACCCGTCGACGGCGAGGAGCGTCACGGCGACGGCGGGACCGACGATCGCCCGGAGGTGGCTCGCGACGTCCGGCTCTTTCCCGGTGTAGCTCGCGTTGTCGAAGCTCGAGTCACCGAGCAAGGCGATGTGCGTACCCATGATGGCCGAGAGACGCGCGAGGCGAGAGGACCTGACTCAAAAGGGGTCGAAGCAGTCGTAGTGCCGGATCCGCGCGATCTTCCCCGCGCGGAGCTCGAAGACGAACGCGCCGCGGACGCGCATCTTGTCCCCCGCGGCGAGCTTGCCGAGCGGCACGCCGAGCTCGCCGTTCCACTCGAGCTCGACCACCGCCGCGTCGGCCTGGCCGAACGCGCGATGGATCGCGTAGGTCTGACTCCGGAAGATCTCCTTCCCCTTCGCCATCGACGCCTTCATCGCGCCGAGGTCGCGGGTCGCTCCCTTGGCGAAGATGCGGTTGGGCATCTCCTCTTCGAGCGCGTCTTCCGTGAAGAAGGCGGCTGCGTCGCCCCAGGACTCGATCGTGCGAACGAAGTCCAGGGCCACGCGGACGGCATCGGTTTCGGGGGTGACGACGGCAGAGGGCATCACTTGCATGATCCACCACCTAGGTTGTACAACCTTGGTTGTCAATGGGCCGCCCTCGCTCTGCTCCCGTCTCCCCTCAGGCGCTCGACCTCGGCACGCTGGCGCTCTTCGTCGGGCAGCTCCTGGCCGACGTGGTGCTCCAGGCGCTGCACCGGCGCGGCTTCGACGGGCTGCGGGTGGCGCACGGCTTCGTCTTCCAACACCTCGTCGAGGCGCCGCGCTCGATCGGCGAGCTCGCGGAGCGCATGGGGGTCACCCAGCAGGCTGCGTCGAAGAGCGTCGCCGAGCTGGTCCGCCTCGGCTATCTCGAGCGCGCCCCCGACGACGACGCTCGGGTGCGGCGCATCCGCCTCTCGCGCCGGGGCCACGCCGCGATCGAGGCGGCACGGGCCGAGCGCGCCGCAGCCGAAGCACGCGCCGCGCAGGGGCTCGGCGCGCGCCGCTTCGAGGCGACCCGCAGCGCGCTCGCCGAGCTCCTCGAACAGCTCGGCGGCGCGGACGCCGTTCGAGCGCGCCGCGTCCGAGCGCCGCGCTGAGCGCCGGGGTCTCGTGCGCTCGCGCGCCGGCTGAAGTACAACCGCCGCCATGAGCGCCACGTTCTTCCGTCCCGTCGTCGCCCTCGTCCTGTGGACCTTCGTGATGTGGACGTGGATGTACGTCACGCGGATCCCTGCCATCCGAAGAGCGCGGATGAAGCTCGATCCGACGGCCCCGCGCGGTGAGCAGATGGCGACGCTCCCGCCCGAGGTCCGCTGGAAGGCCGACAACTACAACCACCTCTTCGAGCAGCCGACGCTGTTCTACGCGGTCGCGATCACCCTCGGCGTGCTGGGCGACCAGAGCAACCTCGATCTGGGGCTCGCCTGGGGCTACGTCGCGCTCCGCGTCGTCCACAGCATCTTCCAGTCGACGGTGAACCACATCCCGTCGCGCTTCGCCCTGTTCGCGCTCGGCTCGCTCGTGCTCCTCGCCCTCGCGATCCGCGCCGCGCTCACCGTCTTCTGATCAATAAGTCGTGCACGTCCACTCCTTCGGTGGACAGTTCGTGCACCGGCCGCCCATGCAGTAGCCGCCACAGCGAGATACGACCTCGAGCGAGTCCGGCTTCACGTAGTAGTAGGGGCCATCGACGGCGGCCTCGCAGTCGACACCCCAGAGAGCGCCACACGTGCGCTCGAGCCGACACTGGGTACCGAAGGTCTTCTTGATCTTCTCGGCGACCGCCGCCGAAGGAGCCGCGGACCCCGCCGGCCGAGGCGCAGCCGCGACGGCGGATGCGGACGCGGGAGCCGATGCGGACGCGGATGCGGACGCGGGAGCCGACGCGGACGCGGATGCCGTCGCGGTCACCGGCGCAGCTGCGGACGCGGTCGCGGTCGCCGACGCCGCCGGCCCCGACGTGGACTCCGGGCACCCGAGGCTCCCCACTGCCATCAACGCTCCCACGCCCCCGACGACCCATCGCATCATGCGCGAAGACTACACGCTCGCGTCCCGCGTCAGGGATCCCGTGTGCCCCGCGTCGTTCCCCAAAAAAGCGCGCGCGCCCATGGATCCGGTGCGCGCGTCGTCCTCGGTGGCGGGTGGAGCTCCACCCTCACCTGGGGCGCCGACGTAGCCCAACGTGGTAGGAGGCGTCATCTCGCGCAAGCAGATGAACAGAGTCCGTTCGAATCGGACCGTCGGCTCTCTCTCTCTCGAAACCGAAGCGACCTTGGAAAGACGACGACCATGACCCGAGCACCGCTCCTCGAATTTCGGCCCGCGGGGTCGAGCTCCAGGCGACGCATCGACTGACGATGCTCTCGGAGCCCGAGCCCCGCGCGCGCCGGCGCGTCATTGGGTTCGGGTCTCGGTGTGGACGTGCGTCGCCTCGCGCAGCGCCGTGGACCCTTTCGAAGAAGGGATTCATCCACGGAAAGCACACGCACATGCTGCCAAGAGAGCGCATTCGAAACATCGGAATCATGGCTCACGTCGATGCAGGCAAGACGACCTGCACGGAGCACATCCTCCTTCACACCGGTCGGATTCACCGCCCGGGTGCCGTCCACGACGGCACGGCGACGACCGACTTCCTCCCCGAGGAAGCCAAGCGCGGGATCACCATCTCCGCCGCGGCCGTCACCACGTCGTGGCGCGTCGACGACGAGCGCTTCGAGCTCCGCATCATCGACACTCCCGGTCACGTCGACTTCGCCATCGAGGTGGAGCGCTCGCTCCGCGTCCTCGACGGCGCGGTCTTCGTGCTCGACGCGTCGGCGGGGGTCGAGTGCCAGTCCGAATCGGTCTGGCACCAGGCCGAGCAGCGCGGCGTCGCGCGGCTGACCTTCGTCAACAAGATGGACAAGGTCGGTGCGAGCTTCGCCGGTTGTCTCGCGTCGATGCGCGAGCGATTGGGCGCCAACCCCGTCGCGCTCCAGCTCCCGCTGGGAGAAGAGAGCGCGTTCACGGGGCTCGTCGACCTCGTCGGCTTGCGCGCGTTCGAATGGACCGCGGACGGGATCGCGGAGGTCGCGATCCCCGAAGCGCTCCGTTCCGACGTCGCGCGGGCCCGCGAGCGGCTCGTCGAGGCGGCCGCCGAACACTCGGCGAACGTCTTCGACGCATGGGCGCAGGGACGGGCTCCCACCTCCCGCGAGCTCCTGCACGCGCTTCGCGCGGGCACGCTCGCCGGTGCGATCCATCCCGTCGTCTGTGGTGCCGCCTACAAGGATCGTGGGGTCGAGCCGCTTCTCGACGCCATCGTTCGCTTCCTCCCGTCGCCGGTCGAACGGCCGGCGGCGCGGGGGATTGCGCTCGATGACGGCGCACCGATCGCGCTCGCGCCGACGGACCCGTTCGCCGCCCTCGTCTTCAAGACGACGAGCGACGCACGGGGCTCGCTCGCGCTCGCGCGCGTCTACGCCGGTACCGTCAAGAAGGGCGATGCCGTCGTGATCGGCGACGCACCGCGCCGGGTCGGGCGACTCTTCGTCGTCCACGCGGACGCACGCGAGGAGATCCGCGAGGCCCACGCCGGCGACATCGTCGCCTTCATGGGGCTCGAGGGCGCTCGCACCGGGGCGACCCTCTCGGCGCGAACGCGGCCGGTCGCGCTCGAGGCGATCACGCCGCCGGAGCCCGTGCTCGAGGTCGGCCTCGAGCCGAGCACGGCGGCCGATCGGGAGCGCCTCGGCGAGGCACTCGCGGCCCTGGTCGTCGACGATCCGTCGCTCCGCGTTCGGGTCGACGACGAAACGGGCGAGACCATCCTCTGCGCGATGGGCCAGCTCCACGTCGAGATCGTGGAGTCGAACCTGCGCGCGGTGGGCGTCCACGTCCGCACCACGGCCCCGAAGGTCGCGCTGCGCGACACGTTCGCGCGTGCGACGCGTGTAGATTACAAGCACGCGAAGCAAGGGGGCGGCCCGGGGCAGTACGCACGGGTCGTCCTCGAGGTCGCACCGGGTCCGCGCGGCAGCGGGATCGCGTTCCACGACGCGAGCCGCGGTGGGGTCATCCCGCAGGCGTTCGTGCCGGGCGTCGAGAAGGGCGTCCGCGCGGCCGCTCAGCGCGGCGCTCGGTGTGGCATTCCGCTGGTGGACCTCGAGGTCCGCCTCGTCGACGGTGACACTCACGTGAAGGACTCGTCCGTGCTCGCCTTCGAGCACGCCGCAGCTGCGGCGATGCGCGAGGCGGCGAACCAGGCGGGCCTCGTGCTCCTCGAGCCGCTCATGGCGCTCGAGGTCACGGTGCCCGAAGCCTCGGTCGGCGACGTCCTCGGCGATCTCGCTTCGCGGCGAGGCACGATCCGCCGGATCGTCCCACGCGCGACGACGAGCATCGTCGAAGCGTCGGTGCCACTCGCGAACCTCTTCGGCTGGGTCGGCGATCTCCGCAACCTCACGCATGGGCGCGGAACCGTCGCGATGAAGCCGGAGGCTCATTCCATCGTGCCCGAGCGCGACGTGGCTCGCGCCTTGGCTCGGTGAAGGAGCGTCGAAAGCGCCGTCCCGTGTTTCGCGGGGCGGCGTTTTTCGGTAGATCCGATCCATGAGGCACGTGCCCGTACTCGCGCTCCTGCTCGTCGCCTGCGGGAACGTCCCGGCGAGCCCCGTGGCGCCGACTCCGTCCGCGAGCGCGGCTCCGGTCGCTCCGTCGGCGAGCGCGACGAGCTCTGCGGCCGTGGTCGCGTCCCCCGCAGCAGCCGATGCCGGGGTCGTCGCAGCCGCGCCACCCGCCGACGTTCGTTGCGCGGCGCGCGATTGCCGGGTCGAGCGCGCGAACGACCATACGATGGCGGAGCTCGCCGCAACCCAGGCCGACGTCGGTGCCCTCGAGATCCTCGGTGGGCGACCGAAGTCGCTCGCGCCGCTGGCGCCACTCACGAAGCTCTATCGGTTCAAGATTGCGCTGTGCGAGGGGATCGTCGATCGCGACTTCGCGTTCGCGAAGGGATGGACCGAGCTCACCGAGCTCGTGCTCTCGAACTGCGACGGCTTCACGTCGCTCGCGCCGCTCGGCACCCTACCGAAGCTCTCGAACGTCGAGCTCGTGAACACGCAGCTCCGCTCGCTCGAAGGGCTCCGCGGAGCCCCGCTCACGAAGCTGCGGGTCCAGAGCGGCGTCACCGATCTCTCGGCGTTGAGCGCGATGACGGGGCTCGTTCAGCTCACCTTGTCCGATCTGGACGTGCACGAGCTCCCCTCCCTCGCGAAGCTCTCCAAGCTCGAGACCTTGGAGGTGTGGACAACCGATCTCGTGCGCCTCCCCGACCTTTCGTCGCTCGGCGCGCTCAAGGCGCTGCGGTTGAGTCACGTCCCGAAGCTCGCGCGGATCGATGGGCTGGCGGCGCTCCCGGCGCTCACCGAGCTGCAGCTCGACTGGATGGGGCCGCTCGACCTCGCGGCGCTGGGGAAGCTCGATCACGTCACGTTCCTCCACCTCGAGGGCACGAAGCCGAAGGACCTCCTGCCGCTCGCGGCGTGGAAGAGCCTCGGCGTCGTGATCGTCGCCGACGACACGCCGCCGGCGCAGATCGCAGCGTTGAAGAAGGCGAAGCCGGCGCTGCGAGTCGCGACGGCGCACCAAGCGCAGCTCGCGGCGCAAGGCCCTGGCCCGTGAGGTCGATCAGTTCGGCGCGCAGGTCGAGACGCCCGCGCCGACGATCGTCGACGGGTGCGTCGCGACGACGGTCTCGGTCTTGGTGACCGGATCGTACCGGGTGACCGACGTCCCGCCGCCCGGCGAGTTGAACATGTAGAAGTCGCCGCCCCAGTAGGCGAACGCGAACGCGTCGCTGTTGGTGCCGACCTTGACCGGCGAGGCCGCGACGACCTTCGCCGTGAAGCGGTCGATCTGCGCCACGACGCCGCCGCTCGTGCTGTTGATGCAGTATGCAAACAGCTCGTTCTGGCTCGTACCGGTCATCTCGCAGCGCGGCGGGAGCGAAGGCTGGTACGCGCCGACGAAGGAGAGCTTGAAGGTCTGCGTGTCGATCGACGCGAGGCCTTTCCCGCCTTGGTTGTCCGAGACGTAGAGCTTCTCGCTGTTCTGGTCGCCCGAGTAGCCCATGCCGAACGTGGTGTACCCCTGCTGTCCCGCGACGTAGGGCGTGGACTGGCAGCCCGCGGTCGCGGTGCTCAGGCGGTAGAGCTTGCCGTCCGTGAACACCGAGTACGCGGTCCCCGAGCGCTCGACGCCCATCGAGAACGGCGTCTGCCCGTTCGATCCGGGGCAGTTGATCGTCCCGATCGTCGTGAAGTTGAGTGTCGGCGGGTAGAAGGCGATGAGCTGGTTCTGCGACGAGATGAGGTAGATCTGCGTCGAGCCTGCATCCGTGCAGCCGAGCGGCGGCGGCTTCGGCACGTCCTTCTGGACGTCGAGCGGAGGCAACGCGTCTTCTTCGATCACGATGACGTCGGCATCGGCGGTGCCGTCCTTCCCACCGTCCTTGCGATCCGGGGTCGCGTCGGCGGCAGGCTCCTCGGTGGTCAGCAGGCCCGTTCGGGAGCCGCACGCGAGGATCATCGTCGCGGTGCCACCCGCGAGCAGCAAGAGGTACGACGCGCGGCGCAAGCTCATGCGCCAAGTCCTAGCACAACGGTCATGGACCGGCGGGCTCGTACGTCCGGGGCTTGATGAAGCGCAACGCCCGTCAAGCCGCCAAGGTCCGCGCGGAGCTCCGCCAGGCGGCGGAGCGCGCGGCTGCGCTCCGGGCGTACGATCCCGCACGCGAGGAGCGCCTCGCGTCCGCGCTCGCACTCCCGCGCGGCACGGCCCGCGTGCGCGACCGCACCCACCCGCCCGCGCTGCGCTCGCTCCTCGAGGTCGTCGCCGCGCGTGCGCCGCGTCTCTTGGACACGCACGCGAGCGAGCTCCAGGTCATCGCGTCCCACCCGCACCTCCGCCCCACCTCCGCGTGGGTGCCCGAGGGCAAGGGCCGCGAGCGCCTGTTTCGTTCGCTCGCGGCGCACCTCTTCGCGACGCATCCGATGCCGTCCGTGATCTGGGGTGGCTTCCTCGATGGCGCGGAGGTCGCGGCGCTCGTGGTCTGGCTCGCGTCGGGCGGTTCGTTCAACGCGTACGTGAAGGCGCGTTTCCCGATCCCGCTCACGCGCCGCATGTGCCACGACGTGCTCGAGGTGCGCGGCGTCTCGTCGTTCCTCACCGCCATCCGTCAGGTTCAAGTGACGGGGCACGGTGGCGCTCCGACGACGCTGGCGGCAGCCTTCGCCGGCACGCGGGCGGCGCGCACCGTGGCAGGCGCTCCGCGCGAGGCGTTCCTCGCGTCGGTCGCCGAGTGGATCGCGCGGGCCGCGATCGCTCCCGCTGACGTGGGCCCGATCGTCGACTTCGCCGTCGCGCGCCACGCCGAGGACGCCACCTTCTCGATGAAGGGGCGCACCGCGCCCGCGCTGCGGGCGGCGATGGAGCGTTGGCACGCGGAGCTCGCCGCCGAGCGGGCGTTCGCTCGCATCTCGTTTCGCCCGAGCGGGTTCTCCCCGATCCGGGTGGAGCGCGAGGCGCGTGGTGTCCGCGAGATCTGGCGCGTCGAGGAGCTCCTCTCGAGCCGCGAGCTCGTCGACGAGGGGCGCCGGATGAGCCACTGCGTGGCTTCGTATGCTCCGTCGATCGCGCGGGGCGCGATCTCGATCTGGGTGATGACGAAGGAGGACGGTACCGGGCCGACCGGGCGTTGGGCGCAGCTCACGCTCGAGGTCGATCACGCGCGGCGCGCGATCGTCCAGGCGCGGGGCCGCTTCAATCGTCTCGCCACGAGCGAGGAGCGCGCGATCCTCGCCCGCTTCGCGGCGAAGAACGCGCTCAGCGTGGCTTCGTGACGCGCGGGGGGAGGGGCTCGGTCGCCATCAAGTGCGAGAGCTTCCAGAGCCCCGCGATCCCGAGGACGAGCGCGAGGAGGATGAGCGCGACCCAGAGCACGGTGCGGCGTCGCTCTGGGTCGCGATCTCGATCGCGACCTTCTCCGCGATTCCCCTGCGGTGTGGGCGCGCTCACGATCAGCCGATGGTGGTCGTGAGCTCCGTCCGCGCGCCGTACATCTGCCAGAAGCGCTCTGCGATGGCGCTCGGCTCGAGCGTCGCGTTGCCGTGATCGAACGCGGTGCCCTTGACCATCCCGAGCACCACGACCTCGCCGACGTAGATGCCGTCGTCCTTCAGCTTCGCCGCGAGGATGCCGACGGCCTTGTGCTGGGCTGCCTTGGAGATGGCAATGCCCATCGCGTTCCACTGCGCGATCATCGCGTCGACCTTGGGGTCGTAGAACGCGAAGCCGCCGCCGGTGACGAGCACGGCGCCCTTGTGCGACTTCATGTCGGCGTGGGCGCCTTGGACGGCGGCGACCAAGCCGGTCACGGCGACGTCGAACGGCGCCCGCACCTCGGCCGGGGGCGCGGTGAGCAGGTCGCCCGCGCCACCGCCGTAGGCGTTCCAATGGATCGCGGTGACGGACCCCATCGCGCCGCGCACCTTCTGGACCATGTCGGTGACGGCCTTCGGATCGCCGAGGTCGGTCGGGAAGGCGAGCGCCTCGATGTCGGCGCCTCGGAGCGCGTCGGCCGCGCTCTTCAGGCGCTCCGCGTTGCGCGCCACGAGCGCGACCTTGAAGCCCTCGCGCCCGAACTTGCGAGCGACGGCGTCGGAGATGCCCGGACCATGACCACACACCAGGATCGTCTTGCTCATGCGGCGCTTGTACTCCCGTCGTGGGGCCCGGTACAGATGGGGCGATGGAAAACGCTCCGGTCGGAAAGAGGGTCGTCGTCGCGCGCTTCGCAGAGAACCCGGCCGAAGCGATCGAATCCGGCACGGAGCTCCAGCCGATGACGCGGCCCGACCCGGCAACGCTCGGACCGCGCGACGTCCTGATCGAGATCAAGAGCGCCTCCGTCGGCTGGGTCGATCTCTTGATGACGAGCGGCCAGTACCAGCACATGCCGAAGCCGCCCTACACCCCGGGCCTCGAGTACGCGGGCGTCGTCGCGTGGCACGGGGCCGAGGTGAAGGAGCTCGGCGTCGGCACGCGCATCCTGGTCGACGGCTTCCTGGCCGGCCCGCGCTCGCTCGGCGGGTACCAGCAGTGGGGTGGCTTCGCCTCGTGGGCCGTCGCTCCGGCGGAAGCCGTTCATCCCATTCCGGGACAACTCGACTTCGATCAAGCGGCCAATCTCCTCGGCAACTACGAGACTGCCTATCATTGTCTCGTCACGCGCGGCCGCCTCCGCGAAGGGGAGACGGTGTTGATCCACGGCGCGTCGGGCTCGACGGGCCTCGCCGCGGTCCACGTGGCCAAGCTGCTCGGCGCGACGGTCATCGCGCTCGGGCGCTCCGACGAGAAGCTCTCGCTCGTGAAGGCCCAGGGCGCGGACCACGTCATCAACTGCAAGGGCGAAGGGGGCGGCATTCGCTCGTATCGCGACGAGGTCAAGGCGCTCACCGGCGGGCGCGGCGTGGACGTGGTCTACGACGGCGTCGGCGGCGACGTGTCGCTCGAGAGCATGCGCGCGGTGAAGTTCGGCGCGCGCTTCTTGATCGTCGGCTGGGCGGCGACACCGTTGGTCGCGCAGGGCCAGGGGAAGCGAGGCGCCCCGAACGCCAACGTGCTCCCGACGAACCTGATGATGATGAAGGGGCTCGACGTCCTCGGTTGTCCCACCGTCATCTCCACGGTGATGGATCCCTCGATTCGCGCGCCGCGCCTGGCGCAGGTGCTCCGCTGGGCGGCGGAGGGAAAGATCACGCCGCTCGTGTCGCATCGCTTCCCGCTCGACGACTACAAGGCGGCGATGCGCGCCAAATGGGGCGGCGAGGTCACGGGCGGGTGCGTGCTCCACCCATGACGCTCCGCGGGCTGCTGTACGACCGCTTCGGCCGCCCGCGCCTGGCCCCCGCGGGCATCTTCACGCTCGTCCTCTCGTTCGTCGTCACGTTCGCGCTCGTCCGGCTCCTCTCGCCCGCCCCGACCGAAGAGGGCCGAGCGCGCGAGCTCTTGGCGCAAGGCGACGCGGCCGGCGCCGAGGCCATCTTCGCGCGTCGCGTGCAGGAGGCGCCCTCCGTCCCACGCGTGATCGAGCTCGTCGAGGCCCATCGCGTCGCGGGAGCGCTCCACTCGACGCGGCGGAAGGTGCCGTTCGACGACGCCGACGACGACCACCAGGGGTTCGCACCTCCGCTCGTGACGTCGGCGCCGATGAGCGACGAGGCGCTCGACGCGATCCTCGCGAAGCTTCCGCCCGACGTCGCGCGCGTCGGGAAGTACTTGCGTGGCGATCCGGCAGCCAAGGCGGAGATCATCCGCGGCGCGAACGCGGAGCCGCCGATGCCGTGGGCCAATCACTTGCTCGGGCGGGACGAGCCCGACGCCGTCGGCGCGGCGCACTACTACCTGCGCGAAGGCCACGCGTTCCCAGAGCGGAGCGACGATTTCGACGTCGCGATCGGGCTCCTCGTCGAGGCGGGCGCGTGGGAGCAGGTCCGAGAACAGATGGCGGATCCGCAGGTGAACGCGGCGGTCTCGGCGCCGCTCCGCTACGAGATCGCGGTGCGCCTCGGGGATTGGCGCGGCGCGGTGAAGGCGTTCCCGGGGATGTGGACGGCGACGTTCCACGGCGCGCCGCTCTGGCTCGCGCTCGTCGCTGCGCTCGCGTGGGGGTTCTTCTGCGTTCGGCTCGGGCGCGCGACCGATCGGCCGTGGTTCCGCTTCCCGATCTACTTCGTCGCGTTCGTGCTCGGTGTGCTCAGCGTCATCCCGACGCTCGCGCTCATCTCCGTCGAAGAGTCGACGTTGCACTTGCGCGAGACCGGCGACCTCCTGCGCGATGCGATCTTTTTCGTGTTCGGCGTCGGTGTCCGCGAGGAGGGCTCGAAGCTCCTCTTGTTCCTCCCGCTCCTCCCCATCCTGCGGCGGTGGGGAGACAAGCTCGACGTGCTCGCGTGCGGAGCGCTCGTGGGGCTGGGCTTCGCGGCCGAGGAGAACGTCGGCTACCTCACCGGCCACGACCTGACGACCGGCCTCGGTCGCTTCCTCACGGCGAACTTCTTCCACATGGCGCTGACGGGCACGCTGGCGAGCGCGGTCGACGATGCCATGCGCGACGGCGAACGCTACGGCAACGACCTCTTCCGAACGTCGCTGATGGTGGTGGGGCTCCACGGGGCCTACGATCTCCTGATCGAGCACTCGGAGATCGGGGGCGGTTACTTCGCGATGGGCGTGTTCGTCATCCTGACGCGCCGCTTCCTCGAGGCGATCGAAGTCGCACGCAAGAAGGCCGACCGCGGACTGACCCCCCTCCATGCGTTCATCGTCGCGGTGGCGATGGTGACCGGGGCGTCCCTCGCCCACGCGGTGGACGTCGTGGGGCCGATCGCGGCACCGCTGGTGATGGCGGGTGGCCTCCTGGGCGAGGCGATCATGATCTTCGTTCTCGTCCGCATCTTCTCGATTCTCTGACCGGGGCTTGCGTTACCATCGGGGGCGATGCTCTCGGACCAGTTGAAGGCGGCCTTTGCCGCGCTGGGTGGGATGGAGTCCGATACCGACGTCTCGCGCAAGGTCGCCGACCGCTGGCGCCACGGCGCCCGGAGTGCCGCCGAGCTCGGCGCGGACGCACGCGCCGCCGCCGAGCGGATCGAGCTCGACGTGCCGCCGCTCACGCAGACCACCGACGGGATCACGGCCCTCGCCGCGCTCTTCGCCGAGCCCACCGGCGCCGTGGTGCTCGCGTTCTGCGAAGCCGCGACGGCGCGGCGGGACGTGCGGATGGCTCCGCTCCTCGAGCGCGCGGTAGCGAAGCACGGCGACCGCGTGCGCGCGATCGCGCGCCAACGCGTGATCGAGGGGCCGCTCCAGGACGCGCTCTCGTGCGCACCGCTGTTCGGCGGTGGCGCGGAGCTCGCGGACGCGGCGAACGTGGAGCCGCGCGCGCGGCTCGAGATCCTCGTCTGGGAAGCGGGGGCGAGCGCGCTCGAGATCCCGGCGCTCGGCAAATGGCTGTGGGGCTCGACGGCCACGTTCGACGAGATGATCGCGAAGCCGGCCCACGGCGCGCTCCGCGGGCGCGTGCTCGCCGCACGTTGCATCGAGGTCGGCGTGAGCGGCATGCCGCCGATGACCGATCCGGAGCTCTTCGGGCGCACGCTCCAAGTGCTCCAACCGCTCCTGCTCCACCCCGAGCCGCTCGTGTGGGTCCACGCCGCGCGCGCGCTCGGGCGCCTGACCGGGCCGATGGAGCAGCTCGAGGGCACGCTCCTCGATTGGGTGCAGGGCGAGTCGAAGCTCCTGCGTCAGCGCGCGCTCACCGCGTTCGCGTCGCTCCCGGCCGAACGGCTGCGCTTCCTCGCCAGCCAGCTCATCCCGATCATCGCGTCGCCCGACGAAGACGGTTGGGTGCTGGCCGCGATCGCCGCGGCCACGCCGTACCTGTTCTTCGAGCGGCGGGACCTCTGGGATCGGCTCGCGAAGCGCATCCTCGCTGGGCACGGCGGCGCGATCTCCGCGCGTGCGCTCGCGCGCGGGCTCATGACGCTCTGGCGCCGTGGAATCCAGACGCCCGAGGTCGCCGTTCCGCTCCGCGCGCTGCGCGAGGCCGCCCGCGCTGCCCGCTCGGACGGGCTCGACGAGTCGCGCCGCTGGATCGAGGTCATCGCGGTGACCGATCCGCTCGACGGCGCCGAGCGTGATCCGCTCGATCTCGAGCTCGGCCTCGAGAACCTCGTGCGCATCGCGGCCCAGTACGACGACGAGGAGGCCGACGCTCGCTCCGCGCGCTTCGCCACCGCCCTCGCTCCGGCCTTCACTGAGGCGCGCAAGATCGCGCTCGGCACGGGGCGTCTGCGCCAACGCGCCGCGGCCATCAACGCGCTCGAAGGCTGCGCTCGCGCGCTCGCGCTCCGGCTCTGGGGCCCGCTCCTCGCGACGCGCGCCATCGTCGCGGCGAGCGCCGAGGACGACGCGCTCGAAGAACCCGAGCTCGATCCCACGTGGAAGATGCTCGCCAGCGCTCCCGCCGAGATCCTCGATCTCGTGAAGGAGCGGCGCGCCACGGAGGACGTCGATCTCTCGACCGATCTCCCGCTCGAGGTCCTCGCGATTCGCCTCGGTGGCTATGCGCTCGACGCGTGCGGCGAAGACAGCGACCTCGGCCCCGGGCGCGGTCCGACCGCGCACGAGACGTGCCTCTGGCTGCGCAAGATCCAGGGCCTCGCCGACGGCTCGCGCGAGCTGCCGTCCGCGCTCAAGAGTGCGCTCTCCACCCTGTTCTGGCGCCTCGTCGACACGACGCGCGGGACGGCGCTGGGGGAGGTCGACGACGTCCAGTGGCTCGGCCCGTTCGCGGCGTGGTGGGGTCTCGTCATCGATCGCCCGGCGATGCTCCTCTCGCTCGGCAACGCGCTCCCGATGATCGCCGCCGGCGCGCTCGAGACGTGCTGCGAGCGCGCCGAAGCGCTCCGCACCAAGGTCGCCACCGGCGAAGCCGACGGCGCCTGGGCCGCCGCCGCCAACGAGGCGTTCGGCGCGCTCCACGCGCAGGACACCGAGCTCGCGGCCGCGCTCGCCAGCCTCGCCAAGGCCCTCGAGTCGTTCGCTGCCGCCGCCGGCAACCGGCCCAACCTCGAGCCCCTTTGTACCGAATTGGTACTCGCGGGCGAGCGCCTCCAAGGCGCCCTCGCCGATCCGGTGAAGGCGCTGCACCCGTCGAGCGGTCAGAGCGACGCGGACTCGTTGAGCCGCGCCGCGACCGAGAACGCTCCGCGCGTCGCCGCTCTCGTCGCGCGCGCGATCCGCACGCGCGAGCCCACCATGCTCGACGTGTGGTTCGCCTCGCTCGGTCCGGTCGCCTCCGGCCTGCTCGAAGCCGCGATTCGGGCTGCGATTCGGCGTACGCCTCCGCCCCCGCCGCCTCCGAAGAAGAAGGAGGTCAAGACGATCGAGGGCTACGAGCTGCTCAAGCAGCTCGGCGAGGGTGGCATCGGGAGCGTGTGGCTCGTGCGAAAGCCGGGCGCCGACCGTTACTTCGTCCTCAAGATCCCGAAGGCCGAGGCGCTCCAGCAGGCGAACGACGTCGAGCGAGAGGGCATCCTCGCTTCGTTCGTCGAAGAGGCGAAGGCGCTCGCGGGGCTGTACCACCCGAACGTCGCGAACATCATCGATCGCGGCGTCTCGAGCGGCGTGCCGTTCCTCGTCCTCGAGTACCTGATCGGTGCGGACCTGAAGCAGTACTCGACCGCGCACCTGATGTCGCTCTACGAGCTGCGCCAGGTGGTGCTCGAGTCGTGTGCCGGTCTCGCCGCGCTCCACGGCGCGGGGCTGGTCCATCGCGACATCAAGCCCGCGAACCTCTGGTTGCGCCTTCCGCTCGCGGGCGGCGTAAAGTTCGATCCGGCGACGCACCGCAACCCGGCGGTCGCATCGCCCCTCGCCACGGTGGTCATCGACTTCGGGATGGTCCGCGCGATCCGGGTCGCGCAGGACGCGGCCGGTCGCTTCGTCGCGGGCACGCCCGGGTACATCGCGCCCGAGCAGGTGCTCGATCCGGTAGAGCTCGATCCGCGGTCCGACCTCTACGCGCTCGCCGGCACGATCTACAACGTCGCCACCGGGCGGACGTTCTTCGACGACATCGAGAACCCGCGCGATCGGATCATCGCCCACATGCGGCGCGATCCGTTCGAGAACCCGGAGCGTCTGCGCCATTGGCCCGTCGCGGTGGCGAAGCTCCTCCGCGCGGCCACGGCGATGAAGCCCGGCGACCGGCCGAACCCGATCGAGTTCGGCCGCGCGTTCGCGGCGTCCATCTAGCTCAGCGGCGCCCGCGTCACTTGTACCAAGGCGACTGGAGCGAAGCCGCCTCGTTCGTGATCTCGACGTGGATGTGGTCGGTGTGCGGAACGGGGCCCGTGTAGACGCGGTCGTTCGTGCCGTTCGCGCGCCACTGGGTGCGGTCCCAGATGATGTACTGGACCTGAAGCTCCTCGGCGTGCTCGACGAGGTAGTTCGCCACCGCGTCGCCCTTCGTGTTGTCGGCGCTCCCGCCCGACATCGGGATGAAGATGTCGAGCGCGCGGCCCGTCCCGTGGATCGACATCTTCGACGGGCTCGCCGTGTTGGCGCGGCACGCGTAGCCCTGGATGCTCGAGATCTGGGGGAACTTCTGATCGAGGAAGCCGGCGAGCTTCTTGGCCCCCGGCTTCAGACCGCCGGCGCAGAGCTTGGGGCTCCAGACCGGGCCGCTGTCGTAGGTCACGAACATGGTCGCGCCCGAGGCGCGAACGCCCGGCGGCAGCTTCCACCGACCCGCGATCGCGAGGGGGTCGATGCTGGTGTCGGTGCCCTCGCCGTCGTCGTAGACCGCGTCGTCGTCGTCGGCCGAGACCGCGCACGCCGGGAGGGATGCGCCCGCCAGGGCGACGACCGTGAGACCGAGGAGCCAACCGCTGAACCGCATGGCGGGGCGTTTTGCAACCGGCGTGCCTCGCCCTTCGCGGCCGTTCGCGACGTCGGCCGGTAACACCGTTATGGAAAACCCGCAGCGCGGAGGGGGAGGGGTCGCGAACGACCGCGAGGCTCCAATGTCGCACTGGCCGGCGGAGCCCCACCCCCCGCCGATCCAGGTGGTGCGTCAGCGGGCGGCAACCATCGCCGCGCAGCGATCGGCGAGCGTCATGATCGCGATCTGCGGGTTCACGCCCAGGTTCGTCGGAAAGACGCTGGAGTCCGCGACGTAGAGCCCGTCGACCTGGTGGGTGCGGAAGTCGGGGCGGACGACGCTCGTCGCCGGATCCGAGCCCATCTTGGCGGTGCCGAAGAGGTGGGTCATCGACATCGTGTAGTCGCTCGCCGAGAGGGAGCCCTCCTCCTCGATCGCGGCCATGCGTTCGCGCGTCGTGACGACGGGGTCGAACCCGGGGATGCCGGGGTAGACCTCGACCGCGCCGGCGGCGAGGAGCGCTTCGCCGAGGACCCGGACGCCGCGCCGGGCTTTCTTCACGTCGTCGGGCTCGAGCGAGTAGGTGACGATGGGTCGACTCGGACCGGGCCGCACCTTGCCCTTGGCGGCCGCGCGGAGCGCCGCACCCCAGACGGCGTAACGGTCGAGCTCCGCCAAGTTGCGGCCGAACGCACGACCCACGCCGGGGACGCGGCTCGCGAGGAGCGAGAGATCGAACCCGAGCGCCTCGAGCTTGAGCCCCTCGTCGCGGTAGCCGATGACCTCGTGCCCCTGGGTCGCGCCTTCCCACGCCCGGACGGGCTCCGCGAAGCGGCCCGTGACCGAGACGCCGGGGTGCGCGGTCAGCCCGTCGCCGACGGGGCCCTGGCGCACGCCACTCGCGTGCAGAATGCACGGAGTCTGGATTGCGCTCGCGGCGACGACGACGGCGTGGCGGGCGCGCAGCTCGAACGTGCCGCCGCCGGTGGCGACGCCACGGACGCCGACGGCGCGCCCGTCCTCGATCACGATCCGATCGACGCGCATGCCGGCGAAGATCTTCGCGCCCTTGCCGACGGCGTCGGGCAGGAAGCTCTTGTCCATCGAGAGCTTCGCGCCGTGCGGGCAGCCCTGGAGGCATCGGCCGGAGCCCTTGCAGCCCTGCACGTTGCGGCGGATCGGGCGGTGGGCCACGCCGAGCGCTTCGGCGCCGCGCGCGAGGAGGAGGTTCTTGCGCCCGGCGACGCTCTCCTCGGTCGGGTGCACGTTCAAGCGTGCTTCGATCCGCGCTTCGGCCTCGGCGACGAGCTCCCATGCGAGGGTCTTCTCGAGGCCGGGGTCGCTCGCGATCCATCCGTCGACGATGTTCTTCGGGAGCTGCCAGCTGATCGCGCCGTTCACGACCGACGTGCCGCCGACGACGCGCGCTTGCAGGTAGGGCATCGAGGCGTTGCCGAAGGCGATCGACGTGCCCATGTCGCGGTACATCTCGGCCATCGCTTGGAGGCCGCTCGCGGGGAACGTCTTCACCTCGTGCCCTTCTTCCACGACGATGACGGAGACGCCTTTCTCGGCGAGGTGGCGCGCGACCGCGGCGCCGGCGGGGCCGCTGCCGACGACGATGACGTCGGTCGTGGCTTCGTGCGAGGTGCGGATACCGCGACCGTCGAGAGCGGCGAGGCTGGCGCTCATCGGGCGCCTCCTTCGCTCGCCGAGTAGCAAGCTCGTACTCGCGGATCCTCGAAGTAGGCGAAGCAGGCGAGGGTCTTCAACGTGGTCAGCGATTGGCGCACGAAGTAGCGGGGCGACTTCTCGATCGAGACGAGGAAGCGATCCTGCTCCTCGCGCGAGAGCTGGAAGAAGGGCTTCTTGAACCCGCTCACGACGGGGAGAAAGGTGAGCGTGTGGAGCATCGGCCGGAGGCCGGCGCGGACGAGCGGTGCGGGAGCGGTCGCGAAGCGCTCCCAGAAGGCCGCGGGATCGACGTCGCGGAACGCGGGCAGCGCGCCGCCGGGCTCGGGATCGACGATGGCGGCGAAGAGCGCCTCGGCCCATGCGCGCTCGGTGTCGGTGAGGCGCAGCGGATCGAGGGCGGGCTTCTTCGCGTGATCGTAGGGGACGAACTCGGTCCGCGACTCGCGCTCGAGCGTGAAGTAGGTCGGGGTCTCGATGGTGCGGCCGAAGACGGCGACGTAGGAGACGCCGATGAGCTCGTCGGCGCTCCCCGGGTTCAGCGCGACGAGGGGATCTTTGATCGTCTGCATGATGCCGGGCGGGTTGGGGCCGCGGGAGTAGTCGATGACGAGACCGCGGTCGAAGCCCTCGGGGAGGGGAACGCCTTCGGTAGAGACGACCTCGTAGTGCCACTCGGTGACGGGGACGCCGTTCTCGAGCTTGGGGCGGCTGGGGGCGTCGATGCCGTCCTGCTCGAGGCGCACGTTCCAGCCCACCAGCCGGCCGGTGTCGGGGTCGCGATGAAAGGTCTTCTGGAAGGTCTTCCAGGTGACGAGCTCGATGGCCTTGGGTAGTCCCAAACTGGTACCGCGGTAGGTCCAGCCTTCGAGGTCGTGGGGGTCGATTGGGTGGCCGTTGACGATGGCGTCGCGGAGCTCGCTCGTGGAGGCGCTCCGAAGCTCGCGGGCAGAAGGCATGCCGCGAGTCTACCGGGGGACGGTGTCAACCTTGTCAACCTTTGCCGCCAAGTGCGCGATCTCTGGGGCGACGCACTTCGAAAGGTTGACAAGGTTGACACCGTCCCCCCCGCCAAAGGTTGACAAGGTTGACACCGTCCCCTCCCATCGCGGCATGAAGCTCGTCGTCGCTGCTTTCGTGGGAGTCGGCGTCCTCGCCGCTCCGTTCGTTGCCCGCGCCGCTACCATCAACGTCGTTCCTGGCGACGGGTACGCGAAGATCGAGGCTGCCAAGCCTGGCGACGAGGTCGTCATGGCCCCCGGCACCTACGCGTTTCGCGTCCACCTGACGCAGAAGGCGACGCCTCAGGCTCCCCTGGTCATCCGGGCGCAGGACCCGAAGAACCCGCCGATCGTCGACTTCGGCAACACGCTCGTCGAGAACGCACCCGGCAGCTATACCGCCGGCGACCGGGGGCGCGGGTGCTGGCAGCTCTCCGGCGCCACGAACATCGAGCTCTCCGGCATCGTCTTCCAGAACTGCAAGAACGGGACGAACAACTCCGCCGGCATTCGCTACTACAACGGCGCCAGCCTCAAGATCAAAGACTGCATCTTCCGCAAGAACGACAACGGGCTCACCGGCGGCACGCAGGACTCCACCGCCGTCGTCGAGTGGTCGGAGTTCGACGGCAACGGCAACCTCCAGGCATCCGCCCCGACCCACAACATCTACGTCTACGGCGGCACGTTCACGTTGCGGTACTCGTACCTGCACGATCCCATTCAGGGACAGAACTTCCACGTCCGCGCCCACGACTCGACCATCGAATACAACTGGATCGCCCGCGCCAAGAGCTACAGCGGCGACCTGATGACGAACGACGATTGCACCGCGGCGCCGTGCCCGCACGCGATGCTCGTGCGCGGCAACCTGTTCCTCGTCGGCACGCCCGCGAACACCAGCCAGATCATCGCCGTCTTCAACGACAACGGGATCACCGGCGCGACGATGAACGTGCGCGTGATCTGGAACACGTTCGTCGTCACCGCCGCCAACGCCCACGCCGTGCACCTGTCGAACGCCGACGGAACGACGATGACGGCCGAGGTCTCCAACAACGTCATCTCGGGCGGCAACACGCCGGTGCTCATCGAGAACACCGGGAAGGGCACCGCGACCGGGACGAACAACTGGCTCCCCACCGGGACGCCCGTGGGCACGCTGACGGGGACGGTCTTCGGAGCCAACCCGTTCAAGAACGCCGCCGGCAAGGACTTCACGCTCGCAGCGGGCCCGGCGATCGGCGGCGCGAGCGGCGGCGTCACCGGCGCGCCCGACAAGGAGTACTTCCAGGACGAGACGATCGCGCGCGCATACCGCGTGCGGGCGTCGGTGAAGGACATCGGCGCGTTCGAGTCGACGACCTCCGGCACCGGGATCGGTCCCTACGGCACCCCGCCCACGCCGACGACGGACGCGGGCGTCCCGCCGGGGAGCGATGGCGGCACCGTTCCCCCCGGAAACGACGGGGGCACCACGAACCCCGGAAACGACGGCGGCACGACGAACCCGACCGATCCGGGCGCGGACTCCGGCTGCGGATGCGCGGTCGCGGGCGGCCCGTCGTCGAGCGGGCTCGCGGGCGGGGCCGGGCTCTTCGGCCTCGCGCTCGCGGCGCTCGTCAGGTTGCGCGGTCGGCGCCGTCGATGACGGCGCGATGTTGCGCATCCGCTTCGTGAAGCTCGACGACGAACGCCATCGACTGGAGCTCCTCCGGCCCGACGGCTCGCGGGAAGCGAAGGAGCTCGAGACCCGCTCGTTTCTTCTTCACGATCTCACGCACTACGCGGTCGAGGCCGAGGTGCCAATCCCCGATGGCGTCTGGGGGTCACTCGCCGCGGGCGTCCCGCTCGAGCGGCTCGATCCCAAAATGGGACCAGCTCCGGGAGCGGGGATCGATGCGGCGGAGTCGATCGTCGGCCCCATGAGCTCCATCTTCCGCGGGCGCCCCAACGACCGCGTTCCGAACGCGCTCGCGCGGCGGGTGAGCGCGCGCCTGCGTCGCCTCTTCGGCGCGTGGCGGGCCGTGCCCGTGGGCGGAGCGCTCGAGCTCGCGTGGCCGCCCGCTGCGCCCGGGGGTGAAGACGAGCCCCGCGTCACGGACGCCGCCGGCCGCACCGTCTGATCAGAAGGGCGGGCCCGCGGGGATCTTCGCGCACCCGTCGAGCACGTCCGGCGAATGGACCTCGAGGCGGTCGGTGAGCGTTCGCTCCGTGCCCGCAACGCCCACGCGCGTCGCGACGAGGCGATCGTCGCGCACCACCACGAGCCAGTCCTCGGGCCCCCATGCCGCATCGACGAGCTTCGTCCCCGACACGACCTTCGTCGTCGCTCCGCAGAGCTCCTCGACGGTGAGCGGAGCGCTCTCGGTCGGCAGCGTGCCCACCCGCAGGCTCGGCTCCGCGTCGCCGCAGTGAAGCAGGAGCGCGAACCGCTTCTTGTCGGGAGACAGCGCGAACGCGGACGACGTGCTCTCGATCGCGGCGAGCCTGCGGACGGGGCCGCCGTGGACGCCGACGATGTCGAGCTCGCCGCGACCGACGCCCTGGACCTCGGCGAAGATCACGTTCTGCTCCGTCGCGTCGAACGCCGGGCGCGATGGGAAGATCTGATCGCGGAGCAGGTCGTCGACGTCTCCGATCGTGTCGAAGACGCGCACCGTCTGCCCATCGTGATACGCGAGCAGCGCGCGCGACGAAGACTCGCTGAAGCGCGACGGGTACGACCCGGTCTCGACGTCCGTCCGAGTGAAGTCGTCGAAGGAATGGCGGGTGATGCGCCGGTTGAAGCGGTGCGCGCCAAGGTCGTAGCTGGCAAAGAGCAGGTTGCGGCGATCCGCGGTCGCGGCGAGCGCGATGAGTCCCTCGCCCGGCGCGAGCACGTCGACGAGGTGCCGATCGGACCCATCGACCCGCATCGCCGCGGGGAGGAGACCACGTCCGTTGGCGAGCGTGGGAACGGAGGCGGCGAAGACGATCCACGGCGGACCGCAGGCCGGCGGCTCGGACACGTCGACGGAGCTCCCGAGGCCCGTGCGTGCGCCGCACGCGAGCGAGGCGCCGAGGACCACGGGCAGCAGGGCTCGAACGACCCGGGACGAGATGTTCATCGCGCCAGCGCTACCCCGAACGCGCGGCGCCGGCGTTTAAGTCGGATTAATTCTCCGGCGGTCCGACGGCGGCAGCACCGCGCGCTCGAGCAGGCCGTGCATCACCTGCTTCGCGCGCGCGACGTCTTCACGCCGAGCCCCCGCGCTCAGCATCTCCAGCGAGAGACCTTCGAGCGCCGAGATCAGCGCCACGAACACCCACGGATCGTGGTGCACCCCCGTCGCCGCGTGGACCGCCGCGTCGAGCCGCTCGACGAGCGCGGTGCGGAATTTCGCCCGCCGTGCCGCGAGCGGCGACTCGGCGCGGATCGCTTGCTCCACGAGCACGCGGAGGAGCGTGGGGTCCTCGACGTGGAAGTCGAGGTACGCGTCGAGCGCCGCGAGTACCGCGCCGAGCGGGCGGTCGCCCGCTCCGGCCGCCGGCGCGTCCACGATCTGGAGGAGCACGTTCGTCGCGAGCTCGTAGACCTCGGCCAGGACGTCCTCCTTGCTCGCGAAGTGTTTGTAGAACGTGCGCCGCGAGATCTTGGCTGCGGCGAGCACGTCCTCCACTCGCGCCTCGGCGAAGCCGGTTCGGCGAAACACCCCCGCGGCCGCCGCCGCTACGTCTTGCTTTTGGACTCTCATGGGCTCGACAAGAAGTATACATGATGTATACATGGCTCCCATGCCGTCTGCCAGCCTCTTCGGATCGAGAGTTCGCTTCACCGGCCGCCGGGCCCTCGTCACCGGAGCCGCTTCGGGCATCGGACGCGCCATCGCGCTCGAGCTCGCTCGGCGTGGCGCCAGGGTCACCCTCGCCGACGTCGATGCGGCTCGGTTGGACGAAGCCGTGTCCGCCGCGCGCGCCGTCGGCGACGCCACCGGCGTGACGGTCGACCTCGCCGATGCGGAGGCCGTGAGTGTCCTCGCCGAACGCGCGCGCGTCGACGCGATCGACGTCCTCGTGAACAACGCCGGGGTCGCCGTCGTGGGACCGCTCGATCGGATCGCGGAGACGGATTGGGACTGGATCCGCCGCATCAACGTCGACGCACCGATCCAGCTCACGCGCGCGCTGCTCCCAGGGTGGATCGCGAACGGCTCCGGGCACGTCGCGTTCGTCGCGTCGCTCGCGGGGCTCGTCGGAGCGCCGGGCATGACGGCGTACTCGGCGACGAAGTTCGCGCTCGTCGGGTTCGCGGAGTCGCTGCGGCTCGAGGTCGCGCGGCACGGGATCGGCGTGACCACGGTCTGCCCCGGCTACGTGCGCACGAACCTGCACCGCGCGACGCGCTATCGGGACGAGGGCTTCGCGCGCTTCCTCGATGCGCCGCCGTCGTTCTACGGGCTCACGTCCGAGTCGGTCGCACGCGAGGTCGCCGATGCGGTCGAGCGCCGGCGGGCGCTGGTCGTGCTCGGTCCCGAGAAGATCGGGTGGTGGCTCAAGCGCTTCGATCCGGAGCTCGCGCACCGCATCTCGAGCTTCGTCGCGGATCGACTCGGGCTCGCGGGCGCGCAGTGACGCACGTCGCGATCACGGGTGCATCGCAGGGGCTCGGCGAGGCGCTCGCGCGCGAGCTCGCCGCGTCCGGCGCCGACGTCACGTTGGTCGCGCGCCGGCGCGACGTGCTCGAAGCGCTCGCCGCGGAGCTGCCGACCCGCACCCACGTCGCCGCGCACGATCTGACCGACGTGGAGCACGCGGCGGACTGGATCGCGCCGGCCGAAGAAGCGCTCGGCCCGATCGACGTTCTGATCTCGAACGCGGGGCTCCTGACGCTCGGCGATGCGGCGACGATGGACGCCGCCGACGCCGATCGCATGATGGCGATCAACTTGCTCACGCCGATGCGGCTCGTGCGCGCGGTGCTGCCGGGGATGCTCGCCCGGAAGAAGGGCACGCTCGTGAACGTCACGTCGATGGCGGCGCACGTCACGCTGCCGGGCTGGCTGCACCAGTCGGTGAGCAAGCGCGGGAGCGCGGCATTCTCGGAGGGGCTCGCGCGCGAGCTCGAGGGTACCGGTGTGAACGTGCTCACCGTGTATCCCGGACCGATCGACACGCCGATGACACGCGGCGGGCTCGCCGCCTACGACGGGGGTGCCGATCAGTTGCCGCTCGGTGACCCTGCGACGTTCGCGCGCCGCGTCCGCGAGGACATCGAGGCGGGCGGTACCACCTTGTACTACCCCCGCATCTATCGCTTCGCGCGCTGGTTCCCCACCGTCGCGGGGTGGATGGGTCGCACCTTCACTCCCTCGCTGAAATCCAGTTAGGTTCCCATCAGTTACGGTTGCCGTCAGAAGCTCCCGTGTGCCGCGTCTTCGTGCATCCGGCGGGGATGACCCCCGCAGGTAACGCAGAACGAAAAGGAACACGACGATGTCTTCGGTCAACGCGAACGGTCTCGAGCTCGATGTCACGGTCTTCTGGAGCAAGGGCGGTGATCGCTCGGCTCTCGTGCAGAAGAGCCTCCCGCTCGTGGGCGACGTTTCCGTCGGCGAGGACACCGCGTTCACCATTCCGGGCCTCGCGAAGCACGTCCTCGTGAGCACCGTCGGCTCGGTCACCACCGTGACGCCCCCCGCCGGTGCGACCGTGTTCCTCGACCGCCTGATGCACACGGGGTCGTTCACCCTGACCGCGGGCCAGACCGCGGACGTCACGATCGGCGACTTCGTCGTCGCGCTCGGTGTCTCGGCCGCGGAAGAGAAGCCCGCGCGTGACCTGCGCGGTGCGGTTCGTCGGAGCGCGCTCGGTGTGATTGCGGGCTCGGCCTTCGCCCACGCGGCGATCTTCGCGTCGATGGCGTTCTTCATGCCGTCGCTCAGCGAGGCGAGCATGGAAGACGTCAACCGCGACCAGATCGCGACGATGAAGCAGTACCTCGCGTCGGCCGCGGCGAACGAGCAGGACGCGAAGCCGGAGACGGCGACGAACGACGGCAGCGGCGCGCAGACGACGCCGAGCACGAAGGACCCCGGCGGTCAGACCGGTGACGAGACGGTGAAGGACACCGGCAAGAAGTGGGCAGCGCAGGGCGATGCGCGCCCCGAGGACCAGAAGCTCGCGCGTGACCACGCGCTCGCGGAGGCCTCGGACTTCGGCATCCTCCAGATGCTCGGCACGCCGGACACGAAGGCGCCGACGGTTCCCTGGGGCACCGTGATGCTCGGCTCGAGCAAGGAGAGCAAGCTCGGCAACCTCTGGGGTGGCGACATCGGCGACGCGTTCGGTACCACCTACGCGCTGTCGGACGGCCCGTCCTGCACCGGCCCGAACTGCAGCCACGGCGTCGACCTGAAGGACGTCGGCAACCTCACCTCGCGCACGCTCTCGCAGTGCACGGGTGACCACTGCGACGCGAGCGGCGTCGACCACGGTGGCCCGGCCCCGCGCGGCCACCAGACGAGCGCGCCGAAGCTGCGCCCCGACCCGACGATCTCGACCAACGGCCACATCGACCCCGAGATCATCCGCCGCACGGTTCGTCAGAACGAGGGCCGCATGATCGGCTGCTACACCGACGGTCTCCGCAAGAACCCGGGGCTCGAAGGGCGCGTCGAAGTGAAGTTCGTCATCGGTCGTGACGGCTCGGTCACGGTGGCGCAGGACGGTGCGAGCGACCTTCCGGACCCGGCGGTGCGTGCGTGTGTGGTGCAGAGCTTCTACCAGATGAGCTTTGCGCCGCCGAAGGATGGGACGGTGCGTGTGACCTATCCCTTCACCTTCAGCCCGCAGTGAAACGGTAGGGGAACGAGAGAGAGGGCCAGTCCCGGGGGGACTGGCCCTTTTTCGCTTTGTCGCATCCGCATCCGCGCCCGCATCCGCATCCGCGCCCGCATCCGCATCCGCGCCCGCATCCGCATCCGTGCCCGTGCCCGTGCCCGAAGGCTCGCTCTGCGCGATAGATGCGACGCGCTGACGTCTGGCCTTCCCACCTGCTGGGGTTGGGCTCGCTCGGCATCCTCATCGTGCCACCGTGCTCGGCGGTATCCAGGCCGAGCCGCCTGCGGCGGTGGCGCGGGCCTAGCGCTCGGTTC
>JBGAKG010000015.1:0-245539 GCA_044224495.1 Polyangiaceae bacterium | reverse complement strand
CAATCGGCTAAACCCAACCCCCGAGCCATGCGCATCATCCTAGCCGCCGACGAGGATCGCCCGGTCGTCCATCACGTCGCGAAGCTCCTCCACGAGCGCGGCCACGAGCCAAAGCTCCTCCCGATCGGGATCTGGGCGGACGTGGCGACGCGCGCCGCGCGTGCCGTGGCCGCCGGCGAGCACGAGCAAGGCATCGTGATGTGCTGGACCGGCACCGGCGTCTCGATCGCGGCGAACAAGGTCCCCGGCATCCGCGCCGCGCTCTGCGTCGACGCGGCCACCGCCGCGGGGGCGCGCAAATGGAACGACGCCAACGTGCTCGCGCTGTCGCTGCGCCTGCTCTCCGAGCCGGTGGCGACCGAGATCGTCGATGCCTGGCTGGGGAACGCCTACGCGAAGAGCGAAGACGAGAGCCTCCGCGTGATCGCGGAGACCGAGCGCGGTTGAATCAAACCGCGCCGCTGGCGCCGAGGCGTGCGCGCCAGTCGCCGGGGAGATCCAAGAACCCCTCGTTGTAGAGGAAGTCGTAGCTCGCCTCGCAGATGAGCTCGCACACGTCCGAGAAGATGTGCGGGTCCGCGACGAAGCGCAGCGTCTCGACGCGGAACTTCCCCTCGCTCGCGTGCACGCGCTTCAACATCCCGTCGGCCGCGAACGGCACGAGGCGTTGGAGGAACCGGCGCTCGAACGCCTGGCGGAAGCGCGGGAACGCGGCCGCCGACACCTTGTAACCGGAGCGCGACGCGCCCTCGGCCAGCTTCGCCTCTTTCACGATCTCCCACGCGAGCTCGCCCGCGACGGGCGGGAGCTCCTGCGTGAAGAAGAGCATCAGCACCTCGTTCAGGATCCGCACGAGCGCGTTGAGCTCCGGCGTCGTCTTCCCGAGGAAGTCGTTCCGCAGCTCCTTGATCCAGTTCTCGAGCCCCTCGCGCGCCTGCGCCTTCACCTCCGGCGAGGCGAAGTCGAACGCCTCGAGCTGGCGCTTCAGGTACTCCTCGTTGCGCGCGAACACGTGGTAGAGCGCCTGCTCCGAGAAGCGCATCGTCTTCTGCTCTTGCCCGGTGCCTTTGATTTTGTCGTGGAGCTCGCTCTCGAAGAAGAGGCGCGCGAAGCGCTTCGACACCTCGCCGAGCTTGCGCTGCACGATGCTCGCGACGCGGGTCTGCGGGAAGAGCTTCCCGAGCATCCCCTTCAGGTTCGAGATGAGCTCGATCTCGAGCTGCGCCCGATCCTCGGGCGCCTGCGCCGGCGCCGCGCTCTTCGGCCCTGCCGCGCGCTGGAGCGCCTGGAGCTCCGCGATGACCTGCGCCGTGACGGCGTCGAGCTCGGCGTTCGTCTCGAGCTCCTCCTTGTAGTGGACGACGCGCGCGTTGAGCTGCTCGTCGCGCAACGCCATCGCGATCTGCGCGAGCGAGAGCTTCGCGCTCGTCGACATCACGCCGTCGTCGGAGGGCACGGGTCCACGAGGAGCAGCAACGACACCGTCTTGGGGCGGGAGGGGCTTCACCCTGCCATGATCGCCGAAAGTCAGGGCTTGTCTACGGACCCGTTCGCCGCGCCTGCGGTCGTATTTGCGTGGCGCAGCGCGAGCGCGCCGAGCTCGCGACAGGCGCGGAGCATCTCGTCCGCGAGCGGCGTCCCCTTCATCGCCCGCGCCATGCTCACGCCACCGTACATCAGCGCAATCATCCCGAGCGCCACGGTGCGACGGCGTTGGCCGTCGACCTTGGCCGCCAGCTCGTCGGCGAAGGCGTCCGTCTCGGCCGCGAACGCGCCGCGCAGCTCCTCGCCGAGCGACTCCGCCTCGGGGGCGACACGCGGGATCGGACACCCCGGGTCGACGCCATCGCGGTGGCTCCGCGAGAGGTAGGCGCGGAGGACACCGATGCCACGCTCCAGCGGTGTGGCGGCGTTGGCGTGGCGGGCGAGCAGGTTCGACCAGCTCGCGCGGTAAGCGCGGGTGAGCGCCTCGGTGAAGAGCGCTTCCTTGCTCTCCCAGTGCCCGTAGAAGCCCCCCACCGTGCGGCCGGCTTCGTTCGTGACCTCGGCCACCGACGTCTTCGCGATGCCGCGCTGGAGCAGGAGCCGCTGCGCCGCCTCGAGGATCGACTCCCGCGAGCGCGCCTTCCGCGCGTGGCGCCCGTCCTCGGGCTCCGGCGGCGCCGGCGAGCGTGGCGCGGATGGCGAGAATGGCGAGGATGGCTTGGTGCTCGAACGGGCGTGGCTCCTCGGCATGGCTGACCCCGATCTTACCGCCCCGACTGCCCTTGTCACATCATGGGCAACATATATTATGGCCATAATGCGCGAGGGCCCATTGCCGGCAGGCGATCCGGGGAGCGTGATCGACGGGAAGTATCGCGTCGAGCGCACGCTCGGGGTCGGCGGGATGGGGCGGGTGGTGCTCGCGAAGCACCTCGAGATGGAGCGCCACGTCGCGATCAAGCTCGTCTCCGATCGGACCGACGCGGAGCTCGGCGAGCGCCTCCTCCGCGAAGCCCGGGCGGCCTCGCGCGTCGCGGGCGAGCACGTCGCGCGCGTGCACGACGTCGGACGGCTCGCCGACGGCACGCCGTACCTCGTGATGGAGTACCTCGTGGGGCGCGATCTCGCGGCGGTCGTGGCCGAAGGTCGCGTCGCGCCGTCGAGCGCCGCGATCTGGGTCCGCCAGGCGTGCGAGGGCATCGCGGAGGCGCACGCCGCCGGGATCATCCACCGCGATCTGAAGCCGGCGAACCTGTTCCTCACGCAGCGCGCGGACGGCTCGCCGTGCGTGAAGGTGCTCGACTTCGGGATCGCGCGGACGCTCGACCTCGCGCACCCGAAGCTCACCGCCGACTCCACGATCATCGGCTCCCCCGCGTACATGGCGCCCGAGCAGCTCACCGGCAAGCCGGCCGACGCGCGCACGGACGTGTGGTCGCTCGGGGTGGTGCTGTACGAGCTCCTCACGGGTCGCCTCCCCTACCCCGAGCCCAGCGTCGCCGAGCAGTACGCCCGCATCGCGCAGGGCCCGCCGGACGCGCCGCGCTCCGTCGACGGTTCGATCCCGAGCGCACTGTCGGACGTCGTGATGCGCTGCCTCGCGCGGGATCCGGGCCGGCGCTTCGCCGACGCGCGCGCGCTGGGAGCGGCGCTCGAGCCGTTCGCCGAGCGCACCGAGCGCTACGGGTTCTCGACGGAGCCGCAGACGCTCGTCCGCGCCCCCGCGGCGAAGAGCCTCCGCATGCCGCTCGCGCTCGGGACCGGCGCGGGCTTGCTCGCGGTCGGGATCGTCGTCTTCGTGGCGCTCCACGCGACGAGCCCCGACCCCCATGACGAGTCCCGTGGCATGGAGAGCGAGAGCCGGAGCGTCTCCGCGAGCGGAGCACCCCTCGTCACGGCGACGACGACCGAGCTCGGTGCCCCGCTCGCTCCGGTGGTGCTCGCGAGCGCGACGGCATCGGTGAAAGCGGCGCCGCGCCCGACGGCTGCGCCGCACCCGACGAACCCCGCGTCGCCGACGGCACCGGCGACCCACGCCGCGAGCACCTCGAAGCCCACCCCCAGCGCGAGCAGCGACCCCTTCGCGCATCGAACGTTCTGACCGATGCGCAAGCCGCCCCTACCTCCGGCGCTCGCGCTCGGCCTCGGCGGGCTGGTCGCGCTCCTCGCGCTCTTCGCCCCGGCGCGCGCACGCGCGGCGGACACGCAGGAGATCGCGGCGGAGAAGCTCTTCGACGAGGGCCACGCGCTCCTGCTCCAGAAGCGCTGGGCCGAAGCGTGCGACAAGCTCGCCGCGAGCGAGGCGCTCGCGCCGGCCGGGGGCACGGAGCTCAACCTCGGCGAGTGCTTCGACGCGTTGGGCAAGACCGCGAGCGCGTGGGGTGCGTACCGCAAGGCCGCCGCGCGCGCGCGAGCCGCCCACGCCGCTGCGGCCGAAGCCATCGCGAACCAGCGCGCCTCCGCGCTCGAGCCGCGGCTCCGCCGGATCGCGCTTCACGTCGCCGAGACGCGCGGCGGGGTCGAGGTCCGTCTCGACGACGCCGTCGTCGCGCGCGACGCGTGGGGCGAAGCGATCCCCGTCGACCCCGGCGCCCACGTCGTCACCGCGACCCGCGCTGGCGCGACGCCCTTCCGTTGGTCGGGCGACGTGCGCGACGGCGACGTCGTCGTCGACGTTCCCGCGCTCGCCGACGTCCCCCCGCCCGCACCGGCGGCGTCGTTCTTCGGTCCGCTCGGCGGTGCGCTCCTCGCGACGGGTGTCGTCGCCGCAGGCGTCGGCTTCGGGCTCGGCGCGCGCGTACTCTCGCTGAACGGCGACGCGCGCGATGCGTGCCCGGTCCCGTCCCAGTGCACGTCGCCGGCGGCGGTCGAGGCGGCGGCGAGCGCGAAGGACTTCGCGCTCGCGTCGACCGTGCTGGTGGTCGCCGGGCTCGCGGTCGCGGCGGTCGGGGTCGTCTTTCTCGTCACCGCGCCACGCGGCGAGCCCGCGCGCACCGTGGCGCTCGTTCCGACGCTCGGCGGCCTGCTGCTGCGGGGGACCTATTGAAGCCGCGGACGCTCGCGCTCGCGGGAGCGGTGCTCGTCCTCCCGGCGTGTGCCGCGCTCGTCGGGGTGGACGACTACGTGCTCGTCGACGGCGGGCCCGACGCCTCCGACGGCGGCCCCGACGCACGCGCCGACGCCTTCGACGGCGATGGCGATGGCGGCAAGCCCGACGCGGACGCCGCCACGCCGTTCACGTGCACCCCGTGCAACGGCCCCGGCGCGGCGCTCTGCGGGCTCTCGTGCGACGAGACGGCGCCGACGCTGCTGGTCCTCGACGGGACGCGCGCGCTCTGGCTCGCGGGGCCGACGACGCTCCGCGCGGCCCCCGTCACAGGGGCGAGCCCCGCCTCCACCTTCGCCACGCTCCCGAGTCAGCCGGCGGCGATGGCGGCGACCGGCGGCATGCTCGTCTGGCCCGACGCGACGTCGATCCGCGCGAACCCGCTCGACGGCGGCGCCCCGGTCGTCGTCCGCGCGAACGAGCCGGGCGTGACGAGCGTCGCCGGTCCGGCACCACCGGCCGTCCCCGGCGTTCTCTTCTGGACGAATGCGAACGCGATCCGTCGCTGCGCGCTTGCCGCCTGCACGCCGATCGATCAGACGCCGGGCCAAGAGAGCCCCGGCTCCCTCACCGTCGGGAACGACGGCGTGACGCCCTACGGGATCTGGGTCAACCGCGGCACCACGACGCGCACCGTGGTGGGCGGCCCCATCATCGGGGGCACCATCTTCGCCCCGATCGCGCAGGACCCCACGATCGGGAGCCCGCTCGCGATCGATCCGGATCCCTCCAAGAAAGCGATCGCGTTCTACACGACCAACGACGGCTCCTCCGGCAAGATCTGGAAGGAAGCCGCGGGCGTCGTGGCCAGCGTCCCCAACCCGATCCGAGCGCTGGCGGCGCTCGGATCGTCGGTGTGGGCGCTCCTCGGTGACTTCGCCAATCCCAAATTGGGACGACTCGTACGCTTCGACTTCCCCGGCCCCACCAAGGTGGAGCTCGCGCAAGGGCTGGACGCGCCCGAGGCGATGGCCGTCGACGCGACGAGCGTCTACTTCACGCTCCGCGGCAGCGGCGGCGCGAAGGGTGCGGTCCTTCGCGTCGCGCGCTGACCGTGGGGCTCAGAAGCCCTGCACGAGCGTGGGGGAGCTGCGGTTCGTGGTCGTTCCGTCGCCGATCTGACCATCGCTGTTGTAGCCCCAGCACATGACCTGGCCGGACGCCATCCAAGCGCAGGTGTGGTACTGGCCCGCCGCGACGGCGCGAGCGCCACCGCTGACGGCCGTCACGAACGACGCCGAGTTGGTCGTGTTGCCGTTACCCAGCTGACCGTAGGTGTTGTAGCCGGCGCACTTCACCTCGCCGTAGAGCGACAGGTAGCAGGTGTGCTTGTAGCCCGCGGCGAGCTGGAGCACGTCGTTGGGGAGCGCCTGCACGGGGGTCGAGCTGTCGGTCGTCGTGCCGTCGCCGAGCTGCCCGTAGTCGTTGTTGCCCCAGCACTTGAACGACGTCCCGATGAGCGCGCACGAGTGGTACGCGCCCGCGACGACCTGGCTCGCGCCGGTGATGCCGGGGATCGTGTACGGCGTAGTGCGCTGCGTCGTGGTTCCATCGCCGATCGCGCCGTAGAGGTTGTACCCCCAGCACGCGACCCCGCTCGACCCCAGCAGCGCACACGTGTGGTGGTAGATCCCGCCCGTGATGTCGACCGCGCCCGAAAGGCCGCTCGCGGTGACCGGGATGCCGCTCGTCGTGGTCGAGTTGTTCCCGAGCTGACCGTACAGGTTGTAACCCCAGCACCGCGCGGTCCCGTCGGAGATACGCGCGCACGAGTGGTAGTAGCCCGCTTCGACGCGAGTCGGGTTCGACACCGCCGAGACCAGATACGGCGTCAGGGCGTTCGTCGTCGTGTTGTCGCCGATCTGCTTGTTGGTGTTGTAGCCCCAGCAGTAGACGCTGCCGTTGTTGGTCACGCAGTTGTGGGCGTACCCGGCGCCGATGCTCGTGATGTTCGTCAGGTTGCCGCTGACGACCACGGGGGTCTTGCTGCTCGTCGTCGTCCCGTTTCCGAGCGCTCCGTATCCGTTGTCACCCCAGCACTTCAGCACGCCGGCGGAGTTCACCGCGCACGAGTGGTAGTAGCCGAGCGCCATCTTCGCATCGACGGGCGTGATGCTGGAGATGCAGGAGCCGAAGTTGCCGAACGTGCACTGGTTGCTGCAGACGCGCTCGCGGCCACCGCCGTCGCACGAGAGCCCGAGCTGGAAGTCGACCGCGCCCGGTGCGCACGCGCCATTCGGCTCCGTGCAGGCCTGGGTCGCGTCGAAGTTGCAGTTCGAGAGGCACACCTGCTTCTTCGTGCCGCAGTTGCCGCAGGCGACATCCGGGTACGAGAGGTTCGGATCGCAGCCGTTCACGACCTGGTTCTGGCAGAAGCCCCAACCGCCCCACGCATAGCCGCCGTCGCCATCGGCGAGACAGCCGCGGTAGTGGGTACCGCACAGACCGCACGCCTCGCTCTGCACGGCGTTCGGCGTGTTGCACGGGCTGCCCGGAGGCGCGAGCCCGCCATCCGCGTCGGCGCCGCCGTCGGAGGCATCGCTCCCGGGCGCGTCGGTCGTCACGTCGTTGCCCATGTCGGGCGCCACGTCCTTCGGAGCGTCCACCGTCGCGTCGCTCGCGTCGGGCTTGATGGTGCCGTCGGGCTTCGCGTCCTGGCCGACGTCGACCGAGGCGTCGGTCCCTCCGTCGTCGTCCGGGGGCGTCACGGTGTCGTCGGAGCTACAGCCCGCCGTACACCCGATGACCACGAAAATGGAAGCCAGTGCGAGACGTTCTTGGAAGCGCATGATCCCTGCCTGTTCTGCTCGCAGCTAGGGCGAAGCGGCGCATTATGTAGAGCCAGGCTCCGTTGTCGAGAGAAAATTGTACCAAAACGGTACCACACTGGGCGACATCCGCTCCGCGCGGTGCGCCAGTGACACTTTCGTCACGGTGCGTCTATCGCGGTGCGTCGTCGCTCAGCGGCCCTCGCGGTACGCCCGAATGGCGTTCACGAGCGCGTCCACGAGCAGGTTCTTGTAGTCGTCCGAGGCGAGCCGCGTCTCCTCCGTCGGGTTCGAGACGTAGCTGGTCTCGAACAAAACCGCGGGCATGCGGGCTCCCACGAGGACGTAGAACCCGGCCGGGTGCACCCCGCCATCCAACGTGTCGGGGTACGTGGGCTTGAGCGACGCGATCGCAGAGCGCTGCAGGAGCTCGGCGAGGCGCGTCGAGTGACTCGCCTGATCGGCCAAGCGCATGCTCGCCAAGATGGAGGCGAGCTCCGCGGTCGCCTGCTCCGTCGTGGCATTTTCGCGCGACGCGACCCTCGCAGCGATGTCGTCCTTCGTGGTGTCGAGCACATAGGTCTCCACCCCGCGCCGCGCGTGGTTCTCGGCGGCGTTGCAGTGGATGGAAACGAACAGATCCGCTCCCAGCTGGTTCGCGCGAGCGGTTCGCTCCTCCAACGTGACGTAGCGGTCGTCGTCGCGCGTGAGGTACGCCTTCAACCCCGCGTCCCCGAGGGCCTTCGCGGCGCGTTTCGCCACGTCGAGAGTGACGTCTTTCTCCTTCACCCCCGTCGGCCCCGTGGCGCCTGCGTCGTTCCCACCGTGACCGGGGTCGAGCACGATCCGCTCCACGGCGCGGCGCGTCGCGGTCGCCCCCGGCGGTCGACGCGCCACGTCGATCACGATCCGGTACGGCTCCAGCAAGGTGAACACGTGCCGGTACGCTTGGCCGCCGTCGATCTCGATGGCGACGCGCGAGCCGGAGCTCGTTGCCTCCACCCCGACGCGGCGCACCACCCCGGAGCTCTCGCTCGCGCGCCCCGCCGAGCCGAGCTCCACGCCATCGAGCTCGACGAACGTGCGCGCCCCGCGACCGCCGCTCGAGGCCTCGTCCCCCGTCCGATACGGCGCGGCGTGATTGAGCGTGATCACGACGCGGGCGGCGTCGCGACCCGGCCACTGCTCGACGCGGAGGACCTTCGCGGGATCGAGCGCACGCCCCGCGTCCACGGTGCCCGCGAGGAGCCCCTGCGCCGCGAGCGCCGCATCGATCGCGGACAGCACGCGCGGCGCGGGTCGAAACGCGGCGAGCTCTCCGAGCGCGGCATCGACCTCGGCCGCGCACGCCGACGCCACCGCCGGCGCACCGGCATCCCCCGTCGCGATCGCCGTGAGCCGGCGCTGGAGCCGATAGAGCTCGCCGTACGTCGTCTCCGCATCGCGCGCGACGTCGCCCGCGAGCCGCGCCCCCCGCAATCCATCCGCGCACGCCCCCTCGAGCCCGAGATCCGCCGCCGCCGCCGTATAGGCCGCGAGCGCCTCTTTCCCGTCCTGGTCCTTCCCGTCACGCCGGAAGACGCGCTCGAAGAGGTTCCCCGCCAGCTCGTGGAGCTCGCGCGCCGCCTGGGTCTTGCCCTCCTTCGCCGCGAAGGCCTCGAGCGTCTGCGCCTGGGCGAGCACCTCGGGCCGGCTCGGGAGGAGCGTCTCGGGCTTGGCCATCGTGCGCGCCGCTTCGACCGCCTTCGAGCGGTCGTCCCCGGCATCGGGCGTCGCCGCCCCGCCCCCGCAGGCGATCACGGCCGCCACGGCAAGCACCAACCCCCCCAGCTTCCAACCTTCCGACGGCATGCGGCTTCGTTGTATTCTACTGCCGATGACCGAGCCCAACGCCATCTTCGCCGACCGCACGACCGGACAAGTCTACAAGGATGCGTTCGCCATGGTGAACGCATACCTCGAGCGGTTCTCCGAGCGCTCGGGCAACCCGCTCCACCCGCTCGACCCGACGGGCTACACGCAAGTCCGCAAGGGCTCCGCGAGCGTGGGCATCAACGTCATCGACGACCACGGCGTGCTCCTCATGCTGGCGCCGATCATGAAGGTGCCCCTCGTCAATCGCGAGGGCCTGTACCGCCGCCTGCTCGAGCTCTCGCTTCTCACGACGAGCGATGCGGCGTTCGCGATCGACGCGAAGAAGGACGAGGTGTTCGTCCGCGCGCTCCGGCGCCTGTCGGGCCTCGACTACGAAGAGTTCGAGGATCTCCTCGACACGATGGGCCGCGTCGCGGACGAGTGGGACGATGTGCTCAAGAAGGAATTCGGCGGCTGACCGCGACCATTGGTAGCGGAATTTCGCTCGCGCAGCGGAATCGTAAAGGGATCCGCGGGGAACCGTCGACGCTCGCGTCGCCGATGCTAGAATCGAGGCTCCCTTGAGGATCCGATGACGAGTGCCGCCAAGACCGAGCTTCAAGTAGGACGCCTGAGCCCCGAGGAGGCCGACCGTTTCGCCTCCATGTTTCGCCCCGCGTGGGAGCTGGACGATGCTCCCTTCGCCGGCGGCACCAAGCTGAGCGCCGCCGAGATGGACGCGCTCGCGGGTGGCGCAGGCGTGAGCTCCGAAGTGACGGCGCACGCCGCGCCGCGCTTCCCGCCCGCGCGCACCGACTCGAAGCCGCCGGAGAAAGACTCCGTCGTCGTCGTGCTCGACGAGCCGCCGCCGCCGCCGAAGCCGGCACCGGTTGCCGTCGCGGCCGTGCCCCAGCAAGCGCCGCCCGTGCCGCGCGCGCGCAAGTCGAAGCCGCCGGCAGCGCCGGCGCCCGCACCGGACGTCGCGCGTCGCGCAGCGCCGACCGTCGTCGCGGACGACGACTTCGCGCCGCCGAAGAAGTCGAACACCGGCATCATCATCGCGGGTGCGGTGGGCGCGCTGGTCGTGATCGGCTTGGTGTTGAAGTTCACGGTCCTCAGCGGTGGAGACGCGCCGAAGACGGCGACCACCGCGAGCCAGCCGACGCAGACGGTCGAAGAGCGGCACGTTCCCCCGCCGCCGCCGGTCGACGACACCGCCGCGAAGCCGACGGCAACCGCGACGCAGGTCGCTGCGCCGACGGCCACGGCCACCGAGACGAGCGCGCCGACCGCGACCCAGGTCACCGCGCCGACCACCACGCAGGCGGCGGTGAAGCCGACCGCGACGGCGACCCAAGCGCCGATCGCCACGGCCACCGCCACGTCGCGCCCCACCGCCACCGCCACCGCACGTCCCGCCGGAAACACCACCGGCACCGGAAAACCGAACACCGGGAAGGGAACTGGCGGTATCGTTCGCGACACGCCGTTCTGAAGAGACGTTTCTCGCGGGCGGCGCGTGACCTAGGAGGCTTCGAGTGAAGACCCGTGCCATCGCCGCCGCCGTTCTTATTTCGTTTGCTCCCATCGCGCTGACGGCGCCCGCCGCGCTCGCGCAAGCGCCGCAAGCCGACGATGCCGCGACCAAGGCGGCGCGCGTGCGCTTCCAAGAGGGCGTCGCGCTCTTCGACAAGGGTGACTTCGAAGGTGCACGTGCATCCTTCAAGCAAGCGCTCGCGCTGAAGCCGCACCCGGCGATCCTGCTCAACCTCGCGCAGAGCTCGCTCAAGTCGGGCCACCCGCTCGAGGCGCTCAAGTACTTCCTCCAGTACAAGAACGACAAGGACCCCGCGGCTTCGGACAAGGCCGCCGCCGACAAGGGCATCACCGACGCGCGCGCCAAGCTCGCCCGGATCGACGTGCAGGGTCCGAACGGAACCGAGATCACGGTCGACAACGAGCGCGCCGGCTTCCTGCCGATGGACCCGGTCGACGTCGAGCCCGGCACGCACACGTTGAAGACGAAGACGCCGGACGGCGTGACGAACGAGTCGAAGGTCACGCTCGCTGCGGGCGGCACCTTCTCGCTGCGCGCGGGCTCCGCGCCGCCGCCGCCGAACAACCCGCCGCCGAACAACGTGGATCCGATCCCGACGCCGCCGCCGAACGGAACGGGCACCGGCACCACTCCCCCGCCGCCGAACAACCCGCCGCCGGTCGCGAACAACCCGCCCCCGGACAACACGCCGCCGCCGGGTGGTGACACGACGAACAAGCCCGGGCCGCTGTCGCCGCCGAAGACGCTATGGCCGGTGTTCGTGCTCGGTGGCGTCGCGCTCGCCGGCTACGGCGTCGCGATCGGCTTCGCCATCGCGCGCAGCGGCGCGCAGGACAAGGCGGACCAGACCGAAGCGACGATCCGTAGCGCCGCGATCCGCGACAAGTACAACCCGACCGGCATCTGCACCGCGCCGCCCACGGGCCAGTACGCGACCGCATGCACCACGCTGAAGGACAACCAGAGCGCGGTCGACACCGACAACACGATCGCCATCGTCGGCCTCACGGTCGGCATCGTGGCGACCGTCGGCACGGTGCTCTACTACCTGCTCGCGGCGAAGAAGGATCCGGCGAAGGCCGCGCACATGCCCTTCACCGTCTCGCCGTGGATCGCGCCGCAGCTCGGCGGCGGGTCGCTGTCGCTCTCGTTCTAGGCGACCGCTCAAACGCTCGCGACCGCTCCAGCGAGGACCTCGCGCAACCATCGATGCGCGCTCGCGTCCGCGAAGCGAGGGTGGAAGTACATCGCGATCTTCGTCCGCGCGAGCGGTAACGGCGGCTCGAAGAGCCGCAACGCTCGCGCGGCAGCAACCCGCACGACCGCTTGGCGAGGAGCCGTCAGCACGAGATCGGTCGTCGCGACGATCTCCGGCGCGACGAGAAAGTACGGCACGCGCGCCACGATCCGACGCGTTCGCTTTCGCCGCGCGAGGAGCACGTCGATCGGGCTCTGCCCGATGCCACCGACGCTGACGACGACGTGGCCCAGCCCGCAGTACGCATCGAGATCGAGAGCGAGCACCCCTGTCGACGCGGGGTGCCCCTTTCGCATCGCGACCACGAACTCCGAAGCGTAGAGCGCCCGCGTCGCGAGGCCCGCGCCCGCGTCGCCGGGGGGTGGCCCGACCGCAAGATCGACCTCGCCGGCGGCCAGCGCCGCACCGATGCGCGCGCGGTCGTAGGGAATCAAGGCGATCTCGACGCCGGGCGCTTCGACGGCCACCCGCGCCATGAGTGGCGGAAGAACCGTGATCGCCGCGACATCGCTCGCCGCAATCACGAAGCGACGCTCGGACGTCTCCGGGGCGAACGGCGCGGGAGGAACGAGGGCCTGCGCGAGCCCGCGGAGCGCGTCCGCGAGCGGGAGCGCGAGCGCCTCCGCCCGTGGCGTGAGAAGCATTTCGTTTCCGCGTCGGACGAGCAGGGCATCACCGAGCTGGAGGCGGAGCTCGGCCAGTGTGTGGCTCATCGCGGATTGGGTGACGCCGCAGGCCTCTGCGGCGAGGCGCACGCTCCGCGTCGCCAGCAGCCGCTCCAGGGCGACGAGTAGGTTCAGGTTCAGATCGCGGAAGCCCTTCGGCGTGGGTCGCACCATGGTCATGAGATCATCTCATGGGCTCATGAAAAGCCATGCTGTTCCCTCATCTGGATCGCCGAGCCACATTCGAAGGCGAAAGGGCACCGACCATGGCGACGAAATCGATGAACGGCATCCCGGATCCCAGCTTGCGCGTCCGAAAGGCACCGCTCGCGGCGCGCTCGCTGGAGGGCAAGAAGGTGGTCGTGATCGGTGGGACCGACGGATTGGGCCGGGCGCTCGCGAACCTCGCCGCGAGCCGCGGCGCGACCGTGACCGTCGCCGGGAGGACGTTCCGCGACGACGGGCAGCCGGGGCTCTCTTTCGTCCGCGCCGACCTATCCTCGATGCATGCCGCACGCGAGCTCGGCGAGTCGCTCGATCCGGAGGTCGACGTCGTCGTCCTCACCGCGGGGATCATGGCCGCGCCCCAGCGCGAGACGACGAACGAGGGCATCGAGCGCGACCTCGCGGTCAGCGCGCTGAGCCGCGTCGCCCTCCTCCGTACTTACGCACCGCGGCTCGCGCGCTCGACGCGGGGTCGGCCGCGCATCTTCGTGATGGGTTTCCCTGGCTCGGGAGAGCTGGGGAACCCCGACGACCTGAACGCCGAGCGCAGCTACGACGCGATGACGGCGCACTACAACACCGTCGCCCTCAACGAGGCGCTCGTCCTGGATGCGCGAGAGCGCTACCCGGAGCTCGACGTCTTCGGGCTGAACCCGGGCGGCGTGAAGACCAACATCCGCGCCAACTACCTCGGCGCAGGAAGCCTGAAGCATCGACTGGTCGAGCTCCTGATCGGGCTCCTGATGCCGTCGGCGGCGACGTATGCCGGCCGCGTGGCGCCGCTGTTCGTCGCTCCCGAGCTCGAAGGTCGGAGCGGCACGATGTTCGGGAAGCGCGGGACCGCCATCCTCCCGTCGGAGGGACTGGCGGGCGAACGCGCGGCACGCTTCGTCGCGGAGGCGGAGGCCTTGCTCGCACGCGCACGACACTGACTACGGGCCGAGCTCTGCTCGCCGTCACGGGAACGCGACGATGCGCGCCTTCCCCGGCACCATTCCATCCGTCCCGGTCGGCCGCTCGAGCGACACCGCGTAACACTTCTGCGCGCTGCAGCCGGCGAACGTCACGTCCTCGGCCGAGACCGCCGTTCGTTGCGCCGCACCTTCGCCGAGCACGCGGTAGCCCACGCCGGTGACCGGCGGCGCACCCTTCGAGCGTTTGCCGTCCCGCTCGCCCCACGCGATGACGGTCTTGCCGCTCGCCTGCCCGATCCAGAACGGCCCCACGTCCACGTCGCACGCAGCCTTCACCACGTCGTCCGTGGTCGGCTTCGCACCGTCACGCGGGATGACCTGCACGAAGACGTCGGAGACGAGCCGGTCCGCGCCGCAGCGCGTGAGCTCGTCCTTCGTATAGACGACGAGCGCACGCTTCTCGTCCCCGTCGACCGCGACGAGATCCTCGTCGTCCCCGAGCTTCCCCACCCCACGCGGCGGCTTGTCGTAGGGAGCCACGAGCTTGAGCGCCCCGCCCGTCGTCACGACCAGGATGGAGAGCTCGTCGCCCACCGTGAACGCCGGATGATCGCGCGGCTCGTCGTCGCCATCGCCCGGCGCGACGTTGACGGTCGTCTGCTGCTCGATCCCGCGGACCGCGAGCCCGTCATCACCGTCGTCGAGGAGGTACGCCTTCGAGTCGCCGCACGCGAGCGTCGCATCGGGCACGCTGGGCAAACCGAGCTTCGCGGCCGAGCCGTCGAACGGGTGAATCGTCAAGCGCCCACCCGCGGCGATCCGGTCCATCGCGACGACGCCGTCCTTCGTCGCGCACGGGATGCCGTCCGCATCGAAGGCCTCGGCCCCGGCGTACGGTTTCGCGCTCGGGTCGAGCAGGCGCACGTGCTGGCCTGCTTTCCCCGACACGGTGCCGCGGAACGCCACCGCGACCCCCTTCGCGCCGGTGAAGACGCGAACCTCGGAGCCGGTCGACCAGTCCACCTCGGTGAACGCATCGCCCAGCGCGGTCGCGTTCCCGCTCGCGTCATGGCGCGTGACCACGACGGCCTTCCGCGCCGCCACGTACCCCGCGACCCAGATGGCTCCGTCCGGCGCGACGTCCGCGCCGATCGGCAACGAAAGCTCCGGCGCGGCGACCGTTGCCCCGACCGCGCTCGAGACCACCGGAGCGGCGTCGGCCGCCGGAGCTCCCCCGGACTTCCCGCAGGAGCTGCACCCGCTGGCCACGAACGGGACCGCGAGCAGGACGTGGTGGATCCGGAGCTTCACGCCCGCATTGGAGTGCGATTCCGGCGCGAGGGCAAGCTCGTCAACCGGTGATCAGCTTCCGAATCGTGCTGCGTGCGCAGCCCGCCGCGCGCGCCGCCCGGGTGAGGTTGCCGGAGTGCTCGGCGACGAGGGCCTTCGCGAGCGCCGGCGTGAGGCGACGCGCCTCGCCCGGCTCCACGCCGAGCGCGACGTCGACGTGCGCGCCGTCGATCACGCGCCCCTGCGCCGCTGCGCCCGCGCGCGCGAGCACGTTGCGGAGCTCCCGCACGTTGCCGGGCCACGAGTGCGCGACCAAACGCGCCAGCGCCGCCGTCGTGAGCTCCTTCCGCTGCCCGATGTCGCTCGCGAGGCGCGCGAGGAACGACCGCGCGAGCGCCCCGATGTCCCCCGGCCGACTTCGGAGCGGCGGGACGTGGACCGTCAGGACGTCGAGGCGATGAAAGAGATCGCGCCGGAACTCGGCCTCGGCGACGCGACGCGCGAGCGGAGCGTGCGTGGCCGCGACGACCCGCACGTCGGGTTGGACCGCCGGTGCGCTCGCCCCCACCGAGCGAACGCCGTAGCCGTCGAGCGCGCGGAGCAACTTCGGCTGCGCTTCGAGCGGAAGATCGCCGATCTCGTCGAGGAACAGCGTCCCGCCTTCCGCCTCGGCGAAGGCCCCGCGCCGCTTCGTCACCGCGCCCGTGAACGAGCCGCGCTCGTGACCGAAGAGCTCGCTCTCGACGAGCTCGCGCGGCAGGCACGTGACGTTGAGCGCGATGAACGGTCCTCGCGCGCGCTGGCTCTCGAGGTGGATGGCGTGCGCGACGAGCTCCTTCCCCGAGCCGCTCTCCCCCAGCACCAGCACCGGCAGCTTCAGGCGCGCGTGACCGCGAACCGTACGTGCGAGCGTGCGCATCGGCTTCGACGTCCCGAGCAACCCGGGGAGCGGCTGGAAGGCGCCTTCCTCCTCGTCCTCGTCGAGATCGCGCACCCGCACTTGGAGCGAGCTGTTGCCGACGCTGATGAGCGTCCCCGGCCCCGCGAGCGCCTCCGTGATCCGCGCCGAGCCGAGAAACGTGCCGTTCCGCGAGCCGAGATCACGGACGGCGACGTAGCCACCCGAGACGCTCAGCGCGACGTGGCGCTCGCTGACGGCGTCGTCCTCGAGCCGAATGGCGGCGGCGGACGACGAGCCGACGAGCTGCTCCGCTTCGGAGAGCGGGACGGTGCGCGTACCGCTCGCGTCGCAGACCTCGAGCACCAGCGGTGCACGCGTGGACAGGCGCGGGAGCTCGACGGTGGAGCTGCGTTCGGACTCGGACATGCGAAGACCTCCGTGTGGCCGTCCATCGGCCACGCGGAGGTCTCGGTTGCGCGATTTCTGCTGAGGTGACGGAAGGTCAGCCGACGGCGATGCCGAGGGCCTTGCGGAGCGCGAAGTACTGCTCGCTGACGCTGAAGACGAGGAGCTCCTTCATCTTCTCCGCCGGCGGGAGATCACCCGGGAGCTGCGGCTCCGCGCTGATGATCTTCTTCGCGATCTCGAGGTCGGCGCAGAGCAGGAGGCCGGCGCGTGCACCGGTGACCTCCACGGTCTGGACCCACTTCTTCAGATCGGCGCGGGCGCCGTCCTCCATGAAGCGCTGCACGACCATGCGCAGACCATCGCGCTGGATCGGTTGCATGTACTTCACGAGCTCGGCCGCGGTCTGGTTGACCGCCTGCGCCATCTCCGGCGGAACGTTGAAGTCCGCCACGATGACCTTCACCGCCGCGAACAGGAGCACCTTGAGCTCGTTCACGGTGGGGAACAGGTTCCGGATGTAGTGCTCGCCGCGGTACGACGAGAGGTGCTTGCCGACGATGAACGTGAGCTCCTGCGGCGTGAAGCCGGTGAGCACGTTCTGACCGGCGAGGCTGGCCGGCGGAGCCGCCGGCACCGCCACGAGCGCACCCGCCACGTCCGGACGGACGTAGAGCTCCGGCAGCGGAACCCCGAGCACCTGCGCCGCCCACCCGAAGGTCTTGGCGAAGGTGACGGTGCTCGTCGCCGGGTCCTGCTTGAAGCGCTTGTCGAGGACCGGGAGCTGGCGCGCCGCCTTGAGCTGGTTCGTCTTCGCTACGATCGCCGCGGGGGTGATCATCTCGAAGATCTTGCCGATGTAGAGGTTCTCGTCCTTGTGGAAGAGGTTCTTCACCCAGAGCTCGTTGTCGAGCCGGCTCTTCACCTGGATCATCCCGCGCGGGCGGTAGTCCTCGAAGAAGCGATTCTCTTCCTCGTCCGCCTTGTGCAGGAACGCGAGCGCCGCGCACATGCACCACGCGCGGTCGTACTCGTGGAGCTTCATGTAGAGCTTGTAGAGGCTCCGGTACGGGTCGACGCGCATCGGATCCTTCTGGAGGACGATCGCGTGCTCGCCGATCGCCGCTTCCATCTGGTCCGTCGCCTCGAAGAGCTCCGCGAGGATCTGACGCTCGACCGCTTCGTCCGGCTTGTACTGCGTCGCCATCTTGAAGGACTCGATGGCGGCCTTCATGTCGTGCAGGCGGTCGCGGTAGATGATGCCGAGGTTGTGCCAGAGGTTGAAGAACAGGTCGTTGTTCTTGTCCTTCTCCGGTGCCCCCGCGAGACGCTTGAGCATCTTGCGGAACGCGCGCTCGAGGTTCTTCCAGTCCTTCTGACCGGTGAGGATCTTGTTGATGCGCTCGAAGGCCTCGAGGAACGTCGGGTTGAGATCGAGCGCGTCGTTGAAGAGGTCGACCGCGCGCGCCGGATCGTTCTCCTTGTCACGATAGAGCTGCGCCATCGTGTAGAGGAACTTCGACTTGCGGACGCCGTCCTTCTCCTGATCGGCGATCGTCTGGATCGTATCGATCATGCGCGGCCAGTTCTCCACCGTCTGGTAGAGCGTCAGCAGCGTGTGGAGCAGCGGGAGGTACGTCGGCTCGAGGTCGCGTGCTTCTTCGAACGCCTCGATCGCCTTCGCCGGGTTCTTGTCGCTGTCGCGCCAGATCTCGCCGATCTCGTTGAGGATCTTGAAGCGCGCGTCCGACTCCATCACGTTGTCGAGGATCTGCCGCTTGTAGGCGACGACCTGCTTCCAATCGCGTGACTCGGTGTAGAGGAGAACCATCGCCTCGAGCGTGGGCTTGTGGGCCGGATCGACCGACAGCGCCTTCTCGAAGTTGTTGATCGCCTGCTTGCCCTGGCCCTGCTCCTTCTTGATGCAGCCGAGCTTGTAGTAGACCTCGGCGCGCGCCTCGGTCTCCTCCTCGCCGAGCGAGGTGAGCACCTTCTGGTAGTTGGTGAGCGCGCCGCCCCAGTCCTTCAGGCGGAAGCTGACCTCGGCCAAGCCGCGGATGGTGAGCTGGTCGGTGAGGTCGAGCTGGTGCGCGGCGGTGTACGCCTTGAGCGCCTTGTCGTCCTTGCCGAGCGCAGCCGTGACCTGCCCGAGGCGACGCTGCAGATCGTGCTGCTCCGTGCGCTCGCGCTTGCCGCTCTTGCGAACGAGCATGTCGAGGAGCGGCTCCGCCTTCGCCCACTCCTGCTGCTCGACGTAGTAGTTCGAGAGCGGAAGCGCGCCGTCTTCGTTCTCCGGATCGGCTTCGTAGGCGGCCTCCCAGGCGAGGACGGCCGCATCCTGCTCACCGAGCTGGTCCTGGCGCAGGCGCCCGAGCTCCACGAGCAAGCGCGCGCGCTGCCGCGGCGCCTGCGTGTAGCTCTGCTCCTGATCGAGGAGCTTCGCCGCCTTGTCGTAGTCCGCGTTGTCCAAGGCGATCGCGCGGAGCGCGGCCATGGTCGGGATGTGCGAGGGATCGATGTCGAGCGCCATCTCGTAGCGGTCCTGAGCCGCCACGCGATCGCCGAGCTTCTCGTCGAGCGCCTTGCCGATGCGGAAGAACGACTCGACGCGCTGCTTGCTGTCGGTCGTGAGATCCGCGACGCGCGTCATGTAGTCGATCGCCGACGGCGCATCGCCCTGCTTCTCGTAGAGCTTCGAGAGCGCTTCGAGGGCGGGGATGTTCTGCTCGTCGAGATCGATCAGGTTGCGCCAGGCTTCGATCGCCTTCTCCGCGTCCCCGATCTCGTCCGAGTAGACCTGCGCGATGTAGCCGTAGAGCTCGACCTTCGTCTTCTTCTCGCTCGCGGCCGAGATGTGGCGCTCGTAGGCGTTGATGAGCTCGTGCCACTGCCGCATCTTGCGGTAGTTGCGCTCGAGCGCGAAGTACGCCTCTTCGTGGTTCGGGTCGATCTCGACGACCTGCTCGAGGCGCTGGGCCGCGAGGTCCGCCTTGAGGAACTGCTCCTCCTGCAGGCGGGCGAGGTGCATGAGGACCTCGATCCGCTCGCGCTCCGTCGCCACGACGTCGAGCTCGCTCTCGAGAACCTTCACGAGCTCGGGCCACTGCTCGAGCGTCTCGCAGACACGCGCGAGACCGCGCATGCCTTGGAGGTTCGCCGCATCGACCTCGAGCACCTCGCGGTACTCCTGGGCCGCCTTGGACGGCTCGTTGAGCGTGCCCTCGTAGAGGGACGCCGCGCGGAGCTTCGTGATCGCGATGTCCGCCGGCGCGGTGAGCGCGGCGACCTTCTTCGCGAGGATGTCGACGAGCTCGCGGTTCTGGCCGCGCGCTGCATAGATGCGCTCCAGGTTCTCGATCGGCGGCAGGTACTGGCCGTCGACCTCGAGCGCGCGCTGGAAGTAGGTGATCGCCTGATCGGTCTGGTTCATCTGACCGTCGAGGAGCTCACCGAGCTCGTTCAAGATCTCCTTGCGGTCCACGTCGCCGACGGCGACGTCGAGCGCACGGGTCAGGCTCGCGCCGAGCTGCTGCCAGTTGCCGTTCTTGCGATAGAGCTGACCCATCTGGCGCAGCGCGCCGACGTTGTTCGGGTCGAGCTGGACGATCTGCGCGTAGTAGGGCTGCGCGTACTCGGGGTGACCGAGGTCGTCGCCGTACCACTTCGCGAGGTGCAGGCAGAGCCGGATCTTCTGCTTCGGCTCGGTCTGCTCCTTGAGCCAGCCGTTCGCGGTGTTGATCACCTCGTTCCAGCGGCCCGTCGCTTCGGCCATGCGCTCGAGGTAGCGCGCGGTCTCGCGATCGTGGAAGTCCTCGGCCAGCGCGTTGATGAGCGCGTCGAGGGCCTGGTTCTTGTCGTCGAGGTGCTCTTCGAAGACGCGCGCGATCTTGCGGAGGAGCTCCGTGCGATCCGCGGTCTCCTCGCGCGTGTCGAGGCGCGCGAGGTACAGCTCGATGAGCGGCTCCCAACGCGCGGCGGCCGTGTGGAGCTTCTCGAGCTCCTCGAACGCCTCGTCGTGGGTGCCGTCCGCCTCGAGGATCTTCTGGTAGGCCGGCGTCGCCGAGTCGGGCTCCTGGACGGTGTCCTTCCAGAGCGCCGCAACCTGACGATACTCTTCGATTTTCTGGGCAACGTCCTCGAGAGCAGCCGCGCGCTGCATCTTCACGTCGATGACGTCGGTCCACTTCTCTTCGGAGCGGTAGATCGCCTCGAGCGCGTTCATCGCCTCGAAGTCGGGGCCGACCTCGAGGAGCTTGCGCCAGGCGTCGGCCGCGTCGAACGGCTGCTGGAGCTTCTCGCCGTACGTCTTGCCGAGCTCGCGGAAGGTCTCCTTGAGCTCCTCGGCGTCGAGCATGGCCGCCGCGCGATCCACGATCTGGTGGAGCGCGTTGACGAGCTCGATCGGATCCGCACCGCGCCGACGAATCGCGGCGATCGCACGGAGCGAGCCGACGTTCGCGAAGTCGATGTCGAGGACGCGGTTGTAGTCCTCGAGCGCCATCTCGTCGCGCTCGAGCTTGTCGGTGAAGATGCGCGCGCGCCGCGTGAGGATGTTCACGCGATCGTCGTCGCTCGCGGCGATCTCGAACTCGCGCTCGAGCACGTCCACGAGCTCGCGCCAGAGGCCCTGCCGCTCGTAGAGGTTCGCGAGGGCGCCGAGCGCTTCGGGGTCCTCACCACGGAGATCGAGGACCGTCTTCCAGGTCTCGATCGCGCGGTTCGGATCGTTCAGGCGATCGGCGGCGAGGTGCGCGATCTTCGCGCGGATGTCGGCCGCGGCGGAGTCGCCGGCGGCGTTCTCGAGCTCGCGCTCGTAGACGCCGTGGAGCTCCGTCCAGTTCTCCGTCGTCTCGTAGATCCGCGCGAGCGCGGCGATCGCGCCCTCGTGGGTCTTCTCCAGCTCGTCGAAGATGCGCCGGAAGACGCGGATCGCGTTCGGCACGTCGCTGGTCTTGGTCTCGTAGATCTCGCCCACGCGCGCGTGGAAGTCGACGAGCTCCACCTGATCGCCGCCGGCCTTGATCCGCTGCTCGAGGATGTTCGCGAGCTCGGGCCACGACTCCATCGACGCGTAGATGCGGTCGAGGTTCGCGAGCGCTTCTTGCTCCAGCTCGTCGACGGTGAGGACGTACTTGTACGTCTCCTCCGCCTTCGAGATGTCGCCGAGCTCGTCCTCGAACGTGCGCGCGAGGCGCTTGCCGACCGTCGTCTGGACGGTCTTGTCCTGGTGCGCGCCGAGGATGTCGGCGAACGCGTTGGCGAGGTGATCCCAGCCGCCGTCGACGGCGGCCGCGAGGCGCGGAGCTTCCTCGTTCGACTTCTCGTCGAGCGGGTACTCCTTGAGCGCGCGGATGTAGACCTCGAGCGAGGCGGAGCCGTCGACGAGCTTCTCTTCGTGGAGCTCGGCGATGCGGTAGTACGCCGCGAGCCGCTCCTCCGGTCCGCCCTTCCCGTCGTCCGTCGGCTGGGGCGGCGTGTGGACGAGCTGCGCCTCGTACACCTTGACGAGCTTCTCCCAGTCGCCCGAGGCGCGGTAGAGCGGCTCGAGGATCTCGGCGATCTCCGGCTGCTTGGTCCCACCCGCGAAGAGCGCTTCGAGCGCCTCGAGCGTGGCCGTGTGCTCCGGCGCCGCGTTCAGGACGTCGCGGTAGGCTGCGATCGCCTGATCGAGATCACCGATCCGGGTCTGGTAGACCTGACCGAGCCGATACTTCAGCTCGAGGATCTCGTCCGGCGTCTGGCCGATCTCGGCCTCGCGCGCGAGGATCGCGGCGAGGTCGGCCCAGCGCTCCGTCTGGAGGAAGAGCCGATCGAGCGCCTTGATCGCGGTCTGGTTCTCCGCCTCGGTCTCGAGGACCTTGCGGTAGCGGCCGATCGCATTCTCGACGTCTTCGAGCTGCGTCTCGTAGATGGCAGCCACGCGGAGCCCGAGCTCCACGAAGCGCTCCGGTGCGTCGCCCGCCTCGCCGAGCTTCACGAGCTCCGCGTCGTAGAGCGAAGCGACGTTCGGCCAACGGTTCACGATCGTCGCGAGCCGCTCCAGGTTCGCGAGCGAATCCTGGTTCGAGCTGTCGAGCACGACCGCGCGCGCGTACGTGTCGAACGCCGACGCGTGGTTGTCCATCGCGTCCTCGTAGAGACGCGCGATGCGGTGGAGGAGCTCCACCTTCTGGAAGACGTCCTGCGTGTGCTGGACCTGGACCTCGTGCACGCTGACGAGCTTCGGCCAGTCGCTTGCGGCCTCGTAGACGGGCTCGAGCACCGCGGCGGCGCCGAGCGGATCCTTGTCGCCGCCCTTGAGCCCTTCGAGGGCCGCGAGCGTCGGCGCATGATCCGGGAGCTGCGCGAGGATGTCGCGGTAGAGCTCGATCGAGCGGGGCACGTCCTCGAGCCGCTTCTCGTAGAGCTCCGCGATCCGGTACTGGTAGCTGATCGCCTCCTGCGGATCGCTCGTCATCTCGCTCTCGCGAGTGAGGACGGTCAAGAGCTCGGTCCAGTTCTGCGCCTGCTCGTAGAGGACGTCGAGGCGCGACAGCGCCTGCAGGTCGTCCGGATCGAGCTCGAGGATCTTCTGGTAGGTGTCGATCGCCTTCGCGACGTCCCCGAGCTCGCGCTCGTAGACCGCACCGACCTGGTAGTAGATGCGCTTCTTCTCGTCCGGATCGCCGACGAGGTCCGCCTTCCGCGAGTAGATCGCGAGGAGGTCGACCCAGCGCGACAGCCCGAGGTAGCGCTTGATGAGCGCGTCGAGCGCACGCACGTCGTCGCCGTCGAGCTCGAGCACCTTCTGGTAGACGGTGATCGCGCTCTCGGCGCGCTCGAGGACGTCCTCCTCGATCGCGGCGGCCTGGAAGAGGGCTTCCTTCTTGTCGCTCGGCTCGTCGAGGATCTCCGCCTTGCGCTGGAGGATCGCCGAGAGGTCCTGGTAACGCTCCGCCTGGCGGAAGAGGCGCTCCAGCGACTCGGCCGCGGCGAGGTTCTGCGGATCGATCTCGAGCACGCGCCGGTAGCGCGCGACCGCAGTGTCGATGTCGCCGATGTCGCCTTCGTACACGCGCGCGCTCATCGCGCAGAGCGCGCTGGCGAGCGATGCGTCTTCGATCCCGGCGGAGAGATCCTCGTAGACCTTCGCGAGGTCGACGAAGCGGCTCGTCGCGCGAGCGACGCGGTCGAGGTTCTGCTGCGTCCCCTCGTTGCCCGGCTCTTCCTTCAGGGCGCGGGCGTACGTGAGGAACGACTGGTTCAAGTCACCGGCCGCGTCCTCGTGGAGCTGCGCGATCTGGTGGAGGAGCTCGACCCGACGCGTGACGTCGTCGGAGCGGCGCACCTGGACCTCGTGCACGCCGATGAGCTTCTGGTAGTCGCCGAGGTGGCGGTACAGGGGCTCGAGGAGATCGGCGATCGCGAGCTCGTGCTCGGGGTTCTGCCCGAGCCGCTCGAGCGCGGCGAGCGCCTCCGCGTTGGTCGGCTCGCGCTCGAGCACCGAGCGGTAGCCTTCGATCGCGACGTCGACCTGGCTCATCTCGCTCTCGCGGATCTGCGCGAGGCGGAGCATGAGCGAGATCTGGCTCGCGTCGTCCTGGGCGAGCGCGAGCTGCGCCTCGAGGTTCTCGGCGAGCTCCGGCCACATCTTCTGGCGGACGAAGAGCGCGTCGAGCGCGGCGAGCGCGCGCGGGTTCGCCGGGTCGAGCTCGAGCACCTTGCGGTAGGACGCGACCGCGTCCTCCGGGCGACCGAGCTTCTCGTCCTGGACCTGCGCCATCTGCGCGAGGAGCGACTCGCGCACCTCGGGATCTTGCGCCTGGTCGATGCGGCGCTGGATGACGCCGATGAGATCGTTCCAGCGGAACGTACGGACGTAGAGCTGCTCGAGGGCCTGGAGCGCTTCCCCGTCGGTCGGGTCGAGCTCGAGGACCTTGGCGTAGCCACCGCCCGCGTCTTCGATGAGGCCGAGACGCTCGTCGAGCGCGGCGACCTTCATCCAGTACTCGCGCGCGAGCGCCGCGTCGGTCAGGTCCTTCGCGACCTCCTGGTAGAGCTCCACCAGGCGCTTGTGCGCGCCGGACACCTCGCACACCTGCTCGATCTCGGCGCGGGTCTCGGGCGAGGACGGATCGTCCTTGAGGGCCGAGGCGAGCGCGTCGAACGCGTGCGTGTGATCGTTGAGCGACTCGCTCGAGATGCGCGCCACCTTGCGGCGGAGCTGAACGCGCCGCGACAGGTCACTCTCGCTCCCGGCGAGAATCTCGAGGGCGCCGATGAGCTTCGTCCACTCGCTCCGCTCCTCGTAGATCGGCTCGAGGATCGCGGCGGCTTCCGCCTTGAGCTGGTCGTGCGCGAGCATCGCCTCGAGCGCATTCTTCGCGCCCTCGTGCTGGGCCTCGACGAAGAGGATCTCGCGGTACTGCTCGAGCGCGCCCGGCGCGTCGCCGAGGTGCTTCTCGAGCGTCTGCCCGAGACGGTACTTGTAGTCGATCGTCGTCGCGTCGCCCGCTTCGAGCTCGATCCGCTTGCGGAGGACGTCGGCGTACGGCTCCCAGCGCTCCAGCTTGCCGTAGAGCGCGTCGAGAGCGGCGAGCGAGCGGCCGTCAGCCGGCTCGTCGTCGAGCACCTCGAGGTAGGTCGCGATCGCCTTGTCGAGGTCGTTGATCTCCTTCTCGTAGAGACCCGCGATCTCGTACTGGATCGTCTTCTTCTCTTGGGTGTCGGGCGCGAGGTCGCGCTTCTTCTCGTAGATGCCGAGGAGCTCGGTGAACCGGCCCGTCTGGCGGTAGAGGCGCTCGAGCGCGCCGAGCGCGTCGGCGTTCTCGCCGTCGAGATCGTAGACCTCGCGGAAGGCGGAGAGCGCTGCGTCGACGTTGTTGACCTCTTCGACCTGCACGCGGCCGAGGCGGAGGCGCAGGGCGATCGCGGTCTCGCGCTCGCCGCCGTTGTCCGCGTTCTCGATCGCGGTGCGGTAGCTCGCGATGAGGCGATCCCACGAGCCCGTCGCCTTGGCGGCGCGCTCGGCGTCCGCGCTGGCCTGCTCGTCGTGCGGAGCGAGCTCGAACGCGGCGAGGTAGCGATCGAACGCCTTCGCCGGGTCCTTGACCTTGCCTTCGTAGAGCGCCGCGACCTCGCGGTAGAGCGCCATCTTCGAGGACGGATCTTCCTCGTGACCGAGCTTCACCTCGATCACGTTGGCGAGCGCCTTGGAGTTGTTCGCCTGCGTGTAGATCGGGATGAGCGCTTCCGCGGCGCGGAGGCTGTTCGGCTCGAGCTCGAGGATCTTCTCGTAGGCCTTGGCCGCGCGATCGTTCTTCTGCTTCTTGTCCGCCCAGAGCTCGGCGATCTTGAAGAGCAGGCCCGTCTTCGCGTCGGGCTTGGTCTCCTTCGCCTCCTGCTGCTCGAGGACGCGGATGAACTCGTCCCACTTGCCGGTCTCGGCGTAGAAGACCTCGAGGTCGTCCCAGCGGCCGAGCGCGAGGTACTTCTTCTTGAGCGCTTCCTGCGCCTTGCGATCGTTCGGATCGAGCGCGAGCAAGTTGCGCCACGCACCCACCGCGCCTTCGTCGTTGTTCAGACGATCGCCGTAGATGGTGCCGAGCTTGTTGAGGATCTGGATCTTCTGGCCGTTGTCGTAGGTGATCTCGGCCTGCTTCTCGAGCACCTGCGCGAGGAGCTCGAAGTCCTTCGAGCGCTCGTAGAGGGCGGAGAGCGCGCCGAGCGCCTCGGCGTTGGAGTCGTCGCTCGCGATGACTTCCTTCCAGAGGTCGATGCAGACCTCCGGCTTCTTCACGCGCTCGGTGGCGAGCTTCGCCATCTCGAGGAACTTCTGCGCGCGCTCGCCACCCGGCGGGAGCGACTCGGCCTCGCGCCGCTGCAGACCGAGGAGCTTCTCCCAGTCGCGGCGCTTCTCGTACATCTGGCGCAGGTAGTCGATCGCGGTCGCGTTCTCGGGATCGATCGCGATGACCGCCTCGTACGCCTTCACCGCTTCGGCCTGGTTCGCGAACTTGCCGACGTAGAGGTCGGCCGCCTTCATGTAGAGCTCGACCTTCTCCGCCGCGTCGGGCACGAGGCCCGCGAGCTGGAGGATCGTCTTCACGTACTCGTTGAAGCGCTTCGCGGCTTCCTGCTTCTCGGCAGTCGCGCGGAGCTCCGCGATCTTGCCTTCGTCCGCAGCCGACGGCGCGGCGGCAGCCGGTTCGGGTGCAGCGGCAGCTGCCGGAGGCGGCGCCGGCGAGGCAACCGGATCGGCGAGGCCCGCCGGTTCGGGGGCCGGCGGCGGCGGCTCGGGCTCGGCGTGCGCCTGCGCGGCTTCTTCGGCCTGAGCCTGCGCGGCTTCCTCCGGCGGAGGCGCCGTCGGTGCTGCGACGGCCGGTGCACGCGGCGTCGGGACGGCAGACGGCGGCGAGCCTTCGCCGCGCGGAGCGAGCGACTCGCCGATCTGCGCCTCGAACGCGCGGAGCGTCGGGTGCTCGGGAGCGATCGAGCCGAGGCGCTGGAACACGGTGCGCGCCTTCATGAGATCGCCGAGCTCGCGCCAGGCGATCGTGCCCTGCTGCACGAGGAGGAACGTCGCGTCGCCGTTGCCGCTCGTGGCCTTCAGCGCTTCTTCCGCGACGGTGAGGACGCGATTCCAATCGCCGCCCTTCTTGCCGTACGCGTCGCGCACGAAGTTGAACGCGCCTTCCTGCGCGGGGTCGAGCTTGAGCGCCTCTTCGAGGAAGCGCGTGCCGACTTCGACGTTCTGGTGGCGCCCGACCCAGCGGGTGCCGAAGAGCAGCGCGAGCTTCGCGCGCTCCTTGCGGTCCTCGACCATGGTCAAGAGCTCGAGCTGCGTGGCTTCGAGGATCTCGCCTTGGCCCTGCTCGACCATCGCGCCCTCGTAGAGCGTCGCGGCCTGCTTCGACGTGGGATCGGCGGCGTACGCCTTCGCGAGCATCTCGCCGACTTCGTCGGGCGCGAAGCGACGCGCGATGCGCGCGGCGCGGAGGAACGCGCGCGTGCGTGCGGCAGCGTCGGGAGCATCGTGACCGGTGCGGAGGAGCGCGGCGACCTGCTGCTGCCACGAGCCGCTCTCGGCCTGCACGTCTTCGAGCGACGCGCTCGCGTCCTTGTTCGCGCCACCGCTCGCGGCGAGGCTGCGCGCGTAGGTCGCGGTCGCCTTGTCGTAGTCGCCGACGTCGCACAGGACGTCGCCGAGCTCGAGGAGCAGCGTGCTCGCTTCCGGTCCCTGCTGCGCCTTGAGCTCGAGCTCGAGGAGCTTCTGGACCATGTTGAGCTTGCCGAGATCCCAGTAGATCGAACGCGCGGCCGACAAGCTCTCGAGGAGCGCCGGGTTCAGCTTGTACGCGTCCTGGAAGTGCTTCAGCGCTTTCACGCCGAGAAGGAACTTCCCTTCGAGCACACGACCGAGCTTGAGGTGAAAGCCGGCCTTCTGCGCACTCTCCGACGTCCCGGGAATGGCCTTCTCGAGCTCGTCGACCAGCGCTTGCCAGTCACGCGCGTTCTCGAGGTACGAAAGACGCTCCTGCAGGTCCATGGATCCTCTCGTTTACACTCGCCTCGTGCTTCGCGACTCTCCCGATGCTCGCGGAAGAATTGGCAAAGCCGAGACCTCCTAGCCGACTGCCAACGGTACCAGAGCGCTTCGCACGTTGGTGCGGCGATCTGCGTGGGAAAATGAGGCGAAAATGAGCTTCAGTAAGCGCGCGTTGCGCTTGACAACGCGGCGTCGCCATGGACGCGCCGGGCCGAAAAACCGAGCGTTCCTCAGGGCCCTGCGGTCCCGCCGACGGTCTTGAGGATTTCCTGCGCCTGGGTGCACTCGTCGGCGTAGCGCTGGGCGGCGCCACCGCGGCACACGGTCTTCTGGAAGGAGAGAAGGTTGGAGTTCGCCAAGCTCTTCTGACCGTCCTTCGCGTAGGCCGCGCCGAGGTTGAAGAAGATGATGTTCTGCCCCTTCTCGTTGCACTGGCCGCAAGACTTCTTGGCGGTCTCGTACTCCTTGACCGCGCCCTTGATGTCGCTCTTGCGCTCGAGCACGAAGCCGAGGAGCACGTGGATCTGGAAGCCCTTGATGTCGCCCTTGTCGTAGTTCAGACCTTCGCGGGCGACCTTCTCGGCCTCGTCGAGGTAGCCGAGGCGCACGTAGAGGTCGATGAGCGGACCGTAGAACGGGATCTCGTCGGGCTTGAGCTCGATCGCCTTCGTGTAGTGGTCGAGCGCGCTCTTCTCGTCGTCGAGGTGGAGCATGACCTCTGCGAGCTCGAAGTGCGGATCGGCATAGTTCGCGTCGAGCTTGATCGCTTGCTCGAGCGGGTCCTGCGCTTCCTTCCACTGCGTCGGGCCCTTCACCGCCATCTGCTTCAGCGCGTAGCCCTTCAAGTAGAAGTAGTTCGCGTGATCGGGCGCGAGCTTCGTCGCCGGGCCGAGCGTCTCGTTGACCTTGTCCCAGTTTTCCTTCTTCTGGTACGCGGTCGCGAGCTTCCACAGGATGCGGTGGTTCGACGGGTCGAGCTGCTTCGCTTGCTCGTACTTCGAGATCGCGTCGTCGATGTTGCCGTTGCGCGACTTGTCGCCTTCGTTGGCGAGGTTGACCGCTTCGATGTTGTTGCGGCTGCAACCCGCGCTCGCGACGCCGGTGGCGATCGACATGGCGGTGACAAGGCTCACAAACAGGGTGCGTGCGCGCATCATTTCCCTCGCGAACAGGTGAACGTCGGGGCGGGAGTTTAGGGGAGTCGGGACGGAGAAGTAAACTCCATATGTTCCCCCCGAACGGGACCCGCATCCTCGTGAGCCGGGCACCCCGGACTAAAGTCCGGGGCAGCAAAATTCTTTGTGGACTCGATCCAAGTCCGCCTGCGGCGGACTCCCGCCGTTGCAGGCACACAGCGAGAGTCCGCCGCAGGCGGACTTCCATCGGGTCGAGCAGCGGCTTTTGCTGCCCCGGACTTTAGTCCGGGGTGCCCAGCTGTCCCGAAAGCCGGAACCCGCATCGTACCGAGTTGGTACAAAATGAAACGCGGGACGGAGCTTGCGCTCCATCCCGCGTCGCAACCCTTTCGGGTTCGGGCTACTACTGATCGCCCGGGCTGAAGATGATCGGGTAGACGACCGTGACGATGCCGCCTTCCGGCTTCGGGAACGACAGGTTCTGGAAGCCGCGGACGACGCAGCCCACGACCGTCTGATCCGGGAGCTCCGAGCCGCCGTCCTGCGCCGTCTGAACGTCGCCTTCGCGACCGATGACGAACTTGACGGAGACACGACCCGTCAGCGACGGGTTCGACTTCAGGCCGTTCTCGTAGCAGAGACGGAAGCGACCGAAGTTCTGGCGGACGATGCGCTGGATGACCTCCGGCGGGAGGCGACCGTTGACCGTCGTGTTGCCCTGGCGGAGCGAGGGCGAACGGGTCTGGTGCGCACCGCCGAGGCGGCCGTGACCGTTACCGAAGCCCTGACCGGTGCCGGTGCCGGCGCCGTGACCGAGGGTACCGATGTTGCCGAGGCCGATACCTTCGCCGCGGCCACCACCACCTTCGCCGACGCCGGAGAGGCCGAGGCCGCCCGCGCCGAACGAGTCACCGATCGCGTCGCCCCACATGTTGCCGCGGGCGCTCATCGGATCGTTGCCGAGCGAGTCTTCACGTCCCCACGGCGCGGTCGGCGCGTTCGGGTCCGCGCCGGCGGCGCTCGAGAGAAGACCGATCATGCCGAAGTCCGCCGCTTCCTTGAGCGCGGCCTGGCGGGCGAGGTGCGGGTCCTGGTTGTCCTGCGGACCCTGGACGCCGTACTTCATGCCGGTCTTGTTGGTGTTGGGGTTACCCATGGAACCCTCTTCACCCTTCGCGCGCGTACCGGTGCCGCCCTCTTTCTGATCGGCGTTCTGGTCCGGCTGCTGCTCCGTCTCGCGCTCCTCCTGCTCACGCTCGGCCTGAGCGTTGAGGAGGTGCTGCATCTTGAGGAGCTGATCGCGATCGATCGCGTTGTCGTCGTCACCGCCCATCGACGGCATGAAGAACGCGAGCGACGCGAGGATGCCGACGTGCATCAGGAACGAGAGGCCGCTGTACAGGTACGCGCCCGGCTCGAAGTTCGAGAACACGCCCGTGGGAGGCGACTTGCCGGCGTTGCTCGCCCAGATCTCGAAGCCGAGACCGCCCGGCAGCTCCTGGCGGAGCTTGCCGCCCGGGGGCAGCGTGAAGTCGTAGCCGCCGGACACGTTGCCCGACTGCCGCGCACGGCCGCTCGAGATGAGCTCCGCGAGCGGGGTCTTGCCCTGGCCCGGAACTTCGAGCCAACCCGTCGCGCGCGGGAGGATGACGACACCGCCACCCGCCGTGACGACCGGCGCGCGCGTGGTGCCGAGGATCTCGCTCGGGACGAAGTAGGTCGCGATGTTCTTCTGCGGCGGGCCCTGCTCTTCGCCGACGACGAACATCTGCGACGGAGAGACGTGCGCGATGTGCAGCGTGTTCGTGTCCCAGAGGACGCGAACCTCGAGCGTCGACATGTGCGAGACCTCGACCTCGTCGGGGTTCACGTCGGGGCCGCTCTTGATCATCTGGTACGTGTAGCTACCGGGCGGCGCGTTCGGGTCGACGTCGTGCGTCGGAACCGCCGCAGCCGCTGCGCCCGCGAACGGGTTCGCGCTCGCGAACGGGTTCGCCGCCGCTGCACCCGCGAACGGGTTCGCGCTCGCGAACGGGTTGCCACCGGGAGCCGGCGCCGCGAACGGGTTGTTCGACGGAGGAGCCGCCGCTTCCGCGACGGGAGCCGGCGGGGGCGCCGACGGCGGGGGCGCAGCCGGAGCGGTGGCCGCTGCCACCATCTCGGGGCTGACCGGCGCCGTGGCCGCGAGCTCCGCGGGAGCCGCTGCCTCGAGCGTGATCGTCGTGCCGCCGATCTGGACCTGATCGCCGATCCGGATCTTGCACTTGTTCACGCGCTGGCCGTTCACCATCGTGCCCGGCTCGTTGCCGAGATCGATGAGGGTGATGTCCTGACCCGGAGGATCGCTCGGAGCGACCTCGAGCACGGCGTGCATGCGCGACGCGAGATCGTCGTCGACGCGAAGATGGCTCTTCGCATCCTTGCCGACCTTCACGACGCCGGAGCCACTCGTGCCGCCGACCTCGGTGACGACGGTCTCGCGACGGACGAGCTGTCCACCCGCCGAGAGCGCAAACGTGAGAGCGACTTTCGCCTTGCCTTCCATGGTCAAACCTTCACGTGAAGCGCGCCCTCACGCCCAGCCGTGGCTCGCGGGGCGCGCGCCGAAAACATGTAACTTACAGCGAACTGAATCTCAGAGATTCTCGACGCTCTTGAGCATCTCGGGGACGAACGAGGTACGCGGACGAATCAGCGTCGTGCGCACCGGGCCGGGACGAACGCGAATCGTCGCGTCGTTCGGACCGAAGCCACCCGCGCTGAGCGGGTCGTCCTTGAACTCGTAGCCGTAGCCGTCCTTGCTGTCGCTCGACTTGGTGTCCTGCGCAGAGGCGACGGACGCGACCATCAGCAGCGAGACGGCGATGAACCCAGCGGTGATGAACTTCCCAGCACGCTTCATGTTGAGCTCCCGAGGCGAGCGCACCGTCATCCCGAGGGATGCCGGATGCCGTTACAGTGAGAGTGTATCGGCCCCCTTCGATGGATGCAAGAGGTCCGATGCTTCGAACGAACGAGAATTTCTGAGAACACCTGCGCGGGGTTACCGCGCTCGAACGATGTGGGATGCGGTGTGCGACTTCTGGCTGCGACCAGAAAGCGAATCGCCCACCGGCGTGCACCGTGACAGACACGGCCGGTGGGCGATGGTTCCCTCACTCGCGAAAAAAGACCCAAGAACCTCGGGGTCCCTTTTCGCGTTTGCGCGAGCGCGTGCTCACTTGGCGGGGGTCGCCGGCTGCGCCGGAGCGGTGGTCCCACCCGCACCCGCCGCCGGAGCGGGGGGCGCGTCCTTCGCCGCGCCCGCGGGCGGCGGCGGAGGCGTGGACGACGAGGTGTCGTCCGGCGTCTCGAGGAAGGTGATGATGTCGCCGGCGTCCTGCACGCGATCCTTCGCGCGCTTCACGGCGCCGTCGTACTCGGGCTTGCCCGAGGCCTTCTGGATGAAGTCGTTGAGGATCGCCATCGCCTGCTTCAGCGTCGCGATCGTCTTCGTCTTGTCGCCGCCGGACTTGGCCTTGTACTCCTGCGTGAGGATGCCTTCGTTGTAGTAGGCGTCCGGCCGCGCACCGTCGATCTTCTTCGCCGCGTCGAGCTCGCCCTGAACGGCAGCGACCTGCGCGTCGTAGTTCGAGTCGTTGATCTGACCGCGGAGCGCGAGGGCGAGGCCCAGGTGGGCGTCGTAGTCGTTCGGGCGCATCGCGAGCGCCTTCTTGAATGCGCTCTCGGCCTGGTCGAAGCCGCGGAACGACAGGTTGACGAACGCGTAGTTCATCTGCGCTTCGAAGAAGCGCGGATCGAGCGACGCCGCCGTCTTGAACTCGGCGACCGCACCGTTGACCTGACCGAGCTCGTTCTGGATGAGACCGGCGGTGTTGTGGATCGGTGCGTACGCAGGGTTCTTGCGGATCGCCTGCGAGCAGACGAGCGACGCGAGCTCGAGCTGCTGAACGTCGGCGCGCTTGCCGAGCGCCGAGTTCGTCGCGATGCTGCGGCCGCCCTTCTTCTGGACGCCGCCCGCGCGCTTCTTCGCTTGCGCGAAGTAGTAGAGCGCGAGCTGGTTGAACGCCGGCATGTAGCTGTCGTCGATGGCGAGCGAGCGCTGGAGGTTCAGCTTCGCGCACTCCATGTCGTCCTTGCAGCCCTGCCCGCCCGTCGCGCCGTCGCGCTGCATCTGGAACATGGCGAGGTTGACGAGCGCCGGAACGTTCTGGAACTGCGCGTCGAGGACCGCCTGCTGGAGGGCCCCGATCGCGCCGTCGATGTTGTTGTCCGCCTTGTACTGGTACAGGGCGATCTGCGCGCGCGCGTGGTGGAACTTCGGGTCCTCGGTGAGCGCCTTCTTGAAGTGCTCGAGGGCCTGCGCGTCGTTGCCGCAGCGCTGGTAGGCGAGCCCGGCGTCGAAGGTCGCCTCGGGGAACTTGCCCGAGGGTTGCTCCGAAGCCGCGCTCTCGAACTTCTTGGCGACGTCGCCGCAAGCGGCGTCGTTCCAGTCGTTCGCCTTGTCGTGCGCGAGGAACGAATCCAGGGCCGCGTTGAACTTGTTCTCCGCGTCCTTGTTGAGCGCGTCGCCCGAGGCCGTGGTGGGCCCGGTCGGCTTGCCGTTGGGGTTCTTGGCCGGGGTGTTCCCGCCACCACCGCCGCAAGCGGTGATTGAAAGCGTAGCGAGGAGGCCCGTGACGAAGAGGGGAATGAGCTTCTTCATGTTCGTTCTCCTCACTTCTTCGGAGCTGCGGGCGGCGTCGCAGGCGTCGCGCCCTTGTCGTCGGTCTTCGGGGCCGGGGCATCGGCGACAGGCGCCGCGTGCCACACCGCACCACCGACCAGGAGGGGCGGCGGCTTGTCGTCGAGACCGCTGTTCGAGAGCGTCGGCGCGCCACGGAGCTCGTCGACGACGTGGTACTCGGCCTTGTAGTTCTTCGCGAGCCAGACCTCGCAGGCGCGCGAGTACTCGTCGAAGTACTGGTACTTGACCGAGTAGGTCAGGCAGGTGACGAGCGCGGGCTTCGCGCGCTGCGTCTTGATCGGCTCGCTCTTCTCGTCGAGGCTCGCGAAGTAGCGGGCCTTGATTTCACGCCAGTCGAGCTGGTCCGCGGTGCCGCACGCGATCGCGCAGCCCTTCTGATCCCACTGCTTCGGATAGGGGGACTTGCGGAAGTCGTCGACGAAGTCACCCCAGAGGAGACCGACGCGCGAACCGGCGGCGATGACCCAGCGCGGCGGGGGCTCGGGCTGAAGATCGACGATCTTCTTGTACTCGAGCTCCACCTTGCCGATCGCATCCATCTTGCGCTTCAGCCAGTCGGCGACCTTGGTGTCGATGTGCTTCTTCACGTCCGCCGTCTGGCCGGAGCCGACGTAGACGGGGAAGTGAATCGTGTCGACGTTGAGCTTCTTGGACTCGTCCGCCGAGTAGAAGAGCGCTTCACCGACGGCGTTCAGGGCCTTCGCGAGGCGCTTGAGCTTCTGGCCCTCGTCCTCGCTCGGGTACGCGTCGTTCAGCTTCTTCATCGCGACCGCCGGATCCTTCCAGATGTCGCGGACGCGGCCGTACTCCTGCTTCGCGCCCTGGTCGCCCTTCATCTTCGAGTAGGCGCGGCCGAGCATCGCGTGAGCCTGGACTTGGACGTCCGGACCGGCGGACTTGTCGATGAGGCCCATCGCGCCCTTGAGGGCGTTCTGCGCCTTGTCCCAGTCTTCCTTTTCCGCGTAGTGCGCGCCGATGGCGAACGCGATCTGCGCGGCCTGCGTCGCCTTCGACCCGCCGTAGTTGCGCTGGAAGCGCGAGGCGTCGTCGATGGCCTTCTGGACGTCGGCGTCGGTACCGAGACCGAGGCGGAGGAGAACCGCGTCGCTGAGCGCCTTGTCGGCGTTCTCGGCGGTCTTGTCCTCGGCGTACTTCTCGTACCAGTCCGCGGCCTTGTCGTAGACGGCGATGGCTTGGTAGTTCCCGCCGACCTCGTAGACGGCCTTCTTGGCGAGCGCCGTCTTCTCCATCTTGTTGTTCGGGTCGATCAGGATCATGCGCGCCGCGATCGCCTTGGCGATGAGGCGGCCGGCCTGGAAGGAGCGCGCGGCGTTGTAGACGAGCTCTTCGCACTTCTCCGCCTGCGGCTGCTGCCCGTTGTCGATCGGGGCCTTGCAGTACTTGCGGTAGAGCTCGAGGTACTGCGTGCCCGCCGCTTCGTACGTCGCGAGGGCCTGCGTGCCGCCGGTCTTGTCGGCCAGCTCGACGGTCTTCTGCGCCTTGAGGCGGAGGATGTCGACCTGGATCTTGGTGAGCAGCGTGCACTGCTCTTCGTTCTTCTTGAACTTGTCCGGCGAGCAGTAGAGCTCGATGAACTTGGGGACGTCCGTCGCCATGTCGTCGTAGCAAGACGGGCGCGGCGGCTGCGAGTGCGCACCGAGGACGTTGACGCTCTCGAGGTACAGCTGCGCGGCGTAGATGCCGACGTCACGGTCGGCGTGGTTCAGCGCGATGTCGCGGAACGCGGCGCCGGCTTCCTCCCAGTGCTGCGCTTCGAAGTAGGTACGCGCGCGGGCGTACTTGACCTCGACGAGCTGCTCCTGCCCCGCGTTGTCCTGCGGACCGGGGTGGATGTAGCAGATGTACCGATTGAAGGCGCTGATCATGCCCTTCTGCTGATCGGTGAAGTCCTTCGGCTTGAGCTTCGCGTCTTCCTCGTCCTGCTTCGCCTTCGGATCCTGCTTGGCGCCGGGGAGGTTCTTCGCGTTGCCCTTCTTCGCCGAGTCCTTCGGGTGCTGGGCTTCGTAGATGTTCTGGAAGCAGAGCACCGACGCGTAGGCGGCTTCGGCCGCTTCCGGCGCGTTCGGGTTCTCCGCGACGACGCTGTCGAACGCCGGACCGCACTCCGCCCAGCGCTGCTGGAAGTAGAGCAAGTCCGCCATCGCGTACTTGACCTTGTAGATCGTGGGCCAGTCGTCCTTCACGACGCGCGGGAACTGGAACTTGGCGAACTCGTCCGCGCTCCACGTGTCGACGATGCGCTTGTAGACGTAGGCCGCGAGGGTCATCGTCTTCTGGTCGCCGGTGCCGCGCTGGTTGCCGGAGCCGACGGCCTCGAGGTGCCACGCCATGCCGGTCTCGGCGACGAGCTCGGCGGTCTTGTTGGCGCACTCGAACTTCGCTTCGTCCTTGTGGTTGCCGGCCTTGAAGTCGTTGAAGGCCTTGAGCTGGTTGTCGAGCTCGAGCTTGATGGCGTCCTTGTTGCCGGACTTCATCGCGAGCGTCGCTTCCGAGATGTGCGCCTGGTAGAGGCAGCTCTTGTCGCTGCCCTTATCGCGCACCATGAGGTCGCGATAGAGCGCGACGGCCTCGGGGTAGTGACCGGTGTCGAGGTAGTTCGTACCGAGGTCGTTCATCATCCCGAACGTCTTCTCGTTCGAGCCGGCCTGGTCACCCGAGAGGTTGTGCAGGAAGTTGTAGGCTGCACCCGGATCGCCCTTGAGGGCGTAGACCGGGATGACGTCGCGACGCGCGCTGTCGGCGAGCTTCGACGCACCCGGGTACTGGGTGAACGTGGTGCCGAAGTCGATCGTCTTCTTGAACGCATTGAGCGCCTGATCGAGCTCGCCCTTGTTCCAGAAGACGTACGCGAGCTTGTACCAAGCGTAGCCGTAGACCTTGCTCTTCTCCGGCGGGAACTTGATGACTTCCTTGTACGCCTGCGCGGCGAGGTCCCACTTCGACGGGTCGCCCTGCGCTTCGTTGAAGAAGAGCTCGCCGAACGCGAGGTACGCGTTCGGGATGTACTTCGAGTCCGGCTTCTTCTGGATGAGCTCGTAGTAGACCTTGCGCGCGTTGGCGGTGTCGTTCGCCTGCTCGTACTCGTACGCGAGGTAGTAGAGGACCTCGTCGATCTGGCTGTACTGCGCGTAGTCGGTCTTGATCAGGGTGTAGTAGTCGATGCACTTCTTGCGCGCGGCGAGCATGATCGCGTTCGCCTGGTTGGCGAGCGCCTGCTTCTGGCCAGCGAGCGTCGGGTTCGTCTTCTTCGCCGCGTCGCGGTCGATCTCGGACTGCGTCTTGTCGCGGAACGCAGCCGACTCGAGCTCGACGTAGTCCTCTGCGAGACGGCGCGCGAGCTGAACGCGATCGGGCGCGTTCTTCGGCGTCGTGTTGAAGAGGTTCTCGAGGCCCTGGATCTCGGTGACGAGCAATGCACGAGCACGCGCTTGGAGGCGGCTCTTGCGCTCGTCACGCGGCTGGTTCTCCGTCGGGTTGCTCGGCGTCTTCTGCTGGTCCTTGGTCTTCAGATCCTTCGGCTGGGGAGCCGAGTGGAAATTGACCGTCGGAGCCTTGCCGTGCTGGCTGACGTTGAACGCGGTGTTGCCGCTGTTCTGGCACGAGTTCAGGGACTGCTTCGCCGTGTCGGAGACGCACGCCGCGCCACCCGAGGTGGTGGCGGGCGGTGCATCGGCGGCGGCGGCGGTCGTCGCCCCCACCATGGTGGCGGCGGCGACGAGGAACGAAATCACGCGGCGATTCATCAGTACTACCTCCCGCACTTCGACGTAATGGTCTGGCGATAGAAGCCGAGCTCGTCACGCCAATACTCGCCGTTGAACGGCCAGATGATGTGCTCTTCGTCGGGCTTCACGATGTTCGCCTTGGATTCCGCCTGCGTGACCTGGCTCCCTGCGATCGACTGATCGAGCTGGTTACGCTGGGCGGCGGTGATGTCGATGAGGATCTTGGCGCTGTTGCGCAGGTGCTCGTTGAGCTCGTCCAAGTTGCGCTGGTAGCGCTCACGAGCGAGCGTACCGGCGTTGCGGACCGCGAGGTCGCGCGCGAGCTGGAGAGCGTCCTTCACGTCGGCGCCGAGGTTCGACTCCTGGAAGTCGTGCTTCGACTTCTTGAAGCGCGAGGCCTCGTCGTCGAGGAGCTTCACGTACTCGATGTTGCGGAGCAGCTGACGGTCGGAGAGCGCGAGCTCGACGATCGGACGGATGTTGTCCTTGAGGTCCGCCTTGTTCGTTCCGTTCTGCTGGTCCTCGCGGACCTGCTTGAGGAACTTGAAGAACGGCTCTTCCTGGTTCTCGCCCTTGAAGCGGGTGAGGACCTTGTTCAGCTCGTCGTAGATCGGCTGGTACTTCTGCTGCAGCTTCGCGACGATGATGGTCGCGTCGTCGTACTGGCAGTTCGAGAAGTAGATGACCGCGCGGAGGACTTCGGCCTCCGGGTAGTAGCTGTTCGGGAAGTACGGCGCTTGGATCGTGTGGATGTTGCCGAGCGCGTGGGAGTAGTCGCCGGCCATGAAGTAGGCCCACGACTCTTCGAACAGACCGTCGAGCCAGTACTCGCTCGTGTTGTCGATCTTGTTCCAGAACTTCACCGCGGCGGAGAGGTTCTGCGAGTTGATCGTCGGCGCGCCGGTGTCGTCGAGCTTGACCGACGCCGAGTAGTACGTGCGTGCCATCGAGAGGTACGCGAGGTCGCGCATGCGCGCTTCGTCCTCGATGCCCTCGGCGCCTTCGTCGATCGCCTTGACGATCGCCTGGAACGACTGGACCGCGGGGACCGACTTGCGGAGCTGGACGTTCGAGATGCCGCTGAAGAACTGCGCCTGGACGTAGTACTTCGACTGCGGCTGCACGAGGCCGAACAGACGGAGCGCGTCGTCGTACTGGCGCTGGCGGTACTTGTAGCGACCGAGGAGATAGTTGAGCTGCCAGTAGAGGTCGCGCTGGTTCGCGTTGTCGAAGCTCTTGATCTGATCGTCGTTGTACTTACCGACGCGCTCGACGATGTCGGCGGGCTCCGGGAGGTCGGTCGCGAGCTTCGCGAGCCACAGGAGCGTCTCCTTGAACTTCAGGTGATTCGGCTTGTCGGCGATCTCGCTGAAGATGCCGTACGCGGCCTGGAAGAACTTCATGCGGTAGAGCGAGATCGCGAGCTCGTACTGCGCGATCTGCTTGTTGCCCTCGTCGTCGCCGGTCTCGCCCTTGCGGACCTTGTCGAGGAGGAGCGCCGCGTCTTCCCACTTCTCCGCGTCGAAGAGCTTCTTCGCTTGCGCGGCCTGCTCGGTCATCTGACCGGCTTGGGGCGGCGGCGAATTGTCGACGGGCTTCGCACCGGTGTTCGCCGGCGGCGGAGTGTCGTCGAGATCGACACTGGTCGGCTTCGCCGAGGGCGCCGGTTTCGCGCCGGGCTTCGGCTTCTGGGCCATCGCGCCGGTGGCGAGGGTGGTGAGAGCCACTGCGGACGCCAACACCAGAATGCGCGCGCTCAGGCGGCCAGACACTTTACGCATCGTCGTGCTCCTCGAAGGGAAAGAGGCGCCGGTTTCCCCCCGAGCGGGAAAGGAGCCCCATTTTGAGTGCGGTGACTTCGGTTCCGAGTTCGAAAAAACTCAACAATCTTGAAAAGATACTCAGACGAGCGCCGCGATGGTACGAACGCCGTTTCGCTTTTGTCAAGGCGAAACTCGGACGAGCGTGAGAGCGAGAGGGCTGGAAAGCCGACGGAACCTGACCGTCGCGGCCATGGACAAACCGAGGCCGGTCGGTCTTGGATGATGAGAGTGGAAAGTTGGTGCTGACGGGAATCCCGGAAGAACCTTCCCCGCGAAACGACGACGCTCTTGACGCATTTCTTCGCCGTCAGGTAGCGTTCCGCGAGCGCTGGGACGGCGACCGTCCGCGGCAATGCGTTGCACCAGTGATTCTGTGGAGATGCGAATGAATCGCTCGATGACTAGCTCGCTGTTCCTGGGTGTGCTCGCGATCGCCGGCGTGGCCACCATCGCGGCTTCGGGGTGCAAGGCCACCGGCGTCGGTGACCCCTGCGTTCCGGAGCAGGAGTACAACGCGGCCTTCAACGGCTTCAGCGCCGACGAAGTCAACGTCGAGTCCAAGAGCTTCCAGTGCCAGACGCGCCTGTGCCTCGTGAATCACTTCCGCGGCCGTGTATCCTGCAAGTATGGCCAGGAGAGCACCGCGGATGCGACCCGCTGCGTCCTCCCGGGCGGCACGCGCAGTGACGACGCCTCGAAGGTGACCGGCACGGGCACCGAGAAGGTTCCCCCGCAGTGCAACGATCGGCAGGCCGAGAACGCGGTCTACTGCTCCTGCCGCTGCGCCAACCTCGACGGCAAGACGGACGACGGCGCGAACTACTGCACCTGCCCCGACGGCTTCGAGTGCAAGCAGCTCGTGAGCTCGATTGGCGCGGGCGACACCGGCCTCACCGGCTCCTACTGCATCAAGGCGAACACCGGCTACGACCGCGCGACGGCGTGCAGCACCGACTGCGACCGCACGCTCGGCAACTGCGGCACGGCCAACTGACGTCGGAGACGAGGGGGGAACGCGGGCGCCGCGGCGAGCTTCTCGCCGCGGCGTTCTTGCGTGAGCGGGGCTTCGCGATCGAGGGCACGAACGTGCGCGTCTCGATCGGGCGCTCGCGCTTGGAGATCGATCTGGTGGCGACGAAGGGCGACCTCGTGGTGATCGTGGAGGTGCGGCTGCGCGGCGCGGGGGCGCTCGTGTCGCCGCTCGCGAGCGTCGACGCGAAGAAGCGAGAGCGGCTCGTCCGCGCCGCGACGGAGCTCTACCGCACCACGTACGCGGCGCGCGAGATGCGGCTCCGCTTCGACGTGATCGCGATCGAGGAAGATGCGCTCGGGAAGACGACGCTCGAGCACATCGAGGGCGCCTTCACGGCGTGACGCGCGGCGAGCTCACGGTGGGTACGGCGCCTGCGACAGATCGCCGAAGAGCTCGCGCACGACGCCGATGTACCCATGGAATCGGGTGCGGTGGACCGGTACGGCGGTGCGCAGGTCGTGGAACATCAAGTGCGTGTCGACGAAGGGGCGCAGGAGTCCTTCGCCGAGGCGCGCTTGGACGCCCGAAAAAGCGCTGCGCCCGAGCTCGGTGAGCGCCACGACGATCTTCCGTCGATCGTGCTCGGAGCGGCGGCGCTCGATGAGGCCGTGCCGTTCCATGCGCTTCATCATGACGCTCATGGTGGGGCGAGCGATGCCGAGTCGTGCCCGAATGTCGGACTGAAATACGACGCCGTGACGAGCGGCGACGCGGGAGTGAATGATGAAGATGTCGACGCGTGCGTGCGTGAAGCGCCAGCGCCGAAGCGCCTTCGCGACATTCGCGACATAACAAACCCCAGCGCGCCGAATCCCGAACGTGATGCTGTCCATGGCCCGAGCTGGAGCAAGTTCGAAGCCAAAGGTCCCCCGCGACCGGGGTGCGAAATTTCGAGAGCCGGCTCCCGCATATATGCGCCCCCAGGGGCGGGGGGGCCTCGCTCGGTCGGGTGGCGCGCCATGGCGCGGGGTGGCGCGCGCCACCGTGCCGGTCACTCTTCGAGCGAACGCTTCATCGCATCGCGCACGGCGATGATCTTCTCGAGCGACTCTTCGGAGGCGCCGCTCTTGCGCGCGGCTTCGAGCCCCGCTTCGAGCTGCTCGATTTCCTTCGATTGGCGATCCTTGAGGCTCTCCACCATCTTCTGGAAGGTCTCGAAGAAGTGCTGGAGCTCGTCGCCCTTGCGCAGGCCGCCGCGGAAGTTGAGCTTGCCCCTCCCCACGTCGGAGAGCAGCAGCTTCATCTTGTAGACGGGCCCGGCGATTTTGTGGGTCGTGTAGATGCCCAACATCCCGATCAGGAGCACGAGCAAGCCGAGCCCGCCGTAGATGCCGATGAGCGTGTTGCGCTGCTTCGCAGCGATGGAGCGGTCCTGCTCGTCCGCTGCGTCCTTGAACGACTTGAGCAGCTCGGGGTTGTCCGCGTAGATCGGATCGTCCGTGATGTTCTTCGTCGCGACCTGAGAGACCTTCTTGCTCTCCTCGATGACCTCGCTGCTGGTTCGCACGAGGAACACGCCGAGGATCACGCTGATGACCATCGCGACCCCGACGATGAGGGCCGTGTATTTCAGCTGGAAGGGTTTGTCGATCAGGTAGTTCTTGACGCTACGCTGATGGCGCCCGGTCTTCTCGGCCGGCGGTGCGGCGGCAGTCGTCATGATGCCCCCCGTGCCGAACGGCAGCTGAGTCCCCCGCGATTTCCGGTTGCCTTCGGGCTCATGGATTCTCCAAGGAGCTATCGTCCCCCGCGATTGTCGGGAAATCCAGTTTTTGTTCAGAGCTCGGACACGCTCTTGGCGAAGGTGTCGACCAAGCTCGACGCCCCGGCCCCCATCAGTCCGTCGACGCTGCTGGCCGAGCCGCCACCCCCCGCGCTGACGTCGGCGATGATGGATTTGCCGGGGTAGCTCGCGATCGACATCTTCATCTGAACCGTCGACGAGGTCCCGCTGTTCGTCACGGTGACCGCGACCGAGAGGTAGAAGCCCTTGAGCATCTTGCGGTCGGCGATGACCTTGCGCGCCGCATCGGGCGTCTCGACCCGCGGCGCGACCTGATAGCCGAGCGCCTCCAGGCGGGCCTTCAGAGCACCCCCGACGATGGCGTCGATCTGCGCCTGCGGGCGCCCGGTGTTGTGCGAGATCGTTCCGATCGAGACGTAGTACTTCGCGCCGGCGATCATCTTCGGCGGATCGTTGAGGCCCCCACCTCCACCGTTGTTCGGCGGTGGCGGCGGCGGGGCGGCGGGCAGCGCCTCGAGCGCGCGCGTGATCTGCAGCTTCACCGCGTCGCTCGTCTCCACCGCCAAGCGCGACCTCATGCACGTGGCCGACGCAGGCTTCGCCAAGCGCTTCAGCGCGGCGGCTGCGGACTGACGCACGACCTCGTTCGAGTCCGCGAGCGCGTTGCAGAGCGGCTGCACGGCATCGTCGTCGTTCGTCGCGCCGAGCGCGAGCGCGGCGTTCGCGCGAACACGGAAGTCGTCCGCCTTCAGACGCTCGGCGAGGAACGCGGTGCGGCTGTCCGCGAGCGCGGTGCTCGGCGCGAGCAGCGCGCCCGTGAGCGTGAGCACCGTCATCGCGATGGAAATGGCGCGGCGCGCGGTGACCACCGTCGACGTAGACCTCCCCGTGCGCTCCCGACGCATGAAGGTCTTCATGGTACCACGCGCTCGCTCGACTTGGGACGCATCGACACCGTTCGCTCTCCGTTTCCGATCGCTTCCGTGTTCGCTTCGAGTGCCGGAGAGCACAGCCATCGACCGACGCCATGGATGCCACATGCGCGTACCCCAGAACAGGCGCTGCTCCCGCCGGCACGGGCGCACGTCTCCTCTCGGGGCGCTCGGATGGACGGACCTCGGCCAGGGCCGCTTCAACGCAGGCTCCCGAAACTCGCAAAAAAGGATGGCGCCGACGGCCGAGAACCGCGCACGATGTGTGCTGCGTGACGGTCCACGACCGCAAGCTCCCGAGATTCGTGCTCCTGGCCCAAGCGGCGTTGGCCGTCGTGGCGCTGGGAGCCCTCGCGCGGCCGGCCGTGGCCCAGCGCTCCGCCCCCGTGCTGCGCGTCCACGGGACGGCCACGGTCGACGCGCACGCCGCCCGCGACCACGACCGTCTCGTCGTGGACGGGCGGGTCCTGGATGACGGGGCTCAGCCCGTCCAGACGAGCGTTCGGATCCGCCTCACCGCCGACGCGGGAGCTCCAGGTCCCGTACACCCGACCACCTGCTCCGCCGGCGCCAAGCCCGTCACCATCGACGGGACCGACGCGAAGACCGACACCGACGAGGGCGGCCGCTTCTGCATCGCCTTCGACGCGAAGGACGGCAAGCTCCACCTCGACGTCACCGCGGTCGCCACCGACCTGGTCGACGCGGGCACACGCACCCTCGAGGCAGATCTCGCGAAGCGGTCGCTCCGCTTGCGCTTCGATCCCGAGCCTCGCAACGTCGCGCTCGACGGGGGCCCGCTCCACCTCGAAGCGGTCGTCACCCGCGACGAGGAGCTCCCCGGCTCGCCGCCGTGGGTCGCGGGCGTGCCGCTCACGCTCTCGACCGAGAGCGGGCTCGCGTTCGCGCGCGCGACGAGCGGGCCCGGCGGCCGCGCGTCGTTCGACCTCGAACGCTCCAAGTTGGGACAACCCGGATTCGGCGAGCTGCGGCTCTTGTTCTCCGGCGACGTCGACACGATGCCGAGCGAGCACCGCGCCCCGATCCGGCGCGATGCGCGCGTGACCCTGAGCCTCGCCGAGTCCGTCGCGCCCGCGGTCCCCGAGGACGGCATCGCGCTCGCGATCCTCGCGAGCACCGTCGCGGGCCCGCCCTCGTCGGGCAGCTTGGATGCGCACGTGGGCGACGTCGCCGTCGGCGCCGCGCCCCTCGCGGGCCCGCGGACGCCGCTCACCGTCACGTTCTCGTCCGAAGAGACGAGCGGCGTCTACGTGAAGGTGAAGTACGTCCCCGATGCGCCCTACTACCTCGCGAGCGACGATCTCACGGTCGCCGTTCCCGTCCGCGGGCCGAGCCCCTGGCGCAAGGCCCCGCTCGTCGTGAGCGTGCTCGCGATCGGAGCGTGGCTGCTCCTCGGGCGTCGCGCGCGCCGGCGGAGCGACGCCTCCAAGACGGTGGTGATGACGCGCCCGCCGGTCCACGACGGGACCGCGGGCGTCGAGGTGAAGCGCGAGGGCACCGCGGGCGGACCGTGGAGCGGCGTCGTGGTCGACGCGCACGACGGCACGCCGATCGAGCGCGTCCGCGTCGCGATCGAGGCGCCGAGCTTCGGCGCCAACGCGCTCGCGAGCACCTTCACCGACGAGCGGGGGCGCTTCACGCTCGAGGCTTCGACGGCGCCGCCGCCCGGCAGCCGCCTCGTCGCCGAAGGTCCGCTCCACGCCGCGCTCGCGCGACCGCTCCCGCGCGGCGGCGAGCTCGAGATCGCGCTCGTCTCGCGCAAACGGCGCGTGCTCGAGCGGCTCGTGGCCTGGGCGAAGCGGCGGGGCCCGCCCTTCGATCAGCGCCCCGAGCCGACGCCCGCCCAGGTCCGCAAAGCCGCCGGAAGCTCTCCCGAAGCCGCCTGGGCCGACGCGGTCGAACGCGCCGCATTCGACGACGCACCGGTCGACGCCCGGGTGGAAGCCGAGGTCGAGGACCTCGCGCCGCGCGATGGAAAGGCTCCGGAAGGCGCCCGCGGAGAGCCGGATCATCGACAGCGTTGATTCTTGGGGCGCCGGTTCCTAATATCCGCCGCCACCGCAAGCGGGAGGCGAGCGCACCAACATGATCGGGCTCTACATCGGAATCGCGCTCGTCGTCCTCGTCGTCCTCTATTTCGCGGTCCTGCGAAAGAAGCCGGCGGAGCTGACGGGCGAAGAAAAGAAGGCCGAGCTCCCGCCGAAGGCGAAGGAAGAGCCCGCTGCCGCGAAGGCGAAGGAGCCGGAGCCCAAGCCCAAGGCGGAAGCGCCGAAGGCCGAGGCCAAGGCGAAGAGCGAGCCGCCGAAGGCCGAGGCGAAGGCGAAGAGCGAGCCGCCCGAGAAGATCGACATCGAGGAAGAGGAGCCGGCGAAGCCGGAGCCGCGCGAGTCGAAGAAGCCGGCCGCGGCGCCGAAGGCGTCGGCCAAGAAGGACGTCGAGGGCGTGAAGAAGGGCCTCGCGGCGACGCGCGGCGGATTCATCGCGAAGCTGAAGGCGCTCTTCACCGGCAAGACGGAGATCGATCCGGCCATCCTCGAGCAGATGGAAGAGGTCATGATCTCGAGCGACGTCGGCGTGAAGACCACGCAGGCGATCCTCGCGCGCCTCCGCGATCGCCTCGACAAGAAGGAGCTCGGCGACGAAGCCGCGGTTTGGGCCGCGCTCCGCGCAGAAGCGGCCGACATCCTCGGCCTCCCGGGCGGCGGCCTCCAAGTGACGAGCCGACCGACCGTGGTGCTGATGGTCGGCGTGAACGGCGTCGGCAAGACGACCACCATCGGCAAGCTCGCGACGCGCGCCAAGGAAGAGAACAAGAAGGTGATGCTCGCCGCGGGCGACACCTTCCGCGCCGCCGCCGTGCAGCAGCTCGAGGTGTGGGGGAAGCGCGTCGGAGCCGACGTCGTGAAGGGCAAGGAAGGCGCCGATCCGGGCGCGGTCGCGTTCGACGCGACGACCAAGGCCAAGGAAGCCAAGGTCGACTACCTCTTCGTCGACACGGCAGGCCGCCTCCACACGAAGGCGCCGCTGATGGACGAGATCAAGAAGGTCCGCAAGACCATCAACAAGGCGTACGAAGGCGCGCCGCACGAGACCTGGCTCGTGCTCGATGCGACCACCGGTCAGAACGCCCTGACCCAAGCCGCGATGTTCAAGGATGCCGTGGAGCTGACGGGCCTCGTGCTCACGAAGCTCGATGGCACTGCGAAGGGCGGCGTGGTCCTCGGAATCTGTGACGAGCTGAAGGTGCCCGTTCGCTACATCGGCCTCGGTGAGCGCGCGGAGGACCTTCGTGAATTCCAGGCTGACGAGTTCATCGAGGCACTCTTTTCGTGAAATTGGTTTGCTTGAGCAAAAGCGAGCGTGATAGAGTCTCGTCCGCTTTAGCTGTACGCCTGATTCCCCAATTTTTCTCAGCAGTTAGCAGTGCTGCTGCGGTGGATGCTCTGGTAGCGTCGGTGGCTCGGAAGGGGTAGCGATGAAAGCTGGCAGGTGGCTTCTTTTTGCGGCGGCGCTCATGGTGCTGCCTTCGACGGCGCTGGCGCAGAAAGGCGGAAAACCGCCCGCGAAACCGCCGGCCGGTGGAGCGGCAGGCGGCGGCGCCGCTGCGGGCGGTGCGCCTGCAGGCGGTGGTGCGGTCGACCTCGACGACACCCCTCCCGCGAATCCTCCGCCTACCGGCGGTGGTGACACCGGAACCGGTACCACCGGGACCGGCACGGGCGACGGGGGCGATTGCCCCCCCGAGCTCAAGGGCATCACCTGCGGGTTCGAAGGGCCGACCACCAACATGGCGGCCGAGGCGAAGAAGAAGGTCAAGGCGGAGATCTACGCCGTCGAACAGAACCCGGTGCTCAAGTATCACCGGTTCGAGTTCCGCCCGTACTTCGGTGTGACGCTGAACGACCAGTTCGTCAGCCACAACGGCCCGGGCCTCGACCTCAACTTCTACATCACGAACGTCTTCGCGATCGGCCTCAACGGCAACTTCTACAGCGGGCTGAACGTCGACTCCGACTTCAACTTCCGCAACCGCCGCGCGACCCGCGTCGCGGTGCCGCTGACCGAGTACTCGTGGAGCGCTGCGCTGAACTTCACGTACGTCCCCGTGTACGGAAAGTTCGCCGGCTTCGGCAGCTTCATCTTCAGCTACGACATCTACGCGACCGCCGGTGTCGGTGCCCTCTCGGACCGCCCGATCCCGGTCATCGACCCGGACAACCGCCGGTTCGACTACCGCGTCAACGTCGCGTTCAACGTCGGCCTCGGTCTCCGCATCTTCTTCACGAAGTGGCTCGCGTTCAACCTCGAGCTCCGTGACTACATCTTCCCCGAGAAGCTGGAGAACCTGAAGATCGCGTCGGGCCCGACGGGCAAGCCGAACGATCCGACCTCGCCGTCGAACCCGGAAACGTGGCTCGCCGACAGCGTCACCATCACCAACAACTTCCAAGCCAACATCGGCCTGAGCGTGTTCTTGCCGTTCAGCTTCGACTACAGGCTGCAAAAATGAGCACGAGGACGACGGCCATGCGCTTCGCAACCATCGCAGCAGCTGCTCTCGCTCTCGCCGGCACGACCGCCGCGCTGGAGACTCCGGCATCCGCTCAAGAGATCGTCCTCACCGGACCGCTCAAGGGCCAGCCCCCCGTTCGCGACCTCCGCCTCTACCGCCAAGGTCGCTTCGAGATCGCTCCGGCGTTCACGTTCAGCCTCCTCGACGAGTACCGCCGTACGATCATCGTCGGCGCGAAGCTCCAATACAACTTCACCGACTGGCTCGGCATCGGGCTCTGGGGTGGGTACGGTCTCATCAACTACTCGACCGACCTCACCGACCAGATCAACGACATCGCGCCGCGCAACAACCTCACGGCGACGAACCTCACGCCGAACAAGGGCAACAGCGACACCGACTTCAACAACCAGGTCTCGCGCCTGCAGTGGGTCGTCGCTCCGCAGGTCACGGTCGCTCCGTTCCGCGGCAAGCTCGCGCTCTTCCAGGCGCTCTTCGTCGACACCGAGGCGTACCTCTTCGGCGGTATCGCGTTCGTCGGTACCTCCGAGCGCGCCGACTGCGGCGACACGGGTCAGCTCGCGTGCAACAACCCGGCGAGCTTCGAGCGCGCTGGCAAGTTCAACGTGACCGGCACGTTCGGTCTCGGCCTCACGTTCTTCATGGCCGACTTCATCAACCTCGGTGTCGAGTACCGCGCGCTTCCCTTCTCGTGGAACCGCGCCGGCTTCGACAGCCGCGGCAGCGGCCCGAACGGCGACTTCCCGGACAACAAGATCAACAGCGAAGACCGCACGTTCAAGTTCAACCAGATGTTCACCGTCTCGATCGGCTTCATGCTCGGATCGCGCGGCACGTCGAAGTGACCTGACCGTAGGCCCGCTGTAACGACGAAAGCCCCGCCGCCGAAAGGCTGCGGGGCTCTTTCGTTTTCAGCAAGCCGGTTCCTCAGGAGTCCGCCGAAGGCGGACTTCAAAGGAGTAAGGCAGCGCTTCTGCTGCCCCGGACTTTAGTCCGGGGTGCTCTGCTTCCTGGACTTCCCGGTCTCGCTCCTGGCGCTTCCCCCGTGCCCGCCGTCAGCGCTTCTTGATCAGCCCCTCGCCGTCGATGCTGTACTCGCTCGGCAGCGACTTCCGCATCTCGGCGCGGCGTGCCTCGGGGACCACCCAGCCGCGCGCCAGGAACCCCTCGCAGACGCGGTTGCGGATGCGGAGGCTCTCTTCGTCGCAGAACATGTCGACGAGGGCGTCGATCGCAGCGTCGTCGTCCTGCGCGAGCGCGCCGCCCACGGCGTGGAAGCGCGCGGGCTCGTTCACGTCCATGAGGAACGGCTTCACCGCCTCGAGGATGCGCTCGTCCTTGTGGGTCTCGAGCTCGTTCAGGAGCTGGAGCTTCGGCTCGACGAACTTCGCGTACTCGGTGTCCCACTTGGAGAGGAGCTTGAGCAGCTCACCGACCATCTCCTCTTGGACGAGGAGCGCCTTCAGGATGCGGATCGGCCACGCCAGGCTCTCGGCCTTGGCGGAGTACTTCCGGAGGCCCGGGAGAGCCAGCTTGCCGGCGCCGAGGATGCCGTCGAACGCGAGCTGCTTCTCTTCCTGATCCGTGATCGTGGGGTCGGTGATGATGTTGAAGCGCCGAAGCAGGGCGGTCGCAGCGTCCGCCTGGGTCGCGCGGTGCTCTTCGATCTGGGCGCGCCCCTTCTCGGTCTTCTCCAGCTCTTCCTCGTTCGTGAGGGGCTGGCAGAGGTCAGCCAGGGCGGCAATCGCCTCCTGCCGGTCGTAGTTCTGGGCGCGCTTGTCGCCGACGCGGTCCACCCAGCGCGCGACTTCCTTGCGGATTTGGGGGGCCTTCTCCCCGACCTTCGAACCTTTGTTGTCGCTGCTCTTGAAGAAGTCCCAGAAGCCCATGTGTTTCCTTGGAAAGCGTCGCTACCTAATGCGGACGCTCCGCGGGGGCGTCAAGCGGTACGGGCTTCCTTCGTCCGGCGTGATTCCGTGTCGGCCCGGCCGAGATGGCCGGGCCGCGGTCCTTCAGGCGAGAGGAACCGGGAGGAGCACCACTTCGTTCCCGCGCGACTGGACCTGGAAGCGAACGGGCTTGCCGCTCTTCTGCTGAGCTTCCGCTTCCATGCCTTGGATGCGCTGGGTGAAGGTCTGCTCGGTGATGTGATCGACGGCTTCGCCGAGCGCCTTCTTCGCCGCGATGTACTCACGGTAGAGGCGCGCGTAGTACTGCGCCGCGGGCTCGGCCGCGAGCTCGGGCGATGCCATCACGGCCGACGGCTCCATCCCGACGGACTTGTTCAGCTCGCCGGCGGTGGGCGGGCGCGAAACGCGGCCCTGCTCGTCGGTGTTGTCTTCTTCGACGCCCATCAGCTGGTTGAGGAGCTGATCGATGCGGAACGCGAGACCGCCGAGCTCGGCGTGCTCGAGCTGGAAGCGCTTCTCCGTCTGGCCGTTGAGGATCGCGAGGAGCCCCTCTTCGAGGACACCGATCGGCGCCATGATGTAGCTGCCGAGGAGCCAGCCGCCGACGACCACGAGGATGATCCCGAGGGCGGTGACGCCGAGGATCGGGAGCGGGATCGACGTCGCGCCTTCGACCGAGGTGGCCGGCGCCGCGGCGACGAGGACCTTGCTCCTGCCGTCGCCGAAGCCCTCGAGCGGGGTCGCCGCGACGACCATGTCGCCCGCGGCGGTCGCGTCCGTGTGGCCCTGCGCGAGCACGGCCTTGATGGTGTCCTTCGCGCCCTTCTCGCCGGCGCCCTTGTTCACGAGGTCGTCGAGCGAGCTGGTGTCCGCCGCGCTGCGCGCGAGGACGGCGAGGCCGTCGCCCTCGGCCGACACGAGCACCAGCGCACGGCCGGTCGCCACGTCCGAGACGCGGGAGAGCTCGTCGTTGATGGTCACGCCGGCGATGACGGCGCCGATGATGCCCTTGTCGCTGCGGACGGCCGCGTAAGAGATGAGAAATTGGTCGTTCCGGCCCTTGTTGATCCAGACGTCGCTCCCGGAGGTGCCCTTCTGGAGGATGGTCTTGAGGGCGGGGTAGACCGCGCCCACGTCCTCACCGCGGCCGAGGTTCGACCCGTTGCGGCCGATCGTCTTGCCGTTCGCGTCCACGAGCATGACCATCGAGGGGACCGTGCCCTGGAGGTCGGGAGCGCCCTTCGCCTGGGAGACGAGCTGGTCGCAGAGGGTGGTGGCGGCGGTTCCTGCCGCGTTGGGATCGGCCTTGCCGAACGCATCGAGGGTCGTGGACTCCTCCGCCTTCACCGTCAGCCAGCGCTCGACGCGGAGGCCGTCGAGCTGGAGCCGCGACGATGCCCCTTGGGCGTCGTGCTTGGACTCTGCGAGGAGCCGCTCGGGGTTGGACGCCGCGCCCTGGATGGAGGACCGCATGAGGACGAAGGCGAGGACGCCCACGATCGCGACGATGATGGCGTTGACCAGGATGATCTTGTTCCGCATGAGCCGTTTCCGAGTCTCCCTCTGCGCTCTCGTGGATGACGGGCGCAGCCCAAGTTCCCCTGCGACGTGGCCGGCTGAACGAAAAAAAACGTCGAGAAAAAACGCCGAACGGCGCGGCCCGAGCGACGGAAACGCTATCATCCTGGCTCAGCTCGCGGCAACATGCTTCGGTTCCGTCGTTCGCGGCGGCCCCCGCCGCTTCCCGTCATGCCCCTTCTCGTCGACGATCCGGCCTTCGACCGCCACGCCCCGCGCGCCTACCACCCGGAGCGGCCCGAGCGCCTGAGGGCCGTTCGGCACGCGATCGCAGGGGTGCCGGCATCGTGGCAGAAGGTCCCGCCCCGCGAGGCGACGGCCGAGGAGCTCGCGCGGGTCCACCACCCGCGCTTCGTCGAGCGTCTGGAGGCCCTCCGCGGGCGCGAGGGAAACCTCGATCCGGACACCTACTTCGGGGTGGACAGCGTCGCCGCCGCCAAGTTGGCGGCCGGGGCGACCCTCGCGATGGTGGAGCGGCTGCTCCAGGCGAGCGCCCCGGACGAGCGGCAAGGGGTGGCCCTCCCCCGCCCGCCCGGCCACCACGCCCTCCCCGACCGCGCGATGGGCTTCTGCCTCCTGAACAGCATCGCGGTGGCCGCCGCTCATGCGCGCGCGCTCGGTGCGCCTCGCGTCGCGATCGTCGATTACGACGTGCACCACGGGAACGGGACCCAGGAGATCTTCTACCGCGATCCCAACGTGCTCTACGTCTCGCTCCACCAGTTCCCCTTCTATCCAGGGACCGGGACGGCCGAAGAGACGGGCGCCGGCGACGGCGTGGGTGCGACCGTGAACGTTCCGCTCGGCGCGGGCGCGGGGGACGCGGAGTACCGGGCGGCGTTCGAGCGCGTGGTGCTCCCGGTGCTCGAGCAGTTCGCGCCGTCGGTCGTGCTCGTGAGCGCGGGCTTCGATGCGGCAGCGCGCGATCCGCTGGCCGAGATGACGCTGAGCCCCACGGCGTTCGGGTACATGACGCAGGAGCTGCGCCGGATCGCCGACGCGACGGCAGGTGGGCGGCTGGGGCTCGTGCTCGAGGGCGGCTACGATCTGGTGGCTCTCGAAGAGGGTCTCGGCGCGGCCGTGAAGGGAGCGCTCGGGCTCGAGAAGTTCGCCACGGGGACGAACCCCGATCACGCGGACGTGGAGCGCGCGGTGCACGAGACCGCTCGGGCGTGGAAGGTCGCCTAGCGGGCGTCTTCGCGCGCCCGCTCGGCGGGCGGGGGCAGGCGCGCGGGCAGGCGCAAGGGTTTTTGGGGTGACCGACGGGGTTCGAACCCGCGACAGCTGGAGCCACAATCCAGCGCTCTACCTACTGAGCTACGGCCACCAAAAGAAAGCGACCCCTTCCTAGCTCAGAAAGGAGCCCCGTGCCAAGACCGACGCGCAGCCGCGCCGGACCGGACAAGTCGGATCTCGGTCAGTACACGACCCCGCTCGCGAAATCCTTGGCGATCGTGTCCCCGACCACCTTCACCTGGACACCCTCGGAGAAAAGAATCCCGAGCTCGCGGTTCTGGTCCAGGGAGTTCTGCGTGAAATTCGCCGAGCCCACGTAGGCGATCGCGCCGTCGGCGACGATGGCCTTCGAGTGGATGTACGGCGTCCCGAGCTTCTTCACGGCGATGCCCGCCGCCTTCAGATCGGACATCGACTTCGCCATCGCCGTCGACGGCGTCTGATCCGACACCACCAGCCGCACCGCCACGCCGCGCTTCTTCGCGGCCACGAGCGCGTCCTCGATCCCTTGATCGCTGAAGCTCTCGCCCTCGACGTCGAGCGTCTTCGTCGCCTCGTCGATGAGGCGCTTCAAGCGCGCGCGCGCGTTCGTCGGCGCGACCAGCGTCTTGCCGGTGAGCGTCGCCGGTTGGTTCGCGAAGTCGGCTGCGAAGATGGCCTCCGCCTCGGCGATGTCGTCGGTGTCGGTGTCGACGGCGAGGAACTCGCGGTTGTCCGTCGGCGACGTGAACGTCAGGTTCATCGTCATGATCCACGCGGTGGCGCCATCGATGATGACGCACTTCTCGTGGGTGAAGTTGAACGTGGCCGGCGCCCAGACGACGGGGACGCCCGCGGCCTTGAGCTTGTCGTAGTCGGGTTGATTGTCCGTCCCCGAGGTGGGGAAGTTCTGGTTGAGCACGACCTTCACGTCGCGTCCGGCCTTGTGCTGCGTGATCAGCGCGTCGACGATGGTGTCGTTCGTGAGCAGGTACATCGTGACGTGGATCGACTTCTGCGCCGACTTGATCGCGTCGAGGATGCCGGCGCCCTTGTCGCTCGGCTCGACGATGATGCGGACGGACGTGGTGGTCGGGAGACCGCCGTCGTCGACCCAGGTCGTCGCATCGGGAGGTCCACCGCCTGCGTCGTCGGGGGGTGGCGGTCCGACCAGCTGCGCGGGGCTGCAGGCGACGAACGAGGCCAGCGCGCCCGCGAGGGCGACGAAAGGAAGACGTGAGCGCACACTCCACTTTTTCGCTCTCGGGCCGACCGCGCAAGCGAAATCCCACGCCGACGTGGTACGAAGCGGGCATGAGCGGTTCCAGCAGCAACAGCAGCGCTACCCAGGGGATCGACACCCTCTGCATCCACGCCGGCCAGACCCCCGACGTCGCGTCGGGCGCGGTCATGACGCCGATCGTTCTCTCGAGCACGTTCGCGCAGGACGGCCCGGCCGGGCTCGTCTACCCCGGCAAGTACGACTACTCGCGCGCGGGCAACCCGACCCGCACCGCGCTCGAAGGCTGCCTCGCCGCGCTCGAGGGCGCGAAGCACGCAATCGCGTTCGGGAGCGGCTGCGCCGCGACGACGACGATCCTGCTCGCGCTCAAGAGCGGCGATCACGTCGTCTGCTCCGACGACGTCTACGGCGGGACCTTCCGCATCTTCGACAAAGTGATGAAGGACTTCGGCCTCGAGGCCACCTTCGTCGACATGACCGATCTCGCGAAGGTCGAAGCGGCCATTCGTCCGAACACGAAGCTCGTGTGGCTCGAGACGCCGTCGAACCCGATGCTCAAGATCATCGACATCGCCGCGGTCGCCGCGCTCGCGAAGAAGAAGTCGATCCCGGTCGCGGTCGACAACACGTTCGCGACGCCGATCCTCCAGCGCCCACTCGAGCTCGGCGCGACCCTCGTCGTCCACTCGATGACGAAGTACCTGAACGGCCACTCGGACGTCGTCGGCGGCTGCGTGATGACGAGCGACGACGCGCTCGCCGAGAAGCTGCACTTCCTCCAGAAGGCCGTCGGCGCGGTCCCGAGCCCGTTCGATTGCTACCTGGTGCTGCGTGGCCTCAAGACGCTCGGCGTCCGCATGGAGCGGCACGTGAAGAGCGCGAGCGCGCTCGCCGAGTGGCTCGCCGGGCACCGCCAAGTGAAGCGTGTGATCTATCCGGGGCTCTCCTCCCACCCCGGCCACGCGTTGGCCGCCCGCCAGATGAAGGGACCGGGTGGGATGATCTCCTTCGACCTGGCCGGGGGTCTCGCCGAGAGCGCGGCGTTCCTCAAGGCGCTCGGCATCTTTGCGTGCGCGGAGAGCCTCGGCGGCGTCGAATCGCTCGCCGAGCATCCCGCGATCATGACCCACGCGAGCGTGCCTGCCGACGCCCGCCGGGCGCTCGGCATCGGCGACGGTCTCCTTCGGCTCTCGATTGGGCTCGAGAGCCTCGACGATCTCCGCGCCGACCTCGAACGTGGGTTTGCCGCTGCCGCGAAGTCGTGAACGGAGCGTGATCGGGAAAACTCGCGCACCGGCCGGGGCCACGCTATCTTTTCACCCATGATCCAACCCACTCGCCGGCTCGTGGGCTCGACGGTCGCCGTCGCCTTTGCTTCTGCTCTCGTCATCGCTTGCAGCGGTGATCCGCCGCCCGTGATGCGCGCGGGGCTCGTGTCCTCGATCGGACCGGGTCCGCAGTCGCCGTACTCCGGCTGCCCGATCCTGCAGCAGCCCGTCATCAGCGCCGGCGATCCGAACACCGAGGTCTTCGACACCGGCACGAACGGCCTCACCGTCGAGTGCACCGTCCAACCCGCGGGCGCCGACTACACCGTCAACGCCCGCATCACCGGACCGGCGCGCGACAACCAGGGCAAGTCGATCGGCGGTGGCACGATCACCGTCCAGGGCACGTTCAAGGCGTGGGACAAGAACAACCCGTCCGCGACGTGGACCGGCGTGAAGGGCATCTTCCAGCGCTCGGACATCGGCGTCTTCACCCAGACCGACTGCACCGCGGGCTACGTGAACGACCAAGGTCAGGCGATCGTGATCAAGGACAACGGCGCCGTGCAGCCGAACATCGCGCCGGGCCGTATCTGGGCGTCGCTCTCGTGCCCGATCGCGAAGGGTCCGTCGGACAAGCCGAACTTCGTCTCGTGCGACGCGCGCGTGACGTTCCGCCTCGAGAACTGCAACCAGGGCACGCAGCAGTAACGCTGCGCCCCCTTCAGCTGATCTCGGCGATGCGCCCGAGCAGCGCCTGAACCTCCGTCGCGACCTCGAACTCGGGGCGCGACGCGAGGAAGGCTTCCAGATATTTCCGCGCGGCGGCGTGCTCGCCCCGCGCGAAGTACGCGAGCCCGACCGCGTAGAGGGCGTCGCCATCGCCGGGGGCCTGCGAGAGCGCTTCGAGCCCCTCGCGAGCAGCTTCCCGCGTGTCCCCGAGCTCCCGGAGGACGTGCGCCAGCGCGATCCGCGCGCCGAGGAACTTGGGCGCGAGCTTGAGCGAGGCGCGGTAGGCGTCCCGCGCGGCCTCGAGCTCGCCCGTCTCGTACAGGGCGACGCCGGCGTAGTGGTAGGCGTAGGGGTTCGTGGGGTCCGCCTTGATGCGGTCGCGCAGGTGCGCGAGGGCGTCGTGCCAGCGCTCCTCGTGCAGCATCTCCGTTGCCTCTTCCACGGCCTCCCAGTAAGCGCTGTCCTTCGTGTCGTTGCTCTCGTCGCTCATGGCTCCGCGGAGCGTAGTTTCTCGCCCAGCGAGCGCAAGGGCGCTCGTCGTCTGGACGCTGTTCGCGCTCGTCCTCGTGGGGGGGTTCGCCGCGAGTTACTGGGCGCCCGCGACGGCGGCGACGGGGAGCGATTTCCCGGCGCCGCTCGACGACGTCTACATCCACTTCGATTTCGCGCGCGCGGCAGCGCGCGGGCACCCCTTCGCCTGGATCGCGGGCCAGGGGTACTCCTCGGGCGAGACGGCCCCGGCCTATGCCTTCGTCCTCGCGCTGGGCTGGGCGGTCGGGTTCCGCGGCGCCGCGCTCGGGTGGTTCGCCGCGGGCGTGGCGGTCGTCGCGCTCGTCGTCGCGCTCCGTTCCTTGGCCCGCTCGTTCGCGGGGGCGTCGTGGGCGCTCCGCGGTGCGACGGCGGTGCTCCTCCTCGCGTGCGGGCACGTCGCGTTCGGCGTGTTCTCGGGGATGGAGCTCGCGCTCCACGTCGCGTTCCTGCTCCTCGCGCTGGAGGCGCTCGATCGGTGCGAGCGCGCAGCCCCCCACGTCCGCCCTCAGCGCGAGCTCGCGCTCGGCGTGTGGGGCGCGCTGCTCGTCTGGACGCGGCCGGAGTCGGTCGTGATCGTCGGACCGCTCGCGGTCGCGGCGGCGCGCGTCCGTGCGAGCACGCGACCGTGGGGCACGCTCGTTCGGACCGCCGGTCCGGCGGCGCTCGCGACGCTGCTCGTCGCGGTGGCGAACCGCTTGTTCACCGGCGAGTGGCAGAGCGCGGGCGCGCTCCTGAAGCTCCTGTCGTCGAACCCATTCCTCAGCGACGTCGATCGCGCGCGCGAGCTCGTCATCAATCTCGTGCACTTTGCATGGAAGGTGCTCGACGGGAGCTTGGCCGCCGCGCCGGGCGTGCTCCTCGCGCTCGTGGTCGTGGCGCTCTTCGGCCTGCGCGATCCCCTGCTCCGCGATCGCACGGGCGCGCTCCTCGCGAGCGCGTTGCTGTACGCGCTGCTCGTCTCGTGGAACGGCGCCGCGCGGCACCAGAACTTCCGCTACTACGTCCCCGCGCTCGTGTGCTTCCTCCTCGCGGTCGCGCACGGAGCGTGGGCGATCGAGCGCCGGCTCCGGCGCGCCTTCGGCCCGAGTGTGGTCGGTCCGCTCCTTCTCGCAGGGGCCGCTGCGTCCGCGCTCGTACGTGCGGGGCCTCAGCGCGCGTTCTTCCGCCGCGCGGCGGCCAACATCCACGGCCAGCAGGTCCAGGCGGGGAAAGACCTCGCGGTGCGGCTCGCGCCCAACGAGCGCGTGCTCCTCGGGGACGCCGGCGCCATCCCGTGGTTCTCCGACCGCGGGGCGATCGACGCGCTCGGGCTCGGCGGCTTCGAGACGCTACCGTTCGCGCGCGCGGCGACCGTGGGCGAAGCGGCGACCGTCGAGCTCCTCCAGCGCCTCGACCCGGCCGCGCGCCCTGCCTACCTCGCGCTCTATCCGAACTGGTTCGGCGGCATCACGCGGACGTTCGGGACCGAGCTCCGTCGGATCACGATCACGGACAACGTGATCTGCGGCGGGGACACCAAGATCATCTATCGCGCCGATTGGAGCTCCCTCGATCGCGACGTCGCCCCCGACGGCGTGGTCGACGAGCTGGACGTCGCCGACCCCGTCAGCGAAGCCGCGCACCACTACGCGTCCGCCGCCCCCCGCGGCGGTTGGCCGGCCCTCTCCGTGCGGAGCGGTCCGCGCGGTGATGCCTTCGACGGCGGGCGCATCACGCCGCCCGGAGAGGCGGAGAGCTTCGACGTGCTCGCCGGCGGACCGTTCGTCCTCGTCGTGCGGAGCGACGAAGCGCTCGACGCGCTCGTCGAAGGCGGACCGGCGCCCCTCGAGCTCCACGCGGACGCGAGCCCCGGGCGCTGGGTCGAGGCGCGCGTCGCGGTCGCGGGAGCGCGCCGGCTCACGTTACGAGCGCGCGCGCTCCCCCTCCGCGACTTCCACGTCTGGTTGGTGCGCTGATCAGCGGCGCGGGCGAGCGGCGCCGCTGATGCCGACCCACTTCAGGGTCCCGGTCTGCTGCTCCTGCGGGTACGTGATCGTCGGCGACGGCATCTCGGTCCACTTCGTCCCGTCCCAGTGCGCGATGACGCCGGTGTTGGTCGCGGTGGGCTTGCTCCCGACGATGAACGCGTCGACGGCGGAGGGCGCGTAGACGCTCTCGGTGGAGTTCATCGCCGGAATGGTCGTCTTCTTCCAGTCCGTACCGTTCCAGTGCGCGGCGAACGACGCGCTGGTGTCGTTCCCGACCGCCCACACGTCCTTCGAGGAAGGCGCGGCGATCTCGAAGATCAGGCCCGGCGTGGCGGTGCCGTCGATCTGGTAGCCGTTCGACCACACCTTGCCGTCCCAGTGGCGGAGGAGCTTGTAGCCGATCCACATGTCGTTCGGCGCCGCCATCCCGATCGCCTCGGCGTCGGCGACGGCCATCGAGCTCCACTGCGTCCCGTCGTAGTGGATGACGTGATCGAGCACCGTGTACCAGAGGTCCTGCGAGGTCTCGCCCGCGAAGTTCCCGGTCCCGACCGAGTTGCTCGGGATCCCCGTCATGACCGAGACGCAGCTCGAGCTGCCCGAGGCGCAGCGGTACATCTGGTTCGAGCCGGCGAGCCAGTAGTCGCTGTTCCCGCCGTTCGAGACGGAGGTGAGCGCCCAGTAGTAGCCGGTCGGCGTGGGACCGACGCACGAGTTCCCCAACTTGCACTCCTGCCAGGCCACTCCGTTCCACTGCCACATCGTCCCGTTCGGGCTCTTGTTCGTGAGCACGCGGACGCTCGTCCCAGATTGGTAAATCTTCACCGGGTAGGCGGCGCTCAACGCGTTGTCCGTGAGCACGTCCTTCCCGCGCGTCCACGCCGCGCCGTCGTAGTGGGCGGTGACGATCAGCGTGACGAACCCGCCGTTGTTGGGGGCGTACGTCTTGTACTCGCCGACCGCCCACACGTCGTTCACGAGGCACTTCTTCGTGTCGGTCGAGCACGCCATGCCATCGCCGCAGGGGACGAGCGGCGCCACGCAGCATGCCTCGCCGGCGGCACCGCACGGCGGCGGCGCGTCGGGTCCCGCGTCGACCGGTGGATTGCTCTGATCGCTGCCACTCGCGTCGTTGTTGGCGACCGCATCGTTCGCGGATGCGTCCTGCCCGGTCTGCACGACGGGTGAATCGCCGACGCAAGCGACGAGCGCGAGCGACGAGGCGGCGAGCGACGAAAGGAAGATGGCGATCACGGAGCGAGGCTTCATGGGTCCCCTAACCTGCCACACGAAGCTCCGTCCCACCAACTCAAGGGGACTTCAAGCGCTGCCGCGGGGCGAACCCGAACGCGCGATAGACGTCGTCGTGGATCCGGACGGGCTTGCCCGATTTGCCGTCCACGTAGACCCACGTCGTCACCGCGCGCGCCACCTCGACCCCGTCGCCCGAGCGCGTGATGGTCGTCCGGCGCTGGCACTGCACGGCCTGGATGCTGGATATCTGCGTACGCACTTCGAGCCGGTCACCGCGTAGCGCGGATCGCAGGTAGTCGATCTCGTGGCGCCGGATCACGAACACCCCACCGAGGGCCACGTAGCCCGCGTAGCCGAGCCCTACGGCCTCCGAGTGGGCCACGGCAGCGTCTTGAACCCAGCGAACATAGGCCACGTTGTTGGCGTGACCGAGATCGTCGATCTCCGCATCGCTCACGACGACGATGTGGGTGTAGGCGGGTCCTTCTTCCACACCGGCATCCATATCCAAGATCTCGACCGGTTTGCACGAGATGTGCAATGTATGGCGGCGTGATTGCTCGCGCCCTGCGAACCCATAGCGAAACCGTGGCGACCTTGCGCGAGGTCGTGCTCATGCCCCGTGACCTTTCGCCCGTGCTCCCGAGCGAGCGCCAGGCGGACGACGTGGTGGTGTTGGTGCACGGCTTCCTCGCGAGCGCGGGCGTGTGGCGGCCGCTCCGGCATCGGATCGAGGCGCAGACCGGCGCTCACGTCGCGTCGTTCACGCATGCCCCCGGCGTTCGGGTGGAGAGCATCGCCCGCTCGCTCGGCAAGCTCGTCGACCGCGTCCGTGACGAGCTCGGCGACGTGCGGGTCCACGTCGTCGGTCACAGCCTCGGCGGGCTCGTCGCGCGTTGGTACGTGCAGGAGCTCGGCGGTCACGAGCACGTCGCGCAGACGATCTCGCTCGCGTCGCCGTTCGGCGGCACGCCGATGGCGCGGCCGTTCCCGTTTCTGGTAGGCCGCGATCTCCAACCGGAGAGCCCGGTCCTCGAGCGCCTCCGCGAGCGCGCGGAAGAGCATGGTGTCCCTCACCTCTCGATCGCGGGGACGGACGATCGGCTCGTCCCGCACGACGCCGCGCACGCGTTCCCCGGTGCCGAGCGCGTGAGCCTCGGCGGCCGTGGCCACAACACGCTCCTCTACGATCCCGCCGTCGCATCGATCCTCGTGCGCCGGATCCGCGCCCACGGCGTCGGCGCCGAGAGCGAGCGCCGCCCCGTGCTCGCCACCTGATCCGCGAGCGTGGCGGCGCGGAAGAGAGAGCAGCTCGGGCTCTTCGGCGAGGCTCCGCCCCCGCGCATCGATCCGATCGTCAGCGAGCGCGACCGCGAGCTCGCGGCGGCCCTCCCCGCGTTCGTCCGCCTCGGCACGAGTAGCTGGACCTTCCCGGGCTGGGCCGGCGTGCTCTACGCGGGCAAACCGACGCAGGAGCAGCTCGTCGACGGCGGGCTCGCGGCGTACGCGCGCCACCCGCTCCTCCGAACCGTGGGGATCGATCGCTCGTACTACGGGCCGCTCGCCGAAGAAGACCTCGCCGGCTACGCGAAGCAGCTCGCGGGACACGACGTGCGCCCGATCTCGAAGGTGTGGGACGAGCTCACCACGTTCGTCTTCCCGCATCACCCGCGCTTCGGCGAGCGCTCCGGCCAGCGGAACCCGAGCTTCCTCGACCCCGGGCGCTTCGTCGACGAAGTACTTGCACCTTACACGGGCTCGTTCGCGCCGTTCGCAGGCCCGTTCGTCTTCGAGCTCCCGCCGATCCCGGAGGGCGCGCTCCCGAGCGATCGCACCGTGCCGGATGCGATCGAGCGCCTGCTCGGCAAGCTCCCCTCGACGTTCCGCTACGCCTTCGAGCTCCGCAACCGCGAGCTCCTCACGCCGCGCTACTTCGACGTGCTGCGCGCGCACCGCGCCGCGCACTGCTTCAACATGTGGACCGCCATGCCGACGGTCGGGCGCCAGCTCGGGCTGCGCACGAGCCGCGGTGGTCCGATCACGACCGACTTCGTCGTCTGTCGGCTGATGCTGCCGCCCGCGACCCGTTACGAGGCGATGAAGCAGGCGTTCGAGCCCTTCGATCGGATCGTCCGCGCGCAGCCCGACATGCGGGACGACGTGGTGAAGCTCGAAGAGTCGTGCTTCGAAGCCAACGTGAAGGAGCTCTTCGTCGTGGCGAACAACAAGGCGGAGGGGAGCTCGCCCTTGACGGTGAAGGCGCTGGCCGAGGCGATCGTCCGCGCGCGCGGGGGGACATGACCGCGCGTCACTCGCGAAAGAACGACACCTGCTGGAAGCGCAGCCCCGCGACGATCTGGTCGACCCGCTCCGGAGCGAGGCGACCGATGAACGCGCCCAATCGCGCCTTCTCGACCGAAGTAATCTGCGACACCACGACCACGCTCCGCTTCTCGAGGCCCGCCTCACCCTCGTCGAGGAGCACGTTTCCGGGCTCGTGGGCGCGGTGCAAGTTGGACGTGAGCGCACACACGACGACCGTGGCGATGCGCGACCGGTTGAAGACGTCGTCTTGGACGACCACGTGCGGGTGCGGATGCCCGTCCGCATCGTCGGGAGCGAGCCAGTGCACGTCGCCGCGCGCGATCACGGCGCCGGCGGCTTCGGGTCCGTCACCGTCGGCGCGGGCGGCGGCGGCGTCTTCAGCTCGTCTTCCTTGATCGAGTAGCGCACGAGCGCGCGCAGCACTTGGTTGCGCTCGACGTTCCCGACCAGGCTCTTGATGTCCTCGTAGATGCTCGGGTCGACGAGGAGCGCCCCGAGCGTTCCCTTCCCCGCGCGCAGGTTGCCCACGATGACGCGGAGGTCGTCGCTCATCGCGTCGACGTTCTTCATCAGGTGCTGCGAGTCCGCGTCGCCGTAGACGAGCGCGTGGACGAGCCCGTTGCCGGTCCGGATCTGCTCGAGGTCCTTGTGGACCTCGGCCAACGAGCCCGCGACGTTCGCCGACATCTCGCCGTCGTACAGGAGCGCATGGGCGATGCCCGGCCCGGTCCGGACCTGATGCGCGGCGTCCTGGCCATCGGCGAGGATCGCATCCAGGTGGGCGGTCGAGCGATCGAGGTTGCCGAGGATCCGATCGATGCGGTCCGCTTCGCTCCGGTCGAACAAGAGCCGATGCGCCGCGCCGTCGCCATGCGCGACGCCGTCGGAGATCTCGCGCATGTTCTTCACCGTCCCCTTCAGGTCCTCGGCGAAGGTCGGATCCTTGAGCGGACCCGTCCCTTGCTCGAGGTTGGCGAGGATCGCGTCCGCCTTCTGCGCCATCGAGTCGAACTTGGCGACGTACGCGTTGAGATCGAGGGGCTCGGCCGTGTGGAGCGGCCCGGGCGGATCGAGCACCGGCGCGCGCGTGTCGGCGATGCTGAGCTCGATCATCTTGTCGCCGAGGAGGCCCTTGTTCACCACCCGCGCGACCGTGCCCGGGTACTTCAGCGTCTTGCCGTCTTCTTCGTAGACGTCTTTCCGGATGCGGCCCGCCTGCTCGCGCACCACGTCGATGTAGACGTAGATCTTCGGGTTGGCCGAGTCGTCCGAGTAGCGAACGTCGCTCACGACCCCCACGTCGACGCCTCCCATCGAAACTGGAGAGCCCGCCTTCAGCCCGGCGACCTGGGAGTACACGGCCTCGTACCGGACCTTGCGCTGCCAGAACTTGCGGTTCTGACCGATGAGGAAGATCGCGACCGTGGTGATGATGAGCCCCACGGTGACGAAGATTCCTACCTTGCGTTCACGGGTCATGAAGCATCCCTCTCAAGCATGCCCGAGGAGAGAGAGGAGATCCTCGCCCTCCGGAGCTCTTCCTTCGATGAAGTCGCGAATGAATGGGTCGCTCGCGTGGCGAAATTCGTCTTTGGTGCCGACCTTGGTCGCTTTGCCCGCACGGAGCATGACGAGCCGGTCGGACACGGAGAAGGCAGTCCCCATGTCGTGCGTGACGACGATGCTCGTGAGGCCGAGCGTCTTCTTGATCCCGTTGATCAGGTTGTTGATGCGCCCGGTGTTGATCGGGTCGAGGCCGGTGGTGGGCTCGTCGTAGAGGATGACCTCGGGCTGGAGCGCCAGCGTCCGCGCGAGGGCGACGCGCTTTCGCATGCCGCCCGACAGGTCCGACGGGCGCATCCCCTCCACGCCCGGCAGGCCGACCGCCTCGAGCGACTGCGCGACGCGGCTCTCAATCTCCTCGTGGCTCATCGTGTTCCAGAACTGCTCGTTCAGCCCGTAGGCGACGTTCTCGCCGACGGTGAGGGAGTCGAACAGCGCTGCACCCTGGAAGAGGTACGCGATGCGGCGGCGCACGATCGTGAGCTCGGCCTCGCTCATCTTCGTGACCTCCTGCCCGTCGAACTCGACGGACCCGCCGTCGATCGAGAGCAGGCCGATCAGCATCTTGAGCATGACGCTCTTGCCGACGCCGGATGGCCCCATCACGGTGAGCACTTCGCCCCGCCGGACGTCGAACGTCAGGTCCGAATAGATGACCTTCGGTCCGAACGCCTTCTTGACGTGCGAAAACCGAATCAGAACACCGCCGGGCTCGACCACCGGGGGCAGCTTAACACAGCGACCGCTCGACGCGACCCTGCCGGGCCGCGACGACCTGCGGAGCGGCGGCACTTGCTGGAGTGGATGCGTCGCTCGCACGCTCCAACGAGCATGGCGGCGGTCCCGCCGCCGTCATCACGCTGCCGCTGCTCCTGAGGAACGGCATGCCGAGTCAGGAGCGGTTCGCGGACCGCTGCCTTGGCCTTTCAACGCGTCGTGTCGATCCGAACCACGGTCCACACGTCGTCGAGGGCGAGCTCCGCCTTCACCGCGTTCGTGAGCTTGATGTCCGACGGGCGCGCGGGGCGGCCGTCGATGAAGACGTGGGTGCGCGTCGCATCGAGGCGGCCCGTGATGCACTCCTTGTGACCACCCTGGATGGGCGAGATCGTGAGGAGCGAGGGGTCGACCTGCGTGACGATGCCCGCGACGGAGCGCTGGGTCGCCGTGACGGCGTCTTGCTCTTGTTGCGCAGCAGCGACCGGTACCGCGAGCGCGGTCAGGGTGGCGAAGACGATGGCGGTCGTGAGGGCGATACGCATGGGAGACCTCCCGAAAGCGGCATGTCCTACCGCTGATCTTACTCCCCTGTCCAGCGACAGGGCACCTTTTCGTGAGGGCTGGTAAAAGCGTCAGGCTTTCGCGGGCTTCGCGCCGCCGCTTCCGGACTTCGTCGGGCCCGCCATGGAGCGCTGGCCCGAACGCCTCGAGAGCTGCTCGTCGATCCACTCGGTGAGCGGCGCCGCGACGTAGATGCTCGAGTAGGTACCGACGACGATGCCGACGACCATCGCGAGCGCGAAGTCCTTGATGACGCCGGTGCCGAAGTAGAGGAACGCGAGCATCGAGAGCATCGTCGCGCCCGACGTGAGGAGCGTGCGCGAGAGCGTCTCGGAGACGCTCATGTTGATGATCTGCGCGAACGACTTGCCGCGGTACTTCGAGAGGTTCTCGCGGATGCGGTCGTAGACGACGACGGTGTCGTTCATCGAGTAACCGACGATCGTCAGGATCGCCGCGACCGTGGAGAGGGTGACCTCGCGGTGGAACACGATGAACACGCCGATGACGATCGTGGCGTCGTGGAGGCAGGCCACGACGACGCCGGGCGCGAACCGCAGATCGAAGCGGAACGCGAGGTAGAGCATGATGAAGACGACCGAGATGAGGACCGCGTTGCGGGCGCTGTCGCGGAGCTGCTTGCCGGCCTTGGGGCCGACCCACTCGACGCGGAGCGGCTTCTCGGGGACCGCCTCGGGCCCGAGCGTCTTCGTGAGCTCGGTGCGCAGGCCGTCCATGAGCTGGTCGCCCTTGGACTGGAGCTGGATCTCCACGCGGTGGTCGCGCGGGCTGATGAGCACGGGGTTGGGCGACGTGGTGGTCGCCGGGCGCATCGTGACGCCGCCCACGCTCGTGATCTGCTTCGAGATCGCGTCGAGATCGGGCTCGTCCTCGTAACGAGTCGTGACCTTGTCACCACCGGGGCTCACCTTGACCTCGGTCGCGCGCACGTTCTTCGGGCAGCGCGCCTCGTCGATGGGCTCGCCTTCCTTCGTGTGGCAGAGCGCCTTCTCGATCGAGACCTTCTGGTCTTCGGTGATGGCGCTCACGTCCTGCACTCGAATGAGGAAGTGGTTCGGGTTCTTTTCGTCGACGATCTGGACGACGTCGGGCGTCTTGAAGCCGGACGCCTCGAGCGCGGCGCGGACCTGGGCGGCGTCGACCTGCTTGCCGAACGCGACCTCGACCTCGGTCCCTCCGCGGAAGTCCGTGCCGTAGTTGGGACCCGGCACGAACATGAGGATGATGGAGCCGAGGATGAGCAGCGCGCTGAGCGTGAAGAACAGGGCGCGCCGCCCCATGAAGTCGTACGTCTTGTGGGACTTGAAGAACTCCATGGCTCAGAACTCCGCTCCGACGCTGAGGCGCTTGACCTTGGCCCCGCGGACCCACCAATCGAACACCAGGCGCGTGCAGAACACGCCGGTGTAGAGGCTGGCGGCGATGCCCACGATGAGGGCAATCGCGAAGCCCTTCACCGGGCCGGTACCGTATTGGGCCAAGATGAGGCCGGAAATCAGGACGGTGATGTGGCCGTCGATGATGGACGGGAACGCCTTCTCGTAGCCGGCTTCGACGGCGGCGCGCACGCTCCTCCCGGCGCGTAGCTCTTCTCGGATGCGTTCGTTGATGAGCACGTTGGCGTCGACCGCCATGCCGATCGTGAGCGCTAGGCCGGCGATGCCAGGGAGTGTCATCGTCGCGCTGAAGGACGCGAGGATGGCCATCTGCAGCATCAGGTTGAAGAGCACCGCGATGTCGGCGACGAAGCCGGACTTCCGGTAGTAGAGGATCATGAAGAGGAGGACGGCGCTGACGCCGACGAGCATCCCCTTCACGCCTTCGGCGATCGCGTCCTTGCCGAGCGACGGACCGATGAGCGACTCGTTCGACGGCGAGATCGGCGCCGGGAGGGCGCCCGAGCGGAGCACGAGCTCCAGCTTGCGCGCCTTGCGGAGCTGCTCTTCGGGGTCGCCCTCACCGAGCGTGATGCTCGCGCGACCGCCGCCAATCTTGGAGCGGATGACGGGCGCCGAGTTGATCTGGTCGTCGAGGATGATCGCGAAGCGGCGCTGGACGTTGGCGCCGGTGACCGCTTCGAAGCGCTCCGCGCCTGCGTTGTTGAAGGTGAGGGCGACGTAGTACTGCCCCATCTTCTCCTGGTCCTGCTGCACGTTCGCGTCGGTGATGAGGTCACCGGTCACTTCGGCGCGGTGGTACAGGTAGAACGTGCGCCACCCTTCTTCGGTGGTCTTCCCCGCGTCCGGGTCGTAGCTCTCGCGCGGCTCGAAGCCGACCTCGTGATCGTCGGGGACGGGCTGGGTCGCGATCCACTTCTTGAAGCGCTCGAGGCACTGGGCCTGCGTCTCGTTGTCCCGCTTCGTCATCACCAAGAAATGCGTGTTGATCGTCTTGCCGACGCCGTCCGGCGCCTGCTCGTCGAACACGCTGATGCCCTCGCCCATCGGGAGGCAGTCCGGGTCACCCTGGTGGCACTCGTTCGAGTCCTTGTACTTGCCGAAGAGGTTCGCGGCGCCGCCCTCGTCCACCATCTTGAACTCGAGGCGGGCGGTCTTGCGGATGATGTCCTTGATCTCCTCGAACGCCTTTTTGTTCTCGCCCGGGACCTCGACGATGATGTCTTCGTCGCGGGTGGTGACGCTGGCTTCGCGGAGGCCGAGCTCGTCGACGCGCTTGTTGACGGTGTCCTTGGCCTGGCTGACGGCCTTCTCGCGGATCGAGGTCTCGACCTCGGTGCGGATCTTGAAGAGCACCGTGCCCGCCTGCGCGCCGCGCTGCTGCACGAGCTCGGTCGCGAACCGCTTCTGGTAGCGCTCGTCGAGCTTCGACACGTCGGCCGGGTCGGCGAACGTGAGCTGCACGGTCGCGTGATCGGGGACCGTGACCTTGACCTTCTCTTCGAGCTTCGAGAGCTCCTCGCGCGTGACGAGCCCGTCACCGGAGTGGATTCCGTAGATCGTCGCGAGCTCCTGCCGCATTTCGTCGGCGTAGCGGTCGCGCTTGTCGCGGATCGCTTCTTCGACCTCGACCGTGTAGACGAGGCGGAGACCGCCGCGGAGGTCGAGACCCGGAGCGATGCCGAACGTGATGTTGTTCTTCACGTAGCCCGGGCACTTGAGCTTGCCCTCGGTCAGCGACTCGAGGTTCGGCCACAGCGCGATGAACGAGGCGGCGAAGGTCACGGCGACGAAGCCGACCTTCATGCGCCAGGTCCCATCCATCACCGGGAGCAACGTGGCGAGGCTCCAGAGGGCGACGAGCCCGCTGCAGATCACGCCCCAGAAGTTGTCGGCACGGTAGAAGGCGTAGCCGCCGCCAATCGCGGCAAGGATGACGATGAGCGAGTTGCGCTGACTCGAGTTCATTTCTCGATCACTTCTTCTCGGTCGCCGGCTTCGCGTCCTTCAGATCCTTCGCCTTCTCGTCCTTCGCCGCTTCCGGCGCCGGGTCGAGCGGCGAGATCGCGCTCGCGAGCATCTGCACGTTCACGCCCGGAGCGATCTTCACCTTGGCGAAGCGCTCGTCGAGCTCGAGAAGATCGCCGACGAGGCCGGAGTTCGACTGGACGCGATCGCCCTTCTTCAGGCTCTGCCGCGCCTCGGCCTCTTTCTTGTTGCGCCGGTTCATCAGGAAGAAGAACGGGATCAAGATCAGAAAGGGGAGGAACATCATCAGCCCGCCGCCGGGCGGGGGCGGTGAGGCGGGAGCGCCGGAAGGAGCGGGCGCGCCAGGCGCCGCAGGCGCAGTGCCGCCCTTGGGACCGGCGGGCTCGAGCAGGATGATGGCGGTGGTGTTCACGAAAAACTCCTCAGTGACTGCGCACTTGGCGAGGGCCAGCGGTCGAAGCCTTCGACCCGCGGATCCGGCGCGAGGGCAACCAGAAGGGAAAAAGTTCGGGAGGGATAGTCGGAACCGCCCCGAAACGCAAGGAGCCCCGCGCGGACGGGAGGTCCGCTTCGTCGATCCGGCACGGGGCCAGGCGCGGGCGCAGGCACGGGGGCTAGGACACGGGGGCCCCGGCTTCTCTTCCCTGGGAGGGTGACTGGCGGTGGGAGCGTCGGGTCAGGCCGCGACGAGCGCCGCGAAGCCGTCCACGAACCGGCAGAGCTCGGCCAAGGCCGTGCTGTCGTCCGCCGGGACCGTCGCGAGCTCGACCACCACGAACCGGAGCCCGGCGTCGTCGGCGAGCTCGGCGAGGCAGCGCACCACGCCCCCCTCGTCCTCGATCTGGACCGAGCGGGGGTGGAAGCGGTGGCCCTCGGCCTGGGCGAAGGCGAGCTGGGCGCGGGCGAGCCGCGCGAGGAGGAGCATCGACCAACCCGCCCCGCCCGAGCTCAGGCGGTCCCCGAGGCGATAGCGCTCTCGGACGGTGAGCGGGGCCAGCTCGCGGCGCGACGTCAGCCGGCGCGCCCACGCGATCCGCTCGTCGCGCTCGCGGAGGGACGAGTCGTGATCGACGACGAGCGGCTCGAGCTCGCGCCGGTCGAGGACCCCGGCGCTGACGCGCACGTCGAGATCGCGGCCGAGGGTACCTTCCACCTCGACCACGATCCGGGTCACGAGGCCGTGCTCGGCCTCGACGCGGGCGAGCGCGCGGTCGAGCTCGGCGGCAGTCCGCGATCCGGAGCGCAGGCTCGGGGGCGCGATCGAAGAAATCGAGGCCGGCGGCAGACTTCGCCGCCCGAGCGCACGCGAGCAACGCGGGCACGCCAGGTCGGCACCGGGCGTGATGGGGTGGTCGCAACGAGCGCAGCGGGTGGGTTCCATGGCCTCACCCGAGCGGAACGGCGCCTCACGCGCCGACCTTTAGTCAGTTGCAGAACTCGTCGTCGCTCGTGCAGCCCGGCGTCTTCTTGGTGCACGACGCCATCGGCGTGATGGTGGTGCACTTCGAGCCGTCGGTACAGTCGAGCTTCACGTCCAAGCACGCCCCCGGCGCGTTGCAGGACACGTTCACGTCGACCATCTTCGTGAGCTCGCCCGGGTCGATCGTCGCGATCGTGATGGCGTCCTCGTTCGACGTCGCGAGCGCGAGGTTGTTGTTCGCGTTCTCGTCGATCGAGGCGATGAGGTTGAACGTCCCGTTCTCCTCGCTCCACATCGCGGTGCCCATGCCGCACATGTCGAGCGCGAACGGCACCGCTCCGCTGGACCAGTCGGTGAGCTTGATGCTCGTGAACATGTGGAGGCGCCCGCCGATGTTCTCCTCGCCCGGGACGAGGACGAACTTGTGGCGGAGCGTGAGGCGGAGGATGGGCTTGGCCCCCGCCGCGAAGTGGCTCGGATCGAAGTGGACGACGCCGCGGATCCACGAGCTCTCGTTCCCACACTTGCTCGCGCGCGGCGGGGGATCGCAGACGGGGCCTGCGTCGGGCGAGGCACCGTCGTTCGAGGAGGCCGCGTCGGCCGGGGCTCCGGAGTCGGGAGCGGGGCCATCGCTCGACGACGAGCAGGCGGTCGCGGCGAGGGCGAAGAGCGCGGGGAGCGCGAGAGCGATGGCGGAGCGGGCGACCGACGCGAGGCGAGGCATGCGCGGAACCTAGTTCGAACCCCGCCGGGCAGCCCGTTAATCCTTGTTAAAGGGCCCCCGCGCCCTTCCCGAAGAACGCCGACGTCGGCTTCAGGTGCATGTCGTACGCCCCGTTCGCCACGTCGAACTGGACGAAGTCCGCGGCGGGGTTCGGCACCTCGTAGTCGTTCGCGTACACGGCGACGTTGGTCGAGAAGAGCTTGGTCGCCAGGTTGTTCTTCACCGTCACGTTGGACGGTTGCTCGCCCTTCTTGCCGACGAACACTTGGATCCAGAGCGACTTCGTCGACGTCGAGATCACCGTGTTGTTCTCCACCGTCGTGTCGGTCACCCCGTAGAGCCCCATGCCGTGATACGCGCCGGTCAGAAGGACGTTGCGTCGGATCGTCAGGTTCTTGAAGACGCCGTCGAAGATCCCGATCCCCTGGTACTCCGAGACGAACTTCCGGTTCGGCGACGTGCGGTCGGCGAGGAAGTTGTCTTCGATGACGATGTTCTGGAACCAGCCGCCGTCGAGCTTGAAGCCCTGGATCATGTCGTCGTGGTTCGCGTCGCCGTCGGCGATGCTCGCGTAGCCGTCGCGGAAGGCATTCCCGCGAATGGTGAGATCGGACGCGTTCATCCGAGCGCCGTCCCCCGAGAAACCGTCGAGCTGGTTGTCCTGCACGAGCTCGCGCGCGCTGTTGGCGGGGTAGTCGAGCCCGGCGAAGCTCATCGTGAACCCGAACCGAACCCACGCGAGCTTGTTGCGGAGGACCGAGGCGCAGTGGGAGTTGCTGATGTCGATCCCGTTCGACAGCCCCATCCACTCTTGAATCGTCGTCGGCGCCGTCGCCTGCGAGGAGACCGCGTTGTCGGCGATCACCACCTCCGAGCTCGAGGTCACGCTCACGAGGTCCTGCCCGGCCTTCAGGCTCTGCACCGTCGCGCCCGTGACGAGCAGGTGCGACATCTTGCGAAAGTCGATCGTCGACGCCTTCGCCCCCGGCCGAAAGTCGAACCACGTCCACGCGGAAGCTCCGACGAGCTGCGGAGCATTGAACTCGTTCAGCGACAGTCCCCCATGATCGCCAGCGAGAAGGACGACGTGCTCGCCACCCTTCAGGACCTTGCTCGTCACGAGATAGGCGAACGTCTTGTAGGGAGCGTTCGCGCCCCCGCGCCCCGGAGCATCCACGCCGTTCCCCGGATCCACGAAGACGTCCGCCGCGAAGGTCGTCGCGGGCGCGGCGCAGCCCGCGTAGACCGGGTACGTCGGGTTCGTGGGTGCACCGTCGGTCGGCACTCCCGCGTCGTTCGGCGCCGAGCCGTCGGACGCCGCGTCCGGAGGAGGCGGGTTCGGCGTGGCGGGAGCCTCGTCGCCGCAGGCGCAGAGGACGAGGGCAAGACCGAAGAGAAGCTCGCGTTGCATGAGCTCATGACATCGCACGTAGGCGCCGGCGCGCAACTTGGCGCACCGGGCTCCATCTTTGGCGCGGCGTGACGGTGCGTGCCGGCGAGCCGAAACGGTTTGCGTCGCCGTCACCGGCGTTGTCGGCCGGCGCCCGCCGTCGCTGCGGATTTCGGCTGCCCCGAGCGTGGCACGACCGCTGCACGTGCGCGTCGCCGATGACTCGAGCGGGATGGACGTTCGTCCTCGTGGTACTGCTCGGCGCCACGAGCTGCGCGGCAGTGAAGCCCTACGACCGCGGCATGCTCGCGCGGCCGAAGATGCAGCTCGAGCCGATGCCGGACGGCACGGTCATCGAAGAACACGTCTACGAATACCGCGAGGGCGCGAGCGGCGGTTACGGCGGCGGGGGCGGCGGATGCGGCTGCAACTGATCGGCGCGAGCATGCTCGCCGCGCTCGTCTTCGCGCGCGGGGCGCGAGCCGAAGAAGCGACCTCGCACGTGGACGTGGACGCACGCAGCGGCGTGTACGACGACTCCGATCGCACGTTCGTGAGCACGTCGACGATTGGCGCGCGCGCGAACCCGACGAAGCGAACGACGGTCAAAGCCCGCTACCTGGTCGACGTCATCTCCAGCGCGTCGGTCGACGTGATCACCGCGGCGACCGGGCGCTTCCAAGAGCTGCGCAACGAGGTCGATGCCGACGTCGGGTATCGCGATCCGAGCCGCTCGCTCGACTTCGGCTACACGTTCTCGGGCGAGCACGACTGGTGGGCCCACACCGGGCGTGCTTCCTACCGACAGGACTTCCTCGACCACGTGCTCACGCTCGGGCTCTCGGGCTCGTTCACGCACGACCTGGTCGGCCGTTCGGGCGACGACGTCTTTCGCCGGACCCAGGACTCGGGGACCGGCGCGCTCGACGTCACGATCGCCGCGTCGCGCCGCGATCTCGTAGCTGCAGAGTACACGTTCTTCCACACCGTCGGATTCCAATCGAGCCCCTACCGATACGTGTTTCTCGGGAGCATCTCGGCGCCGACGCGCTCGTCGATCTTCGAACGGCTCCCGGAGGAGCGGACGCGCCATGCGCTGGGCCTCCGCTGGAATCACATGCTCTTCCGCGACACCGCGCTCCGCTTGAGCGCGCGACTGTACGGCGACGACTGGGGCATCGTCTCCGGGACCGCCGGCGCCGAGCTCGTCGTCGGGCTCGGCGACTTCGAGGTGGGCGGACGCGTCCGCGGCTATCTGCAGCGACGCGCGGACTTCTACCAGCCGGTCTACGCGGCGCCGCAGCTCTACATGAGCGCCGACCGCGAGACCTCGTCCTTCGCGGACGTCTTCGCCGGCGGACGCGTCGGCTACCGGCGCGCGTTCGGTACCGGCGGTGAGCTTCGGCTCGAGCTCAAGGTCGACGGCTTCTACTTCCGATTCTTCGATTTCCCGCGCCTGCCGGAGCGCACCGGCGTGATGGGCGAGCTCGCGGCGGGGGTGTCGTTTTGAGGTCCGCGGGGTTGCTCCTCGGATCGATCGTGCTCGCGCTGGGCGCGGCGAGCGCGTGTCGCACCGATCTGGAGGCGCCCGTGGCGCCACCGGCCCTCGACGAGGCGTGGTTTCGCTGCCGCGTGCAACCCGTGCTCGCGAAGTCGTGCGCGATGCACGCATGTCATGGTGACGGGCGCCGCTACTTCCGCGTCTTCGCGCGCAACCGGCTTCGCCTCGATGCGACCGGCGAAGCTCAGCGCAACGCGCCGCTCACGGCCGCCGAGCGCACGGCGAACTTCGACTCCGCGGTCGCGCTCGTGGATCCCGCCGATCCGGAGGCGAGCATGCTCCTCCGAAAGCCGCTCGCCCCGGCGCTCGGCGGTTACTACCACCGCGGCGCCGAGCTCTTCGGCGGCGGCGACGTTTGGACCGACGAACAGGATCCCGATCTGGCCGCCGTCCGCGACTGGATCCACGGCAAGAAGGAGGACCCGGCATGCGTCGAGCCCGGCTCGCAGCTCTGATCGCAGCGCTCGTCGTGAGCGGCGTCGCGGCACCGCGCGTCGCCCTCGCGTTCCACGCGGGGGCCACGTTCGACAAACCTGCCGGCGGCGGCGGCGGCGGGAGCATCTTCTACACCGGGCTCGCGCGCGAGCACCGCTGGAGCTGCGCTGCCTGTCACGAAGGTGCGCCGGGCCAGATGCGCGTGCGGCTCAACGTGGTCCCGTCCGACCTCTTCGTCGGCTTCAAGTACCAACCTGGGACGACGTACGCGTTCACCGCCACGATGGAGAACGAGTCCCGCGGTCGCCAGTCGGCGCGCGCGAACTACAACTCGATCGCGATCTCGACGGAGACCGCGAGCGGCACGCCCGCCGGCGACTTCACCGCCTACGCGGCCGAGGACTTCTTCGCTGGGCCGGCCACACTGGTGTCGGCGGGGCAGAAGGTCGGAGTGACGAGCTGGACGTTCTCCTGGACCGCCCCTGCTCCGGGGGCCGGCACGGTGACGCTGTGCCTGGGCGCGGTCGATGGAAACGCTGCCGGTCTCGCGAGCGACTCGACCCTGACCGACGCCTTCGGCGACGACGTGTTCGCCGCCCGCGTCCAGCTCGGAGAGCTCGGTAGAACGAGCGAGCTCTCTCCGCGCCCCACCACCCCCGCGCAGCCGCGTGCGCTTCCGCTCCGCTCTCCGTTCGTGCTCGCACTGGCGAGCGGAGTGCTCGCCATCGTCGTCCTGCCCTTGCGCCGTCGTTCGAGGAGGAACCCATGAAGAGATCGTCTTTGCTCGTCGCGACCGTCATCGCCGCGACGGCCGCCTTTGCGGCGTGCTCCCAGACCCCCGATCAGCCCGATCCCTGCCCGTCCGGCATCTGCGGCGGCGATGCCGGGCCGACGACGAACGACGGTGCGACCGGCGACGGCGGGTGCGTGACGTCGTGGACCTGTACCCCGTGGTCGACGACCGGCGGTGGCAACAAGGCCACGCGCACGTGCACCGACGCGAACGCGTGTCCGAACGCGACCGGCAAGCCGATCGAGGCCGTCGATCTCCCGGCGCTCGACATGGACTTCTTCAAGTGCAACGTGATGCCGGTCCTCCAAGCGAAGTGCTCCATGCTCGGCTGTCACGGGACCGAGACGGGGCGAGCGCTGCGCCTCTACGCGCGGGGCCGGCTGCGCCACGCGGGCGAGACGATCAAGACGACGTGCGGGTCGGTGGTGAAGGACCGTCCGCTCGACGGATGCATCGGCTCCATCGAGTGCGAATGCGGCGCGAGCCCGCACACCGCGACCGAGGTCCAGCTCAATTTCGACGCCGCGCGCGGCTTCGCGCTCGACGCGAACGGGAACCCGCTCGCGCCCGGCAAGGAGGGCGACTCCGACCTCGTCCAGCAACCCATCGTCGGCGGCAAAGCACACGCCGGCGTGCACCTCTTCCGCGCTGGAGACGCCGACGACAAGGCCCTCCGCGACTGGATCTCGGGGAAGAAGCTCGGTCAGACCTGCATCCTCGGCAACAACTATTGAGGCCGCCCATGAACCAACGACTGCTTCGAGTTGCGATCGGCATCGGGACCCTGCTCGCGTGCGCGACGGCGAGCGCGTTCCCCTTCGAGTTCTCCTGGCACACGCCTGCCCACGGCGAGCCGCCCAACTACCCGCGCGCGGGCGCGAGCTCGATCTACGGCACCGGGGGCCAGGGCGACTGGGGCATCACGTGCGCCAACTGCCACATCAAGAGCGCCGGAACGATGAAGCTCGCGTTGGGACCGGTGGCCGGTTGGGACAAGAAGAACGGACTCGACGCCTACGTCCCGGGGAAGACGTACACGGTGAAGGTCACGATGACGCCGAGCATCGTGAAGCCCCAGCAGCTGAACGGCTTCGCGGCGACGGTCGAGGACGCGAACGGAAAGCTCGCCGGCGTGCTCATGTCCGACACGACCCCGCAGGTCTCCAGCACGAGCTGCCCGCCGAAGTTCATCAAGGCGAACGTCACCAACGGGACGAGCTACCTCGTGGGGGACTGTCGGGTCGTGTTCAATCGAGACGTCCAGAACGTCACGAGCTGGACCTTCTCCTGGAAGGCACCCGCCCAAGGGACGGGGCCGGTGACGCTCTTCTATGGTTCGGTGAACGGAGACACGGGGGGCGACAGCTCGCTCGACGACGACGTGAAGATCGGCTCGATCAAGCTCGTCGAAGGCCCGTGAGCACCGGCGCGATGCGCTGCGCACGAGCGGCGCTCACCGCAGGCGCCGCGCTCGGCTTGGCCGCCGGTTGCCTGCTCCCCAACTTGGATCGGCTCGGCGGCGGGAGGGCCGTCGGGGACGACGCCGGCCCCGACGCGGAGGAGCTGGACGGCGCGACCGACGCGTCCGATGGAGACGCAGGTTGCGTGAACCTGCTCCTCAACGCGGGCTTCGAGGACAAGCCGACGTGCGAGCCATGGGTGAACTACGGTGGCCCGCTCGGCGTCGTCGACGCCGCCTACTCCGGCGCGGCGGCGTGTCGCGCGTGCAGCTCCAACGTCGTCAACCTGTCGACGGCGCTGCTCGGCACGACGGTGCCGCCGGGCAGCCGCGTCGCCTTCAGTGGTCGCATGCGCGCGCAGGACGGCAAGATGCTGGCGGTCCAGTTCAACGTCGCGGTCGAAGGACAGGGCAAGAAGTTCCTGCTCTCGACCACGTACGACGCCTTCCGCGTCGAGACGACGTTGCCGGAAGGTGGCATGTCCCCGCAGCTCCGAATGAACGGCGACGCCCACGACGGCGGGTGCATGCTGTTCGACGAGCTCACGGCGTGCGTTCTCCCTCCGTAGCGCCGCCGAACGTCACCTCGCCCCCGCTTCCCACCGCGCGATGGCGCGGCGGAACGTCCGCACGTCGGCGAACCCGAGTGTCTCGGCGATCCGCGACGACGGGAGGCCGGTGAGCACGAGCCCCTCGGCGATGCGCTCGCGGACGTGATCGAGGACCGCCGTGAAGGAGGTCCCCTCGCCCGCCAGACGCCGCTGCGCCGTGCGCTCGGAGAGTCCGAGGCGCTTCGCGATCCGCGCGAGGTCGACGCCACGGAGCGAGACCTCCTTCCGGATCTCGTCGGCGACCAAGGCGGCGATGGTGCCTTCGCCCACCGCAGCGAGCCGCTCCTCCGCGTGCTTTCGCAGGTACCCGTGGGTGACGCTGTCGGACGTGCGGAGCGGGAGCGCTGCGATCATCGGCGCGAGCGCGAAGCCGCACGTCGGTGCTCCGAGCGTGATGGGGCACCCGAAGTACTCGCGGAGCTGCGCACGCGCTTTCGTTTCGCCGTGCGCGAACCACGTCGCCCGCAACGCGTCGGCGGGGAGACCGACGGAGCGGAGCGCGCGCACCAGATAAGCCATCGTGAAGACGTTGAGGGCCTCGCCGAGGCAGTCCCTCCGTCCGGCGACCGAGTAGTGGAGCTCGACGGGATCGCCATCCGCGTACTCGAAGCGACCGATCGGGTTGATGAGCCCGGCGAAGCGCGCCAAGCCGACCAGACCTTCGCCCAGCGTGGGTGCAGTGCGCACGACGATCTCGGCCGCTTCGTACGTGCCCGCGGGAGCCGCCTCGGCGAGCAGCAGCGGAAACGTCGCGCCCAACTTCGCCTGGGCGGCATCCAACAGGTCGCAGACGCACCGCAGCGGCGCGGTGCATGGCCCGGTCACGGCCTTGATCGGGAGGCCGCAGCGCTCCACGAGGGCTCGCGCTTCCGCCGCCTCGAGCTTCATCAGCTCGAGGACGACGGGCGTGAGCCGAAAGTGGAACGGCAGGCCGTCGCGGCTGGTGGGGCGAGGGTTCGTCTTCACGGGCCCCCGCCCATGCAATGGGAGTGCCGATTGCGTCCGTAACGGAAAATTGCGGTTTCACGGGATCTGGAACCGACAACCCCGTTGGCCGCTCCGCAGCTTGTTTCGGCTTCGACCAGCAGCCGCCAGGGGATGACAACCCCGCGGAGCGGCGCGCCACCTTCACGAACGCGGACGCACGACGACGGGCACCACGTACTTCGGCTCGGCGAACGGAGGCACCGTCGCCGACGCGAGCGCACGCGCGATGCAGGCGCGAGTGGCGTCGTCGGCGCCGGGCACGTCCACGCGCGTGGCGGTGCGGTGGTGGCTGCGGCTCGGAGCGCACGCTCGCGGGAGGCTGCGCGGCGACGAGCACGGTCGACGCGGGCGCTCGCGCGTACGTCGCGCTCACCGCGGCGGCGCATGCGATGCCGGCGACGAACCCGGCGAGGGGGCCCGCGAGCCGCTGCGCGAACCGTGGTCGGGGCGGGGGCGGCGCGTACACGAGCGCATCTCTACGTTCGCGCCACGCGAGCTCGGCCGCCTCCTTCATCAACGCATCGAGATCGATCCTTCCCGAGTTCTCTTCTTCATCCATTCGGTCTCCTTCGCCCTCGAAAGAACGGATGCACCACGTCCGCGCGGCGTTCAGTTCGTGCGCGGCGTCGGTGTGGTCAACCGCGCTCGACGGCGGCGCTCGGGTCGAGCAGGTAGCCGCTCGGGCCGGTGCGGATGAGCTCCTTGAGGCCCATCTTGCGGAGCGTCGCGATCGCGACGCGAAGGCGCGTCGCCGCGGCGTCGGCGAGGAGGCGCTCGCCCGGCCATGCCGCCTCGACGAGCTCCGGCGCGGGGATCGCCTCCCCGCGCGCGCGCTGGTGCGCGAGGACGAGCGCGTCGAGCAGGCGCCGGAGCGGTCCCCGGCGCAGGAGATCGACACGCGCCCCGCCCCGCAGCTGGAACCACGCGCCGCTCTCTCCGACGACGACGGAGCTCGCCCCACGCACGTCGGTCGCCTTCGCGAGCGCTTGCGAGAGCATGCGGAGCGCGAAGCGGACGTCGATGGAGCACGCGACGGTCTCGCGTTCGGCGGCCGTCGCGTGCGTCTCGCTCGCGGGCGCTCCGAGCTCGTGGTGGGGCGCGAGGAGCGCGTCCCGGCGCGCCGCCCAGCGCGCGCGCTCGGTCGCGAGCTCGGTGCTGGGTGCCTGAGGATTGCCCGCGTCCTGCGCGCGCCGCAGCCGGAGCGAGGCTTCGTGCAGCTCGAGGAGGAGCCGCACCGTCGCGCTGTCGCAGCGCTCCGCCGTGCGGCGGGCCTGCGCGAAGTGGGCCTCGGCCGCCGCGCGCTCGCCGTGGCGCGCTTCGAGCACGCCCCACGCCGCGTAGAGGGCGACCGCTTGCCGATGCGCGCGCCAGCGCGAGAAGAACGCCCCCGCTTCGTCGTACGCTCGGCGCGCTTCGTCGATCGCCTCGGCCTCGAGGCAGAGGTCACCGAGCACGCCGAGGTAGACGCCGAGGTAGAGCGGCTCGCTCGCGTCGCGGAAGCGCTCGACGGCGCGGACGAGGAGATCGCGCGCAAGGTCGAAGTTGCCGTGCTCCTGCTCGAGCTGACCGAGGTTGCCGAGGACGAGCGCTTCGAGCCAGCGATCGCCGATGTCGACGCAGATCGCGCGCGCGCGCTCGTTGATCTCTCGCCCGAGGCGCTCGTCACCGAAGTCGCACTGGAGGCGGCCCATGCACGCGGTGTTGATCGCGGCGAGGCGCGGGAGATCGAGGCCCGCGAGCGCGCGCTCCGCCTCGAGGTGACTCTCCCACGACTCGCGGTAGCGCGATTGGAAGCGCTCCTGGATGCCGCGTGTGTTCAGCGCGAGCGCGCGCAGCGCGGGGGCGAGGTTCGGGACGGCGAGCACGGCAGCGAGATCGCGGCGGCTGTCTTCGAAGCGGCCGAGCGAGCTCGAGAGGCCTTGCCGCACGAGGCGCACGCGGAGCAGGCGCTCGTCGTCGGCGCGCGCGCCGTGGGCCTCGAGCGCGGCGAGCGCGCGATCGAGATCGGCGAGACAGTCGGTCCCCGGCGCGAGGAAGAGGTGCGTGACGCCGCACGCGAGCTCCACGTGCTCCTCCCAGAGCGTGGGCTCGGCGCGCGCGCACCCGAGCGCGGCGAGGATGTCGTCGCGCTCCTCGAGGAGACGGCGCCGGAGCTCGGAGTCGGGCTCCTGGCCCTGGAACAGGCGCGACACGTTCAGCGCGCGCGCGGCGGAAGCAAAGTGGCGCGCGTGGCGGGCCCGCAGCGCGGCGCCGTCGACCGCGCGCCGCTCGGCCAGGCGAGCGGCGGCGTACTCGCGGATGGAGACGAAGAGCGCGAGGCGACCGGGCGCCGTCTGGTGGACGAGGGACTTGTCGCGGAGCGCTCCGAGCTCGGAGAGCACGTCGAGCTCGGGCGAGAGGATCGCGCGCGCGGCGGCGACGTCGAAGCTGCCCGCGAAGACCGAGAGCTCGCCGAGCGCGCGTTGCTCGCTCGGGTTCAGGAGCTCCCACGAACCCGCGATCGCAGTCTCGAGCGCGGCGTGCTTGCCGTCGGCGCGGCCGCTGCGGCGCAGGACCGCGAAGCGCTCGTCGAGTCGCTTCGCGAGCTCGGCGACGGTCATGACGCGCGTCCGCGCGGCGGCGAGCTCGAGCGCGAGCGGGATGCCGTCGAGCTTCGCGACCAGCGTGGCGATCGCCGGGTCGCCTTCGGGGGCGTCGCCGCCGGCCGCGCGTGCGCGCTCGCAGAAGAGCGCGGCGGCTGCCGGTGCGGCGAGCGGACCGAGCTCGATCGTGACCTCGCCGGCGATGGCGAGCCGCTCGCGGGACGTGACGAGGATCCGAAGCTCGGGCGCGGCCGCGGCGAGCTCGGCCACGGCGCCGGCGGCGGAGACGACCTGCTCGAAGTTGTCCACGACCAGGAGCAGCGGACCGAACGCGGCGAGCGCCGCCCCGAGCTCGCGCGCACCGAAGGCGGGCGACGGTGGACGCGCCGGGCTCACGGTGCCGATGGCGTGGAGGAGCGCGGCCTCCGTCGTCGCCGCGGTCACGTCGCAGAAGCGCGCGCTCTGCCCGCGCGCGATCTCGTCGTCGAGGACACGCGTCGCGAGCCGCGTCTTCCCGACGCCGGGCGGACCGAGGAGCGTGACGATCGCGCTCTCGCGGAAGGCGCTCTGCACGCGCGCGAGATCGGCGTCCCGCCCATGGAGGGCCATCACCCGTCCTTCGCGCAACGGAAGCCGACGTTGGGCCCCGCCTCGAGCGCGGAGCCCCAGTTGCGGCTCGACGTCTTCGAGAGACCCGGTGCCGAGAGCCAACCTCCACCGCGGAGGACGTGGCTCGCTCCGGTGTGGGGCGTGGCGCCGGGTACGACGTGCTCGACGTACCAGTCGGCGGTCCACTCCTCGACGTTGCCCGTCATGTCGAGCGCGCCGTACGGGCTCGCGAGGCTCGGGTGCGAGCCGACGCGCGCGGGGCGCCGGCCGGTGCACGAGCGACCGGTGGCGTCGTTCAAGAGGGTCGCGGCGGTGCCGCACGACGACGCGGCCCCACCCCACGGGTACCGGATCGGGTTCGCGCCGCGCGCGGCGTGCTCCCACTCGACCTCGTGCGGGAGGCGCTTGCCGACGTGGCGGCAGTACCCGTCGGCGTCGGCGAAGCGCACGCACGAGATCGGGAGCGTGTCGTCCCCGAGGTCCCACGTGCAGAGCGGGCTCGCGTGCCGCGGTGGGCTGCACTTCTTGGCGTTCACGCACGCGCGGTAGGCACCGACGGTGACCTCGAGCTTGTCGAGCCAGAACGGGCCGACGTTCTCGGGGTGGGCGGGCTTCTCGTTCGGTGGTGCAACGGGGTCGCTGGAGCCCATCGTGAAGCGACCGCCGGGGACGAGCACCATGCCGTCCTTCTCGACGCGTTTGGGGGGCGGCACGTGCGCGCTCGAAGCGGCGCTCGCGCTCGCGCTGGCGAGCGGAGGCGCACCGGCGTCCTGCACCTCGGCCCCGTCGTCCTCGCCCGGAGTCTGCGCGCGCACCGCCGGAGCGACCGCGACGAGGAGCCCGAGAACGACGAGGGAGACGATGCGCCTCACGTCGGAGAGTCTAACGCGTCAGAGGAGGTTCGCCGCGATTTCGGCCAGGTCGCTGCGCTCGCCCTTCGCCAGGACGATGTGCCCCGCGAGCTTCTCGCCGCGGAACTTGTCGGCCGCGATCGTCAGCCCGTTCGACGCGCTGTCGACGTAGGGGTTGTCGATCTGCTGCGGGTCGCCCGTGAGGACGATCTTCGTGCCGTCGCCGGAGCGCGTGATGATCGTCTTCACTTCGTGGGGGGTGAGGTTCTGCGCCTCGTCCACGATGATGAACTGCTGGGGGAGCGAACGACCTCGGATGTAGGTGAGCGGCTCGACCTGGATCTGACCGTTCTCGAGGAGCTCGGCATACGCGCGCGTACCGCGCTTGCCGCTCGAGAACAGAAACTCGAGGTTGTCGAAGATCGGCTGCATCCACGGGTTGAGCTTCTCGTCGACGTCGCCCGGGAGGTAGCCGATGTCGCGGCCGAGCGGCATCACGGGGCGCGAGACGAGCATGCGCGTGTACACGCCGTCCTCCAGCGTCTTCTTCAGCCCCGCCGCGATCGCGAGGAGCGTCTTGCCGGTGCCCGCCTTCCCGACGAGCGTGACGAGGCGAATGCTCTCGTCGAGGAGGAGATCCAGCGCGTAGCTCTGCTCCTTGTTGCGCGGGCGCACGCCCATGACGCCCTCGCGCGGCGTGCGGAGGGCGACGACCTCTTTCTTCGTGGCGTCGTAACGCCCGAGCGCGGTGTGCGTCGCGCTCTGCTTGTCGCGGAGGAGAACGCAGATGTTCGCGTGGACGTCGTCCGCCTCGAGCGGGAGGCGCCCCTCTTCGAAGAAGAGGTCGACGGCGTTCCCGTCGACGGCGACTTCCTTCAAGCCGCTGTCGAGGCGATCGACCTCGACGCGCGTGTTCTCGTACGTCTCGGCCGCCATGCCGAGAGCGTCGGCGCGGATGCGGAGGTTCGTGTCCATCGTGACGAAGACGGTCGGGGCGCCGCCGTCCTGCTCGCGCACGTCGAACGCGCACTGGAGGATCGCGGCGTCCATCGCGGCGTGATCGATCGCGCTCTCGAGCTCGGGGCGCTTCGACGGAACGGCGACGCGGAGGAGCCCGCCGCTCTCGAGCTGGACACCCTTCGACAGCGAGCCCTTCTCGCGGAGGTCGTCGAGGAGCCGCGCGATCTGGCGCGCGTTGCGGCCGCGCTCGGTCCCCTCGCGTTTGAACTGGTCGACCTCTTCGATGACGTAGATGGGAATGATGACGTCGTTGTCCTCGAAGCGGAAGATGGCGCGCGGATCGTGGAGGAGGACGTTCGTGTCGAGGACGTAGTTCTTTTTCATTCGTGGGGTCGGGTCGTTGCGGCGACAGGTAGCCGCCGGTGGCCGATGACGTGAGATCGACGCTAGCGCAAAATGTCCGCCGTTAGGAGCTATGCTGTCGCGGATGTCCGTTCGCCGGTCCCGCCAGACCCACGCCGCCAGCGTCCACGCGGGCGTCGGCGCGCTCGATCGCGCGGTCGCCGATCTGGCGGCGGGGATTCGGCTGCTCCACGCAGTGACGCCGACGAACGCGATCGAGGAGCGGCAGCGCCTCGCCTCCGCGTGGGCGAACGCCGGGGAAGCGATGCCGCGCTGGACGTACGCGCGCGCGCCGGGCGCCCCCTCCGAAGCGGCGCTCGCCGAGCTCGCGCGCGCTGCGGCGGAGTCGGGGAGCGCGTGGGGCGACGTCTTTCATGCGCGGATCGAGGAGCTCGCGCTGGAGGCGGCGATTCAGAGCGCCGCCGGGCGTCCGGAGCTCGGCGAGCTCGCCGCGCGGCGCTACGCGACGCCGCACGGCGCCGCGACCGAAGCCGCCGCGACGGCGAAGCGTTGGGTCGCGGCCCACGATCCCGAGCCGACCGACGAGCCGACGCGACCGACGGACGATCCCGATCGCGCGTCGCTGAAGAGCCTGCTCGAGGCGGAGATCGGCGCGCGGCGACTGCCGTTCGGAGTCCGGGTCGCGTCGGGTCTCGCCTCGCTCGCGGCGACCGGCGCGCAGAACGTGTACGTCGCGCGCGGGCGGAGCGTGACGGATGCGGTCGCGCTGCGCACGGCGATCCACGAGATCGAGGGGCACGTGGTGCCGCGCGCGCGCGCCCGCGCCGCTCCGCTTCGGATCTTCTTCGTGGGAACGGCGAGTGGCCACGACGTGCAAGAGGGCTTCGCGCTCTGGCACGAGGAGCAAGCCGGCGTGCTCTCGTCGGCGCGGCGCGCGGAGCTCGGGCTGCGCCACCTCGCGTGCGGGATCATGGATCGGGGCGCCGACTTCGTGGGGGTGATGCGGTTCTTGGTGCGCGACCAAGGTACCGAGCCTCGCGCCGCGCTCGCGATCGCCGAGCGGATCTTCCGGGGGAGCGACGGGAAGACGCCGGGGCTCGGTCGGGAGCGCGTGTACCTCCCGCAGTTCCTTCGGGTTCGGGCGCATCTTCTGGCGCGACCCGGGGACGCGATCGTCCTCGGTGCGGGCCAACTGGGCCTGGAGACGTTGGAGTTGGCTCGGCCGATCGTGGACGAGCTCGTGGCGAGGGCCGTCGCCTAAATATTTTCAAGTCCGGCATTGATTTTCTGAAGGTCGGATTCATGATTCCTCCTCGTGAGGATCCTGGCGCCCACTTTGTGCCCGGCCTGCGAAGGGCCACTCCACGTCGCGCGGCTGGCCTGCGCCCGGTGCGGAACCTCGGTCGAGGGGAAGTTCGGGACGGGGCGGCTCGGCCGCCTGACCCGTGAGGAGCAGGCGTTCGTCGAGGTCTTCCTCGAGTGCCGCGGCAAGATCAAAGACGTCGAGCACCGGCTCAACATCTCGTACCCGACCGTGGTCGCCCGCCTCGAGCAGGTGGTCGCCGCGCTCGGGCCGCCGCGCGAGACCGCGCCGGCGAACGAGCCCGCAGCGGCGGACACGACCGACGACGTGCTCGATCAGCTCGCGCAAGGAGCCATCACCCCGAGCGAGGCGGCAGCGCGCCTCCGCAAGAAGCCGAAGGAGAAGTGACCATGGAGACGGAGATCCCGATGGGCGACCGCGACACGACGCACGTGATGCTCCCGCTCGACGAGCACCCGAAGCTCGACGTGAGCGCCGACTTCGCACACCTCACCATCGTGCCGATCAGCCCGGGCGAGAAGCCTTGGGCGGAGGTGCGGAGCAAGCGCACCAACCGCGTGCGCGTTCGTGCCGAGGACGGGACGACCTACGTTCGGATCGGCGGCGAAGACTGGGGCTTCGCGATGTGGAACGGAAAGGACCGCGTCACGCTCCACGTCCCCGCGGACGTTCACGCGCGCGTGGTCAGCGCGGCCGGGCGGCTCTTCGTCGAGCGCCTCGACGGGTGCGACCTCGTCGTCGAGAACGACGCCGGCACGATCGACTTGGACGACGTCGGGGGCGCGCTCCGGATCGTGACCGATGCGGGCCGCATCGACGGCAACAAGGTGCGCGGTCGGCTCGACGTGACGTCGCAAGCGGGCGCGGTGCGCCTCGACGTGACCGGCCTCGAGCCCGGGGAGCATCGGGTCCGGGCCGAGGTCGGCGCGGTGAAGATCGACCTCGCGCGCGGCATGGACGTCCGGATCGAAGCCCACGCCGCGATGGGCACGGCGAAGGTGGACTACCCGCAGCGCAAGGACGCGGCGGCCGTGCTCCTGGTCGAGACCGAGGTCGGGGCGATCAAGGTGCGCGCGTCGGATCGCTCCGTCGTCGTCCCACGTTGGGACAGGCCGGGCGCGGGTCCCTACCGCGCCTCGGCCGACGTGATTGCACCTGCGCCGGGCGCCGAGCCGGCGGAGAACCCGGCCTTCGGCGAGGAGCTCGATCGCATCCTCGCGAAGGTGGCGGACGGCTCACTCTCGCCCTCGGCGGCGGCGGAGCTGCTCCGCGCGTTGCGCCGCTGACCGCAGGTTCTGCGCGGGCGCGGGCGCGCACGCCGGCCCGTCCAGCGCAACGTCGCGATCTCGCGTCGCCGACGACCACGCTCGTGCTGGCACTCGGCTTGCTCGAGCGTGGGTGCCATGACCACTCCTGCGCCTTCCAAGTCGTCCCTCGCGCTCGCGGTCACGTTCGTGCTCGCCGTCGGCGGGTGCTACGCGCACGTGACGACGGGTCCCGCGTACGACGCGCCACCGCCGACGGTGGTCGTCGCGCCCGCCCCGTTCGAGGTGGAGGCGCACCCCTACGTGTTCTACGAAGGCGGCCCGGTCTACTGGGTCGAAGGGCGGTGGTACCGCCGCTGGGGCAACGGCTGGGTCTACTACCGCAGCGAGCCGCCCTACCTCGCGCAGCGCCGTCCCGGTGTGATCACCGCGCCGCCCGCGTACCCGCGCAACCCGCCGCCGGCGCGCCCGATCCAGCCGCCGCCGGCGCGCCCGATCCAACCGCCGCCCGCGCAGCCGGCGCCGCCGGCCACGATCCAGGCGCCGCCGGCGCACTGAGCACGCCTATTCGGCGGCCGCGGATGCGTCGTCGGTCGCGCCGACGACCTCGCCGCTCGCATCGAGCGCGCGCATCGGCTTGAGCTCGATGATGCCGACGAGATCGAGCAACCGCATCACCTGATACGTCGGGTCGAGCTCGAAGCGACGCACGGCGAAGTTCGAGCGCATCGCGTACTTGTGGTGGTTGTTCTGGAACAGCTCGCCCATCGTGACGAAGTCGAAGACGAGCGTGTTGCGCGAGGCATCGTCGCTGTCGAAGTTGCGGTAGCCGTACTTGTGGCCGCACCAGTTCACGATCGCGCCGTGGATCGGCCCCATCACGAAGTGGGCGGGCAGCAGCAGCCAGAGGTACCAGTGGTTCGCGAACGCCGCGTAGACCGCGGTGTAGGCGGCGATCCAGCCGAGCCGCGCGAGCCAGCTCTGGCTCAGACGATCGAGCGCCGGCCAATCGGGGACGTCCTTCTCGAAGCGCGGCTCGGGGGCGACGCGGCGGTACGCGTAGTCGTCGTAGGTGTGCTTGGTGGCCAGCATCATCGACGCCGCGTTCGTGAAGTTCGTCGGCGAGTGCGGATCCTTCGGGGTGTCGCTGTACGCGTGATGCATCCGATGGAGGATCGCGTAGCCGCGCGCGCTCAAGAAGCTCGGGCCCATCGCCAGGTAGGCGAAGAGGTGGAAGAAGCGCTCCCAACCCTTCGACATCGTGAACTGCTTGTGGGCGCCGTAGCGGTGGAGGAAGAACGTCTGCGAGAAGATCGACGTCAGCCAGTGCGCGGCGAAGAAGAGGACGATCACCATCGGGGTGCGTCGACGCTACGCGGCGCCGGCCCGCGCGCCGGACATGGAACGGTCATTTCGCGCGCCGATTGTCACGCGATGGTCAGGACGTCACTTCCCCGGCAGACACGCCTTCCCCGCGCCGCCCCCGATCAAGGCGACCCCTACGCAGGCGAAGCCCTTCCGGCACGGGTCGACCGAACAGTCGCGCAGGCAGAACCCGGTCCCCGACAGGCTCGCGCAGACGGCCTTGCGGTTCGGGTCCGTCGCGCACGGGTTCGAAGCGCTGCACGCGGCGGTGCACATGCCCCCGGGTACGTTCACCGCGCACGTACCATTTTGGTACGGGCACGAAGAGTCACCGCAGCAGCTGTCGCCGATCCAGCGATCGCTGAAGGCCCCCGCGTAGCCGGTCCAGATCGAGTACTTCTGCCAGAGGTTCCAGAAGAGCCAGTTGCCGCCCGAGCCCTCGAGCACCCAGGGCATGTACTGGTAGAGCGCAGCCGTCGCCTCGTTGCCGGGCGTGACCGACACGCCGTCGACGGTGACCGCCGTCCGCCCGACGCCCCAGCCGCCGGCGGTGGTCCGCGCCGTCCCGCACGCCTGCGTGAGCGACTCGCGGATCGTGCGGGCGAGGCAGTCGACCTGGCGATCGAAGCCGCCGAGCGCAGGGTCGCACTTGTCGCCCGAGCAGCCGCAGCGGAAGACGTACTCCACGCGCGCCGGCGGGAACGGGTAGTACTGCTGCCCGATCAGCCCTTGCTCCATCTGCGCGCGCACCAGGATCACGAGCGGGTTGATCTGGTGCACCTCGGCCGCGCGCTGGATCGCCTCGGCCGCAGGGACGCCGTTCGACTGGTACGCCGCGAGGAAGCTCGGCCGCTTGTACGGGGTCTTCCGGAGGAACTCCGCGACGCCCTCGGGCAGCGCGTAGGGATCGGTCAGCGCCGCGGTGTTCTCGACGATGAGGTTCTTGTCGAACGGGACGTCGGTCGGGATCAGGTCGTCGGCTTGGAGCACGGTGCCCGCCTCGTCCCGCGCGCACGCCGGTGCGAGCGCGAGGGCGACCGGCACGACGAAGAGAGCGTACGCGAGCGAGCGAAAGCGAAGCACGACCCCCGAAGCTTAGCCGGTGGGCGCGCTCACTTCACGAAGATCGGGAAGTCGGCCCAGGTCGTTCCGCCGCGCGTGTCGTGCACCACGACGTAGATCCGCCCGTCGCCCGGCGTGGACTGCGGGATGAAGTAGTTCGCCGTGTCGCCGACGCGCCCCGTCTTCGCGTCGAAGAGGAGCTTGCCCTCCTTCGCGGTCTTCGGGAGCGTGTAGTAGTAGATCGCGTAGACCTGCTCGTGGAGCGTGGTGCCGTCGGAGTCGAGCGCGCCCGGGTTGAGCTCCCATGCCTCGTCCGGGACCTTCACGTCGACCGGGTGGAGCTTCGAGCAGTCTTCTTCGCTCCCAGTGCAACGATCGACGACGACGCCTGCGTTGAGGTCGACGTCCTTGCCGTCGAAGGTGACCTTGTCGATCGGCGGGTTCGCGTTGGGACGGTTCGCGTAGACGTAGACGCGCGTGAACGCGAAGACGGAGTCGTCCGCGCCGAGGCGGTTGCCGTCGTCGTCGAAGCAGCCGATCGGGACCTTCTGCGGCGTCGGATCGGACAGGTCGACCGGAACCGTCCGCACGTGGCCCGGGCAGGCGATCGCGAACGCGATGACGAGCCCGTACTTGTCCGGCACGCCTTTGACCTCGGCGTGGCGGTCGATGATGTCCGGCGCGACCTTGAACGAGAACTTGTTCCCCTCTTTGAGGAAGGGCGTGATGTCCGCGTTCTGCGGCAGCGTCGGGGTCGTTCCGCCGTCGCGCGCGCCCGCCTCGATGGCACCCGCATCCGTCGCGCCGACGAGCGGGGCGAAACATGCATAGTACAAGTCGGCGATCGGGTTCTCGCAGAGGAACGGCAGCCAGTAGATCTTGAGCGCGCCCTTCTTGATCGGGCGCGCGTCGACCGCGAGCATCTCGACCGTCACGTCGTCGCCGGGCTTGGCGAACGGCTTGTCGGCGCGCGTCGCCAGGATGCGGACCGAGTTGAGCTCCTGCTGCGGAGCAAACGCCGCCGGGCCGCACGCGAAGCTCGCGAGCATCGCGACCGCGACGGCGAGGATCGCCACCACGAAGGCCGCCTGCGCTCGCTTTGCCTGCCGGACCATCAGAACTCACCTCGCAAGCCGATGCTGGGCAAGAGCGGAAGCCCCGTGAGGTAGGTGCTCCGCGTCGAGTTGTAGTTGTAGCTCACGCCCTCGACGTTGCCCGCGTTGTAGACGTTGACGATGTCGATGTAGGCGCCGAGCTGCCAGTTCGTGAACTTCCAGGTCTTGTCGAGGCGGATGTCGAGCTGGTGGAAGAGCGGGAGCCGCGTGTTGAACGGCGGGTACGACTGGAGCGGCAGGTAGGTGCCGGCGTTCGCGTCGAAGAAGCCGTAGGTCTGCGGCGAGTAGTTGTTGCCGGACACGAGCCGGAACCGGGCGCCGAACTCCCACCCGTGCCCGAGCCGGTACGACCCGAGGATGGTGAGGATGTGCGTCTGATCGAACTGCGTCACGCGCGCGGGCGCGTCGGGCGTGTCGCGGCGGACGCTCCGCGAGAGCGTGTAGGCGATCCAGCCGAAGAAGTGCTCGTCCGGCTTGTAGCGGATGAGCGTTTCCATGCCGTAGATCCAGCCGACGCCGCTGTTGCCGCTCCCCTGCACGACGAGATCGTCGAGCTGCTTGTAGAAGCCCTCGCAGCTGACCTCGAGGTTCTTCGTGATCTCGCGCTCGAAGCCGAGGCCGTAGTGGATGGCGCGCTGCGAGCGAAGGTCCAGTTGCCCGAAGACCGGGCTCGACTGCTGCGGCTGCGGCGGTTGGTAGAAGACGCCGACGCCACCCTTGATGGTCGTGCGCGGGAACGAGGGGCCGATGTCCTGCCGCATCGAGACGCGGGGAGCGACGTCCCAGCCCTTGATGTCCTTCGCGTAGTCGATGCGGACGCCCGGCACGATGCGCGCGCCCTTCCACGGCACGAGCTCGAGCTCGCCGTACATCGCGGGGCGATAGAGGGTGTCGTTCTGTTGGACCGCGAGCGGCGGACGGCTGATGCCCGGCCCGCCCGGCGGCTGCCCCGGCGTGGGGAGCGGAGGCAAGCGCGCGTCGACGGTGAACGGGGACCAGAGCAGATCGAGCCCGAAGTGCGCGGTGACGCCGGCGGTGACCTTCTGCGTGAGCTCGGCGCGCCCGCTGAACGGGTACGTGTCGAGGTTGAAGAAGATGTCGCCGATGTTGAACTCGAGCGAGTCCTGGCCGATCGCCGCGAGGAGGCGAATGTCGGTCGACGGACCGAGCTTCGACTTGAACTGCATCTGGAGGCGCCAGAAGGTCGTGTGGAAGCCGGTCGATCCCGTGAGCGTGGGGGCTGCGGCGGACACGTCCTTCAGGAGGAGCGAGAGCTTGTCGTCGCTCCCGAAGAACGCGGCGCGGAGGCTCGTGTCCTTGCCGAAGTCCTTCTGCAGCATCGCCTGGTAGTCGTAGTAGACGGGCGCGGTGGAGACGGCGGCGCCCGTCGCCTCGAGCACCGGCCCGAGCCACGCGTCGATCCAGGAGCGGCGCCCCGCGATCGCGAACTTGAGGCCGCCGGGGAGCGGGCCCTCGGCGAGGACGCGCGCGTCGATCAGGTCGACCTGCGCGAGACCGTGGAGCTTGTCCTTCTTCGGCTCGCGCAGACCCACGTCGACGATGCCGCCGAGCGCGCGGCCGTACTGGGCGCTGAAGTTGCCGGGGTAGAAGTCGATCTTCTCGAGGAGCTCCGTCGGGACGACCGAGCTGAGACCGCCGAAGTGATAGACGAGCGGCACGTTCGTGCCGTCGACGAAGATCTGCGTCTCGTTCGGCGCTGCGCCGCGGACGATGAGCAGGCCGGCGAGGCCCGGGGGGCGGGCGATGCCGGGGAGGTTCTGGAGCGCGCGGAGCGCGTCACCGTTCGAGCCCGGGGCGCGGAGCAGCTCGCGTTGCTCCATCGTGCGCTTCGTCACCTCGCGCGGGGGCTTCGTCCCGCGGACGACGACGTCCTCGATGTCGTCCGGAGGAGCGCCCGCATCGCCGCCCTGTTTCGGCGGCTTGGCGGCAACGTCGGCGTCGAGGCGAAAGACGTTGGAGATCTCTTCGCCCGGCCCGACGTCCTGATCACCGGAGGCGCCCTTGAAGCCCTCGGCGGCGATCGTCACGTGCCAGGTGCCGAAGGGCAGCGCGTCGAACTTGGCGATGCCCACCGAGTCGGTCGTGGCGACGCGGTCGGTGCCGTCGCTCGCGTGGAGCGTGACGGTGGCCCCGGCGATCGGACCGATCGTCGAGGAGCTCACGCGCGCGATGAAGCGGCCCGGCGGCGGCGTGAAGGTGTACTTGTGCTTCACCTTCGCAGCGACGGGCGTCCCGTTCTTGGTGGCGGGCGAGAAGACGAGCTGGCGGGCGGCCTCGAGGGCGGCCTCGTCGAAGCCGTGACCCATCGGGGCCTCGACCTTGGCGTCGGTGACCTTGCCGGTCGCATCGAGGGTGAGGACGAGGATGACCGTCACCGGCTCCTTCACCCCGTCGACCAGCGCCTGCTTCGGGTAGGCGGCTCCGGGGTCGCTCTTGAGCTCGGGGAGGACGATGGTGGGGGGAGCGGGCGGCTGCGCGGGCGCGCCGCTGTCCTTCGGCTTGGTCAGGCCGGCGCCGCTACGGCCGCCGTACCCATCGTCTTGCGCCATGGCGGAGCCTGCGACGAGCGCAGAGAGCGCGCAGATCGGGAGGCCAAGGAGCCAAAGGCGGAAAGACCGCATCGAACGCAGCGAGCACCCTAGCAAAGGAGCGAACCCTTCGATGCAAAAAGGTCGCAGTGCGTCGCGCGTCTCGCTCGCTTCGGTTCAGGCACGCGGCGGCGGTCGCTCTCGCGCGAGGGCGGACCCATGGAGCCAGACCTGCCACCCGCCGAGCGCCACGAGCACCCACTGGAAGGCTCGGAACGTCTCCGCCATCTTCCCGACCGCGACGGCCGTCCCTTCGTGGCCGGTCGCGCTCGTGATCGAGAGCGCCGCCGCCGCGGCGAGCGCCGAGACCGCGCCGCTCACGATCCCGACGGGCGGCTGGGACCACTTCGGCGACGCGCCGAACGACGTCCGCGCGAAGAGCGCCGCCGCCAGGCCGACCGCCAGGAGGATGGCGAGCGACGGCCCGTAGTGACTCGACCCGCTGCACGTGATTTTGCCCGCGGGACCGCTGGCTTCGTGCCACGGGAAGTGGAGGAGGACGAGGCTCACGCCCACCACCACCGAGCGCACCCCCGCCGACGCCCGCGTCAGGTGCGGGGGAACCCCACGCGTCGAGACGATCGGCTGCGGCGGGCGCGGCGACGGATCGGGCGGCGGGCGAGAGCGAACGGCCAAGGCGGCCATGCTATAGGGGGCGCCGTGCGGTGGTCGAGGAACGTCGCGAGCGCGCTCCGCGCTTTCGCCCGCGTGGACGGGGCGCTCTACGTACTGTGGGCGGCCGTCCTCACGATCGCGTCGGCACGTTCGTTCTACGGCTACATGCTCCGCCAGACCGGGGGTGTCTGGTCGGCGCCGCTCGACGACGTGTTCATCCACTTCGACTTCGCGCGCTCCACGGCGCAGGGGTACCCGTTCGAGTGGACCGTCGGGAACGGCTACTCGTCCGGGAACACGAGCCTGAGCTACCCGTTCGTCCTCGCGCTCGGCTGGATCTTCGGGTTCCGCGAGCTCGACCTGATGAAGTTCGCGGCGCTCGTCGCGATGCTCTCCGTCTTCGGCGTGCTCCTCGCGACGCGGCGCATGTTTCTTCGCATCGTCGAGAAAGGGCGCGAGCAGGGGGCGATGCGCGTGCTCTCGTTCGGGCTGCCGCTCGTGTTCCTGGGCCTCGGCGCGCTCGATTGGTCGCTGTGGAGCGGGATGGAGGTCGCGTTCTTCCTCGGCGTGTGGGCGTGCACGCTGCTCGCCTTCTTCCGCCTCGAGGATGCAGCGAACCCGGCCGAGCGCTCGCGCCGCGCGTACGCGCTCGGGCTGTGGGGCGCGTTCCTGGTGGCGACGCGACCCGAGGCCGCCTCGACGGTCGCCGCGTTCGGCGTCTTCGCGGCGCTCCGGGGGAGGCGCGCGTTCCGTCTCCCCGAGCGGCTCTCGCTCCTCGCGCGCGTCGGTGGACCGCCGCTCGCGCTCCTCGTCGTGCAGGCGCTCGCGAACCGCCACTACACCGGCGAGTACTCGCCGAACGGCGCGCTCGTGAAGCTCGCGGTGAACAACCCGTTCCTCACGCCGACCGAGAAGTACGGGGATTGGCAGTTCAACCTCACCTACACCGTCTTCCGGAACATCGAGTACCACTTCACGGACGACAACCACTACAGCGCGCTCGTGCCCGCGCTGGCGATCGCCGCGCTCTGCGTCCGCGAGACCCGCCGCTACGCCGCGCTGCTCTGGATCCAGATCATCGGTTGGCTCGTGATCGTCGCCCTCAACGGGCAGGTCCGCTGGCAGAACGAGCGCTACACGATGCCCGCCGTCGCGTGGCTCCTCTGCTGCGCGGTCCTGGGTGCCGCCGCGCTCCTCAAGCGGAGCGGCCGCCCGCGGCTCGTCGCCACCGTTCTCGGCGGTGCGCTCGTCGCGCAGATCGTCGGGATCGCCTTCCGCGTGCCGAACGCGATGCCCGAATTCCGAATCGCGTGGCCGATCGCGCTCGCGATGGGTCTCGGCGGTTGGCTCGCGCTCCGCTACTGGCCCGCGCGCGCCGCGCTCGTGCTGGCGACGCTCGCCATCGCGGAGATCCACCAGGGCCCGCGCATGCGCGACCAGCGTTGGTTCTTCGGGCGCGCGTGCCGCAACATCTACGACCAGCACGTCGTCACGGGCCAGAAGCTCGCCGCGCTCCGCCCGAAGCGCATCCTCGTCGGCGACGCGGGCGCGCTCCTCTACGCCTCGGAGCGCCCCGGGCTCGACATCATCGGGCTCGGTGGGTACCACGACTACCCGTTCGCGCGCGCGAGCGTGCAGGGTCTCCCCGCCACGCTCGAGCTCATCGAGCGCATGCCCGCGTCCGAGCGGCCCGACGTGATGGCGATCTACCCGTCGTGGTGGGGCATCCTCCCGACGTGGTTCGCGAAGGACGAGCTCTTCCGCACGCCGGCCGAAGGCAACGTGATCTGCGGCGGCTACGAGGACGTCGTCTACTCGACCGACTGGCACGTGCTCGGCACGGGTGCGCGCCCGCGCGTCGCGCTCCGCGGCCCGATCGTCGACGAGGTCGACATCGCGGATCTCGTCTCCGAGCGCGAGCACCAGTACCAGTTCCCGCGCCCGGCGGGCGGCTGGACGGAGATGAAGATCCTCTCCGACCCCGCCGACTCCACGCTCGACCTCTTCGACTCGGGCCGCCGCATCTCGTTCCTGCGGAGCGAGACCTTCCACTTCCACGGGCTGAAGCCGGGAGCGCCGTCCGACCTGGCCGTGCGCACGGCATCGGGCGAGACGATGCACGTGAAGTTGTACCAAGATGGTACCTACGTCGGCGAAGCCGAGTTCATGCCCGAGGACGGCTGGGTCGAGCGCGTGATCCCGCTTCCGCCCCCGGCGACGCCCGACCCGGAGATCCGGATCGAGAGCGTCGGTCCCACCGACTTCATCGACTACCACCTCTGGGTCGCCCAATAGATGTGGGCGGCGCTCGTCCGCCTCTTCGGCCCGTTCCGGGCGCCGCCGGATGGGGTCGCGTGGGCCGCGCTGGGGCTCGCCGTGCTCGCGCTCGCGCTCGCCCTCCGCGCGCCCGAGCTGCTCGGTGAAGGGTCGCGCCGCCGCTTCCTCACGCTGAGCGCAGCGGCAGCGGCGATGCTCTCGCTCGGCTACGCCGCGATCTACCTCCGCGGCGGACCGCGCATCGTCGACGCCACCACCTACTGGCTCCAGGGGCGCGCGCTCGCCGAGGGCCACGTCACCTTCGCGGTGCCGGAGCCGAGCGCGAGCTTCCGCGGGCGGTTTCTATACGGCGCCGAGCCCGGTCGCCTCGCGGGGATCTTCCCGCCGGGCTACCCACTGCTGCTGGCGCTCGGGTTCCTCATCGACGCGCCGATGCTGGTCGGCCCGATCCTGGCGGCGCTCCTCGTCTTCGGTACGCACCGGCTCGTCCACGCGCTCGGGCGCGACGTGCCGGGACTCGCGAACGACGACGCCCGGCGCGAGCTCGCCGCGCGCGGCGCGGTCCTCTTCTCGATCGCGTGCGCGGCGCTCCGCTACCACACGGCCGACACGATGTCGCACGGCGCCGTCGCCGTCTTCGTCCTGTTCGCGCTCGCGCGCGCGCTCGAAGCGCGGCGCCGAGGCGACGGTGGGTTCCTCGGCGTCGGGCTGCTCGTCGGCATGGTCCTCCTCACGCGCCTGGTCTCGGCGCTCCCGATCGGGCTCGTCGCGCTCGCCCTCGCGTGGCGCGGCGGCGCACGGAAGGACCCGAAGGCTCGCCGGCGCGGGCTCGTGCGGCTCGCGCTCGGGATCGCGCCGGCGGTCGGCGCGCTCCTCGCGTGGCAGCACGCCGTCACGGGCTCCGCGTTCGTGCCGGCGCAATCGGCGTACTACGCCACGAGCGACGGTCCCCCCGGCTGCTTCCGCTGGGGCTTCGGCGACGGCATCGGCTGTCTCTACGAGCACGGCGACTTCGTCCAAGCGCGGCTCGCGAACGGCTACGGACCGCTCGCGGCGCTCGGGACGACGGTGCGGCGCCTGCACGTCCACCTCGACGATGCGTTCGCGGGGTGGCCGCTGACGGTCGCGCTCCTCGTCCTCGTCGTTCTCGCGATCCGCAGGTCATCCGCGCGCGCGGCCTTCGCCGTCCCCGCGGCGTTGATCGGGCTCCAGATCGTCGCCTACCTCCCCTTCTACTTCGACGGCGACTACCCCGGCGGCGGCGCGCGCTTCTTCGCCGACGTGCTGCCCGTCGAGCACGCGCTCGTGGCGGTCGCGCTCGCGGGACCCGCCCGCTCCGCAGCGCGCCCGCTCCTGGTCGTGCTCGCTGGGATGCTCGTCCTGTTCGCCACCCACGGCGTGTTCGCGCATCACCTGCTCGCCGACCGCGAAGGGGGTGCGCCGATGTGGGACGCCGCCCGCGCGCGGGATGCGGGCGCCGAGCACGGGCTCGTCTTCGTCGACACCGATCATGCCTTCGACCTCGCGTTCGATCCGGACGCGATGGCGAGCAAGAAGCGCACGATCGCGCGCCTGCGCGGCGACGCGCACGATCGCCTGCTCTACGAGCGGCTCGGGACGCCGCAGAGCTTCATCTACCGGTGGGACGACGGAAAGGCGACGTTCGGGGCGTGGGTCCCTCCCCTCCCATCGAACGCCGCCGGGCTCGAGTCGTGGCGCTTCGAGGGCGAGTCGATGTGGCCCCCCCTCGCGCAAGACGGCGCGTGGGCGATCCCCGAGTGGCACAGCGGCGGCCCGGACGCGTGCGCGTCGAACGGGCGTGTGCTCCGCGTGCGCACGCAGGGCCACGGCACCGTGCGCGTCGAGGTCCCCATCCCGAACGCGGGCACGTGGGCGATCATCCCGCGCGTGGTCTTCTTCGACGACGACCCGGCGCCCGCCGGCGATTCCCCCACCCTCACCCTCGCGAAGCGCGGCGCGCCGATCACCACGTGGGACGTCGCGCGGACCGAGGGCGCACCGCGCGGCACGATCTGTCGCGAGCTCGGCCCCGCCATCTACGTCGAAGGCGAGACCGGGGCGCGCCCGCTCACGCTCGACGTCCATGTCACCGGATCGGCCCCCGTCGCCCTGGATTCCGTGCTCGTCGAACGGCGTTGACGGCGGATTTCATGAGGATATTCTAGGGTCTGCGTCCATCGTCTGGGGAGGCGCAGCAATGACGAAGAGCGAATTGATCGACGCGATGGCGGCTCGTGCGGACCTGACGAAGGCTCGCGCCGAGCTCGTCGTGAATTGCGTCTTCGATGCGATGACGGAAGCGTTGCAGCGCGGTGAAGGAATCGAGATCCGCGGCTTCGGAAGCTTCACGGTCCGTCCTTACAAAGCCTACTCGGGACGCAACCCGCGCACGGGCGAGCCGGTGCCGGTGCCCGCCAAGCGGCTGCCGTTCTTCAAGGTCGGCAAGGAGCTCAAGGAGCTCGTCAACAACAGCCGCCACCTGCCCATCACGGGCGGCGACGACGACGACGGCGACAAGTAGCAGCCCGCGCGACGCGTAGCGTGGCGGGCCGAGACACGACGGCGCGTGCTACGTTGCCGCCGTCATGGCTCCTTTTCCCCCCGTCGACGAACAGCTCGCCCTCCTGACGCGAGGCATCGTCGATCTGCACGTCCAGGCCGAGCTCGAGGAGCGCCTGAAGTCCTCGCGCGAGAGCGGCTCCCCCCTCCTCGTCAAAGCCGGCTTCGATCCGACGCGCCCCGACCTGCACATCGGCCACGCCGTGCTGATGCAGAAGATGCGGCAGTTCCAGGACTTGGGGCACACCGCGATCATGCTCGTCGGCGACTTCACGGCGATGGTCGGGGATCCGACCGGCCAGAACGACTCGCGCCCCCGCCTCACCAAGGAAGAGGTGATGGTCGGCGCCGAGACGTACGCGAAGCAGGCGTTCAAGATCCTCGACCCGTCGCGGACGGTGGTCCGTTACAACTCCGAGTGGCTCGACCAGCTCAAGCCTTCGGAGATGGTGGAGCTGATGGCGAAGACCACCGTCTCGCGCATGCTCGAGCGGAACGACTTCGCCGAGCGCTTCGCCGCGAACAAGCCCATCCACCAGCACGAGTTCCTGTACCCGCTCCTCCAGGGCTACGACTCGGTGGCGCTCCAGAACGACGTGGAGCTCGGCGGCACCGATCAGCTCTTCAACCTGCTCGTCGGGCGCGATCTCATGCCGCGCTACGGGCACAAGCGCCAGATCGTGATGACGACCCCCATCCTCGAGGGCATCGACGCCAAGCTCGTCGACGGCAAGGTGGTCGGAAAGAAGATGTCCAAGAGCCAGGGCAACTACATCGGCCTCGTCGAGGACCCGATCTCGATGCACCGCAAGGTCATGCAGGTCGACGACGACGTGATCTTCCGTTACTTCGAGCTGCTCTCGTCGCTCTCCAACGCCGAGCTCGTGGCGCTGAAGGAAGCGCGCAAGGCGGGCAAGAGCCCGATGGAGATCAAAGCGCAGTTCGCGAAGGAGCTGATCACGCGCTTCCACGACGCGGCCGCGGCCGAGCACGCCGCCGCCGAGTTCGCGCGCGTCTACTCGGGCGATGCCGTCCCCGACGACGTCCAGGAGATCGAGGTCAAGACCGAGGGCGACGAGCTCTGGCTCCCGAAGGCCCTGAGCGCCGCCGGGCTCGTGAAGTCGAGCGGCGAAGGAAAGCGGCTCGTCGAGCAAGGCGGGGTCGAGGTCGATCAGCAGCGCGTCACCGACGGCCAGGCCAAGCTCGCGGTCGGCAAGCGCTACCTGCTCCGCGTCGGCTCGAAGAACCGCCGCTTCATGTACGTGAAGGTCACGAAGTGACCCGCCGCGCCGCGCTCGCCACCCTCGCGCTCCTCGTCGCGTGGGGGTGCGGCCCGGCCGCTCCGCCGCCGGCGGTCGACAAGCCACTGGAGCTCGGGAGCGCGATCGACTGGGCGCCCGCCGCGGGGCTCGAGTCGGTGGTGGTCGTCGAGCCGCGCGCGATCCTCGCGCACCCCGAGCTCCTGCCCCCGATCGCCGACGTGATCCCGGACGAGAGCTTCGACGTGTTCGCGAAGCGCCACGGCGGGGTCGACGCGCGGAGCCTGGACGAGATCGTCGTCGCCTCGTACGGCGCGGAGCGCACGCTCGTCCTCGCGCGCGGGAGCATCGACCCGACCAAGCTCGAAGCGGCGTTCGGCGATCGGGTGGCGGAGTCGAAGCGCTTCGTGGACCAGCCCGGGGGCCCCCTCTCGACGGTGGTTCGGCTCGAGGGCGACCAAGGCTCGAGCGAGCACGAAATGGTGCTCTTCGGTCGGCAGGCCGTGGGGTACGAGACCGAGGTGTTCGCCGCCGAGGACGAAGGTCGCACTCGCACCCACGTCGGCCCCCTCCGCGCCGCCGAGCTCTTCGCGTTGGGGAAGCTGAAGAAGTCGTCGCCCGCGCTGAGGACGGCGCCGCTCGATGCGACCGCGAAGCTCGTCGGCGACGGTCCGGTGCGGATCTTCTTCCCGGGTCCGTTCTCGGGTGGGAGCGAGAACGGGCTCGCCGGTCTCCTGAAGGCGACGACGGCAGTGGGGATCGCGATCCGACCGGAGCCGCGGAAAGATGCAGTGCCAGCGCTCCACGTCACCCTCGTCCTGACGGGGGCTTGGGGTGAGGGCGCACCCGCCGCTGCGGAGCGGCTGGGGGCGGCGCTGACGACGATGGGGTCGAGCAGCCTGGGGAAGCTTTGCGGTGTAAATCAGCCCCTCCGCGGGCCCGACGTTCGGGGCACGCCGGAGGCCCTCACGGCGGAAGCGGTCATTGACGCAGCCGCCGTGGGGCGTGGACTCCACGCGGCGGTGGCTTCGGAAGTGTCGGAGATCATGAAGTTTTAGGAAGTCGTTTGACGCGGGGCGTCCGGGAATGTTACGGGGGGTGCCCCCGTTTGGACGAATACGCCCTACAGAGGGCGTCATCAGAGGGATTTGGAACCACCCATGCGTACTGCAGCTCGCGCCCGTACGGCGCGCCCGTCTCCGGCCCCGGTCAAGTCCACCCGTAAACCTTCCGCTGTAAAGGCCAAGGCGGCCCCCGCGAAGCGCGCGGTCGCCACCACCTCCACTGCCCGTCGCCCCGTGTCCACCCCCCCCGCTGGTCGCCCGAAGGCGACGCTGAAGACGTCCACCCTGAAGAGCGCTTCGGCGCCCGCCAACCTGAAGCCGATCGCTCCGAGCACGCCGCCCCCGCCCCCCACGCCGGCCACCCCGCGCCTCGCGCCGACGCCGTCGGTCGTGGCGAAGACGGCCGTCCTCGCGGTGCCCAAGGCGCCGATCCCGGGTCCGGCCCTCACCTTCAAGATCGGCGACAAGGCCGTCCACCCGAAGCACGGCGTGGGCGAGGTCACCGCGATCGAGCACCGTGAGCTCGGTGGAACGAAGGGGATGTTCTACATCCTCAAGATCCTCGACAACGGGATGAAGGTCATGGTGCCGACGAACGCCGCCTCGCAGGCGGGCCTCCGTGGGATCATGAGCCAGAAGGAAGCCGACGCCGTGCTCGACACGATGCGCGCGCGCGAGGTCGCGGTCGACCTCCAGCCGTGGAGCCGTCGCTTCCGCGCTTACACCGAGATGGTGCAGAGCGGTCTCCCGCACGAGGTCGCCAAGGTCCTCCGCGACATGCACCGCCTCAAGTTCGACAAGGACCTGTCGTTCGGCGAGCGCCACCTGCTCGATCGCGCGAAGAGCTTGCTGATGAAGGAGCTCGCGTTCGCGAAGCGCGTCTCCGAGTCGCAGCTCGCCGAAGAAGTCGCGGGCATCTTCCGCAACTGAGTCGGTTCCGTTCGCCGCCGCCGCTCACTTGGGCGGCGGCGGGTTTCCGACACAGACGCCGACCTCGAGCAAGACGTAGAGCAACGCCTTCTCCTGGGAGAGCAAGGCGTCGCTCGCCTCGGTGTGGTACGTGCTGAAGAGCACGCGCCCGCAGCCGTTCTGGAAGCTCACGGTCATCGGCTTGCCGTTGCCGCTCATCCAGACCTTGGGGGTGATGGTGGCGGGCTTTCCGTCCTGATCGGTGCCCGGCTGCGGCGACACGCTCTGGATGCTCGTCCAGCTCTGCTTGAGGAGCGGCGAGGGATCGCCGAGCGCGGTGAGCCACGCCGAGAGCCCCGGATCGGTGACCTGCGCGGTCGTGTCGTAGGCGCCGCTCTGGCACGCGGAGCCGAGGGTGGCCGTCTCGCCGTCCCAGTGGACGAAGCCGGGCCACGGCTGGCGCACGAGCTCGTAGCTGTAGTCGCTCGTGTAGAGCTTGCCGCCCGCCTTCACGAAGTCCTGCAGGTTCTTCTTCACGGCGGAGTTGCCGGCGGGCTGGGACGTGTTGCACGTCGTCCCGCTCGAGAACGAGCAGCCGGCGAACACGATGTTGTATTGTGCAAGCTTCGTGTAGTCGTCGAAGAGCGTGGGGTCGACGATGTCGAACTGGCCGTCGCCGGGCTTCACCTGCGGCTGGCCGAGGAAGTCCTTCGTCACGATGCCGAGCCCGAGGCGCGCGAGCGAGACTTCGATCTTGTCCCACTGCGCCTGCACGACGGCCATCTTCGGGATGTCGTCGCCCGCGTCCGGGTTGCTCTTGCCGGGGAGCGTGCTGAGCGGCTGCGGCACGACCTGCGTCGGGCCCTTCACGGTGAAGGGACGCGCGCGCCGGAACTGGCCCTTCTGCACGACCAGCCACTGATCGCCTTCCTCGAACGCGCCGAGGTCGAACGTGCCGTCGGGCTTGGAGTACGAGTACGGCGTGGTCGCGGTGAGCTCGACGCACTTGTCGCAGAAGACGCCCTTCGGGAGCGTCGCCGGCTTCCCCTTCGCGAGGTAGACGAGCGCACCCGAGATCGGGATCGTGCCTTCGGGTGCGACGACCTTGCCGGTGAGGTGGGCGATGACCTCGGGCGCGGCGGCATCGGAGCCGGGCGGGAGGATGCTGCCGTCCTGCGTCCCACCGTCGGGTGTGGCGAAATTGGAGGACGACGATCCACACGCGACCAAACCAGCGACGGAAAGGAAGACCGACCACGCGAGGAGCTTCATGCCTTCTCCAAAGTTCGGGGACGCGAGACTATAGCTCACCACCATGAAGCCGAAGGCAGAACCCGCGCGCGCGTGTCCCACCTTGGGCGCCATCCTCGTCGCCTTGGCGGCGAGCGCATGCGGCGACTCGACGGCGACTCCGAGCGATGCGGGCGTCGATGCGACGACCAGTGATGCCGTGGCCGACGCGGGCCTCGATGCGGCGGCGGTCTCCCCGTGCTGGACCGACACCATCGGTGGGCTCTCGAATTACGCCACCGCGCTCCGGTTGCACCCCTCCGGCGACGTGATCGTGGAGGGCGAGTTCGTCGGCACCATCGATCTCGGTTCCACCAAGCTCACCGCGGGTCCAGCGCCCGACGGCGGGAACACGATCGCCACCTTCGTCGCGCGCCTCAAGAAGGCCGACGGGGACGCCGTGTGGGCGCGAACGGTCGGGGTCGTGGGGAAGACGCGGCTCCGCGGACCGCTCACCATCGACCCGAACGGCGACGTGGTGATCGCGGGCGGCTTCTCGACGAAGCTCGACGATCTCGCGGGCATCACTCCGCCCGATCCGGCCGGGGCAGCGTTCGTCGCGCGGCTCGATGGGCTCTCGGGTGCCACACTGGCCGCGCGCGCGCTCGACGTGTCGTCCGAGCCGCAGCGGATCGTGCGCGGGAGCGACGGCACCTACGTCATCGCGGGTCTGTACAACGCCTACGCGCGACTCGGGCCGACGCCCCTCCCCGTCACGAACAGCACCGACGTCTGGGTGACGCGGCTCTCGCTCGCCGAGTCGAGCGTCCGTTGGGCGGTGCGCGTCGGCGACGGCGGGGCCGACTCCGTCGGTGATCTCGTGATGACCGACAGCGACGTCCCGCTCTTGGCCGGCCGCGTTCGGTCGAGCGGCTCGATCGACGATCGTCTCTACGTCGCACGGCTCGCGTTCGACACCGGCGCCGAGGTCTGGAAGCACGACTACCCGGGGCCGAAGGCGATCGTCTCCACCGTCGCGATCGCGCTCGGCGACGAGCTCGACGTCCTCGGCTACATGGCGGCGGCGGCGTCGATCGGCGGCGACCCGATCCCCGTCGACAAGTCGACGGAGAGCATCTGGCTCGGGCGTTGGGCGCTCGCGGACGGCGCCTACCGGAGCTCGGCGCGAATCGCGAAGCTGTCGACGAACGACGCGCGCCCGGTCGCGGGCGGACCGCTCCCCGACGGCAACGTCTGGTACCTCAGCCAGAACGGGCTCCACATGGTCACGCCGAGCACGGGGGCGCTCGTGCTCGAGGCTCAACCCGGCGCGCAGACCGGCGGACAATATGACCCGCCGACCCGTCGCTGGTACTCGATCAGTCAAGGCTCGATCCGGTGCAGCGAGCTGAAGTGAGGCGCGGCGCAAGCCTTGCGCCCCACGGGCGGCGAGGCACGGCTCCGCACCCGCGACGCGAGCTCGTGCATCGGAGGCGGTGGTGAGTAGAGTGCCGTCGCCGATGGGGTTTCTCCGCCGTCCGGGAGTCTGGGTCGTCTTCGCCGTCGTCGTGGTGATCGGGGCGTTCGCCTTCGTGCGCGCGCGGGGCCCCTCGGTCCCGGCGGTGCGCGTGGAGCGGCGCGATCTCGAGCAGCACGTCGTGGCGAGCGGCCGCGTGATGGCGCCGGCGCAGGTGAACGTCGCGACGATGGTGCCTGGGCTCGTCGTCGCGGTCGGCGCGGTCGAAGGCCAGCACGTGAAGGCGGGCGATCTCCTGATCCAGCTCGAGGACGCCGAGGCGCAAGCGCAGGTCGCCCAGGCCCGCGCCGCCGTCGAGCAGGCCTCGGCGCGAGTCGAGCAGCTCCGGCGCGTGGGTGCGATCGTGGCGACGCAGAGCCTGAGCCAGTCGCAATCGAACCTCGATCGAGCGCAGACGGAGTTCGATCGGCTCGAGAAGCTCGCGGCCGCCGGCGCGATCCCGCAGGTCCAGCTCGACGACGCACGGCGAAACCTCGACGTCGCGCGCGCGCAGAAGAACGCGGCGGAAGCGCAGCAGCTCGCGTCGGCGCCGCTCGGGGCGGACTCGCGGGTGGCGCTCGGCGCGCTCCTGCAAGCGCAGGCGCAGCTCGCGGGCGCGAACGTCCGGCTCTCGCAGCTGCGCCTCACCGCCCATCAGGACGGGACGGTGCTCACGCGCTCGGTCGAGCTCGGAGACACGGTGCAGCCCGGTCGTACCCTTTTGGTACTCGCGGCCGACGGCGACGCGCAGCTGGTCTTCCAGCCCGACGAGCGGAACCTTGCGCGCGTCGCGCTCGGGCAGAAGGCGCGAGCGTCGGCGGATGCGTACCCGCAGGACGTGTTCGATGCCGAGGTGAGCTGGATCGCGCCTTCGGTCGACGCGCAGCGCGGCACGGTCGAGATTCGGCTGAAGGTGCCGAAGCCGCCCGCGTTCCTGCGCCCGGACATGACGGTGTCGATCGACCTGGACGTCGCGCGACGCGAGAAGGTCCTCGTCCTCCCCACCGAGACGATCCGGGGGCTTTCGTCGCCGAAGCCGTACGTGCTCGTCGAGGAGGGCGAGCGCGCGGTCCGAAAGGACGTGGTCATGGGCATCCGGGGCGAAGGCTCGGTGGAGATCGTCTCGGGCGTGGAAGAAGGCGCGCTCGTGATCGTCCCCGACGGCCAGATCGTGACCGCAGGCCAGCGCGTGCGCGCCAAGGAGCGCTGACGTGCCGTTCGCGTGGTTCGTCGCCCTTCGCTACCTGCGCCAGGCCAAGTCGCAGACGGCGTTGATCCTCTCCGCGGTCGCGGTCGGCGTCAGCGTGATCGTGTTCCTCTCCGCGCTCATCAACGGACTGCAGGCGAGCTTGATCAAGCAGACGCTCGGGTCCCAGCCGCACGTGACGCTGCACCCGCCCGAGGAAGCGGCGCGCCCCATGCCGAGCGCAACGCCGGCGTCGATCTCGAACACGGTCGAGAAGTCGCCGCAGCGCCTGCGTTCGATCGATCAGTGGCCCGACGTGCTCGAGCAAGTGGAGCGCGTTCCCGGCGTCGTCGGTGCGTCGCCGACCGTGACCGGTGCCGGCTTCGCGGAGCGCGGGAACGCGAAGCGCCCGATCGTCGTTCGAGGGATCGATCCGGAGCGCTTCCTGAGCGTGATCGACGTGAAGGCGAAGATGGTCGCCGGCCGCTTCGACGTGTCGGGCGGGATCGTGGTGATTGGCTCCGCGCTCGCCGAGGATCTCGGCGTCGGCGTGGGCGACAAGATTCGCCTCCGCACGCCCGAGGGCGTGGACGACCTGGTCACGATCGGTGGGCTCTTCACGCTCGGGGCGAAGCCGGTCGACCGAAGCTGGGTCCTCACGTCGCTGCGCCAGGCGCAGTCGCTCTACGGGCTGCCGGGGGGCGCGACCACGATCGAGCTTCGGGTGTCCGAGGTGTTCGACGCCGAGCGCGTCGCGATCGACGCACACGATCGGACGGGGCTCGACGCGGACAGCTGGATGAAGCTGAACGCGGAACTCTTGTCCGGTCTTCAGGCGCAGTCGAGCTCGAAGCTGATGATCCAGTTCTTCGTCGTGGTGGCAGTGGCGCTCGGCATCGCGAGCGTGCTCATCGTGTCGGTCGTGCAGCGGTCGCGCGAGATCGGGATCCTGCGCGCCTTTGGCACCGGCGCCGCGCGGGTGCGGCAGGTGTTCCTCATCCAAGGCGGGCTGCTCGGGTTCGGAGGCTCGATCGTGGGGTGCGGGTTGGGTGCCATCTTCGCCCTCGCGTTCGAGGGCGTGGCGAAGGGCGCGGATGGCGCACCACGGTTCCCGGTCGACCTGAGCCCCTCGCTCTTCCTCGGCGCGACGGCGCTCGCGATCGGCGTGGGTCTCGCGTCGGCGTGGTTGCCGGCGCGGCGCGCGGCGAAGCTCGATCCCGCGACGGCGATTCGTTATGGGTGACGCCGCACCGGAACCGGTGCTCCGCGTCACGGGTGTGACGAAGGAGTTCGGCGAGCGCGTGGTGACGCGGGTGCTCCACGGGATCGATCTCGTGCTCGAGCGGGGTGAGTTCGCGGCGCTCGTGGGGCCGTCCGGTTGCGGCAAGAGCACGCTGTTGAACTTGATCGGGCTGCTCGACCGACCGACGGCGGGGCACGTCTTCGTCGACGGGCGAGACACGACCGGCCTCGACGACGCTGAGCTCACGCGCTACCGCGGCCGCACGCTCGGGTTCATCTTCCAGTTCCATCACCTGCTGCCCGACTTCACCGCGCTGGAGAACGTGATGCTGCCGGCGTGGGCGGACGCGGGGTTCCCCGAAGACGAATCACGAAAGCGCGCCGAAGAGCTCCTGCGCGACGTCGGGGTGGGGGCAAAGATGAACGCGCGCGCGACGGACCTTTCGGGCGGGCAACAGCAACGCGTCGCGATCGCGCGCGCGCTGGCGCACGGGCCCACGCTGGTCTTGGCGGACGAGCCGACGGGGAATCTCGACACGGAGTCGTCGCGAGAGGCGTTCGCGTTGATGCGGCGGTTCAACCGCGAGCGACGGACGACGTTCCTGATCGTGACGCACGATCGTTCGATCGCGGCGCAGTGCGACCGCACGATCGAGATGTTGGACGGGAAGATCGTGGCGGATCGGAAGACGAGCCCAACCGCCTGAGGTCAGCGATCGACTCGACCGAGCACGAGATCGACGAAGAGCGCGCGCACGAGCAAGCGCGCGAAGAGCGCTCGCGGCAGGAACGGGCGAAGCGCGACGAGGAGCGGATGGTGCGCACGAGAGATCCAACGCACGCTCGGGCGCGTCTGGGTCGTGGAGAGGGCGGAAGAGGGGCTTCCGGCGCCTCCAGCGGCGGCGAGGAGCGATAGGGGTTCACTGCGTCTCCTTTTCCCGCTGCGGCGCGACCGGAACACAGGCGCCAACAGTTGCCGGGCTCGAAACCGTCGTGTCAGTGCCCACCCCTCGGCGCGGGCAGAGCTCGGTTCACCTTCGCGGAGCGGGGCACACCACGACGCGGTCTCGGCCGCTCCCCTTGGCCTGCACGAGCGCTTCGTCGCAGCGCGCGAGCGCATCGCGCGCAGTCTCGCCCGCACCGGTCTCGGTCACCCCGGCCGAGCACGTGATCGTGACGGTGGCCGCGCCCGTGGCCAGCGTCGACGCGCGGATGCGCGCCAGCACGTCGGCGACCGCGTGCTCGGCGTCCTCGAGAGAAGTGCCCGCCGCGAAGACGACGGCGAGCTCCTCGCCTCCGAAGCGCGCCACGACCGCGCGCTCGCCGAGCGCGTCGGACACGAGCTTCGCCCACGCGCGCAGCACGTCGTCGCCGACGAGGTGGCCGTGCACATCGTTCACGCGCTTGAAGCGATCCAGATCGAGCAGCGCGATGCACGCACGCCCTGCGAGCGCCGCCGCCTCGGCGCGTGGGAACCACGCCGCGCGCGTGAGGAGGCCTGTGAGCCCGTCGCGCCCGCCATTCCGGCTCGCGGGCCGTGCCTCGAGGACCTCGATGGATTCGGCCTCGAGCTCGCCCGCGGAGCCGCCGAGGTGGCCGTAGCCCCCGAAGGCGGCTTCGTCGGGGTACGTCAGCGTCCCAGTCACGCGCACGCGGTACTCGCCTGCCCCCTCCGCCGGCTCGCGCCCCGATAGCCAAACCGGACCGAAGCTCGAGCGCTCGAAGCCGAACGACCACGTGCCGACGACGCGAATCCGTCGCCGATGCCACCGCGCGGGAGCGGCGACGATCTCCTGCATCTCGAGGTCGACGGGCTCGCGGTCGATCGGGTGACGTTCGCGCCACTCCTGGAACGCAGCGCACAACCGCTCCGCGAGCGCCACCGGCAGCGGTCCGATCGCCCAGGGGCGCCCGTGGGCGAACGCGACCTCCACGTGACGGCTGCCCAGTTCGGGCCCGAACGACGTGGGGAGGCGATGGCGCGCGTCCGCGACGGTGCTCTTCGTTCGCAGCGCGACGAGGTACGCGGTGGGCACGGGGATCGACATGCCACCGACGTCGACGACGAGCGACGCGCCGTCGTGGGCGACCGTCACCGCGAACCGAGGTGTCGCGAGCAGCACGTCACGCCGCGCGAGATCGAGCGCGCGCCCGAGCGCGAGCCCCATGCGGTGCGGGAACGGCCCCAACCACCGCGTCGGCTCGCTCTCGAGCTGGAGCGCGACCAGGATGTCTTCGTCGTGCTCGCGCGGGAGCGGTGGTGCGCCGCGCTCGCGCGCGATGCGACCGAGCATCGGCGTCGAACCGAGCAGGTGCGCTCGCCGAACGCGCAGCGGCGGCGCGGAAGGGAGCGCGACGACGATGGTGTCGCCCTCCAGGTGAACTTGGCGCGTGCCGTCGTCGAAGAGCGTGGCCGAGGCTGACACGTGGCTCGAGGTGAATACGCCCGTTCCGCGCGGACCTTCCCTACCAGCAGTGATCGCCGATACCGTCGCCGTCGACCGCGCAGCCGCGCTCGCAGACGGTGTCGACGCGCAGCGCGTGGTCGGCGCAACGATACAGAACGCCCGGTGCGCCCTCGACGCGGTCGCCGCCGCAGAAGAAACCGTCCGCGCCGCAGAAGGCGTTCGGCGGACGCGGCTTGCACGCGTCGTCCGCGCCGCCGCGCCCGGCTTGGCAGCCCCACGTGCATGCACGCGCGAACGTGAGGTGGTCGCCGGTGCAGTCGAGGAGCATCTGCGCCTCGCCGGAGACCGGCGGCGAGCCGCAGACGCGACCGCGACGAGCGCACGCGACGTTGGCACCGGTCGGACCTGGATCGGTGGCCTCGTGCGACTCCGCCGCGACGAAGACCGCGCTCTCGCCGTTGAAGACGAAGGGCTGCGTGCCGACGTAGACGTCGATGTGGCGCCCGATGATCGCGCCGCCGGTGTCGTCGGCGCGGAACCAGCGTTTCATCGCGTCGATCCAGACGAACGAGCCGTACGGGATGACGTTGGGGTCGACGGCGATCGAGTAGTTCTCGGTGAGCGCGCGCCCGGTCGATCCGAACACGCCGGTCGTCAGTGAGAACTCGGCGTTCTTGCAGTTGCAGAGGTGCTGATCGCGCCCGCAGAAGCCGCCGCCGCCGCGCACGTAGTGGACGTACTTGCCGTCGGCGGTGATGCCGGTGCCTTGCATCGCGACGCCGCGGCCGGAGCAGAGGAACTCCCAGGGCCACTGGCCGGGCAGGCCCTTGGCGCTGACGCGCGTGCGGTTGCCGGTGCGTTGGCCCGAGAGGTCCGTCTCGCGCGCGAGCGTGTAGTTCGTGATGCGGAAGCCGGGCACGAGCTCGCCGAACGCCGCGGGCGGCGCGGGTTGGTCGGGGGCGGCCGGAGCGGTCCCGTCGGCGGAGGGGACGGCCGGGGGGGTCACCGCCGATCGGGAGCCGGCACCCGTTCCGGGAGAGGCGGCGCAGGCCCCCAGGCCCACGAAAACGGCCGAAAACAGGGCGCGCCGCAACATCGGGCCGACCATACCAAAAAAGTCCGCAACCAGGGGCGGTCGAGGTCCGAAGGGGGGCCATGAACCTCGAACAGATGCAGGCGGAGCTCGAGCAGCAGAACGAGAAGCTCGGCGCCGCGATGAAGCAACTCGAAGACATGGGCGACGTGCAGGTCCACCTGCCGGACGCTCTCCTCCGCGAGCTCGACGACGCGTGCACGGTGCGCGCGACGGCGGGAGCGCTCGATCTCAATCACCTCACCGGCGTCCGCGCCTGAAAGAAGAGAACCATCATGTCGATCAATGGCATCACCTCGAATGGCATCAACTCGCTCGCTCCCAGTGGTTTCGAAGGGAACTACCTGACCCCCGACGCGCTCATGTCGTTCTGCGCGACTCGGCTCCGCAATCTCGACGATCAAGTCCAGACGGCGTTCGCAAAGCAGAAGCAGGCCAACGCCGACACGAGCACGCTGAGCGAGCTGCAGCGCCTGCTTGGACCGGCCTCCGGCGAATTGAAAGGCAACGAAAACATCTCACCGGCGCTGGAGAAGGCCGGCAAAGCGATGATCGACGCCGCGAACAAGTGCCAGGATCCCGAGACGAAGAAGAAGTTGATGGAGCAAGCATCGAAGCTCGGGAAAGTCATCCAAGATCCGAAGACGGGGGACTACGCGTGGGGCGGGACCCAACTCGACGGCAACGGAAAGGTGATGGTCGACGGGCAGGGCCGCGACACGCTCACCGCCGAGGACTTCAAGCACCTCACGGGCGATGCGATCGAGGGCCTTCAGAAAGACATCAACGCCGGCACCGAGCTCTCCATGATCAACCTCCAGTCGCTCATGTCGCAGCGACAGAGCTCGGTTCAGCTCATCACCAACCTCGTTCAGTCGCTCGGCGATCAGATCAACAAGGTCGCTGGCAACGTCGGTCACTGAGGAAGCCCGCCATGAGCTCGAACCTCTCCCCCGCCGATCGCGCTCGCGCGATCGAAGGCCTGTACGCAACCGCACACTGGCTCCTCGGCCGCGAACGCTTCAAGGACGCCGCTGACGTCTTCCGCGCGATGGTCACCGCCGCGCCGGAGGACGAGCGGGGGTGGGTCGGGCTCGGCATGTGCCACGAAGGCGCCGACCAGCTCCGCATCGCCAAGGAGATCTACGGCGCGGGCGTCGCGCTCGCCGCCTCGCCCGTCCGCTGCGCCGTCGCGCTCGTCCGCGTTCTCAAGCGCCTCGGCGACGACGACGCGGCGAGCGAGGTCCTCGCGATGGCGGACGATCTCGCCGACGCATCCTCCGACGACGACGTGAAGGCGCTCGTCGCTCACGAGAAGAGGGCCGCATGACCTCCGTCCTCCGAACCAGCAGCGCGGCTCCGATCGGGATCGGCGCCGCGCCGGGAGCGGGTGCGCCTCCGGGTGCGCCGCCCCTCCTCCCCCCGCCTTCCTCCGACGCGATGCCGGGCGACGGCATGAGCTTGCTCTACCAGCTCATGCAGAAGCAGCGCGAGAACAACCTCGACATGGGCAAGAACCAGGTCGAGTCGCGCAAGAAGGACAAAGAGATCCAGATCGCCAAGCAGGCCGAAGCCGAGAAGCAAGCCCAGGAGGACAAAGAGTCCGCCGAGAAGTGGGGCATCCTCGGGAAGATCGCGTCCGTCGTCGCCATCTGCGTCTCAGCCGTGGCGTCCGTCTTCTCTTGCGGCGCAGCGTCGGGGCTCCTGATCGCGGCCTGCGTGCTCTCGACGATGGCCTTCGTCGAAGGCGAGACCCAAGCGCTCGGCAAGCTCACCGGCGACGCCGAGAACTCCAAGTGGTTCACGCTCGGTCTCGGCGTCGCGAGCGCCATCTGCAGCGGTGGCGCCGGGCTCGCCGCATCGACGACGACCATCGCGACCAAGGTGCTCGAGGTGAGCGCGGAGGCATCCAAGATCACCTCCGAGGTCGTCGGGAGCACCGTGAAGGGACCCGAAGGCACCTACCTCGCGATGGGCTTCGGCGCCGCCGGCGCCGTCACGGGCGGCATCGGCTCGCTCACCAACACCGCGAAGGTCGCCGGCGAGACGTTCTCGGAGGCCGCCGAGATCGCGAAGTACACGTCGGCCGGCGTGCAGCTCGGCAACGCAGCGACCGCAGCGGCGGCGAGCGTCGTCGTCAGCCAGTTCCAAGCCGACGCGATCGACGCCCACGCCGACGCGCAGGTTGCCAAGCAACAAATGCAGCGCTTGGACCGATTGATTCAGTGGGTAATCGACGGCGTCAAGGAAACCGACGGCTCGCACAAGCGAGCGATGGAGTCGATCCAAGGCGCCATGCAGACACAAGGACAAACGCTGGTGATCGCCAGCTCGATGAGGGTATGACCATGCCGACCATTCCGACCGTTGGACCGACGAACTTCTCTCCGCTTCCGTCGACCGCACCGCAAGCCGAACCGCTGGGCCCGACGCCCGACATCCTCCCCGGCACGCAGTCGCTCATGGTGTCCGGTGATGCCGGCGCGATGATCGCCGCCCTCGCCGTCGAGAGCGGGCGCAGCCAGAAGAAAGCCGCGCTGGAGCAGCGCCACAACGCCGAGGCGAACGAGGCCTCCGAGCAGAGCGCGCAGATCCAGGCGCTCCGCGAGAAAGCCGACCTCGTTCGCGTGCAGGGCTTCGTGGATGGCGCGATGACCCTCGGAACCGCGGCGCTCGACTTCGCGTCGAGCATGTCCTCGATCTCCGCGGAGAGCGACAAGAACGCGAGCAAGGGGATCGGCTCGGAGCTCGGCGACCAGAGCCCGATGAACCGCGCCGCGGGCGCCACTCAGGTCGCGCTCTTCGACGCTCGCGCCAAGCGCGAGTCGACGTCCGCCGCCGGGTTCAAGGCCGGCTCCGACTTCAACAAGGGCGCGCAAGGCATCGTCGACGGCCTCTTCAAGGGGGCCATCGCCGACAAGGACACCGACGCCGAGGTCCACAGCCAGCTCGCCACGCGCGCCAAGCGCGCGGTCGAGGACGCGACCGGCGACTACGAAGACGCCAAGAAGCTCCTGGAGAAGGCGCTCGACTTCTACAAGGAGTACACCGGCGCGAAGAACGGCGCCGTCAGCGCCGCCATTCACAGAGCGTGACAGAGCGTGAACGGAGCGTGACCGGAGCCGAGCTCCATGCGAACCTCCGCGCATCGCAGCCTCGTCTGCGACGCGGAGGTTTCGCTTTTGAAGATCTATACGAAGACCGGGGACGACGGGACGACGGGGCTGTTCGGCGGCGCGCGCGTCAAGAAGGCCTCGAGCCGGGTGGACGCGTACGGGACCGTGGACGAGCTCAACTCGATCCTCGGCGTCGCGCGGGCGGCCGGGCTCGGCGCGACGACGGAGTCGGTCCTGGCCGAGGTGCAGGTCGACCTTTTCACGCTCGGCGCCGAGCTCGCGACCGTGCCGGGCAAGGAAGAGAAGCTGCCGATGAAGCTCCTCACGATGGCTCAGGCCGAGAAGCTCGAGAAGGCCATCGACGCGGCCGAAGAAGGTCTCCCCCAGCTCCAGAACTTCGTGCTCCCGGGCGGCAGCCTGGCGGCTGCACACTTGCATCATGCACGCACCGTGTGTCGCCGCGCCGAGCGCGTGGTGCTCGGCATCGACGACGCGCCGCCGCGCGCCGAGGTCGTGATCTACCTGAACCGCTTGAGCGATCTCCTCTTCACGCTCGCGCGGCGCGAGAACCACGACCGCGGCGTCGCCGACGTTCCGTGGGCTCCGCGCGGGTGAGCTGACGCAGCGCGAGAATCGCGCAACGCGCGCGCGCGCCGACCCGAAGGGGTGCCATGAACGGCATCGACCCTCGGCGGCTCCGGCCGCGCCTCGACGACCTCGACCCTCGCCCGACGACCGAGAAGGATCACGCGCCGGCGAAGCGCTCGCTCGACGAGCTCCCCGCGCCGAGCCTCCCGCCCGACGTGGTGCGGCGGCTCGTGGAGCTCAAGGCCAAGCAGGGTCTCGCAAACGGCGACAGCTTCATCGCGCGGCCGGTGCTGGTCGTCGACGGGATGAGCCCCGCCGACGTGAAGCAGTCGATCAACGTCGGCGATTGTACGCTCGAGTCGACGCTCACGTCGCTCGCGCGGACCGAGAAGGGTCGCGCGTGGCTGATGAGCCGCGTGAAGGCGGTCCCCGACGCGTCCGGCGAGGTCGGGAAGTTCATCGTGACGCTGAAGGTCAAGGACGCGAGCGGCAACTTCGTCGACAAGCCGGTCGACGTCGATCCGCACTTCTTCGTCCACGGCCACCCCGGCTCCACGCTCAGCGACCGCGAGGTCTGGCCGCTCGTCTTCGAGGCCGCGATCGCCAAGGAAGCCGGCGGCGTGCCGACGATGGAGACCACGTACGCGAACATGCCGTCGGCGACCGCGTTCCTCACCGGGAAGCCGGCGAAGGATGCGGTGGTGAAGAAGGATCCGACACTGGAGGCCGACCTCCTCGCCGACTTCGCCGCGGGCAAGATCCAGACACTCAACACGGCGGCGGTCCCGTCGCCGAACCCGCTCGGCGTGGTGCCGAACCACGCATACGCCGTCGTCGACGTGAAGCCGAACCAGCCGGTGAAGCAGCCCGACGGCACGACGAAGCTCGAGACGCTCGTCTGGGTGAAGAACCCGTGGGGGCACGACGATCCGCGCCCGATGACGGTCGCCGAGGCGAAGGCCGCGTTCGACACCTACAGCGTCGGTGACGTCCCGTGAGCGCGCAGCGAAGGATCGCGCTCCTCGCGCTCGCCGCGATTGGCTTCGCGGGCGGTGTCATCGTCGACCGGACGGCGACGGCGGGGCCGACGACCGACCCCGTCGCGAGCGCGAGCAGCTCGCCGCCTGCACCCGTCGATTGCGAAGCGAGCGCACGGATCGCACGGCCGCTCTTCGCGCCTGCGAGCGCGCCGACGACCGGTTTTCGTCCGCGGCCGCCGACCGATCCGGATCGGGCGCGGGCGGCAGAGACGTGCGCCGGGGACCCGGCCTGCGTTCTGCTCCACGAAGCAAGCGACGATGCACGTCGGGACGACGCGTTGCTCGGTGTGGTCCTGGTCGCCTCGCGCGTGATCCCGACCGCGCCGACGGCGACGCTGCGGATCGCCGGTGGCGGCGATGGTCTCGGTGTACCTCGGTTCGCGAGCGAGGCGTCGCTCGTCGAGGGCGACGAGGTCCCCACGCTGGCCGGCGCGGTGCAGGTCGTGGCGATTCGTGCGCACGATCCCGACACCAACGTCGCGGTCCGCTTCGTGGGGGGGCGCGCCGAAGAGCCGATCGATCCGATGCGGTTCTTCGTCGGCCCGAACGTCGCAGCGTTCGCAGCAGGATTCCACCTCGGGCTCGAGTGGCGTCGAAACACCGCGCAACTCACGGCCACGCGCGGAACGGAGCGGGTGGAAGCGGATGTCGACGCGGGGACCTCGCTCGCGCTCGGCGAGTGGCGCTACGCGGTGCGTGCGCGCGTCACGCCGAGCGGACGCGGAGCGGGATGGATCGAGCTCGACGCGCGGCCCACGCGCGCGCCGCAGACGCGATGAGCGAGGGACTCAGGCGGCTTCGAGCTGGAGCTCTTCGGCGAGCATCTTGCGCCCGCGGTGCAGGCGGCTCATGACGGTGCCGACGGGGACGCCGAGGGTGTCGGCGGCTTCGCGGTACGATCGCTCCTCGATGTCGACGAGGCGGACGACGGCGCGGAAGCCTTCGGGGAGCGCGTCGAGCTTCTTCTGCGTGCGCGTGGTGAGATCGGCGGTGCGATCGGGAGCGGCGAAGCGCTCGGGCATCGTCCACGCGTTCGGGTCGGTGGCGAGATCGCGGAGCGCGTTCTTCTCGCGGCGCGAGCGGCGGTAGCGCGTGACGAAGACGCTGAAGAGGATCTGGAAGCTCCAGGCGCGAAGGTTGGTCCCGAGCTCGTACTGGTCGGCGAAGCGGAGCGCGCGCTCGACGGTGTCCTGGACGAGGTCGTCGGCCGTGGCCTCGTTCTTCGCGAGGCGCAGCGCGCGGAGCCGGAGCTCCGGTGCCAGGGTGACGAGACCGCGAGCGATGTCACAGGGGCGATGGGCGACGACGGGCAGGCGGGACGAACGCATGGGAACCGATGACCTCCGCCAGGACGTAAGAGCAACGGCAGTGCCGTCCTGGCCACGCCGCCAACCCATCGGAATCCTTGAACTTCACAAACCCATCCCCACGCCGTTTGTGTCCGGCGGGACAACGGGTGTGGGCGGGGACACGCCCGAGCCCCGATTCTCCATCCCCCAAAACCGCCCGAACGCGATCTTGCTAACGATCGGGCCTCGGGAGGCCACGGAAATGTGGGTGGTCTAGGTTGCCAACGTCCCAAAAACGCTCGGGATTCCGTCGGCGATGTCGGAGGCGAGCATCCCCCGGTCGGCGTGGGTGGACTCCCACTGCTCGCCGCTCCGCGCGTGCAGGAAGGCTCCGGCGCAGGCCGCCTCGAACGGCGGCATCACGGCGAGCATCGCCGCGATCGCTCCGGCGAGAACGTCCCCCGAGCCCGCCGTCGCCAGCGCCACCGAGCCGGGGCCGACGACCGCCAAGCGGTCCCCCTCCGCGATCACGGTGTAGGCGCCCTTCAAGAGCGCGACCCCGTTCGTCTTCGCCGCCAGCGCGCGCGCCGCCGCGAAGCGGTCGTTCTCGACCGTCGCGACGTCCGTCCCGAGCAGGCGCGCCGCCTCCGCGCCGTGCGGCGTGATCACGCAGCGCTTCGCCGCCGCGAACGCGCTCGGGTCACCGGCGAACAGCGTCAGTGCATCCGCGTCCAGCACCAGCGGCACCCCGCTCGCCAGCGCGCGCGTCACCGCGCGCTTCGCGTCCGCGTCGAGACCGAAGCCCGGCCCGCACGCGAGCGCCGCCTTGCGCGACGCGAGCGCGTCCACGTCCGCGTCGATCGACGCGCGACGCAGCGGTGACGTCATGGTCTCCAGCCACTCGCCGTCCTCGCCGCCTTCCCACGTCGCCACCGTCACGGCGCCCGCCCCTGCGCGGTGAGCGCCACGCGCGACCAACCGCGCCGCCCCGACCTTGCCCGGCGAGCCCGCGAGGACCCCGACGTGACCCGACGTGTACTTGTGCGACGTCTTCGGACGCGGCGGCAGCCACGACGCGACGTCGTGCGCCTCCACGAGACCGCCGCTCGTCCCCACCGCGCTCACGAGCGAAGCCGGCACCCCGATGTCGCAGACGACGACCCGACCCGTGTACTCTGCACCAACCGGCGTCGCGAGCCCCAGCTTCCAGTGCGCGAACGTCGCCGTCACCTTCGCGCGCACGCACGCCCCGAGCACGACGCCGCGCTCCGCGTCCAAACCCGACGGCACGTCGACGGCGAGCACCTTCGCGTGGTGTTGGGCCACTGCCGCGATGACGTCCGCGTGCACGCCCGTCACCGGCCGCGAGAGCCCCGTCCCGAACAGCGCGTCCACGATCGCATCGGCACGGTGCAGCGCGACGCGGTCGAGCGTCGCCGTCACCGCGCCGCCGAGCCCACGGTACGCCGCGAGGTTCGTGCGCGCGTCCGCCGTGAGCGTCGCCTCGTCCCCGACGATGACGACCGTCGGCGCTGCGCCGAGCACGAGCAGCCGGCGCGCCATCGCGAAGCCGTCGCCTCCGTTGTTGCCGGTGCCGCAGACGAGTACCACGCGAGCGCCCCGCGGATCGCCGCCGAGCAACGCCGACACCAAGACGTCGGTCGCGCCGCGCGCCGCGTTCTCCATCAGGACGATGCTGGGCACCGCACAGGACTGAATCGCGTGCGCGTCGAACGCGCGAATCTGCGCGCGCGACAGGAGCGGAATCACGGCCGGCCCCGAGCGATCGACTCGAGCATCGCGCGCACGGAACCCGCGAGCGACATGAAGATCGCGTCGCCGATCATCGCGTGCCCGATGTTGAGCTCGACGATCTCGAGGATCTTCACGAGCGCCGGCACGTTGTCCCGCGTGAGCCCGTGCCCCGCCGCGACCTCGAGCCCGAGCGACGCGCCGAGCGCCGCCCCGCGCTGCAAGCGATCGAGCTCGCGCGCGATGGCCGCGCCATCACCGGCCGCGTGCGCGTACTCGCCGGTGTGGAGCTCGATCTGCGCCGCACCGAGCTCCCGCGATGCGCGAATCTGCGCGTCGTCCGCGGCGATGAAGAGGCTCACCTTGATCTTCGCCGCCACCAGCGACTTCACGACGTGCGCGAGGTGCGCACCACCACCGGTCACGTCGAGCCCCCCCTCGGTCGTGCGCTCCTCGCGCCGCTCGGGCACGAGGGTCACGACGTCGGGCCGGAGCGCCGTCGCGATGCCGAGCATCTCGTCGGTCGCTGCACACTCCATGTTGAGCAAGGTGCCGGGCGGGAGCTCCGTCCGAAGGCGCTTCATGTCGTCGTCACGGATGTGGCGACGATCCTCGCGCAGGTGCGCGGTGATGCCATGCGCCCCCGCCTCGAGGCAGAGCTTCGCCGCCGCGACGGGGTCCGGGTAGACCGTCCCCCGTGCGTTCCGGAGCGTGGCGACGTGGTCGATGTTGACGTGCAGCCTCATGGCGAGGCCACATTATCAATCACTCATCACCACCGGCAGCGTTTTCGGCCAGGTCGTCCTCGGTCTTCGGCGTCGTGAGGAGCTCGCCCTTCTCGCCGTCCTTGCGGATGACGAAGACGCGGCGCGACGTCGTGTCCGGCGTCTCGCGCGCGACCACGCTCACGAAGTTGATGCCAGGCCGGAGCGGGAGGTCCGCTTCGAACGACATCTTCTTCGGATCCTGGCCACCGCGGTTCGAGCGGTAGAAGACCTTCTTCGCGCCGACGAAGATGTACGCGTCGAGGATGCGCTCGCCGTCCGAGGCCGTCCCCTTGATCGTCATGTGGCCTTCCTTCGTCGCGAGGTCCGGCGGCGTGACCTCGATCGACGGCGGCGCCTTCAGCATGATGTCCTCGAAGGTCGTCGTCCCGCCGCTCGGCGCGGCCGTCACGTCCGCCTTCTTCACGAAGGCGAAGCGCGCCTGCCCGAGCGACACCTTGTAGTAGTCGCCGGTCTGACCGAGGACCGTCGCCGCGGTGTTCGGCAACAGGCGCCCGAAGCCGCGCGCCGTCGCGTCCGGCGAGGCGAAGAGCAGCGCTCCGCTCCCACCCGCCTTGGCCCCGCCATTCGCGGCGCTGATCTCGGCGACCGGCGCGATCGGGATGTGGATCTTCTCCACGATCGACTCACGGAGGTCCGTGTCGACGATGGCGAGCTCGACCTTCACCTCGGGCTCTTCGAGCGTGGGCGACACGTCGAACGTGAACGCGAAGCGCTTCTCGTCACCCGGCTTCATGTTCGAGACGTCGTTGAAGCGACCGTCCTTGAGGAGCAGCCCTTCGCCGGACAGGTTCTTCAGGTTCGCCTGCGCGTCGAACGACGGGCCTTTGCCCGTGTTGCGCACGGTCATGTACATCGTGACCTGCTCGCCCTTCTGGACCCGCCCGTCGCCGTTGCCGACGCGGTTGTCGACGATCTCGTACGAGTACGAGAACGTCGGACGATCGAGCGCGCGCGTGGTCACGCGGAGCTCGGAGTCGGCGAACGCGATGCCGCGCGCCTCTTCCAGCTTGGCCTTGATGCCGTCGGAGCGGGTGAGCGCGTCCTTCGGGATCTTGCAGACGCGGGGCGCGTCCTTCGGGAGCACCTGCGACGAGCCGATCTTGCGGCCCTCCACGTCACACCAGCCGAGCGCGGCCGTCACGGTCTTGCTCTTGCCGGGCTCGAGCTTGCCGATGACGAGCTCCTTGTTGTCGAACATCGCGTTGTCGCTCTTGGTCGTCGCCATCAGGCGATAGAGCGTGACGGTGCCCTTGTTCGTGACGGTGAAGCTCACGTTCATGGGCTCGCCGGCCTTGCCTTCGTTGCCGGGCCGATCCGTCTCGAACTTGATCTCGAGCGGGGGCGCCGCCGGCGCCTGGGCCTCGTTCGCGGGCGGTGCGCTCCAGTCGACGCCGACCTTCTTCAGATCCGCCTCGAGCTTGCCCATCTCGGTCGCGCGGGTCGAGTCGATGAACGACTTCGCCGCGCGGACCTGATCCGGACGCGTGCCCTGGGGAACGTGCTGGACGAAGTCGTGCGCGAACTTGATCTGGAAGTCCATCGCGAACACGTCGTCGGGATCGCCGCCGCGCTCGCGCAGATCCTGACGCTCTTTCTGGGTCAGGTCGTAGCGGAGCACCTCGAGCGGCTTCTGGCCCTCGCGGATGTGCGAGCTCTGGAGGCTGCGCGTGAGGTCGCGCTCGCGGATGCCGCCGGCGTCCGCGTTGAGATCCATCTCGACCAGGTCGGCCGTCATCGGATCGAGCTCGACGTCCGGCGTGACGCCGGTGCCTTGGATCGAGATGTCGCCCGGCTCCGTCAAGTACTGCGCGACGGTGAGCTTGAGCGCCGCCTGATCGGGGAGCTTGTCGAAGACGATCTGGACGGAGCCCTTGCCGAAGGTCGTGTCGCCGATGATGACCGCGCGGTCGTGGTTCTTCATCGCGCCCGCGACGATCTCGCTCGCGCTCGCCGAGTTGCCGCTGACGAGCAGCGCGATCGGGTAGTTCGGCTCGGTGCCGCTCTCGTGCGCGTTCTTCTCGTCACGGCCTTCGCTCGCGCCGACGGTGGCGACGATCGGACCCGACGACACGTAACGGTCCACGATCTTCACCGCCTGATCGAGCAGGCCGCCCGGGTTGCCGCGCAGGTCGAGCACGAGACCCTTCAGGGGGCCCTGCCCGCTCATCTCCTTCAGCGCCGCATCCATGTCGCTGTAGGTGTTCATCTGGAACCCCTTCAGCCGGATGTAACCGATGTTCCCGTCGAGCAGCTTGTGCTCCACGCTCTCGACCTTGATCACGTCGCGCGTGAGCTCGAAGGGACGCAGGCCCGACCAGCCGTCCGCGCCGTCGCGGTGGATCCAGACGGTCACCTTGGTGTTGGGGTTGCCGCGGAGGTGGTTCACCGCCTCGTTCAAGCCCATGTTCAGCGTGGACTCGTTGTTGATCTTGAGGATGCGGTCGTCCTTGCGGACCCCCGCGCGCGAGGCCGGGGTGTTCGGCATCGGCTTGATGACCGTGAGCTGCTGATCGCGGAGGCCGATCACGATGCCGAGACCGCCGAAGTGGCCGCTCGTCGTCGTGTTCATGTCCTTGTACGCCTCGGGCGAGAGCAGCACGCTGTGCGGATCGAGCGTGTGGAGCATGCCGTTGCAGGCGGCGTACTCGACCTCGCGGAGGTCGACTTCGGTCCCGCGGAGGTTGTCCTGGATGAAGGCGAAGATCTCGCGGAGCTTCGCGCTCACGTCCCAGGGACCGAGGACGTTGTCGATCTTGAACTCTTTCTCCTGCGCCTCGACGCGGATCTTCACCGTCGACGAGCCCTCCTCCTGGAGGACGATGATCTGCGCCACGTCCCGCTGGACGTAGTTGAGCGACGACAGGAGCATCTCCCGCGGGCGCACGCGCTTCGGGTCGACGTACTTCTTCGTGATCAGATCGAGCGTCTGGTTGACGACCTTGAGCTGGGTCAGGTCGTAGGTCGTCCGCGTCTCGGGCCCACCCGCGGCGCTGGCAGGTGCGAGACCCTGCCACAACCCGCCACCATGCAGATGGAGCGCGAGGATGCTGGCGAGCAGGAACGAACCGAGGAGGGCGCCGATCTTGATGCCCTTGTCGAGGAGGCGGGAGCGCATGAGTTCTCCGAGTATAAACAGACGAACGCGGGGTTGCTTGCCGTATTCCGCCCTTACGCGCGAGGCGGGCAAAAGCGCTCCGCCGCGCCACGACGTGGCGCGACGCCACGCGGTCGAACCGGCGCGCTCGTACCTCGGACACGGTCGAATCGGCGCGATTTGGCGAGAAAAGACGAGCGGCGCGCGACCACCGAGGTGGTGGCACACGCGCTGCAAAAGCGGTCTCCGACCCACCAACGAAGGAGACACGTCATGCTCTATTGGACCGCCGCGTTCTTCATCATCGCCATCATCGCCGCCATCTTCGGCTTCGGAGGCATCGCCGCGGGCGCGGCTGGGATCGCGAAGATCCTCTTCGTCGCGTTCCTCGTCCTGGCAGCGTTGTCGTTGCTCCTCGGCCGCCGCGTGCCGGCTTGATGCGTCAGCCGCCGAACCCGCCGCCGCGCGATCCACCGCCGATCGCGCGGCTGGCGCCACCCCACCCATGTGGGATCGCGTGGATGCCACCGAACCCGCCGCGGGCGCGGGCGTAGAAGATGGGATCGTCGAGCAACGTGCGCCGCGCATAGACGCGGTAGCCGGTCGAAACCAAGAGCTCGTCCCAGCGCCCGGCCATCGGCCGCGCGACGAGCCACCCGAGATCGACCATCGCCATCTCGATGCCGGCGGCTTGGTACGCGAGGAAGAGATCGTTGAGATCGTCTTCTTCCATCTCGGCGTCGTCGAGATCCTCGACGACGTAGAGCACGCGTTTGATGCCGCGCGCTCGCAGCACCGAGACGTCGGGGAAGTCCGTCGGCTGGAGCGCGTAGCGGTTGTCGAACATGTCGGGCTCGGGCTCGTCGTCGCGATACGCGAGGCGCCACGAGTCGAGCAGGAACACCGGGACCGTCTGCGCCGCCGCGGGATCGGGGAGCTTCGGCGCTTCGATGAGGAGCGCGGCGAGCGTCTCTTCCGCCGGGATCAGCTCGTCGTCGGCCGGCCAGTTGTTGAACGTGAGGACGAGCGAGATCGGGATCGTCGACGACCGACTGAGCTCGGCGCCGAACGCGACCGAGCCCGCGCCGCGCAGATCGACGACCAGCATCGTGTCGCTCGGCAGCCCGGCCGTCGCGATGCGGCGTGCGCTCTCCTTCGCGGAGGCCGCGACGTCGAGCTGAGTCACGTCGGGGAGCTCGGTCGCGGGGAGCATCTCCTTGATCGAGCTCGTGAGCGTCATCTTCTGGTACGGCGCCCACGGGTTGCCGGGCGGGAGCTGCCAACGCGCGACGAGATCGCTCGCGGGGACCGTCGCGATCGCCTTGTCGTCGGGGACGGGCTGCGCCCAGTACGCGACGCTGACCGAGGGCGTCCACGGGCGGAGCGCACACGCACCGGTGAGCGCGACGAGCGGGCCGAGGAGGAGAGAGCGCCTCACGGCTCGGCCCCCGCTTCGTCGGGGGCGACGAAGACTGGCACCACCAGCGCATCGTGGCTCACGTGGGAGTGCGGCGTGATGCGCGCGTAGTAACCGCGGAAGCGTCCGTCGAGGACGTAGGCCCCGAGCGTGACGAAGCGCGGGCCCCACGGCGTCGGGAGCGGAGCCTGCTCCACGAAGCGCTGTGCGATCCAGGAACCGCCGGCGGCGCCTCGCGCGCGAGCGTGGGCGAGGACGTCGTCGACGATCTCGGTCCAATCGGCGTCGCTCTCGAGCGCGCCCACGTACACGTCGTCCCCGACGCGCCCGAACGCCTTCTTGAGCACCCAACGCGCGCGGCCGGAGACGAGCTCGTCCCGAGAGAGCGCCGTCGCGTCGTGCGTCTCGGGGATCGGGGTCCCCGTGCAGTCGAAGAGCGCCCACGCGCGCGCGAAGGCGAGCTTGGACTGGGCGAAGAGCTCGCTGAAGCTGGAGACCGTGCGGACCGCGCCGCAGGCAACGGCGTCCTCGATCGCGCGGAGGTTCTTCTGGCCCTCCATGTACTCGATTGGAAAGTATCTGTAGAGTACACGGACGGGGGCGTCCCAGAGCCGGAGCACGGTCCCGTCGAAGTGGGGCGCCGTCGGCGGGGCGAGGTGCGCCGTCACGCCGTGCGCCGCGAGCGCGCGGCGGAGAAGCGCGCAGACCTGGAGATCTTCGGCGTAGGCGGTGGCGTAGAGGATGCCGACGTCGCCACCCTCCGCGAGCTCGGCCAAGCGCGCGGCGAGAGCTTCGACCAGATCGGTCGGGTTCTCGAGCGGGGTGCTCCGCGGGGACGCGCCGCGGATGCGCTGCGCGAGACGCGGCAACGCGAGCGACTCGTTGTGCCCGCCGGGGCAATCGGCGTTGACCTCGCAGGCGTGAAAGCGTCCGTCGGTGCCCCACAAGAGATCGACGCGGACCAGGCTCGCGTCGTCCCCGGCGGCGTGCGACGCGCGGGCGAGCGCTTCGATGCTGGGGTGCACGCGGTAGCGCGCGGCCTCGACGCCATCGTCGAACGCAACGGCGGCAGCGCGCCCGATCGTGCGGACGGTCGCCTCGGCGGCCGCGATCGCCTGCGCGTGGAGCGAACGGGGGAGGACGAGCGGATGAAGATCCACGCGCCGCTTGCCGGCGACGAAGGGGTCGAAGATGCACCACTCTTCGGCGAGCTCGCGAACGAGAGCGGCGTCCCGAAGGGGATCGGGATCGGAAAGGGGATCGAGATAGGGCCCGGTCATGCGGACCACCGGGCACCCCGGACTGAAGTCCGAGGCGGCAGCATTCGTTGCAGGACCTGGGCACCCCGGACTGAAGTCCGGGGCAGCAAAAGTCGATGCAGGACCTGGGCACCCCGGACTGAAGTCCGGGGCAGCAAAAGTCGATGCAGGACCCGATCAAAGCCCCGCCCAGGAGGGCGGGGCTCCCGGTGCCGTTGCACGCGTCCCAACTTGGTACAGCGGGAGTCCGCCGAAGGCGGACTTTTGGTGAGTCTGGCAGCGGTTTTTGCTGCCCCGGACTTCAGTCCGGGGTGCCCAGCTGCACGGTCTCTTGCCGCCCGGGACTGAAGCTCCCCATGCCGTTGCACGCGTCCCAACTTGGTACAGCGGGAGTCCGCCGAAGGCGGACTTTTGGTGAGTCTGGCAGCGGTTTTTGCTGCCCCGGACTTTAGTCCGGGGTGCCCAGCTGCACGGTCTCTTGCCGCCCGGGACTGAAGCTCCCCGTGCCGTTGCACGCGTCCCAACTTGGTACATCGGGAGTCCGCCGGAGGCGGACTTTTGACGAGCTTGGCAGGGGCTTTTGCTGCCCCGGACTTCAGTCCGGGGTGCCCAGTTGCAGTATCTCCCGCCGGCCGGGGCTGAAGCTCCCCGTGCCGTTGCACGCGTCCCAACTTGGTACACCGGGAGTCCGCCGGAGGCGGACTTTTGGTGAGTCTGGCAGCGGTTATTGCTGCCCCGGACTTTAGTCCGGGGTGCCCAGCTGCACGGTGTTTTGCCGCCCGGGACTGAAGTCCGGGGTCCGCAGATGCACAGTGCGAGGACGCGGCGGTCACGGCAGCTCCTTCGCGATGCCGTCCCAGAGCGTCGGATCTTCCGCTCCGAAGCCGTAGTAGACGACGCCCACCGACGGCGGCAGCACCGTGTCGTCCCAGGCGTGGAGGTACGCCAACGTCGAGATGCGATCGTCGAACCACGTCGAGTGCAGGGTCCCCGCGTTGTCCTTCCATTCGACGTGCGGCGAAAGCGTGACGCTGCGCTGCACGGGGGCTCCCGCGATGAAGGAGAAGCCCATCGCCTCGGTGTAGGAGATGGGGCGCGTCCCGTACGACGAGTAATCCGTGCCGTAGAGCGGGATCGACAGATCGACGGCGGCGCCGTTCGTCTGCTTGGTCGCGAGGCGCGCGGCGTCGACCGCCCACCCCGGATCGATGACCGGCCCCGCGCCCGACTCGGTGTAGTCGAGCGTCATCACGCGCAGCCGATCGGAGAGCGTCGAGAGGAAGGGCACGTCGAACGCGTCGCCGCCGGGGAGATCGCTGGGCGTCGTGGTCGACGGCGGCACGAAGATCCCGAGCGACTTGGCCGGGCGCACGAGCGGGCTCAGGCCCGCGAAGAACGCGCTCACGTTCGCGCGCGCGCCGGAGCCGACGGCTTGGATGTCGATCTCGACGCCGTCCGCCAGGCCGGCGAACTCGGCGATCGCGGGCTGGATGGCGGCGACCCACTTCGCGTCGGCGAGGTGCGCTCCGATCGCGGCGCCGTCGTAACGCTGACCGGTCTCGTCGGTGAAGGAGACGCCGAGCACCACGCGATAGCCGTCGGTGCGGAGCCCCGCGACGAGCTCGCCGAGCGCGGTGCGAGCGCTCTTGTCGGCGGGGCCGACCGCGCCCGAGTCGCGAGCGGTGCCGCAGAGCAGAACGACTTCCTTCAATGCGCGACGCGCGGACGGCGTGCGGAGGACGGCGCGCTGCCACCCGTCGAGCGCGCACCCGTCGGCGATGACGGTGCCGCGGCGGTCGACGATCGGAAGCTCGTTGTCTTGGCCCGTGCGCGAGATGGCGCCGTTCTCGCTGCCGCAGCCGACGAGCGTGGGTGCGAGCGCGGCGAGCGCGGCGATCGAGACGAACGCGAGCGGGAAGCAGAGGGTGAGGCGCGAAGCGACGTGGTTCACGATCCGATCTCCCAGCGCAGCGAGAGCATGCCGCCGTTGAAGAAGCCGAACGAGTAGACGTTGGGGGTGAGGACGGCGCACAGGCGCGTCCAGGGATCGAAGCGCCGGCACCCGACGAGGTTGACGCGCACGGTGGGCGACAGATTGGAGGCGGTCGTTTCCTCGACGATGTTCCCCGCGGCCACGTTGCCGGGCACGAAGAAGAGCGCGAAGCCCGCGGTGACGTCGGCGCTGACGAGCCAGCGGCGGAGCGGCGCTTGGAGACCGATGCCGAGGATCGAGACGTCGACGATGGAGGACCGGAACGGGCGCAGCTCGACGAAGGTGCCATCGACGCTGGTGGTGACGCGCGGCGAAGGCCCGACGGCGCCGAAGTAGGAGACGCCGAGCGTGGGCATGTAGACGAGGCGCGAGAGCTTGAGGCTCGCGTAGACCCCCGCGCCGACGAAGCCGAGTGGGATGCCGAGGCGCGAGGTGGTGCCTTCAGGGAACCGAATCGCGCTCTCGGGGCCGGGCGCGACCGAGACGGGAGGTGCGGACGGCATCCACACGCCCCCCGTCGACGCCCCGAGGTCCACGCGGAGCTGCGCGTTCGCCGTTCTCGACGCGACGAGCGCGCCTGCGAGAGCGAGCGTGCCGACCGCGATTTGCACCACCTTCATCGAAGCCCTCTTGCCCGGAGCTTCAACCTTTCAACGTCCGCCGCCCTTCTGCAAGATGGCGACGTAGAAACCGGCGAAAAAAGCGGCGCGGGTGGGGGCGAGCAGGCGCTCGACGCGGGGGAGCACGGCGCGGAGCATCGGGACGCGCATGACTGCCGCAGCGGGCGTGACGATGCGCACGCCGTGCGCACCCACGAGTCGCGCTCCGGGCGGCACGAGGCGCGGAATGACCCAGGGCGCGTCGAAGCGCGTGTAGACTGCAGCTTCCGTCGTGAACTTGGAGATCTTGCCGGCGGGCCCGACGCGCTTGGCGAGGGCACGGAACGAGAACGGGTTGTAGAACTCGGCGAGCACGTGGCCGCCGGGCTTGGTGACGCGCACCATCTCGGCGAGCGCGCGGCCGATGTCCTGCACGTGCGCGAGGACCTTGAAGGAGCACGTGACGTCGAACTCGTCGTCCCCGAAGGGGAGCTCGACGACGGAGCCTTCGCGCACGTCGAGCCCGCGCGCGCGCGCTTGGTCGAGCATGCGCGGCGAGAGGTCGATGCCGACGGCGCGCTTGGCGAACCCGGCGAAGCGCTCGAGGAGAAGCCCCGTGCCGCAGCCGCACTCGAGGACGGCCTTGTCGCGGCCGTACTTCTCGACGAGCTCGACCTCCAGATCGTCGACGAGGGCGTGATAACCGTGCGGATCGTTGGGGCGGCGGCGCGCCTCGTAGGCGGCGGCGAACTCGTCGTAGTACGCGCGGGTCGGGTCGAGATCGGCCATGGACGGCGAGGATCGTTAGCACGGCGTCGTGATACTTTGCTTGGGTGAAGAAGAACCCCTTCCTCGATGATGCGCCCCCCTCTGCGCCCCCGTCCGCGTCGAAGCCGAGCTCGGTCCGGGTGATCGAGGCGATCCCGGTCGAAGAGACCGGCGGTCTACCGGCCGACTACGTCGCGGCGGAGAAGGTGCCGCAGCCGGCGAACCTCGTCGTGCGGCGCGAGATCGGGCGCGGGGGCATGGGGCACGTGCACCCCGCGGCGGATCGCAACATGCTGCGCCAGGTCGCGCTCAAGCGGCTCGACAAGGCGTTCGCGGAGAAGGCGTTCTACCGCGACGCGTTCGTGGCGGAGGCGCAGATCACGGGGCAGCTCGAGCACCCGAACATCGTGCCGGTGCACGAGCTCGCGATCGCGCCGGATGGCGTGCCCTACTTCACGATGAAGCTCGTTCAGGGAAGCGCGTTCGACGAGTGGCTCCGCGCGCGGCCCCCGGGGACGATCGAGCGGATCGAGGGCGGGATCGAGATCCTGATCAAGGTGTGCGACGCGCTCGCCTACGCCCACCACCGCGGGGTGATCCACCGAGATCTGAAGCCCGAGAACATCATGGTGGGCGACTTCGGGCAGGTCTACTTGATGGACTGGGGGCTCGGGAAGCTGCGCCATGGGGAGCCCGCGTCCGGTCCGGGCGCGATGATGATGCAGGCGGGCCCGGTGGGAACGCCGCACTTCATGGCGCCGGAGCAAGCGCGTGGGAACCCGGAAGACGTGGACGAGCGTTCGGACATCTTCGGGATCGGCGCGATCCTGTTCGAGGTGCTGAGCGGGCAGAGCCCGTACGGCCGCGCGCCGATGCACGAGATCCTGAAGCGGGCGCAAGCGGGAGCCGTGCAGCCGATCGATGCGGCCTGCAAGCATGTGGCGGTGTCGCGGCGCATCCGCGCGGTGGCGGAGAAGGCGACGTCACCGGATAAGACGCAGCGCTACGCGACGGTCGTGGAGCTGCAGGAGGCGATGCGGGCCTTCCTGCACGGCGGGTTGCACATGCCGCAGAAGAAGTTCGCGCCGGGGGAGCTCATCGTGCGCGAGGGCGAGAAGGGCGACGCGGCGTACATGATCGTGGCGGGGAAGTGCCGCGCGTACCGGACGGTGGGAGGGGCGGAGGAGACGCTGCAGAACATGGAGCCCGGAGATGTCTTCGGGGAGATGGCGTTGATCCTCTATGAACCGCGGGCGGCGAGTGTCGTCGCGGTGGACGAGGTCACGGTGCTGGTGCTGGACCAGGCGACGATGAACGAGGGGTTGGGGCTGAGTGGGTGGACGGGAGCGCTCGTGAGGGCGCTGGCGCAGAGGTTTGCGGATCTGGAGAATGTGGTGAGGGCGGCGGGGATCCGGCGGGGGTGACGGGACGAGTAACGGCAAATCTACCTGCAACGACGGGGTAGCTATTCGAGTGACTTCAGGTACTCGAAGCCGCCAAGACGGTCGTCATACCCAGCAGACAGCAAGTCGCGCTTGAGTCGCCTGGCGAGATCCTGCCACTCGGCAACAAAGGTGGCCCTCTCCACCACAATCCGAGGCGCCACATCATTGAACTGTGCGTTCCCAATCTCCCGACCATTGGAGTAGCCGTTCACGGCAGTCCACGCGGTTCTAATGTTCAGAACGCCATTTGATTCAGAGAGACTCCATCTAGCCGTAAAGCTACTGCACAGGAACGATATTTCAAACGGATAGACGCCACGCTCGATACTCTCAAGCATCGTTACTATGCTTTTGTAGATGTCACTTATACCTCCAGAAATTGGGAGCCGCGCCCATGTTTGGGGCCCCACGTGGAGCCGCACCGCAGGGCCTCCGCTGTACACGGACTCAATCGCCTCAGAGGTAGTGGTATCTTCGGGATCGCGAGCTGCCAGTCCTCGATATGGCTCGATCTCAATTCGGAAACTCATCGCATTTCTCGCTCCGAACATTTACGGGACAATTGGCCCAGCGGTCTTTGAGTCAATGGGGAACCCGTGAAAAGTACCATCTCCGTTATTGCTCACCCGAATCATATCAGGAACCGAGGTTGAGCCGTCGCCGTAATATACCGTACTCTTCGACCCCGGCCGGATCGGAAAGTCTGCCATCTCTCCTGGCTTCAGAGTGCTCGCCTTCTCACCCGCATACGCCAAGTCGGCCTTGTCACCCCAGACACCGATGGGAACTTTGTTGTCCCGAGCCATCTTTATTGCATCGGCTGGCTGCTGATTGATGCCGTGCTTTTTCCCACGGAGGTAACCGGGCTCGGGTTCGAGCCCTCTTCCCCCTGAACCACCACCACCGCCCCCGGTGGCGCCAGACGAACCACTCGACCCACCGGTCGCTGCCATCGTGGCAGCGCCGATCGACGTCTTCACCCCGGCGCCCACGTTCACCGCACCAGCCAGCGAGAGGACGACTCCGACGGTCACGAGTGGGGCGCCACCGACACAAAGGATGGCGGTCGCGCATAGCGCAGTTCCTTCGCCCTCCGCTGTCGTTCCAACGGCGGTGAGTATCAAACCACCGACGATCTGCCCGCCTCCTTCCCAGTGGAGGAACATTGGGTCCTTCGGACGAGGCGAAGGGGCGCTGGCTCCACCAGGAGCCAGCCCCTTTAGCAGCCCGTACCCAAATCCGAGGCCAGCAACCACCCGAGGTGAAGGTGCGTCGTCGAAGAAGTCGTTGAACGTAGTTTGAGGTGCCGAAGCCCCACCTCCAGTCGGTGCTACGCCAGTGGGCGCGGAGCTCGGGGCAGCCTTCGCCGGAACCGTGCCGACAATGGTCAGCTCGTTTAGCCTGATGTGTGGCCCACTGTCCTCTACGGGCGCTCCCCCGACTTCAGTGCTACCCCCGTTCGCTGCCGGCGCTCCGGCATCAGCGGATCCAGGCTTGTCCTCGAGACCGACGGGGTCGATGGCTCGAAGAACCCCCCCGTGCACATAGGCATATAGGTTCAGATCCGCCTCCCCTGGCGCATGCACCGCCAGCGGGTCCGGCGAGATCCACCTCCCCAGCCCCGGCGCGAAGAACCTCTTGCCGAAGTACTGGAGCCCTACCTCCTCGTCCTCTTCCTTCCCCGTAAACTTGTAATCCTCACGGAACGAGCCCCAACGATCCGGCCGGTAGTCACTCTCCGTGCCCCCGTACGCCAGGTATGTGGTGCGCTCGGCGAGTTCTCCCGTCTCCTTGTCGATGACGATGGAGGAGCTTCCGAGATGGTCGGGGAGCTCCAACAGGACGTGCAGCTTCCCGCTCGTCAGCGTCGGCAGCGAGTCTTCCGAGTAGTGCAGCCGCGCGACGCGGACACCGTGCGCGAAGAGGTACACCACCTCCGTCGCTTTGGTGTCCGCGTAATCTCCGCTTTCAAAGACCGCGCCCCGCAGCTCCAGCGAGCCGAAGACGTACACAGTGTGCCGCTCGTACGCGCTCGCGTCCACGGCCGTCTTCACGACGCGCTGATCGCTCGCGTCGTACGCGTGCCGCAGCTCCACGTCAGGCGTCCCGCTCGGCAGCGGATCGGACGCCACCCCCGGCGTCGCCGTGTCCCACCGGCGTGCCCGCACCATCCGTCCCAGCTCGTCCCACTCGTATGCGAACCTCGCCGAGCACACTGCGCCCGTCGGCAGGCACGGACCGTTGCGGACGAGCGCCATGCTCGTCATGTCCCCCGCCGCGTCGTACGCGATCGTCAGCGAGCCGTCGCGCGTCGACACGGCACCGGTCGCGCTCGTGAGTTGGTACGGCCTCGTCCCATTATGGGACTGGGTTCCCAACGACCGATCGTAGAACCCCTTCGCGTCGTCCCCGCTCTGCGTCAGGTTCCCGAGCCAGTCGTACCCGTACGTCTGCTCGAGCACCCGCTTGTCGAAGGACACCTCCGGGCTCGGTTTCCCGTGCCTCGGATCCTGTGTTCCTGCGTACTCGGCCGCGTTCGGTGAAGTCCAACCATCGTCCCCCGTCGCGTACTGATACGTGAGCTTCGTCAGCCGGTAGAGATCGTCGTACTCCGCCTTCCGCGTGACCGGCTTCGCGCCTGCAGGCCACACCGCCGGGTTGCGGTAGTCGCGGATCTCGGTGGGGTTGTCGACCTCGTCATAGAAGAACTCCCCGTCCTCGAGGATGCTCTGGAAGACCTGGTCCGGCCCGCTCGGGTTCGGCGTGGGCACGTACGAGACCGGAGGCGACGACCACTCCACTGGCGGCCCCCGGTACGTCTGCACCGTCTTCAATCGCCGACGCACGTCGTGCGTGAAGTCGGTGCTCGTCTGCGCGAGATCCCCGTACTCGACGTGGGTCGGCAGCCCGTCGGCGTCGTGCAGCACCTGTGCGACCAAGGTGCCGTAGCTCCCCGCCACCTGATCCAACGTGCCGCGCTTCGTGTACGTCGTCCGTACGAACGACTGCTGGCTGGCCCCCAGGAGCTCTGCCACTTGCGCTCCCGTCGTCTGATCCACCGGGCGGTCGGCGCCGTCGAACGTGGCGGTCTGCGTGTACCACCTTGGAGCGTACGTTCCCGGCGTCCCCGGCGCGGCAACCCGACGCGCGATGCCCGTCACGCGTCCGCGACCGTCGAAGCGCGTCAACGTCTTCTGCGCACGGTCGCTCACGGACACCAAACGCCCCCGAAGCAGCGCCGTGTCGATCGCGAAATTCGGCGGCTGATCGGGATCGGCGAAGTCGTAACGATTCGTCACCTCGGGCGCGCTCATGTACGCCGCGTGCGACGCGAGGCACGGCGAGTAGTCCTCCGTCAGGAGCCGGCCCGCCGCGTCGTAGGCGAAGTTCTCGCCGCAGCCACGCGCGTCGCTCGTGCCGACGATGTCGCCGTCGTCGTTGTAGGCGTACCGCCACGCCTTCATCGCGTTGGCAGCCGTGCTCGGGTCGGCGTTGAAGCCGACCGTCGTGTGCGGATCCACGTTCAGGACCATCCGTCCCAGGGTGTCGTACCGCATCCACCGCACCACCGTGTCCGCGCCGCGCTCCCGCGTGATGCTCACGGGCTCTCCCGTCGGCAGGTACGTCATCCGCGTCGCGCGCACCTCCATCGTCTGTCCGTTGTGCACCCGCTCGAAGCTCGCGATCGTCCGCCCGTGCCCGTCCTTCTGCACGGTGGCCGGCGTGTTCATGTGTGTCCCCGTCCCCAGGTCCGCCGCGTCGTACCCGTCTTCGCTCAGCGCGTGAAACGCAGTCTTGAGCACGGTCTGGCCGTCGAGACCGAAGCGTTCGACCGCGCGCCCGAAGGCGTCGTAGCGCTGGCGCGAGAACGACGTCGCTGGCGCCGTCGCCAGCGGGAACTGCATCGGGTTCCCGTCCCAGAACCATGCAAGATACACGCGTTGGGTCTCACCCTTCGCGTCGTAGTCCGTCAGCCCGTTCACGACCCAAGCCCCGAGGTCGCCCTTCGTTGGATCGGCCTGATCGATCGAGACGATCGGCCGGCCCATCCCATCGACGTACGCATACGCATTGCGGTACGAGTCGTCGGCGGGGCTCGCCCCGTCCTGCGTCTGCGTGTGGATGACGGAGTACGGCTGCTGCGTCGGGTTCTGCGTCAGGAAGTACTCGACCTTGACGCTGGGACGGGCGCTCGGCGTGGACGTCTGCGCGGGGTCCGGCTTGGTCAGCGCCGAGAGCCTCGCGAATCCGTCGTATTCGACCAGCGTGATCTCGTTGTGGAGATCCTGGACCTGCGTGACGAGCGCGAAGCCCCGGTCGTAGGCGGCCGAGGCGGTGAGAAGCGTGCTCCCACACCCGTTCACCGGCGTCCCTGCGTACACCGTCTCGGTCAGCGCGAGCTGCGCGAACGGTTCGTCGTAGCCGATCGTTCGGCAGCGCGCGTTCGGCGCGGTCGTCTTGGTGACGTTGCCGAACGCATCGTACTCGGTGAGCCCGAGCTCGATGATTCCGTCCACCGACGCCCCCGGCGGCGGCGGCGCGATGGCTTGGTTCGTCTCGTGGAACCGGTCGAGCGCAAGGGAGCCAGCGAGCTCGGCTTGGACCAGCGTCGGGTTGCCGTGGAGATCGTAGGTCGTCAGCGTCCGCGAACGCTTCGCGAGCGGCGCCGACGAGCCCGTCACGTAGGACTCGACTGTGCGCCACATCCACCCGGTGGGATCGTCGTTGCGGCGACCGGGAACGGTCGTCTGGGTGATTACTTCGTCGGGGGCCCCGCATCCGTCGACACAGCCTCTGGCGATCTTCGCGGTGCCGTTCCCGAACGCGTCGACCTCGGCGATCGAAGTCACGTGCGCGCGCTGTCCAGTCCGGACCGTAATGGAGCCCGACGCGTCGGTGGTCACCGTGCCGAGCGTCTTCTCGAGCTCGACCTCGGGGAGAGTCACTTGTTGGGGACTCGGGAGGTAAGGCGCCGTGTCGTAGGTGTATGCATCGCTCGCCGACTCGTAGGCGTACCGCACGGCGCGCCCGTCGAGCCCCTGGTAGAGCTCGCGCAAGCGGTAGGTGTGGTGCGACGTCGAGATCGTCACCCCATTCGCGTCGCGCACCTCCGAAAAGATGGGGAGTCCCTTCAACGCCTCGCGCGGGTCGTCTCGCCAGCGCTCCGAGAGCGCGCAGTCGTCCACGAAGTCGTTCGTCTCGTCCTTGCACTCGCCGAGCAAGAATCGGCTCTCCGTGATCGCCGTCGGCCCGTTCGCATCGCCCACCCGCGTCACCTTCGCCGACGTGAACCCGCGAAACTCACGCTGACGCCCCTCGTACACGGGATCGCGATACTCGTACGTCGTCACGTAGATGCCGTTGGGACGCCCCGCGATCGCCAGGTTGTCCTTCTCCGTGATCTTCGTCACGACGTGCGCCACCATTGGCATCTTCGTCGCCCACGGCTGCCCTGCCTTCTCGGCGGCGAGCATCTGCGCGGTCGTGGTGCCGTACTCCAGATCGGTCGTCTTTCCGAGCCCGTTCTCGACGTGCGTGAGCACCCAGGGTCGCGCGCCGCCCGAGAGATCCATGTAGCGGTACTTGAGTCCATCGCCCCAGAGCACGTCGCGCGTCCCCGACCCGTTGACGTCGACCAGCCGAACGCGCTGCGCGTACGCGGGAGCGTTCGGCGTGCCCGACAGCAGCGCCGCGCTGGAGAACGAGGCTCCGTCCACATTGAGCCAGACGTAGACGTCGGTCGTGAGGACTTGGACCAGGTCGTCCAATCCGTCGCCGTTCACGTCGTCGAGCCGCAGGCTGTCCGCGCCGAGCACGTTGATCGTGTTCGGCGCCGACCCCATCACCACCGAGCGGTCGACGCCAGTCGTGCTCGAAGGGCAATCGCCCCCGGTCCCGAAGACGCCGTTCCCGCGGCCCGGCCAGTAGCGCAGGTCGCCCTTCCGAACGCGGACGAGATCGACCAGCCCGTCGCCGTTCATGTCCCCGAGCTTCACGTCGGGATCGCTGAGCTTCAGCGGCAGCCCACTCCAAGGGACACACTTGGCGATGGGTTCCGTCGAGACGAACGCGGTCTTCGCCCCCGTCATCGTGGCGTTGCCGAAGAGGCCGTCGCCGCCAGGGTACTTTCCGAGCGCGTAGTACGTCTGGTACTCGGTCCCCGCGTAGCGGAGCACGTCGACCAAGCCGTCCCCGTTCACGTCGACGACCCGAAGCTCCTGCCCATCCTTGCCGAAGTCGATCTTGGGCGCGAGCTGGTTGGCGGTCGTCACCGACCGCCCCGTCCACTGCCACGCGCCCTGCACGAGCTGCGGCGAGTAGACCGCATAGGTCTTCACCTGCGGCATGTGCAGGAAGTTCGCGATCCCGTCGCCATCGAGGTCGAGCGCGGCGACGTTCAGGTTGGACCAGGACAGCGTGCTCGGCGTGTCGCCGATGGGGCTCTGCACGCCCATGAGGGTCAGGCTGAACGCGTCGGCCGTGCCGCCCGTACCATTCAGGTACAGACCGTGCTTCCCCTGGTACAGGCCAGGGGCGGTGACCACCACATCGGGCAGCCCGTCCGAGTTCACGTCGAAGAAATCGGTGCTCGAGTCGTCGATCGACTCCTGCGGGCTGCTCGTGATCGAGCGCACGCGCGCGTCGAAGGCCTCGAAGCCGGGGATGAGCGGCGCGGACGGATTGCCACCGGTATCGAAGCCGTCCACGTGGCGATAGCCCAACTTCATCGCCGGCAGGCGTGGGCAGCTCGTGGGGTACGGCAAACCTTGGCCACTGCCCTCGACGACGGGTTGGGCGCAGCGGCCCTCCATCTGGACCGTCTGGAGCAGCGACGGGTGGTAGGCCGAGTCGTAGCCGAAGTGATATCGGCGCACGAGCTCGCGCGCGCCGGTCGCGCCGAAGGTCTTGCTCGTCACGTCGACGCGCGTGATTCGGAGCGTCTGCGCCGTGCGCCACCCGCGCCGGAAGCTCGTGGTGGGATCCGTCCGGAGCTCGTACGTCAGGCGTGTGTGGTGTGCCCAATCGGAGAGCGGTGCGAGCACGTTCGCCTGCGGCGGCGTATCGAAGATCTCCGTGAGGTAGCCCATGCCCTCGACGACGGACCAGCGGTACGAGACCACGTTGCTCGGGTGTGGCGCTCCCGAGGCGGGGTTCGCATCGCCCTGCGCGTCGTACTGGCGGACCAGGTTCCAACGAAAGACGTGCGAGGGATTGGTCGGGTCGCGCTCGATACCATCTTGGTACGACGGATCGTCGAGCGGAACGCCGAGCTCCATCACGAGACCGCGCTTGTCCTGAACGCGCCATGTCTGGTGGTCGGGGGACCAGAAGAATCGCAGGAACGAGCCTTCGACCCGCGCGCGAAAGTAGAGGTGATTCGCGGCCCACACGGGCATGACCTCTCCCGAGAGCGCACCCGCGCACGAGCGGTCGACGCCGACGAGACAGATGGGAACCAACTCCTGGCCCCCATTGAACACGAAGCGGTCCATCCGCGGATGCCAGGGACCCCCAGTGACCGGGTCGTCGTAGCCGGGTACGCCGCGATCGGTCTGCCGCGCGATGAATGGAACGCCGAGCTCCCAGCCGACGCCGGCGAGACCGTGGCCGAGCGACGACGAGTAGGAAAGCCCGAGCGACGGCTGTGCACCACCGCGCGCCGCGAGGAGCGAGAGCGGAACGGAGTACGTCGCGATGCCGGTGGAGAGTTGGGCGGAGAAGCTTTCGCCGAAGCCTTGGATCTTCCCTGAACCTTGGGGAACGGTGATCGCCTGGCTCGAGACACCGGACTTGTCTGGGTTCTTCGGGATCGCTTCGACGTTCAGTGGCCCTTGCGGGAGGGCCACGCCCGAGGCCCCTGGATCGGGTGCCGACGCGGAGCCGTCGCCCGTGACGACTGGACCGGCCGCTTGCACCGAATCGGAGGCCGATGAAGCGACGGGGGCGGCGGAGCTCGTCGCCTTCGCGTCGTCCGCGCTCGCCGTTCGGGGGAACAGCGAGCAGAGGAACGTCGCGTAGACGACGAGCGCAACGGGAGCAGCGCGGCGGCGGAAGCGGCTCAGCATCCGCCCCTCACTTCGAGAAGCGGGTCCAGTAGTGGTACTTGGCGACCAGCTGGATGTCGCGCACGCGATCCCAGCGCAGGCTCGGGGAGTCGTAGATGCGCAGCGTGTAGAGTCCCTCGAGCGGGCGGCCCTTGTACTCGCCCTTCATGTACGGGCTCATGAGGCCGAGGTCGCTGCCCGACGGCGGATTGGTGATGACGCGCTCAGCGGCGAGGGCCTTGCCGTGCTCGATGAACGCGGTGTCCATGTGGGCCGGAAGGCTGGCGCCGGTCCAGTTGCGGATGAGGACGTCCCCGTTGTGGACGAGCGTGTACTGGATGAAGCCGTTGTCGTAGCAACTGTTCTGGGGGATGCCGTCGCAGTTGGTGACGCCGGTTCCGGTGACGTTGAGGCCGAGCTCGTTGTGTCGGAAGTTGAAGTTCCCGATCGCGATCTGCCCGGAGGGGATGAGGGCGCCGGATTCGATCTTCTCGAGTGGGATCGCGAACTGCGCCTCGTAGTAGCAGACCGAGGGAACCGCGTCGGGGCTGGAGCTGCCGCAGTCCTTCTTCACCCCGCCCTTGCACACGTACTGGCAGGTCCGGGTGAATCGGCGGCGCAGCCCGTCGCCGTTGGGGTCGTCGCAGGTGAGGGACGGCGCGAGACGGAGGGTATCGGTGCGTTGCCAGCCCGTCGCATTCGGGGACGACGTTTGGACCTTCGTCGTGATCCGCTCGACCTGTGGAGCAGCCAGCCATACGCCGTAGTCGCCGGGACCGACGATCGAGACCTGCTGGACCGATGGCACGAGCTCGAGTCGGTAGGTCTCCTGGGGGTCGGCGACGAAGACGATCTCTTCGCGCTCCCAGTTCGCGCCCGTCGGCGCGAAATTCTTCGAGGCTACGACCGTCTCGTTGCTCCGCCGAACGACCCGAACCTGTGCGGAATTGCCGTTCGAGTACCCGAACGAGCCTGGCGCCAAGTGCGCGTAGACCGAAACCGCGTAGTAGCCCGACCCGAGATCGGAGAGTTCCTGGGCGAGCGCACCGACGGCCGTGTTCGTCGTCTGAGAAGGACAGACGATGCCGCCGCCCGACGTGCACGGAACGTTGGTGAAGCGATACGGAATCGCGCCAGTCGGGAGCCCGTTCAAGCTGACGTTATCGGAGGTCATCCCCTGGCCCTGGCCGTTTGCGTCCGGCGCGAGCGCGGGTGGTCCCATCACGTAGCTCTGGACGCAGCCGGTCCAGTCGGCACTCGCCGGGAACTCGGGTCCCCCCGTTGTCGAACAGGCGCGGGTGAACCAGCCCTTGGTCGAGAGCGAAGCGCGTGCCTCGTCCCGCTTGTCGATCTCGCTCGAGTAGTAGAGCAAGTTCTTGCTCGGCTCCGTGCACGCCGTGCTCGTCCGAAGGATGTCGTCGCGCAACGAGATCACCGCCGTGTCGTCGCCGTCCTTGAGCGGGTAATCGATCGGGTAGCTCTTCACGAAGTCTTCGAGGAGCGATACGTAGTCGCCGATGAACGAGGACGCGTAGTCATCGCCCTGCAGCGGTGGCGCGCCGAAGTCGAACCCGCTCACTGGACTCTCCCCATCCGGCGCCCGGATCTTCGAGTAGTCGATGCCGCCCATCGAGCAAACGCGCGTTGCCCAGGTGGAGGGCGCATCGACGAGCTTGAGCGGAGACGTCATGCGTTGGAGATCGACGCCAAAGCGAAGCTCCACCGCCCGGCGCGCGATGAAGGCTGCCTTCTTCGCACGGTCAAGCGCGCGGAGGTAGCGAACGAGCGCAGTGTTGTACGTACGGCGCATGACGATATTGACGTACTGCGGGTCCGTCTGCTCGTCACCGGCATAGTCGGCGAATTTGGCCTTCGCGACGGCTACCTGCCCCTTCTGGAGAATCAGCCTGATACGCTTCGACGCATTCGATAGAGCATTGAGCTGAACCCCAACATCTTTCTCTGTATCGCGTGCAGCCTCCATTTGAGCAAAGGCTTGCTGGAGATTCCCAAGGCGTTCTTGGATTCCGTCCTGAACATTCGCCTTCTGAGCCTCGCTAATCGCCTCCTGCTCATACGCAGCAGCCGCCGCAAATAGCGCAACCGCGGTAATCGCACCTGCGATCGCGGACTCGCCCGCACCGGAAACGAATGCGCTCGGGGCAACGGCCGTAACCGCCGCCTGTGTCAGGATCTGCACTGCCTGACCAAGGTTCTTCAGGATCTCAGCGCGGCGGTTGGCAAGCAGCTGAGCGTCGAGTGCTGCATGCTTCTTCTCGATCGCGTCCAGCTGCCGCTCCAACGACGCCAACTGCACGAGGGTCCCTTCAATGTGATCGTAGTCGCGGGCGACACCTTGGAGCGCTGCGCTCTCGTTCGACATCTCATCAAACAGCCCGCCACCGATCGAAGTGCCCGGCGCAAGCACTCCGCTGTTCTTGACATATGCATCTATCACCGGTTGCGGAATGTCGCCGATTACGTACGTGCCGAGGGCGTGACGAATGCGCGCGGCATAGCAGCTTACGACCTCGGCGAACTCGTCCGCAGACTTCGGCACGTAGTTCGGGCCCAGCGCCGCAGCGCAATCTACGACCGCAGTCACCGGACGCGTCAGCGCATGGCACGCGAGCTCCATCGCGTCGTAGATGTTCCGCCGGTCCACGGGGTACTGGAAGTCAGGCACCGCGAACCCGTTCGGGTTGGGCTTCGTCTGATCGAACAGCATTGCGCCGTGATCCTTGTCCGTCTTCGACGCCACGAACTGACCCCCGACGGCGGACCGCGAGTAGTACGTCGGCGGACCGGTCTGGATGATCGCCTTCGAGGCGAAGCCCGGATCCTGCTCCGACACATCGTCGGGAACCGCGCAGAACGCTCGCCAAATCGCCCCCTTCGGCGATGCATCATATTGATTGTCACAGAAGTTCTGCTCGGGGCTCTCCCACATGTCGGACTGAGCCTTGGCCCACTCGGTGCGGGCGAAGATGCGTCCCACTTGGGTCGTCCCGAGGCCGACTCGACCAGATCGAAGCGACGATGCCGAAGTGAAAGATGACGAAGTCAACGTCGAGAAGTAGTGGGTGATCTGCGGCACGGGCGCATCGGGGAGATCGCAGTAGGGCATCTGCGGATCGAGACCGATCGGCACGCACAGATCGCTCGGGCTGCCATTCGCGTACTTACAGGGAAAGCCCGTCATGTAGTACGAGGTGCCGCTACCACCGCGGTTATAGCTCCCGCTCGATGTGGGTGCCCACAAGGGCAGCCACCCATTTGCATTGACGGGTCGGCCCGACCCGTCTCGCCACAGGTCTCCATTCGGACCAGACGTTCCACCGGGAATGATGCAACGCGAGTCTGGCACGGCGTCTTGCGAACCGTAGGCCTGCCCATGAAGGATCCACGTGGGCTCCTTGTCGGTGACCTGCGGATACTGGTACGCACCCCAATCGGGATAGAAGGGAAGATTCCCATCGCCGTCATCGGCATACGGTGGAAGAACGCGAGAAAGGTCCATCATGCCGTTCAGCTGGCCGGTGATGATGCCGAGCGTAGCGACCGAGCGGCGGAGGTGGCCGAAGCCCCATGCCCAGCGCGCTCGAAGCGCGTCAGGCTCGGTATCTTTCGACAGATTCTCGAAAGAGCCGCCCGAAGCCAGGGTGGGGCAGCCATCGATGCCGACGCCGAGCGGCAGCGACTGCAACGACTGGCACTGCTGCTGATTGGTCCCCGACACGAAACATGCGACTGGGCGCGTCCAGAAGGTGGCCCCGGTCGACGCGTCGACCGCGGTGATGGTGCATGGTGCGTTGGCGTCGGTGTTGTTGCTCTGGGTGGTCGGCCGCTTCGTGTCGAAGATAACCGCACCGTTGTAGGTCAGGAGGTAGTTGTCGCCGAACTGCTCTCGGTAGCGAAGCTCCGCGGCGATGGCGCTGAGCTGCTGTCGCCCCCATGCGGACATGAGCCGCTCACGAATCACCTTCTCGCGATTCGTCGGGGTGTCTTCCTTCGCGATCGCATCAGCAATCTGCTGCGGCGTGAAGTCCTTGAAATCAAGCCCGAGGACGTTGCCAGTCCGCAAGTCTTCGAACACTTGACAGACGGGCTCCTTTGTCGCCGGCGGTTTCGGCGGTGTCGGCGCTAGCTTGAGCGCATCCGCGACAGGGATGACTTTCTCCACCTGCTGGCCGGCGAGGAGGCTTTGCACAAGCTGGTCGCAGGTCTTGCCGGACTCAGGCGGCAGCGCCAGCGGGCAGTTCTTCAGTGCGCCCGTGCACTCGACCGCATTCCCGCTCTGGTCCTGGCACTTGCACATCTGGCCCTTCGTCGCCCAAAGGCAGACCGGCGCATCGCCCAGCGTCACGGTCTTGTTGTCCTTGGGATCGAGACCACATCCCGTCGTCTCGTCGGCATCTGCCCCGCAAAGGTTCCGCAGCTCTTCGATCGCGGCCTCGCGTCGCTGATCCATCGCAAGCCCCGACTGCACTACCTCGCGGCCGAGTTGATCGGCCGTGTCGGCTGCTTGACGTGCTTCGTCGAGGTACTTCTTCCAGCTCCGCTCGTAGGGCAGGCTCGATTGGTCGCCGTTCACCTCCGACTCGAGCGGAGGGAACATCGTCACCGGAAGCCCAGCACACGAGTCTTGCGGCCGCGAGCAATCATCGACGGATGCGAGCTGCGAGCTCTCCATGATCTGTTGGAGCGTGCTCACACCATCCTCCGCGATCGGAGCAAACAGGCGACGGGTGAAGGTGTTGGTGTTGTTCCCGTCGACGGTGATGAACTGGTTGTTCGGCGCGGCGCCCGTCTCCGCGCCAGCGATCACGTTCCAGCCGGAGCTCTGGTTCTTCTGCCGCAGGAGAAATACCCAACCCGGGACCGGGATCGGTGCGCTCGGGTTCCCAGGAAGCTTCAGTGTCGGGAAGTCCGGAGACACGATGGTCCCACCGGCGAGGTCCGACATCCTCGCGTCGAGGGGACCGGGCGCCGGCAACTGCACGAGGTAGTCGGCGGGGTTGCAGTCATTCTTCGTGTTGATCTGCCCCGTCGAGACGCACCTCGCGCCGTCGAGACCAAGGACCACTGCGTACTTCTCTTCGGATTGTGCCGGAACGCCGTGAACGTAGACGCGCAGCGGAGCGTTGGTATCTGTTGCGTTCAGCGGCTGAACTCCAAAGAGGAACTCGACCCTTTGCGATCCGACGTAGACCTTCGCCTCGTCCACGACGGCCTGAATCGACGCGAGGATCGGTGCCTTTACGTACGTCGCGTTCACCGTCGCGGTTTGGAACATCTGCGCGGTCATCTTGATCTGGTCGACCGCCGCGATCACACCGTGCTGGGAGTAACCCTTCGAGGACGGCGCGATGTTGTTGTTCGTCGTCTGGGAGCCCAGAAACGACGCCGTCATCACCCCGTTCGGCGGCGGTTTCGGCTCCGAAACGAGCCTGCGAACGTGGTGGAATCCGCTTGGAAGCGTGGGGTTGTCGGTATCGAGGACCGGCTTGCTGTTGTTCTTCTTCTCCTGCGCCGTCAGGTAGTCGCCAGCGGCCTTCACATCCGTCGGGCTGGAGTTGATCCGCTTGAGAACCGTGGCCGTGTCGTAGGGTGTGTTGATGAACTTCTGGTTGTAGAGATCCTCGTTGTAGGCCCAGGCCAAAGCCGTAGCGTACGTCGTGTTGAGCGGTAAGTCGGCGAGCACCGCGGGCGAGATCTTGAGCATCTTCGACCAGGTCAGCGCTGCGCTCCCGCCCGATGTGGATGGCACCGGGGGGCACGTTGGCGCCCCTTTCGGTCCGCTAGCCAACAGGCCGCCGGACTCGGCCATCACGTAGTGCCCCCCCTCGAAGCTCGCTTGGGGCACCGGCTGATCGTCACCAAACGCGAGGAACTTCCCGATCGCGGTGACGCTGTCGTACGAGCCGTTCCACTGCGTCTCGACCTCGTCCAAGTCCGACGCGCGACCACGCACCTGGAACTCGGCCGATGCTTGCATGGCCTGTACGGTCTCAGGAATCAGGACGGTGTACTGCGTGCTCCCGTCGATGAAGGTCTCGAGTAGCGTATCGGTCCAGCCTGGCTTCGTCGCCCCCACCGCAGCAAAGTTGGGACCGTCGCTGGACTCATCACGCTGGCGGAACTGCACGGTGCATCGATCTTGCGGCGGGTTCGTCACTGTGACGTCTTGGTTCATGTACCCCGCGATGACCGTAGAGCGCCGGAATCGGTTCATCGCGCCCCGCAACGCCGCTGCCTTCCCAGGCGCAGCGAGGGGCTGAAAGCGGATCTTCGGGAAGCTCGTCGACTGCGCAATGAGTGGGTCGATGGGCAGACCGAGGGCGAGTGCTTCACTTGCCTTGAGCTCGAGCCGATCGAGGCGAAACAGCGGGTCGCCTCCCCCGGCCCCCGGGGAACTGTCGTCCACGATCTCCCGCGCCGCGGGTGACTTCGCGACCTCTTCGATGAAGTAGCCCGCACACACCTCGTTGCGCTCGAAGCACAACGCATCCACGCAGAGGTTCGGGCTCTCTTTCACTGCCCCCATGGCGGCGTCTTCGTCCTGCGCGTTGATCCCGTTCAGCGTACTCCCGTAGGAGCCGCTGCAGATGCGGGTGTCGGTGCGCTGGGACCGCTCTCGCGCGCATTGACGCGCAGCAAGATCCTCGAGCGCATGACGGGTGATGTGCACCGTCTTGTACTCGCCGGCGATCGGGATCTCGACGGCGATGCGACCGTCCTGAGGTAGCGGCTTTCCGGCGACCGGCGGCACGGGCGCGTCATCTGGGCTGCACGACGTCAAGCTGACGCCCAAGCCACCCGCCGCCGTGACTGCTGTCACCACGCAAAACGCCAAACGAAGGAACTCGGACCGACGATTCATCGCACCCTCCTCAATCCGCGCAGCAACGGAAGCCCAGGAAGCCCGAACGCCATGAGAAGCCGTCCCCATGCGACACGATCGCGCACGTCGCGGCGCCACCGATCGTGCAACCCGTCGGGTAACAGGCCCCGTACCACTCGAGGACGCTCCCACTCGTGTCGTAAACGTCGCTGTAGGGCGGCGTGGTTCCGCGACACTTCGAGGTGCCTACGGGCAGGTAGCCACCATCGTAGACGTCCGGCGGGCACATCCCAGATTGGTACGTGTTCCCGTAGGCGTACTTGTGGTTCTTGTCGTTCTGCGAGCAGACGATGTTCGTTTCGTACGTGCGCCAGTCGCCGGCATCGTTGTAGACATCCGGCGCCGCGCTCTTGTCGTAGCGCTGACACAATCGCTTTCCGGCCCAACGACAGTACGCAAAAGCATCGCACCAACTGACACCGCGAACGGGGTACGCGCCGTTCTTGCTGGGGTCGTAGACATACGAGCCCTCTTGGAGAGACGGCTTGCCCGGTGTGAAGTCGGCGTTGTTGGCGCATGCCGGAATGGGAAACGCTCCCGCGTCACCCTTGCCGCCGCCAATCGCGGTCAAGAACGCGTCGTACTGCGCTTCGCTCACTTCGGTCGTGTCGATGCAGAACGTCCCCGCGTCCCAAAAGTCGTTCGGAACCTCCGCCATCACCGGCCCCTTTCCGTAGGGGCAACGGTTCGGAGGACCCGAGTCAGCGTCGACCACTCCCCCATCGAGCGGGGAGTTGACGTCGCTACCGGAGTCGTCGAGCGGCAAACCCTCGTCGGGAGACTCCACGTCGGGAGAATCGGCTCCGTCGGCCACACTACCGTCATCCGCGGCGACTACGCAGACGCCGCCGACGTTCACCGTGCCTGCACCGCACATCGTCAGGTCGTTTCCGCCGCATGCCGCGACGACTGCCGCACCAATGCCGACGGCGACCGAGCCCAGGCTCACGTACCAACGCAATCGCTTCACGACCAGCTCCCTCCGCGGCCGCGAGTACACCCAAGGATGAGCTGAGTGACAAGATGGGCATTCGTCCCCACAACCAACCCCAGATGCTTGTACACATCATCTAAATTCATTCAGTTTCCCCGAGCAAAGCCAGTCATCACGGCAGTTCCGTTTGTCCCAAACTGGGAAGTCAACCGTTGTCGACGCGAAAGATTTGTGTCCGTCCCACCCACACCCGCGGCCGTGGCGCCTTTGGCGATCATGCCGCCATCCCGCCACAGTCACCTTGGTTGGCGGTCTCGGATTCGGCGGAAGGTCTTCCGGTCCATCGCGAGCGCTCGTGCCGCCTTCGCCGTGCTCTTGTGCTCGCGAAGCGCGAGCCTCACGGCGGCTGCGCGCAGGTCCTCGAGGAATTCGTCCAGGGGCAATCCGCGGGCGATGAGCTCACGTGCGATGGGTTCGACGGCGATGCACATGACCGCCCATCGGACGGCGGCCGAAAAAGTTGCTGACAAAACCCGTCAGAGTCCACCACCGTCGGCGTTCGGGTTCCGGAGGATTGGGGTCGGCACGACCTCGACGATCACGTCGTTGTTCGCCGAACCTGCGAAATTGCTCGCGAGATCGAGCCATGCGGCACCAAGCGCCGCGCCCGCCGCTCCGAGCGCAGGGAAACGTTGGTCTCCGAGCCGATGCGCGTCCCAACGCGGGAGTGGAAGCTCCGGCACCGTCAGGTCGACGGTCACTCCATTCCAACCCACCACCTTGAGCCAGGTCTCCTCGGCGCGGGGATCGGCGAGCACCGCTTCACTCGCCCAGGCAACCAACACGCCGCTGCCGACGCGAACCGCGTTCGCCCACAGCGCTGGAGGCGGGTTCGGGCCTTGCGAGAGGACGGGGAGGTCGAAGGCGGTGACGACGCCGGGTTGCGCGAGATCGAGCAACGCACCTCGCAGCTTCTTGTTCTCGACGTAGACGAGCAGGAGATGGCTGGAGTCGAGCTCCGCAATGGCCGGCGGCGCATGATAGGGACCCGGAAGAAATGGGCCGACGCTGAAGCTCATGCCACCCGCGCGCGCCCGAATCGTCTCGAGTCCGTTACTGGCTTCTCGCCACGCCGCGGCCCACCCGCCCGCGAAGGCAGTCAGTGCCACATTGGCCTCGACGGCCACCGTCGCGGCAAGCGTCTGCTCGGCACTGGTGGGGTTGAGATTCGCGTCGAACGTGCGATACCGAAGGTCCGGCCCCGTCGTCGTGCTCGAGTTGTCGGCCCAGGCAACGACGAGTTGGGTGCCCGTCCAGACGATGTCGGCGTCGTATTGTCCGAACGCCGTCGTCGTGTTGGCGTGCGCAGGCGCGCCGCTCGAAGCGACGCTGGGATCCACGCGACGGATGGCGATCCCTTCGCCGTCTCCATCGCCCCCCATGTCGGTGAAGGCCGTCGCAAATACTCCGCTCGGTAGCCCGGCAACGACCGGTGCGCTCGTGGTGAGCGTGGTCGTCCCGACTCCAAAGCGGTCGACCTTGCCGGTCGGGATCCCTTTCGCGTCGTAGAAGGTCATCCCGAGCTTGCCCGTGCTCGTTTCGATCCAACTCACGGCGAGGCCGGTAGCTCCGCCACCCAGCGGGTGCCGACCGAGCCCCAGCGTCCGGGAAACGACTCCCGCGTCGAGCGCCCCGCGCACCGCGAGGAGATCCCTCACTTCGCAGAGCGAGCTGCAGGAGTCGAGGAGCAGGCTTTGGACACCGTCATCGCACTCTTCGGTCGGGTCTCGATTGCCATCGCCGCAGTAGGGCGGCGGCGCATCGACCGCAGCGTCTTGCGCGGCATCCACGACGTCGGGCGACGAATCCGCGGCGTCGGGAGAGGCATCGACCACGGGCTCTTCGGAGACGTCCGTAGGTCCCGCGTCGACGACATCGGAGATCGAAGCATCGAAGGCGCCAGCGTCTGCATCTTCAGCGATGGTCGCATCGCTCGCGTCCGCGGCGCCATCGGCACCCGCTTCGGGAACGAGTGCGCCCTCGGGCTCTCCACACGAGATGGCCAGCGCGCTGAGCACGAGAGTGGCGGCTCTTCCAACTCTTCGCACCCCATCCATTTGCCCGGATGTCCGAAGGTTGGCAATGGGCAAGCTTCCCCACCTCGGATACGCCGGGAATCGAATGAACCTCAGCGCGGCGTGATCTGATAGACGCCACCGCGCGTGGGCCACATGCCCACGGCGACGAGCAGAGCGCCCCCGCGAATCTCGAGCCCCCGCACCAAGCCGAGATCATCGCCCTTCGCGAGGAGCTTGGTGGACGAGGACGCCACGTCGAGCGCATAGACGGCGCCGCCGTCGGTGCCCAGATCCTCGGAGAAATACACCGTCGTCCCGTCGGTCACGATGTCGCGGATGAAACGCCCGCCCGTCGTGGCATCGTCGGCCCACAGTTTCCTCGGTTCGCCACCGTTCACGCCAACGTCCCACAGCTCGCCGAATCGAGCCCAGTAGACGCGCTCGGCGCTGGCAGCGACCGCAGTGCCCTGGTCGACGTTGGGCGCGAGCACGAGCTTTGGCTCACCGTGAAGACCGACGCGCACGACCGACCCCACGATCTTCCCGAGCCCGACATCGAGGACGAACAAGTACTTGTCGTTCAAGGCGAGCTTGGAGGGTGTCGCGAAGCCTTCGACGAAGCGGCCCATCGAAGAGAGTGGGTTGGTGCGTGCGAAGTCGATCTCCCCGGTGTCGGCGTTGGCCCAGAACACGGAGTCACCGGAGCCCACGATCGCTTGCGGATAGCCCTGGAGGCTCGCAACCGTCTCTTGCGCGGAGCTCGCCGATCCGGGAAGAGCGACCCGAAGCACCGAACCGTTCAGGAGGCCCTGCTTACCGGTCGTGGTCCAGTAGAAGTAGCCGTCGAAGAGAGCGATGCCGCCCACCGAGGTCTGGTAGGGCGCCGGGATGGTCGCGATGGGGACCGTGAGACCTGCCGGAACGGGGTGGCGGAAGACCCCTTCGGACTTCTCAGCGATGCGGGAGCCCCAGTACACGTCGGTTTCGTTCGCGCGCAAGATCGCGGGACCGTCGGCGTTGAACAGCTTCTCGAGGCAGACACCCGCTTCGGTGAGCGTGCCTTTGCAGGGCACGCAACCTCCAGCGATGCAAATCTCCGTCGCACCGCACGCGGTGTCGCAACTGCCGCAGTGCTCATGGTCCTTGGTCACGTCGAGGCAGCCGACGTCGCAAACCATCCGGGGCGCCGAACAGGTCGACGCGCTGTCGTCACCGCCGTCCGGCGCGGAACCCGTCGTTCCGTCGGAGCAAGATGCCGATCCGAAGACCAGCGCACACATCCCTACGACGACACCAAAGTAAACTACCGAACGCATCTGGGATCTTTGCCGTGAATCGACGGTGGTTGGCAATGGGCAAAATTCCACACCTTGCCATTCGACGGCGATGTGCAGTCTTCAACCCATCGTGTGGGACTTGATTGGGTTCGCCTGCGATCATCGCTCGCTCGGTCCGCGGATGGCTTCGGGGCAATCGATACTGGACGGCACGACGCCGTCGAACCGAACGCGCCCTTGCGGATTCCTCCAGGTCTCCGCCGGGATCGCGGCGTGCAAGGCGACCGTGGAGCCACGGACCTGGAGCCGTCCACGCGGAGCACGCGCCCGGTGGCTTCCCGGACCAACGCCTCGTGTGTGAATGCGTCGCAGGTGGCGCGGGAACTGGCGCGAAGTGGCGCGCGCCACCCCGCGTGCGCCCATTCTTCGGAGAATCGCGCGCTCGGAGCCTGGCACCGCACGTGCAATTCCCCCTCCGCACGGAGCGCCCGCGGCGGGCTCGACGGAAGCGGTCTACAATGATGGCGAACATGTCCTTCTCGATCGAGCACGTGCGCCCGCCGCGGCCGCTCCGGTTCGCAGCCACCGATCCGGAGTGGGACATGGGCCAGTCGACGCGCCACCTCAAGCTCTGCGTCTTTCTCTGGGACGTCTTGCGCCGCGTCGTCGGCGGCGATGCAACCGTTGGCGCCGACAACTTCGTCTACTTCGACGGCGCGAACGACGCGCGGAAGTGCGCTCCGGACGCGTTCGTGAAGCTCCGCGTGCCCGACCACGACTTCGACGCGTGGAAGACGTGGGAAAAGGGCACTCCCGAGCTCTGCATCGAGATCTCGAGCCCGAGCGACACGAAAGAGCCGCTCCCCCTCGCCGAGAAGCTCTCGCGCTTCCACTCGATGGGCGTGCGGGAGGTCGTCTGTCTCGACGTCGACGCACCCGAAGGCAGTCGCTTGCGAGCATGGGATCGTCTCGAGGGCGATCTCGTCGAGCGCGTCGTCCACCGCGAGCGCACGCCGTGCCTCACCCTCGGCCGTTGGTTCGTCGTCGCGCCGCTCGGCGATCAGCCGGTCGCGCTCGCCCTCGCCGAGGACGAAGCAGGCAACGGGATCGTGCTCCCCGCGGCGGACGCGCTCGCCGTCGCCGAGGAGGCGCGGCGCGAGGCCGAGCGCAAGCGCGCCGAGGCCGAACGCGAACGCGACGATGCCGAGCGCGAACGCGAGGATGCCGAACGCGAACGCGATGGCTTGCTGGCACGGGTCGCGGAGCTCGAAGCCGCGCTCCGCGAGACCTGACGCACTCGGCCTGTGATCTGATGACCGCTCACGGGAGCGATGGAACCTCCCACGCCGGATCCAATCCGCGACGCCCAACCAAGTCCCACACGATGGCTCGAAGACTGCACATCGCCGTCCACTCGACGCAAGGCTCGCGCGCCATGATGGCTGCTTCGTCGATTTCTCGCCAGAACACCTTCAGCACGGCCCACGCGGGCGCGAGGTACTCCTCGTTCAGACCGTCCACGTCTCCCTCGAAGAACGGATAGAAGAAGGCGGCGTCGTCGGCGAGCGGTCGGAGCCCCTTCGGAAACGCCTCTGCATCCAGCGCCACGCTCGCGCCGGCCTTGTCGTTTCGCAGCTTCGCGAGCGTCGCGAAGTAGTCACGGTCGATGAGCTCTAGCATCCGAAGCTCCCGACAAGGTCACCCTTGCCATCTTGCGCCGCGCCCTCACGACCCGACCTGGCCAACGGGGTCGATGAAAGCGTCGTATTTGTCATAATGTTCCAGTGCTTTCGCAGCCTCTTCGTGGGTCGGCACACCCCCTCTCGAATAGCGGTTCCACGCCACCAGCACGTGGGTCAAGGTCTCGACATTGAACATCACCCGCATTCCGTCCGGAACCGGCAGCGGAGGCCACTCGGACTCTTGCAACATCACTTTCGTCGACGGCCGTAGCTCCGCATCCTTCGGAACCAAAATCAAAAGGCTCCGATCGAATCGAGCCGCACCCTCGATCAGAGCGCTCAGATCCATCTTCGCGCGCGCCTCATTCATCGCGTGACCTGTCCGAGTCTCGGAGACGGTCTCTCGCGGCGCCGAGGATCGTCTCGTAGCTCTCGAGGAGCGGCTCCGTGAGCACGGATTCCAGCGTCGCTTCGAGGTTCCACAGCGCGCGCTGCTCGGCCTGGTCCACGATCGGAAGTTTGCCCCGCTCGTTCTCGCGCGCGAGCCACTCGAACAGAACGATCGCTTCGTCGGGCGTCAGTGAGATGTCGATCTTCCTCGCGTCATCCACGGCAGGCTCCCTCAGATGTTCGGTGGGGATTCGGGTGCACCGACCTCGAGCATGTGCGCTCGGAGTCACTAATCGTAGCCCTTCTTCCACGACCACGTCCGCGAGGAGCGTCCATAGCCTTGCCGGATCTTGAAGGTCGCATTCACGGCGGCATCAGCTCAGGCATGATCGGGAAACTCATCGCGAGCTGCCCCGAGCAACCACTCCGAGAAGGACGCGGCAACCACCCGAAACTCGCGTTCTCCCTCCAGGTAGTGCGACACCGCGGGGTCGGGATGACCGTCGAGTCGGAAGAAGAGAAATTGATATCCTTGATGGCTGCAGAAGACGAAAGCGTCTTCCGGGAGCGTCTGTACGTCGGCCTCGTCGAGAAGCGCTCGCGTCCCGACTTGCAAACCACCCAACGCGTCCGCGCACAGGTCGCTCCCCTCCAGGAACGAGCCTGGGTCCTTTCCGATGCGGAGGAGAACCGCGACATACGCCGCGGGGACCGTGACGCCGAGCCGCATCTGAAGCTCCGAGACCTCGGTCGGCGAGCACCCCGACACCGGGCGCAGAGTCCTTCGTTCGATGCGCGATAGGGCCTCGTCCACGCGGCTTCTCCATAGATGATCCATCGCGATCTCGAGTTAGGTCCGATAGCGGGCGGAATTCACGACGATGCTTTGAGCTCAATCGTAGCGCCGTCCGGGAGGTCCTTCGTGGCCGCCCAGAGCTCGGCCCGGACGCACATCGCTTCCACGTCCGGCTTGGCCACGAGGTTCTCGATGGAGTACTCGCCCCCAAGGAAGAACGGTTGCTTCGGCAAAAGCCGAAACCCCACCCGAAGGGTCCCATGCTTCTGCTCCCACGCCTCGAGCACCGGGAATCCCGTCTCGTAAGCCGCGTCGGCCTCGAGCGCGCTGACCCATGCATCCGGGCTCGACGCAACGGTGCTCAGCGTTCCCGTCTCGGGATCGAACCGCGCGATGCTGCCGTCGGCGCAGAGACCGAACTGACTTCCGAAGACGTCTTCGGCGAAGCACGTGACGTGCTCGAGAAGCGCAGCCTCCCGCACACGTCGAAGCGCTCGAGGTACCAGGTCCACGACGCCACCGGGTCGCGCTCGAAGAAGGCACGCGTCCCGAGCTCCAGCACGTCACGCGACCAGACCGCCCCCGGATCGGTGCCCCGAAACGTAGGGATCCCACTCGCGAGGCTCACACCGGCCCCGGTGAGGACCACGAGCCGCGATGCACCCCGCAGCAGCTCGGTCACTCGATAGGCACCTTCCATCTCGTGACCTACGGCGTGCCTTTCATCACCCTGACTCCGCATGGACCTTCAACGTCGCCGAGAGCTCCGTCGCCGACGCTTCCCCCGGGCCGTATCTCATCTTTGCGTACCTCCGCAGCGCCTTCGCGAACGCGACTTCGCGCGCTTCGTCCAGCCGCTTCGCCAGCTCGTCCAACGTCTCCGCTGGCTTCCTCGCGTAGCCGCGCGCCGCCAGCATCGCCTCGAACTTCACGAATGCCTCCGGCGCCTCGTCGTAGAGCGCCCCCGCTCCCGACGCGCCCGCGCGCCTCCGCCGAACCCAACGCGCCAAGAGCGCGATCGCCACGATCCCACCGAGCACTGCGATCGATCGCTCCGGCCTCGCCACCGCATCGTCGTAGAGCTCGCGTGCGCGCCACTTCAGCCAATCGAAGAACGCGCTCGCGTCGCGCGGGTCCGTCGCGCTCAGCGTCTCGACCGGCGGCGTCGCATCGAACGTCTCGAACCGCGCTTCCCCGTCCGCGCGCGGCACGTAGATCTCCGCCCACGCGTGCGCGTGCTTCGCCCGCACCACCGCGTAGCCACCGAAGCCGTTGTGCTCCACCACCCGAAAGCCCGCCACGAGCCGCGCCGGGATCCCGAGCGACCGCGCGAGGACGACGAACGCCGATGCGAAGAACTCGCAGTGACCCGTCCGATGCACGAACAGGAAGTCGTGGAGCGGCGGCGTACCCGCTGGCGGCGCGGGCCGGTCGAGCGTGTAGGTGAAGTCGGCGACCAGATGGCTCGCGATCGCGTCGACGCGCGCTCGATCGTCGCGCGCGCCCACCGTCCACGCGAGCGCGAGCGGGCGCACGTCCGCGACGACGTCGACCGGCAACGTCGTATCCTGCGCGCCCGGCGGATCGATACGCTCGAGGGCCGCGCGCGCGAACGCCCAACGCGTCGCACCACGTGGCTCCGCGGGACGGAGCGTTCCGAGCCCGTCGACTTTGTACGTCGTGTCGGACGTGATCTTCGCGGCGCGCGGCGCGAAGAGCCACGTGCTCGGTTCGGCCGCTTCGACCCAAGTGACGTCGCCGGTGGTACGCGGATCCGGATCGGGCTGGAGCGGCCGCCGCGACGTCGTCCAGTAGTCGCCGTCGAAGGAGTCGAAGACGGCCCCGCGCAGGTAGTCGGCGTCGCCTCCACGGAGGCGCAACACGATCTCTTCGTTCTGGTTGATCAGCCCGGGCTGATCCAGCCGGACGTGGGCGGAGAACGCCGTCCGTCGCAGGCGCCCTTCGTAGAGCGAGCGGAAGCTCCGGTTCGTCGCGCGATCGATCACGGGGAGCAGGACCACGCCGGCGACGAACAACGCCCCCGCGAGCGGCACGAGGATCGCCGACGCCCGCTTGGTCCGCGCGAACGCGCGCAACGCCGCCACGCCGCCCGCCTGGTCGGCGAGGAGTAGCAGCGCGATCACGACGACGCCGTACGGGTAGAGCGCGCTCTTCACGCCGATCCCTTCGGCGATGCACGCCAAGCCGACGATGAGCCGATCGAAGCCACGCCGCGGCTCGGCCAGGAACGAGCGCGCGATCGCGATCCCGAGGAGGATCAGCGTGATCGGCAGCGCGAGCCCGATCTCCAGCGTCGTCGCGCGCGTCCAGAGGACCGCCGGGGTCGCACCGCCGATCATCACGAGCAACGCGCCGAAGGTCTCGAGCTTCCAGCGCGCGCGGAGCACGATCGACGCGAGCGCAAGCGCGGCGAACGCGAGGGGCCAGTAGATCGGCGCGCCCCCGGCGCCCAGCAGGACGATCGCACCGAGGAGCGGCAGCGCCGCGAAGAGCCGCGCGCTCACAGGCTCACGCCTTCCCCGGCGAGGATGGCGGCCGGAGCGACCGTCTTCACCGGCAGTCCGGAGGCGCGCTGAACGGGAGAACCGACCGCGATGCACTGCACCCGAACGCCCTTCTTCTCGATCGCGCGGAGGAAGGCCTCGCGATCTTCGTCCCATCCGTCCACGATCATGACCACCGCGGACAAGCGCGCGAGGTACGGCCCGAGCACCTTCACGAGACGCGCGCGATCGACGCTCGGCTCGAGCTCCGCTCCGGCGAGGTGATCGAGCGCCTGCTCGAGGAAGCCGAGGCTGCGTCCGAGCGTGAGCGGATGCACCTCTCCGCCGGTCACGAGGAGATCGACGAGCGCCTCGCCCCGGCCGAGGTGCGCGACGATGCCGGCCGTGAGCGCGACGGCGGCTTCGAAGTCGTCCTCCTGCGTGCGGCGCTTCGTGCTCGTGCGAACGCAATCGAGGATGACCCCGACACGCGTGAAGTACTCCTCTTGGTACTCGCGCACCGCCGGCTTCCCGGTGCGCGCCCAGGTACGCGGCGAGAGATCGCGGATCCGATCGCCGGAGCGATAGGGACGAACGCCGCGGAGCTCCATCGTCTCGCCCGTCTTCGACGCGAGCGCGATGCCACCGGGCTGATGCTTCGTCGAGAGCGGGAGCTCCAGCCGCACCACGTTCGCGGGCTTCGGCACGACGCGCAGGCGAAGCGGCGCCGTCTCGATCGGCGTCCCCGAAGCGAGGCCCAAGGGCGCTAGCGCGCTCACGCGGAAGCGACCGAGGACGAGATCTCCGCGCTCGGTGAAGCGTACCTTGAAGGTCGCGCGCGCGGGTCGCCCGTGCTCCACGCCCGGGAGCGCGGGCGGGCGGGCGACCCAGCGGCCGAAGTACGGGAGGAACGGCCCCTCGAACCGGACCCACGGGCTCGCCGCGCCATCGGTCGAGCGCGTGAGCTCGATCACGATCGACACCTCGCTCCCGATGAAGACGCGCGGTGGCGCGTGCACCCGCACGGTGAGCTCGGGCAACCGCAGGCCACGACTCGCGACGACCGACGCGACGAGCGCGGCGCCGAGCGCACAGAGGAACACGTAGACGTGCGTGTGCGTGACGTCGATCGAGAAGACGGCGGTGACGAGGATGCAGACGAAGAGCGCACGCCCCTCGGGCGTCAACGCGCGATAGAGCCGCCAGAGGCGAGAGCCGCCGGTTCCGACGTCCCACGAAGGTTGCGCCACGCGCCGGCGCGGGCGACCCCACGTGATGAGCGCGTAGTTCAAGCGCGCCCAGTCGACGCGCGCCGCGCGCGCGCGGAGCCGCGCGACGACACTCATGTGGGCACGGCCACCGAGGCGACGATGCGCGTGATGACGCTCGCACCGTCGCTCCCCGCGTAGCGGACCTCGTCCCGGAGGGCGACGCGGTGCGAGAGCGTCGCGATCGCGATGTCCTTCACGTCGTCGGGCGTGACGTAGTCGCGCTTCGCGAGGAACGCCTGCGCCTGCGCGGCCCGGAACAGCGCGATCGAGCCGCGCGGGCTGACCCCGAGCGTGAGGTCGGCGTCCTTGCGCGTCGCTTCGATGATCGCGAGCAAGTAACGCGCGACGAGCGGCTTCACCTCGACGTCGCGAACGGCAGCCTGGATCGCCAGCAGATCGGCCTGCGAGCAGAGCGGCGCGAAGTCGTCGAGCGGGTCCTTCGTCTTGCGCGCGAAGAGCATGTCGAGCTCGTCGCTCGCGCTGGGGTAGCCGATCGAGACGCGGACCAGGAAGCGATCGAGCTGCGCCTCGGGGAGCGGGTAGGTGCCTTGATAGTCGGCGGGGTTCTGGGTCGCGACGACGAAGAACGGGGGCTCGAGCACGTGGGTCTGCCCCTCGACGGTGACCTGCGCTTCGTTCATCGCCTCGAGCAGGGCCGCTTGCGTGCGCGGCGAGGCGCGGTTGATCTCGTCGGCGAGGAGCACGTTGGTGAAGACGGGGCCGCGGTGGAACGAGAAGGTGCCCTTCGTCGGGTCCAGCACGAGCGAGCCCGTGATGTCGCCGGGCAGCAAATCAGGTGTAAACTGCACGCGAGTGAACCGCACGCCGAAGGCCTTCGCGAGCGCCTTGGCGAGCGTGGTCTTCCCGACGCCGGGGACGTCCTCGAGCAGCACGTGACCCCCGGCGAAGATGCCGAGGAGCGCGAGATCGACGACGGCCGACTTGCCGCGGAGGACGTTCCCGAGACCGGAGCGAAGGGCGGAGACGAGCTCGTGATGGGGCATGAGGGCGAGGCGGCGCGACGAACGGAGGGGAACCTCGCAGCGTATCACGGCGCCGCCGCTCCTAGGCGCAGGCCGAAACGGTCTTCGTTCCCTCGAAGGGCGAAGCTCAGCCTCTCCAGTTCTCGATCCGGAGCGCGTCGACACGGCGGAGCTCGGCCTCGTTCGCCGTGACCAAGACGAGACCGCGCGCGAGTGCAGTCCCTGCGAGGAGAGCATCGTAGGGTCCGATCGGCCTGCCCCGCTTTCGCAACGAAGCTCGAACTGCCCCGGCGGCGCGCGCGTCGGATCGGCCGAACGAGATCACACGAATGGCGCGGAAGAGCTCGCCGAGGACGGGAGCGACGCGCTTCGCTCGCTCCGGTACGAGCGCGAGCCCATACTCCACCTCCATGACGGTGATCGTCGACACGGCGCATTCGGTCGGAGCCACGGATGCGATTGACTTCACGACGCCCGCGACTCCGCGCACGAAGTCGCTCACCACGTTCGTATCGAGGAGGTAGCGCGTCATCGACGCCTCTTCGGTCGCCGACGCTCGACGCCGCGGAAGGGGTCGTCGTCGGCATCGATGCGGAGCTCCTCACGCGTCGCCTCGAAGGGAGGGAAGTCCGGGTCTCCAGTCCATGCCAGCACCATCGCCGGCCAGCGTGCGTCATCCTCGGCAACGAGCTTCGCCACTGCCTGTCGGATCAGAGCGTTGCGCTTCGTGCCCGTCCTCCGGGCGAGGGCGCCGAGCTTCTTGGCGAGGGGAGCCTCGAGGTAGACGTTGAAGTTCACGGGTCCAGTATAACTTATTGTGCAGTTACTTGCGCGGAGGGAAGACATCACCGCCCCATCGGACGGCACCGGCGACGGGTTGTGCGCATTCGTCTACTTCGCGAGCCTGCGAAGGGCGTGGCTCGGCGGAACGCACCACGCCGTCGGCGGGACGGCCTCGCGCCCGAGCGGGACCGCGAAGGAGCACCTTCGGCAGAGCCAGAAGAGGAGGTCCGCTTCCAAGGCCCAGAGCAAGTCGACGTCAGCCTCGCAACGCGGGCACGGCTCGTCGCGCGTCACGGTCAGTGCCTCCCAGAAGGCACTCGCAATTGCCGGGCCGATCGCTGCGACGGGCAGCCCATCGCAGCCCGCCACGCGCAGAAAGTCCGAACGCGCGCTCGCCGGAGCCGCCGTCCAAGGGTAGAGCTCGACCTCCGCGCACACGAGTCTGGCGAGGTCCACGCGCACGAGGCCCACCTCGAGCGCGGGGCGGTGCTGCCCCACCCAACGCTGGACGGGTCGAAGCACCTCGCCCAAATCCGCGTCCGCCCTCACCGCGGTCACGAGGTCGAAGAGCTCGATTCGGAACGCACGCGCTCGCATTCGTTCCTTCACGGGACCGTCGCGGACCGACGCCCGGCGTTCGGACGACTGACATGCGGTCGTGCCGTCAGTAACGCCGGGCCTCGAGCGTGAAGACGCGATGCACGCCGTCTCCGAACCCTTCTTGCTGCGCTGGCGCGCCGGCACCTGCTCCGCCGGCTACCTCGGCTGGCGCCGCTGGCGTTTCCGCGCGAGCGACGGCACGGTCCACGATGGCGAGGACGCCGCGCACGTCGCGACGCGAATCGCCGAGGCCGCTCTCGAGCGCTATGGACGTTGGAGCTACGACGACGGGCGCGTGCGCTTCGATCTCCGCGGGCGCCCCGATCTCGAACGGTTCCTCGCTGGCCAGCTTGCCTTCGGCGCTCATGCGCTCTGGGCGCGCGGGGTCGTCCCGATCGCCACGCCCGCGCTCGAAAGCGACTACGCCTTCACCCGCTTCTGCGCGGACGCCGACGCCGCCGCGCGCTGCGCGCGGCTCGCCGAGCGACTGCACGGGCGCATGAAGGAGCACCCATCCGCCGCGGCGGTCCTCGCGGGCGCGGTGCGCGAGCTGCGCGCGCTCGGTCACGATCTCTGGTCGTGGGACGCGGGCGAGCGTTGGGGCTGGGACTACGTCGAGCGACGCGAAGGCCGCGGCCTGAGGCTCGAGTTGGTGGACGGCCCCTCCGGTCTCGAGGTGGACGTCGAGTTCGTCCCCTCGCGCTGAGCCTCTCCACCCGCCCGGACCAAGGCGACGCTTCGCGCGCCCTCCGCGAGGGCCCAGTAGCCGCCGTTCGGTTCCCATCGCATCCAGTTCGCGAAGCACGAGAGCTCTGCGCGCTCGGCCTCGTCGACCCGGGGCCACCCGCCTTCCGCCCACGCCAACTCGACGAGCGCGAGCTCCAACAACCGGCGGACGGCCGCCTCCACGTCGTCGCGCGACCGCCGTGCCACGTTCACCAGCATCAGGAGCTCCTCGGCTCCAGCCTCCTCGAGCTGACGCAGCAGCCAGCTCTCCAACGTCGACAACGCGAGCTTTCGCACCGCCCGAACCGACGGGCATCTGCCCGTGCCCTGACCCGCACGTCGCCGCTATGCTCTTCGATCCATGGTCTCCCGCGTCGATCTCTCGACCTCGCCTCCCACCGTCGAGATCCCATTTCGGTACAACGCCTCCGTCGACCTCCTCGACCAGAACCTCGCCGCCGGGCGCGCCTCCAAGCCCGCTTACGTCGACGATCACGGCACCACGACCTACGGCGCCCTCGCCGAACGCGCCGCGCGCGTCGCTCACTTCCTCCGTGCACGCGGGATCCATCCCGAGCAACGCATCGTGCTCGCGCTCCACGACTCCGCCGACTTCCCTGCCCTCTTCCTCGGAGCCATCCGCGCCGGCGTCGTCCCCGTTCCGATCAACACGCTCCTCACGCCCGCGGATTGGCGCTTCATGCTCGCGGACTCGCGCGCGAAGCTCGTCTTCGTCTCCGATGCGCTCGCCGAGAAGATGTCCCAAGCGGTCGACGCCAGCGATCCCGGCACCCCTCGCGTCCTTCGCACGTCCGAGCTCGACGCGCTCCTCGCGCCGTTCCCCTCCACCATCGAGCCCGCGCCGACCACCCGCGACGACGTCGCGTTCTGGCTCTACTCGTCCGGCTCCACCGGCGCCCCCAAGGGCGCGATGCATCTGCACGCGCACCTCGTGCGCACGTCCGCGCTCTACGCCCAGGGCATCCTCGGCCTGAACGAGGGCGACGTCGTCTTCTCCGCCGCCAAGCTCTTCTTCGCCTACGGCCTCGGCAACGCACTCACGTTCCCGCTCTCGGTCGGCGCCACCGCCATCCTCCTGTCCGAGCGCCCGACCCCCGCTGCCGTGATGCGTGTACTCCACACCCATCACCCGACGATCTTCTGCGGCGTCCCCACGCTCTTCGCGTCGATCCTCGCCGATCCTGCGAATGGCCCCGGCCCCTCGTCGCGCTTGCGCATCTGCACGTCCGCCGGCGAAGCGCTCCCGAAGCACGTCGGCGAGACCTGGCGCGACCGCTTCGGCGCCGACATCTGCGATGGCATCGGCTCGACCGAGATGCTCCACATCTTCCTCTCGAACCGCCCCGGTGACGTCCGCTACGGCACGACCGGCAAGGTCGTCCCCGGCTACGAGCTCCGCCTCACCGACGAAGACGGCAACCCCACCGATGCCGACGAAGGCCTCCTCTGGGTCCGCGGCGAGACCGCGTGCGCCGGCTACTGGAACCAGCGCGAGAAATCGCTCGCCACGTTCCATGGTCCCTGGACCCGCACCGGTGATCGCTACCTGCGCGACGCCGAGGGCTACTACACCTACGCCGGCCGCGCGGACGACATGCTCAAGGTCGGCGGCATCTGGGTCTCCCCGTTCGAGGTGGAGAGCGCGCTCATGCAACACCCCGCCGTGCTCGAGGCCGCGGTCGTCGGGGCGATGGACGACGCGGGGCTCGTGAAGCCGAAGGCCTTCGTCGTCCCGAAGGATGCCGAGCACGTGCCGCCCCACTTCGTTCACGAGCTCCAAGCGTTCGTGAAGGCGCATCTTGCACCCTACAAGTACCCGCGCTGGATCGAGATCGTGCGCGAGCTCCCGAAGACCGCGACCGGAAAGATTCAACGCTTCAGGTTGCGCGAGACGCGGGAATGAAGCTTACTTCCCACGACTGAAGGCTGGTGCTAGAGGAGTCCTCGTCGTGAAAGTGAGTATCGCTGCATGAGTTGGAGGCGCGTCGTGCACCGCCTCCTGATCGTGACCGCCGCACTGGCGACACTCCTCTTGCTGCTCACTCCGGGACACCGAGCCCCGGACACCCAACCCGCCCCGCTGCCGATCGCCGCAGCGACTCATCGCGCCCCGATCCGGGTGGCTACCTGCCGGGTGGTCGACCGCGTGACGCGCGGGTTGTTCCACCGCGTCCTCCGTCACCGTGCGCGCGCGCTCCACGAGCGCGAGACCGACGAGGCACTCGTCGACGACGACCTCGACGAGCTGCGCGAAGGCCGCCACGCGGTCTGCAGCTCCGACGACGACGCCGCTCGACCGAGCACGGTTCGACGCGCGCGCGTCGCGGCTCGTCCGCCGCGCACGGCGCCCGCCTTGGATCCGTCACGCTTCGCCGCCGGCCGCGGATTGCCTCGCGGACCGCCCGCCACCGCGCACGTCCTCCTCGCCTGAGCTCGAAGACGCGCGTCGCCACGGCGGCGCAGCGCGAGCTTCGTCCGCGTCCATCACGCGAGCACCACGTGCTCGGTCGCGCCACCTCTTGGGCCGCGCGCCACGACCCCCAACTCCTTCTCCGAGAGCGAATCATGCACCGAATCCCGACGTCTCTTTTCCTGCTCGCCGTCCTCGCGACGGCGGCGTGTCACGGCGAGCTCCACGCGAGCGAAGAACCCGCGAAGCTCGCGGTCACGACGCCGCTCCGAAAGGACACCGAGCTCACGAAGGAGTGGGTGGCTCAGATCCGCGCCATCCAACACATCGAGGTGCGCGCGCTCGAGAAGGGCTACCTGCAAGCGGTCCTGGTCGATGAAGGACAGCAGGTCACCGCGGGGACGAAGATGTTCCAGATCCTCCCGCTCGTCTACCAAGCCGAGGTCCAGAAGGCCCAAGCCGAAGCGGACCTCTCCGCGATCGAGCTGAACAACACCCGCATCCTCGCCGAGAAGAACGTCGTCTCGTCGAACGAGCTCTCGCTCTTCAACGCGAAGAACGCGAGGGCCAAGGCCGACGTCTCGCTCGCGCGAACGCACCTCTCGCTCACCGAGCTCCACGCGCCGTTCGCCGGGATCGTCGGGCGCTTCCAAGCGCGGCTCGGGAGCCTCCTGGCCGAGGGCGACCTCATCACGACGCTCTCGGACAACAGCCGGGTCTGGGTCTACTTCAACGTGAGCGAGGCCGAGTACCTCCGCTACCAGCTCCACGGGAAGAGCGACACCCCACCCAAGGTGAAGCTCATCATGGCCGACGGCGAGACGTTCGATCAGGAAGGGGTCGTCGAGACGATCGAGGCCGACTTCGACAACGGCACCGGCAACGTCGCCTTCCGCGCGGGGTTCCCGAACCCGAAGGGCCTGCTCCGCCACGGCGAGACGGGGAAGATCTTGATGACGACGCCGGTGAAGAACGCGCTCGTCATCCCGCAGAAGGCGACGTTCGACGTCCTCGATCAGAAGTTCGTCTACGTCGTCGACGACAAGGGCGTGGTCCACTCCAAGCCGATCAAGGTCGCCGCCGAGCAGACCCACGTCTTCATCGTCGAGAGCGGGATCGACGACAAGGACAAGATCCTCATCGACGGGCTCCGCAAGGTCCGCGACGGCGCGACGATCGAGACGCACTTCGAGGAACCCGGCGAGGTCCTCTCGCACCTCGACGTCGCCGCCGAGTGAGCGGAAGCCACCACCATGCTCATCTCCAAGTTCATGCACCGCCCGGTGCTCGCGATCGTGATGTCGCTCATGATCGTCTTCCTGGGCAGCCTCGCGATTCGCACGCGGCCGGTCTCCCAGTTTCCCGAGATCTCGCCGCCGCGCGTGATGGTCTCGCTCACCTTCCCGGGCGCGAGCGCGGACGTCCTCGTGCAATCGTCGCTGATCACGCTCGAGCGCTCGATCAACGGCGTCCCGGGGATGACCTACATGATCTCCGACGCCACGAGCGCCGGTGAAGCCACGATCCAAGTCGTCTTCGACCTGGACGCCGATCCCAACCAGGCCGTCGTCAACGTCAAGAACCGGATCGACCAGGTCATCAACCGACTGCCCGCGCTCGTTCAGCTCGAAGGCGTCGTCGTGAATCGCGTGCAGCCGAGCATGCTCATGTACGTGAACCTGTACAGCTCGGACAAGGCCGCCGATCAGAAGTTTCTCTACAACTTCGCGAACGCGAACCTGCTCCCCGAGCTGAGCCGCGTGAACGGGATCGCGCAGGCGCGCATCCTCGGCTCGCGCCAGTACGCGATGCGGGTGTGGCTCAACCCGGACAAGATGCGCGCGTACGACGTCTCCACCGAAGAGGTGATGAAGGCCATCTCGGATCAGAGCGTCATCGGAAGTCCCGGCCGACTCGGGCAGGCGACCGGAAAGCAGGCACAGTCACTCGAGTACGTGCTCACGTACCAAGGCCGCTACAACAAGCCCGAGCAGTACGAGAACATCGTCATTCGAGCCAATCCGGACGGTGAGATCCTCCACCTCAAGGACATCGCCGAGGTCGAGCTCGGGAGCGAGTTCTTCGACATCTACTCCAACCTCGACGGCCACCCCTCCGCCGCGATCGTCCTCAAGCAGACGTACGGCAGCAACGCGAGCGAGGTCATCGCCGACGTCAAAGCCAAGCTCGAGGAGCAGAAGAAGACGACCTTCCCCGCGGGGATGGACTACGAGGTCAACTACGACGTCTCGAGCTTCCTCGATGCATCGATCGAGAAGGTGCTCCACACGCTCGGCGAGGCCTTCGTGCTCGTCGCGCTCGTCGTGTTCGTCTTCCTTGGAGATTGGAGATCGACGCTCATCCCAATCCTCGCCGTCCCCGTCTCGCTGATCGGCACGTTCCTCTTCATGCAGATCTTCGGGATCACGATCAACCTGATCACGCTCTTCGCGCTCGTCCTCTCGATCGGCATCGTCGTCGACAACGCCATCGTCGTCGTGGAAGCGGTGCACGTGAAGATGGCCGAGGGCATGTCACCCTACAACGCGACCTCCAAGGTCCTCGACGAGATCAGCGGCGCGGTCATCGCGATCACGCTCATGATGACGGCGGTCTTCGTCCCGGTCGCCTTCATGAGCGGCCCGGTCGGCATCTTCTACCGGCAGTTCGCGATCACGATGGCGGCATCGATCGTGCTCTCCGGCATCGTCGCGCTCACGCTCACGCCCGTCTTGTGCGCGATGATCCTCAAGAACACGCACGGCACGAAGAAGCGACGGACGCCGATCAGCATCTTCCTCGACGGGTTCAATCGGCTCTTCGACCGCGGCACAGGCGTCTACACCAGCGTGCTGCGCCGGATCGTGAACCGGCGGCTCGTCACGTTCGCGATGCTCGTGGGCTTCACCTTCGGCGTCATCGGGCTGAACCGCGTCGTTCCCTCGGGCTTCGTCCCCAACGAGGACCAAGGGCAGATCTACGCGATCATCCAGACGCCGCCGGGCTCCACCCTCGAGCGCACCAACGACGTCGCGCGCGAGCTCCAGAACATCGCGAAGGGCGTCGACGGCGTCGAGTCGGTCTCGTCGCTCGCCGGCTACGAGATCCTCACCGAAGGTCGTGGCTCGAACGCGGGCACGTGCCTCATCAACCTGAAGGACTGGTCGCACCGCTCGCGGTCGGTGAAGCAGATCATCGCCGAGCTCGAAGAGAAGGCGAAGGACATCGGCGCCGTCGTCGAGTTCTTCGAGCCACCCGCCGTGCCCGGCTACGGCGCTGCGAGCGGCTTCTCGCTGCGCCTCTTGGACAAGAACAACGAGACGAACTACCAGGACTTCGACAAGGTAAACAAAGACTTCATGGACGCGCTGCACAAGCGCAAGGAGCTCACTGGGCTCTTCACGTTCTTCGCCGCGGACTATCCCCAGTACGAGCTCGAGGTCGATCCCGCGCTCGCGATGCAGAAGGGCGTCTCGATCAAGGACGCGATGGACAACCTCAACATCCTGATCGGCAGCACGTACGAGCAGGGGTTCATCCGCTTCAGCAACTTCTTCAAGGTCTACGTGCAGGCGTCACCGCAGTACCGGCGGTTCCCATCCGACGTGCTGAACCTCTACGTGAAGAACGACAAGGGCGAGATGGTCCCCTACTCGGCCTTCATGACGATGAAGAAGTCGCAGGGGCCGAACGAGATCACGCGCTTCAACATGTACAACTCGGCCGCGATCCGCGGCGGCCCCGCGCCCGGCTACACCAGCGGCGACGCCATCAAGGCCGTCAAGGAGGTCGCCGCGCAGACGTTGCCACGCGGGTACGACATCGCGTGGGAGGGGCTCTCGTACGACGAAGCCAAGCGCGGAAACGAAGCGCTCTGGATCTTCCTCGTCGTGCTCGTGTTCGTCTACATGGTGCTCGCGGCGCAGTACGAGAGCTTCCTCTTGCCACTCGCCGTCATCCTTTCGCTGCCTGCCGGAGTGCTCGGGTCGTTCGTGCTGCTCAGGGCGCTGGGCCTCGCGAACGACATCTACGCGCAGGTCGGGCTCGTCATGCTCGTCGGTCTGCTCGGCAAGAACGCCGTGCTCATCGTCGAGTTCGCAGTCCAGAAGCACAAGGAAGGCTCGACCGTCTTCGAGGCGGCCATCGCCGGGGCCAAGGAGCGCTTCCGCCCGATCCTCATGACGTCGTTCGCGTTCATCGCCGGGCTGATCCCGCTCGTGATCGCGACCGGCCCCGGAGCGGTCGGGAACCGCACGATCGGTGCGTCGGCGCTCGGAGGCATGCTCTTCGGGACCATCTTCGGCGTGCTCGTCGTGCCGGGCCTCTACTTCGTCTTCGGGACGCTCTCGGAGGGCAAGTCACTCATCCGCGACGAAGACGACGAGCCGCTCAGCGAGGGAGTCGCACATCATGTCTGAGCCGAAGCGCTTCGCGCGCGGTTGGACGCTCGCGCTCGCGCTCGCGCTCACGAGCGCGAGCATCACGGCGTGCTTGCCGTCGCTCCAGGGGAACGAGGCGCGCGCGCCGAACACGACGCTCCCGGCGAGCTACGGATCGACCGCGGCCGCGAGCTCCACGAGCATCGCCCAGCAGACGTGGGCGGAGTTCTTCGCGAGCCCCGAGCTGCGTCTGCTGATCGAGGCCGCACTGCAGAACAACCAGGAGCTCAACATGCAGCTCCAGGAGATCGTCATCGCCAAGGCCGAGGTCGGGGCGCGGCAAGGCGATTACCTCCCTCGCCTCGGCGTCGGCGTCGGGGCGGGCGTGGACAAGGTGGGCGCCTACACGAGCCAGGGCGTGAGCGACGACGCGCACGGGCTCCCCGAGAACCTCGGCAACTTCGCGTTCGGGCTCACGGGCTCGTGGGAGATCGACGTCTGGGGAAAGCTGCGCAACTCGGCGAAGGCGGCCGACCTGCGGTACCTCGCGACGATCGAAGCCACCCGCTTCATGACGACGCAGCTCGTCGCCGAGATCGCGCGCTCGTACTACGAGCTCATCGCGCTCGACAATCAGATCGAGATCCTCCAGCGCAACATCCAGGTCCAGACGGACGCGCTCGAGGTCATGCGGCTCGAGAAGCAGGCGGCGCGCGTGACCGAGCTGGCGGTCCAGCGCTTCGAGGCCGAGGTCCTCAAGAACCAGAGCCGCTTGTTCGGGCTCGAGCAACAGCGCATCCAGGTCGTGAATCGGATCAACTTCCTGGTGGGGCGCTACCCCACGCCGGTGGCGCGCGATCCGCGCGAGCTCGATGCGCCGATTCCGTCGGTCATCGCGGCGGGCCTCCCGTCCCAGCTCCTGGCGAACCGGCCCGACGTGCGGCAGGCCGAGCTCGAGCTCGAGGCGTCCAAGCTCGACGTGAGCGCGGCGAAGGCGGCGTTCTATCCGTCGCTGAGCATCGACGCGCACGTCGGATATCAAGCGTTCAACCCGGCGCACCTGGTGGACACGCCCGCGTCGCTGATCTGGGGGATCGCGGGTGGCATCACGGCACCGCTCCTGAACCGCGCCGCCATCACGGCGCAGTACCGGAGCGCGAACGCCCGTCAGATCCAGGCGGTGTTCGGATACGAGAAGACGCTCCTGCAGGCGTTCACCGACGTCGCGAACCAGGTCGCGATGATCGACAACCTGCAGAAGGCGTGGGACCTGCAGCAGCAGCAGGTGACCACGCTCGCGAACGCCGTCGACGTGTCGAACGTGCTCTTCCAGTCCGCGCACGCCGACTACATGGAGGTGTTGCTCACGCGGCGCGACTCGCTCGATGCGCAGATGGAGCTCGTCGAGACCAAGCTGCGCCAGTTCCTCGCGCTGGTGAGCGTCTACCAGGCGCTGGGGGGAGGCTGGCGCCAGCCGGGCAGCAAGTAGCCTCGGCGCTACTTGCCCGCGTGCGCGCGCTCGAGCTCGGCGACGTCGAGTTTCTGCATGCCCATCATCGCCTCGACGACGCGGCGCGACTTTTCGGGGTCGGGATCGCTCATGAGGCGCGGGAGCGCTTCGGGGATGATCTGCCACGACACACCGAAGCGATCGACGAGCCACCCGCAGCGGACCTCCTTCCCGCCGCCGGCGAGGAGCGCGTCCCAGAGGCGATCGACCTCCGCTTGATCCTCGCAGTGGACGTAGAAGGAGAACGCGGGCGAGAGCCGATAGACGGGACCGCCGTTCAGCGCCATCACGCGCTGGCCATCGAGCTCGAAGGTGACGCTGAAGACGGTGTCGCCGCGCCGCGAGACGTCGAGGAGCTTCGAGCGGGGGTGGACCTTCACGTACAGCTCGGCGGCCTCCAGCGCGTCGCGGTCGAACCACAGAAACGGGGTGATCTTCTGAGACATCGTCGTTCTCCTCGAGGGGACGGAGTCAATCTTTGGGGGAGGGGACGGTGTCAACCTTGTCAACCTTTGGACCTAGGCTCGCGACATCCTTGCGCTTTTGGGGCAGCTCATTGGAGTTCAGGATTTTCTTGAGTCATTCCGAAGCGATGGGACCAAAGGTTGACAAGGTTGACACCGTCCCCCTGTAGGTCGGAGCTTGGGCCGCTCGATCGACATGAGCCCAGCGAATTTTTGCGAGCGGCGGTCGGTGGGGGCGCACGCCCTCGAGCTGGCCCGGTTCGAGCCCGCGAGCGGACCGCGGGGGGCCACCTCGATCCTGCTGCTCCACGAGGGGCTCGGGTGCGTGGGCCTCTGGCGCGATTGGCCCGCCGAGCTCGCCGAACGCACGCGCTGCCCCGTCTTCGCGTACAGCCGCCTCGGCTACGGCGCGTCCGATCCCGTCCCACTGCCGCGCCCCCTCGACTACATGGAGCGCGAGGCCGCCGGCGATCTCCCGCGCGTGCTCGACGCGCTCGCACTCGACCACGTCGTCCTCGTCGGCCACAGCGACGGCGCATCGATCGCGCTCGTCCACGCCGCGCTCGATGGCGAGCGGTCCTCGCCGCGCGTCGCGGGCATCGTTCTCCTCGCGCCGCACCTCTTCGCCGAGGACCTCTCCGTCGCATCGATCGCGCGCGCGAAGGAGGCGTTCGCGACCGGCGACCTCCGCGCGCGGCTCGCCAAGTGGCACGGCGCAAACGTCGAGGGTGCCTTCCGCGGCTGGAACGACGCCTGGCTCGATCCCGAGTTCCGAAAGTGGAACCTCGAGCGCTTCGTTCCTCGCGTTCGCGTCCCGATCCTCGTCGTGCAGGGCGAAGACGACGAATACGGCACCCTCGCCCAAGTCGACGCGATCGAGCGCAGCGCACGAGTCCCCGTCGAGACGCTCGTGCTGCCCGCCTGCGGCCACGCACCGCAGAAGGATGCGCGCGAGCCGACGACGGCGGCGATCGTGCGCTTCGTCGCGATGGCGGCGTCTCAGAACGGGTCGGGCACGTCGAGCCCCAGCAGCGGGTCGTGAAGCGGCATCTGGAACAGCGCGTCGTAGATCCACGCGACGAGCTCCTCGTCGCTCCAGAGCGCCCCCGCCGCGAACGTCTCGCCGATCGCGCGCCGAAACGCGAGGTTCTGCGCCGTGTCCTGGGCGAGCGTCTCGCTCGCGCGGCGGAGCTGAAGGAGCAGCGGTGACTCCACCATGTGCTTCGTCGGCGCGAGCTGGCTCGCCCGCTCCGCACGCGAGGGCGCTCGCAACGGCGCCGGCGGATCCTTCTCGCGCAAGCGCGCGCGATGGCGGGGAGCGAGCTCCTCGAACGGGCCCGTCGCCATCGTGTGAGCCGCCGCCAGCAAGCGCGCGAACGTCGGCGGGTCGACCATCCCCGGCAACACGTCCCGCGGGCGCCACTCGGCGTCGAGGACGAGGTGGAGGCTGTTCCCCGTGATGGGCTTCTCGATCCGGCGCCCGCCGAAGTCGATCGTGACGATGGGCACGGCTCGCACCGACTCCCAGTGCAGGACGAAGCGATCGCGCATCAGCGCGTGGATCACCGGATCCGGGTAGAGGTGGGTGCGGAAGAAGCGGCTGTTGGCGCACGACCGGAGCTCGTCGAGGCGACCGAGGAGGCGGAGCGACAGGATCGGCCGCCCCGTCGCACGCGCGCGCTCCTGCGCAGCGACGCGATCGGTGAGCCAGGGGAGCGAACGGACGACGGCGAGAGGATCGGCTTCGGTCATGCCCCGAACGTGGGGCCCCGCCGATGCGCGCGTGTAAGCCGTACGTAAGGCTTCAACCCGCCCAGGCGTAGCCGGCGCCCTTCACCGAGACGATGATCGCTGGCGCCTTCGGATCACGCTCGAGCTTCCCCCGCAGCGTGGAGATCGCGACGTCCACCGCGCGCGTGGCGTTGTCCGGCGAGACGCCGAAGACGTGCTCGAGCAGCTCCGCGCGCGACACGATCCGCCCTCCCGCGCGCGCGAGCCAACGGACGATCGCGACCTCGCGCGCCGTGAGCGCTTGGGTGACGTCACCGCGGACGGCGACGGCGCGATCGAGGTCGATCGTGCAGCCGTCGGCGGTCAGCACGCTCGCGACGCGAGGGACGAGGGCCGCGCGCCGCCCCGCAGCCGACACGCGAGCGACCATCTGCGAGGGCGCGAACGTCGGGTCGAGCGCGTCGGCGGCTCCCGCCTCGAGCGCCCGAACGCGCGCCGCCACGTCCCCCGGCTGCGTCACGACGACGACGCCGAGATCGGGCCGCGCCGTCGCGAGGGTCTTCGCCGTTGCGGCGTCGGCGACGAGGACGACGGTCGCCGCATCGTCGGCGATGGCTCCCTCGAGCGTGCACTCGACCGCTTCGTGCCCGGCGCCGCGGACGGCGTCGACGATGGAGGCGTGCGCGCGGACGACGAGCACGCGCATGGCTCACGGGCACCGAAGGCGTTCGAGCCACGTGCCCGCGGCGTCCGTGAAGACGACGGCCAGCGCACCACCGGGATCGTGGGTCACCGCGACGGACCGTGGGTCACCGTGCGTCGCGACGACCCCGCTCGCGACGAACCCACCGTTGGTCACGCGCCCGAGCTCGAGCACGCGCGGCGAGCCGAACTTGGCGGCTGACGGCTTCACGCGGAGCGCCCAGGGATCGCCGCTGCCCATCGCGGTCGCGGCGATCGGGGCGGGGTCGAGCCCGTTGGCGTAGTCGCTCCAGTGCTCGTCGCTCGTGACGCCGAAGCGCGTGACGAGCAAGCCGAAGCCGACGTCGTGCGCGATCGGCACGAGCGCGAACGCTCGCCCGTCGCTCGCGGTCGCGAGCGCACCGCCGGTGTACGTCTCCGCGCCCCCCGCGACGTAGAGGACGTCGTCGCCGTCGCGCGTCACCTTGCCGCCGTGCACCGACAAGCGCACGCCGTGGATCGGCGCCATGCCGCGCCGCCCATCGACGTAGAGCGCGACGAGCGCGTCGGCGCCGGAGGGGGCGAGCGTCACGAACGTGGCGCCGGCGCCGTCGTCGGAGATCCGCGTGAGCGGGGTGGAGCCGCCGACGATCCACGCCTCGGACGTGACGCCCTCGCTCGTCTTTCGCTCGGCCAAGAATGCGACCACCGTCTCGCCACCCGCGCTCGCGGCAGCGATCCGCGTCCCGGGCTTCGCTTTGCCGACGTTGGTCGAAGCCCCACCCGCGAGCGGCGTTCGGGTCACTCCCCCGTCGGGATTCATGCAGAATGCAACTGTCCCCGCGACCGCGCACGCAGGCTCGACCGCCACGGCGGCGGAGCCAACGGGCACCTCCTTCGCCGTAGCGCCCGTCTTCGGCGTGGCGCGGTGAACGACCTTGGGCGCGCCGGCGGCGAAGAAGACGACGTCGACGCCGTCGCCCCCCGCCGCGAGCGCCGCCGGCCCCGTGAACGGCATCTGCTCCGGCCCCATCACGATCGGACACGGAGCGCCACCATCGCCGAGGGCCAGAGCGGCCCCCGACGCAGACGCGGACGCGGTCGCGGTCACGGACGCGGTCGCGGTCACGGACGCGGTCGCGGTCACGGACGCGGACGCGGGTACGGACACGGCCACGTCGGTGGACGCGTCGTTCCCCGCGCTCGCCCCACCGCATCGCTCACAGCCCGCAGCGCCCAGCAACGTGCCGAGGAGGCCGAGGAGGCCGAGGAGGCCGAGGAGCCGGGCGCCGAAAGCGGAACCACGCGCGCGGAACATTCCCTCACGAGAGGATACTTCCCGCTCGAGAGCAAGAGGTGTACGACCCGAAGATGGTCTCTCGCCGCGAGCTCCTCGTGTGGCTCGGCAGCGTCGCGTTCGCCTCTGCGGCACCGGGAGCCATCGGGTGCGGCTTCAGCGATCCGCCGCCGCCGCAGACGAGCTTCTTCGACTCCCAGGAGCGCGCCGCGCTCGCGGCGATCGCCGACGCCGTGATCCCGCCCGACGACACGCCCGGCGGCGCCGACCTCGGCGTCGTGGGCTACATCGAGACGCTCCTCACCGCGCTCGACGGCCCCGACGTCCCGCGCATCTGGGCAGGCGGTCCCTACTCGGGTCGCCTGCCGTTCGCCGACGGCAGCCGCCCGCAGAACGAGTTCCCTTCGTTCCTCGAGCTCGATCGGATCAACGCGATCTCGTGGAAGCGGCGCGTCGACGAGCTCAAGGCGCAAGTGAAGGACGGCTTGAAGGAAGCCATCGCAGCGCTCCCCGCCCCCGTCGCCAGTCTGACCCAGCCGCAGATCGTCGATTGGTTCCGCGGGCTCGGCGCCGGCTTCCGCGATCTCATGATCGATCTCGTGTGCCAGGGCGCGTTCGCCGCACCCGAGTACGGCGGCAACGTCGCGCTCGGTGGATGGAAGCTCTGTCACTACGAGGGGGACGTGCAGCCGCTCGGCTACTCGATCTTCGACGAGAAGCTGCAGGCCTACCGCGAGCGCAGCGACGCCCCGATGTCGACCGCGAACCCCGGACCCGATCCGCTCCCGCTCGACGCCGAGGTCCGGGGGATCCTCGACGAGCTCGTCGGCGCGCTCGGCGGAAAGATCGCGCCATGAGGAAGACGGTCCTCGGCAACGCGACGCTCACCAAATTCGACGTGATCGTCATCGGCAGCGGCGCCGGGGGCGGCGCGGTCGCCCACGTGCTCGCCCGGAACGGCAAGAAGGTGCTCGTCCTCGAGGCCGGCGCGAACTGGTTCGACTTCCTCGACGACCCGACGGGTCAGCCGCGGCCGCGCTTCTCGAACGACGAGCTGAAGATGAACTACCGGGACATGATCATCCCGGATCCCAAGCTCGAGCCGCGAACGTGGCGCACGAGCGAGGCGGACGGCGACCGCACCTTCACCGGCGACGTGAACGCGCTCCCCAAGACGGTCGGCGGCGGCGCAGTCCACGCGGACCTCAAGATGCCGCGGTTCGAGCCGACGGACTTCCAGCTCGGCACGCTCCTCACGAATGTGCAGAATGCAAGCTTCGCCGACTGGCCGGTGACGTACGACGAGCTCGAGCCCTTCTACGCCTTCGCGGAGGTCGGGCTCGGCGTCCAGGGGCTCGAAGGCGCCGACCCCAACGCCGGCCCACGCAAGACGCCGTACCCGATGCCGCCCGGCGTGCCGATGTACGTCGCGGTCAAGGCGATCGAGGGCGGGAAGAAGACCGGCATCACGGTCTTCCCCTACCCCACGGCCGTGAACTCGCAGCCGTACGACGGTCGGCCGCCCTGCGTCGACTGCGGGTTCTGCAGCGGCTACGGCTGCCCGTCGAACGCCAAGGGCTCGACGGCAGTGACGATGCTGCGCAAGGCGCTCTTGAGCGGCAACTGTCAGCTCCAGTGCGAGACGCGCGCCGTGCGGCTCGTCTTGAACGGAGCGAAGAACAGCGTGACCGCCGTCGAGGTCATCGGTCCCGATGGCGCACGCCAGACCCTCACGGCGGACGCGTTCGTCCTCGCGGCGAGCCCGATCGAAGACGCGCGGCTGCTGTTCCTCAGCGACGCGGCCGGCGTCGGCAACTCGAGCGGCATGGTCGGACGCAACCTGACCTTCCACTACCAGACCGGCGCCGCCGGCATCTTCGAGGAGCGCGTGCACGGTCATCGCGGCCGGACGGTGTCGCACGGCTTCACCGACTTCCGCGGCAAGCCGAACGATCCGAGCCGGCCGATGGGCGGCATCGTCGAGATCAGCGGGAGCGAGGGGCTCATCGACGAGGCCAGCTACTACAAGCGCATCTTCACGCTGCTCGGCGGCTTCGACGGCACCACCTTCAAGAAGCTCATGCGGCAGAGCCCCGGGCGCGACCGTGTGCTCGCGATGGTCATGCAGGCCGAGGATGCGCCGCAGGTCACGAACCGCGTCGACCTCGATCCCAGCGTCGTGGACGTGGATGGGCTCCCCGTGGCGCGTGTAACCTACAAGAATCACCCGTTCGAGCTGACGGCGAGCGACTTCTACCGCCCGAAGATGCTCGACTTCCTGCTCGCGTCCGGGGCGAAGTGGGCGGTGCCGGCGCCGAAGGACGACATCCCGGTCTCGGCCCACATCATGGGCACGCTCCGCTTCGGTCCGGACCCGAAGACCAGCGTCTGCAACGCGGACGGCCGCTTCCATGACGTGGGGAACCTCTGGGCCGCGGACGGGTCGCTGTTCCCGACCTCCAGCGGCTACAACCCCACGCTCACGATCGTGGCCCTGGCGTGCCGGGTCGCCGGAGCGATGGTGTTCCCCGGGAGCGCGGAGAAAGCGATCCTGTAGGTAGGCGCGCGCGTCTTGTTTTCAGCCAGAAGTTGGGCGATAGAGTGCTCCTTTTGGAGGAGTCCATGAGTCTACGTAGGTGGGTGGCGACGGGGATCATGCTGGGCGCGTCCGCGCTGCTGGGGGTCGCGTGCAGCAACGGCAGCACGGGAACGAACTTCAACACGCCCGACGCCAGCGGCGGCGACGGCGCAGCGCAGTGTACGGGCGGGTCCGCGCTGTGCGGTTCGAGCTGTACCTCGCTCGCGAGCGACAACGAGAACTGCGGCGCGTGCGGCAAGGCCTGCACTGGCGGAACGGTCTGCTCGAAGGGCGCATGCGCGGCGACGTGCGGCGGTGGCACCACGCTCTGCGGCTCCACCTGCAACGACACCCAGGTCGATCCGAAGAACTGCGGCGCGTGCGGCACGGCGTGCAAGACCGGCGAGGTCTGCTCCGCCGGCAAGTGCGCATCCACGTGCGGTCCGAACCAGCAGACGTGCGGCAGCTCCTGCGTCAGCACCGATACCGACAACGCCAACTGTGGCGCTTGCGGGACCATCTGCGGCGCGGGCTCGTCGTGCGTCGCGGGCAAGTGCACCGTGAGCTGTCAGGCACCGCAGACGCTCTGCAACCCGCCGTCCCTCGACGCCGGCGTCTCGGACGCATCGTCCGACGGCGGCAGCGGGTCCTACTGCGCCAACTTCGCCACCGACAACGCGAACTGCGGCTCGTGCGGCAACGTCTGCGGCCCGACCAAGGTCTGTTCGAACGGCACGTGCGCAACGTCGTGCACGCAAGGGCAGACGCAGTGCCAGGGTCAGAACGGTCCCTTCTGCGCGAACACCGCCACTGACAACGCAAACTGCGGCGGGTGCGGCAACGCGTGCGCCAGCGGCCTCTCCTGCGTGAACGGGACGTGCACGCTGGGCTGCGGCTCACTCACCAAGTGCATCAACCTCTGCGTCGATACCCAGAACAACCCGCAGAACTGTGGTGGGTGCGGCAACGTGTGCCCCAACAACCAGGTGTGCGTGGCGGGCCAGTGCGCGGTGAGCTGCGGCTCGCTCACCAAGTGCACCAACGTCTGCGTCGACACCCAGAACAACCCGCAGAACTGCGGTGGCTGCGGCAACCTCTGCACCAGCGGTCAGCTCTGCAGCGCCGGCAAGTGCGTTCCGAACGGCGGCACGGGCACCGTGCGCGACGTCAACGGCAACATCGGCTCGGTCACGTACGTGAAGTGCGGCAACGGCAGCAACACGAACTGCACCCAGGCCGTCGCCGAGAGCTCGTGCACCGCGCTCGGGATGAAGCTCGTCAGCCACGCGTCCGATGGCACCGCCGGCGTCGTCTCGCTCGGCGCGACCAACTCGTGCCAGTGGTCGATCTCCTACTTCACGAACAACGACCCCGCGGTCGCCGGGCAGTGCCTCATCGGCATGTCGAACGCCTCGTGGTCGAGCTGCTGCACCCTCGGTCAGTGGCACGGGAACATCGTCACCGTCCCCGCCACGCTCGGGACCCAGTTCGGCTACGTGAACTCGGCCAACACCGGCTACAACTCGAACCTCACGAACGTCAGCGGCACCACGTGGGGCTGCGTGACCTCGAGCACCACGCCTCCGGCGCGCTCGGGTTGCACGACCTACTACGTCGCCTGCAAGTGATCTGAGCTGGGGACCTCCCCGACGACGAAGCTCACGGCGTTCACTCGCCGTGAGCTTTGACGTTTCTTAACGGCGAACTTCCAGGCATTTCTCGTCGTGGCACTCGACGCGGAGCCAAATCGGTACCACCATCACGCGCCATGGCGAGGCTCGACGAAGGACTACCTCCGCCGGGACCTCCCATCCCCGCCGCGCGAGCGCGGCGCCTGCTCCGCCGGTCGCTCTCGCTCGCGAAGCCCGAGTGGAAGTCGCTCGGCGCGGGGCTGTTCTTCCTCGCGATCGCGAGCGCGACGAACCTCGTCTTCCCGCAGGCGATCCGGATGCTCGTGGACGGCGCGCTCGGGAGCGCCAACGCGAAGACGACCGTCGATCAGGCTGCGCTGTTCCTCCTGGCGGTCGGCCTCGTCTCGGCGATCGCCGGGTCCGCGCGCTACGTCCTCTTCATGGTGACGGGCGAGCGCGTCGTCACGCGATTGCGCCGTGATGCGTACGCCAGGCTCATCGAGCAGGAGATCGCGTTCTTCGACGAGCACAAGACCGGCGACCTCTCGAGCCGCCTCGCGTCCGACACGTCGGTCCTCCAGTCGGCCGTGAGCGCGAACATCTCGATGGTGCTCCGCAACGCGGCAGCGGCGGCGGGCGGGATCGCGATGCTCTTCATCACGTCGTGGAAGCTCACGCTCGTCATGCTCGCCGTGGTGCCGGCGATCGCGCTCGGCGCCGTCTTCTACGGGCGCCGCGTGCGCCGCCTCTCGCGGGAGGTGCAGGACGCGCTCGGCAACGCCGCCGCCGTCGGAGAGGAGAGCCTGGTCGGCATCCGAACCGTGCGTTCGTTCACCGCCGAGAAGCTCGAGGTGAAGCGCTACGGGGACGCCGTCGAGCGCTCGTTCGAGCTCGCTCGCAAGCGCACGCTGGTCACCGGCACGTTCATGGGCGTGGGCACCGCGGCGGCGATCGGGGCGATCGCGCTCGTCATGTGGTACGGCGGGCGGCTCGCGATCGACGGCACGATGAGCGTCGGCGCGCTCACGTCGTTCCTCGTCTACACGATGTTCGTCGCGTTCTCCCTCGGGGCGCTCGGCGAGCTCTGGGCCGACTTCATGCGCGCCGCGGGCGCGGCAGAGCGCATCTTCGAGATCCTCGACCGGGCGCCCGTCATGCCGCGGGGCCAGGGTGAACGACCCGCGATCGTCCACGGCGAAGTCGAGCTCGCTCGGGTCGAGTTCGCGTACCCCGCGCGCAAGGGAATCCCCGTCCTGCGCGGCCTCGATCTGAAGCTCGAGCCGGGCAAGGTCGTCGCCGTGGTCGGCGCATCCGGCGCGGGCAAGAGCACGATCGCCGGGATGATGAGCCGCCTCTACGATCCCGACGCCGGTGTCGTGAAGTTCGACGGGCGCGATCTGAAGGACCTCGATCCGGAGTGGCTCCGCCAGCAGATCGGCTCGGTGCCGCAGGAGCCGCTGCTCTTCTCGACGAGCATCGGCGACAACATCCGCTACGGCCGCCCCGAGGCGACGGACGCCGAGGTCGAGGAAGCCGCTCGGGTCGCGAACGCACACGAGTTCGTCTCCACCTTCCCCGACAAGTACGCGACGAAGGTCGGCGAGCGCGGCGTGCAGCTCTCGGGTGGACAGAAGCAGCGCATCGCGATCGCGCGCGCGGTGCTGAAGGATCCGAAGGTGCTCATCCTCGACGAAGCGACGAGCGCGCTCGACGCGGAGAGCGAGCACCTCGTGCATCAAGCGCTCGAGCGGCTCCTCGCGGGGCGCACCACGCTCGTGATCGCGCACCGGCTCTCGACGGTGAAGAACGCGGATCGGGTCGTCGTGCTCGAAGGCGGGAAGATCGTGCAGCAGGGAACGCACGCGGAGCTGATCGGCGAGACGGGGCTGTACCGCCGGCTCGTCGAGCGCCAGTTCGTGGCGGCCTGAGCGCCTTCAGCCCACGCCGAACGCCGTCGCCGTCGCGAAAGCGCGCTTCAAGAGCTCGTCGAGCTCGGCACCGGTGCTGGCGAAGCGCGGCGCGAACACGTCGAGCACGCCGTCGTGGAGGGTCACCTCGTAGCCGCTCGCCCGGAGCGAGTTGAGGTGCGCCCGCACGTTCGGTCCGAGCGCCGAGCGCACGAAGGACTCGGGCTCCCCTTTCACGACGAACGCCGCGTCGAACGCTTCGTCCCCGAGGATCACGTCTTGGCCGCGGAAGATCCGGCGGAAGAAGCCGTCGCCGTTCTGGCGCGACAGCGACAGCGCGGCGCCGGCGGGGAGGCCCACCTGAACCGTCACCTTCGTCGTGAAGGCGTCGCCGCTCGTGCCCCCGAGATCGGCCTCGATGGTGGGGCACACGACCACGTCGCGCCCGTGCACCTTCGCCGACATGCGGTAGCGGCGCACGTCGACGGTGAAGTTCCACGCCTTCGCCACTGCGGGCCAGTTCGCGTGGACCGCCTGCTCCCACGGCGCGGGATCGGCGGCGCGTCGGGTGAGGATGGAGCTCGCCGCGTGCGTGAGCGCGTCGAACGCCGTGCGGAACCGCTGCGGTGCTCCTTCGTGACGCCACCACTTGCCGCTGACGCTGAGCGGGCCCACCCAGTAGTCACTGAGCTGGGTGAGTGAGACCACCTGGGTTTCGAGCGTGCGGAGCGCCTCTTCGTGGAGCACGCGCTTGCGGTGCTCGGAGTCGAGGCCCCGGACCTCGCGGACACCGAGGAGCAGCGGCGGATCGAAGTACGCGCGCAGCGTGGTCGAGTGATAGTACGTGTCGCGCTCGCGATCGTACTCGTTGTCGAACGCAGCCTGGACCGGCAGACCGTTCCACGTGCCCATCAGGATGCCGCCCTCGACGCGGAGCCCGAGGGTGGTTGGGATGTCGTCCCAGCGCGAAGTACCGAATGCGAGTCCCGCCATGGTCGTCGAGCGTAGAGCGTCGCCCTCACGAGCGCGAGCGCGGAGTTTCGCGCCGCCTCAACGAAGGAGCTCGTCCACCAGCACCAACCCGAAGAACCCCATGCTGACGTACGCATTCACGTCGAAGAACGCCTTGTCGATCTTCGCGAGGTTGCCCTTCCCCACCAACGCATGCTCGTAGACGAGGAGCGCCGCGCACGCCGCCACGCCGACGAAGAAGGCGGGCCCGCGATGGAGCAGGAGCCCGGTCCCCGCGAAGCACGCGACCGTCACGACGTGGGCGAGTGCGCTGATCACGAGCGCCCCGCGCAAGCCGAAGCGCGCCGGGATGGAGTGGAGCCCCTGATCGCGATCGAAGCGCTCGTCCTGGAGCGAGTAGAGGACGTCGAAGCCGAGCAGCCAGGTCACGACGCCCAGCATCAAGCACACGATCCCGAGGTTCGGAGCGGCGCCCGACGCGATCCACGCGCCGCCCGGCGCGAGCGCGAGCGCCACGCCCAGCCACGCGTGCGCAGCCCACGTGAAGCGCTTCGCCAACGAGTAGCCCAAGAGCACCGCGAGGACCGCCGGGGCCAAGACCGCCGGCCAGAAGCCGAGCGTCGCCGCGGCGCCGAGGAACAAGAGGCCACTCGCGATCGTGAGCGCCAGCGCTTCGCCGGACTTCACCGCGCCGGCCGGGATGTGACGCGCCTTGGTCCGCGGGTTCTTCGCGTCCACGTCGCGGTCGGCCCAGCGGTTGAACGCCATCGCGCTCGTTCGCGCGGCGACCATGCAGATCACCATCGCGAGCACGCGGAGCGGCGTCAGAGCCACCCGCCCGGGCTCCGCGCGCGCGAGCACCAGCGCGCTCGCCGCGAACGGCATCGCGAACACCGTGTGCGAGATCGCCACCAAGCCGCCCCACTGCTGGAGGCGCGCGACGATGCCGGTTTGGGTGCTCATGCTTCGGCTCCTGTCGTGACGAACGCCTCGGCGAGGCGCGCGCGCGGCCGGTCGAGGTTCGCGAGGAGCCACGCCGCCGGGTCACCGGTGACGGGCCCCTCGACCGCGACGATCCCGGGACGCGAGCCCTCGGCAAATGTACCAAGTTGGGACAGCCCGAGCGCCTTCGCGCCGCCGAGCGTCGCCATCGTCACGAGCTCGTTCGCGGGAACGTCGGGGAAGGCGTCCGCGAGCGTCTTCGCCTCGGCGAGCACGTCGAGCGATGCGTTCGACGCGAGCGAGTCCGTCCCGAGCGCGAGCTGGACCCCTGCGCGGCGCATCGCAGCCAGCGGCGGGAGATGCCCCTCGATGTGCACGTTGGAGCGCGGGCACAGCGCGACGCGCGCCCCCGCGGCGGCGACGACCGCGAGCTCCGCTTCGGTCGCGTCGGTCAGGTGCACGAGCAGCACGTGCGGTCCGAGCGCGCCGAGCTCGCGCGCGGCTGCGACCGGTCCGAGCTTCGGCCACGGGAGCGCGGTCGCGTCGATCCCGAGCTGGGCGGAGAGCCACGCGACGACCGGCCCGCGACCCCGCTCGAGGGCCTCGCGCTCGCCCGCGTGCTCGGCGAGGTGGAGCGACGTCGGCACCGGCTTCCCGCGGGCGGCGCCTGCGAGCTCCCGCACGATCGATGCGCCGAGCGTGTAGAGCGTGTGGGGTGCGACGGCGTAGCCGAAGCTCGCCGGCCAAGGGGCGATCGCCGCGCGCTCGTCCGCCATGGCGGCGATGCGTTTCCGCGCCCGCCCGTCGTCGAGCGAGAACACCTCGTGGAAGACGACGCCACCGAGCCCCTCGCGCGCGAGGGCGCGCGCCGTTCCGAGGGCGTTCGTCACGTCGCCGACGGCGACCGTGCCACTGGCGCGGAGCTCGCGCGCGGCGGCGGCGATCGCAGCGTCGGACACCGCCGGCTCGACGCCGGGCCGCGCCGCGATGAGCTCTTTCACCCACGCGACGAACCCACTCCCGCCCGGCACGCGTCCGCGCAGCGCCGAGAGCTCGACGTGCGCATGGGCATTCACGAGCCCCGGAAACGCGACGCCGTGCACGCGCGTGATGGGCGCGCCCGCGAAGCTGGGGTTCGCGAGGACGTCGCGCGCCTCTCCCACGGCGCGGATCACGTCGTCCCCGCCGAGCGCGAGCGCGCCATCGCGGAGCGGAGCGGCTCCCGGCACGATCAGCCAGTCGGCGTGGACGATGCGCACCGCTCGCCCCGTCAGCCCGGCGTCCCGAGCCAGTCGTAGCGCACGTTGCGCCGGACGGCGCGGAAGCCCGCGTCGTGGATCCGCTTCTCGATCGCGTCGGCGTTGATCGCGAAGGTGGTGCCCGCGCTGGAGACGACGTTCTCCTCGAACATGACGCTCCCGAAGTCGTCCGCCCCGAAGCGGAGCGCGACCTGTCCCACTTCGGGACCTTGCGTGACCCACGAAGCGCCGACGTGCGCGACGTTGTCGAGCAGGATTCGCGAGACGGCCTGCTGGCGGAGGTAGAGGTGCGTGCCGTGATCGCCGGCTTCGATCCGGACGCCCGACTCGTGCTGGAAGTCCCAGCAGAAGAACGCGGTGAAGCCGCCGGTCTCGTCCTGCAGCTCGCGCAGCTTGATGAGGTGGTTCACGCGATCCCGCGCGGTGTCGACCGTGCCGTACATCATGGTGCAGCTCGAGCGCAGCCCCATCTGGTGCGCGACGCGCATGACGCCGAGCCACTCGTCGCTCGTGCACTTGGCCTTCGCGATCTTGCGCCGCACGCGATCGATGAGGATCTCGGCGCCGCCGCCGGGTACCGAGTCGAGCCCCGCCGCATGCAGGCGCTCGAGGACCTTGCCGACCGTCAGGTTCTCGAGCTGCGCGATGTGGATGATCTCCTCGGGCGAGAGCGCGTGGAGACCGAGCTTGAACTCCGCCTTGATCCAGCGGAAGAGGTCCTCGTACCAGCCAATCGGGAGCTCCGGGTTCAGCCCGCCCTGGAGGAGGATCTGAACGCCACCTGCGTCCACGACCTCCTGGAGCTTCTGACGGAGCACGTCGCGCGAGAGCACGTAGCCCTCGGGGTGACCGACGGGGCGATAGAAGGCGCAGAAGCGACAGCTCGTCGTGCAGACGTTCGTGTAGTTGACGTTGCGGTCGACGATGTAGGTGACGACGCCCTGGGGGTGCTTGCGCTTGCGGATCGCGTCCGCCGCGAGCCCGAGATCGAAGAGGCTGCCCTCGGCGAGCAGGCGTTCGCCCTCCGCGGCGGAGAGGCGCTCGCCCTCGGCGGCGCGGGAGAGGAGCCCATCGAGCGACGGGAGCGAGACCACTTTCTTCTCCTCGCCGAAGAACGTGGCGCGCGCCTTCGGCAGGAGCCCGGCGCGAGCGGCCTCGTCGAAGAAGCGGTCGAGCCCCGCCCGCTCCTCCTCGTCGAACGCGTAGCGGATCGACGAGACCAGGTAGTCCTCGAGCGACTTCGGATCGAGCTTCGTCGCATCCGCATGGGCACGCGCGATCTCTTCGCGCGCGCGCAGCCCGCGGACGCGCGCGTCGTCGAAGATGCGCTCGTCGCCGGGCGAGATCGCGCCGGGCCGCCCACACCACGCCGCGAACACGAACGGGAGCCCGGTCCAGCGCGTCCACTCTTCGGCGAGGTCGAACGTGTGGGCGAAGGAACCTTCGATCGACAGCGCCGGATCGCCGATGACGACCGCGCCGTTCTTGCCGCCGCTCCGCGCGTGCGCGATCGCTGCGTTCGCATCGAGCCCGCGGAGCTTGGGCTCGCGGCCGAGGCGGTGACGGAGCAGGAGCCGCGCGAGGACGACGCTCGTCCGCGACGACAGATCCAGCGCCACGTCCTCGAGCTCGTCGACCGGGCGCTCCGACACGAGCACGACGCTCCGCACCTTGCCGCGGGCGCCGATGGCGCTGCCCCGGATCATGCGGAGGTCACCGATCGTCGCGGCGGCGGCGACCGGCATCAGCGCGAGCTGCGCTTCGTCCTCGGCGACGCGGCGCGCGACCTCGGCGGGGAGCCCGAGCGTGAGCTCCACGCGCGGGTCCGCGGCGAGCCCGTGGTAGAGCGGGCGCGCGTTCAGGTACGAGACGCCGGCGACGGCGAGCTTTCCTTCGGTCATCGGGCGATCTCCAGGTGGCGCTGCGCCTTGCGGTCCTTCACCTTCACCGCGGCCTCGGGCATCACGCCGGCCGGGTACTCCTTCACGACGTTGTAGAGCGTGTCGCGTTGGACCGGCGTGCGCCCCGCTTCGCGGATCAGGCGCACGAGATCCGCTTCGCGGAGCCCCTGCGGCACCTTCGATCCGGCCGCGTGGTAGATGGTCTCGTGCACGATCGTGCCGTCGATGTCGTCGGCGCCGAAGCGGAGCGCGATCTGGGCGACGTCGGGGCCGCTCGAGACCCAGTAGGCCTTCACGTGCGACACGTTGTCGACCATCAGGCGCGAGACGGCGATCGTGCGCAGGTCGTCGATCGCGGTCGGCGCGGGCAGGTTCTTCATGCCGTTGCCGTCGGGGTGGAACGCGAGCGGGATGAACGCCTGGATGCCGCCGGTCTCGTCCTGGAGCGCGCGCGTGCGGAGCATGTGATCGACGCGGTGGGCGAACGTCTCGATGTGCCCGAACAGCATCGTCATGTTCGTCTTCATGCCCATCCGATGCGCGACCCGATGCACCTCGAGGTACTCGTCGGCGGTGGCCTTGTCGTGCGCGATGCGGGTGCGCACCTCGGGGTGGAAGATCTCGGCGCCGCCGCCGGGCAGGCTGTCGAGCCCGGCCGCGCGGAGCTTCGTCAGCACCTCTTCGTAGGACATGCCGTAGTGGCGCGCGAAGAAGTGGATCTCGACGCCCGTGAAGCACTTGAGGTGGATGTCCGGCTTGATGCGCTTGAAGCCGCGGAGGAGGTCCTCGTAGTACGAGAACGGGAGCCCGGGGTGGAGCCCGTTGACGACGTGGATCTCGCTCGGCGGATCGTCCATGCGATCCTCGAGCTCCTTCCACGCTTCTTCGAGCGACATCGTGTGCGCGCCCGGCATGTGCTCTTCGAGCTTGGCGAAGGAGCAGAACAAGCACGAGGCGACGCAGACGTTCGTCACCTCGACGCGCATGTTCTTGTTGAAGTAGGTGCGGTCGCCGTGGAGCTTCTCGCGGACCTCGTTCGCGAGCGCGCCGACCGCGAGCACGTCGGGGTGCATGAAGAGGGCGAGCCCGTCGCTCTCGGTGAGGCGCTCTCCGGCGCGGACCTTGGCGGAGATCTCGGCGAAGGTGCTCATGGCTGCACCTCGACCGGCGCGTCTTCGCGCCCATCGACGAAGAGCGCCTTGCGCCCCGCGCGCGCGAGCAACCCCTCGAGCTCCTTCCGTGCGAGCGCCTGGACGGAGACCATGCCTTGCCCTTTCAGCTTCTTCGTCGCGTCGTCCGCGATCGGGAGCCCGCGCTTGTTCGCGAGCGGGCCCTCGAGCTCGTTCGCGCCGAAGCCGAGCGCGACCTGCGCGATCTCGAGCCCGGCCGCGCCCCAATCCACGCGCACGCGCGCGGCGGGCGCCGACGTGATCCGGGCGACGGCGACCGCGCGGAGCAGCGCGAGGCCGCGCCCCTTCTCGCCGAGGCGAATCACGTCTCCGCGCTCCGCGCCGGAGCCGGCGTTGGCGTAGATGCGGACGTCGTCACCGACCTCGAGCGCACGGATGCGATCCGCGAGCGCGCCGAGGACGAGGAGATCGGCGGCTTCGAGCTGCGGCACGAGCGAGGCGAGCGCGGCGGCGTTCTTCTCCTTCCGCAGCCCGAAGACGGCGCCGAGACCGGATTTCTCGATTGCCGAGAGGACGAGGGCGCTCACGATGACTTTCGCTCCGCTTCTGCGTCGGATCCCCAACGCTTCAAGAGGTCGTGCCCGATGCCGACTTGATCGAGCAGGCGACCGACGACGGTGTCGACGAGCGCGTCGACGCTCGCGGGTTTCGCGTAGAACGACGGCATCGCCGGGACGACGATGCCGCCCGCCCGCGCGAGCGCGGTCAGGTTCTCGAGGTGAATGACGGAGAGCGGCGTCTCACGCGGCACGACGACGAGCGGGCGGCGCTCCTTGAGCATCACGTCCGCTGCGCGCGTGAGGAGCGTGTCCGAGATGCCGTGAGCGATCCGCGCGACGGTGCTCATCGAGCACGGCACGACGATCATCGCGTTCCAGCCCGCGCTTCCGCTCGCGAAGGGCGCCTTGTAGTCGCGGAGCCCCCAGCAAGGGACATCGAGCGCGCGCACGTACTCGCGGACGTCGCCGCCGCACTCGAGCGCCCAGACCTCGGGGGCGGTGGAGGAGAGGCAGACCGCGAGCTCCAGCCCGGCTTGCTCCTGCCGGACGCGCACGAGCACGTCGAGCATGCGCTTGGCGTACGGAGCGCCGCTCGCCCCCGTGATGCCGACGACGAGCTTCATCGCGGCTTCACCCCGCAGACGATGGACGCGATGCCGAGCGTGAGATCGCGGCCACGGACGTCGGCGAAGCCGGCGCGCCGGAGCAGGCTCTCGTACGCGGCGCGCGTGTGGAAGGCCTCCATGCTGTCGGCGAGGTAGCGGTACGCATCGCCGTCGCCGGAGAGCCACGCGCCGACCGTGGGGAGGACGTGGTTCGCGTACGCCGTGTGGAACGCGCGCGTGATGCGGCGAACGGGGCGGAAGAACTCGAGCACCACGAAGCGGCCGCCCGGGCGGAGAACGCGGAGCGCCTCTTCCGCACCCGCGGCGGGGTCGGTGAGGTTGCGGACGCCGAAGCCGCACACGATCCCGTCGAACGTCGCGTCGGGGAACGGCAGCGCGAGGGCGTCGGCGACGACGCGCTCCGCGCGCGGGGCCTTGGTGCGGCCACGCTCGAGCATCTCGGCGGCGAAGTCGGCAGCGACCACGCGTGCGTCGGGGCGCGTCTTCGCGAGGAGCGCGGTGAGATCCATCGTGCCGGCGCACAGATCGAGGAAGGCGGCGCCGGGGGCGGTCCCACCGGTGACCTCGCGAATGGCGAGGCGGCGCCAACGCCGATCGATGCCGGCGCTGAGGAGCCGGTTCAGTGTGTCGTACGTGGGCGCGATGCGATCGAACATCGAGCGCACGGCGGCGCCGTGCGCTTCGTCACGTTGCTCGACCTCGGGGATGGGACCGTGAGCCTGCATGGCACTGCTCCCTCGAAAGTTTCAAAATATTTTGAAACCTCCATGGAGTTAGGCGCGCCGCGCAGTGCCGTCAAGGGACAGGGGACGGTGTCAACCTTGTCAACCTTTGGCCGAAGTGCCGGCTTTTGTTGTGGAAAGCCGGCCTGGATTCGTGGCAGGCGCGCGTGACGCCAATGTTGCCTCCCCAAACCCGAGCAAGATCAGAGGGTTGCGCCAAAGGTTGACAAGGTTGACACCGTCCCCTCAGAGGGGCGCTCGGGCGAGTGTCATCCCCCCCGTCACCGTCACGAAGTAGGCGAACCCGCTGTCCACCGCCACCGCGTCCAGGGCGTTGGGCAGCTTCGGCGTGACGGGGGTGAGCTGCGGGGGTCCTGCGAACGCCGCGCTCAGGAGCACGTCTCCATCCGTCGAGTCCGTCACCGCCACCTTGTCGTCCGCCGCGAGCGCGGTGCCGCCGATGTTCGTCCCGCTCGCGACGACCACCAGCTTCGACGATGGATCGTAGTAGGAGATGCTCGTGCCGCTGCTGAAGACGAGCCGCGTCGGCGTCGACACGAAGTAGCCGCGCACGAAGTCGTCGGACGTGATGCTGGTCGCCTTCGGCGCCGTCCCGCACGTGGCGTTCGTGGCACACGACACGAGCTTCTCGATCGCCTGCCCGCTCGTGTTGTTCACGTTCGTGTACACGTTGCCCGCGAACACCGTCACGAGCGCGAACGACGCGCCGGAGATCTGGTCGAGCGCATCGATCACGAGCGCCGGCGCCGCGCACGACGTCCCCACCGCGCACTTCATGAGCTGGCCGGGGCTGGGATCCGGACGCGTCGCCCAGAACACGTTCGTGCCGTCGCTCGCGATGCCCTCGACCTTGGGCGCGAGCTTGAACACGCGCGCGTTCTTCCCGTCGACGCCCACGGCGCGGATCGTCCCGCCGCTCTCGTTGGTCGTGAAATAGATCTCGGAGCCCACCAGCGCCGCGTCGAGCGTGAGCCCGGCGAAGCTCGGGACGAGCACCTCGGGCTTCGCGCAGCCCGTCGTCGCGCAACGCCAGATCGAGTTCTCGGTCACCACGACGACGAAGCCACCGGTCACGAACATCGCGACCGGGACCGCGAGCGCTTCGCCCGCGTTCGCCGTCACGAGCGTCTGCACCTTGCCGCCCCCATCGCCGGTGGCGCCCGTGAGCTGGATGTCCTCGATCCCGGCGATCTGGCGGCAACCCAAGAGCGCCACCGCGACGGCCAGCGTGACCGCGCGCCGCATCAGAACGCCCCCCCGAGCGCGAGGCCCGCGTAGCCGGGCGCGAACGCCGGCGCGACGTGAACACTCGCCGCATCGCTGCTCTTGGTCTTCGGCGCCACGAGCACGAGCACCACGCCCGTGACGGCGACCGCGGCGCCCACGATGATCGTGACGGTCGACACGTCGGCGAAGGTCTTCGCCGTTTCGTTCTTGTCGACCGCCGCCGGGTCCGTGCACGACTGGACGCTGCACACCTTCTTCACGTCGCTCGACGCCGACAGCGCCATCGCGCCGAAGATCGCACCGACGCCGACCGAGACCACCCCGACGCCGATGAGCGAGAACCCCGCGATCCGCATGCCCGCGCCCGACGTCGCCGGCTCGACCGGTCCCCCACCGCCACCACCTGGCGGCGGCGGAGGCGCCGGAGCGTCGGCGAGCTCGGGAACGCTCACCTCGTTCTTCGCCGGCGCCGGGCTCACGGTGAAGCTGCTCTCCCAATCCTTCTTCCCGGTCGCCTTCACGACGATCTGGTGCGACCCGCCGTCGATCGGCGCCGAGTTCCAGCTCGCCGCCGGCAGCGTCTGCCCATCGACCGAGAGCTCGACGCCTTTCAGCGCCGACGTCGCTGGCGCGACCTTGAACGCGACGCGCGGCACGAGCTTCTCGACGTCGCCCGCCTTCTTCGTCGCGTTGCGTTCGCGGTCGTCGTTGTGATCGCGGTGCGCCGCCGTCGCCGCGTCGAGGAACGCGGACCAGGCGCTCGCGTACTTCTTCGAGCCCTCGTAGCAGAGGCCGAGCGCGTAGTAGGTGCCGCTCGCCGGATCGAGCTTCGCGCTCTCCGCGAACTTCGGGCACGCCGCGGCGTAGTCCTTCGCTGCGAGCAGCGTCTTCCCCTCCTTGAAGAGGCTCTCCGCGAGCGCCGTGTTCGACTGCGCCGCCGCGATGCGGGGCGCGCCGAGCACGACCGCGAGGAGCAGCGCGCTAGTGACGGCCTTCGGGGATCGCATTGGGGTCGCTCGTGGTGGTGGGATGAGGCTGGGTCGTCTTGATGCTCGGCGGTGGCGGCGGCGGCCGCACCAGCGCGCCGACGCCCGGGTGGTGGCCCGTGGCCGTGGTCGTCGACGTCGCGCTCGCCGTGGCCGAAGGAGCGAGGACGGTGACTGCGCTCGGCGCCGCGCTCGGGACGGCGGTCGGCACCACTGCGGCCGACTTGTCGTCCGGAGGAGCCGAGCCCCCGCTCGCCGGAGGTCCCTCCGGCCCGCGGCGCATGCCCATCCCGATCACGATCCCGCCCGCGAGGACCGGCACGAGGAGGAGCGCCAAGAGCCACGCCCGCGACCGCGGCTGCGGCGGCTGCGACAACGTCAGCGACGCCGTGGACACGTGCCCGACTTGGCCGGACGCATCGGGGGAGACCGGCGCGCGCGCGAGGCTCGGCGCGCTCGGAACGTCGACGCCGCTCTGCGGGGAATCGACCATGCGGAGCAGCTCGCCCTTGCCGGGCGCGCTCGCCGTCGACTCGATCTCCGCGACGACCTTCTTCCGCTTGTCGAGCGAAGGTCCGAGGTAGCGCTCGAGGAGGTTCGCGACGTCGCGCGCCGGCGCGGGCGACACGGCCTCTTCGAGGGCGAGCGCCATGTCCTCCGCCGTGGCCCACCGCTTCTTCGGATCGCGATCGACCGCCTTCGCCACGATCGCGTCGATCGAGCTCGGCACGCTCGGGTTCTTCGAGCTGGGGAGCGGGACCTCCAGCGTCCCGATCATGTTCACGATCTGCGCCTCGGTGTCGGCCTTGAAGAGCCGGTGCCCGACGAGCGCCTCCCAGAGCACCACGCCGGCCGAGTAGACGTCGGTCTGGCGCGAGACCTCGCCGTTCAGCTGCTCCGGCGGCATGTACGCGAGCTTTCCTTTGAGCTGCCCCTCGCGCGTGGTCTGCAGCCGCGACTCCGCCTTCGCGACGCCGAAGTCGAGCACGCGCGCGACCCCGTCCGCCCCGACGATCACGTTCTGCGGCGATACGTCGCGGTGAACGATCGCGAGCGGCTTGCCCTGCTCGTCCGTCGCCTCGTGGGCAGCGTGGAGGCCGTGGAGCATGCCCGCGACGATGCTGACGACCGCGTTCACCGGCAGGTGCTGCCCGGCCGTCTTCGCGGCGCGGATGAGGGACGAGAAGGACTCGCCCCGGACGTACTCGAGGACCAGGAACAGCTCGCCCCCGTCGGTCACGACGTCGAGCGTGGGGACGACGTTCGGGTGCTGGACGCGCGCGGCCAGCCGCGCCTCGTCGAGGAACATCGAGACGAACTCCGCATCCTTGGCGAGGTGGGGGTGCAGGCGCTTGATGGCCACCGTCCGCCCGAAGCCGACCGCCCCGTGGAGGCGCCCGAGGTAGACGGTGGCCATGCCTCCGGCCGCGATTTCCGCGTGGAGGGCGTACCGTCCGAGTTCGATGACCGGCTCGCCCACGTGAGAAAGGGTAGCAAAGCCTGGGAACGAAAGGCGACTCGCCGGCCTGCCCGCCAGGTCCTACACTCTCGTACCAGCCATGAAACCCGGCGATCACCCCGAGTTCTTCCGCTTCCCCGCCCCCGAGGGGCGCTCGCGGGAGAGCAACATCCGCGTCGACCGCAACGGCGTCTGGCACCACGAAGGCGAAATCGTGGAGCACCCGCGCCTGAAGCGGGCGATGCAATCCTGGGTGCGCCGCCACCCCGACGACGGCCGCTTCATCCTCTCGAACGGCTACGACTGGACCTACTTCACCGTCGAAGACACCCCGTTCTTCGTCGAGGCCCTTCGGAGCGACCCGACGGGCGGGCTTCTCCTCGTGTTGGACGACGGGACGGAAGAGCCTTGGGATCCGAGGACCTCGCGCCTCGGCGAGGGGGACGCGGTGTACGCCGTAGTGAAGCGCGACGCCGAGGGCGGCCCCTTCGAGGCCCGCTTCACGCGCCACGCGCAGACGAGCCTCGCCCCGTTCCTCGAGCTCTCCTCCGGTCGCCTGTCCGTCCGTGTAGGTGAAACGGCGATACCCCTCGGGGAGGGTAGCTCGGAGAGTGGGAGCGCGAGCTAGAAGCTCGTTTGGCGAAATGGCGCGGTCGCTGTAACCTCCATCGGTCATGCCGATGCTCAACCGCACCCTGCCCGACGTGGGCGAGGTTCTCGCGGGGAAGTACCGCATCGCCCGCAAGATCGGGGAAGGCGGGATGGGCGTCGTCTTCGAGGCCGAGCACATCCGTATCCGCCAGCGGGTGGCGATCAAGATGCTGCTCCCGCAGGTGCTCGACATGCCCGACGTCACGTCGCGCTTCGAGCGCGAGGCGCGTGCCGCCGGCAGCTTGAAGAGCGAGAACACCGCGCGGGTGCTCGACGTCGACATCTCCGAGACCGGCATCCCCTACATGGTGATGGAGTTCCTCGAGGGGCAGGACCTCTCGAACGTGCTCGAGAGCCGCGGCCAACTCCCGCTCGATCTCGCGGTGGACTACCTGCTCCAGGCCTGCAACGCGATGGGCGAAGCCCATGCGCTCGGAATCGTTCACCGCGATCTCAAGCCCTCCAACTTGTTCCTCTGCGGGGGCGAGCGCGGGGTCGTGAAGATCCTCGACTTCGGCATCTCGAAGCTCGAAAACGACAAGGACAACCGCGTCACCGCCACGCAGACCGTCGTCGGAACGCCGCTCTACATGTCGCCCGAGCAGATCCGCTCGGCGAAGCACGTCGACGCGCGGACCGACATCTGGTCCCTCGGGATCATCCTGTACGAGCTCATCGCCGGGAAGACCCCGTTCGAGGGCAGCACGATGGCCGCCGGCGCCGCGATCTGCATCGACGATCCCCCGCCGATCTCGAACTTCCGCCAGGACGTTCCACGCGAGCTCGAAGAGGCGATCCTCGTCTGCCTCGAGAAGGACGCGACGAAGCGCTACCCGAACGTCCAATCGCTCTCGGTCGCGATCGCCAAGTTCGGGAGTGGCAACGTCCGCAGCGCCGACGCGTCGCAGCCGAACATCGTCCTCCCGCGCCCGAGTCAGCGGAGCATCGCGGACGCATCCGGCTCGATCGTCGTCCCGAGCAGCGCGACCTCGAACCCCGCCCGCCAGACCAACGCGGGCTGGACCACCCGCTCCACCACGCGCGCGTCGCGCAGCCGCATGTTCGCGGTCGTCGCCATCTCCGCGCTCGCAGGCATGGCCGCGCTCGGTGTCATCTGGGTGATCGGGTTCCGCGGCTCGAACAGCGGGAACGGGAACGGTGGCATCACGGGGATCACCAGCACCCCGGTCGTGGCCACGAACGTCGCGACCGGCACGGGCACCTCGACCGGCACGACCACCAGCCCGACGACCTCCTCGACGATCCCGTCGGTCGACGTGGGGACCCTCCCCTCCGCCACCGCACACGGCACGGGCACGGCCACCGGAACACATCCATTCTCAACCGGAACCGGACACGCTACGATCAAGCCGACTGTATCGAACACGGGCTCGGCGCCGGTGCCCTCGCACAAGCCGACTGCTGCGCCCACGCACCTGTGAGCTAGCCGACCTTCCAATGCGTCGTGTCCTTGCCTTCCTCGCCTTCGCTCTCGCGCTCGTCTGCGTGCTCGGGGCGCCGCGCCTCGCCTTCGCCGACCCGAGCCCGGCCGACAAGGCGAAGGCCGAGCAGCTGAAGGTCGCCGCCGATGCGGCGATGGACGACCTCCACTACTCGGATGCGCTGAAGGGCTACCAGGACGCGTACGCGCTCAACCCGGACCCGAAGCTCCTCTACAACATGGGGCGCGCCAAGGCGGCGCTCGGCGACTACCCCGGTGCGGTGGTCGACCTCGAGAAGTTCAAGTCCGACGCCTCTCCCGACCTGCGCGCCAAGGTGCCCCAGCTCGACGAGATCATCGGCGGCTTCCGCAAGCACGTGACCACCGTCACGGTGAAATGCAACGTGGACGGTGCCCGGCTCCTCATCAACGCGAAGTCCGTCGGCGTCACGCCGTTCGGCGGCCCGATCACCGTGAACGCGGGCTCGGCGGACGTCGAGATCAGCGCCGACACCTACACGACCGAGAAGCGCAAGGTCACCCTGCCCGAGGGCGGCACGTTCACGCTCGACTTCACGCTCCAGAAGACGGACGTGGCGGGCATCCTCATCGTGAAGTCCACGCCCAACGCGGACTCCTCGAAGATCGACGGCAAGCCGCTCGGCGGTACCCCGCTCGAGGTGAACCTGGCCCCCGGCCAACACACCATCAACCTGTCGAAGGACGGGTTCCGCGACATCGACACCACGACCGTCCTCGGTCGGGGTGAGCGCAAGGTCGTCGACCTCACCTTCGAGAAATCGCCCGGCATCGCCAGCCGGTGGTGGTTCTGGACCATCATCGGGGCCGTCGTCGTCGCGGGCGCCGTCACTGCCACCGTCCTCGCGCTCACCATCGAGCGCTCCCCGGATCCGGGCACCATCCCGCCGGGCATCATCAAAGGTCCTTGAGTCCACCGTGCGCCTGCTGATTGCGGACAAGCTCCACCCGCGCGCCATCGAAGAGCTGCGCGCCCTCCCCCTCGAAGTCGAATACGCGCCCGATCTCACGGCGGAAGCGATCGAAGAGAAGATGCCGCAGGTCGGCATCCTCGTCGTTCGCTCGACCCCCGTGACCGAGAAGGCGATCGACAACGCGAAGAGCCTCAACCTCATCGTCCGCGCCGGCGCGAGCTACGCGACGATCGACGTGCGGGCCGCCAGTCGGCGCGGCATCTACGTCGCGAACTGCCCGGGCAAGAACGCGTCCGCCGTGGCGGAGCTCGTGTTCGGCCTCATGGTCGCGATCGATCGGCGGATCGTCGACGCGAACGTCTCGCTCCGGAGCGGCAAGTGGCAGCGAGCCGAGTACGGCCGCGCCGAAGGTCTCTTCGGCAAGACGCTCGGCATCGCCGGCCTCGGCGCGATCGGGCGCGAGGTCGCGATCCGCGGCAAGGCGTTCGGCATGAACGTCGTCGCGTCGAGCCGGTCGCTCACCGCGTCCCGCGCGAAGGACTTGGGGATTGGCTACGCGCCCAACGTCGAGGAGCTCGCCTCCCGCTCGGACGTGCTGACGCTCCACCTCGCGCTCGTCGATCGCACCCGCGGCATCATCGGGCCGCGCGTCTTCGATGCCCTCCCGCAGAACGCGATCTTCATCAACACGGCACGCGCGGATCTCGTCGATCACGATGCGATGCGCCGGGCGGTGAAGGAGCGCGGCCTCCGGGTCGCCCTCGACGTCATCCCCGACGAGCCGAAGGGCAAGATCGAGTACCCGAACGACCTCTTCGGTGGCCCGCGCACGCCCGGCGAGGGCTTCGTCTACGGCACGCCGCACATCGCGGCATCCACCGACCAGGGGCAGCTCGCGATCGCGACGGAGACGGTGCGCGTCATTCGGAGCTTCCTCCTCGAAGGGCACGTCCCGAACGTCGTCAACGTGATCACGGCTTCGGTGGCGCGCTTCCAGCTCGTGATCCGCATGCTCGACAAGGTCGGAACGTTCGCCAACGTGCTGAACGTGATCAAGCGCCACGGCATCAACGTCGAGGAGATCGCGAACACCAAGTTCGAAGGCGGCGGCGCGGCTTGCGCGAAGCTGCGGCTCGTCTCGCGCCCGAGCGAGGCGTGCCTCCACGAGATCCGCGCGTTCGACGAGGTGCTCCACGTCGACGTCGTCACCCTGCCGAACCTCGCCTAACCGCGATGAGGCTCGCGCTCGCGCTCGTCTTCGCTGGCCTCTGCGCCTGCGACGAGCGCCCGGCGCCGAAGGATGCCGGAGCGAAGGACGCATCGAGCGAGGCTGGCCCGAGCGATGCCGCCGCGATGATCGAGGCGGGGACCGCGGACGATGCGCTGCCCGACGCGAGCTCGGACGAGCTGACGACGCGCGCGAAGCACCTCCTCGAGGCGATCAGCAAGGACAGCCCGGACCTGGCGCTCGACATCTTCTTCCCCCGCGAGGCCTACGCGAGCGCGCGCGATGGGCAGGACCCGGGGAAGGCGTGGGACACGAAGCTGAAGCCGTTGTTCGCGAAGGCGATCAAACGCGTCCGCGCGCGGACGAAGGGGATCGACCGGGCGGTCTTCGTGTCGTTCGACATCGGCAAGGCGATCACGCAGATCGTGCCGAAGGCGAAGGACTGGAAGAAGCCGCTCTGGCGCGTGAAGCGGAGCGTGTTGACCTTCACGATCGACGGGAAGGTGCACCGCCTCGAGATCGCGGAGATGGTCGCGTGGCGGGGGCACTGGTACGTGACGAAGTTGAAGTGACCATGCCTCAGTGGTCACTGTCCGATAGGACCTGGCAGGGCACCCCGGGCTAAAGCCCGGGGCAGCAAAAGTCAGGGCTGGACCCGCTCAAAGTCCGCCTTCGGCGGACTCTCACGACGGCTCGTTGTGGGACTGCCAGGACTCGGCGGGATGGGAGTCGTCGTGGTGAAGACGCTGATGGCGCAGATAGTCGACGAGTGACGACACGTCAGCGAGAGCGAGAGACTCGGCCCAATAACCGTCCTGCCAACTGAGCCGCCCGCTCAGGAGGCGCCGTTGATTGACGTCGAAGGCACTTGCCCCTTTGAGGCACTGCACGATGTCAGCCAGCGCGATCGACGGAGCGAGCCGGAGTAGAACGTGGACGTGGTCGTGCGCGATGCCTACGGCGAGGACGACGCAGCGTTTGCCTTTGGCCTTGCGTCCGAAGATGGCCGCCAGCGTCGGATCGAAGGACACGGGCAGAATGGGGCGCCGTCGGTATGTGGCCCACACGACGTGCACGAGTAGGAGCGCTGGACAACGGCGAGGCATCTGCGCCTCTATCGGTTCGGCGAGCGAAAGTGTTGCGTGAGTCCGCCGAAGGCGGACTTTGATTGAGTTAGCACTGGCTTTTGCTGCCCCGGGCTTCAGCCCGGGGTGCCCTTGCGACAGCTCGTCAGTGCCAGTAGTACCGGAGCTGCTTCACGCCATCGTCCTTGAAGTAGAGCAACGTCCCCACCCCACCGTCGGTCGGCGGCACGACGTTGATCCCCCAGCTCTTGTCGTTGACGGGCGTTCCGCAGAGCTGCGTCACGTCGAGCGCGCTCCCGTTCACCACGGCCTCCCAGCTTCGCGCTTCGGGCACGCCGTTCGTGACGATGAGCTCGTCCAGGCGATACTTCTGTCCCAGGTTGGTGATCACGAGCCGCCCTGCCACCTGCTGGGAGACGAACGAACCGCAGTTGCCGCCGTAGTCGCGCAGCGCGTAGAGCTCGTAGCTGCCCGGCGTGAGGGCGCCGTTGTTGAACACCGGGTTCACGCCCGTGCACGCGGTCGCGAACGTGGCCGAGCCGCCGAGGAGCGCTCCGCACGACGGTGCGTCGATGCCCGCGTCGACGGGGCCCGCCTCGGCCTCGCCGGCCGCATCGACGACGACGTCGACCGTGCTCGCATCGACCGTCGCGACGTCGGGCCGCCGATCCACCGACGCATCCGCGACCGTCGTTCCTTCCCCCACGTCCAGCGACGAGAGCCCGCTCACGAGCGCGCAGCCCGCGAGCCCGCTCGCCATCGCGAGGCACACGACGACGCGCGCGGGCTTCATAGCGGCTCCCCGATCCGCTTCGCCGCATCGCTCCCCGGGTACGTCGCGCGGAGCTTTGCGTACCAGGTCTGCGCCTTCGGCGCGTTGCCCTCCGCGTCCTCGACCTGACCGAGCCGCCAGAAGGTGTCGGCGAGGAGCGGGCTCCCCGCGTACTTGACTGCCTCGGAGAACGCTTGCGAGGCGAGCGCGAGCTTCGTCGGATCCGTCTTTCCGTCACGCGCGAACATCTCTCCGAACGCGAAGTACGCGTACGGGATCCACGGCGACGACGGAGCGCGCTTGATCAGCTCGTAGTACGCCTTGCGCGCCTTCATCGCGTCGCCGGCGAGCTCGTACTCGAGCCCGAGGTAGTAGAGCGCCTCTTCGAGGTTCGGGGCGCCGCTCCAACTCGTCACGAGCTTCTCGTACGCCGCGATCGCGCCGGCGCCCGGCTCGCTCCCGAGCTTCCGCAGCTCCACGTGAGCTTCCGCGATCCGGCGCTGCACGAGCGGTGCATTCGGATCGCTCGCGGGCGTCTTTGCCGCCAGCGCCTCGAGCGCGCGAAGCTCGCTCGCCACGAGCGCTGCGCTGGGCGGACCCGGCCGCGGATCGCGCGCCGGCACGGCGAGCCCCGTCAGCGCGGGTCCAGCGACGGGAGGGGTGGTCGACGCGGGCGGCGGCGCCGTGGCGCTCGTCGTCGCCAGCGGCGCGCTCGTGGCCGAGGTCGCTGGCGGCAACACCACCGGCTCGGGTGCGGTCTCGGCCGGTGCACACCCCAACCATCCGAACGCAAGGACGGCAGCAGCGAGCAATCTCTTGCCGGAGCGCGACATCGAGAGTCTCCAGTCTACACGTTCCGTTTGGACGAGGCTCGGTGGCGACTTCGCCGCGCTTCTCTTGGCCCTCCACGACGGCCCCACGCAAGATGAGCGCGTGACCTCGTCTCGACTCGCCATTGCTCGGCTCGTTCGCCTCGGCGCGATGGTCGGCACGCTCGCGCTCGCCGGCTGCGTCGCGCCGATCCGCACCGCAGGCCCCGCCCACGCCACGCCCACGCCGGCGACGACCGCCCCCGCGGCCCCCATCGTCGCGAGCGTCGTCCCCGCCGACGCCGAGCCGGAGCTCCCGCCGGCGCCGCCTCCTCCCGAGGCGCCGCTGCCGACGCTCCCCCGCGGGGGGCGCACGCTCTTCCCGCAGTTCCGCCTCGTCGGTTACTGCGGCACGCCCGGAGCGCCCGAGCTCGGGGCGCTGCAAGGCAACCTCGGTCGACGCGGAGAGGAGCTCACGAAGCTCGCCGAGAGCTACCGCGGCGACCGCGAGATCCTGCCCGTCTTCGAGCTGATCGCCGTGGTCGTGATGGGCGCCCCCGGTCCGGACAAGGCGTGGCGCAAGCGCGTGCCGGCGTCCGTCGTCGACGAATACCTCGCCGCCGCGCGCAAGGCGAAGGCGCTTCTGTTGCTCAACATCCAACCCGGTCACTCGGACTTCCTCACCGAGGTGAAGGCGTTCGAGCACTGGCTCAAGGAGCCGGACGTCGGCGTCGCGCTCGATCCCGAGTGGCAGATGTGGAAGCCCGATCAGAAGCCGGGCTCCGTCTACGGCCAGACGACGGGGGAGATGATCAACGACGTCGGGGCGTACCTGGCCGACATCATCCGCGAGAACAAGCTGCCCGAGAAGCCGCTCGTGTTCCACGAAGTGAACGGCTACGTGCTCAAGAACGAGAGCGCGATGGTCAGCCACCCGGGCGTTGTCGTCATCAAGGGCGTCGACGGCCTCGGGATCACCGGCGCGAAGATCAGCACCTACAACTACCTGCTGAAGTCGAGCGCGCCCGACGTGCACCCGGGGTTCAAGCTGTTCTTCGACGAGGACGTCCGCTTCGGCGGCCGGCTGATGGGCCCGAAGGAAGTCATGGCCCTGACCCCGGTCCCCGACTACGTGATGTACGAGTAGCGCCCGCTCAGGGGGCCTTCGCGAACGCCGTCCCGTTCCACGTGTACTTCAGGTGCGCGATGCCGCCCCACGGCAGGAGGAGCGGCTCGATCGCGCCGGAGCCCGGTTGGTCCTGGCCCCAGGGGTAGGTCTTGTCGGTCCAGCCCGTCGCGCGGCCCGGCGACACGTCGACGTCGAAGCCCTTGCCGCCCGCGGCCGGGATGAACTGCACCATCCCCTGCACGCGCTTGCCGCCCGCTTGCTCGCGCCCGGTCTCGATCCCGAAGATGCGCGTGATCGCTTCGGCCTTGACCGAATAGATGAAGAGTACATCCATGTCGACGTTGCCCTGCCCGGCCGCGCTCACGTGGCGCACGCCGCGGACGGTGATGTCGGCCGCGCCGTCGCCGGTGAGGTCGCGCACGGCGAAGTCCTTCACGTCGCCGTCGGCCGAGAACTGCGAGAGCGTGATGTACGCGTAGGCCGTTCCGTTCTTGAAGCCGGGGCCGAAGACGCAGATGTCGCGCCCGAAGACCACGACCCGCTCGGCGCGGCTGTCCCCGTCGACGTGGACCTCGACGTCGAAGCGCGGCCGCTCGCTCGCGGCGATGCCGCGGTCCGCCTTGAACTTGTCGAGCATCGCCTTGCCGAGGTCCGTGTTGGTCTTCACCTGCGGCGTCGGCGGCTCGGGCGGCTTCTGCGAGACGGTGTACGTCGACGCGGCGGCGCCCGGCTGCGGCGTCTGCGGGACCTCCTTCACCTTCGCGAACTTGCCGGCGTCGTAGCGGTAGAGCTGCGACTTGATCGCGCCCCACGGCAGGAGCACAGGCTCGACGTCGCTCGCGGTGGCTTCGCGGTAGCTCGTGACGTCCCAGCCTTGCGCCGGCTCGTACGTGATCTCGATTTCCTTGGAAGATGCACGGATCGCGTTCGTGACCTGCTTGCCCGCGGAGCTCACGCCGATTTCGTGCGCGAACGTCGTGGTGGGCTCGTCGCCGAGGAAGCTCCACACCTCGAACCACTCCCGCGTCGAAGCGCCGGAGAAGCGACGCCGCACGAGGAGGTCGTCCTTGCCGCGGCCGGTGAGGTCCTTGGTCTCGAGCTTGGCGACGTCCGCCCCGAAGTCGCGGAAGAAGAACTCCTTGCCGCCGCGGTAGCCAGGACCGAGCACGGTGAGGAAGTGATCCCAGACCGTGACGCGCTCCTTCTGCCCGTCGCCGACGACGTCGGTGATGATGTCGACCTTCGGCGTGGTCGCGAGCATGCCCTTCGGCGAGAGGAAGCCGTCGATCATCGACTGCTCCGACTCCGACGGGAGGAACGCGAGCGACCCCGGGCTCGTCGCGTCGCCGGAGCTCGTGGCGAGAATCGACTTGATGCCGCCGCCGCCTTCGCTGTCGTAGTAGCGCATGGCGCCGCGCAGCCCGAGGTGGATGCCGTTCGCCGCGACGGCGCTCCACGGGATCTGCGCCTCGAAGCCGTACCCCTTGTCGAGCGGCGCTTCGACGATCTTGGCGCCGGCGACGTCCCGTCCCTTGCTGGGACCGCTCAGCCAACGCACCGCGCCCGCCGACTCGCCCGGCTTGCCGGCGAAGAAGCCGATCTCGACCGTCGTGTAGGTTCCAGTTTGCACGCCGGCAGGCGGCGTCGCGACGATCAGGCTCGCGTGATCTTCGTCCTCGCCGAAGCGGTTGGTGCGGAAGAACGCGGAGTCGTTGACCTCGCCCGCGACGTAGACGTTGGTGCCGTCGTACTGGAGGCCGAAGGTGGCCGACGCCTTGTCGGTCGAGCCCTTCACGACGGTGCCCGCGTTCGTGCGCGCGGGCCACTCCTTGACGATGCCGTCGAGGAGGACCTTGGAGTCTTTCTCCACGAGATCGAGCCGAAGGCTCCCCGAGAGCCCCGAGCCCGACGAGTTCGAGCCGCCGCCCAGGCTGTCGAGCCCACCGTTCTGGAGGATCATCGAGCCGACGGAGCCGGCGTCGAGGACGTTCGTTCCGTCCTTCGGTTGGGTGGAGGCAGCGCCGCCGCCGCCACAGGCCAGCAGCGGGAGTAGGACGAGCACGCGAGCAGGACGCATTTCGGCGCCCAGCATACCGCGCTCGGACAACGCGGGGATCTACGAATCCAAGCACACCCGCGCGCTCTCGGAGCGCAGCGCCCGCCAGCGAACGGCGTCGGCCGGGCGATCCTCGGCGCTCGCGATCTCCACCAGCCGGTCCAGCGCGCGGAGGCGCCAGGCTCGCGCGGGGCACCCCTGACGCACGATCGCCTCGAAGAACGGACGAGCTTCCGCGAGGTGCCCGTGGACGAACCACTGGTCCGCGAGCTCGTACCCGAGGCGCGCGCTCCGCGGGACGCCTCCCTCTTCGATCGGCACGGCATCGGCCGCGATGCGCTCGAGGTACACCTTTCGCGCGTCGACGTACGCGAGCGCGCTCGAGGAGAGCGGCTCCGACCTCGGCTTTCCCGTCCGCGGATCGACCTCGAACGTGGTGCGTTTCGCCTCGCCCGATGCGTCGAGTGCGATGGCGGTGACCTCGACGACCATGGCCGCCGCCGGCTCGACGAGGTCGGGAGCGAGCGGTCCGTCGCGCGCCACGAGCGCGGCCTGCAGCGCCGCCGTGAGGTCGACGCCGAGCACGTCCCCCCGGGCCGGATCGATGCCGTGGAGCGCGCGCGCCAAACGAACCACCATCACGCGCGCGTCCGCCAACCAGTACGCGGCGTCGCTCTTCGGGGCGCGGCCTTCGACGCGCACCCAGGCATCCGCCGCGGCGCGATAGGACGCGAGCGCGCGTTCGATCAGGTCCGCCTGCGCCGCCGTCGAGGTCTCGGCGAGCGCATCGCTGACGAGCTTCCGGCCCCGATTCGTGCATTCTGCAGCCACCGCCCGATCGTGCGCGAGCTGCTCCGTCGCGGTGGGCGGGGGCGGCAGCGGCGCCGAGGCGACCGGCGCGGGGGACCGCGCCCCGCCGCACGCGGCGACGGAGAGCACCACGACCAGAGCGAGCGCGCGCAGAGACACCTCGTGCATGGTACGCGCGCCGCCTCGCGAGCCTCCCCGGATGGGTTCGACGGACGCGCTTGCAGCTCTCAGCGCACGCGGCGGGAGAGCGGGCCCAGGTCGCCGGCGATCGCGCCCTTGCGCTGGAGGAGCTTCAAGAGCTCGATCACCGGCACGATCGAGAAGGAGAGCGCCAAGAGAACGCCCCACTCGTACCCGCTCAGGAAGAAGGTGTGGAACACCTTCTGGAGCGCCGGGATGAACACCACGAAGTGGATCGCCGCGCTCACGATGACCGCCGCGATGAGCGGCTTCGACACGAGCGGCTTCAGCGACACGATCGAAGCGCTCGCCGAGCGGCAATTGAACGCGTGGAACAAGGGGGAGAGCGCCAGGAGCGAGAACGCAATCGCGCGCGACTGATCGCTCAGGTCGCCGGAGTGCGGCCACGGCCACTGGTAGCAAGCGAGCGCGGTGAACCCCATCCAGATGCCGACCACCGCCATCCCGAGGTACTCGCGCGCGGTGAGCAGGCCATCCTGCGTCCGGCGCGGGGGCTCCGCCATCTGGGTCGGATCGGGCGGATCGATGCCGAGCGCGAGCGCGGGCAGGCCGTTCGTCACCAGGTTGATCCAGAGCAGCATCAACGGCGTGAGCGGCTTGATCTGGGGGACGAACGAGCCGACGAACACCGTCACGAGCAGGCCCGCGTTCGACGAGAGCAGGAAGTAGATGAACTTCTGGATGTTGCGGTAGATCGCGCGGCCTTCGCGGACCGCGTCGACGATCGTCGCGAAGTTGTCGTCGGCGAGGACCATGTCGGCCGCTTGGCGCGCGACGTCCGTGCCGTTCTTCCCCATCGCGACGCCGATGTGCGCCTCGCGGAGAGCCGGCGCGTCGTTCACGCCGTCGCCCGTCATCGCCACGACGAAGCCGCGCGCCTTGAACGCGCGCACGATGCGGAGCTTCTGCTCGGCGGTCACGCGCGCGAAGACGCGCGCCTGATCGACGCGCGCCTCGAGCTCGTAGTCGCTCATCTTCTCGAGCTCGGCGCCGTTCCACGCGGTGGCGCGGTCGTCCCAGAGCCCGAGCTCGCGCGCGATCGCGACGGCGGTGAGCTTGTGGTCGCCCGTGATCATGACGGCGCGAACGCCGGCATCGTTGCAGAGCGCAACGGCTTCCTTCACGCCCTTGCGCGGCGGGTCGATCATGCCGACCAGACCGACGAACGTGAGCTGCTCTTCGAGCTCCACGCTGGGCCGGTCGGCGGAGGACTGGCCTTCGACCTCCGGCGGATCGTGGCTCGTCGGGGCTTCGCGCATGACGCGGCGGGCGACGCCGAGCACGCGGAGCGCCTTCTTCGCCATCTCCTCGGCGATCGCGAGGAGCTCCTCGCGCCGCTTCTCGTCGAGGTCGACGAGGCCGTCGGCGGTGGCGAGCGTCGTGCAGAGCTTGATCAGGACGTCGGCGCTGCCCTTGGCATGGACGATCTCGCGGCCGTGCTCGTCGAGGGCGAGCACCGTCATGCGCTTGCGGTCGCTGTCGAACGGGAGCTCGCGGACGACCTTGACCTGCGGCCCGAACGACTCGCGCGGGACGCCGCCTTTGGCCGCGAGCGTGAGGAGCGCGCCTTCGGTCGGATCGCCGATGACCTTCCAGTTCCCCTCGTCGTCCGGCTCGAGCGTCGCATTGTTGCAGAGTGCAACCGTCGCGAGGAGATCCCGGAGTGGCCCCTTCGGGTCGTGGATCGGGTTCTTGTCGGGGTCGACGATGTCGCCCTTCGCGTCGTAGCCGACGCCGGTCACGTCGTAGTGGGTTCCGCCCGCCCACACCTCGCGGACGGTCATCTCGTTCTGCGTGAGCGTGCCGGTCTTGTCCGAGCAGATGACGTTGGCGGAGCCGAGCGTCTCGACCGCCGCGAGCTTGCGGATGATCGCCCCGCGCCGCGCCATGCGCTGCATGCCGAGCGCGAGCGTGATCGTCGTGATGGCGGGCAGGCCCTCGGGGATGGCGGCGACCGCGAGGCTCACCGCCTGGAGGAGCAGCGCGTTCCACTTCTGATCGCCCTTGAGGATGCCGCGCACGAAGAGCAGCACCGAGAGGCCGAGACACGCCCAGAGGATCTTCTTCCCGAACGAGTCGATCTTCTCCTCGAGCGGGGTCTGCTCCGGCTCGACGCTCTGGAGGAGCGTGTTGAGCTTGCCCACCTCGGTCGCGCCGGCGGTGGCGACGACGAGCGCGCGGGCGGTGCCCTTGATGACGCTCGTGCCGAGGAAGACCATGTTGGCGCGATCGCCGATCGTCGCGTCTTCGGCGACGGGGGCCTTCGCCTCCTTCACGACCGGGACGGATTCGCCGGTGAGCGACGACTCTTCGACCGTGACGTTCGCCGTCTGGAGGAGGCGGGCATCGGCCGGGATCGCGTCGCCGGCCTCGAGCTCGAGGATGTCGCCGGTGACGACCTCGGCCGCACCGATCACCGTCACCTTGCCGCCGCGCCGCACGCGGGCGTTCGGCGTCTGCATCTTCTGGAGCGCGTCCAGCGCGGCTTCGGCGCGGCGCTCCTGGTAGAAGCCGAGGAACGCATTCAGCGCGACGATGAGCAGGATGGCCGTCGCGTCGCCGAAGCGCTCCAGCAGATCCAGCTCGGGGTGCGTGAAGCCGTCGTAGATCGCGATCACGGCGGCGACGAGCAGCGTGCCGACGATCGGGTTCGCGAACTGCGCGAAGAACTGCTTGATCGGGCTCGGCTTCGGCGGAGCGGGGAGCTCGTTGCGACCGTTCTTGGCGAGGCGCTTCTTCGCCTCGGCCTCGGTCAGCCCATGCGCGTCCACCTCGAAGCGCGTGAGGAGGTCCTCCACCGCTTCGGCATGGAAGACGGGGGCCCGGTCGTTCTTCCCACTCACCAGCCCAGCCCTATCACAGTCGGGGCAGGCTCGCGACGCGAGCCGTGACTCACCGGCCCATCTTGCGGGCTTCGGCCTGTTGCTCGGCCTCGAGCTCTTCGAGGGCGGCGGCCAGTTCGTCCTGCTCCGCCTGGGAGATCTTGGTCTCCGCCGCGGGAGCCGGCGCCTCGACGCGAGCCTTGGCGTCTTCCTTCGCCGCGGGGGCGGCGGGCGCCGGAGCGAGGCCCATCTTCTGCTTCAGGGCCATGAGCTCGTCATCGGCCTGGGCGGTCTTCTCGAGGTTGTTGAACTTCGAGGCCAGGACGTCGCCCGTGTACTCCTCGGCCAGCTCCTCGCCGGCCTCGGCCTCGGCCTCGATCTGGTCGATCTTCTGCGACATCCGATCGAAGGTCTCGAACGCGCTCTGATCCTTGAGCCCGGCCATCGTCTCCTGGATGGCCTTCTGCGCCTCGGCGCGCTTCTTCCGCGCGACGAGCACGTTCTTCTTCCGCTTCGCCTCTTCGATCTTGTCGTTGAGGAGACGCAGCGCCGTCTTCAGCTTCTCGACGGCATCCTTCTGCTTCTGCCACTGCTCCTTGAACGTCTGCGCGAGCGTGTCGTGCTCTTTCTTGCGCGCGAGCGCCTCGCGCGCGAGCTGCTCGTTGCCGGCGCGGAGCGCCATCATCGCGCGGCGCTCCCACTCGGCGGCGTTCGCCTGCTCTTGCTCGGCCTGCTTGGCGAGCCGCTTCTCGTCCGCGATCGAAGAAGCGACCTGCTTCTTCGCCTCGACGAGCTGCGTGTTCATGTCCAGGACGACCTGGTTCAGCATCTTCTCCGGGTCTTCGGATTTGCTGATGAGGTCGTTGATGTTCGACTTGATGAGCTGTGCGAGACGGCTGAAGATTCCCATGAGGTTCCTGAAGGTTCCTGAAGAAGAGCGGGGTTACTTCGACTGCTTGGACAGCTCGACGAGCTCGGGGACTTGTTGGGCGAGCGCGAGGTCGATCTCGTCCAACGTCGCCTCGATCTCGTTGAAGTCGAGGTTCTCGAGCTCGTGGGCCGCCGAGAGGACGATCGAGTCGTCTTCGATCCCGTAGCTCGTGTGGATCAGCGCCTTCGCGTTCAGGCTCAGGAGCTTGCGAAAGAGCGCAACGTGATCGTCCTTGGGCACGTCCCCGATCCGCAAGCGAAGAACCACCAGCGGCGGATCGACGCGCAGCGCGACCGGCGGCATCGCCGCGTTCGTCGTCACGAGGTAGGTGCCCGGTTGACCTTCGACGGGGGCGTACTTCCGATTCAGCCGCTCGAGGTACGCCTCGACGTCTTTGACCGTTCGCATGTGTTGGCGAGGATAAGCACCCCTGGCGTTTCCAGCAACGGCGCGATCCGACGCGATCCGACCTGACGGGGGGAATACTGAACCTCTGCTCCTTGCCTTCGACCCAACGGGCGGATCTCTGGTAGCATTCCCGGGGTATGGCTGCGGACGCCGGCGCCCTCGTGGGCACAACGGTCGGTGGCGTCTACAAAGTGCGTCGACTCATCGGCCACGGTGGAATGGGCGAGGTGTACCTCGCGGACGGGAAAAACGGCGAAAAGGTCGCCCTCAAGGTGCTCCACGACCGCGCCGCGCAGGACCCCGACCTCGTCGCGCGGTTCCAGCGCGAGTCGTCGATCGCGGCGCAGGTGAAGAGCCCGTACGTCGCCGGCATCCTCGGAGCCGGCAAGGACCGGAACGGCCGCCTCTGGATCGCGTTCGAGCGCTTGGTGGGAGAGGGCCTCGACGAGCGCCTCCGCCGCGAGCAGTACGTTTCGTTCGCCGAGGTCGCCCCCATCGTCGACGACACGCTGCAGGGCCTGGCCGCCGCGCACAAGGCGGGCGTCGTTCACCGCGACATCAAGCCGGCGAACCTCTTCATCGAGAAGCGCGAGCTCTCCGCGAAGCACGTGGCGGCGGGCGAGCCGGAAGAGCGAACCCGCATCCTCGACTTCGGCATCTCGAAGATCCGGCGCACGGCGAAGAACAAGAGCGAGCCTTCGCTCACCGCGTTCGATGCGACGCTCGGGAGCTTCGCGTACATGGCACCCGAGCAGGTCCGGGGCTCCGCGCGCGTGGACGAGCGGGCCGACCTGTATGCGCTCGGCGCCGTCGCGTTCCGGGCGCTCACGGGGCGGTTGCCGTTCGAGGGCACCAACGCGTTGACACTCATCGCGCTCAAGCTCGATCGCGAGCCGCCGTCGCTCGCGGCGACGACGGGCGACGAATGGCCCGCGTCGATCGAGCGCTTTCTCGAGCGCATGATGGCGCGCGACCGCGAGCGGCGGTATCGCACGGCGCAGGAAGCGCTCGAAGCGTGGCGGAAGGTCTGCAAGGTCATGGGCACGACCCACCGGGACCCGCCCAAGAATTTGGTGCTGCGGGAGCAGTTCCGGAGTGACTACCCGGTCGAGGATCGGACGGAGGTCACTGCCAGTACGTTTGCTGGGACGTCCAGTACGTTTCCTGGGCGGCGGTAGTTCCCGCTCCCGCTCCCGCTCCCGCTCCCGCTCCCGCTCCAGCTCCCGCTCCCGCTCCAGCTCCCGCTCCAGCTCCAGCTCCCGCTCCAGCTCCCGCTCCCGCTCCAGCTCCCGCTCCCGCTCCCGCTCCCGCTCCCGCTCCAGCTCCCGCTCCAGCTCCAGCTCCAGCTCCAGCTCCAGCTCCCGCTCCCGCTCCCGCTCCCGCTCCCGCTCCCGCTCCCGCTCCCGCTCCCGCTCCCGCTCCCGCTCCCGCTCCCGCTCCCGCTCCCGCATCCCTGTCCGCGTCAGCGAACGGCGAGCGCTTCACGGCTCGGGACGACGTTGGACTCCTCTGCTCTCTCCGGCTCGGCGCGGGACGCGCGGAGGACGTGATGTCTTCTGGCCTTCCCACCTGCTGACGTGGGGCTCGCTCGGCATCCTCATCGTGCCTGCGTACTCGCCCAGCTCAACCCCGAGCCGCCTTCGGCGGTGGCGCGGAAGACCGCGCCAGGGTTGACCTGGGCTCCGTGCGCAGGCCCGACGAGGACGCCTTCGCGCGCAGCGCGACAGGCAAGGAGGTCTCTCATGCTTCAGATCGAACGGTTCGCTCTCGATACGGTGCGGCAGTTGGCTCCGGTGGTCGCGGTGGTCGGCTCGAAAGATCCAGACTTGGCGCGGCAGATGCGGCGCGCGGCTTCTTCGGTACTGCTCAACATCGCCGAAGCTCAATCTTCCTTCGATGGGAACTCGCGACAACGACTGCGCTCCGCTCTCGGCTCCGCGCGAGAGACTCGCATGGCACTCGAGCTCGCCGCCGCTTGGGGCTTCACCAAGCGCGATGATGCACTCCTCGACGCACTCGACCGCATCAACGCAACGCTGCACAAGCTCTCGCGCTGACTCCTCTGCCGGGCTCCGCGACCACCGCGGAGCCCGCGCTCACTCCCCACGGAGAGCCCGCCCCTTGGGCGGGCTTGGACCGAGTCTCGCCGCGAGCAACTTCGCTGCCTGGGGCTCTAGCCCCAGGCGCGCCTGCGAGAGCGAGAGAGAACAGCACCGACGACTGCGCGGAGATCGGATCCGGATCTCGGACGCGCACGACGGGAGCGGGAGCGGGAGCGGGAGCGGGAGCGGGAGCGGAAGCCGGAGCGGGAGCGGGAGCGGGAGCGGGAGCGGGAGCGGGAGCCGAAGCGGAAGCCAGAGCGGGAGCGGGAGCCGAAGCGGAAGCCAGAGCGGGAGCGGGAGCGGGAGCCGAAGCGGCGCTGCAGGGCTCTACTTCTCGCAGTGGGCCGCTATCGAGTCCTTCGTCGCATGCGAGCAGTGCCCACCGCCATCATTGTCACCGACTTTGTAGGCGTTCTCGAGGTGATACTCGCGACAATCGAGGCTGTATCCCAACGTGGTACCAAGCGGCCCGCCGTCCAAGTTGGGGATCGCCGACGCAGCCGCCGGGCAGTCCGCCGCTCCGAACGTCGCGAGGTTGCACTGCGCTCCGTAGAGGAAGCAGAAGTTCTCGATTTCGTTGCCACACGCTCCGAACCCGAACGGCCCCGCGTGCCCGCAGTGCGTGTCCGCGTTGGCCCCTCCCTGCTGCGCGAGACCCGCGTGGTAGACGCGACACCCCAACGTATTGCCGCTCGTGTCGCCCTTCGTGCCCACCGGCAGCTTCGCGCACATCGCCTTGCACGTGTCGTCGTCCAAGTACTGCGTGTTCACCCCCGTGCACGCCGCCTCGATCCCCGCGCAGTACGACGCGCAGTCCAACGTGATCGGCGCCGCCGCCTCTTTCTCGCTCACCACGTCCGCGACGCCCGTGTCCGCCGCGCTCGCATCCGGCGTCGGCGTCGGCGTGACCGGCGCCCCAGAGCAGGCAACGACGAACCCAGCGACCCCAGCCCCCACGAGAGCAACGGCGACGATCGTGCGATGCATCACCGATCGCTATAGCACGAACGGCAGCCGCCCTCCCCAACGCAGAGCCACCTCACCACCTCAAGGGGTGGGGCAGGTCTCCCCGTCCGGGAAGCCGTTCACCGTGACGTCGTAGTTCGTCCCCTCGAACGAGACCTGGAACGTGTCCGTCCCGTGCGTGCGGCCGAACGACTCGTCGTAACGCTTCTCGACGAGCACGTTCTTCTTCACCGGCACGTTCGTCGTACCATCTTGGTACGCGTCGGCCGTGAAGGCGCGGACGCGATACGCCGGATCCGAGTCGAAGTTGTGCTCGGTCTCCACCCACAGGTTGGGGGGCGCCGCCTTCGTGTCCACCTTCAGCGACGAACCGCCCTGCGCCGAACGCGGCAGGTCGCAGATCGACCCCTTCTTCGCCGTGTCCTTCACGGTGACCGAGAGCCCGAACGTCGAGCGCGCGGGGCTCGAGCAACCCGTGCCCGAGGCGAGGGTGACGGCAGCCAGAGCAGCAGCGGCGAAGAGGGCGAGCGGAGATTTCACAGTGACAGTTTGTTGCGAGGAGCGTGCCAGAGCAAGCAGGTCGGAAACCCGCGCTTTTTGCGGTCCAGGTAGGGGGCTGTGGACGCCCGTTGACGGGGGGGTGTCTCCGCCAACGGGGGTTGCAGCTGGTGCCCGAAGTTGCCGCCCCCCGCGCGTCCCAGCCCCAACGGGATGGCAATTTCGTCGAGGTCTGCGCGCGCGGCCCGTTGGAACGCCGCCTGCACTCGCGCCCCGCATGCGGATTCTCCCGTCGGCGCTCGCCTTCACCGCGCTCGCACTCGCCCTGGGCTGCGCGAGCGAGCCGGTCCCCACCGTGAGCGAAGGCGCCGTCACCCAGCGAACGTGGGGCTTCTGGGCCGGAACCGGACCCCAGCTCCTCGTCCTCGCCGTGGACGACGGCCCCTCCGCGCGCGCCGAGGCCCTCCGCGAAGCGTTCGTCACGAAGGAGCTCCGTCCCATGCTCCGCCGGTTCGCGCAGCTCCCCACCTCCCCGAAGCGCGCGAGCGAGTGGTGGCCTCTCGACGTCACGGTGGTCGTGGTGCACCCGAGCCAACCGACGAACCTCGCCCTCGCGCTCCATCGTCTGCACGTCTCCGACGTCGACGACGACGCGTTCGAAGCATGGGCTGCCTCGATCGCGGCGGACGTGCGCGCTCACGTCGCCGCTCCGGGTGCGCGCTACGCCCCGATCGAGCGCGCCGTCGACGCGGAGCGCGTGACGACGGGCTGGCGACTCCCCGAAGGCGATGCCGAGGCCAAGGCCGTCGCCGAGCTCCCCGACTTCGGCATCCAGGCCTTCGCCTACGTCACGACGCGCGACGACGACGGCGCCGAGCCGCCCACCGCGTTCCTCCCCCCGCCGCGCGCGTGGTGGGAGGTCGCGGTCCGCCACGACTGCGACAGCCCACCGCTCCCGCGCTTCGCCCAGATCGATCGATGGGCCAAAGCCGAGCTCTCGCTCGCCGCTCTCGGCTGCCCCGTCGACGCGAGCTCGCGCTCCGCCGATCTGTTCGAAGGTTGGGAAGGAACCTCACCGCAGGGCCGATGCCCATTTTGGGACGGTCGCCGAGTCGCGCGCGATCCGGACGGCCGCGCCCAATGCCGGCTCGTCTTCACCGCGCCGCGCGTCGAGTGCACGTCCGCGCGCGGCTGGATGGACCCGCGCGGGAGCGACGGCGTTCGCACCCCGACCTGGAACGCCGACGGCAACCGCGTCTGCGAGGTGCGCCTGCTCGGCGGCGCCGCCGCCGACGGGTGCGCGCGCGGCACCGTCGCGCTCGACGCGGGTTGGTGCATCGAGCCCGGGACGGCATCCACCGGGACCGCGAGCTGCGACCCGCTCGGGTTCACGCGCAACGCCCTCCCCTCCGACGTCACCGCGGCCGTGCTCGAGCTCCAGTGCGATCTGACGCGGTGACGCGACTCAGCGCTCCAACATCGCCGCGTTCTCGGGGACCTCGGTCAGGAACGCCTCGCGCAGGATGGGATCGCGGATGGTGTCCGCGCGCGCGCGGACGAGCGCCTTCCCTTCGTCGACCGCCGCCCAGTAGCGCTTCTGGTCGCCCGAGGCCTGCGCGACGATCGCGGCGGTCAGTCGCACGACCACGTCGCCGAGCTCCGCCCACTCCGTCCCGTGCACTTGCTCCATCAGCCGCTCCGCGATCGGGACCGCCTCCGCCACGCGCCCGCGCGCGACGAGCGCCCGCGCGAGCGCAGCTTCGGAGCGGCGGCGCGACGACGGTGAGCCGTCGATCGCCATCGCCTCGCGCGCGTGGAGCTCGGCGCTCGCGGGGTCGCCCTCGCGAAGGAGCAGATCGGCGTAGTGACCGCGCGCCATCGCCTCCATCCGCTGTTGCCGCTGCTCCCGGAGCTCCCGGATCGCGAGCTCGTAGATCTCCTTCGCCTCCGCGACCCGACCGAGGCCCGCCACCGCTCGCGCGAGCGTGTAGCGCGCGACGGTCGCCATCCCGAGCGCCGCCGCTGCCGCCACGCTGTCCTTCGCCGCAGCCTCCGCGCTCACCCAATCGCCGAGCTCGTTGAACGCGTGAGCCAGGTTGCCCGTCTCCATCGCGGCCCGACGCGCATCGCCAATCGCGTCGAAGCTGCGCGCCGCCTCGCGGAAGTGAATCACGGCCTCCTCCGGGAAGCCGCGCCGGACGCCGAAGATCCCGCGGAACCGACTCACGCTGCACACGACGCGGAACGAGCTTCCCCCCGCCTCGCCGAGCGAGCGCTCCAGCCGATCCTTCACCCGCAGCGCGAGCTCGTAGGCCCCCGCGAGCAGGAGCGCTCCACCCACGTCGGCGAGAGCGACGGCCAGCTCCTCGTTCGCGGTCGCGTCGATCGGCTCGGCGGTCACGAGCTCTTCGCTCAGCGCGAACCCGCGTTGCCGATCGAGCCCGCGGAGGTCGTTGATGATCGCGCTGGCGAGCGCTTCGAACCGCGCCGCCGTTCGCGGCTCGGTCGCTTGGAGCCACTTCTGCACCGCCTCGGCCGCGGCGCCCGGATCGGCGAGCCAATGGCTCGTCTGGTAGAGCACGCGCAAGAGCTCGGGCGACGCGCGCCCCTCCGCGGCGAGCGCACGCTCCGCCACCGCGCGCGCGCGCGGGATGTCGCTCTCGTCGATGAGCCGCGCGGCCTCCGCCGAGTACTTCCCCGCCGCGCCCGCTTCGTCGCCAGCGCGCTCCAGGTGCTTCGCGACGATGAAGCCGTCCTCGCCCATCTCGTCGAGCCACGCCGCGGCGAGCCGGTGCCCGAGCGCGCGATCCTCGTCGGTGAGCGTCGCGTACGCGGCATCGCGCACGAGCCCGTGGCGAAAGAGGTACTCCACCGTGCCCGGGAAGGGCACCCGCCGCGTGCGCTGGAGGATCTCGCGCTCGACGAGCACCTCGAGCCAATCGGCCGCGCTCTCGCCGCCGAGCAAGGCATCGACGCCGCGATCGCAGAACGACTCGCCGAACACGGCGGCCGCACGCAGCACGCGCCGCGCCTCCACCTCCTGCTCGGAGACGCGTGCCTCGACCAGCGCGAGCAACGTCTCGGGCAGCTCCTTCGCGTCGCCCTCGGCCTCGCGCACGAGCTCCTCGAGGTAGAGCGGGTGCCCCGCAGCGCGCTCAGCCACGCGCTGGACGACGTCGGGTTCGACGTCACCGAGCATCGCGCGCGCGAACCGCACCGACGCCTGGCGCGAGAGCGCGCCGAGCTCCATCTCGAGCGCGACCCGCCCGGACCAGAGCTTCGGGAAACGCTCGCGGAGCTCGGGTCGCGCGAGCGCCACCACGAAGACCGGCGAGCCCTCCAGATCGCGCAGGATCTCGCCGAGCAGCTTCACGGACGGACGATCGGCCCAGTGCAGGTCCTCGAGCAGGAAGAAGAGGGGCTGGTTCGCTGCCTCCGCGCGCAGCCAATCCACGAGCCCACGCCGGAGCTGGTCCGCGAACAGCCGCCCGTCGCGCCGCGCGACCTGGAGCGCGATGCTCGGGTCCGCGTTCGGCAGCCCGATCAGATCGCCGACGAGCTCGCGGATGCGCTCCGCCTCCTCCGGCGGAAGAAACCGACCGAGCCGCGTCGCGAGCCACTTCCGCTGGCGCGCCTGGTCGGGCGCCTTGCCCGGCACGGCGAGCGCGCGCTCGATCGCGCGCACGAAGAGCGAATAGGGGACGCCCGCGCTCACGGCATCGCACGGCGCGGTCCAGAGGTCGTAGCCGATGCCGCGCTCCGCGAGCTTCGCCGTCAGCTCCGTCGCGAGGCGCGATTTTCCGATCCCGGGCGGGCCCGTCACGACCGCGATGCTCGGCGTGCTCTGCATCACGCAGCGCTCTGCCATCGCCTCGAGCGCGTAGAGCTCGGCGTCGCGCCCGACGTACGGGGCGTCCCGCCCGAGCAGGCGGCGCTTCACCGTCCCGCGCTCGCCGACGCCGACGACGACGTGCGTTTCTCCATCGAGCCGGAGCTCGAAGCGATCACCGACGAGACCGCGCGTGAGCTCGTCGATCGCGATCGTCCCGGCCTTCGTCTCGCGCACCAGCGCGGACGCCCGATCGACGACCGGTCCGACCTCGGCCTGCGTCGGTTGATCGCGGCCCGATGCGACTGCGAGGCGCACGTCCGGAACGAGCGCGCGGAGGGCGAGCGCGACGTTCACCGCGCGCGCAGCTTGATCGGCGGCGATCCCGCCGCGCGGCACCATCGCAGTGAACGAAGCGCCGACGGCGACCTCGATCACGCCGCCGTGCGGCGCGATCGCCTCGGACATCGCGCGCATCGCACCGGGGCGCGGCTCGCCCGCGAGCGCGCCGACCACGACCGAGAACGTGCGCAGCTCCCCGCGCCCGAGCGCCCGAACGGGCCGGCTCGACGGGAGCGGAGGCGGTGCGTTGCTCTCCTCCACGCGGTGCAGGAGCTCGACCACCATCTCCGCGTCCTTCGGCCGATCCTCGGGCTTGCGCGACAAGAGCGATGCGACGAGCTCGTCGAGCAACGGCGAGACGCGCACGAACGACGACAGCCGCGGCGCGCGATCGTGCGCCACGCGCATCAGGATCGCGATCAGATCGTCGGCCTCGAACGGGAGCCGGCCCGCGACCGCCCGGAACAGGAGCGCCCCCAACGCGTAGAGATCGACCGCAGGCCCGACGACCGCGCCCTTCGAGCTGAGCAGCTCCGGAGCGACGTAGCCCGGCGTGCCGACGATCATGCCGGCGGCCGTCATCTCCGACGCATCGCTCTGGTCGCGGGCGACGCCGAAGTCGATCAGCTTCGCGCGCTGGGGAGCGCCGCGCTCGAGGAGCACGTTGCTCGGCTTGATGTCGCGGTGGACGACGCCGCGCCGATGCGCGACCGAGAGCGCCTCCGCGATGCGACGCGCGACGATGACCGCGTCGCGCACCGGCATCTTCCCGCGCCCGAGGCGGACGTTGAGCGGCTCGCCGTCGAGCCACTCCATCGCGAGGTAGGGGGCGCCGGTCGGGGTGACGCCGTGCGCGACGTACCGCACGATCGTCGGCGCGATGAGATCGGCCAGCACGGCGGCCTCCCGCGCAAAGCGGCGCGCGTCGCCGCCGGTCGCGGCGAGGACCTTCACCGCGACGGGCTGGCCGGTCACGCGGTCGTGCGCGGCATAGACCTTCCCCATCCCGCCTGCGCCTGCGACACGTTTCAGCTCGAAGCGCCCGTCGACCAGAGGCAGCTCGTCCCGCCGGGTGTCCTCGGAGTCGGGATCGAACGGCACGCCGACAGATTAGCTCACAAATGAACGGAGCCGGATCCGGGGAGGTCCCCGAGATCCGGCTCCATCGGCGGTGCTCCGCCTCAGCTCAGTTGCAAATGCCGCCGCCGGTCTTCGACGCATGGTCGCAGTGACCGCCGCCGTTGCCGCCAGACTTGTAGGCGTTCTCCAGGTGGTACTCACGGCAGTCGCGCGGCCCCGCTCCACCCGATCCGGTGAGGAAGGTGCCGCCGTCCGTGGTGTCGTTGATCTGGCCGAAGCTGTTGGCGCAGTTGCCGCCGTAGCCACCCCCGCCCGCGCAGAAGGCGTTGTACATCAGGCAGAAGTCCTCCGTCTCCGAGCCGCAGCCGCCGAAGCCGTACGGACCGGCGTGCGGGCAGTGGATGGTGGCATTGTTCGCGCTCTGGGCCGCGACGGATGCGTGATAGGCGTGGCACGCGAACGTCTGGCCGCTCGTGACGCCGCCGTCGCCCGCGCCAGCGTCCGCGCCGGGGAACTTCGCGCACATCGCCTCGCAGGTGCCCTGGTCGATGTACTGGCCGTTGCCCTGAGTACAAGCGCTCATCATGAGCGTGCAGTAGGTGGTGCAGTTCTGGGGGATGGCCACGGCGCCGTCACCGCCCCCACCGCCGTCCGTCGTCGACCCATCGGTCGTCGAGCCATCGTTCCCGCCACCCGAGTCTTTTTGTCCCCCCGTGTCCGGGTTGGTCGAGGTGTCGGTCCCTGCGTCGACCCCCGGCGTGGTGGTGTCATCCCCTCCACAGCCGACCCAAACCCCCGCGCCGCCCATGAGTACGAGCGTGGAAACCAACACGACGTGACGTGACTTCATGACCTTCTCCTGACGTTGAGGAAGCCTCGGATGAGCCCGGACCCGAAGGATCCAACGTATCGCAAACCGTGCGCATCCAGCTAGTTCGTCGCCAAAGCCTTGCGGGCCATGGCGTTTTCCGTGTTAGAAATGGCCCCGTGGATGCCACCATCGTCGCGAAGGGACGCTTCGAGGTCCGTGGCGGCACGCTCCGTCTGTCGAAGGGTTCGGGCTCGAAGCAGGAGATCGAGATCGGCCCCGAGACGATGGTGGTGGGCCGAAACGAAGCCTGTGACCTCGTCCTCGACGACCGGAAGGTCAGCGCCGTCCACATGGAGCTCATCGCCACCGAGCGCGGTGTGCGCGTGCGCGACCTCGGCTCGCGCAACGGCACCTTCGTCGGCGACACGCGCATCGGCGAGGTCTACCTCACCAAGCACGGCTACATCGTCTGCGGGGACTCCACGCTCGAGTTCTCTCCGTCGAACCCGGAGCAGGTCAGCGTCCCCGACGCGGCCGAGTTCGGCCCCCTCGTCGGCTCCAGCGCCGGCATGCGCGCCGTCTTCGAGCGGCTCCGAAAAGCGGCGCCGACCGAGCTCACCGTCCTGATCACCGGCGAGACCGGCACCGGCAAGGAGCTCGTCGCCCAGGCCATCCACCTCGCGAGCGCCCGCTCCCAGAAGCCGTTCATCGTCGTCGACTGCGGCTCCATTCCGCCGTCGCTCGCCGAGAGCGCCCTCTTCGGCCACGAGCGCGGCTCCTTCACCGGCGCGGTCGACAAGCGCATCTCGCCGTTCGTCGAAGCCGACGGCGGAACGATCTTCCTCGACGAGCTCGGAGAGCTCCCGGTCGACGTGCAGCCCAAGCTGCTCCGCGCGCTCGCCGAGCAGCGCATCAAGAGCGTCGGCTCCAACACGTACCGCCCCGTCAACGTCCGCGTCATCGCGGCGACCCGCCGCGACCTCGTCCGCGAGGTCAACGCCGGCAGCTTCCGGAGCGACCTCTACTTCCGCGTCGCGCAGCTCAAGGTCGAGCTGCCCGCGCTGCGGCACCGCCTCGAAGATCTCCCCGCGCTCATCCGCCGCATGATGGGCGACCTCGGCGACGCCGCCGCCTACGAGCGCATCTCGCACGACGCGCTCGAGCGCCTGATGCGCCACGACTGGCCGGGCAACGTCCGCGAGCTCCGCAACTTGGTCGCAGTGGCCATGGCCTTCGGCAAGGAAGGCCCGATCGATCTCGCGGCGCACCTGAACCCACTCTCGTCGCCGAACGAGTCGACGCCCGTCCGCGGGCGTACCTTCCAGGACGCCAAGCGCGAGGTCCTCGCCCGCTTCGAGCGTGACTATTTCACCGCGCTCTACGCCGAGTGCAGCGGCAACGTGAGCGAGATCGGGCGGCGCGCCGCCATGGAGCGCGCCCACGTGCGCGGCTACCTGCGCCGGCACGGCATCGGCGATCCGAAGAACAACACCTGAGCGATGCGGCCCATGTCCCGCGCGCGGCTCGCCATCGTTCCCACGCTCGTGAGCGTTTTGTGCGGGATGCTCCTCTTGAAGATGGCGCTGGCCGACTCGCGCTACTTCGTCCCGTTCGTGCTCGTCGTCCTCGTGAGCTTCGTACCGTTCGCGCTCGCGCGTTGGCGGATGCGACGGCTCCTCACGTCGGGTGACGTGCGCGCGATCCTCGAGGCGTGGCGCCAGTCGATCGAGCGCGTCGTCCACCCCGAGACGATGGCCCCGATCATCGTCGCGACCGCCTACGCCTCGCACGGCTGGAACGAGGCCGCTCGCACGGCGCTCGATCGCGCGGCGAAGGGGCCCGCGTGGGAGGCTGCGCGCGAGCAGCGCCTCTTCGTCGAGATCCTGCTCGACACGTTCGAGGGGAACTCGTCGGGCTCGCTCCTGAAGTCCGCGGAGCTCGTGCACCTGCCGCTCCCGCGCGCCGGGGTGCTCGTCCGGCGGCGCGTCGCCGCGCTGCGCGAAGGCGTCGCGGCGCTGGCCCGCGCGTTCGCGCACGCGAGCACCCCCGGCGACGACAGTCGGCTCGAGCGGGCGGAGTCCGCCTCGCCGGTCGTGCACTGGGCCATGCGCTATGCGCGGGCCATCCTCGCGATCGACGGCGGGCACCCGACCCAGGCGCGCGCGCTCCTCGCGGGCGCACCGCCCTGGCCCGAGCAGAGCGCATTCTCTTCCTTCCAACGCGAGCTCGATGGGAAGCTCGGAGGTGGCACATGACCGAAGCCCAACCGACGCGCGTCCTCTACGTCGACGACGAGAGCGACGTCCGCGAGGTGTTCGCCGCCGTATTCGGAGCCGAGTTCGACGTTCGCCTCGCCGAGAGCGGGGACGAAGCGCTCAAGATGCTCGAGAGCGGGGACGTCGACGTCCTCGTCTCCGACATGCGCATGGATCCGATGCGCGGGTCCGAGCTCCTCGCCCGCGCCTACGCCCGCTTCCCCGACACCGAGCGCGTGCTCCTGACCGGCTACTCCGATCACGACGACCTCGCCGACGCCGTCAACCGAGGCCACGTGTTCGCGTACGTGCAGAAGCCGTGGGAGGCGGAGCAGCTCAAGCTCACCATCCAGCAGGCGAACCAGAAGCGGAAGCTCACGCTCGAGAACCGCCGCCTCGTGACGGAGCTGCAGGCCGCGAACTCCAAGCTCGAGGTCGACGTCGACGCCGCCGTCCGCGCCGTCCCGAAGGCGCGCCTCATCGTCGGCTCGCCGCCGATGGCGAAGGTGCTCGAGCAGGTCGTGGCGGTCGCCGGGACCGACGCCAACGTGCTCCTCATCGGAGAGACCGGCGTCGGCAAGGAGCTCGTCGCGCAAGCGATCCACGATCGCAGCGCGCGGAAGCGCGGGCGCTTCGTCGCGCAGAACCTCGCGGCGCTGCCGCCCGAGCTGATGACGAGCGAGCTCTTCGGGCACGTGAAGGGCGCGTTCACCGGCGCCCAGAGCTCGCGCCGCGGTCTCTTCGAGCTCGCCGACGGCGGCACGCTCTTCCTCGACGAGATCGGCGAAGCGCCCCCCGCGCTCCAGGCGATGCTGCTCCGCGCGCTCGAGTCGCGCGAGATCTGGCCCGTCGGCTCGAGCGAGCCACGCCGCGTGAGCCTGCGCATCATCGCCGCGACGAACCGCGACCTCCTGTCGTACGCGCAGGCCGGCCACTTCCGGCTCGACCTCTACTACCGCCTCGCGGTGGCGCCGATCATGATCCCGCCGCTGCGCGAGCGCGCGGAGGACGTCCGCGGCCTCGGAGCGCCGATGCTCGAGTCCGCCGCCCGCCGCATGAACCGGCCCCTCCCCCGCGTGAGCGACGCGGCGTGGGGTGCGCTCTCACGCCACTCGTGGCCCGGCAACGTCCGCGAGCTCGGCAACTTCATGGAGCGGCTCGTCATCTACCACGCGGGGCGCGAGGTCGAGACCGAGGACCTGGATCTCCCGCCGGCGCTCGGTCCGGTGACGGAGGAGCGGCTCGCGCGCCGCGCCAGCGTTCCGCCGCCCGCCTCGGCGCGCGCGGGCGCGGAGCCGATCGTGCTCGAGGTCCCGCAACAAGGCACGACGTTCGACGATCTCGAGCGCGAGATCCTCGCGCAGATCCTCCAGCGCCACGGCGGCAATCAATCGAAGGCAGCGCGCTCTCTCGGTTTGTCGGAGAGCACGCTGCGCAGTCGACTGAAGCGCTTGGGCCTGAAGGGTCAGTGACCCTTCACTGACACTGCTGGAACGGCTTCCGGCACGTCTGAACGACGTTGTTGCCGGGGCACGTGTACGTCGTGCACGTCCCGCCGTCGTTCAGGCACTCCGACGTGACCTTGCAGAGCTGCACGCCCTGGTTACCGCAGCTGTTCTGGCACGAGCCCGTGATCGAGTTGCCGCCGAACTCGACGCAGCAGACCTGGTTCTGGGGGCAATCGCTCTTGTCGTCGCAGGCGCTCGTCGCGCCGTTCGGACACTGACCACCCTTCTGGATGCACGTGCGGGAGATGCCCGCTCCGCCGTCGACGCCGCCGTCGAAGGTGAAGCGAATGCAGCACTCCTGCGTCGCGGTCTGGCAGGTGTTCGAGCCGCACTGGAGCGTGCCGGGCGTGGAGCCGCCGTCCCCGGGATTCACGGGTGCGTCGGTCGACGAGCCGTCGGTGATGCCGCCATCGCCCGGAGGCTGGCTGCCGTCGTTGTTGGTGCTGGAGTCGTTGCCGGGGTTGGAGTTGTCCGCGCTCGCGTCGTTACCGGGGATGTCGGTCGTTTCGTCGCCGCCACAGCCGGCGACGGAACCGAGGACGAGCACGCTGGAGAAGAAAACGAAGGTCGTGGTGTACCGCATCCTCGAACGATCGCGCCGAATGCGTGTAGGTGACAAGTAACCGAGCGCGAAATCGCGCGGGGCGCGGTGCCGCGCTCCACCGCCCGAAACGCCTCGGCGCGTATGCCGCACTCGACCCACGACGACGCGTTGGCCCCGGGACGCGCCGTGGTACCATTCAGCCGATGGCGGCCACGGTCTCACCTTCGCCTACCGCGCGCCTGCCGCAGCTCGCGAAGTACGAGGTGCTCGAGGAGATCGGGCACGGCGGGATGGCGACCGTGTATCGCGCGAAGGATCCGCGCCTCGGGCGCGAGGTCGCGGTGAAGCTGATCCACCGTCACCTCCGCGACTCCGGCGAGGTCGCCGCGCGCTTCACCACCGAAGCCCACGCAGTCGCCAAGCTCCGCCACCCGAACATCGTGGAGGTCTTCGACGTCTCGGCCGACGACGACGACGAGCGCTACCTGGTCGTCGAGCTGATCCGCGGCCAGACCCTCCGCGCGCTGTTGAAGGAGCGCGGTGCGCTTCCGCCCGAGGTCGCTGCCGCGCTCGCGATCGAGCTCCTCGCGGCGCTGGCGCACGCGCACGCCGAGGGCATCGTCCACCGCGACGTCAAACCCGAGAACGTGCTCCTCGAGATCGGTGAAGGCGACGAGACCGCGAAGGTCAAGCTGACGGACTTCGGGATCGCCAAGCTCCTCGACGAGAAGGGCGTGACCTCGACGGGACAGGTGCTCGGCAGCCCGGCGCACATGGCGCCCGAGCAGATCGAGGGCGGCGCCGTCGACGCGCGGAGCGACGTCTTCGGGATGGGAGTCCTCCTCTACGAGTGCATGGTCGGGCACCTGCCGTTCGAAGGGAACAACCCCGCCCAGGTGCTGCGGCGCGTCCTCGACGGGCAGTACCCGCAGGCGGACCTCGAGCTCCCGATCGTGGGCAAGAAGTACAGCCTGATCCTCGATCAGGCGCTCGCGCACGTGCAAGACGAGCGCTGGGCGAGCGCGCAGGCGATGAAGGAAGCCCTCACCGCAGAGCTCAAGCGCGTCGGCATCACGGACGCGAAGGCGGAGCTCGCGAGCTTCCTCAAGGCTCCCGACGACTACGCGCCAGCGCACGAGAAGCGCATGGTCGACAAGCTGGTCGCGCTCGGCGCAGCGGCGCGGAAGGACCAGCGCGTGCTCGACGCGGCGGCCGACTACAACCGCGCGCTCGCGTACGCTCCGACGGATCCGGCGCTCCTCAAGATCGTCTCGGGGATGCACAAGGCCGAGGCGCGTGCCCGCACGATCAAGCGCGTCGCGCCGCTCGTCGGGGGCGCCGTGGTCGCGTGCCTCCTCGCCTTCGGTCTCGCGAAGTGGCTCCAGAAGCCCGCGCCGATCACCGGTCCCGAAACTCCGACGACGTCGGCGAGCGCCGTGACGTCGGGGTCCGCTGCCGCGTCGGCGAGCGCCGTGCCGAGCGCGTCGGCCTCGGTCGCAGTCGTTCCGCCCGCGAGCGCGAGCGTCGCCGTTGTGGCGTCGGTTCCGTCGACGGCCCGGACGGCGGTCGTGCCCCCGCCCGCCCTCGACGCAGCGACGGCGGTCGCGGCCTCCCGCACGATCACCTTCGGCGAGGTTCGGCCCGCCGCCGGCGTCAGCGTGACGATCGACGCCGACGGGATGGCGCACGATCTGTCGGTGGAGCGGTCGATCACGGTCGACGGCAACGCTCACCAGCTCCACTTCACCTGCGCCAAGAACGCCTGCGAGGAGCTCACCCAGAACATCGCCCCGGGGACGAGCGATCAGAGCATCCCGCGGATCGAGCTCAAGATCCGGCCCGCCACCCTCTTCGTGGATGGCAACCCGAACGACACCTACAACCTCCCGGATCTGCCGCAGGTCGCGGTCGCGGCCGGCAAGGCGACCCAGATCCCCATGACGCAAGGCACGCTCGTCGTCGTCGTGCAGGACGCGACCCTCCAGAAGCAGAAGAGCGTCAGCGTCTTCGCTGGGCAGACGACCCGCGTTTCGTTCTGAGCAAACGCGCATCCCCGCGTGGTACCCTCCCCGACGTGGGCTCGGCCCCCGAACAGCGTACCCGCCCGCACCGCCTCTTGCTCGTCGTCGGGGCCGTGCTCGCGTTGCTCCTCTCGAGCGCTTCGGCGCGCGCGCAGACGTCGCAGGCGGAGTTCGAGAAGGGCAAGAACGCCTACAACGCGAAGGACTTCACCGACGCCGCGGCGCGCTTCCGCGCCATGCTCGACGCAGCGAAGGAGCCCTTGAAGGAGTCGCCGCTCCTCCAGGAGACGGAGATGTACTACGCCGCCGCCAAGCTCGCGCGCGAGAAGCGGACCGACACGGCCGACCCGCTCAGCAGCGATCAGCGCGCGGCGCTCCACCGAGAGGCGGACCGGGCGCTCGAAGATCTCGTCCTCGCCAACCCCGCCTACGAAGCGGACCCCCTCGTCTTCCCGACGTTCGTCCTGAACGCCCTCACCGACGCGAAGACCCGCCTGCGCGACGTACTCAACCAGCGCGCCATCGAGGCCGCGAAGGAGAAGGCTCGCCTCGAGCAGCTCGAGAAGGACCTGAAGGCCCAACAGGAGGCCTACGTCCGGCTCCTCGAAGCCCAAGCCCAGCAGACCGTCGAGCACCACTCGCGCTGGCTCGCGTTGGTCCCCTTCGGGGCCGGGCAGTACCAAAATGGTAAAATCGGCCTCGGCACCTTCTTCCTGGGCCTCGAGACCGCGTGCATCATCGGCAGCGGCGTGACGTTCATCATGTACCGGCTCGACATCTCGCGCGGCGCCGAGGTCCTCGCCGAGGACTCCACCTCGCGCGACCGGCTCCTCCTCTACCAGCAGTACAGCGACCGTGCCGGCACGACGCGCATCGTCAACCTCGCGTTCCTCGGCGTCGCCGCGCTCACGGCGGCCGTCGGCATCATCGAAGCGCAGATCAACTACGTGCCCGACTCGGTCACGTCGACGAAGCGACCCCTCCCCGTGAAGCCGCCGCTCCCCGTCCGCAACGCGTGGCTCGTCCCCACCTTCGTGCCGATCCTCACCGAGCAGGGTGGCCGCGTCGGCGTGGGCGGAACCGTGGGCATCGCCGGGACGTTCTGACGTGCGCCGCGCGGCTCTGTTCGTCGGCGCGCTCGCGCTCTCCCTCTTCGCGCGCGATGCCGGGGCGGGAGGAAGCGGGGTTCCGCACGTCGGCGCGGACGCGCTCGGGATCGTCGAGTCCCGGCTCGCGAACGGGCTGCGCGTCGTGGTGGACGACAAGCCCCGCATCCCGATGGTCGCGCTCAACCTTCGCTTCGGCGTCGGGTCGGCGGCGGATCCCCCCACGCTCTCCGGCCTGACCGATCTCACCGCGCGCGCGATGGAGCACCACACGCTCCACGTCCCCGATGGGCTCAACGGCGCCGCCGGCCGTGCCGCCGCGTCGAGCTGGGGCTACCGCGTCGGGCTCGACATGACGGCGTTCTACGTCGAGGTGCCGGCGAGCAACTTCGAGATCGCGCTCTGGATCCTGAGCGACCTCCTCGGGTTCTTCGTCCAGGGCCTCGACGAGGAGCTGGTCGCCAAGCAGCGCGACGCCGTCCTCGCCACACAGGCCGCACACCAGGCCGACGGGCCGACGTCGCTCGCGCAGAACTCGGTGCTGCGAGAGCTCTTCGCGAGCCCGCACCCGTACCACCTCGCCGTCCCCGAGGACGGGGTGCCTCAGCTCGGCTACGCGCGCGCAGCGGACGTGCGCGCGCACTTCCTCCGTCACTTCGTCGCGTCGAACGCCGCGCTCTCGATCTCGGGCGACGTGCGCGCGAAGGACGCGGCGGCGCTCGTGCAGAAGTACTTCGGGCCCATCGTGTCGCCGCTCCCCGCCGCGGCGACCGTCCCCGAGGTCGCCCCGCTCGACGCCGAGCTCGTCACTCGGTACGCGGCCCGCGTCACGCGCCCAATCGTCCGCATCCACTGGCCGACCCCGGCGTTGGGCGCCCCCGGCGACGCGGCGCTCGATCTCATCGCCGGCATGATGGACGGCAACCGCATCTGCGCGCTGTGCTGGGAGCTCGTGGAGCGTCGCAAGGCCGCCGCCTCGACCGATGCGCATCAAGCCTCGTTCGAGCTCGGCTCCTACTTCACGGTCGCGGTCGAGGCCGCGCCGGGACACACGGCGGCGGAGCTCCTCGACGGGATCGACCACGTCGTGGAGTCGTTCCAAAACCAGCCTGCCCCCGACGATTGGCTCGTGTCCGCGACGGCGCCGCTCCTCACCCCGAAGGTGCTCGGGATGGAGAGCTCCGCGTACCGGGCGTCCCGCTACTCGATGTTCGCGCTCTCCCACGCGACCGCGCTCTGGATCGAGCGGGACTTCGCGCGGTACTCGCTGACGCCCGCCGAGGTACAGGACGCCGCGCGCAAGTTCCTCCCGCGGGACCGTCGCTACGTGCAGATCATCGAGCCGTCGGCGACGGCCCCCGCCGCGGGCGCGATCGTGGAGCAGAAGGTGATCGCTCCCGGAGCCACTCCGCCGTGAAGCGCGCGCTCTTCCTCGCCGCGGCGCTCGCCGCCTGTGCCTCGCCGCCGCCGCCGGTGGTTCCGCCGCGGCCCGCGCCCCTCACGAACGACCTGACGCCGGACGCCGAGTGGAGGAAGACGCCGCCAGCGCCGGGCCCCGTCGGCACCTTCACGCCGCCCTCCGTGCGCGTCGAGACGCTCTCGAACGGGCTTCGCCTATTCATCGCGCCGTCGACGACGAACGTGCTCGCGGCGCGCATCGTCTTGCCGGGACCGAGCGCGTACCCGAGCGAGCGCGCGTTCGCGATGATGGTCACCGTCTCGGCGACCCAGAGCGAGAACGCCGCCGTCCGGCGCGAGCTCGAGAAGAGCCTCGTGCGCTGGGGCTCCGTGCGCGGGCCCGACTACTTCGCCGCCGACTTCGCGACGCTGCCGAACGCCGCCGACGTCGTCCTCCGCGCGATCGCCAGCTTCGTCGGGCCGGCCAAGCTCGACCCGGCCGCGCTGGATCTCAACGCGCCGCTCATCGCCGGCGATCTCGCGGGTCGCACGCAGTACCGCTCGGGTGCGGCGTGGGTCACGCTCCTCCGCGTCACGCTGGGCGACGCGCACCCGTACACGCGCATCTCGAACGACGCGGGCGGCTCCACGCCGTCCGTCGACCACGCCGAAGCCGCTCGGATCCACGACGCGCTCTACGATCCCTCGCTCGCGAGCCTCGTCCTCACCGGCGCCGTCGACGAAGCCGTCCTCGCGAGCGCACGCCGCGAGCTCGGCGCGTGGAAGTCCGCGGCTCACGCAAAACCTGCGCCTCCCCCGGTCGCGAAGCCCAGCACCACCGCCCGCCTCGTGGTCGTGGACTGGCCCGGGAGCACGAGCGCGGAGATTCGCGGCGGCGCGCCCGCGCCGGAGCGCGCGAGCGCCGATTGGTCGCCGTTCGTCGTCGCGCTCGACGCGCTCACCGCACGCCCGACGAGCCGCCTGCGCGCCGTGGTCGAAGGCGCCGACCCCGGGATCTCCCCGCGGGCCGAGGTCATCGCCCTCCGCGGCGAAGGCCTCTTCCACCTTCATTGTTCGGCCAGGACCGAGGCCGTCGCCACCACCATCGCCGCCAGCGAGAAAGCGTTCCAGTCGCTCGTCACGAACCCCCTGGACGGCGACGAGCTCGCGGCCCTACGTACCTACGAACGACTGTCCTACCCGGCCCGCTTCGATGCGAGCGCGGACGTGGCCCCGTTCGTGGCGGAGATCCCGATCTTCGGCCTCTCCCTGGCGGAGCCCAGCCTCGGGTTGACGCGGTTCGTCGAAGCACCACCGGCCGAGGTCGCCCGCGTCGCGCGGGAGCGGCTCGGAGCGGTCCGTTGGGTGGTCGTCGGGGACTGGAGCACGCTCAAGGTCCCCCTCCGGAAGCTCGGCCTCGGCACGATCGAATTGCGCTCCGCGAATGGCGAGCGGGTGGGCGCCGACGACGGAAGTTGATGTGCTATGGGATGGGCGATGAGCGTGAACCTCGACCATCCCGATCGTTTCGTTCGCCGCCACGTGGGGCTCGGTCCGAAGGACGTCGAGTCGATGCTGCGCGAAGTCGGCGCCAGCTCGCTCGATGCTCTGATCGCCGAGACCGTCCCCGAGAGCATCCGCACGCCGAAGCCGCTCGCGCTTCCGCCGCCGATCTCGGAGCACGAGCTCCTCGGCCTCGCCGCGCGCCTCGCGGCGAAGAACCGCGTGCACCGCTCCTTCCTCGGGATGGGCTACAGCGACTGCATCACGCCGCCGGTCATCCTGCGGAACATCCTGCAGAACCCGGGTTGGTACACGCAGTACACGCCGTACCAGGCGGAGATCGCGCAGGGCCGGCTCGAGGCGCTCCTCAACTTCCAGACGATGATCATCGACCTCACCGGGCTCGAGATCGCGAACGCGTCGCTCCTGGACGAGGGAACCGCCGCTGCCGAAGCGATGCACCTCGCCTACGAGTTCAAGGGGAGCGAGACGCACGGCCTCTTCTTCGTCTCGCAGCACTGCCACCCGCAGACGATCGACGTGGTGAAGAGCCGCGCGCACGCCGTCGGGATCGCGGTCGTCGTCGCGGACGAAGACACGTTCGACTTCGCGGGCCAGACCAACAAGGTCTTCGGCGCGCTGCTCCAGTACCCGCGCACGGACGGGCAGCTCGTCGACGTGCGCGCGCTCGGCGAGAAGATCCACGCCGCCGGTGGGCTCGTCGTCCTCGCCGCCGATCTGCTCGCGCTCGCGGTCGTCGCGTCGCCGGGCGAGCTCGGCGCCGACGTCGCGGTCGGCAACACGCAGCGCTTCGGCGTCCCGATGGGCTTCGGTGGCCCGCACGCGGCGTACTTCGCGACGAAGAACGACTACGTGCGCAAGCTCCCCGGCCGCATCATCGGCGTGTCCGAGGACTCCCACAAGAAGCCGGCGCTCCGCATGGCGCTCCAGACGCGCGAGCAGCACATCCGGCGCGAGAAGGCGACGAGCAACATCTGCACGGCGCAGGCGCTCCTCGCGATCATCGCCGGGATGTACGCGGTCTATCACGGGCCCGAGGGCATCCGCGCGATCGCGGAGCGCGTGCACGGCATGGCGGCGACGTTCGCGGCCGGGCTCGGCAAGCTCGGCAAGAAGATCGCTCACGGCGCGTACTTCGACACCGTCCGCGTCAGCGGCACGAAGTCCGAGTGCGACGGGTGGATGACGGCGGCGTACGGCGCGGCGATGAACCTCCGCCGCATCGACGACGGGAGCATCGGCGTCGCCTTCGACGAGACCACCGACGAGGACGATCTCCGCGCCCTCTTCGAGGTCTTCGGCGGCGCGGCCGGCAAGGCGCTCGATCCGCGCGCGCTGGCGCAGTCGGCGTCGCGTGCGATCCCGCAGGCGCTCGCGCGCACGTCCGCGTACCTGACGCACCCGATCTTCAACTCGCACCGCTCCGAGACCGAGATGCTGCGCTACGTGCGCACCCTCGAGAGCCGGGACCTCTCGCTCTGCCACGCGATGATCCCGCTCGGCTCGTGCACGATGAAGCTCAACGCGACCGCCGAGATGATGCCCGTCACCGATCGTGGCTGGAACGGGCTCCACCCGTTCGCGCCGCTCTCGCAGGCGGCGGGCTACGTCGAGATGTTCCGCGAGCTCGAGAGCATGCTCGCCGAGATCACCGGCTTCGCCGCGACGTCGCTCCAGCCGAACGCAGGTTCGCAAGGCGAGTACGCCGGGCTCCTCGTGATCCGGCGCTGGCTCGAGGGCAAGGGTCAGGGCCACCGCAACGTCTGCCTGATCCCGCAGTCGGCGCACGGCACCAACCCGGCGTCGGCGGTGATGGCGGGCATGCACGTCGTCGTCGTGAAGACGGATGATCACGGCAACGTGGACGTGGCCGATCTCGAGGCGCGCGCGAAGGAGCACTCGCAGAACCTCGCCGCGCTGATGATCACGTACCCGTCGACGCACGGCGTGTTCGAAGAGGACATCAAGCGCATCTGCGCGATCATCCACGAGCACGGCGGCCAGGTGTACATGGACGGCGCGAACATGAACGCGCAGGTCGGCCTCTGCCGGCCCGGCGAGATCGGCGCCGACGTCTGCCACCTGAACCTCCACAAGACGTTCTGCATCCCGCACGGCGGCGGTGGTCCCGGCATGGGCCCGATCTGCGTCGCGAAGCACCTCGCGCCGCACCTCCCGTCGCACCCGGTCGTCGAAGACTCGCCGTGGAAGCTCCCGCAGGGCATCGGCGCGATCTCGGCCGCCCCGTGGGGCAGCGCCAGCATCCTTCTGATCTCCTGGGCGTACATCCGCATGATGGGCGCCGAGGGGCTCACGTTCGCGACGAAGACGGCGATCCTCTCCGCGAACTACGTCGCGAAGCGGCTCGAGCGGCACTACCCGGTCGTCTACAAGGGCAAGAAGGGCCGCATCGCGCACGAGTGCATCGTGGACGTGCGGCAGCTCAAGAAGACCGCTTCGATCGAGGTCGAGGACGTCGCCAAGCGCCTGATCGACTACGGCTTCCACGCGCCGACGATGAGCTTCCCGATCGCGGGCACGCTGATGATCGAGCCGACCGAGAGCGAGCCGCTCACCGAGCTCGATCGCTTCTGCGACGCGATGATCGCGATCCGCGAGGAGATCCGCGCGGTCGAGGAAGGTCGCCTCCCCAAGGACGACAACCCTCTGAAGCACGCGCCGCACACCGCGGAGTCGGTGACGGCGACGGAGTGGACGCACCCGTACTCGCGCCAGATGGCGGCGTTCCCGACGAAGGAGACGCTCGCGCGCAAGTTCTGGTCGCCGGTCGGGCGTCTGAACAACGCGCTCGGGGATCGGAAGCTCGTCTGCTCGTGTCTGCCGATCGAGGCCTACGCGACCTGATGTCGACGCGGGGGGCGTTGGGGACATGCGCGGGGCTCTGCCTCGCGCTCGTCGGCGTGCTCGCGGCATGCACCCCGACGGCTCCGCCCCCTCCTGATTCACCGCGGGCGCCCGATCCGGTGGTCGACGCCGCGCCGGCGGCGCTGGCAGCGGACGCGGGCGCGGCGGAGACGTCGGCCTCGGCCGATGCGGCCGTCGCCGAGGCCCGCGCCGACGCGGGTTCGACCGGATCGGACGCAGGCCCGGGCGAGCGCTTCGAGATCACCCTGACGCGCTCGATGTGTTACGGCGTCTGCCCGGCGTACGAAGTCACGGTGCGGAACGACGGCACGATCCTGTACGTCGGCGACAAGTTCGTGAACGTTCATGGCAAGGCGAGTGATCGGATCGATCCGCGCGACGCACGCGCGTTGGCCGACGCCTTCGATGCCGCCGGCTTCGATGGGCTGAACATGCCGGCGACCTGCAACCTGGTCGCGACCGATCACCCGACCTTCACGCTGAGCTACGTCCACGGCGGGCGCCGCCACGTCGTCGAGCACTACGCGGGCAACCACTGCGCGCCGCCCGCGCTCGAGAAGCTGGAGGACCTCGTGGACAAGGTGGCTTCGACCCAGCGTTGGATCGCGTGCGGCAAGGGCCCGCACCCTTACTGCAGCAAGCCCTGAGGCGCGCTGCTCACCGGCGCTCTGCGCGAGCGGGGCATCAAGCACACCACGCACGAGATCATCGCCGCCGAGAAGAACCAGACGTTCGTCGCCAGCGTGCCGAACGTGTGGATCGCGATCGCCAACCCGATCGCGACCCAGCGCGGCCGACGGAGCCAGAGCATCGCGCCGAGCGCGAACTCACCGGCCACCGCCATCCGCGCGAGCCACGCATCGACGGACTTCTGCGCGAGCAAGCGCGCGAAGAAACCCGGATACGGCCAGCCGAACGCTTCTCTCAGGTACGTCGTGCGCACGAAGATGCCGTCGCCATCGATCCACGCGGGACCGAGCTTGAGCCACGCGGTCGCGACGTAGACGAACCCGACCTGCGCGAGCAGCACGTCCCGCACCCAGCGGGGGTGCTTCGGTCCACCGCGGAAGGGTCCGCCCTCGCCGTGCGCGATCAGAAACGTGACCACGGCGAAGAAGTGGAAGTCGTTGAGCGGGAAGATGCGCGCGAGCCAGAACCTGAGCCCCGCGCTCGCGACGCCCGCAATCCAAACCACTCGCCCGAGGAGGAGCAGAACGCCGCACGCGATGAGCCCAATCTGGAGCAGCTCGATCTGGACGTCCCTCGCGTGCGGCGCCCAGTCGAGCTCGTGGTGCGTCCCGCCCCACAGGAGATCGACGACGTCGTACGCGAGCATGACCGCCGCGAACGCGCGGCGCAGGCGCGGGACGGACGCGTCCGAGTCCTCGGCCGCGAGCCAGCGATCAAGGGCAGGGATCATGGATCTCCACGATCTCGCCGCTCGGAAGGGCGCAGCGAAGGTGCGAAACGGTCGGTCCACGACCGAAGCGGGTGCACGCGTCGTAGGCGAAGCCGCGGTAGTCCTCGCGGTCGTCCCAGACCGTGTCGAACTCGACCGGCGCGCTCCGATCGCTCATGCGCTCGACGGAGCGCCCCTCGACGACGAGCGGCGGGTCCCACCGAACGTCGCAGCGCTCGACGCGGGTCGAGAACATGTCCCACGAGTACGAGACGCGCGTCGGCGACTGGACGAACGGCCGAAAGCCCCGCTTCACCTGGAGCACTTGCGCCACCAGCTGAGGGACGACGAGCGCGACGAGGATCCCGAGGACCCATGCCCGGCGCGCGACGATCGACCAGCGGGGAGCGCTCACGACGTCAACTCGGGGCCGGGAGCTTCCCGTCGACCTCGAAGTCGGTGCGCGGGAAGGTGAAGCGCCGCGGCGAACGGTGGGCCAGGCTCTTCTGAGCGAGCTCCACCTTCGATCGATCGACGGTGCAGACCCAGGCCTCGTACTGCTTCGGCGACTTGCGCGAGAACGCCGGGACGAAGAGCCCGACGTTGACGCCCGGCCGCTTCGCGCGCGCCGAGCGGAACAGGAACAGGTCGATCCCGGCGCCGCGCATCTCGGCGCCCAGGCGATGGCACGCCGCGTAGCTCGCCTTCGCCGCGAGCGCCGTCTCGTGCGCAGCGAACGGCGCGCGCGTGAGATCGAGCGCCGCCCGCGCGCGGATGGAAGCGACGAACGCGGTGAGCTCCACCGTCACCGGCGCGAGCTCCGCCTTCGACGCCTCGAGGAACAACAGCCGGTAGTACGCGACCTCGGCGAAGCACGTAGCGAGATCCTTCGAGCCGTACCAGATCCCGCGCTCGACCACGGTGCCGAAGCGCGAGCCCCAACGGAGCGGCGGGTGGCGGAACGACGTGAAGAGCAGGTAGTGGAGGCCGCGGAACTCCGGCCCCTCCGGGACGGGCGGCTTCACGCGATCGATGAGCTCTTCGAGCAGTCGCTGCTCCTCGTCGGAGTCGACCAGCTTTCGCGTCGCCACGACGTGCTGCGACTCCACGACGCGATGAGCGTCGAGCACCATCGCCCGCGGCTTCACCGAGAGCGGTGGACCGAGCGCGCGAAACGTCACCTCCTCCATCAGAGGTTCCCGCGCATGGCATCGAGGTAGGTCGCGACCGTGACGAGCCCCTCGGCCGTCTGCACGCGGTCGCGCGGGACCCCACCGAGGTGCAGGTTCTCCGCGGCGAACCACGCGCGGACCTTCTGCGCATCGCCCCCGAGGAGCGCGTCCAAGCTGCGGTAGACGCGGAGCAAGAGGAGCGCGAGCTCCCCTTCCTTCCGCGCCGTGGCGATCAAGGTCACGCCGCCGCGCTCGGGGCGCCGGCGCGAGATCCGCGACATCGTCGCCTCGCTCACCCCCACCGTGCGCGCGAGCTCCTTCTGCGAGAGCCCCAGCGCGTCGGCAGCGCGGACGAGAGCCTTGGTGACGACGGCATCGCGAGCGGCGGACGATTCGCGCTCCGGCGGAGAGGACGGGACGGACGGTGGGGACGGCGTCATTGGAGCCTCGGGTTCCAGAATTTCTATTGGAAGTATGCACACAAAAAGTTTCTATTGCAACCGCTCCGGTTTCCCCGCGAAAGCCGGTACGCTGAAGGAGTTGACCCTCCCCTCGCGCCTCCGCGACTACGAGATCTGGGGCCGCCTCGGCGAGGGCGGGATGAGCGAGGTCTGGCTGGGCCGGCACATGGTCCTCGCCGTTCCCGTGGTCCTGAAGACCATCCGCGGGCAGATGCTCGGGTGGTGCGGGGGCGACCGGGTGATCGACGAGGCTCGGCTGATGGCGCGGATCACGAACCCGCGCGTCGTGCGCGCGCTCGACGCGGGCGAGCACGACGGAACGCCCTACCTCGTCCAGGAGTACGTCGACGGGATCGATCTGGCGGAGCTCGATCGGCGGCGGCGCGCCGCGCTGGGGCTCGGCCTCCCGCTGTGGTTCGTCTGTCACGTGGTGCGGCAGGCGCTCTCGGCGCTCCACGCCGCGCACCAGGCGGGCGTCATCCACCGCGACGTGAAGCCCTCCAACTTGTTCGGCGCGCCCGAGACGGGCGTGCGCCTCGGTGACTTCGGGATCGCCAGCGCCGTCGGGCGGCGCGAGATGAGCGGGACGCTCCGCTTCATGGCGCCGGAGCAGCTCCGCGAAGGGATCTCGACCCGCCAGACCGACGTGTGGGGCGCGGCAGCCACCGCGTGCGACCTGCGCTACGGGAACCCGCCCTTCCCGGACCACGAGTCGATCCTCGCGCCCGAGGTTGCGCCGCAGATGCCACCCCCCGGCAGCCCGGAGGAGGCGTTCTTCCAACACGTCCTCCGTCAGATGCTGGCGAAGAACCCCGACGAGCGCCCGTCGTCGATGCTCGAGCCGCTCAAGCGCTTGGACGATCTCTCGGTCTCTCTCCACGGCCCCCAGCGCGCCGGCTTCCGGCGCGTGGGGCGGAACACGTTCAAGGTCGGCGACTGCGAGGTGCACCTCTCCGCGGGGGACATCGCGAACGCGCAGGTCGACGCGATCGTCAACTCCGCCAACTACCGGATGCAGATGCGCTCGGGCGTGGGCGAAGCGCTCCGCAAGAAGGGCGGCGACGCGATCGAGGTCGAGGCGATGCAGGGCGGCGAGCGCGCGCTCGGGATGTGCGTCGCGACGAACGCGGGCACGCTCGCGGCGCGTTGGGTCCTCCACGCCGTGAGCGCGTGGAACGAGGCGTCGTGCGTCGGCCGCGCGACGCAACGCGCGCTGCTGCTGACCGACGAGCTCGGGCTCCGTTCGATCGCGTTCCCCGCCCTCGGGACGGGCGTCGCGCGCGTCACGCTCGAGATCTGCGCGAACGCGATGATGACGGCGCTGCGCTGGCACGTGCTCCTCGGGGGAACGCGCCTCCAGCGGGTCGAGGTCGTCCTCGAGAACGAACAGAAGCTGGCCGCCTACCGAGACGTGGCGGCGGACTCGCTCGGCGCCGACGAGCGGCGCGGGTCCGCCGACCTCGGGCTGCCCGTCGACGACGGCGCGGCGACAACGGGAGAGTCTCCGACGCGGGTGGCGACGGGCCGGGAAGAGTGAGAGCTCTTTGGGCACCCTGGGCGGAAGCGGCTGAAGCCGGGGCGAGCAATCGATGATCTGGGCACCCCGGACTAAAGTGGTCGGGGCAAAGTCGATGCCCAGACCCACCAAAGTCCGCCTTCGGCGGACTCCCTCTGCCCAAAGGGAGAGTCCGCCGAAGGCGGACTTCGAGCGAGTGGGCAATGGCTTTTGCTGCCCCGGACTTTAGTCCGGGGTGCCCAAATTCTCTTCAGCCCGGGGTGCCCAAATTCGCTTCAGCCCGGGGTGCTCTTCAGTTCGGCGTCGGCGGGACGATGACCGTGTTGATCGGGGCGACGTTGCCGCCCGCCGGGTAGGCGTACGACGAGTAGTAGTCGAGGCCCCACACCGTGATGCCGAACGGCTTGGTGCTGTCGGCCGTGTGCGGGCCGTTGTCGCAGGTGCCGTTCTTCGTGCCCTCGCGGATGAGATCGATGTCCGTGTACTCGTAGTCGCCGGTCGATCCGAGCGGCTTCCAGTTCTTCAGCGTGCCCGCGCAATCGAGGTTCACGTCGGCGAACGAGCCGCCGACCTTGCGCCTCGTGACGACGAGGTTGGTCGTCTTGTAGGTCGGGTCGGAGAAGAAGACGTACTTGGTGAGGAACTGCGCCGGCGCGAGGACGTTCACGTACTCCTCGTCCCCCAAGCTGTTGCCGCGGCTGCCCGAGGTGACGCTGCAGCCCGTCATGACCTGCCCGATGAAGAACGGGTGGTTGTTGTCCTGGGCCTTCACGACGAACGGAAGCGCGGTCTCGAAGTCGACCACCTGCCCGACGCCGATCGTGGTCGGCGCGCTCGGCACGGCCGGGCTGTACGTGAGCTGCGTCCCGGCGACCGCACCGACGAAGCGGTAGCGGATCGACTCGGGCGCCAGGTCCTTGCGGCGCGTCGTGTACGGCGCGACGGCGTACTCCGAGCCGAAGGCGGACACTTGCGGCACCTGCTGGTGGGCGGAGTCGCAGCCGCCGCCGCTCGACGTGGTCGAGCTGTAGCAGTCGTAGCCCTGGCCGCCGAAGAACGAGATCGGCTTCGTCGACTGGAAGACGGTGCCGCTCATCTCGTTCGTCTCTTGCCACTGGATGTACTCGCCCGCGTTGAGGGTGTACGTGGCTTGGACGTTCTTCGTCGCGGCGGCGACGTTGGTCCCCGCGGGGAGGTTCACGCTCGGGAGAACGGTCACCGAGGTGCCGTCCTCGGCGGCGACGATCTGACCCCACTGCGGGGCGGAGGTCCCGCGCTGGGGGACGATGCCGAAGTAGTTCGTGCCCCACGCCGTGGTCGGGAAGAGGAGCTCCGCGCTCGGGAGGTACGACGATGCGCCGCCGTACGGGAGGATGTCGTACGCGGTGATCGGCGCGTCCGCGACGATGTGCCAGGCCTTGCCGCGCCCGGTCGTGTTCGGGCCGCTGCCGGACCCCGTGATCGCCGTGCCGGACGCCTGGCGGATCGCCGGCTGGACCGGGCACGTCAGCGGCGTCGCGTTCACCGATGCCGGATCGTCGCTGAGGAAGAGGACCGCGACCTTGCCCGGGGGCACGCCGGTCGCCGGCACGGTGGCCCACGAGGTGGCCGCGCCCGAGGCCGCGATGCGCCCGAACTTGGTCGCGTCGAAGGTCTGACCGTCGCGCGTGACGGTGAGCTTCACGTCCTTCGGCCAGTTGTTGGCGACGAAGACCGCGAAGCACGGCGGCTTGATGTACGCGTAGAACGAAGGCGTCGGCACGACGTAGTCGCACCCGATGCTGCCTTTGCTGGCGGAGGCCGCCTGGCACGCGGGGACGCAGCTCCCGCCGGCGCAGCCCTGGTCGGGCGGGCACGTCTGCTGGACGACGCCGTTCTCGTCGATGACGCTGCGGAGATCGCCGCTGCAGCCGAGCTTCTTCCCTCCGCCATCACCGCCGGTGGCGTCGAGGTCGAACGGGTTGCCGGAGTCGTCGTTGCCACCGTCACCGCCGCCCCCACCGTCGTCGTTGCCGAAGCCCGACGGTGAAGAGCCGCCACACCCGGCGGCGAAGACGGCGGTGAAGGCTGCCGCAGCAGCGACCGAGAGCGAAGCCAGGAGAAGCGTACGCATGGGATCCTTCTTTCGTCTCAGTTGGGCGTCGGCGGAACGATGACGGTGTTGATCGGAGCGACGTTTCCGCCGGCCGGGTACGCGTAGGACGACGCGCTGTCGAGGCCCCACACCATGATGGTGAAGGGGTTCGCGCTCTCGGCGGAGTGCGGGCCGTTGTCGCAGGTCCCGTTCTTGGTCCCGCCGCGGATGAGATCGACGTTCGTGTACTCGTACTCGCCCGTCGTGCCGAGCGGCTTCCACCCGGTGAGGTTGCCGGCGCAGTCGAGCTTCACGTCCTTGAACGAGCCACCGGACTTCACGCGCGTGAAGACGAGGTTGGTGGTCGGGTACGTCGGATCGCTGAAGAAGACGTACTTGGTGAGGTACTGCGACGGCGGGACCATGTTCACGTACTCCTCGTCGCCGAGGCACCCGCCCGGCGGGCGGCTCCCTGACGTCGTGGAGCAACCCGTCATGATCTGCGCGACGAAGAACGGGTGGTTGATGTCCTGCGACTTCACGACGAAGGGACCCGTCGCCTGGAAGTCGGCGACCTGTCCGACGCCGAGGGTGGCGGGCGCGCCCGCGACCGCGGGGCTGTAGGTGAGCGTGGTGCCGGCGACGGCGCCGACGAAGCGGTAGCGGATCGACTCCTCGGCGAGGTCCAAGCGACGCGTCGTGTAGGGCGCGATCGCGTACTCGCTCGCGAAGGCCGAGACCTGCGGCACCTGCTGGTGCGCGGAGTCGCAGCCGCCGCCGGACGAGGTCGACGACGAGTAGCAGTCGTAGCCCTGTCCGCCGAAGAACGAGATCGGCTTCGTCGACTGGAAGACGGTGCCGCTCATCTCCTGCGACTCCTGCCACTGGATGTACTCGCCCGCGTTGAGCGTGTAGGTGGCCTGGACGTTCTGCGGCGCGGCGGTGACGTTGGTCCCGGCGGGCAGGTTCACGTTCGGGAGCACCTTCACCTGCGTGCCGTCCTCGGACGCGACGACCTGGCCCCACTGCGGCGACTGCGTGCCGCGCAGCGGGACGATGCCGAAGTAGTTGGTGCCCCACGCGGTGGTCGGGAAGAGGAGCTCGGCGCTCGGCAGGTACGACTTCGCACCGCCGAACGGGAGGATGTCGTAGGCCGTGATCGGTGCGTCGGCGACGATGTGCCACGCCTTGCCGCGCCCGGTGATGTTCGGACCGCTGCCGGAGCCGGGGAGCGCGGAGCCGTCGGTCGCGGAGATGGCCGGCGTGACGGGGCACGTGAGCGGACCGCCGTTCACCGACGCCGGATCGTGCGACATGAAGAGGACGCCGACCTTGCCCGGCGGGATGCCCGTCGACGGGATGGGCGCCCAAGTGTTCGCGGCACCCGTGCCCGCGATGCGGCCGAACTGCGTCGGATCGTAGTTCGTCCCATTTCGGGACACGGTGAGCTTCACGTCCGACGGCCAGTTGTTGGCGACGAAGACCGCGAAGCACGGCGGCTTGATGAACGCGTAGAACGAGGGTGTCGGCACGACGTAGTCGCAACCGATGCTTCCCTTGCTCGCGGCAGCGGCTTGGCACGCTGGAACGCAGACGCCGGCGGCGCAGCCCTGCGTCGGCGGGCAGGTGGAGACGACGACACCGTTCTCGTCGATGACGTTGCGGAGATCACCGCTGCATCCGAGCTTCTTCCCTCCCCCTTCGTTCGTCGCGGCGTCGAAGTCGAAGGGATTGCCGGAGTCGTCCGGCGGTGGCGTGCCGCCGTCGGGGATCGGGTTCCCCGCATCGTCGGTACCGAACCCCGACGGGTTCGAGCCTCCACACGCATAGGCACCGAGCGAGACGATGCCAGCCGCAGCGACCACGAAAGCAAGTGTCCTCATGGGACCTCCGGAATTGGAAAATTGTAGACTCAGCTGCACCAAAGCGCAGCAAATCCTCGTCAGGGGTTTCTCCCACCTGTGACCACCATGAAGGCACCGCCGAGGATCGCCGCGCCCCCGAGGGCGCTGGCGAGCGTCAGGTGCTCCCCCATCGTCGCCACGGCGAGGAGCACGGCCACGAGCGGCTCGATGAGGGTCAGGGTCGAAGCGTGCGCCGCCGGCACGCGCCGGAGGCCCCAGACGAAGAGCAGGCCAGCGAGCGCGCCCGGGCCCAACGCCCCGCCGAGGAGCACGAGGAGCGACGGCACCGTGGCCGCCGCCCACGCCCCCTTCGGCACGAGGGCGACGAGGAGCGCGGTGGATGCCACGCCGTGGTAGGCCATGAGCTCGCTCCCGGAGAACGTCCCCGTCAGGCGCTTGTTCACGAGCACGTTGGACGCATAGAAGACCGCGCTCCCCGCGCCGAGCATGGCGCCGACGCCATCGCGTCCGCCGAGCGCGCCCTCCCACGGGCGAAGCAGGAGCAAGAGCCCCGCGAACGACACGCCGGCGGCGACGTAGGTGCGCCCACGTGACTCGGGGTCCTCGGTGCCGCGGAGGACGAGCGGCGCCGTGAGCGCGACGAAGAGCGGCGTGAGGTAGTGCGTCGTGACGGCGACGCCGACCGTGGTCGTCTGGTACGCGCCGAAGAACAGGACCACGTTGAGCGCGTCCGCGACGCCGAGCCAGGCGACGCCGCCCCACTCGCGGAGCGTCGCGCGCTTCGGCACGCGATCGAAGAAGCAGAGCGGCGCGCTCACCAGCGTGAGCGTCGCCATGACGACCGCCGACTGCAGGCGCGCGTCGAGCGGGCCGTAGGACTCGGCGAGCTTGAGGATCTTCGGCCACGTCCCCCACGATGCCGCCGCGAACGCGACGAGCGCGTAGCCGACGGCGCGACGTCGCCCGTTCATTTCGGATCGAGCTGCTTCTGGAGCGACGCCAGCAACGTGAGCGCCTCGATCGGCGTCATGCGGTTCATGTCGACTTGCTTCAGCGTCTCGAGGACGGGGTGCGGCGCCGGCGCGGCGGATGCACCGGGCGGCGCCCAGAGATCGAGCTGCGGGCTCGCGCCGCGAGCGCGCATGCTCGCGCGCGCACCGGTCGGGAGCGGTGCGCCGCGCTCGAGATCGACGAGGAGCGCGCGGGCCCGAGCGAGGACCGGCTCCGGGAGGCCCGCGATCTTCGCGACGGCGACGCCGTAGCTCCGCGACGCCGGGCCGCGTTGCAGCTTGTGGAAGAACACGACGTCGCCGTCGTGCTCGCGCGCGGAGACGCTCCAGTTCTCCGCCCCGGCGTGGGTGCGAGCGAGCTCGGTGAGCTCGTGATAGTGCGTGGCGAACAGCGCGCGGCACTCGAGCGCGTCGTGGATGTACTCCGCGACGGCCCACGCGATCGCGAGCCCGTCGTAGGTGCTGGTGCCACGCCCGATCTCGTCGAGCACGACGAGAGAACGACGCGTCGCGCGCCGCAGCACGTTCGCCGTCTCCTTCATCTCCACCATGAAGGTGCTCTCGCCGCGCGAGAGGTTGTCGCTCGCGCCGACCCGGGTGAGCACGCGGTCGACGACGCCGATCCGCGCCCGTCGCGCAGGGACGAACGAGCCCATCTGCGCGAGCACGACCGCGAGCGCGACCTGCCGCATCAAGGTGGACTTGCCGGCCATGTTCGGGCCGGTGACGAGCCAGAGGCGGCCGACCTCGGCCTCGGGCCCCGCGTCGAGCACGACGTCGTTCGGGACGAAGCGACCCTCGGCGGCGAGCCGCTCGACGACGGGGTGGCGCCCGTCCTCGATCTCGATTCGGAGCCCGTCGTCCACCTCGGGCCGGGCGTAGTCGCCCTGATGCGCGAGCTCCGCGAGGGCCGAGGCGACGTCGAGCTCGGCGAGCCGCTCTCCCACGCTCCGGAGCCGGTCCGCCTCGGCGGCGACGGCACGCACGGTCTCCGCGAAGAGCTCGGCCTCGCGCGCGGCGGCGCGCTCCTCGGCGTGCGCGACCTTGTCGGCGAGCGCGTCGAGCTCGTCGGTCGTGTAGCGCTCGCCGGTGGCGATCGTCTGTTTGCGCCGCCAGGACGCCGGTGTCTTCGCGAGGTGAGAGCGCGTGACCTCGATGTACCAGCCGAAGACGCGCGTGTAGCGGAGCTTGAGGCTCCCGATGCTCGTCTCCTCGCGCAGACGCGCTTCGAGCTCGAGCATGAGGCGCTGGCCGTCGCGCTCGAGCATCCGTGCCTCGTCGAGCGCGGCGTCGAAGCCCTCGCGCACGACGTGACCTTCGCCGAGCCGCAGCGCGGGCTCCGCTTCGATCCGCGTCGCGAGCAGCTCGGCGAGCGGCGCGCAGCGATCGACGAACGCGCGCTTCCCCCCCGCCTTCGTGGCGGTGGCGCCGAGCGCGTCGGCCGCGCTGGGATCGGGGCACCCGGCGAGCGCGTCGTCGATCGCGGGGAGCGCGAGCAACGAGTCTCGGAGCGCCGCGACGTCGCGCGGGAGCGCGCGCCCGACGATGGCCTTCGTGGCGAGCCGCTCGACGTCCCGGATCGCGGCGAGGCGCTCGCGCAGCTCGCGGCGCAGCCCGGGTTGGGTGACGAAGAGCTCCACCGCGTCGTGGCGGCGCCGAATCTCCGCCACGTTCGTCTTCGGCGCGAGCAGCCGCCGCCGGATGAGCCGCGCGCCACTCGCCGTCACGGTGCGGTCGATCTCGCCGAGGAGCGAGCCGCGCTCTTCCCCGCCGAGCGTGCGCACGAGCTCGAGGTGGGTCTGCGTGCTCTCGTCGAGCAGCAGCGTGTCCGAAGGTACGTACACGACGAGCCGCGCGACCGCCGGCGTGCGCCCCGCCTCGCACGCGCGCGCGTAGTCGAGCGCCTGCGCCGCAGCGCGCAGGGCGAGCGGCCCCGCGCCCGAGCGCGTGCTCTCTCCCGCGCCGAGGAGCGCGTCGACGACGCCGCGCGCGGCCACGTCGGTCGTCGCCGGCAGCTCGCGGACGGGGGTCCGCGGACGCGCGGTGCGGAGCGTGCCGAGCGCGGGCGCGGCGAGCGGCACGGCGAGCACCTCGGCCGGATCGAGGCGGACGACCTCGGCCGCGACCGTCGCCAGATCGGCCTCGCACGCGAGGAGCTCACCGGTCGAAGCGTCGAGCGCGGCGACGCCGAAGCTCGTGCCGTCGCTCTCCACCACGACCAAGTAATGGCTCCGCCGCGCGTCGAGCCCGGCGTCGTCGAAGACGATCCCGGGCGTCGCGACGCGGACGACCTCGCGCGGGACGATGCCCTTCACCTTCGAGGGATCGGCCATTTGCTCGCAGAGCGCGACCTTGAAGCCGCGCTCGAGCAGGCGCTGGATGTAGTTGCTCGCGGCGTGGTACGGCACGCCCGCCATCGGGATCCGATCGGCGGCGCTCTTGTTCCGGCTCGTGAGCGTGAGCTCGAGCTCGCGCGCGGCGGTCACCGCGTCGTCGAAGAAGAGCTCGTAGAAGTCGCCGAGGCGAAAGAAGAGCAACGCATCGGGGTGCTGCTCCTTCGCCGCGAGGTACTGGCGCATCACCGGTGTCGCGGCGGCGCCACCTCCCTCGGATCCGCGGGCTCCCTCCTCGGCGCGCTTCCGCCCCGCCATCGCTCAGAAGTAGGGCGAGCCCACGACGGCGATGCTGTCGAGGCTGATCAACACGAGACCTTGGGACGAGCCGTCGACCACGGCGACGCGGCCGATCGAGTCGAAGAACGCCATCGACTGCGGCACGACCGCCGTCGTCGTCGCCGCGAGGTTGATGCCCTGCTGCGCGAAACCGCCGCGGAGCGAGAACCGCCACGCGAGATCGCGCGTCGACGCGGTGAACAGCCCCTGCGGGAGCGACGTGCTGCGGAGCGCAGCGCTGAAGATCGGGTTGCGGACCGCGAAGGCGGAGTTGCGCGAGACCTGACCGATCTGCTTCACGGTGGTGCCGTCGATCTCGGCGTACTCGACGAGACGCGAGTTCAGGAGGACCTCACGCGGCGTGCTCGACTGCACGCACGCCTTGTTCGCGTCCGCGTTGATGTGGTGCAGGTACCCGGCGACGGTGCCGATCGTGACCCACTGGGCGCCGGTGCGAACCTTGAAGTGCGCTTGGTTGTGGAAGCAGCACTGGGCGAGCTTGAAGTCGACTTGGCTGTCCGTGTCCCGCGGCGCGATGACGCGACCACCGATCGGACGCGTCTTGGGATCGGTGTAGAGGTAGCGGCCGAGGACGAGGTGATCGTCGTAGGCCTCGACGATCGGGAAGTCGCGCTGCGGGCTCTGGTTCGAAGCGAGCCCGAACTTGTCCGAGCACACCTGCTGGCGAACGGCGGCGGACTCCGACTTCAGGTTGCGGCCGCCGTCCAGCGGGACGTCCCAGCACGCGGGAGGCTGCCCGCCTGCGTCGTTCAACGACCAGTAGGGATCGGTCGCCGGGAGCACGTCGTCCGTGAACTGCACGTAGTCCGCGAGGCGGTCGTCGAGCCGCGGCGGCGCGACCGTCGTCGCGTCGGACTCGGCTGCGATCGCAGCGCGGCGCGACGCCGACGCGCGGAGGTCCTCGACGCCGCGACGGCAGAAGAGCGCGGTCGTGCTCGCGAGACCGACGCTGCGGAAGCCGTCGCTCGAGGAGAGAGTTCCCGCGATCCCGTCGAAGCCCGGGAGCGCACCCTCGTAGGTGATGGTCCAGTCCTGGTCGACGTGGACGGTCGGGTCCTCGCGCGAGATGGAGACCGAGCCCTCGGGGCCGGGCTGCTCCGTCGAGCTGAAGAACTTGGTCCCCACGAGGAGGGGGTAACCCTTCTGCGCGGGGTTCACGGGTGCGCCCTGCTCGAAGAGCTGCGCGAGCGAGCCGACGACGTAGGCGCGGTGCTTCCCCGAGACCGGATCGTCCTTCAGGAAGTAGAAGCTGCGCTGGCGATTCGGAGGGGCCACCGGGAAGAACTCTTCCTCCGTCGTGACCTTCGGATCGTCGGGCACCCCCGCCGCGAGGGATTGGGTGTTCGACCAGCCGTAGGGGCTGAAGCTCGTGGAGTCGTCGGTCTGCGGGATCTGGAGCGAGCTGCGCTGCGAGTCGCCACCGGACATGTTGGCCGGGCGGCGGCACGCGGCATCCCAATCGTCCACGTCGACCACGGCGACGTAGCCGCTCGACAGCGTTGCGAACGCGAAGATGCCGCGGAGGCGCGCCGGTCCGAGCGCGAGGCTCTGCGAGATGTTGCCGCGGTAGTTCGCGCCCAGGGTCACGTCGTTGAAGACGAGCCCGTTGGCATCCGTGGTGAACGGCCCGAGGCTGCGGCCCTTCTGCCCGTGCTCGACCGCACGGCTCGGGTTGCACTGGAGGCCGGTCTTCTGCGCGTTCGCAGGCTGCGGAGTCGGCTTCCCGTCCTTGTCCAAGACGACCCACTGTCCGAGCGGGAGATCGTGGCGGACGAACGCGAAGGTCGTGATCGGCTGAGCGAAGCGGATCCGATCCGGCGGCTGCGCCGGATCGAGCTCGGCGTTCGGGCGCGACATCGGCGAGCGCTTCGCGGTGAGGGGATCGGTCGCGTCGAAGACGATGATGGACCCGTCCCGATCGTCGAGCGCGTAGAGGTAGCGCTTGAAGTCGTGGGTCGAGGGGCTCACGGCGACTTCGGTGGTCGTCACGATGCGCGACGGCGTCGTCAGGCTCGTCGCGACGTACGGCTCGAGCTCCGCGAGCCCGCCGTTCGCGGTGTCGACGACGTGCACGATCGGGAGCTGGTCGTCGCCGACGTAGAGCATGCGCCCATCGAACGCCATGCCGCGCCCGTGCGGCGTGTTGCCCGGCGTCGCCTTCAAGGGGAACGCTTGTGCGTCGTCACCCGCGTCGGTCGCGCCGGAGTCGACCGCCGCGTCGGCGGTGGCATCCGCGGCGTCGGTCGCTGCGTCGGAGGCACCTGCGTCGCCGCCGTCGGTCGCGCCGTCGTCCCCCGCGTCCACAACCGGCTGCGCGAGGGAGCGGCCGATCGCCCAGAGCGGGAGCTGCGGCTCCGTCGGACGCGCCGGGTTGGGCGCGAGGAGGTCGATGCCGCCATCCACGTAGGGCACGCCGTTCGCCCATGCCGAACCGGCGGTCCAGGAGGAGGGTACTTGCCCCGAGAGCGTTATGGCCGAAGTGATCTTGCACGGCGCGAGCGAACCGGCGCCGATCGTGCCGTCGCTGAAGGCGCCGATGTCCACCGTGATGATCTTCGCGGAGGTGGTCGCGTCGCCCGGGAGGAGGACCGCGAGCCGCGCCGCCGTCGCCGTGGGCGAGCCGCCGTCCCCACCGTCGGGCGCGCCGGCGTCAGCGCCGAGCGCGACCCCGGGGAGGATCGTCATGCGACCGGGAGCTTGCGGCAGCCCACACGACGGAAGCTCGACGAGCGTCGGCGACGGTTTGCCGACGCCGAGCGAGTCGCCGAGGAGGCGATCCGCGGGGATGCCGTAGATGCCGGGCTTGTTCACCTCGGCCGAGGCGACGAACACCATCTTGCCGTCGGGCGTGGCGACGACGTCGGTCGGGTTCTGGCCGACCGGGATGAAGTTGATGCCGGGCTGCGTGCGGCTCACGTCGACGACGTGCGACGCCGTGAGGTCGACGATCGCGACCTCGCCCCGGAGCGTCTGCGTGACCACCGCGTAGAGGTGGTACGGGAGGAGCGTGGTGTCGACGCCGTCGGCGACGGGCGCGCAGTTGGCCTGCGCGGCGGGGACGGGCGAAATCGCGGCGCCGTTCTCCGAGATCTTGAGGCACACGACGTCCACCCGGCCCGCGCGCTCGAACGTGCGCACGGGGATTGGCGTCGGAGAAGAGCTGCAGCTCGCGAGCGAGCCGAAGCCGATCGCGGCCGCACCTGCGAGGGCGAGCACCCCGAATCCGACGCGGAGCTTGCGGTTGGGCGCGATCATCAGGTGCCCTTCGGTTGCGTCGGCTTGCCGAGCGTGAAGACGACGGTGCCGTAGGTGGACTTGTCGGCGCGGGAGTCGTCGAAGTCGAGCACCTGGATGTAGGACTGCGTGAAGCTCGCGACGTACGCGAAGCGATAGGCGAGGAGACCGCGGCCCGGCTCGCGCACATCGGCGGCGACCTTCTTGCGCAAGGCGACGTCCTCGAACGAGAACGGATCGAAACCGAGCGCAAACGGCCCGACACCGACGCGAACGACGGCCTCGATCAGGTCCGTGTCGGGGTCGTAGACGATGACCTGGCCGGCGTCGAAGCAGACGACGAAGACGCGGAGCGCATAGCGCCCGTTCGCGTCGACGATCGGTGCAATGTACAAACGCGACGGGCCCGGCGGCATCGGCACGTTCTTGCGGAAGCGCACGGAGTCCGCGTCGTAGAGGCCGTCGGAGCGGAGACCGCCGACCTCCCCCACGATCAGCGAGGGCGGCGACCGCGACGTGATGAAGAAGCGCGCGGGGAGCTGCGCGCACGCGAGCTTGCCGTCCACGTCGTTCGCAGCGACCGCGGCCTTGCAGCGGATGCGCGGCGACGGGTCGAAGGCGATCCCGCGCGAGTCGGTGCTGCCGGCGTTCGCGTTGATCGGGATGTTCGCCTCGTTGGCGATGAACGGGCGGTAGAGCGACGATGGCCCCGTGGAGCCGATGTCGTCGTAGTAGCGAACGAGGCTCATCTGCGCGACCGAGCGGCTCACCTGCATGAACGCGGGGCGCGGGAGCACCCGGGCGCAGTCGGCCGGCGTCCCGGTGATGCACTCGCGGTACGCGTCTTGGTCGTGAGGGACGGCGGCGATCGCGATGCCGCCCCCGGGGAGGCCATCGGCGACGAACTGGAGCGCGGGTCGGTTCACGCCGAGGTTGGCGGAGAAGAGGCTCGTCTTCGTGTCGGTCTGGTGCGTGATCACGATCGCGGAGCCGTCTTCGCTCTGGGCCATCCCGAAGGGCTCGCCCGGCATCACGACGTCGCGGGTGTTGCCGGGCTCGTTCGGATCGCTCCCGGCGTGATGGCCCGTGTCGCACCGGCCGTCGACGCGGGTGCCGCAGTCGATCTTGAACGGTGCGTACCCGGCAGCGGCGGCTGCGGTCTCGGGCGGAGCGAGGGTCGCGTCGTCCAACGCGACGTCCGCCCACGTGAGCGTGGCGTCGCCGCGGGTCGGGATGAAGATGCGCTTGCCGCCGACCCCGAGCTGCATGTCCGTGGCGAACGCACCGATGATGGCCGAGTCACGGACGTAGTAGCTCGCCTTGGTCGGCGGAGCGCAGGTCCAGGTGGGGGGCTGGGTGCCGGCGTCGTCCGCGCGCGTGTCGGGTGGGTTCGACGGGCAGCTGCCGTAGGGGGGCGGCGCGTCGGCGAGCTGCTCGCGCGGACGGGAGGGGTCCGCGATCATGTCGACCGCATCGCGGCGGATGAGGTGGAGGTCGTACGACTGGATCGTGCCGCCGTTCCACTGGAGGTCGAAGTCGGAGTTGGCGACGTAGAGGACGTTGCCGCCCTTCGACACGCTCAGGCCGACGGGGAAGTAGAGGTTGTCGAGCGGCGGCGCCGTGCCCTGGCCTGCCGTCGGATAGCACCCGGTGCCGACGATGGGCGCCGTGACCCCGAGCGCGACCGCGACGGTCAGCGCGAGGCCGGTGATCCGAACAGGGAAAGCCATGGGGCCCGGGACCTTAGTAAGCCCGGGCTACGCTGTCGAGCGCTGTCGAGGCAAGGACGGGTACGCGTTACCAGGCGGACCGGGCGAGACCGGACGAGGGGTCAGAGCTCGACGATGATGACGCCGCGCTTCTCTTCCTCGGCCGGGGGCTTGCCCGGGACCGGACGCCGCTCCAGCGGCAGGTCGAGCCGGGGCTGCTGCTCGTCTTGCCGAGCTTGCTCCTCGATCTCGCGCTTTCGAATCTGCTCGATGATGAACGGAGGTAGCATCGGCGCTCGTTGCTCCTTAGGCAGCTCACGCAACCGCACGGCCTACGCTATGGAAACGTAGCAACGCCGGTTCCAGGGTCAAGAGAAGTGCGTCTTTCGTTCGGGAAAAGGTCGTCGATTCGTGCAGCGCGGCTCAGCAGGACGCCAAGGCTGAGCGGTTTCTGCTGCTTCCTCGTCGCGCTCGCTTCGTTTCTCGGCCTTCTCCTCTTCGTGGGCGCACAAGATGCGCACGCCGAACCGTTCGCGAAAGGCCCCGACTGGGACGGGATGGCGGATTTCCTCGACCTGGCCAAGGAGGTCGAGGGCACCGGCGGGGCCGAGGTCGTCAGCGGGACGCTCGATTTCGGGGCGCTCAAGAAAGAGGACGCGGTCGTCATCATCCACCCGGAGCGCACGCTCGACGTCGAGAGCCTCTCCAAGTTCATGCGGGAGGGGGGCCGCGTCGTCCTGTTCGACGACTACGGGACCGGGGATCAGCTCCTCCAGCACTTCGAGATCCAGCGCGTGGCGCTGCCGGAGAAGCCGCAGCTCATGCTGCGCCAGAACCCGGCGCTCGCGATCGCGGTTCCAGCGGCGGATCACCCGGCGGTCTCGGGCGTCGACCGCGTCGTCTCCAACCACGCGACGGGGCTCGCGCACAAGGAGCTCTCACCCGTCCTCCGCGTGCGCGACGCGTCCGGGGGCGACGGCGTGCTCCTCGCGCTCGCGGGCGCGGTCGGCAAGGGACGCCTTCTCGCCGTCGGCGACAGCTCGCTCGTCATCAACGCGATGCTGAAGTACCCCGGCAACAAGCTCTTCGTGCGGAACGCGCTCAACTACGCGCTCGAGGACGATCCCGATCTGGGGAAGCGGCACGGCAAGCTCTGGATCGTCACCGGGGCGTTCCCGACGCAGGGGACCTACGGCGACCCCGCTTCGTCGGGTGGGATCTTGGACGTGCTGCGGCACCTCCGTGACTTCCTCCGCGAGGTCGATCGCGATGGCATCCCGCCGCTCGCGGCGTTCCTGCTCTCGGCGGCGGTGGGGCTGTCGATCGTGCTGTGGATCAGCTCGCGCGCGGCGCGGACGCATCAGCCGGTGGTGCCGCGCTACACGCGCGCGGCGCCGGTCACGGCGCACGGCGGCGTCGCCGGCCACGCGGCGGTGCTCGCGGCGAAGGGAACGACGCGCGCGCTCGGGATCCTCGAGTGGAAGAGCGCGATCGAGGAGGAGCTGTGCGCGAAGCTCGAGCTCGGGCGGACGCCGCCGCCGAAGGAGCTCGCGCGCGCGGCGCGGGAGGCGAACCTGATCGGCGAGGAGACGGCGAAGGATCTCCTCGCGCTGCTCGCGCGGATGGGCGAGGTCGAGACGCTGGTGCTGGCGCGCCGCTCGGACGCGATGCGCAGGGTGAAGGACAGCGACTTGATGGACGTGGCGCGAAGGGCGCGGCGGATCCTGGCGGAGATCGGGTAGTCGAAAAGGCACGCAACCGCGCGCGCCCTCCGCCCGATGGGGGGCATGCCCGAGCCCATCAACTCCTCCAGCTCGAAGCGCGCGAGCTCGAGTGATGACGACACCTCCGTCGCCCCGACCAAGAGCTCGTCGACCCCGGCGGTGACGTGCAAGGACGCCGACATGGCCCCCTGCGTCGACTACTCCGGCTACTACGAACCGAAGAGCGCGGCGCAGACGATGAAGGCGGAGACGCCTTCGACCCCTCCGACGCAACGCCTCGACGGTCTGGGCTGGGGCGAGCTCGATCGCCGAATGCGTACGCTGACGGACAAGCTCACGAAGTCCGGTCCCTACTCGGGACGCGAAGCCGATCAGGCGGCGCTCCTGGCGCTCGAGGCCGAATGGAGCCGCCGCAAGTCCTTCGCGACGCCGGCGAATGCAGCGCCGAACGACTCCACGAACCACGTCGCCACCGTGAGCGTCGCCGATGCTGGCGCCGTCAAATTGGGAACCGCCACGGCCCACGCCGACTCGAAGGGCACCGCCGGCGCCGATGCGTCGGGCGGCTCGATCAGCGGCTCGCACGGCGACGCGAAGGGCACCGTTCAGGCCTTCCACGCTTCGGCCGACGCAGGAACGCAAAACGTCGATGGCAGCACGGGCTTCCACGTCAGCGCCGGCGCGAACGTCGCCGACGGCGAGTTCACCTACGGGAACGCGAAGGACGGCTCCGTCACGCTGGGTGCGAGCTGGGGCATCGGCTTCGAGGGGTCGTGGGGGATCACCGCGAACGGAGCTCTCTGCTATCGCCTCGGACTCGGTCCGGTCCTCGTCGGCGCATGCACCGGCGAGACGCCTACGGCGGCGCCTCCGAGCGAGAACGCCGAGAACGGCACCGGCACGAGGACGCCATGAGCCCCTACCGCGAAAGCGCTCGTCCCCTCGCGCCCGTCGTCACCCGCCCCGACGATCGCTTCGGGGCCCTCTTCTGGCTCGCCTTCTTCCTCGTCGGAACGCTCGCCATCGCGCTGCGCTGAGTACGTATGAAGTGACCGGCTCGATCGCGAGGTCGTAGCTGCCGTTAGGCGCCACGCACGTACGGACGCTATGCGTCCTAATCGCGGGTTAGCGCTTTCGCGCCAGAGCCGCATGCGAAGGAGCCGGTCATGGA
>JBGAKG010000041.1:0-41264 GCA_044224495.1 Polyangiaceae bacterium | reverse complement strand
AAGAGATAGTCGGCGTCGATTCGGTGGACGGGGTTGGGGTTGGGGTGGGGGAAGAGATAGTCGGCGTCGATTCGGTGGACGGGGTTGGGGTTGGGTTGGGGGAAGAGATAGTCGGCGTCGATCCCGATCCCGTTCACCGGCCTCTTTCCCCGACCCCGACCCCGATCCCGTCCACCGGAAGGCGGCTGGCCTCTTCCCGACCCCGACCCCGACCCCGATCCCGTCCACCGGAAGGCGGCTGCCTCTTTCCCCGACCGCTGGCCTCTTTCTCTTTCCCGAAGCGAGTCCTTTACAAGAGCGCTTTTATCCGTATAGTCCCGCGTCCCGCTTCTCCAAAGGCGGTCACCCCGCCGCGGGAAGCCGCGGCTCACCAAGAGGGATTCTCATGTACGCGGTCATTCGAACGGGCGGGAAGCAGTATCGGGTCGCCAAGGGCGACAAGGTCCGGGTCGAGAAGCTCGCAGGGAACGTCGGCGACGCCGTCACGTTCGGCGAAGTGCTTCTTGTCGGCGGCGACAACCTCAAGCTCGGCCAGCCCCTCGTTGCGGGCGCCAAGGTCGAGGCGAAGATCACCGCGCAGGATCGCGACAAGAAGATCATCGTCTTCAAGTTCCGCCGCCGGAAGAACTACCGTCGCAAGACGGGTCACCGGCAGCCGTTCACCGCGCTCGAGATCACCAACATCGTCGGCTGAGGTTTCGTCATGGCTCACAAAAAAGGTGCAGGCAGCACGCGTAACGGCCGCGATTCGACCGCACAGCGTCGTGGCGTGAAGGTCTACGGCGGCGAGTCCGTCACGGCGGGCAGCATCCTGGTTCGCCAGGTCGGCGGCACGATCGCAGCGGGCAAGAACGTCGGGCTCGGCAAGGACTACACGCTCTTCGCTCTCGTCGACGGCGTCGTGAAGTACGAGTGGCGCTCGAAGGACCAGCAGAAGGTCTCGGTCTACCCGGCTTCGTGACCCGCGCCGATTCGGGCGCGCGGAGCTACAAGCTCATCGCCGTCGATCTCGACGGCACTTTGCTCGACCCGCTCGGAGCACCGCACGCGGCCGATGTGGCCGCGTTGCGTCGTGCGCAGGACGCGGGCATCCACGTCAGCATCCTCACGGGCCGGCTCTTCTCCGGCACGCGCGACGCTGCAGAGGCCATCGGCCTCCGCGGGCCCGTCGGGTGCGTGGACGGGAGCCACATCGTGGAGGCGCCCACCGGGCGCACGCTCCACCACCATGCCTTCCGCGGCGACCACGCGACGAAGCTCCGCGACGCCGTACGGGACTCCGGCGCTGCGCTGTTCGTCCTCGCCGACGACAAAATCATCCACGACGAGCGCGGCAAGGCGTACCTCGACTACGTCAGCATCTGGTCGCTCGTCAGCGAAGCGACCGCCGACGTTCCCGAGCACGGGACCTGGCTCGACGAGCGCGGCGTCACGGCCGTCGTCGCGGTCGGTGGCGCCGGCGAGATTCACGACGCCTCCATCTCCATCCAGAGCGCGCTCGGCACCGTCGCGCAGATCGCCACGTTCCCGACGCGCCGGCTCGAGAACCGCTGGGGGCTCGTGTGTCGCGCATCGGGCGGCAACAAGGGGTCGGCCCTCCGTTGGATCTGCGACCACCACGGCGTGGGCGTCGACGAAGCGGTCGTCGTGGGCGACTGGCTGAACGACCTCCCCATGTTCGAGGTCGCAGGGCGCTCCTTCGCGATGGCGCAGGCCCCGGACGCCGTGAAATCGGTCGCGACCGACCAACTCGACGCAGGCACCGTCGAGGGTGGCGGCGTCGCCGAGGCCGTCGCGAAGGCGTTCGCCATTCGCTGAGCCCCGCGCGGGGCTTGCAGCGGGGCGGGAGGCTTGGCATCGTCATCGAGATGCGTCGCCTTCTCGTTTTGGTCCCGGTGGCAGTCGTCGGCTCGTTCTTCCTCGCCGCGTGCGGTGGCACGGAGCCGCCGAAGAACGTGGAGCCGAAGTTCCAAGAGGTCGCCGCGATCCATCACTCGCGCTGCGGCGGATGCCACCGGCGGGTCGAGCGGGGTGAGCGCACGCGCGAGACGTTCACCGCCGCGCTCGGGCGCCATCACGATCGGGTGAAGAACCTGAGCGACGAGCAGTGGACGCTGATGGTCGACTACCTGTCGAGCCCGCCTCCCGCGACGGCCCAATGAGGCGACTCGCGCGCCTCGGGTATCGCCCGTGAGGAGGCTGCTGGTCGGGGGCGCACTCGGCGTCGCCGCGCTCGCGTGCTCCAGCGACGGGCCGGCCACCGTTCCTCTCGTCGATGCATCCTCCGACGCGGCCGATGGCTCTGCGGTCGATGCCCCGCTCGACGTCGTGGACGCCGCCCCCGACGCCGGGCCGTGCGCCGCCGACGCAGGGAACGAGCTCCCGAAGCTGCTCTCGTGCGCCGGGCTCTACACGGACGTCGCGAAGAAGACCGTCGCGCCCGGCCTCGTGTCGTACCAACCTGGGATCCAGTTCTGGAGCGACGGAGCGGTGAAGCGGCGCTGGTTGCAGCTCCCGCCCAACGCGACGATCGACGTCACCGACATGGACGACTGGGTCTTCCCGGTCGGCACGCGCGCGTGGAAGGAGTTCGAGCTCTCGGGCAAGCGCATCGAGACGCGCGCCTACTGGAAGCGCGGTCCCAGCGACTGGACCTGGGCGACGTATCAGTGGGCCCCCGACGAGAGCGAAGCCACGCGCCTCGACGACGGCGCCAAGAACGTCGTGGGGACCTACGAGATCCCCGACAAGAACACGTGCGAGCAGTGTCACGCCGGACGGAAGGACAAGCTCCTCGGCGTCGAGGCGATTGCGCTCGCGCTCCCGACCGCGCAGGGCATCACGCTCGACACGCTCGCGAAGGCAGGGCAGCTCGCTCCCACGCCTGCGAAGACGTCGGCCGCGCTCCCCGAGGACGCGACCGGGAAAGCAGGGGCCGCGCTCGGGCACCTGCACATGAACTGCGGCGTCGCGTGCCACAACCACGATCCCAACGCGCTCGCCGCCCAGTCGGGGCTCTACCTCAAGCTCCCCGCCGCGATGGTCCTCGCGGGGGGCGTGAACGTCAGCTCGCTCGAGAGCTGGACCTCGGCGGCGAACCAACCCATCACGTCGCCCACGTTCGTCTCGTTCAAGAACCAAGGGTACCTGCGCCTCCTGCCGAAGAGCTCCGCCAAGAGCTTGATCCCCGCACTGATCGAGCTGCGTGGCGCGTTCCAGATGCCGCCGATCGTCACGCACGAACCCGACACGGCGGGGGCCGCGCTCGTGAAGGCGTGGGTCGACGCGCTCTGATGGACGAGCCCTCCTTCTTCACCGGCACGCGGATGCAGCGCTCGCGAGCGCCCGGGCTCCGCATCCAGATCCTGCTCGCGCTCGCGGGCGTCCTCTTGCTCGCGTTCGTTCCGATGTTCTTCGCCGTCGCGAGCCTCACCCGCGCGACGCTCCACTCCGTTCGCGAGCGCAGCGCACGCTCGCTCGGGCGCGCGGTCGCCTCGCACGTGGCCGAGGCGGAAGCCCGCGATCCGACCGCCCTCCAGCGCACGCTCGAGAGCCACGTCGGCGAGGGTGGCGTCGACGCGCTCTGCGTCTTCGACGATCAGGGAGCACGGCTCGCCTGCGCCGGCGACCCGGCAGAGGTCGCGCTCGTGGTCGCGCCCACGCGGCCGTACGGCGAGGGCGTTCGCTCGGGCGCAGGCCCGCGCGGAGAGACGATCGAGGTCCTCGTCCCCAAGGACCAGGGCGTGGTCGTCGCGCGGCTCCGCACCGACGAAGCGACCGATCGCGCCGATCCGCTCGTGCGCTTGATCGGCGGCTACGTCGTCGCCTTCGCGATCGCGCTCCTGTTCCTCACCTACGTCGCGCTCACCCGCCTGATCGTGCGGCCGGTCGAGGGCCTCGCGAACGCGACCGACCGCGTGGCGTCGGGCTCGCGCAAGCTGGAGGTGCCGAAGGCCGGCGCGCGCGAGCTCGTCGAGCTCGGCGCGAGCGTCGCCGCGATGACGGATCGGCTCCTCGCCGACGAGCTTCGGCTGCGGAAGAAGGTCGACGAGCTCACCGAGACGACGAAGCGCCTGACCGAGGCGCGCACGCAGCTCGTCCAGAGCGAGCGCCTCGCCAGCGTCGGTCGGCTCGCGGCGGGGATGGCGCACGAAATCGGCAACCCGATCTCCGCGATGCTCGGGATGGAGGAGCTCCTGCTCGCGGGCGACGTCCCAGAGTCGGAGCGCGACGAGTACGTCGCGCGCTTGAAGAAGGAGACCGAGCGCATCAACCGCGTGCTCCGCGACCTCCTCGACTTCGCGCGCCCGGAGCGCTCGCCCGAGAGCGAAGCGGAGCCGCAGGAAGCTCCGCTCGCCGAGTGCGTGGCCGACGTGGTCGCCCTCCTGCGGCCGCAGAAGGAGTTTCGCGACGTCGAGCTCGTGGTCTCCGTGCCCGACGGGCTGTGGGCGAAGATCGCGCGCGGGCGTCTCACGCAGGTGCTGCTCAACCTCGCGCTCAACGCGGGCGACGCGATGGCGGAGCGCCGCGACGCGAAGCTCGCGATCCGCGCGCGTCGGGAGTGCGAAGGCGACGCGGGACGTGTGATCCTCGAGATCGAAGACGATGGTCCGGGCGTCCCCGAAGCGCTGCGCGATCGGATCTTCGAGCCCTTTGTCACGACGAAGGACGTCGGCGAAGGCACGGGCCTCGGGCTCGCCGTCTGCCGTGGCATCGTGGAGGGTGCCGGCGGAACGATTCGGCTCCAGCCGCGCGCGGACGGAGCGAGCGGCGCGTGCTTCGTCGTCGAGCTGGGGGCGGTGTAGCGCCGCTCGGTACATGCTCCCACCTCGACGGGTCGAGCGACATGGATAGACTGTGAGGGCTACGTGCCGGGGCGGGCCGACCCATGAGCGAACGCAGCGAGACCTATTGGAAGCTGGTGGAGGCGTCTGGCCTCTCCGAGATCTTCGCCGAGCCCACGATCGAGCGCGTGTGCCAACGCGTCGGGCTCGATCCGATCACATTGAGCCGGCACGGGCTGATCCGCGCGCTCCCCGCGCTCGAAGAGGCGCTCGCCGTCTATCACGCGCCGAAGGAGCTCGAGCGCGCGATGGTGAAGATCCGCGCGCTGCTCCCTCCCGGTTCAGGGCAGTTCCGCCTCTCGCTCGACGCGGACGAGCCCGAGTCCGAAGACGAGCGCACGCTGCCCGAGCGCGTGGCGCAAGCGATGGCGGCGATCCGCAACGGCAAGTCGTAGCCGACGTCGCGCGCGTCAGTTCGACCCCTTCAGATCCCAGCTCCAGATTCGTCCGCCGTAGTTGACGGTCGCCTTCAGCGCCATGGGATCGGTGGTGGTGGGCGCCGGAACGCCTGCCGCCACGTTGTTCTCCGCGTTCCAATCGGACTTGCTCGTACCGCCCGGGTTGCAGGTGGTGGTCAGAGCTCCGGGACGCTTCTGGGTGAGGGAAGTCGAGACGTCGTACTCCCACTTGCCCGCAACTTGCTGCTTCTTGATCGCGACCAGGTTCTCGAACGCGGGCGGGCTCGTGAAGCTCACCGTCTCGTTCGCGCTGACCGTGCACGGACCCGCGCCACCGGACGCGGTCGCGACATAGGTGATCGACTCGAGGCGATAGAACGCGAAGTCCCCCGACTGGCCGCGCGGATCGGCTTGATCGTCGCGCACGAAGACGGCGTTCCCCTTGGAGTCCAGCTGCGTGCCGCCGAGGTTCGACGAGTCGCTGACCGTGCCGGTGTACTTCTTGGGGAAGGAGTCCGCCGTACTGCCTCCATCGTTGGTCGCGATCACCGTCACGCACGCGTCGAGCTCGGCGGCGCAGCTCGCCTTCAGGCACGTTTCGTCGCCGTTGCAGGCGTTGGCTTGGTCGCACTGCGTGAGGGCAACGAGCTGATCGTGCGCCGAGGGCGACGCCCGGCCGACGCAGGTCTGCGTGCAACCACCGTCCGCGTCTGCGCCACAGGTCGCCGCACACTCGATGACCTGCTTGCAGTCGAGCGTCGCGGTGCCCGTTCCACCGTCGCGCGGTGCGCTGGAAGTCGAGGGATCGCACGCTGCAACGGTGAGGGCGACGAAGAGAGAGCTCGCGAGACCGAAGAAGAGGGACCGCATGCCCAGAGCCTGCATCCGGAGCGGCGCTCCGAGAAGGCCATGGCCGATCTCGTAACGCCCGGGGTCAGCCGAGCATCTTCGCGAGCGGGACGACGTCGAGGTCGCGCTTCTTCAGCCCTTCGAGGATCGCGGGGAGCGCGCGCACGCCCGCCGGCTCGCGATCGTCGCGCTCCGCGGCGTCGTGAAGGAGCACGATCGATCCACGCCGTACGCCACCGAGCACGCGCTCGGCGACGCTCGCGGGCTCCGCGGCGATTCCGTCGCGCCCGCTCACGTCCCACGCGACGACCTCGAGATCGAGCTCGCGCAGAACGCGGGCGACGTGCGGGTTCGTGTGGCCGATCGGGGGCCGAAACAGATGAACCTTCTTGCCGGCGGCGCGCTCGACGACCTTGCGACACTTCGTGAGGTCGGCGCGCCAGGTCCCGGGCCCACGGAGCGCGAACAGGCGATCGTGCGCATACGAGTGGAGGCCGATCTCGTGACCGCGCTCGACGATCTCCTTCACCACGTCGGGGTGCTCTTCGACCTTGCGCCCGACGAGGAAGAAGGTGCCCTTCGCGCCGGCGGCATCGAGGAGATCCAACGTCTCTCGCGTCCACTTCGGGTGCGGCCCGTCGTCGAAGGTGAGCGCCACGCCGCGCGAGCTCGCCGGCCCGCGCACGGTCGCGTCGACGAAGACGCGCAGGCGCAGGACGAAGATGCCGAGGAAGAAGACGGCGAAGTAGACCCCCGCGAACACCGCGATCACGAGCGGGCTCGGTGGCGTGTAGAGCACCGAGCGCGCCGCGAAGGCGAACGCCGCGAAGCTCAGCACGTAGAGCGTGATCCGCGCGGGCGGGATGGGCTCGGCGCGCCGGCTCACTTCTTCGCCTTCTTCGGGGCCTCCTCGTCCTCGTCCAGGAGATCCGCGTCGGCATCGGACGCGACGCGCATCTTGCCGCCGCTCTTCTTCGCGTCGTCCTTGCCGCCCTTGCCGTCCTTCTTCGCGTCGTCCTTCTTCGCGTCTTTGTCCTCGGGCGTGTTGTCCGCCTCGTAGAACGCACCGAGCAGGCCCGCGATCAGCGGGAGGGAGACGATGGGGAGCGAGCCGATCTCGGTCGCCTCGGCCGGGCCGAGGCCCAAGCCACCGAGGTTGAGATCGATGTGGAGCCAGCGCCGGACGGCGAACATGATCGCACACGCAATCGCTGCGCCGAAGCCGGCCTTCAGACCCGCCTCGATCTGACCGCCGGCGGCCCAGATGGGCTTGCCCGCGACCAGGCCGACGAGCGTACCGGTCACGGCCGCGAAGACGTACGCGAGCGCGGTCCCGCCGCCGCCCACGGCGAATGCGGCCATCCCGAGCCCCTTCACGATGGCGGCGCCGAGCGCCCCACCGACGAAGAGCCCGAAGACCAGGCCGTACACCAGTCGTTTGACCATCCGCTTTAGCTGTACGTCCCTTTCCGCCGAGGTCAACGGTGGATCGCCGTCCGGACCGCAAAGATGCGTCAAACTTCGTTGCGAAGACGCTCGGCCAGACGGGAACGTCGGTCACCCCGCCGTTCTTCCCGCAGCGCAATTTCGACGGCGCGCGGGTCGCACACCACCACCACCACGCGCTTTCCGCGGGTGACCGCGGTGTAGAGAAGGTTGCGCGACAGGATGACGAAGTGGGCCGTCTGGAGCACGACGACCACTGCGGGGTACTCCGAGCCCTGCGACTTGTGGACCGTGCAGGCGTACGCGAGCGTGAGGTCGTCGAGCGCATCGCGCTCGTAGCTCACGCGCCGGTCTTCGAAGCGCACGACGAGCGCGGTGCCTTCGCCCTCGATCGCCACGATCTCCCCGAGGTCGCCGTTCCAGACGTCCTTGTCGTAGTCGTTCCGGAGCTGCATCACCTTGTCGCCGACGCGGAACGAACGTTGCCCGCGCCGGAGCGTCGCGTCGTCCGTGCGCGCGGGGTTCAACGCGCTCTGGAGGGCGTCGTTCAAGGCGAGCGAGCCCACGTCGCCGCGGTGCATCGGCACGAGCACTTGCACGTCGCGCTTGGCGTCGAGACCGAAGCGACGCGGGATGCGGTTCGTCACGAGCTCGAGCACCGTGCGTTGCACGGACTCGGCGCCTTTGCGCTCGAGGACGAAGAAATCGCCGTTCTCGTTCGGCGACGACACGGGCGGGAGGCCGCGATGGATGCGGTGCGCGTTCTGCACGATCAAGCTCGCCTCGGCTTGGCGGAACACGTGCTCGAGCCGCACGACCGGGATCGCGCCCGACGCGATCACGTCGCGGAGGACCGCACCGGGCCCGACGCTCGGGAGCTGGTCCTCGTCGCCGACGAGGATCAAGCGCGTGCCGGGCGCGATCGCTTGCGTGAGCGAGTCGGCGAGGAGCAAGTCGACCATCGAGCACTCGTCGATGACGACGGCGCCGGCTTCGATCGGCATCGACGCGCCGCGCTTGAAGCCGCCGCGCTGGGGCTCGAACTCGAGGAGGCGATGCAGCGTCTTCGCCGGGCGCCCGGTCGCTTCGTTCATGCGCTTCGCCGCGCGGCCGGTGGGCGCCGCGAGCTCGACGGTGACCTTCGCCGCGTCGAAGAGCGCGAGGAGCGCGCGGAGGACGGTCGTCTTTCCGACGCCGGGACCGCCCGTGATGACGAGCACGCCGTGGCGCGCGGCGACGGCGAGGGCCTCGCGCTGCGCGTCGGCGAGCTCGACGCCCGTGGTCGCCTCGAAGCGCGCGCGCTTCGTCCGCGCCCGCCAGCGCGATCGCGTGCGCGTTCGCGATCTCGCGGAGACGCTCGGCGACGCGCACCTCGGCGGCGTGGATGTTGCGGAGGAAGCAGGCGCGGCCCTCGGGCAGGTCTTCGGTGACGACATGGCCGCCCATGCGAAGACGCTCGAGCGCATGGCGGAGGAGCTTCGCGTCGCGGACCTCGAGGAGCTGGGCGGCGACGTCGAGGAGCTCTTCCTCCAGCGTCCACGAATGTCCCGAACTGGTACAATCGCCGAGCGCTTGCAGGATGCCCGCTTCGAGCCGCTCCGGCGCGTCCTTGGCGATGCCGGCGGCCTGCGCGATTTTGTCGGCCGTGGCGAAGCCGATGCCGCGTACCTCGAGCGCCAAGCGATACGGCTCGCGCGTGACGACGTGGACCGCCCGTGCCTGGTACTTGCGCTGGATGCGGTCGGCCAGGGTGGGGGAGACGCCGTACGCGGCGAGCTGCACGAGGACCTCGCGCACTTCGCGTTGCTCGCGCCAGGCCTCGGCGAGGCCCTCGGCGCGGCGGCGGCCGAGACCGGAGACCTCCGTCAGGCGCTCGGGTTCCTCGTCGAGGACGCGGAGGGCGTCGAGGCCGAAATGGGCCACGATCCGCTCCGCGCTCTTCGGGCCGATGCCGGGGATGGCCCCGGACCCCAGGTGGCGCTCGAGCCCGGCCAGGGTGTTCGGCGCGAGGACGGTGACGGCGGCGGCGCGGACCTGCTCGCCGTGCTTCCGGTCGACCTCGACGCTCCCCCGGACGCGGACCCGGCCGCCGACCGTGACCGGGGCGAACGAGCCGACGACGGAGCGGGGCTCCTTTTCCCCGTCCACGAGCACCCGGACGACGCGAAAGGCCGAGGTGGGGCTCTCGAAGGTGATTCGCTTCACCTCCCCCTCGAACACGAGCTCAGCCTTGCCGTTCACCGAACGTCACTATAGTCCAGGCCCTCCCCCCCGCTGATGCGCTCCGATCTCGTCACTCACCTGCTCGTCACGTTCGGTTCGGTCTTCGCGATCGTGGACCCGTTCGCGGCGTTGCCCATCTTCATCGCCATGACGGGGGACCGCCCCGAGGCGGAGCGGCGCCGGATCGCGCTCCGTGCGTCCGTGACGTGCTTGGCGGTGCTCGTCGTGTTCGGCGCGGCGGGGTCGCTCATCATGAGCTTCTTCTCGATCTCGCTGCCGGCGTTCAAGATCGCGGGTGGGATCCTGCTCTTCGGGGTGGGCCTCGAGATGTTGCGCGCGAAGCCGTCCCCCACGCGCTCGACCGCCGAGGAAGAGACGGAGGCGCAGCAGAAAGAGGACGTGGCGATCATCCCGCTCGGGTTGCCGTTGCTCGCGGGGCCGGGCGCGATCGCGACCGTGATGGTGCTCGCGGGGAAGGCGGAGTCGCTCCCGAAGCGCGGGGCGGTGTTCGCGTCGGTGATCGTGGTCTCGCTCCTCACGCTCGCGATCCTGCGCTCGGCCGCGTTCGTGGTGCGGTGGCTCGGGAAGACCGGGATCAACCTGATCGGTCGAATCATGGGTCTGATCCTGGCGGCGACGGCGGTGCAGTTCGTGATCGATGGAGTGCGCGAAGCCTTCCCGAAGGTGCTCGGGGGCTGACAAAACGCCGAGGGCGCCACGGTTGCCCGGGCGCCCTCGTGCGGGAGGAGCGGTCGTAGTGTTACTGCGCCGCCGACGTATAGACGTTCAGCTGGAACGGCCCGCTGTCGGTGCTGTAGTACGCCGCCGAGTAGATCGAGATGTAGGTGCCGGGGAGGAGCTTGATGCCAGACAACCCCGCCCACGAGTTCAGGCACGGCGTTGGATTGCCCACGCTGAAGCTGCACGAGTCAGCGGTGGTGGTTCCCGGGATGCAGAGCTTGCGAGCGTTCTGGTCGTTATCCGAGGGCGGTCCCCCGGCGTAGGCGATCATCTCGGTGTCGAGGACCGGCGAGGATCCCGACTTCGAGTGGTAGACGTTGACGGTCAATGTCGAGTTCGTCGAGTTCACGATGAGCGCGTACTGGTAGGACGTGGCCCCGGAGTACGTCGTGAACGGGCAGCTCTGAGCGATCGACGGACGCGTGATCTGCGGCTGCGCCGGTAGGGTGTAGTTGGTCGACGACACGGTGGTACCGACGACGGACGACGCTTGGAGGATCGGGAATCCGTTGGGGATCGTCTGTGTCTGCTGGCACGCGCCGAAGACACCCCAAGTGCATTGATTGTCGCAGGTGCGCTCGCGGCCACCGCCATCGCAGGACAATCCGGAGACGAACTCCTTCGCCCCAGGCGCGCATGCGTTCGGGGGCTCCGTGCAGGATTGCGTCGCGTCGAAGTTGCAGTTGTTGAGGCAGACGGTCTTCTTCGTGCCGCAGTTGCCGCACGCCGTATCCGGGTAGGAGAGCTTCGGATCGCAGCCGTTCACCACTTGGCCCTGGCAGAAGCCCCAAGCGCCCCAGCTGTAGCCGCCATCGCCGTCAGCGAGACATGCCCGCTTCTGGAAGCCGCACAGGCCACAGTCCTGCTGCTGCACGGCATTCGGCGTGTTGCAGGGCGAGCCCTGCGGGGGCAAGCCACCGTCTCCGCCATCGCCGCCATCGGTCGCGCCGTCAGCGCTACCGTCCGACGCGGCGTCCGCAACGGCGTCGTTGCCGGAGTCCTTGGCACTGTCGGGTGTCGCATCGATGACCGTGGTGTCTTTGCCGGTATCCTTGGGAGCGTCGACGCTGGCGTCGAGACTGGCGTCCTGGGACGCCTCGTCTCCTGCGTCGTCCGGGTTGGTTCCGTCGTCCGACGAGCACGCGAGCACGCTGACCGAGAGGGCCAGTGGGGCAATGAACAGGTTCAGCTTCGAAGACGTCATGGGTTTTCTCCAAAAGCAAACGGCGTCGGCGCCATCCGAACGATGGGCCGACGCCGTCATGGTTTCTCTCAGTTGAGAGCGTCGGTGCGGACGGCGAGGATGATGTCACCCGTGCCCGAGCTGTACACGGCCAGGTAGACGACGACCGTGCCGTTCGGCGGGATGACGACGGCGGAGCTGTCGCCCTTCATTAGTCCAGCGAACCCGGTCGACCCACCCTGGCACGAGAGGGGCGTGCCCGTCGTGTCGGAGCAGTTGTCGTTCGTCTTGCCGACGCAGGCCTTGCGGGCGTTTTGGTCGGAGTCGAGGGGGGGGACGGGACCGGAGTAGACCGCCATGATGGTGTCGAGGTTGCTGCCGGACGGAGCCTTCGCGCTCCAGATCGAGGCGGTCAGCGTCTGGTTCGTCGGGTTCTTCACCGAGATGTAGACGTACGGGGTCTTGGTCGACGAGATCGTCGTCGGGCAAGCGGCGAAGGTCGAGATGCGCTCGAGGGTCGGGCTCGCCGGGATCACGAACGTGCCCTGAACGGTGTTGTTGACCGTGTTCGAGGCGGTGAGACCCGGAATGGTCGGTCCGGACTGGCAGGCTCCGAAGTTGCCGAACTTGCACTGGTTGTCGCACGTGCGCTCGCGCCCGCCGCCGTCGCACGAGAGACCGAGCACGAACTCGGTCGATTGCGGCTTGCACGCGTTGGGCGGCTCGTTGCAGGTCTGCGTCGCGTCGTAGTTGCAGTTCTGGAGGCAGACCTGCTTCTTGGTGCCGCAGTTGCCGCACGCCACGTCGGGGTACGAGAGCTTGGGATCGCAACCGTTGACGACCTGGTTCTGGCAGAAGCCCCAGTCGCCCCAGGCGTAGCCGCCGTCCCCGTCGGGGAGACAGGCGCGCTTTTGGAAGCCACAGAGACCGCAGTCCTGTTGCTGGACCAAACTCGGGGTATTGCACGGCGAGCCTGAGGGCGGGAGAGATGCGTCGCCGCCGTCGCCCGCGTCGCTCACGCCGCCGTCGCCGGCCTCGCTCGCGCCGTCGGTCGCGTCCGTCGTACCGTCGGAGCCGGTGTCGGCGGCCACGTCGGCCTTGGCGTCCGCCACGGTGGAGTCCTTCCCAGCGTCCTTGCCGGAGTCGACGCCGGTATCGACGCTCGCGTCGGCCGTTACGTCCTGCCCAGCGTCGTCGGGGTTGCCCGTGTCATCACTCGAGCAGCCTGCAATGCCACACGCCAAGGCTGAGGTGGCGAGAATCGAAACGAACTTGGTGAAGCGCATCCGTCTACTCCTGTGCGGTGAGCCCCCGCGGAACGACGTGGAAACGAGTTGACGTCAACTCGGAGGCATCCCTTACCACTGCGGGGCGGCTGAGGCGAGGCAGTTTGGCGCATGAGCGGAAAATTCCGGGAATACTTACACTGTAGGGTGGGACAGAGTGGCGGAATGTCGGAGGTTTGTGCACGTTGGGGTGGAGGTGTAAAGAGCCGGTGCTAAGCTCGCCGCCATGTCCTTGGCTCGCCTTTCGCTGCCCGCCGTGGCGCTTCTCCCGCTTCTCGCGTCCGCCGGTTGGAGCTGCAGCTCGCCGTCCCCGAGCACGCCGACGGGCACGACCGCCGAGTTCGATCTCACCGCCGATCTCTCCAAGACCGACGACTTCTTTCGCATGCCGTGGCCGAGCGATCTGCGCTTGAGCGCCCAGGGCACGCCCGATCTCCGCGGCTTCCCGAACCCCCTCGACCTCACGCTCGTCAGCGGGCTCGTGAAGGTGGCGCAGGACCGCAAGGGCTTCCCCCAGATCTCGATCGCGCAGTTCCACTTCTCCGCGCCGGTCGCCGCGCAGGACTCCACGAAGGTGATCGCCGCCGACAAGGCGTCGCCGCTCCTGCTCTTGGACGTCGACGAGACGTCGCCCGAGCGCGGGCGCCTCTTCCCCATCGTCGCCTACACGCCGCCGTCCGACCGGTACCTGCCCGAGGGCATGCTCTCGATCGCGCCGCGCCCCGGCTTCATCCTGCACGAGAAGCGAAAGTACGCGTTCGTCGTGCGGGCGAGCTTGAAGGACGCCGCGGGCGCCGAGCTCGCGAAGAACGACGCCTTCGAGGCGATGAAGGCGCTCGAGGCGCCCGGCGCCGATCCCGGGCTGAAGGCGTGGAAGAACTACGAGCCGCTCTGGCCCACGCTCCGCCAAATCGGCGTGGACCCCAACGACGTCGTCGCGGCGACCGTCTTCACCACCGGTGACGTCGTGCAGGAGCTCGCCGATCTCTCGTCGGCGGTGCGCCAGAAGTTCTCCGTCACCATCACCGATCTCGCGGTCGACCCGGCCGACGGCGCGAAGCACGATCGGTTCTGCGAGCTCAAGGGCAAGGTCGTCTACCCGCAGTTCCAGAAGGGCGCGCCGCCGTTCGACACGGACGGCCTCTTCGAGCTCGGCCCGGACGGTCTTCCGATCAAGCAGCGCGAAGAGACCGCGCCGGTATCGATCACGCTCCCCAAGGCCGCGATGCCGGTGGGCGGCTATCCGCTCGTCCTCTACTTCCACGGCTCGGGCGGCTTGAGCGATGCGCTCGTCGACGAAGGTCCGTCGCTGAAGCCCGGGGACGAGGGCGTCGTCGGTGAAGGCCCCGCGTACGTGCTCTCGCCGCATGGGTTCGCGGTCGCGGGGAGCGCGCTCCCGGTGAACCCCGAGCGCTTCCCCGGCGCGATCGAGACGCAGTACCTGAACTTCAACAACCTGGCTTCGTTCCGCGACATCTTCCGCCAGGGCGTCGTCGAGCAGCGCATGTTCATCGACGCGCTCGAGAAGGTGGAGATCGATCCGAGCGTCGTGACCGCGTGCACCGGGCTCTCGCTCCCGAACGGCGAGACCAAGTACAAGTTCAGCATGACGCCGCTGCTCGCGCAGGGGCAGTCGATGGGTGGAATGTACACGAACCTCGTGAGCGCGGTGGAGCCGCGCATCAAGGCGTCGGTCCCGACCGGCGCGGGCGGGTTCTGGGGCTACATGGTGCTCACGACGAAGGTCGTCGATGGCGCCGCGGGCAAGCTCAAGATCGTGCTCGGCACGGGCGACCTGACGTTCACGCACCCGACGCTCTCGCTGCTCGAGACCGGGTGGGAAGCGGCGGAGCCCTACGTCTACATGCCGCGCCTCGCGCATCGCCCGCTCGCGGGTCACACCGCGCGCTCGATCTACGAACCGGTCGGGAAGGACGACCGCTACTTCTCGATCGGCGTCTACGACGGCGCGGCGCTCGCGTACGGGCACGTGCAGGCCGGTAACGACGTGTGGCCGTCGATGCAGGACGCGCTCGCGCTCGACGGGCGCGGTGGGATCCGGAAGCTCCCGCTCTCGCAGAACATGAAGAGCGAGAGCGGCGAGACCTACACGGCGGCCGTGCTCCAGTACAACGGCGACGGGATCGCGGATCCGCACTCGATCTACCGGCAGCTCGACGACGTGAAGTACCAGTACGGGTGCTTCCTCGAGACGTTCCGGAAGAAGGGGGTCGCCACGATCCCCGCGCCGGACAAGCTGGGCACGCCGTGCCCGGGCTTGTGAGATCTAGCGGTACTTCACGCAGAGGATCTCGTTCCCCGAGCGCTTCGGTAGGAGCGTGACGATCGAGCCCTCCCGCGCCGCCGGGGCGACCTCGTCCATGCCCTTCCGTACCTCGTTGGCGCTGTCGGAGCGGGCGGCCTCTTTGACGTCCGGGAACTCCGACGTCTCGTAGCAGGACCAACGGCTCTCGATCGCCGCGGACTGCGCCCGCGACGCGTGGATGGCGGTGCCGGCCGCCGTCGCTCCACAACCGAGCAGGACTCCGAGTAGGACCAGGATCCAGGGCTTCGCACGCATGATCGTGACCTCCGGCGTCATCATGGCGCAAAGCGCGTCGTCTCGTGTCACACTTGAACCCGACCCGGCTAGGACCTCGCATGATGAACCGACTCCGCACCCACTGGCGCGCCATCTCGACCGGCATGCTCGTCGCTTCGCTCCTCGGAGCGGGCTTCTTCGTCGCTCGTTCGTACATGGGCGGTGACGGCGACTGCTGCCACCCCGGCGCAGCGTGCTGCCACCCCGGCGCGGCCTGCTGCAACGGTCACCACGGCGCCGTCGCCCAACGCTGAACCGGAGCCCGCGGTGCACGAGGCGGAGCTCGATCGACGGATGGCGCGCCTCGCCTGCGGCGAGCGGGCCGAGTTCGATCCCGTCTATCGCGAGCTCCTCCCGCGCGCGCGCCGCGTGGCTCGGCGCGTCGTGGCCGACGACGTCGCCGACGACGTCGCGCAGCAGGCGCTGCTCCTAGTCTTCGAGCGCGCCGCCGAGTTCTCTCCCGGTCGGCCTTGTCTCCCTTGGTTCTACGCCGTGGTGGCGAACGCGCTCCGCACGATCACGCGGCGCGCGCACAAGGCGCGCGTGCGGTCGGTCGCGCTCGACGACGCTCGGCTCGTCGCGGCCGACGATCCCGAGGGTGCGCTCGCCGAGCGCGAGCTCCGGCGCGCGCTCGCGCTCGCCATCGCCGAGCTCGACGAGACGTCGGCGACCGCGATCGCGACGCTCCTCGGCGAAGAGGAACCGCCCGCCATTCCTCCCGCCACGTTCCGCAAGCGGCTGTCGCGCGCGTACGCGCGCCTGCGCGCCCTCCTCGACGTCCCCGGAGGCTCCGATGTCTGACGCTCTCTCGCTCCGCGCTCGTCGTGCCTACGAGTGGGGCCGCCTTCGCACCGCGGCGCTCCGCGGCGGGCTCCTCACCGCGGCGCTCGCGGTCCTCGCCGCGTCCACGCTCGGTCGCCCCATGGTCCACGTGCTCCCGTGGCTCGCCGTCGCGTTCGTCGCGATCGTCGTCGGCGAGTGGCGCGGCTCGTGGTTCGGTGCGGGCGCGCGCCGCGGCTTCGCGGTCGGGGCGGTGGCGATGCTGCTGCCCATGTCGATCCTTCGGCCTTGCTGCGCGGGGAAGGAGATGATGGAGGGCGCTGCGTGCTGCACCATGCCGTCCGCCTGCGGCCTCGCGGGCGTCGTGCTCGGGCTGTCGGTCGCGCTGCTCTGGCCGAAGGCGCCGCTCCGTCGCCAGCCCGAGGTCGCGCTCGGCACCCTCCTCGGCGCGGCCGGCATCTTCGCCGTGCGCTGTAGCGGGATGTTCGCGGGCGAGATCGCGGGCCTCGCGATCGGGCTCGTCGCCGGTGTGGGCGCGTCCGCGCTCGCCCGCGCATGGTGGGATCGCCGCGCGCAGGCCTGAGCGCTCTTTCGGCTATCGTGGTCGGTCATGGAACGATGGGTCGTCGTCACCGGAGCGTCCTCCGGCATCGGTGAGGCGTGCACGAGCGCCCTCGCCGAGGAGGGCTTTCGCGTCTTCGCCACCGTGCGTCGCGACGCCGACGCCGAGCGCATCGCGCGCGCGCACGCGGCGATCGTGCCGGTCCTGCTCGACGTCGCCGATGAATCGAGCGTCGCTTCGGCGCGCTCCTCGATCGAGGCGAAGCTCGCCGGTGCAGGTCTCGCGGGCCTCGTCTGCAACGCGGGCGTGCTCGCGGTCGCCCCGCTCGAGCATCAGCCGGCCGAGGAGCTGCGCCGCGTGCTCGACGTGAACTTCTTCGGCGCGCTCTCCGTGACGCGCGCGCTCCTGCCCGAGCTTCGACGGGCGCGCGGGCGCATCGTCTTCATGAGCTCGGTCAACGGGCGGCTCTCGTTTCCGCTCCTCGGCGCCTACAGCGCCTCGAAGGCCGCGCTCGAGGCGGCCGCCGATGCGCTCCGGATCGAGCTCCTCCCGAGCGGCGTGCACGTGTCGGTGATCGAGCCCGGCGCGATCGCGACGCCGATGCTCCGCGAACGCACGAAGGGCGAGCTCGTCGCGCCGCTCGGTTCCTCCGCGCGCGACTACGAAGGCCTGATCGATGCGGTCGTCACGATGATGGGTCAGACGCGCCGCGGGGCGGCATCGACCGGCGGGGTGACCCGCGCCGTGAGCGCGGCGCTGTCGGATGCGCGTCCGCGCGCGCGCTACGTGGTGGGCTCCGATGCGAAGCTCGCGACGTTCTTGAGCCGCGCGCTGCCCGATCGCGCGCGCGACGCGCTCGTCACACGCGTCATCCTGCGCCTGCGCGGGAAGGTCGGCGCGACGGAGCCGTAAGAGGGGCGGATGGCGCGCACTCCCTACCGCACCGCCGATGCGCCGCTCGACGGAGCACGCAGCGACGCCGCGAGCGCGCCGCCCCTCCCCGTCCTCGCCGAGGGAGAGCTCGTCGTCGTCCCGAAGGGGACGTCGTTCCCGGAGGTCTGCGTCAAGTGCGGGAAGAAGCGGGAGCTCCACCTGAAGCAGCACCGCTTCGCGTTCGCGCGCCAGCCGACGCTCGGGAAGCGCGTGCTCTGGGGGGCCCTGCTCGGGCCCGTGGGGGGCGCGGTCGCGACGGCGCAAGCGACGGAGTACGCGTCGTTCGCGCTCCCGATCTGCGCGCGCTGCGAGTCGCGTTGGACGGATGCCAAGCTCGCGTCGATCGGGTCGCTCCTGCCGTTCGTCGCCACGGCGATCTGGCTCTTCGCCTCGCTGGCCAACCGCGTTCCCGGTGATTCGCTCGCCGTGCCGGCGCTCGTCTTCCTCGCCAGCATCGCGCCGGTGGCCTGGGCGCATCGCGCGTTCGTCCCGCCGCGCGTGATTCGGTGCCTCGGGATCGAGGGGCGCTACGTGAAGCTCGGCGGGCTCGGTCCGGCCGCGCGCTCGGCGCTCGTCGCCTCGACCGATGGATCGGTCGCGCCGCGGAAGAAGAAGAAATCGAAGGGAGCCTGATACAGTCGAGCCGTTGCTCGTCTCCCTGCTCTCCACCCTCGAGGTGATCTACGTCGTCTTCCTGACGATCTACATCGTGCTCGAGAAGCGAAGCCCCGCGGCGACCCTCGCGTGGATCCTCGGGCTCGCGTTCCTCCCGATCCTCGGCTTCGTCCTCTACTTCTTCCTCGGGAGCCGCAACCTGATGCGCAAGCGCATGCGGCACGCGCGCGCGCGCGAGGCCGTCCGCCGCGAGCACGGCATGCCCGAGGCGAGCTGGGTCGATCTCTCGAGTCAGCTCGCGCGCCTCACGAGTCGCTGCGCGGGCTCGAACGTCGGACGCGCCCGCTCGGTCGAGGTCCTCCTGAACGGCAAGGCATGCTTCGGCGCGATCCTCGAGGCGATCGCCGAGGCGAAGCACCACATCCACGTCGAGTACTACATCTTCGAGATGGACCAGACGGGCACGCGCATCCGCGATGCGCTCGTCGCCAAGGCGCGCGACGGCGTGAAGGTGCGGTTGCTCGTCGACGGCGTGGGCACGACCCTCTCGTCCAACTTCCTCGCGCCGCTCTACGCCGAGGGCGGCGAGTTCGCGCGCTTCAACCCGCTCCGCCTCGGGCGGCTGCTCCCGCGCATCAACCTGCGCAACCACCGCAAGATCGTCGTCATCGACGGCGAGGTCGGGTTCCTCGGCGGCATCAACGTCGGCGACGAGTACAACGAGGAGATCACCAAGCGCGAGGCCTACCGCGACACGCACCTCGCGGTTCGCGGCTCCGTCGTGCGCGAGCTCCAGTTCACCTTCCTCGAGGACTGGCAGTTCGCGACCGGCGAGACCGTGCGCGACAAGGGACTGTTCCCAGAGCCTGCGAGCGACGACGCCGAGGGCGAGCTCGTCCAGATCGTCCCCTCCGGGCCCGATCTCGAGTGGGAGGCGACGCAGAAGGTCTACTTCACGATGATCACGCAGGCGGAGCGGACGCTGAAGATCACGACGCCCTACTTCGTCCCCGACGACGCGATCCAAGCCGCGCTCGCGTCCGCCGGGCTCCGCGGCGTGAAGGTCGAGCTCATCGTGCCGCAACGGTCCGACTCGCGCGTCGTCTCCGCCGCCGCGCGGAGCTACTACGACGAGCTCCTCTCCGCGGGCGTGCAGATCTACGAGTACCCGAAGATGGTCCACGCGAAGACGATGGTCGTCGACGGGAAGCTCGCGTGCGTGGGCAGCGCCAACATGGACAACCGGAGCTTCCGGCTCAACTTCGAGATCGGCGCCGTGTTCTACAGCGGCGCGGCGATCGCGGAGCTCGAGCACGCGTTCGAGCGCGACAAGGCGCGGTGCCGCCACGTCACGCATCGCTCGCGCGGGAAGCTCGCCTGGTCGTCGCGGCTCGGCGAGGCCAGCGCGCGGCTGCTCAGCCCGCTGCTCTGACGCGTGCGCGGCGCCGCGCCAGCCCGGCGAGGGCGAGCGCCGCTGCGAAGAGGGCGCCGCCTGCGCCGCCGCGCGTGGACGCGCCGCTCACCGAGCAACCGCCGTCACTCGAGACCTCCGGTTCGGGAGTGTCGCTCGCGTCGCCCCCGGTCGTGGGCGGCGGCGTGATTCCGCCATCGTCGGCCGGGCCCGATGCGTCGGGCTTGCCCGCGGCGTCCGTGCCGGCGTCCTTCGGCGGGGGCGGCGCGTTGCAGTTTGCACCCTTCGGGAACCCACCGACGGGCGACTTCGCGAGCCGCGCTTCGGTCGCCGGTCCGTAGTCACCGTCTTCGGCGATCGTGTCGTTGGGGTTGTTGCGGTTCCAGAGCCGCTGGAACGCGAGGACGGAGAGCCCACTCAGGCTGACGGTGCCGCCCCCCTTGTAGTCGAAGTGCACCGGGTCGCTCGAGCCGAGCCACACCCAGCCCTTGTTCTGGAAGGTGGAGCGCCACGACGCTTCGTCGTTCACGTCGACGGCGAGGCCCGACTCGTGGTTGCTCGTGCCCGGGCTCGCGGCGAGGCCGATCCCGCAGCGGCCGGTCTGGTACCAGCGATAGAGGAGGTACTGCTGCGGCAACGTCCGGAGCGCGGAGTTGAGCACGAGCGGCGTGCTGCGCGCCGCCGCCACTTGCTTCAGCGACGCCGCCGCGGGCGCTTGGAGGTAGGGGAAGACCGCCGAGCCGAGCGAGGTGTTCGGCACGTTCGCGATCGACGCCATCGCGCCCGGCTTGAGGCACTGGATCTCGTCGACGAGCTGGACGGCGAGGCCCTTCACCGCCGTCGTCGTGCAGCTCTCGGCGACCGCCTTGGACACCGGATCGCTCGCGACGAGCTCGGCCGACGAGTAGCCGACCGGCTCGTCGTCGTGAGCGACCGGGCCGGCGGAGCACGCGCAAAGGGCGGCTGAGCCGGCGACCACGAGCGCGACGAGGGGGCGGAGGTGCGAGGGCACGGACCCTACCTAGCAGCTTGCATGCCGCGTTCGCGCGGCCCATCGGTTCAACGATTCCGCGAGCTTGCGCGCTCGAGCCGGCTCGTCGGCGAGCCGTACTCGCGATCCACTCGCGATCCATCGCGAGCGCTCACGGCGCGATGCACTCCTGCTTCGCCTTGGTGAAGGTGGACTGCGCGGTGGTGACGGTTCCGTCGAGGGCGACGTCGACGAGGTACTCCGTCCGGTCCGTGCACTGCCCATCGCCGCGGGTCACGAGCACCTCCCATCCGCCGCCTTCGAGCGGGCGCGCTTGCGGCGCGCTGCAGTCGACCGAGGCGTCCCGCGCGAACGAAGCGAGCAACACGGCGTCCGCGGCGCCATCGAGCGGGGCGACGAGGCCCTGAAGGGCATCGAGCCGGTCGACGACGGTGACGACGCCCGCGTGCTCCGCGACGAAGAACTTGGTGCGGACGTGGCAGCCGGCGCCGCCGCACTGCTGCGTGGTCCACCCCGTCGCGGGACGCGCATCGGTGATCGCGGTGCGGCACGCGGTGACGTCGGGAGCGGTGGCACACTGCGTCCCGGTCTCGTCGACGAGAAGACGCTGGCCGTCGAGGAGCTCGACGAGCGCGACGTACGTCGTGGGCGCGGTCGCGGTCACTCCCCGAAGCGGAGACCATGCGCCGGAGGCGCAGACGGACGTGGTGAGCGACGATCGATCGATCGACGCCGACCCGCATGCTGCGGCGACGAGGAACAGCGCAGAGAGCGCGAGGGCGCGGGGCATGCGCCGGGAGGTGCACTCGCCGTGCCGCGGAGGAGCCCAAGGACTTCGAGGGTTTACGCTGTACGTGTGCCAACTCCGGACGGCACACCGCGATCTTCCGGTCCGACGAGGACCGCGATCAGCGCAGCCCCTTCGACGTAACCGTGGAACCCCGCGACGACGAAGTAGGCGTCCCGCGCGACGCGGCCGTCGACGAGCGCGACCGCGGCGATCGCGAGCGCCACGAGCACCACCGCGGCGAGCCCGACGCGACCGAAGTCGCGCACGAGCCCGCGGAGCGTCATGCGGAAGGTGAGCGTGCCTTCGCCCGAGAGCTCCTCTTCCGGGACGACGCCGAGCCAGAATGCATAGTGCACGGAGTCCGTGAACGCGTGCATCACGACGAGGGTGAGCGCGAGCGAGGGCGCGAGCGACGGCGCCAGCCACGCGCCGACCGCGGCGCAGTCGACGCCACCCGCGTCGAGCCCGCCGAGCGCGCGCGCGAGGGGGAGCGTCGCTCCGCTCGCGATCCCGACGAGTGCGAGCACGAGCGCCGCACCGACGAGCTTCGGCAGCGCACCCTCGCGCCGGAAGAGCAGGAGCCAGAGCGCGACCACGCCCAGGTTGTGCACGTGCACGAACGCGAGGCGCGCGGCGAACGGCGCCTGGAGCGCCGCCACCAGTCCCGCGCCCAGCACGGCGAGCGCGGCGCCTGCGCGGGCCCAGCGCCGCGGTGCCGAAGAGCGCCGGGCCGCTTCGATCGCCGCGATCGCGAAGAGCGCCGTGCCGGCGCCGATCTCGAGGCGCGCCGGGAGCGGTCCCGCACCGGGCGAGGCCGCCGCGACCCGACACGCGAGGACGCCGACGGCCACGACGACGATCGCCGCGCCGAACGCGAACGAAGGCCGCCGCCGGAGAACGAGGTAGCGGAGCGAAGCCGCGACGTGCGGGATGCCGAAGAGGATCGGTCCGATCGCGAGCGCGAGCGCCGGGAACGCGGTCGCGAGGACGAGCGCGAACGTGATCGCGCCGGCGGCACGCACGCCGACCCGCGGGGTGCGGCGGACCACCAGGGGAGCGAACGGCGTCCCCGCGAGGGCTCGGAGCAGGGCAGCGCGGGTGCGATCGGCGAGCGCGAGCATGCGAGCCGCCGAAGAACGTATCATGGCGCACCATGCCGATCCGGTACGTCCACACCAACGTCGTCGCGCGCGATTGGCGCCGCCTCGCCGAGTTCTACCGCTCCGTCTTCGGGTGCGAGCAAGTCGGGCACGAACGTGATCTGTCCGGGCCGGGCATCGACGCGGGCCTCGGCGTGGCCGGAGGTCGCATCCGCGGCGTCCACCTGCGCCTTCCCGGGTACGGCGCCGACGGGCCCACGCTCGAGATCTTCCACTACGAGCCCGCAATCGACGGGAGCACGCCGTCTCCACGCCGGCCGGGTTGGGGACACCTCGCGTTCCAGGTCGACGACGTGGAGGCGATGCGGTCAGCCGTGCTCGCGGCAGGGGGCGGTGCGGTCGGTGAGGTCGTCACCGTGCGCTCGGGAACGAGCGACGTCTCGTGGTGCTACGTCACCGATCCCGAGGGGAACGCGATCGAGCTCCAGCGGTGGGGCTAGCGCTCACTCCGCTTCCGCGATGACGGTCTCGTAGACGACCTTCCCCGTCCGCCCGTCGCGCACGGCGACCCAGAGCACCCGATCGTCGGGGCCGGTGGGATCCCACTCGAGACCCCCGGCGCGCTGGAGCGCGGTCTGACGGAGGGCGGGGATCACGACGATCTCGAGCGGGTCGGCGCCGCTCGGACGTACCCAACCGCGCCGCTCGAGCTCGGCGGCCGCCGTCCGCTCGGCCCGCGCGCGCGCAGGGGGAGGTTCGTGGCGGGCGACGTAGCCGTCCGGGAGCTCGTAGGCCTGCTTCGCCGAGCGGATCGGACCCGTGCAGGCGACGAGCGGAAGGAGGAGGAGCGGGAGGAGGAGCGGGGAGGCGAGCTTCATGAGGTTCTCTTCGGAGTGGCGAGCTTCGTGCGCGCCGCCTCGACGGCGGAGCTCACGGCCTCGTGGGGGTCGTCGTCGATCGCGCTGACGAACACGCGCCGTCCGCGGCGCTGGATCTCGAGCGTGCAGCCGCTCGGTGCGGCGACGTCCTCGCCGTCCCACGCGAGCCAGACGAGGACGCGGTCGCGCGGCTCGAGGACGCTGCGCAGCCGCGTCTCCACGCGCGCCCGCGCATGGGCGTCGAGGTCCGCCGACGTCGCACGGAGGGGGCGAACGGCGATCCGCATCATGGGGGAGCCCGGTGCACTCGACGTGCCACTCGGGAGGTGCGCGATCGGTCGCGAATATGCACTCTGCACGTGTTGCAATTTGGGGCACCGTCGCACGTTGCGGCGGCGCTCCCGCCGCGCTTTCGCGAAATCTCCGTGGCGAAGGCGCGGCACGAGAGCTGCTTCGGGGACGGGCATGAGCCCACTCGCCCTGCCGCAGAAGGTCCGTGAGTACGTCGAGAGCCCGACCGGTCCGCGCATCTTCCTCGCCGAGGACGACGCCGATCTCCGCGGCCTCTTCGCGGCGGCGCTCCGGCGGAGCGGCTACGAGGTGCTCACGGCGGAGGACGGCGCCGAGCTCCTGTCGTTCCTCTCCGCCGTCGCCGAAAAGCGCCTGCCGCGGCCCGATGCGATCGTGTCGGACGTGCGGATGCCCGGGCACGACGGGATCGAGCTCCTGCTCGCGATGCGGCTCGCCGAGTGGGACGTCCCGATCCTGCTCATGACCGCGTTCGGAGACGCGTTCGTTCGCCGGCGCGCGTCCGCCTTCGGGGCGGCGGCGCTGCTGGAGAAGCCGCTGACGAGCGAGCGCCTGATCGACGCCGTGCGCGAGGCGCTCTCGTGAGCCTGCTCACTTCTTGTCGGGTTTGATCGCTCCCCACCGCTCCAGCTTGCGGTAGAGCGTCGAGCGATCGATCCCGAGCACGCGGGTCACCTCGCTCTTGTTGCCGCCGAGCGCCTCCATCACGCGCAGCACGTAGCGGCGCTCGAGCTCGTCGAGCGTGACGAGCTCGCGCGGGTCGTCGGTCTCGACCACGAGCTTGCTCGGGGCGTGATCGCGGACCTTGGGCGGGAGGTCGGCGGGCAAGAGCTCCTCGTAGCGCGCGAGGGCGACCGCGCGCTCGATGGTGTTCGAGAGCTCGCGCACGTTGCCGGGCCAGTCGTAGGCGAGGAGCTTGTCGGCGACGTCCTTCGAGAAGCCACGGATCGGCTTCTTGTGACGCTCGGCGTACTTCTGCACGAAGTGCTGGGCGATCGCGAGCACGTCGGTGCCGCGGCTCCGGAGCGGTGGCACCTCGAGGTGGACGACGTTGATGCGGTAGTAGAGGTCCTCGCGGAACGTCTTCTCCTCGACCATCGACTCGAGGTCGCGGTTGGTCGCCGCGATGATGCGGGTGTCGAACTCGACCTCCTGCGTTCCGCCCACCGGGCGAACGCGGCGCTCCTCGAGCGCGCGCAGGAGCCGCACCTGCATCGAGAGCGGCATCTCGCCGACCTCGTCGAGGAAGAGCGTTCCCCCGGAGGCTTCGACGAAGAGCCCGCGCCGCGGCGCCTTCGCGTCGGTGAACGCGCCCTTCGCGTGGCCGAAGAGCTCGCTCTCGAGCAGCGTCTCGGGCATGGCGCCGCAGTTGATCGCGACGAGGGGCCCGTCGCGGCGAGAGCTTCGCGCGTGGATGGCGCGCGCCACCAGCTCCTTTCCGGTCCCGCTCTCGCCGGTGACGAGCACGGTGGCATCGGTGGGGGCGACCGCGGCCACCGTCTCGAGCAGGTGCGCGATCGCGGCGCTCTCGCCGACGATCTCGGTGGTGGGCCGCCGCGCTTCGGCCTCGCTCCGGAGCCGTCCGACCTCGTCTTCGAGCTCGCGGAGGTGGATGGCGCGATCGAGCGCGCGCCCGAGCTGCTCCACGTCGAAGGGCTTGGTGAGGAAGTCGACGGCGCCGGCGCGGAAGGTCGCGATCGCGGTCTCGATCGTCCCGAACGCGGTCATCAGGATGACCGGGAGCCGGGGGTGCGCCTCGACGATGCTCTTGCAGAGCTCGATGCCGCTGTCGCCGCGCATGCGCAGGTCGGTGACGACCGCGTCGAACGGCTCGGCGCCGATCACCTCGAGCGCGGAGCGGGCGTCGGTCCGGGTCGTGACGTCGTAGCCGCGCTTGGCGACCACGCGCGCGAGCTCGGCGCACATGTCGGCGTCGTCGTCGACGAGGAGGATGCGGCGGGTGCGTTCGGTCATGCGACTCGCGGGAGGGTGAGGGTGAAGGTACTACCCTTTCCAGGGGCGCTGCGGGCGGTGATGAAGCCGCCGTGGTCTTCGGCGATCCCGGAGGCGACGCCGAGGCCGAGTCCGGTCCCCTCGCCGCGTGCCTTCGTCGTGTAGAAGGGCTCGAACACGCGCGCGAGCGTCGCGTCGTCCATGCCGGGCCCTTCGTCCGTCACGTCGATCATCACGGCGGGGAACGTGCGCGAGGCCCCGTCGCGCGCGAGCGCGTTGGGCGCCTCGGCGTCGCCCACGCGGACGCCGAGGACGATCTTGCCGCCGCTCGCCATCGCCTGAATCGCGTTCATCGTGAGGTTCGTCAGCGCTTGCTCGAGGGCGCTCGCGCTGCCGAGGACGGCGCCGTCGTCGGTGAATTGGGTCTCGGTCTGCACACCGTGCTTCTTGGCGATGCCGGCCAGGAGATCGACCGTGCGCCCGACGAGCGCGCGGGCAGACACGCGCTCCCGGTCGTCCTCGCGCGGGCGCGCGAAGTCGAGCATCTGTCGCACGATGCGACTCATCTTCTCCACCTGCGTCACGATGGTCGCTCCGGAGGCGGTCACCTCGGCGGACTCGGCCTCGCCGCGCGCGAGCGATTGCCCGCGCAGGAGCACGACGTTGAGCGGGGTCCCGAGCTCGTGCGCGATCGACGAGGCCATCGTCCCCACCGTGCGGAGGCGATCGAGGTGCCGCAGTTGCTCCAGCGTCTCGAGGCGAGACGCCGCCTCTTCTTCGACGCGGCGTTGCGCCTCGACGAGCTTGTCGCACATCGCGTTCAGCTCGCGCTTCAGGACGCCGAGCTCGTCGGTGCGGTCGGAGCGCAGCCGCTGGGAGAAATCGCCGACCCCGATCCGCCGAGCCTGCGCGACGATCCGATCGAGGGGGCGCCCGAAGAGCGCGCTCCCGAGCGCGGCCGCGACGAGCGCCATCACGACCGCGAGCGAGGCGGCGAGCAGGAGCTCGTCGCCCAGATCCTTCACGAGCAGGGTCTGGGTGTCGGGGAGCGCGCGCGTGAGGACGAGCGTTCCGCCGCGACCGTCGGCGGTGCGGACGGGGAGGGCGACCTCGACCTCGTGCGTGCCGTTCACGCGCCGATCGGTGACCGAGTCGCCCGTCGCATCGGGCACGCCCGACACCCAGCGCATGTCGACGTCGTCGCGGTGAGCGTTGGCCGCTTCGACGATCGCGATGGCTTCGGCTTCGCCCTCGGACTGCCACGACGCGCGGATGGCGGCGCGGAGCCCTTCGCCGAGGTTCTGGAGATCGACGATGGCGGTGTTCTCGATCCGCGCGACCTGGCGCTTCACCGAGAAGAAGGTGAAGGTGCCCACGACCGCGATCGTCGCGAGGAAGAACGCGAGCGCGAACTTCGCGAGGAGCCTCATCCGGACCTCGACGGGGGTGAGCGGAACACCATTCCCGGCGTGCCGTAGCAACGGACGGGCCATCGTCGGGCCGCGTGAAGGCGGCAGGAGAACGAGCGCCGGATCATGCGACGACTGTCCGATTTCGCGGCGGGTGTTGCAAATCGCGGCGCGAGCGTAGGAAATCCCCGCGAAAATGGCGGGCCGGGACGTGGCGCGCCCGTTGCAGTGGCCTCCGCCGCCATGTCCGAAGAGGTCGAAGTCGTACCGCCGAGCCGGCCGTTGCCGAGCGGCGATCTCGTGCTCGACGTCGTCGAAGCGCTCGCTGCGCTCGCCGGCGTCACCGTCGAGCGCGGAGCGATCCGCAAGGCGATGCGGGAGGTCGGTGGGCCGGCGACGAACGACGCCGAGCGCGTCGCGCGCGTCGCCGATCGCGTCGGCCTCCGCGTCCGGAGCGAGGTCGCGCGCGCGGGCGCGTGGGACCCCAAGGCGGCGCCGCCGGCCGTCGCGATCTTCGGCGCGCGCTGGAGCGCAGTCGGCGCCGAGACTGCTCCGGCCACGATCGCTCCCGCCGTGGGCGCCGACGAGGACGACGAGCTCCTGTTTCTCGTGGCGGCCCCGAACGCCCCACTCGCCGCGCTCGCGAGCGATCCTGGGGCGCCGGAGCATCACCGCTCTCCCTTGTCGCGCTTCTGGTCGCTCGTCCGGATCGAGCGGCGCGACCTCGTGCTCGTGCTCGTGTACGCGGCCGGGTACGGGTTGATGAGCCTGGCCGTTCCGATCGCGGTCGAGACGCTCGTCGGGACGGTCGCCTTCGGCTCGCTCATGCAGCCGATCGTCTCGCTGATGATCCTCCTCGCAGCCGCGCTCACGTTCGCGGCGGTGATGCGCGGCTACCAGTTCTACGTGGTGGAGCTCATCCAGCGCCGGATCTTCGCGCGCGCCGCGTTGGACGTCGCGCACCGCATGCCGCGGGTCTCCGTCGAGCGGTTCGACCATGGCTCGCCCACCGAGCTCGTGAACCGCTTCTTCGACGCGATCACGGTCCAGAAGTCGGCCGGCATGCTCTTGGTGGACGGCATCACGATCCTGCTCGAGGCGCTCCTCGGCATGATGCTGCTCGCCTTCTATCACCCGTTCTTGGCGGCGTTCGACGCGTTCCTGGTCCTCGCGATCCTCTTCGTGCTGCTCGTGCTCGGGCGGGGAGGCCCGAAGGCCTTCAGCGAGACGTCGAAGGCGAAGTTCGAGGTCGCGGCGTGGCTCGAGGAGATCGCGCAGCACCCCGTGGCGTTCAAGACGGCGGGCTGGACCGGCTACGCGACGGAGCGCGCGGCCGACGTCGTGCGGCGCTACCTCGTTCGGCGCGGCGATCGCTTCCGCGTCGTCCTGCGCCAGATCATCGGCAGCTACGCGCTCCAGGTGTTCGCGAACACGACCTTGCTCGGCATCGGCGGGTGGCTCGTCATCCAGCGCCAGCTCACGATCGGCCAGCTCGTCGCGTCGAACCTGATCGTCGCGGCGGTCGTCGAGGGCTTCACGAAGTTCGGGAAGCAGATCGAGGCGTACTACGACCTGCTCGCCGGGCTCGACAAGCTAGGCCACCTCACCGACATCCCGCTCGAGCGTGCGGGAGGAGCGGCCGCTCCGCGCGGCGTCGGGCCGGCGCGCGTCGAGGCGCGAGGTCTCCACTACGCGGTCGATGGCCAGGAGGTGCTTCGCGACGTCGACATCGATCTCGCGCCGGGCACGCGCGCGCTCGTCGTCGGGCCCGAGGGCGCCGGGAAGAGCGTGCTCGCCGAGATCGTCTTCGGTCTTCGGACGCCGACGGCGGGCGTGGTTCGCGTCGACGAGGCCGACGTGCGGACGCTCGCGCTCGAGAGCCTGCGCGGCGTCGTCGCGCTCGCGCGTGACGTCGAGATCTTCGACGGGACGGTCGCGGAGAACGTCACCGGTGGGAGCGACGACGCGGCGGCGACCCGTGCCGCGATCGCCGCGGTGGGGCTGTCGGCCGAGATCGAAGCGCTGCCGGAGGGCCTCGCGACGCGCCTGCACCACGGGCGCGGTGCGCTCTCGTCGGGGCAGCGGCGGCGCCTCGCGCTCGCGCGGACGATCGCGCAGCGCCCGCGCGTGCTCGTCGTGGACGAGACGCTCGATGGTCTCGACGAGGAGCAACGGGCCCGCGTCATCGCCTCGCTCACCGATCGCTCCGCGCCGTGGACGCTCTTGGTCCTGGCGAAGGACGACCGCCTGGCGAGCACGTTCGATCGCGTCTTCCGCCTCGAGGGCGGGTTCCTTGCGGAGGTGAGCCGATGACCGAGACCGACACGCTGACCCGATTCATCGACGTCGAGGCCGTGCGTCTCGTCCCCGCGCCGCGCCACGTGCGCACGCTCGCGCGGATCGTCGCCGCGTTCTTCGTGACGCTCGCGCTCGCGTTGGTCTTGGCACCGTGGCAGCAGTCGGCGGCGGGGGCGGGGCGCGTGATCGCGTTCGCGCCGATCGAGCGGCAGCAGACGATCGAAGCGCCGATCGAGGGGCGGATCGTCCAGTTCCACGTCCGCGAGGGGTCGGTGGTGAAGGCGGGCGACCCGCTCGTCGACATCTCGGACAACGATCCCGAGATCCTCACGCGCTTGAAGCAGGAGCGGGATGCCGTGACGGCGCGGATCGACGCCGCGAACGCGCGCGCCGCGTCGATCGAGTCGCGGATCGATCAGCTCCAAGCGTCGCGCGACAGCGCGATCTCGGCGGCGACCCGGCGCGTGCAGATGGCGCAGCAGCGCGCCGCCGCTGCGCAGCGCGCGGTGGACGCCGCGGTGGCGGTTCACCGCACCGCCGAGCTCAACGAGGAGCGCGTGCGCTCGCTCCAGGCGCAGGGCCTCCGGTCGACGCGCGACTTCGAGCTCGCCGAGCTCGACGAGGTGAAGGCCAAGACGGAGCTCGATCGGGCGACGGCGTCGCTCGAGTCGGCGCGCGCCGAGCAGCTCGCGCTCGAGAGCGATCAGCTCAAGGTGAGCACCGATGGCGCGGCGGCGATCGACGACGCGCGCGCCACCCGTGCGAGCGCGATCGCGGACGCGGCGAACGGAGCGGCGGAGCTCGCGCGCATCGACGTGCGCCTCGCGCGCCAGGAGACGCAAGCGGTGAAGGCGCCGCGCGACGGGATCATCCTGCGCCTCGTCGTGCCTTCGGGCGCGCAGATGGTGAAGGCGGGGGACCCACTCGCGATCCTCGTGCCGGACGCGGAGACGCGCGCGGTCGAGCTCTGGATCGACGGCAACGACGTCCCGCTCATCGCCGAGGGCGAGCACGTGCGGCTCCAGTTCGAAGGGTGGCCCGCGGTGCAGTTCACCGGGTGGCCGTCGGTCGCGGTCGGCACCTTCGGCGGGAAGGTCGCGCTCGTGGATGCGACCGACGACGGGACGGGGAAGTTCCGCGTCCTCGTCGTCCCGGAGGGCAACGAAGCGTGGCCGAGCGGACGCTACCTGCGGCAAGGCACGCAAGCGAACGGCTGGGTTCTGCTCGGGCGCGTGAGCCTCGGGTACGAGCTGTGGCGGCGCTTCAACGGGTTCCCCGCGTCGATGTCGGCGCCGCCGACGTCGTCGGCCGACGCGGCGAAGGGAGGGAAGAGCAAGTGAAGGATCTCCGTCGCCTCATTCTCGCGCTCGCGGTGCTCGTGATGGGCCTGCTCGGGGCGCCCGCGCGCGCGGCGGCCGAAGAGCTCCAGCTCGCCGACGTCGTCGCGTCGGTCCACCGCTCGTACCCCGCGCTCCGTGCGGCGCTCCGCGAGCGAGACGTGGCCGAGGGGGAGCTTCGCAGCGCCAACGGTGCGTTCGACCCGAACCTGCGCACGACCGCGAACGTGGATCCGGTCGGGTACTACAAGGGTTTCCGCGTCGGTACCGAGCTCGTGGTCCCCACGCCGCTCTGGGGCACGACGTTCTTCGGTGGCTGGGGCTACGGCGACAACGACTTCCCCATCTACTACGGCAACTACGTGACGAACGCGCTCGGCGAGGCGCGGCTCGGAGCGTCGGTCCCGCTCTGGCGCAACGGTCCGATCGATCGCCGGCGCGCGAACATCGAGCGCGCGGAGCTCGGCCGCACGCTGGCCGAGGTCGGGATCACGCAGCAGAAGATCGAGATCTCGCGCTTCGCGACGCTCCGCTACTGGGACTGGGTCGCGGCCGGCAAGCGGCTCGGGATCGCTCGGGCGCTCCTCGAGATCGCCGTCGCGCGCGACGCCGCGATCGGGACGCGCGTGGAGCGAGGCGACCTGCCTTCGATCGAGAAGGTCGACAACGCGCGCGCCATCGTGCAGCGCGAGGGCTTCGTGGTCGGGGCTCAGCGCGAGCTCGAGCGCACGGCGATCGAGCTCTCCATCTTCTGGCGCGACGGGCGCGGCGAGCCGCGGATCGCGACGGCGGATCTCTTGCCGGCGGGGCTCCCGGAGCCGATCCTCCTCGACTCGGCGACGATCGCACGCGATGGCGCCGCCGCGCGTGCGCGCCGGCCGGAGGTGCAGCGCTTCGTCCTCCAGGTCCAACAGAACGAAGTGGAGCGGCGCTGGGCGAAGAACCAGATGGCACCCGCGATCGATCTCCGGGTCGCGGGGGCGGTCGACCTCGGGCGCAACCCCGACCCCACGAACCTGAGCCGAGAGCGGCCGGAGCTGCAGCTCGGGTTGGTCGTCGACATCCCGATCCTGAACCGCGCGAACGACGGTCGCGTCCAGGTCGCCGATGCGAACATCGCGAAGCTCGAGGATCAGCGCCGGCTCGCTCAGGATCGGGTCGGGACCGAGGTCGCCGATGCGGTGTCCGCGCTCGACGCGGCGCGGAAGCGGCTCGATGCCGCGCGCCGGGAGATCGCGCTCGCGACGGCGCTCGAAGCCGCGGAGCGCCAGCGCTTCGAGCTCGGCGACAGCACGCTCCTCGTCGTGAACCTGCGCGAGCAGGCCACGGCGGAGTCGCGGCTCCGCGAGATCGACGCGTTGCTCGAGGCGCAGCGCGCGCTCGCGAGCTACCGAGCGAGCACGATGACCCAGTGACATTCGGGCCAATCGAACGAGAGCGCTTGGGCCAACGCTTGCGCGCGCGCCCGCGGGTTGCCATATCAACGCGCGATGACGACGTCCGCCATCCCGGTCGTGGCCTCGAGCGCGCCCGCTCCGCGCCGGTACGCGGTCGCGGCGGCGCTGCTTGCGGTCTACGTGATCTGGGGTTCGACGTACCTCGCGCTGCGTTGGGTGGTCGAGGTCTTCCCGCCGATGCTCGCCGCCGGTGCGCGCTACTTCGTGGCCGGTGCGTTGCTCCTCGCGGTCGGGCGCGCCCGCGGCGCGGAGCTCCCGCGGCCCGCGGTGTGGTTGCGGGCGGCGCCGCTCGGGCTGCTCTTGTTCGTCGTGGGCAACGGGTTCGTTTCGCTCGCCGAGCGCGAGGTGTCGAGCAGCCAGGCTGCGATCGTCTGTGGTGCGATGCCGCTCTTCGCCGTCCTGTTCGGCGCGTTCTTCGGCGAGCGACCGCGGCTGCTCGAGATCGGCGGGCTGCTCGTCGGCTTCGCCGGCGTGGTGGTCCTCACCGCGGCCGAGCTCGGCCATGCGAGTGGCTCGAGCATACTGCTCCTGTTCGCGCCGGTGGGGTGGGCGCTGGGGTCGATGGGGGCGCGCCGTTTGCGCATGCCGCCCGGCATGCTGGGGGCGGCGCTGCCGATGCTGTGGGGTGGTTTGCTGGCGGTCGTGCTCGGCCTCGTGCTCGGGGAGTGGCGCGGGGTGGCTCATCCGTCGATCGAGCCCGAAAATGCACTCGGCGCGGCGAAGCTGGTCAAGGCGATTGGAGCATTCGTCTACCTCATAGTCGCGGGTTCGATGATCGCGTTCACCGCCTATTCGTTCCTCCTGCAGAACGTGCGCCCGTCGCTCGCGACGAGCTACGCGTACGTGAACCCGGTGGTGGCCACGTTCCTCGGGCTCGCGCTCGGTGGCGAGACGCTCGGGGCGCACACCCTGGCCGGGGGGGCGCTCGTCGTCGTCGGTGTCGGCGCGGTGATGGTGGGCAAAGCGAGCCGCTGACTCGAAACTTGGTGTACCCTGGAGGTACGTCTGCGTGACATCGCGCAGCGGGGGTCTCCCAAGTTGAGTCGTTCGTTGATCGATTCCCTCCTCGACGCGCTCGAGGAACCTGCGGTGGTCGTTCGGCCGTCCGGAGAGGTCGTCGCCGCCAACGCGGCGTTCGGGCCGAAAGGTGCTGCGTCGTTTCCTGCCGAGTGGCCGCCGCTCGCCGAGCTCCTCGAGCGGTGCCAACCCGAAGGCGTGATCGGTCTCCTCCGATTCCGCGTCACGCCGGTCGACGCGGAGGGGACCCCGGCGCTCCTCGTGCGCGTCGTGCGCTCGGCGTCGCTCGAGTGGTACCACGCGGCCTTCCAGGGGCTCGCGGACGGCGTGCTGATTCAACGCGCGATCCGGGGCGCGGGTGGTGCGGTCGTCGATTGGGAGACGGAGGTCGTGAACGACGCGTTCGCGGTGCTGTCCGGGCGCCCGCGGGCGGCGTTCGTCGGTGGCACGTCGTTCGAACGGGATGCGGAGCGGACGGCGCAGGTGCACCCTCGTTGGGCCGCCGTGCTCGAGACGGGGACGCCCTTCGCCTACTCGGCGGAGATCGCCGGGCGTCGGATCCTCGCGCGCACCGTGCGGATCGACGCCGACCGGATCGCGGTCGTCGCCTCGGACGTCACGAAGCTGAGTGACGCCGAGCGCGCCCTCGAGGAGACCCACGAGCGGCTCGCGCGCCTCGCCGCCCTCTCACCCGGCGTGCTCTTCGAGTTCCGCATCCGCGCGGACGGCACGGGCGGGTTCACCTACGTGAGCCCGTCGTCGATCGAGCTCCTCGAGGTCGAGGCGCGCGATCTCGTGGCGGACGAGCGGCTCTTCAACCGCCTGTTGACCCCCGCGTCGGCGGCACACCTCGCGTCATCGCACATCACGGCTGCGCGTACCGACGCGCTGTTCACGGTGGACGTCGAGCTCGCGCTCCCCTCCGGCCGTCATCGCTGGGTGCGGTACACCCGCCGCTCCGAGAAGACGTTCGACGGCGGATCCTACGGCGCCGGCGTGATGGTCGACATCACCGACGAGCGTGCGGCGCGTACCGACGCGGACGAGCGCGGAGCGCTCCTCGACACGCTCCTCGAGAACGTGCCGAGCGGCATCATCGTGAGCGACCTCCCCGATCGAAAGAAGCATCGGATGAGCCGCGACGCGATCGAGATGCTCGGCTTCGACCCGACGCCGAGCGAGCTCGAGCACCTGCCGATCACGGGCGCCGACGGGGGCGCGATGCCACGCGCGGCGCGTCCGCTCGCGAAGTCGCTCTCCACCGGGCAGCCCGTACGCGACGTCGAGATGGTCGTGGAAGGCAGGCGCGGCAAGCGGACGATCCTCGCGAGCGCGTCGGTCGCCTATGTCGACGGCACGCCGCGCACGGGGGTCGTGACGTGGCACGACATCACCGCGCGGCGCGAGGCCGAGTCGGCGCTCCACGCGGAGAAGGAGCGCTTGCGCGTCACGCTGCAGAGCATCGGCGACGCGGTGATCACGACCGACTGCGATGCGTGCGTCACGCTGCTGAACCCCGTCGCGGAGCGACTCACGGGTTGGACGTCCGACGAGGCACGCGGGCGCCCGCTCGCCGAGGTGTTCCGCATCATCAACGAGGACACGCGCGCGCCGGTCGAGAGCCCGGTCGGGCGGGTCCTCGCCGAAGGGGTGGTGGTGGGGCTCGCGAACCACACGCTGCTCATCGCGAAGGACGGGAGCGAGCTCCCGATCGCCGACGCGGCGGCACCGATCCGCGACGATTCGGGGGCCATCTCGGGCGTCGTCCTCGTCTTCCGCGATCAGACGTCGGAGCGCGATGCGGAGCGCGCGCTGCGTCGGTCGCACGACGGTCTCGTGAGCGTGATCGATCACCTCGCGATCGGCGTCTTCGTGACGCGCGAGGGCAAGGTGGTCTACGCGAACCCGGCGTTCTGCGCGCTCGTGGGCGCGCCCGATGCGAAGTCGCTCGAGGGCGCGGAGATGGAAGACATCCTCGTCCCCGAGGAAGAGGTGAACCCGATGCGTACGTCGTCGACCGTGCCGCCGCCGGCGCCGATGCACGGCCGGGTGTGGCGCATTCGGCGGAAGGCAGGCGGGGCGGTGACGATCGAGACGACGCCCGCGCGCGAGGTCGAGTTCGACGGGGCACCGGCGGTGCTCTGGGCCGCGCGCGACTTGAGCGAGATCCGTGCGATTCAGGCGCAGCTCATGCAGGCCGATCGCCTCGCATCGCTCGGCATGCTCGCGGCGGGCATCGCGCACGAGATCAACAATCCGCTCGCGTTCACCACCGCGTCGCTCGACTACATCGACGAGATCGTGTCGACGATCGAGCCGCGTCTCGCCGAGGAGGAACGCGCCGACCTGCGCGACCTCTTGGCCGACGCCCAGCTGGGCGCGAAGCGCGTGCGCGACGTGGTCCGCGATCTGAAGGCCTTCTCGCGCACCGACGACGAGACGAAGCAGTCGGTCGACCTCCTCAAGCTCCTCGACTCGTCGATTCAGCTCGCCAGCACCGAGATTCGGCACCGCTCGCGCTTGGCGAAGGACTACGGCACCGTGCCGCTCGTCACCGCGCACGAGGCGCGGCTCGGGCAGGTCTTCGTGAACCTGCTCGTCAACGCGGCGCAGGCGATCCCCGAGGGGCGCGCGCACGACAACGAGATCCGCGTCGTCACGTACACTTCGGCGATCGGGAACGCCGTGGTGGAGATCTCGGACACCGGGACGGGGATCGCGCCCGAGGTGCTCGACCGCATCTTCGATCCGTTCTTCACGACGAAGCCCGTCGGCGTCGGGACCGGAATCGGGCTCGCGATCTGTCGGAGCACGATCGTCGCGCTCGGCGGAGAGATTCGCGCCGTGAACCTGCCGGAGCGGGGAGCGAAGTTCATCGTGTCACTGCCGCCTGCCGTCGTGCGTCCTTCGGCGCCGGTCGAGCCGCTCGTGGCGAGCGTTCCGCGCGTCACGCGGCGCGGCCGAGTCCTCGTGATCGACGACGAGCCGACGATCGGCGCGATCGTCCGGCGTGCGCTCCAGAAGGAGCACGACGTCACGATCTTGGACGGAGCGCGCGGAGCGATCGAGTTGATCGACCGCGGTGTCGACTACGACGTGATCCTCTGCGACGTGATGATGCCCGAGATGACGGGGATCGAGTTCTACACTCACGTCGCCGGGGCGTACCCGGACCAGGCGCGGAAGATCGTCTTCCTCACCGGTGGCGCGTTCACGCCGAAGTCCGCCGAGTTCATGGAGACGGTGCCGAATCGGCGCGTGGAGAAGCCCTTCGACGTGGCCGCGCTGCGTGAGCTCGTCGGGGATCTCGTCAGCTGACGACGAAGGTCACTGACCGCTGGCGTCGGTCGGAGCGTCGGCCTTGGCGTCGGCGCCGCCGTCGTTGAAGAAGCTGCTCAGGCCGCAGGCCTGGTTGCAGTTCGACTGCGCGCACGTGCCGAGCGAGAGGCCGATCGCCTGCGTGTCGGGGCCGGCGCCGATGAAGTTCGCGGCGGCGCACTGCTGGAAGCCCTTGCCCTGGCCGAGGCACTTGTAGACGCCGATGACCGCGTCCTTGCACTCGCAGAGCTTGTCGCAGTCGCTGATGTCGCTCGAGCACTTGGTCTTGAGGCACGTCGCGCAGCCCGGGAGCGTGGCGCCGCTGTCGCCGAGCGCGGCGTCCGGCGGGACGAGACTGTTCAAGCTGCCGTCGTTGAGACAGCCGGCTTCGACAGCGGCTTCGGCCGCGTTGTCGGGTGCGGCGTCCGTCGTCGTCGAGTCCTTCCCCGCGTCGACCACGGGCGGAGTGTCCTCCGTGCCGCCGCACGCGAGCAGGAGTGCCCCGGAGGCGAGCGAGATACCGGCGAAGGCGACGAGGAAGGTACGAGCTTGCATGGGGCGAAGCCTAGCTTTCCCTTCTCGGTAGGTAAAGCATGCTACGCCAGGGGAATGCTTCGCTCGACCTCTGCACCTGCGCTCCTCTTCGCCCTCGCCACGGCTTCCGCCTTCGCTTGTTCGGCGACGGTCGTCCAGGACGGGCCGGCGACGCAGCCCGTGGTTCGGTTCGATGGGACCGGCAACGCCTTCATGGGGATTCCGTTCCCCTCGGATGCTTACCTCCAGAGCGGAAAGGTCGTCGCGATCCCGGGGATGGACGGCGTCGTGAAGCAGAACTCCTCGTTCTTGCAGCACTCCCTCACGCAGATGGACGGGTTCTCGCGGACGGCGATGTCCCTCTTCTATTTGGACGATCTGGCGAAGCCCCTCGACGACGACGGGATCCGCCCGACGGCGCTCGTGGACACGGCCTCGCTGCCGAAGAGCGAAGCGGAGTGCATGGCGGATGGGAGCTCGGTCTTCCTCGTCGATCTCGCGGCGACCGATCCGAGCCGGGCGCGCATCCCGTGCCGGGCGGGGTTCCACGCGCCCAAGGGGACGAAGACGCGGCCGGTCCTCGGTGTCGGACCGGGGCGCGGGATCATCCTCGAGGAGGGGCATCAGTACGCCGCGGTCGTGACGAACCGCGTGAAGACGAAGGACGGCGTCGCGCTCGGCGGGACCTCGGATTGGACGCAAGCGACGACGGGCGACCGGCGGAACCCGCTCGGCTCGCTGTACGGCGCCAGCTACGACAAGGTGAAGACGCTGATCGGTGGAGCGCTCGGCAAGGATGCCGTCGTGGGCATGACGGTGTTCACGACGAACAAGATGGGGCAGGAGCTCTTCGCGCTCCGCGATCAGCTGGAGGACGCGCCGGCTGCGGTACTCAAGTGGGACGACACGTCGGTGGCGCCGATGAAGGCGGCGCGGTTCGCGGCGGGCGATCTGGGGCCGCTGCCGGCGGGGTTCACGGCGACGCTGGACGACTGGCTCGGCGTTGTCGCGCCGACGAACAAGCTGCCGAGCGGCGCCGACGATCCGGACTCGCATCTTCCGGTGCGCGCGCACGACAAGATCGCTGCCGCCGGAACGGCGGAGTTCGACGGGATCAACTACCTGCAGGTGAAGCCGCTCGGGTACGAGGACGTGGAGCACGCGAACTTCGCGCGCGACGCGGGTGGCAAGCCGATCCCCGCGCCCGAGAAGCCGACGAACAAAATCTGGGCGACGTTCTTCGTCCCGCGCGGGACGATGCCGGCGACGGGATGGCCGGTGGTCATCCTGCAGCACGGGCTGTCGAGCTCGCGTTCGTATGCGCTCGATCTCGCGAACGTCCTCTGCGGTGAGGGGTGGGCGGTGGTCGCGGTCGACAGCGTCACCTTCGGCGCGCGGGCGGCCGATCCCAAGTACCAGAAGGACGATCACACGAACTGGGAGAAGGCGCCCGGGGCCAAGTACGTGGGCGGCGACGGCATCGGCGACCCCGACGACAAGGGGGCGACCAACGGCTCGTTCGACTTGTTCGGTGGGTTGAAGAACATCGGCGCGCTTCGGGACCAGCTCCGGCAGGCGGGTTTCGACACGGCGCAGCTCGTGAAGCTGCTCCGCGCGAACCCGGATCTCTCGCCGTTGAAGACGGGCGCCGACGCGCCGAAGATCGACGGCGACAAGATCGCGTACATCGGGGACTCGCTCGGCGGGATCGAAGGTGCGATCGCCGCCGGCATCGAGCCGAACGTGAAGGCGTGGGTCCTGAACGTGGCGGGCGGGAGCTTGGTGCAGGAGCTCGGCGTGCACTCGCCGGTCGTGTCGAATCAGTTGAACCTGGCGGGCGCGTTCAACTTCGGCTTCCAGTCGGATCAGTTCACCGAGTCGCACTTGCTGACGACGTTGGTGCAGACGATCGAGGATCCGGGTGACCCGCTGTACTACGCGAGCGCGTTGCAGCTCTTGCCGCACACGGTGAAGGGCGCGGCGACGAAGCCGCGCAACGTGCTGCAGATCGAGGTGCTCTTCGACGAGGTCGTCGCGAACGAGTCCAACGAGGCGCTCGCGCGCGCGGCGGGCTTTCCACTCGCGACGCCGAACGTCGGGTCGAACTCGGAGATCCGGGATCTGAAGGCGCCCGACACGAACGCGGCGCGGATCGTGTTCCCGGAGGCGAAGCCCGATGGGAGCGGCGTGATCAAGGACGTGCCCGGGACGGGGTTCACGGCGGCGTTGATCCAGACGGCGCCGAGCCAGCACGGCGCGGACCTCACGACGAAGTCGTGCAAGCACGAGTACAAGGCGCCGTGGGCGAACTTCGACACGAACGAGCCCTTCACGCACTTCGACACGACCCAGCAGTACGGGGTGACGTGTCCCTATCTCGAGACCCAGGCGACCGTGACGCAGTTCGTCAAGACGGCGTTCGCAGGCGGAGCGCCGGAGATCAAAGGGTTCAAGCCGCCGGTGCGGGATTTGGACGGCGACGGCACGCCGGATGCCACCGACCCGGATCCGAACGATCCGAAGGTGAAGTAAGACCTCTTCGCACCTTTCGACGTCGCTCCCGCGGCGGGTCGCGTCCAAGGCGTTGGTGCGTGCTAGCGTTCCATTCGTCGATGCGGCCTCACGGCTCGCGGAGAGCGCATGGATCTCGACGATTCGGCTGAGCACAAGACGGCCAACTCGTTGGAAGCCCAGCTTCCCCTCGGTCCAGCTCCATCCAAAGTGCCCTTCGTCGTGACCGTCATCGCGACGGGTTTGGCGATCGCGGCGATGCCGTGGACGCTCGTGGCGGCGGTTCCGGCGGTGATCGGAGTCGTGCTGGCGGTGCTGTTGGTACGGCGGCAGCGCGCGGGGCAGCGCGCGCGTCCGTACCTGACCGTGCACTCGTGGGGGATCACGCGGACCGATCCGCAGGGGACGCTGCGGCTCGCGGCGTGGAGCGAGCCGTTCGGAGTGACGGTGCTGTCGGATCACGCGCGGGAGCGCGTGCTGCTCGCTTTCACGACGGCGCACCAGACGCGGTTCGTGGGGGTGCGGTTGGAGAGCGCGGCGGCGGAGCGGTTGCTCGCCGGCGCGGCGACGCTGGCGGACAGCGATGCGCTGTCGGTGCACGGCAAGGACGATGCGTCGTTGGCGGAGTCGGATGCGTTGACGTTGTTGGACCTGGTGCGGCAGCGGGTGCCGCAGGCGCTGCGGCGCATCCTGTTGTCGGGAGCGCGTGGCGAGCGGATCGTGTTGGACGAGCGCGAGCTGCGGGTGGAGTGGCAGCAGGAGCCGCGTCCGCGGCGCTCGTTCGATTTGGGAGCGCCGCTCGAGTGGCGTGGGTTCTTGTTCCACGAGGCGGCGGGGCCGGTCGCGACGATCTATCAGGCGACGTGGGTGCGGCAGGGGCCGAGTGAGGTGGTCTTGGTGGCGCAGCTGCCGCCGGAGATCGCGCGCTATGGCGTTGGCTTGGGGGCCAACGTCGATCGCACGGCGGTGCTCCGCGATCTGCGGTTGATGCAGTCGCTACCGGGAGACCCGCCGCCGCGGGAGCTGCGCCTCGCGATCGAGCGAGTCTTCATGTTGCCGCTGCGCCAAGCGCTGGATGCGGCGCCGCGGAAGACCTGGAGCCCCGATCGTCCGCCGCGCACGTCCTCGCCCGACCTGGGCGCCTGAACCGCCGGTTCCCGCACCCCCAACGCGCCACTGGCGCGCCACGGCGACGCCCGGCGCGCGCCACCCCTGCCCCCGACCCCCCCTTTTGAACGAGAAGGTTCGCATTGCGACCTTATCGGGGAAAATGGGGGGTCTTGGGGCTTCCCGCTTCGTTCGGGCCCGGTTGGGGGGGCCCGATTTGGGTTGGCATGCGGTGTGTAACTGGGGCGGCATGCACCCCACCGCTTTCGACATCAAGCAATGCCATTTGGGTATGTCTCGTTTCGGGCGCGCGATCACTGCGGACGCTGCGCTCACTCCTGGGCGGCTCGATATGATTCGCGCCATCTTCGAGCCCGGTGTG
>JBGAKG010000014.1:0-263932 GCA_044224495.1 Polyangiaceae bacterium | reverse complement strand
AGACGGCTGGCCTCTTCCCCGCCCCCGACCCCGATCCCGTCCACCGGATGGACGCCGGCAATCTCCTATTTCGGGCGAACCGCCACGTAGACGTCCGTCGTAGCGACGCGGTCGCTGATCAACGCGAGGGTGCACTCGTCGTCGGAGATCCAACTCGGATGCGTCACCGAGCTCGGCGCGCCGATCCCGGCGAGCTTCATTGGCGAACCGAAGGTGCCGCCGCCGGCGTGCGCGATCCAGATCTCGTCGTTGGCTTCGTAGACGATCGTCTTTCCGTCGCTGGTGAGCGCGGCGTGGCCCCAGGCCGTCGGGCTCCCGTAGACGTCGAGCTCCGCGATCTTCGCCGGCGTGGACCACGCATTGGCGAACCAATCCAGCGTCGCGGGCGCGATCGGGCCCGCGGGCATCGCCACTGCCGCCCACAGCCGCTTGCCCGCGGGATCGAGGAAGGGCATCGCCCCCGCCACGTTCATGGAGCTGCAGACCCAAGGCGCGACGAGCGTCGGCCGCTTGCAGTCCTGCAGGTAGCCCGACACGTCCGCGTAGACGAGCCGCAGCCGATCGCCGGAGATCCCGAAATGCCCGAGGCTCCCCGTCGTTCCGAGCCCGTTCGCCGGGATGCCGACGTCCGCGCCCGCCGGGAACGGATCCTTCGTCGATGCGCGCGTCGTCTCGACGATCGCCGAAGTGATCCCGTTGATCCCCGGCGTCCGTGTGAGCACCCACGCCGTCAGCATGTCGGGGCTGAACCGAACGAGCTCTTCGCTCCGCGAGTCGAGCGCGAGACCCGACACCGCGACGGGCGTCCCGAACGGCTTCGACGTGTCGCAGGGCGGCGCCGCATCCGCCTCGATCGCAGCGTCCTTCGGCGCGTCCACTCCCGCGTCGGCTCCGCCTTCGGCGATCGCATCGACCCCCGCGTCGGGCACACTGCCTCCGCTCAACCCGCCGAGCTCGGTCAGCACGCTGCACCCGGCCACGACCAACGCGAGCGGGAGGACGGCGAAGGGCGACCTCATTCTCCCTTGGAGTCTACGGCATCCCCACCCGCTTTGCTCCTCACTTGGGGAGCGAAAACGCACGTACGAAATCCGACCCCGATGAGTGGCAATCGGTGCAGATGGAGGGCGCTCCCGAGTAGTCGACCGTCCCGTCGGCCTCGTATTCGGCCCAGTACCAGCTGCTCCCCCGCTTCTCCATCACGGCGACCAGGCTGAACGTCCCCTTCTTGTATCCGTCCTTCACGATCAGCGACCCATCGGGCCAGGCCGAGATGGGCTTCTTCGCGTCGAGGGCGGCTTGGACCGTCGGGTTGACCCAGATCTCCACCTGATCGCCGTGGGCCGCGCTCGAAGCCGTCTTCCCGGGATACCCGGGCGCGCGGGGGAACTGGTGGTAGTCGGTGGTGTGGAGCTTCGCCCAGAGCGTCGCGGCACCATCGGGATCGTCGTTCCCGCCGGAGCACGCAGCCAACGCGACGAAGGAGAGGAGGAGCAGGCCGACCAGACGCTGGGGAGCCATGGGGATTGGGACGATACGCCCAAGTGGAGCTGCGGTTTCGCTGATTCTCGCGCGGTGGCGCGGGTGACGCGCAGCTTGGACCGCCGGGTCGCTTCGAGGGGGCGCCGTGGTAGGTTCCCGCCCATGACTCGCGCCGCTCCGGAGCTCGCGCTCAAGCACCTCGCCACCCTCGCCGCGATCGAGCTCGACGACCCCGCGGAGGCCGCCGCCCTCGAGGCGGACCTCGCGTCGATCCTCGGCTACGTGGAGCTCCTCCAGAGCGTGCCGACCGATGGCGTCGAGCCGATGACGACCGTCGCCGCACCGGCCGCGCGCATCCCACTTCGGGACGACGCGGCGAGGCCGGAGCTCCCCCACGACGAGGCCCTCCGCGCCGCGCCGCAGGCCAACGACGAAGGGTTCGTCGTCCCGACCTTCGTGGGCTCGTGATGAGCGCCGAGCACGCCCCGGATTGCCTCGCGCGCCTCGCCGACGACGTCCGCGCGGGACGCATCACCGCCGTCGCCGTGGCCGAAGCCGCGCTGGCGAGCGCCGCCGCGTGGGAGACCGAGGTCACTGCGTTCCTCCACCGTCCCACCCGGGACGAGGTCCTCGCCGAAGCGCGCGCCGTGGACGCGAAGCGCGCGCGCGGCGAGTCGCTCGGACCGCTCGCGGGCGTCCCGATCGCGCTGAAGGACGCGCTCGCGACGCGAGGGACACCGACCACGGCAGGTTCGCGCGTCCTCGAAGGCTGGGTGCCGCCCTACGACGCCACCGTCGTCGAGCGCCTGCGCGCGGCCGATGCCGTCTTCGTCGGCAAGACGAACATGGACGAGCTCGCGATGGGCTCCTCCAACGAGAACAGCGCCTACGGCCCGACGAAGAACCCGTGGGACCTCGCGTGTGCGCCCGGCGGCTCGTCGGGTGGCAGCGCCGCCTGCGTCGCGACCCGGATGGCGCCGGGTGCGCTCGGCAGCGACACCGGCGGCTCGATCCGCCAACCCGCTTCGTTCTGCGGCGTCGTCGGGGTGAAGCCGACCTACGGGCGCGTCTCGCGCTTCGGGCTCGTCGCGTTCGCGTCGAGCCTCGACCAGATCGGCCCCTTCGCGACCACCGTCCGCGGGGCCGCTCGCCTGCTCTCGGTCATCGCCGGCGCCGACGAGCGCGACGCGACCTCGCTCGCCGCGCCCGTCCCCGACTGGGAAGCGAGCCTCGCGCGCGGCGTGAGCGGGCTCCGCCTCGGCATTCCGGAGGAGTACTTCAGCGAGGGCCTCTCGCCCGAGGTCGCTACGTCGGTCCGCGCCGCGATCACCGCGCTCGAGAAGCGCGGCTGCAGCGTCCGCCCCGTGCGCCTCCCCCACACCGCCCACGCGACGGCCACCTACTACGTGATCGCGACCGCCGAGGCGTCGAGCAACCTCTCCCGCTTCGACGGCGTGCGCTACGGCGCGCGCGCGTCCGACGCGCGCGATCTCGCGACCCTCTACGCCCGGACGCGCGGTACCAAATTGGGACGAGAGGTGAAGCGCCGGATCCTGCTCGGCACGTTCGTGCTCTCGGCCGGCTACTACGAGGCCTACTACGAGAAGGCGCAGCGCGTCCGCACGCTGGTCGCCCGCGACTTCGAGGCCGCGTTCGCCGACGTGGACGCGATCGCCTGCCCGACCTCGCCCACGACGGCGTTTCGCCTCGGCGAGCGCACCGCCGATCCGCTCGCGATGTACTTGTCCGACGTCTACACGCTCCCGGCCAGCCTCGCCGGCCTGCCCGCCCTCAGCGTCCCGATCGCGCCCGCGAGCTCCGGTCTCCCGATCGGGCTCCAGCTCGTCGGCCGGCACCTCGACGAGGAGACGCTCTTCCGCCTCGCGAGCGCATGCGAAGAAGACGCACCCCCGCGCCTGCCGGAGAAGCGAAGGAGCGGGTCTTGAGCAACGCCTGGCGCGTGGTGCCGCTCGCTCCCGCGTTGCTCGCGGAGTGGGAAGCGCTCTTCACCCGGGCGAGCTCGCCCTGCCACTGCCGCTACTGGCACTTCTCCGGGACGAAGAACGAATGGCTCGATCGCTGCGCCAACGCGCCGGAGACGAACGCCGCCGAGCAGGCCGCGCTCGTTCGGGCGGGCGCGCCGGAGGCGGCCGGGCTCGTCGCGCTCGCCGGGGACGGGCGCGTCGTCGGTTGGATGCGGATCGGGCCGCGCATGCCGAAGCTCCGGGGCCTGCCCGTCTACCGCGGGCTCCCGCTCGAAGAGGGACCGGGCGTCGTCGCGATCGGGTGTTTCCTCGTCGACCCCGCAGTCCGGCGCCGCGGCGTCGCGAACGCGCTCCTCGCCGCTGCGCCCGCGTTCGCGCGGAGCCTCGGGGCGCACGCGATCGAGGCCTACCCGCGCAAAGCCGAAGAGCGCATCTCCGACGACGAGGTCTGGATGGGTCCGCTCGGCGCGTTCGCTGCGGCCGGGTACCGCCCGGTGCACGAGGCCTTCGCGCCCTATCCGGTGCTCCGACTCGCCCTGGACTGACGAATCCCGACACGTGGCGCTTCGCCACGCGTGTCGCGTCCGCGCACGGCGCTGCACGGAGCTGGTCGGACGGCGACACGAAGAATCGCGCCGCGTTCGGGCGCCCGCGAGCGTGGCACGCGCGCTGCAAACGCGACGCCCATGGTCCGCGAACGAACGTCCACCCCGCCGCGCATCTCCGGCATCCCGACCCGCTACACGTACGAGCTCGTCGCCGTCGAAGAGGGCGAGCTCGCGCGCTGCCTCGAGCTCCCGGTCGAGGCGATCGGCAAGACGCGCGACGCCGCGGTGACGGCGCTCCGCCGCGCGCTCGCCGAGAAGCTCAACGCGGACGACGCGATGGCTCCGACGACCGCGCAGCCGGTCGCGTTCGAGCTGGTGCCGCGCCGGCGCGAGTCGCTCGAGCCCTTCGGGCCCGGCGACGTGCGCCGCTCCTACGACTCGATCGGCGGGTGGTCGTCGTGAGCGTCGCGCCCGGCGCGGTGTTCCGCGGCTACCGCTTGCTCCGCAAGCTCGGCGAGGGCGGCATGGGCTCGGTGTGGGAGGCGCGTCAGCCGCACCTCCGCCGCCGCGTCGCCGTGAAGATCGTGGCGCCGCAGCTCGGGAGTCGACCCGAGCTGTGCCGGAGGCGCGCGCGCACGCCCGGATCGAGCACCCGAACGTCGTTCGCGTGTTCGACTTCGAGGTGACGAAGCAGGGCGAGCAGCTCCTCGTGATGGAGCTGCTCGAGGGCATCGATCTCGACGCCCGCATCCGGCGCGATGGTCCGCTCTCGCTCGTCGACGCTCGGATCCTCGCCACGAAGGCGTGCGCCGCGCTCGAGGCGGCACACGAGGCGCACGTCGTGCACCGCGACGTGAAGGCAGAGAACCTCTTCCTGGTCGGCGGCAGCGTCGAGGCGCTGAAGCTCATCGACTTCGGCATCGCGCGCGAGAAGGACGCGGCCGCGCGACTGACCGCGCCGCTCGAGGTCTTCGGCACGCCCGACTACATGAGCCCGGAGCAGCTCGTCGGCGACGACGTGGACGAGCGAAGCGACCTCTGGGCGCTCGCCGTGTGCTTGTACTATACACTCACCGGTGCTTTCCCGTTCGCGGGCGAGACGCTCGTCGCGCGCTGGACCGCGGTGTCGCGCCACGAGTTCCCCGCCCCCTCGACGCTGCGCGAGGGTCTGCCGCCCGCGCTCGACGAGTTCTTCCGGCGCGCCCTCGCGCCGTCGCCGCAGGCTCGCTTCGCGACCGCGGGCGCGCTCCGCGATGCGTTCCTCGACGCAGCGAGCGCGACGGGGAGCATGCGGGCGCTGGATCGGCTCGAGGAGCCCGCGCGCCCCCGCCGCCACCCGTTCGCGATCGCCTTCGCGACCGCGCTCGTCGTCGTCGTCGGTGGCGCCGCCGTGGCGAACGCTGCCGGTGCGCTCCCCCTCGATGGCCTCACCGCGCGCGCGTCGATCGCGGACGTGACGCAAGCGGCGGCATCGAATGCGGCGACCCTCGACGCCGGCAGCATGGCGCCCGCCGTCGACGGTACCGACGCCGCGCGCGCCACGATCGACGCTCCGCGCGCCGACGCGGGACCCGATGCCCCGGCGGACGCGGCGGGCGATGCGGCGAAGGACAGCGGCGTCCGCCCATCGCCCTTCCCGCTCGCGCGGCCGCGCCCGAGCGCGACCATCGCACCGCTCGCGCGCATCAAGGCACCGGCCGCAGACGCGGCGGCGGCGAGCTCCGCCACCGAGCCGAGCGACACCACCGACGCCACGCGCGAGGACCGCGGCGAGCAGAGCGCCGTGGACTGACGCACGTCACGGGACGATCGCTCCTTCGCCGCGGAGTTGCCACACGGCTCTGCGACCGTCGACGCGATGCGACGACCTCTGCTTGCTCTCGCCTTCGCGACGACCCCCGTCCTTCTCTCTGCGGCCTGCGGTGACGGCAAGTCGACGAAGACGCCCGTCGACGACGCGTCGACGCCGATCGCCTTCAGCTACTCGCCCACCGGCTGCGCCTACACGGTCACGCCGCCCGCCACCCGTGCGTTCATCGACACGGCGCTCGACGACGGCGCGGCTGCGCTCCCGTCGAAGCCGGCGCCGCTCCGCGTGCGCGTCGGGCTCGGCGGGGGGATCACGAGCGGAAAGGCCGGCTACGCCGACCCGTCCACGACGGCCGCGTTCACGTGGGAGACCGAGGAGGCCTCGAAGGCGGCGAAGATCCGCTTCGGCACGACGGCGAACGATCTCGAGGAAGTCCGCGGCGGCTTCTCGTGGACCACGCCCCCGCCGGTGGTGGGCCTCAGCACCGGCAAGTCGAACTACATGCACGAGGTCCACGTCTGCGGGCTCGTGCCGGCGACGACCTACTACTACCAAGTCGGTGGTGGTCCCTCCGGCTCCGAGGTCTGGAGCGCGACGCAGTCGTTCACGACCGTGCCGCAGACCGGGAAGATCGTGGTGGGCGTGCTCGGCGACGCGCGCGACAAAGTCGCGACCTGGCAGCTCGTGCAAGGGCGGATGAAGGACGCCGGCGTGGCGCTCCAACTCTTCAGCGGCGACGTCGTGCTCTCGGGGTCGCTCGAGAGCCTCTACACGCAGTGGCTCGACGCGATCTGGAAGGACCCGAACGACGGGACGAGTTTCCTAACGCTCGGCCAGCAGATGATGGTCGCGATCGCCGGCAACCACGAGAACGAGGCGGCGCAGTTCTACGGCAACTTCGCGATCCCGGGCGAGGGCCCTTACGCCGAGCAGCATGCGTCCTTCGACGTGGGCAACACGCACTTCGTCATGCTCGACGACCAACCGATCGCGACGCAGGAAGGCGGCGACGCCTCGAAGGCGATCCTCGATTGGCTCGACGGCGATCTGTCGCGCGCGAACGCCAACCGCGCGAAGGTCCCGTTCATCGTCGCGATCAGCCATCGCGCGATCTTCTCCACCTCGCTCCACTCGACGGACGGCGACGTCCTGCTCACGCGCAAGCTCCTCGCTCCGGCGTTCGACAAGTACGGCGTCGACCTCGTCTTCAACGGACACGACCACGAGTACGAGCGCTCGAAGCCACTCAAGGCCGGCAACCCGCCGAGCGGCGCTCCGGTCGTCGGCTCCGGCACGCGCTACGTGATCTGCGCGGGCGCCGGCGCGGATCCCTACGCCGTGGGCAGCGCGCAGGTGGATTACCGCGAGAAGGCGACCGCGTTCGGCGGCAGCACGCCGTACATCGGGACGTACGGCCTCCTCGAGCTCTCCGGCAACACCCTCACGCTGCACGCCTACGGCTTGAAGGCCGCGGGCGGCGGCGTCTCCGGCGACGACGAGATCGACACCGTCCAGCTCACGCACTGAGAGGCTCCATGCGCACGTGCATCGTTTTCGGACCCGCGATGGTCGCGGGGCTGCTGGTCACTGCCCTGTCGTTCGCGGCGCGCGCCGACGAGCCGCCGCCGACGAGCGCGCCGACGAGCGACACGCCACCGCCGAGCGCACCGCCCCCGCTCGCGCCCCCGGCCGCGCCACCGCCGCCGCCCCCCGCACCAGCGAAGAGCGACTCGATCCTCCAGTTCGCGACGCTCCGCGAGCTCTACGAGCGGAAGGTCCTCACCGAGGCGGAGTATCAGGCGGCGCTCCGCGAGATCGGCGCGAGCACCGGCGCGCGCGCCGAGAACGCCGGCACGGTGGTCCTCGGGAAGTGGTCCACCACCGTCTACGGCTTCGTCGACTCCGAGGTGATCTTCGACTCGACGCAGAGCTTCCTCGATCTCGCCGGCAACACGTCCGTCGAGCGCCCGGCGGGGTTCCCGCCGCCGCCGCCCGCCGTGCAGTCGACGTACCGCGGCGAGAACGGGCGCCTGCAGTGGAGCATCCGCAACTCGCGCTTCGGACTGCGCCTCCGCGCTCCCGAGGTCGGGAAGGTTCGCGTCGCCGGTCAGCTCGAGATGGACTTCCTCGGCTTCCAACCCGCGATCGCCTACCCGCAGCAAGCAGCCGGCGTCACCGCCGGCAACCAGCCGACGAACCAGACCGCGCCGACCGAAGCCGGATTCTTCACGTCACCGATCCCTCGCCTGCGCCACGCGTACGTCAGCGTCGAGACGCCCATCGTCGACATCCTGGTGGGCCAGTACTGGCACGTGATGGGGATGCAGCCGAACTACCAGCCGAACAGCGCGCAGATTCAGGGCCTCCCCGCGCAGATCTACGGACGCACGCCGCAGCTCCGCATCTCGAAGTCGATCGACACCGGCCCCGTCACGATCGATCTCGCGCTCGCCGCGCTCCGCCCCGTCCAACGCGACTCGATGACGCCCGAGGGCGCGGCCGGTCTCCGCGTGTCGATCGACGAGTGGCGCGGCATGCACACCGCCGGCGCGACCGCGACGTCGCTCGTCCCCGCCTCGATCGCCGTCTCCGGTTCGGTGCGCGACTTCCGCGTGCCGAGCTTCGAGCAGATCCCCACCGAGACGATCCACCTCACGACCGGCGCCGTCGCGGCCAATGCGTTCCTCCCGATCATCCCCGCGACGAAGACGCGACGTGGAAACGCGCTCTCCGTCCTCGGCGAGTTCGCGTGGAGCCAGGGCGGCGCCGACCTCTACACCGGGCTCAACGGCGGCATGGCGTTCCCGACGCTGCCGAACAAGACCGGACTGAACCCGCCGCCCGCGTACCCGCAGAACGTGGACAACGGCCTCGTCGTCTACGACATCGCGACCTTCGATCTCCACCCGATCCAGTGGACGACGTTCTGGGTCGGCCTCGAGTACTACCTGCCGGGTCTCGACGGAAACGTCTGGATCTCGGGCAACTACAGCCACAGCTACTCGACGAACATCGACTCCTTCGCGCGCCCCGGCGACGTGCCCCCGAACCCGAACGACTACTCCTACGTGCCCGCCGCGCAGGTCCGGAAGTTCGAGGACTTCTTCGACGTGAACGTCTTCTTCACGCCAGTGCCCGCGGCGCGCTTCGGGCTCGAGTACGCGTACTTCAACGATCGCTACGCCGACGGCGTGCACGCCATCAACCACCGCGCCGTCGCGGCGGCGTACCTGGTGTTCTGACCGCTTCGCGCGGCGTGACCGACCCGCCCCGGCGCCACGAAAACGTCATCTAGGCTCCATCCTCTCGTCTCAGAAATGCCATGATGGGGCATGGCCTCGCGCCCCTTCCTCCTCGCGTTCCTCGTGGCGACCGTCGGCTCCGGCTTCCTCGCGTGCAGCAAGGACGACGGCACGCCCACCCCTCCCGCTCCGTTCTCCTACCAACCGCAGGGGTGCAGCTACGCCGTCGCGCCGCCCGATTCGCTCGGCCTCGAAGACCTCACGCTCGATCAGGCGGTCGCCTACCCCTCCGGTGAGGACGGAACCCCGACGCGCGTGCGGCTCGGGCTCGGCGGCGTCGCGCCCGCCGATCCATCGAAGAGCGCCGCGTTCACGTGGGAGACGCCGGGCAAGGTGAAGGGCGCGAAGGTTCGCTTCGGGACCAAGCCCGACACGCTCGATCAGGTGCGTCCGGGCTACTCCTGGACGACGCCGCCGCCGAAGGTCGGCTTCGGCACGACCGAAGATCCGGTGAACCTCCACGAGGCGCACGTGTGCGGCCTCCAACCGGGCACAACCTACTACTACCAAGTCGGTGGCGGCGCCGCGGGCTCCGAGCTCTGGAGCGCGACGCAGTCCTTCACCACGCCCGATCCGAGCAAGAAGCTCACGATCGGCGTCTCGGGCGACGCGCGCGACGACAAGAACGTGTTCCAGCTCGTTCAGATGCGCATGCGCGACGCGGGCACCGTGCTGCAGGTCTTCAGCGGCGACATGGTGCAGTTCGGCACGCAGGCGTCGCTCTTCCGCGATTGGCTCGACGGCGTCTGGAAGGACCCGCAGGACAAGAGCAAGTTCGTCACGCTCGGGCAGCAGTACATCCTGCCCGTCGCCGGCAACCACGAGGGCAGCTCGGCGCAGTTCTACGGCGACTTCGCGCTCCCCACGAGCGACGGCAACGCGGAGACGATCACGTCGTTCGTCGTCGGCTCGGCGCACGTTCTCCTCTGGGACGATCAGGCCGTCGCGCAGAGCGCGGGCTCGGACCTCGCGAAGTCGCAGCTCGCCTTCCTCGACGCCGATCTCGCCAAGGCCGACGCGGATCGTGCCGCTCACCCGTTCGTGATCGTGGTCGAGCACCGCGGGATCTTCTCGACGTCGAACCACGGAGACGACGTCGACGTGCAAGAGCTGCGCGATCGGATGGTACCGATCTTCGACAAGTACCACGTCGATCTCGTGCTCGCGGGGCACGACCACAACTACGAGCGCACGCTCCCCATCACCGGTCCGGCGAAGACGCCGACCGTCGTGGGAAGCGGAAGCGGAACCACCTACGTCGTGTGCGCGGGCGCCGGCGCGGGCGCGTACTCGCCGGGCACGTCGGCCGCGCCGTACCGCGCGAAGAACGTCGGGTTCGGCGGTTCGACGCCGTACGTCGGGGTGTACGGGATGCTCACGCTCGAGGCGAAGACGCTGACGTTCAAGGTCTACGGGCTGAAGAGCGCAGGTGGCGACGACGAGGTCGATTCGATGTCGATCGCGCGCTGAGGAATCGCGCGGGCAGCAGGCGTAGGCGCGGGCTGCGTGCCGGGCAGGGGCAGGCGCAGGCGCAGGTTGTTCGCGTGTATGTGCACGTCGGAGGCGCTTCGCGCCTTCGTTTCGCAACGGGATTGTGACATTGCGGCAAGACGTCCCCCCGAGCGTGCCTTTTCGCTTGGCCTGGGCAGTTCTGCCCCTTAGGTTGCGCGCACGATGTTCGGAGCGAAAGAAAAGGACAAGGAATTCTTCCGCGCGTTCGCCGACCACGCGAAGCTCTGCGTCGACGCGTCGCGGAAGCTGGTCGAGCTCTTCGAGAAGCCGAGCCGCGCCGCAGGGATCGCGGAGGACATCAAGCAGCTCGAGAACAAGGGCGACAACATCACCCACGAGACGGTGAAGCGCCTGCACGAGACGTGGATCACGCCGCTCGATCGGCACGACATCCACGAGCTCATCACCAGCCTCGACGACGTGCTCGACATGATCGAAGCCGTCGCGGAGCGCGTCCACCTCTTCGAGCTCAGCACGGCCAGGCCGCTCGCGAAGGAGCTGGCCGAGGTCCTCGTGAAGTGCTGCGAGTCGATCGCCAAAGCGGCGACCCACCTCCCCGCCGTCTCCAAGTCGGCGAAGGAGATGCTCGAGATCAGCGTCGAGGTGAACCGCCTCGAGAACGAGGCCGACGGCCTCTACCGCAAGGCGCTCGGCGAGCTCTTCAACCCGAAGGAAGCGGCCGACGCGGCCTACGTCCTCGACGTGATGAAGTGGCGTGAGGTCTACGACTACCTCGAGAACGCGACCGACGCGTGCGAGGACGTCGCCAACGTCATCGAGGGCATCGTCCTCGAGTACGCCTGAGGAGCCCGCATGACCGGCCTCGTCGTCATCATCGTCCTCGCGCTGGTGTTCGATTACATCAATGGTTTCCACGACGCGGCGAACTCGATCGCCACGATCGTCTCCACGCGCGTGCTCTCGCCGCGCATGGCGGTCATCTGGGCCGCGGCGTTCAACTTCATCGCGTTCCTCGTCTTCAGCACGCACGTCGCGGGCAACATCGCGAAGGGCGTCGACAACACGAAGGTCACGATCACCCTCGCGCTGGTCGCGGCCGGCCTCATCGGCGCGATCGTTTGGAACCTCCTCACGTGGTGGCTCGGTCTCCCGTCGTCCTCGTCGCACGCGCTCATGGGCGCGATCGCCGGCGCGGCGATCACGAAGGCCGGATTCGGTTGCCTCAACGCGAAGGTCTTCCGCGAGACCGGCCTCTTCATCGTTCTCGCGCCGGTGCTCGGCGGCATCATCGGGTTCGTCCTGATGACGCTCATTCGGTGGATCTTCGGGCGGTTCTCGCAGAGATCCGTCGACAAGAACTTCCGGATCCTGCAGTTCGTCTCCGCGGCGTTTTACTCGCTCGGTCACGGCGGCAACGACGCGCAGAAGACGATGGGCATCATCGTCATGGCGCTCATCGCCACCGGCAACCTCGCGTCCGCCGCCAAGGGCCAGCAGCAGCACGTTCCGTTCTGGGTCGTCATTGCCTGCCACCTCGCGATGGGGCTCGGCACGCTCTCGGGCGGCTGGCGCATCGTGAAGACGATGGGCATGAAGATCACGAAGCTCCAGCCCGTCGGCGGGTTCGCCGCCGAGACCGCGGGTGCGATCACGCTCGCGCTCGCCACGTTCAAGGGCGTCCCGGTGTCGACCACGCACACCATCACGGGCGCCATCGTCGGCGTCGGCAGCACGCAGAAGCTCAGCGCCGTCCGCTGGGGCGTCGCCGGCCGCATCGTCTGGGCCTGGGTGCTCACGATCCCGGGTGCGGCTGCGATCAGCGCGCTCAGCTACCTCGCGCTCCGGGCCTTCGGCCTGGAGTGAGCCGGCTCAGAAGCCCGGCGCGCGGAGCAGCTGGAACGAGAGCCCCATGAACACGGTCCGGAGCACCTCCGGGGCGTGAGCGAAGTTCTGCGCGACGAGCTTCTGGAGCGAGATCGTCCCGTCGATCGCGCGCAGGAAGCGTAGCTCGCGGTCGCTCAACCGAAAGGCCTCGACGCGGACGGGCGGGAGCACCACCGGCTCCAGCGGCGTCTCCTCGATCGGAGCGAGCAGAGCGCGAATCTCCTCTGCCGGGTACGCGTCGCGCACGCCGCGCGCGAGGAGGAGGTACGGATCGATCCCGTGCGGGAAGGTCTCCTCTTGCGAGCGTGCGCCGCGGAGGAAGCCGACCTCGCCCCGCTGCCACTCGAACACCTCGAGGAAGCGCTCCTGCGTCTGCTCGTGGATCGCGCGGAAGAGCTCGATCGGACGCAGCACACCGAGCCCGACGAGCGCGTCGCCGATGCGTCCGCCGAACTTCGGGAGCATCGCGAGCGCCATGTCCACTTCCATCCGGAGCACCTGCCCGCGCGCGACGAGGTGCTCGCCGAGCAGCTCCCTCTTCTCCGTCGACGCGACGTACTCCGGAGCCCCCTCCACGAAGAAGATCTTCTTTCGCCGTGGGCCGTCCTGCAGGAGCAGCGCCCCGGTCTCGCGCTCGAACGCGATCCGGAAGAGGCGGCTCGGCAGCGAGCGCCGCTCGAGCGGTCCGCGCTCGATCGACTCCTTCGGGATCCCCTCGTCCCAGTGGAACGCCGGGCTCGCGACGAAGCGCGCGAGCTCTTCGAAGCGCGACGCGTCCTTGAACGTCCCGCCCTCGCGCGAGATCGGCGTCCCGCTCGACGCGCGGCCGGTCGCGAAGAGCTCGACGAGGCGCGGGTACGACATCGGACCGAGGACCGTGCCGTCGGCGAACTTCACGCGGTAGATGGTGGGTGCGACGTCGCCGCGCGCCTCGGGTTGGGGGCTCGTCGGCCGCTCGGATTCGCGCTTCGCGCTCGCGGTCGTCGGATCGAGCTCGACGACGGCGGTGATGCGCCGCCCCGTCTCGCTCGTGTCTTCGTCTTCTTCCGCGCCACCGCGCGCGGCGAGCCCGAGCCGGTCGATCCAGGTCGCGAGGCGCGAGGGGCCGACGCTCAGGCGGCGCCGACGCACGATCTCCTCGAGCGCGTCGGCGAAGCTCGCCGCGTTCGGGTACCGCAGATCGCGATCCTTCGCGAGCGCGCGATAGAGCACCTCCCGCACGTCGTCGGGGACGCGGCCCGCGTTGCGATCGATCGCGGCGAGATCGGCGTCCCGGATCCGGAGGAGGACGTCGAGCTCGCGCCCGCCGGAGAAGAGCGGCCGCACGGTGACGAGCTCCGCGAGCACGATGCCGACGGTGAAGAGATCGCTCCGCGCGTCGAGCTCCTTGCCGACGACTTGCTCGGGCGACATGTAGCCGAGCTTTCCCTTGAGCTGACCGGCGTCCGTGCGGCGCTCGAACTCGGCCGCGCGCGCGATGCCGAAGTCGGTGAGCTTCACCGCGCCGGAGCGATCGATGAGCACGTTGCCGGGCGACACGTCCCGGTGGACGAGGCGCAGCGGCCGGCCGGCGTCGTCGCGGGCGGAGTGCGCGTACTCGAGCGCGCGGAGGATGCTGAGCGCGACGTGGAGCGAGACCTCGAGCGGGATGTCCTCGCCGCGCGAAGCCGCAGCGCGGATGAGGCGCGCGCCCGTCGTGCCGTCGACGTACTCCATCGCCATGAAGAGCTCGCCGACTTCCTCACCGAAATCGAACACCTGGACGATGTTGGGGTGGCTCAGACGGGCGCAGACGCGGGCCTCGTCGACGAACATCGCGACGAACTCGGAGTCGCTCGCGAGCTGCGGGAGGATCCGCTTCACCGCGACGATCTTCTGGAATCCGTGCGGACCCGCACGCCGCGCGAGGTACACCTCGGCCATTCCGCCGGTGGCGATGCGCTCTACCAGCTCGTAGGGGCCGAGCCGCTCTGGAGCTCCGGTGACGCTCACCTTTCGACCGAGGATATCACCCTTTTTCTCCCGCCAGGTCCGCCGCTTTCGAGTTAGGTTGCGCGCCGATGCCTGCCCCGCCCCGCACGCGTTTGGCGAAGAAGCCCGCGCCGACGCGCCCCGTCAGTCCGAGCGTCGCCGTGACGGGGGCGGCGACCTTCCTCGGGGCGAACCTGATCGGGCTGCTGGAGGAAGATCCGCGCTTCGAGCGCATCGTCGCGATCGACCACCAGCCCGCGCGGACGACGGGCGATCGGATCCGCGCCTACGAGGTCGATCCGACGGAGCCCAGCGCCGACGCCCGGCTCGCGGAGATCCTCGTCGCGGAGCGCGTCTCGACGCTCGTCCACCTCGCGTTCCTCGACTCCCCGACCAACGCCGCCGCCTGGGCGCACGAGCTCGAGAGCGTGGGCACGATGCACACGCTCGTCGCGGCGCGCCAAGCCGGCGTCGCCAAGCTGGTGCTCGGCTCGCAGACGCTCCTCTACGGCGCGCACGCGACGAACCCGAACTTCCTGACCGAGAAGCATCCCCTCCGCGCGTCGCCCGACGAACCGTGGTTCGCAGACAAGGTCGCGGCGGAAGAGGAAGCGCGGCGCTTCGCCGAGCGCACCGCCGGCGCGACCGTCACCGTGCTCCGCATGGCGCCGATTCTGGGGCCGACGAGCCGCTCCTACCTCGCGCGCTACCTCTCGCGCCGCGTCGTGCCGACGATGATGGGGTTCGACCCGCTGCTCCAGTTCGTGCACGAGGTGGACGCGATCGCGGCGCTGAAGCTCGCGGTCGAGCGCGACGTCCCGGGCACCTACAACGTCGTCGGTGAGGGCGTGCTTCCGCTCAGCACCGTCATCAAGCTGGCCGGGCGGGTGGCGCTCCCGATCCCGCATCCGGTCGCCGAGCCGATCACGGCCGCGCTCTGGATGGCGGGCCTCGTCGAGGCGCCGCCCACGTTCCTCCCCTACCTCCGCTTCCTGTGCGTGGCCGATGGGGACCGCGCGCAGCGCGAGATGGGCTTCCGCCCGGCGTACACCACGCGCGAGGCGCTCCTCGACTTCGTGAGCGCTCAGCGGCTGCGCGACGTGAAGCTCCTCGCAGAGGCATGACGATGGCGACGAAGCGCACTTCCCCCCCGAAAGCCAAACCGGCGAAGCCCGCCCCGAAGCGCGCGCCGAAGTCGGAAACGCCGGCACCGGCGAAGGCAGCGCCGGCGAAAGCCGCGCCGGCGAAGGCAGCGCCCGCGAAGGCAGCCCCACCGAAAGCAGCGGCCGCGAAAGCACCGCCGCCGGAGCCGACTCCGAAGCCCGCGCCGAAGCGCCGCGCGAGCGTGCGACCGCCGGCTGCCCCCGAGCCGCCGCCGCCGGTCGTCGAGCCGCCGCCGGTCGTCGAGCCGCCGCCGGCGTCCGAGAACCTGGCCGACGAAGAGGCGCTGCGACAGATCCGCGAGCTCGAGCGTCGGATGGAGCAGCTGATCGACGATGCCGCGCATGCGTCGCAGGACGACGCGCCGCCGCCTTCGCGCCGCGCTCCCACGCCCACCCCACCGGCGCCCGAGCCGGAGGACGACGGTCCGACCGCGTTCGACACGGCGCGCGAGCTCCTCACGACCGACTTCTACCTGCGGAAGTGGGGGCGCCTCGCGATGCGCGGGCGCTCGGAGGAGGTCGACGACTTCGGCTACGACCCGATCTACGACAAGAAGGTCCGCCCGTTCTTCGAGTTCCTCCATCGCACGTGGTTCCGCGTCGAGGGCGAAGGCACGGAGCGGGTCCCGCGGGACGGCCGCTGTCTCCTCGTCGCCAACCACTCCGGCACCGTCCCCTTCGACGGCGTGATGCTCAAGATGACGCTCCGCGAGCGCGATGGGGCGCCCGGCCGCGATCTCCGCTGGCTCGCGGAGGACTTCGTCTTCCACTTTCCCTTTTTGGGATCCTTCGCGAACCGCATCGGCGCGGTGCGCGCGTGTCAGGAGAACGCCGAGCGGCTCCTCCAGAAGGATGCGCTCGTCGCCGTCTTCCCCGAAGGCACGAAGGGGATCGGCAAGCTCTTCCGCGATCGCTACAAGCTCCAGCGCTTCGGGCGCGGCGGCTTCGTGAAGCTCGCGCTGCGGACGGGGACCCCCATCGTGCCCGTCGCGATCGTCGGCGGCGAAGAGACGAACCCGATGCTCTTCCGGCTCGAGGCCTTCTCGAAGGCGCTCGGCGTCCCGTACGTGCCGGTGACGGCGACGTTCCCGCTCTTCGGTCCGCTCGGGCTCGTGCCGGCACCGACGAAGTGGCGCATCCGCTTCGGCGAGCCGCTCGCGACCGACGAGTACGGCCCGCAGGCCGAGAGCGACGAAGTCCTCGTCGGTCGGCTCGCCGAGCGCGTGCGCGGGAGCATCCAGACGATGCTCGACGAGATGATCGCGGCGCGTCAGTCGATCTTCCGATGACGAATGCCGGCGTTCTCGTCGTCGACAAGCCGTGCGGTCCGACGAGCCACGACGTCGTGGCACGGCTCCGAAAGAAGCTGCGCACGCGCGCGATCGGGCACGCGGGCACGTTGGATCCGCTCGCGAGCGGCGTGCTCGTCGTCGCCGTCGGCGAAGGCACGAAGCTCGTGCCTTGGCTCACCGCGGCGGACAAGGAGTACCTCGTCACGATCCGGCTCGGCGCCTCGACGCCGACGCTCGACGCTGGGTCCCCCGTGGATGCGACGGCGCCGCTCGCGGCGGGGTGGGAGTCCACGCTCGAGGACGCGCTCGCCGCGGAGCGCGCGCGCACGACTCAGGTTCCACCCGTCTACTCGGCGATCCACAAGGACGGCGAGCGCGCGCACGAGCTCGCGCGCCGCGGCGAGCTCGTGGAGCTCGCGCCGCGCCCGGTCGAGGTGCGGGCGATCGAGCTCCTCGCGCAGCGCGCCGACGAGCTCGACCTCCGCGTGGCGGTGGCGAAGGGCTACTACGTGCGAAGCCTCGCGCGCGACCTCGCCTCCGCGCTCGGCACGTTGGGTCACGTGACGGCGCTGCGCCGTACGCGCTCGGGAGCGTTCACGCTCGCGGACGCGAGCGAGGAGCTCTTCTCGCTCGAAGATGCGGTCGCGCGGGCGCTCCCGGTCGCCGTCCTCGACGACGCCGCGGTGGCAGCGGCGCGCGTGGGGAAGCCGGTGCCGGCGACGGGGATCGTCCCCTTCGGGGACGGTCCGCACGCGTGGCTCGACGGCGCCGGCAAGCTCGTGGCGATCGGCGAGCGCGACGGAGAGGTAGGGCGAGTGCGCCGTGGCTTTTCTCGGTTCCCGACGAGTGACGACTGCTAGACTCTGCGCGTGCTTGGTATTCGGTCGGGGAGGTGGTGGGCGCTGGGGGCGTTGGTCGGAGCCGGGGCGACGCTCGCAGCGTGCAACGTCGTGCTCGGACTCGACGATCTGCAGGAGCGCCCCACCGACGCGAGCACGGCGCCGGACCAAGGGAGCGACGACGCCGGTGACGCCAGCAGCGAACCGGTCAAGGTCGTGGACGTCACGACGGCCAACTGCCTCGCGCTGAACGCCACGACGATCTTCTACTGCGAGGGGAACGACATCCGAAGTGTCCCCGTTGGTGGCGGGTCGTCGACCGTCTTCGCGACCGGAGCGGGCCCCAATCGAATCGCGCTCGACGCGACGACGGTCTACTGGAGCGAGGGCACGGTCGTGCGGACGAAGCCCATCTCCGGCGGGAACACTCAGACGCTGCTCACCGGTGTCTCGCCCGACTTCGCGGTGGACTTCGCCGACGTCTACTACGTTGCGAAGCTGGGTGACGCGGGCACGCCTGCGGTCTTCGCACGGCCCGTCGGTGGGGGGCCTGCCACCGGGATTGGCGCGGTCACCGACGCCAAGGCGATGGTCAGCGTGCTGAGCGTTGCCTACGTCGCCGAGAACGACCGCATCTCTGCGCACTCGCGCACGGGCGGGGCCTCGAGTCTGCTCGAGCCGGCGAGCGCGCTCGCGACGGACGGTACCGAAGTGTACTTCCTCCCCACCGGGACCCCGAAAGAGGTGCGGCGGAACGATGGGCTGACCTCGAAGGTATTCGGCGTTCCCGACCGAGCGACGGGCCTCGCTGCCCACCGGAGCGGAGCCAACACCTGGCTCTTCACGGTCAGCTCCCTCGACCAGAACGTCTACGCCGTGAAGCTCGACAAGGACGGCGTCAGCGCGACGGTCCCTCTCGCCAGCGGACAAGTCGGGCTGCGCCAGATCGCCACCAACGACGCGTACGTCGTCTGGACCACCGCAAACGCGTTGATGCGTGCACCGCTGCCATGACGGATTCCGCGCTCCACGCACTCGCCGAGCGTCGCGTCGGCACGACCCTCAAAGGGAAGTACCGCATCGATTCGATCCTCGGTATGGGCGGCATGGCGGTCGTCTACGCGGTGACGCACGCACGGAACAACGCCTCTCTCGCGGTGAAGATGCTCCACCCCGAGCTCTCCTACCGTGAGGACGTCCGCCAGCGATTCCTTCGCGAAGGTTACGCGGCCAACACCGTCGCCCACCCGGGCGTCGTGATGGTCGTCGACGACGACGAGGCCGAGGATGGCTCCGTCTTCGTCGTCATGGAGCGGCTCCAGGGCGAGCCCGTCGACGCGATCGCGCCGCAGCTGAAACTGGAGGACGCCGTCTGCATCGTGGACCAACTCCTCGACGTGCTCGCAGCGGCGCACGCGAAGGGCATCATCCATCGCGACATCAAGCCGGCAAACCTGTTCCTCCTCCGCGACGGGACGTTGAAGGTGCTCGACTTCGGGATCGCGAAGGTGCGCGACGCACTGACGTCGGCTTCGGGGCAGGTGACCGGCACCGGGATGCTGATGGGCACGCCCGCGTTCATGTCCCCCGAGCAGGCGCTCGCGAAGGCGAGCGAGATCGATGCGCGGAGCGACGTCTGGGCGGCCGGGGCAACGCTCTACACGCTCGCGTCCGGGCGGTTCGTCCACGAAGCAGAGAACGCGCCGCAGATGTTGGTCAAAGCGGCCACGGCGCCTGCGCCCTCGCTCGCGACGGTGGTTCCTTCGGCGCCTCGCCCAATCGTCGACGTCGTCGCGCGGGCGCTCGCTCAGGATCGGGCCGCGCGGTTCCCGTCGGCCTCCGCGATGCGGGAAGCCCTCCGCGAAGCCCACCGCGCGGCGTTCGGAACCCTGCCCTCCCGCGACCGGCTGGCGCACTCGAGCTTCACGCCGAGCGAAGCTGCCCTCGCCCCGACGGCAGCGCCCAACCCCCCTCCGAATCCGATCCCAAATTCGGCTCCAAATCCAACTCCCCATTCGGCTCCGAATCCGGTGCCGAGCTCCCAGCCGGTCGCGGCGACGATGCCCCTCGTGGCGACCCCCGTCGCCGCGCGCCCGAGCACGGCGACCACCATGCAGCCGGTCTCGACCCGACCGGCCGGCGTTCCTTCGTCGCGCACCCCGCTCGTCGTTGGGGGAGTGTTGGTTCTCCTGGCAGCCCTCGGGGTCGGTGGATGGAAGCTCCAATCGAAGCACGACGACTCCGGCGCGGACGTCGGTACGAGCAGCGGCGCGTCGACATCGAGCACCCCATCGAGCAGCGACTCGAGCGGCAGCGCGAGCGCCGCCACCGTGGCCCCCACATCGCCAAGCGCACCCGCCGCGTCCTCCGCGTCCGTCCAACAGAGACTCTCGCCGCACCCCTCCGCGGCCGCGGCCGCGGGGCGACCCTCGGCTGGCACCACGGCCTCGACAGCGGTCGCTCCGGCGGCACCGAGCGTCACCGCAGCGGCATCGGTCTCGGTGAAACCACCGCCCACAGCGAGTTCGTCCGCAAAGCCGAACTGCGACCCGCCGTACACGATCGACGACCGCGGACACCGAGTCTACAAGCCGGAGTGCCTCCAACAATGAACCGACTCCTCCCCGCGCTCCTCTTCGCCGCGCTCTTCACGAGTACTTCGCTGGCGCGCGCACAGAACCAGGAAGCCTGCCTCGCCGCGTCGTCCAAGGCGCAAGATCTCCGGGACGCGCACAAGCTCCGAGCGACGAAGTCGCAGCTCCAGATCTGCGCGGCCCCCTCTTGTCCCAAAGTGGTACGCGAGGACTGTGCGACGTGGCTCGGAGAAGTCGACCGCGCCCTCCCCACGATCAAGGTCACCGCAATCGACGACGCGGGCGCGCCCCTCGTCAACGTGAAGGTGTGGCTCGATGGGAAGGTCGTCGCCAGCAAGATCGACGAGTCGATCCCGGCGGACCCCGGCACGCACCACCTGCACTTCGAGGGCACCACCGGCGGGACGTCGAACACGACCGTCTCTCTCACCGAGGGAGAGAAGGACAAGCAGCTGTCGATCGTCCTCTCGCGACCGGCCGACGCCACCGCGGCCCCGGTCGACGAAGCGCCTGACGACGACCTCCCTGCGCCAACCCACGCGTCACCGCTTCGAACCGTAGGCTTCGTGACCCTGGGCGTGGGAGCGGCCGGGCTCGTCGTCGGCGCGATCTTCGGCGGCCTCGCACTCGCATCGAAGGGCTCGGCCAACTGCGACGCGGGTCTCTGCGACGCAGAGCCGCTCCGCGCAGCGAAGACGCAAGCGCTCGTGTCCACGATCGGTTTCGTCGCGGGCGGCGTCCTCGCCGCCGCGGGCCTCACCCTCGTGCTCGTCGCGCCGAAAGCGAGCCCCGCCGCCGCCACCACACCGGAGGCGCGCCTTCGGCTCAGTCCCCTCCTCGGGGGTGGAACCGTCGGCGCCGTCCTCGTCGGCGCGTTCTGACTACTTCCCGCCCTTCTTTGCCGTAGCGATCCCCTGCTTGGCCGCCTCGGCCTTCGGCCCCGTCGGCTCGAGCTTGAGGTACGCCTCGAACTCCTTGATCGCGTCGGGCCACTTCTTTGCCGCGCCCAGGCGCGTGCCGAGCCAGTAGTGCGCGAGCGCGTAGTTGGGCTCCGCCTTCGTCGCCGCTTGGAGATCGGCGATCGCGCCGGCGTCGTCCTTCGCCGCGATCTTGCAGAGGGCGCGCTCGGTCCGCGCGGGCGCCGACTCCTTCGCCGCGATCGCCTTGTCGAACGTCGCGATGCAGTCCGGCACCGCGCGCAGGAGCAAGAGCTCGTGGCCGATGCCCGCGAGGAGATCGGCCTGGTTCCCCGCTGCGTCGCGCGCGAGCTTGAGCTTCGCAACCGCTCCGTCGGTCTGCTTCAGCACGGCGAGCGCGTGGCCGTAGGTGAAGAGCAGCATCGCGTCCGTCGGGGTGAGCTTCACCGCCGCTTCGAACTCGGCCGTCGCCCCCGACGCATCGCCTTTGCCCGCGAGCGCGAGCGCGAGGTTCGTGTGGAGCGCGGCGTCGTTCGCGTGGCGCGACACGGCCGGGCGCAGAAGGGCGATCGCGTCGTCCCACTTCTCCGCTTCGACCATCAGCGCGGCCAGGTTCGTCGCCGCTTCGTCCATGTCCGGCTTGAGCTTGAGCGCCTCGCGGTAACCCTTCTCCGCACCGGCCTTGTCACCCGCTTTGTCGAGCGTGACGGCCAGGTAGTACTGCGCGTCGGCGTCCTTCGAGTTCTTCTGCACGGCCGCCTCGAACGCAGCGCGCGCGCCCTTGAAGTCGCCGTCCTCGAGCAGCTTGATGCCACGCGCGACGTCGGGGCTCGACGCGGGGGCGACGGTCGCCGTCGGCGCCGCGCTCGTCGTGGTCGCCGGGCCGGACGACGACGTGGTCGTTCCGACGCCGTCGGTGTTCGCCGGCTTGTCGGGCCCGCACGCAACGATGGGGAGCGGGGCGACGAGCGCGAGAGCGAGGGCGAGCCGGGGCAGTCTTCGTGTCTTCATGGGTCCTCTCCGTGGACGGCGGCGAGCAGCCTATCGCGAACTTCGGCGAGACGCTCCTTCCCTTCGACCTTGGAGCCATCCATTTCATGGACGTAGAAGACGTCCGCCACCTTGGTCCCCTCGGTGTTGATTTTCGAGAGCGTGATCGTGAGGCGAAGCTCTTCGAGCGCGTGGGCGAGGCGGAAGAGCAACCCCGGCGCGTCCTTGGCGAACACCTCGACCACCGTCGCCGCCTCGGTCGCGCGCGGGTCGACCACGACCTCCGTGCGGACCGCGGGTGTCGGCCGGGCCCAGCGCGACGACGCAGGCCCGCGCTCCCGCACGAGGTTCGTCGCGTCCACCGTGCCCGCGTCGAGCGCGGCGAGATCGTCGCGGAGGCGGGGCACTTTGCTCCGGACGGCAGCCTCGCCTCCATGCGGAGCGCGGACCCAGAAGAGGTCCACCGCGTCCGCCGCGCCTGCGTCGGGTGCGCGCGTGAAGACGCTCGCGGCGTGGACCTCGAGCCCGTTCCCCGCGAGCGCCGCCGCGATCCGCGCGAGCGTTCCCGGTCGATCGCGCGCGACGATGCAGAGCTCGACGACGTCGCCGCGGGCCTCCACCACGTCGACCGCGGTCGCCGCGCCTCCCCGGAGCGCGAAGACGCCCGCGTGACGCGCCAGGCGCGCCGGCGTCACGGCGCCGAGGTAGCGCCCCGGCATCCCTTCGAGGAACGCCCGAACGGCGTCGCGCCCCGGACCGCCCACCGTCGCGCCCTGGAGGCGTTCGCGCCGCGCAGCGTCCGCCGTCGCCCCGCGCGCGCCACCGAGGAACGCATCGGTCCGATGATAGAGCTCGTCGAGGATCGTCGCCTTCCACGCGGTGAGCGCGGTCGGCGACGTCGTCGCGACGTCGGCGACGGTGAGCAAGTAGAGATCGCGGAGCCCATCACGCCCGGCGACGGCGCGCGCGACCTCGTCGAGCGTGTGAGCGTCGTCGAGATCGCGGCGCGTCGCCGCGTGGTAGAGGGCGAGGTGCTGCTCGACGAGCCGCGCCGCGTCCTCGACCTCGACCGCCGGCACGCGCAGCCGCGGGAGCACGGTGCGACAGAGCTCGGCGCCGCGCCGCGCGTGGTTCCGCCGCGAGCCGTCCGGATCCGGGTAGCCCTTCCCCACGTCGTGCAGGAACGTCGCGAGCAAGAGCGGACGCCGCCGCTCGACCTCGGCCCCGAGGCGCGTCGCGAGCGGGTGCGCCTCGGCGAGGTCACCCCGCACGATCGCGCGGAGCCGATCGAGCGCGGCGATGCTGTGCGCGTCGACGGTGAGCACGTGGTAGACGTCGTGGTGCACGCGCGCGACGACCGGCCGGAACTCGGGGACCATCGCGAGCACGAGCCCCAGATCGGCGAGGTCCGCGGCGATCGACCCGTCGCGGAACGGACCTTCTTCCACCGTCGCGAGGAGCTCGACGAAGGTCGTCGCCGCTTCCTCCGCCGCGCGCATCGCGCTCGCGTAGCGCTCGTCCGCGGCGGCGCGCGTGATCGCGTCCCGCGTCGCCTCGGCGAGAGGAGCGCCGTGCTCGAGCGAGGCGCGCACGAGACGAAGCGGGAGCGACGGGTCCGCTTCGAGCCCCTCCGCGTGCTCGATCCAGCCCCCGCGCAGGACGACGCCGGGCGCGGCCTCGCGGGCGCGCTTCGCCGAGCCGGGGGCGGGCCGCATGCGCGCGAGCACCCGGGCCCGCGCGCGGTCGATCGCGCGCGCGTGGTGATAGTAGCGTTGCATGAAGCGCTCGGTGCGCGGCCCGAGCTCCTCGCCCTCGGGCCCTTCCTCGAGCACCGTCGCGAGCCGCTCCTGGAGCTCGAACGTCAACCGGTCCGAGCGCCGCCCCGCGCCGGCGTGGAGACGATTCCGCACGCGATGGAGGAGCTCCTCCGCATCGTCGAGCGACGCGCGCTCGGGCGCATCGAGGAGCCCCCGCTCGACGCCGATCGCCAGCGCGTCACCGTCGAGCGCGCCGGTGAACGCTCGGAGCGCCCACCGCGTGACGTCGAGATCGCGCAGTCCGCCCTCGCCGTTCTTCACGTCGGGTTCGAGGAGGTGCACCGACTCGCCGTAGCGCGCACGCCGCTCGGCGTGATCGCGCTCGAGGCGCTCGAGGAACGCGCTCGCAGGGCTCAGGCGCTCCACGAACTTCGCGCGCGTGCGGGCGAGCGCGGTCGGATCGCCGGCGAGGAGGCGCGCGTCGAGGAGCGCGGTGGCGGTCGTGAGGTGCGCGTCGGCTTCGGCCAGGGCGTCCCCCTCGGCCAAGGTGAGGTGCGAGAGCGGGAGCTTCGCGTCCCAGAGCGGGTAGAGCAGCCGGTCGATCGCTTCGCTCGCGCTCGCCGAGGCGCGCCGCTCGACGAAGAGGAGCAAGTCGACGTCGCTCCGAAGCGCCAGCGCGCGGCGGCCGAAGCTCCCGATCGCGGCGACGGCGATCCCCGGCGGGAGCGCCGCCTCGGCGACGACCTCGTGCACGATCGCCTCGATCGCCTCCGACCGCGCCCGGCCGAGCGCGAGGCCGTCGACGCCGCGCTCGACGAGCGCAGCGTGTGCGCGGACGAGCTCGTCGACGCGTGGACCTCTGCTCCGGTTGGCGGACATCGCCCTTCTTCTATACGACGCCGCCACTGCATTCGGCCTTTCCCGACGCACGGCCTTGGCCTAACCTCGCCCGCCCGGTCCCACGTTCGGAGGAGCCCCATGGTCCGCAAATCGTTCGTCGCAGTCTCGCTCTTGACCCTCGCCGCCACCGTTCCCGCCGCGCTCACCGCGTGCGAGGTCAAGGTCAACGAGCCCAAGAGCGCTCCCTCTGCCGAGTCGGCGCCCCCGGCGCCGCCGCCGGATCCGACGCCCACGGCGAAGCCCGTCGCGGCGCCGATGCCGCAGCTCAAGGCAATCGGCAAGATCAAGATCGAAGGCGACAAGGTGTCGATCCCGGGCGAGCTCGCGTTCGACTTCGGCAAGTTCGACATCAACGAGAAGAAAGAGCCGAACGGCAGCATCCTCACGCAGCTCAAGGAGTTCCTCGATCAGAACCCGAACGTGACGAAGCTCCGGGTCGAGGGCCACACCGACGACGTCGGCAAGCCCGAGGACAACATGAAGCTCTCGCAGCAGCGCGCCGACGCGGTCGCGAAGTGGCTCGTCGGGCACGGCATCGTCGCGACGCGTCTCCACGCGGTCGGCTTCGGCGAGACGCAGCCGAAGGTCAAGAACGACACGGACGCGAACCGCGCGACCAACCGGCGCACCGAGTTCCACGTCGAGGACATCGACGGCAAGCCGCTCGCCGCGGCCGCTCCCCCGCCGGCAACCGCCTCTGCGGCGCCGAGCGCAGCCCCCAGCGCCGCGGCTTCCGCCAGCGCCAAGCCGGGAGCGTCGGCCAGCGCCGCGGCTTCCGGGAGCGCCAAGCCCGCCGCCTCGGCGAGCGCGGCCCCGGCGGCGTCCGCCAGCGCGAAGAAGTAAGCTGACGGTCGGATGTCGCTCGCCCGCGCGCGCTGCCAGAAATGCTCCGAGCCGCTCGCGGACCCGCCGCACGTGCCGGTCCCGATGCCGTGCTCGTTCTGCGGCAAGCAAGCGCAGCTCTCGTTCGCTGCCGACGGCCAGCTCGTCGACTTCGACGCGAGCTACACGCCGCAGAAGCTCCTCGCGTGGTTCTCGGCAGCGCGCCGCGCGATGGCGACCGGTACCCCCGGCGTCGCCGTGGGCTCGTGCACGCACTGCGCGATGCCGATGGTGATCTCGTCGAAGACGCCGGTCACGCTCCCCTGTCCCCACTGCAAGGAGCCGGTGAAGGGGCCGGCGGAGAGCGTCCTCGTCGATCAGTGGATCGAGCCGTGGTGCAAGGTCGAGGGCTCCGGTCTCTCGGTGGAGTATCGCCTCGCCTGGGTCGACGACTCGACCGGGATCACGGCGGGGTGCGCCCACTGCGGCACGCCGACCCCGTCCGACGATCCGTCGCTCCGCTGCCGCCGCTGCGGGGCCGTCGCCTGGGTCCAACGCGAAGGCAAGCGGAGCCAGCTCGGCGTCCGCATCGATGGGACCCGCGGCGATCGGCCCTACCGCGCGCTCATGTCGCTCGCCCACGGCGAGACGGCGCTCCGCTCCGACACGGCGACGGGGAGCGCGTCGTCGTCCGGGACGTCGGTCCTCAACATGACCGGAATCGGCTGCGCGGCCGCGTTCGCGATCACGCTGCTGCTCTCCATCGTCATCGCCATCTTCGCGCACTACTCGAAATAGACCCAAGCGGCGCTGCCGCGGCCGGGTCTCACGGGACGTAACGCGCGCCGGCCACGGCTCGGGATTCTCCCGTGCGAAGCGCCTGCGCCACACGCCCACCACCCCCGTGGCCACGGGCGAACTCGGTGCTCGCTCCGCGCGGCACCTGGTGAGGAGCCGTTCCATGCGTCGTCACGTCTCGAAGGTCGCTGCCGCTGTCACCGTCGTCACCGTGCTCTTCTCGAGCGCGCTCGCGTTCGCCGACGACAAGGGCTACGTGGAGAACCCCGGCACGAACGGCGATCAGAGCGTCATCTTCCGCGACGACCCGCTCGCCGCCGGCGGTCTGGGCCCGAACGACGTCCGCATCACCGTGCCGCCGACGGCCAAGCGCGTGACGCTCCTCCGGCCGCGCACCCAGTTCATCCAAGAGATGCTCAAGAGCGTCGAGAACCTCTGACGCTCGCCACGAGCGCCCGCTATGCTGCGGGCGCTCATGTCCGGCTTCGCGCTGACGATCCGCACCGGAGACCCCGCGCTCGATCAGCGCCAGGTCGAGCACTACCGGCAGCAAGCCGCGGCCAGCGGCCTCGTCTTCACGACCGAGCCGCTCCCGGGTGGCGGTTGGGCGGTGCGGGCCGAGCCCCCGGTGGGCGCGACGATGCCCTCGAACGTCGGCGAGTACCGGCCGTCGCAGGGGCCACCCCCGCTGGGCTCGCCGACGGATTCGCTCCCCCAGCCCGTCATGGGAACGCTCCCGTCGCGGCTGGGCCAACCCAAGGGCGCGGGCCCGCGGGCCACGCCCGAGATCCACATGGCGACCCCGGGCGGGATCTGCCAGGTCTGCGGCCGCTCGGGCCCCACGCGGTTCGTCACGTTCCACCAGAACATCGGCCTCGTCGTCTGGCGGCTCCACCGCTCCGTCGAGGGCTACCTCTGCAAGTTCTGCATCGACGACGCCTTCTTCCGGATGAGCGGGATCACCCTGCTCTTCGGGTGGTGGGGCGTGATTTCGTTCGTCGTGTCGTTCGTGTTCCTTCCGATGAACGTCGTGCGGTGGGCGCAGACGATCGGGATGCAGACGCCCGCCGAAGACGCCGCCAGCGTGGCCGGGCGCCGCACGCGCGGTACGGTTCAGATTGCGATCGGCGGGCTGGTCTCGCTGGTAGCGGCAGCGTTCACGATCCTCGGGCTCGTGATCGTGGCCGGCGCGCCCGACGTGCAGTCCGGCATCGAGGCCGCGGTGATCGGGCTGTCGCTCGCCGCGGTCGCGCTCGTGTTCATCGTCTTCGGCATGCGGGCACGCATGAAGGCCTCGGCCGTGGAGCGGCGCCTCCGGGGAGCGCTCTGATGCGAAACGAAGCGCCGCGCCACCTCGTCCGTCCCAACCTGGGACAAACATGCGTGCAGTCCCCGGCCGAAGGACGCGTTTCCGGGTGGCACGCGAGCTGCACCTCCCCGAGCGTCCATGCTGCCAGTTCGAGTCCATACGGTCGAGGTGGCGCGCCTCGAGGGAAGCGCGCCGGCTGAGCTCGCGCGCGCGCTGACGCGAGCGTTCGCCGGGCGCCCGCGCGCGGTCGTGCTCGACCTGAGCCGCGTGGTGTACGTGGACGCGTTCGGCGCCGCCGTCATCGCGACCGCGCTGCGGCGCGCTCCTCCCGGTTCGATCCTCGTCCTCGCCGGCCTCGGCCCCGAGCTCCGCTCCGACTCGCACCTCGCGCGCCTCCATTGTCTCTTCGACGTCTACGTGGACGCAGCCGCCGCGCTCCGCGCGCTCGAGACGCCCGCGTCGCTCTGGGCCCATGGTTGACTTCGGGTCGCACCCTCCCCGCGCGTTGATCGCGCTCGACGGCCCCGAGCTCGACCTGGCCGAGCGCAGCCTCGCCGCGCTCGGCGTCGCCACCGATCGCGCACCGACCTCGACCGAGGTCGCCGAGGCGCTCGCGCAGCGGCGCTACGACGTGCTCCTGCTCGATGCGGTGCTGGCCGACGGCGGCAGCGGGTACGACGTGCTCGCGCAGGTCCGCTCCTCGCCGGCCACGCGCGACGCACCGGTGCTTCTCTTCACGAGCCCGGAGCGCGACTCGCTCTCGATCGTGCGCGGCCTGCACGCCGGCGCAGCCGACTACGTCCCGAAGCCCGTCGCTCCGGCCACGCTCTGCGAGCGCCTGCTCCGGGCGCTCGGAGCGGCGCGCAGCTCGGCGGCGCCGCGGACCGCGGGCGGGGCCGTGCTCGCGCGCACCGATCTGGCGGGCGCGACGGTCGAGGTCGTCGAGGACTCGAGCGGGCGCACGTCGGCCTTCCTCCTCGACGCGTCCGCGCACGGCACGGCCGCCTCGCTCGTGACGCGCGCGCTCCGCGCCGAGCTCCGGAGTCGCCTCGAAGCAGGGCGCGAGCTCCACGACTGCATCGTCACGCTCGAGCGCGCTGCGTCGGCGATGGCGAACGATCTCGTGCCCCAGGTCGCGCTCGGGGTGCTCCGCTTCGCGAGCGACGGCCGCCACGTCGAGTGGGTGGGCGCAGGCTTGCCGCCGCTCCTCGTCGTCGAGGGCGGCGACGTGCGCGAGATCGCATCGGCCGCCGCGCCGCTCGGGCTCGGCAGCGAAGCGCCCGCGGTGCAGACCCTCGCCGCCTCCGTCGGCGCGACGTTCGTGATCTCGAACGACGGGCTCGGCGCGAGCGCGCTCGGTCCGCGGGGGAGCGAGCGCTTCCGATCGATGGTCGAGCGCTACGGCGTCGCGCTGGCGCGCGCGAGCGCGACCGAGCTCCGCGCGCTGGTGATCGAGAACGCCGAGCTGACCGGCGATCGCATCGACGAAGCCGCGCTCGTGGTCGCGGCGGTTACACGCTGACGCAGCGGTCCGTTGGCTGCGCGTCGGAGAGAGCTTTGGTGCGAAGGACGGGAGTTGAACCCGTACACCCTTTCGGGCGCCAGAACCTGAATCTGGTGCGTCTGCCAATTCCGCCACCTTCGCGGGTGTCGTGCCCCGAACCGAAGAACGAGACGGCGGGAAACTGCCCGCTCTCGCGGAAATCGTCAAGGGAAACAGCTTCCGTGGCTCGTCGGGGATCCGGTATCTTGGGATCATGAAGAGCGCTCGCCTCGGCTTCCTCCTCGCTTTCGGGCTCGCCGCCACCGTACCGACGATCGCGCGCGCCCAATCCGACGAGGACAAGAGCATCGCCCGCGCGATGGGGCAGGAAGGCCAGGCCGCGCTCGACAAGAAGGACTTCAAGACCGCGGAGGACCGCTTCAAGCGCGCGGTGCGCATCTTCGACGAGGCCAAGGCGCCGGTCCCCCCCACCCTGCTCCTCGGTTACGCCCGTGGCGCAGCCGGCAACGGCCACGTCATCGCCGCCCAAGAGGCGTACAACCGCATCATCCGCACCGGTACGCCGCCCGGCGCCCCGCAGGTCTTCGTGGACGCCGTCACCGACGCCAAGAAGGAGATCGACGGGGTCAGCGCGCGCGTCGCCAAGGTGAAGATCAGCGTCACCGGCTGCGACAACCCGAAGGTCACGATGGACGACGCACCGATGTCGAGCGCCGCGCTCGGCGTGTCGCGCCCGGTCGATCCCGGAACGCACGTCGTCAAGGCGACCGCCGACGGCTGCAAGGGCGGCGAGGCGAGCTTCACGGTGAGCGAAGGCAAGGACGCCGAGGCGACCGTGACCCTCACGAAGGACACGAGCGCGCCCCCGCCGAATGGCAACCCGCCGCCCGACGGCAACCCGCCGCCCAACGGCAACCCGCCGCCGAACGGCAACCCCCCGCCGAACGGCAATCCCCCCGCGACGCCTCCGCCGAGCAGCGGCGGCATGAGCGGCGTGAAGATCGCCGGGTTCGCCGCGCTCGGCGTCGGCGGCGCAGGCCTCGTGCTCGGCGCGGTGACGGGGCTCCTCGCGACGGGCAAGGCGAGCACGTTGAAGGACGTGTGCAGCAAGAACGCAGGCGGCACCTACGTCTGCAGCACGGATCAGTCCGACGCGATCGCGAGCTACAAGACGATGGCGAACCTCTCCACCGCCGGCTTCATCATCGGCGGCGTCGGGATCGCGGCCGGGATCGTCCTGATCCTCGTGGCGCCGAAGGCGAAGGAAGCGCCAACGGGTGCGTTCATCCGGCCCTACGTCGGCGCGGGCGAGATCGGCGCATTCGGCGCGTTCTGATCTGTGCTAGTGCATGCGCCGATGGTCGACACGGCGCACCTCGTCCTCGCGGATGGCACCGTCTTCCGCGGCCGCGCCTACGGCGCGCGCGGCAACGCGATCGGTGAAGCGGTCTTCACCACGACGATGACCGGCTACCAAGAGGTCCTCACGGACCCTTCGTACTGCGGTCAGATCGTCACGATGACCGCGCCTCAGATCGGCAACGTCGGCGTGAACGGCGGCGACACGGAGTCGGTCGAAGGTCGCGGCGGCACGGGCGATCCGGGGCCGCGCGTCGCGGGCTTCGTCCTCCGCGACGCGAGCGCGCTCTCGTCGAACTGGCGCGCCGAGGGCACGCTCGACGGCTACCTCGAGAAGCACGGCGTCGTCGCCATCGGCGACGTCGACACGCGCGCGCTCACGCGTCACCTCCGCGACCACGGCTCGCAGAACGCGGCGATCGGCACGGGCCCGGTCGAGGCGCTCCTCGCCGAGGCGCGCAAGGCGCCCGACATGAACGGGCTCGATCTCGTTCAGCGCGTGACGCCGAAGGAGCCCTATGCGTGGACCGAAGGGCGCGGCGAGTGGGGCGGCGCCCCGCTCGCGAAGGGCGGCGGCGCGCACGTCGTCGCGCTCGACTTCGGCGTGAAGCGGAACATCCTCCGCTGCCTCGTCGACTCCGGGTTCAAGGTGACGGTCGTCCCGGCATCGACGTCGGCAGCCGCCATCCTCGATCTCGCGCCCGACGGCATCTTCCTCTCGAACGGTCCCGGCGATCCGGCGGCGGTCGGCTACGCGGTCGAGACCGTGCGCGGCCTCGTCGGCAAGAAGCCGATCTTCGGCATCTGCCTCGGCCACCAGCTGCTCGGGCTCGCGCTCGGGGGCAAGACGTACAAGCTCAAGTTCGGCCACCGCGGCGCGAACCAGCCGGTGAAGGATCTCGCCACGGGTCGGATCGAGATCACGACGCAGAACCACGGCTTCTGCGTCGACCTCGGCTCGCTTCCGAGCGACGTCGTCTCGACGCACGTCCACCTCAACGACGGAACCAGCGAAGGGCTCTCGTCGCCGAAGCTCCGCGCGTTCAGCGTCCAGTACCACCCCGAAGCCGCTTCCGGCCCCCACGACTCGCTCTATCTTTTCGAGCGATTTCAGAAGCTCATCGCTTCGAATTGATGTAGATCAACCGCGACGGCGTTTATCCTACATAAGCACCCATATATGCTAGAGTGGTCCCCACGATGAAGGCTGGCCGCTCCCTTTCGATTCGTGTGGGTCTCGGTCTCTTCGCGCTCGCTACCTTCGCGCTCGCCTGCTCCGCAGCGCCGGCGAAGAAGGGCGGCGGCAACCCGGACGATCCGAGCTGGGGCGACCCCATCACGGACAAGCCCCTCGATCCGCCGCTCGAGGCGGGAGTGGTCGAGGACGACGGCGGCGCCTTCGATCTCGGCGGCCGCGAGAGCAACGTCAGCGCGGACGCAGGCGGCGCCCGCGTGGACGCGGGTGCTCCGGTCGACGCGGGCTCCCCGAAGGACGCGGGTGTTCCCCCGAAGGACGCCGGGGGTCCGGTGCTCTGCTCGGGACCGCTCGTCTCGGGCGACGTGAAGGTCGTCGAGATCATGATCGCGGCCCAGAGCGGCAGCGGCGATCGCGGCGAGTGGATCGAGCTCCAGAGCACGCGCCAGTGCACGCTGAACCTCAAGGGCCTGCGGATCGAGTCGCCGCGCGGCACCAGCACCGACAGCGCGCAGGTGCTGACGGACTACCTGCTCCCGCCGAACGGCATCTTCGTCGTCGCGGACTCGTCGCTCTCGAGCGACAACCACGGCGTCGGCACGGTGGCCGCCTCGTTCAACGCGGCGGACGTGCTCAAGAACGACGGTGACACCATCAACGTCGTCTCGCCGTCCAACGTGACGATCGACACGCTGACCTACCCCAAGTTCACCCTCTACATCGGGCGCTCGGTCAGCTTCCCGTGGGACTGCGCCTGGAGCGACCGCACGAGCTGGGCGCGCTGGAGCTGGTCGTTCTACAAGTGGAACGGCAACTACCAGGGCACGCCGAACGACGACAATTTCGACGTGGCGTGTTTCTGAAAAGCGTCGCGAGACCGCGGGCGTGAACGCGCGGGAGCTCCTCTTCTCCTTGTCTCCTCGTCTTTGCCCCAGTTTCGCGCTAAGGCCTCCCTCGTCGTGAAGAAGAAGAAGAGGATCCACTTCGTCAGCCTCGGCTGCCCCAAGAACCGCGTCGACAGCGAGGTCATGGTCGGCGTCGCCGCGCGCGCCGGCTACGAGGTCACCTCCGACGCCGAAGACGCCACCGTCATCGTCGTCAACACCTGCGGCTTCATCGGCGAGGCGAAGAAGGAGTCCATCGACACCATCTTCGAGCTCAGCGCGCTCAAGGAGCACGGTGCGTGCGAGAAGCTCGTCGTCGCGGGCTGCCTCTCGCAGCGTTACCCGACCGAGCTGTCGTCGCAGATGCCCGAGGTCGATCACTTCCTCGGCTCGAGCGACATGCTCAAGCTCGAGACGGTCCTCGCCGGCAAGGCCGACCGCATGCTCGTCGGCAACCCGGCCGAGTGGGTCGTCCGGGCGAGCGATCCGCGCGTCGTCACCGGCCCCCGTTCGAGCGCCTACCTGAAGATCGCCGAGGGCTGCAACCGCAGCTGCTCGTTCTGCGTCATCCCCGACCTGCGCGGCAAGCAGCGCTCGCGCTCCGTCGACGACGTGGTGCGCGAGGCCGAACAGCTCGTCGCCAGCGGCGTCCGCGAGCTGAACCTCGTCTCGCAGGACACCATCGCCTACGGGCGCGACCTCGAGAAGAGCGAGCGGCGGACCCTCGCCGAGCTCGTCCGCCGCGTCGCCGACGTGAAGGGCCTCGCGTGGGTCCGTGTATTCTACCTGTATCCGGAGACGATCGACGAAGAGCTGATCGAGCTCCTCGGCGGCCACCCGCACGTGGCGCCCTACGTCGACATGCCGCTCCAACACGCGTCCGACGCGATGCTCAAGCGCATGAAGCGCGGCTCCACGAACGATCGCCAGCGCCGCGTCGTCGCGCGCCTCCGCGAGAACATCCCCGGCCTCACCTTCCGGACCGCGTTCATCGTCGGCCACCCGGGCGAGACGGAGAAGGACTTCGAAGAGCTCGTCGACTTCGTGCAGTGGGCGAAGTTCGAGCGCATGGGGGTGTTCAAGTACTCGGACGAGGAGACGTCGCAGAGCTTCGCGCAGGACGGCAAAGTCCCCGAGAAGACGATCGCGAGCCGGCACCGGAAGCTCATGACCGTCCAGCGCGCGATCTCGCGCAAGGCGAACAAGGCGCTCGTCGGGACGGAGCTCGAGGTCCTGGTCGACGGCGCGAGCGAGGAGCACGAGTTCGTCGTGGAAGGTCGCCACCGCGGCCAGGCGCCCGAGATCGACGGCAAGGTGTACCTCTCCGGCGGCGAAGCGCAGGCGGGCGACGTCGTGAAGGTGAAGATCAGCCAGGCGAGCGACTACGACCTCGTCGGCGAGCTCGAGAGTGCGCCGCCGAAGCCGACGAAGCGCCGCGTCGGCCTGCGCGTCGTCTCCTGACTACTTCGTCTTGACGACGATCCGAATCGGCGCGCTCTTCGTCGTCCCGAACTCCTGCGAGATGTCGAGCACGTCGCCGTCGGTCGCGTAGACGTCGGTGAACCAGGAGCCGTTGTCGTCGGCCGTGGCGCCTCCGACGTTCTTGTCGCGCGTGACGTTCGGGTTCGTGTTGATGATGACGATGATCGCGTTGGGCTCCGCGCCCTTGTCCGAGCTCAGGTGCACCTTGCCCGGCTCGGGGCTCGCCGAGACCGTGGGGATCGCGGGCGGCGGCAGCGGGAGCGTGGGGCTGTTGCAAGCCAACGCGACCGCCAGCGGCGCGACCAAGAGCCCGAGGAGGAGCCTACGGCGGAGCATCTGCCAACGGCGTAGCACATCTCGTACCGGAAGGCTCATCCTCGTTTTCTCGCGTTTCTCGGGTTGCGTCGCCAACTCGGTTGGCAAACACGCATTCGACGTTGTCGGGGAAGCCCCGCGCCGGTAGCGTGCGTTTCCTTACGGGAGCCGCCTCCCCATGTCCCAGGCCCCTACGTTCCGTCTCCCTCTCCGCGCGCGTCTCTTCGCGAGCCCGCGCCTTCGTCCGATCCCGTTCGCGCTCTTGCTGGCGTACGCCGGGGTGCGTGGTCGGGCCGCCGCGGCCATCGCCGCGGCCGACGCCGAGACCGATCGCTCGAGCGCGCTCGTCGCCGCGCTCGTGGCGAAGGGCTACGTCGCCACGCGCGACGACGTCCAGTGGCTCGACGGACCGAGCGGCGTCCGTGGCGCGCTCTTCGGCCACGCCCGCGCGCTCGTCCGCGCCCACCCCGCGACGGTCATCGCGGGCGACGCCCCCGAGCCGAGCGACATCTACATCGTCGAGGCGCGCCTCTCCCCCGAGGGCGTCCTCCTCGATCTGGGCACCGTCTACGATCTCACGCGCACCAACGCGGTCGACGAGGAGCGCCCGCTCGTCCACGGCTCCGTCGTCGCGTACGTCGCGAGCGCGGGGGACGTGCGCACGTCGGTCCACGTGATCGATCTCGATGGCCGCGACGCCTCCAGCTACCCCGACTTCACGAAGACGCAGCGCTGGCAGACCGAGGTCACGAACCTCCAGACCACCGGCCAGAAGCAGGGCATCCTCCATCACGTCTTCTCGCTCGACCCGGTCGCCGACCAGGTGACGTTGAGCTTCCGCGACGACGGCATGCTCGCCGTGCGCGCCGACGATCGCGCGCTCGTTCTCGACCCGAAGACGCCCGCCGCGCTCGAGGGCTCCGGCTGGGTGCGCGTCACCGCCGACAACACGAAGGCGCGCCCGGGCAACCTCGTCACGTGGAGCGTGGACCGCGTCCGCGCGATGCCGTGGTTCGGCGAGGACAACATGCAGGTCGTGAAGGCGGTCGCCTTCACCGGGCTCGATTGGCTCCTCCGCTTCAAGGGTCGGTTCTCGTCCGACGCCGATGCCGCGGCCGCCGTCGCCGAAGATCTCGGCGATCTGGGTCACGGCACGAAGCCCACCTTCGTCGACCCCGAGATCGGCTGGCCGCCCGAGCCGATGACGCCGCTCGTGAACCCGCCGATCGCCGGCGAGGGCAAGTGGATCAGCCTCGACGACGATCCGTTCATCACCCCAGCGCACGGCGTGCCGAGCCCCTTCGTCACCACGTTCGTGCGCGCCGAGAAGGATCGCGTCACGTCGCGCGTCTACGTGACGATGTGGGATCCGCGCCAGATCGCGCTCCACATGGAGGCCGGCACCGTCGAGCCGCTGAGCGCGACGGGTGAAGCCGGGCCGGGCCTGATCCCCCGCGTGCCCGAGGTCCTCCGCAAGGTCGTCGGCGGCTTCAACGGCGGCTTCCAAGCCGTCCACGGCGAGTACGGGATGCAGGCGAACGGCGTCCTGTACCTGCCGCCGAAGCCCTACGCCGCGACGGTGCTCGAGCTGAAGGACGGCACGACCGGCTTCGGCTCGTGGCCCGGCAACACCGACGTCCCGGACGACGTGCTCTCGTACCGGCAGAACCTGACCGCGGTCCTCGAGCACGAGAAGTTCAACCCGTGGGGCCGCACGTGGTGGGGCGGCACGCCGCCGGGTTGGCAGGACAACATCCACACCACGCGGAGCGGCATCTGCCTCACGCGCGAGGGTTGGGTCGGCTACTTCTACGGCACCGACATCGCCGCCGACGTGCTCGCGAAATCGATGCAAGCTGCACGTTGTACCTATTCGGTACACCTCGACATGAACCCGGGGCTCGTCGGCTTCGAGTTCTACTCCGTGGGCCCGTCGGCGACGTGGAACCCGCTCGGGCGCCCGCTCCAAGCGGACTGGGAGTACGAGGGCACGTTCAAGCAACTCCCCGACTGGCACTACCGCGCGCGGCGCATGATCCGCGGCATGGTGGAGCAGAACTTCCCGCAGTACATCCACCTCGACGGGCGCGACTTCTTCTACCTCACGCGGCGGCCGGTGCTTCCCGGCGCCGACCTCGCGAGCGCGATCGAGCCCGCGCAACCCGGCGAAGGCGCCTGGCGCACGAAGGGGCTGCCCCAGCACGGGTTCCCCTACGCGCTCGCGTTGACCGACGTGCGCGCGTCGGCGGCGCGGCCGGACGCGCGCTTCCACCTCGTGAAGCTCGACCCGCGCACGCTCCGCGTCGCGGGGAGCGCGGGGACGACCGAGACGACGCCGACGATCGCCGTCTTCACCGAGCCGCCGCCGCCCAAGGACACCGCGAAGCGCGCGCTCCGCCTGAGCGCGGGCGGCGCGTTCGTCGACGGCACCGGCGACGGGCTGCCGTTGGCGCTCGTCGGCGAGCTCGCGACGAGCCCGCCGAGCCACGTCGCCGCCGGCATCGACGACGAGGACGGCATGCTCGTCTGGGTCGAGCTGGACGAGCACGTCGGCGTCGACGAGGCGACCCGCACCGCGATGGTCGAGCTCCTGAAGCGCGCGGGCTGCAGCACGCGGCTGGCCGTGCTCTCGGGGTCGCGGCTCTTTCCGGGCGGCACCCTCGACGCGCGGGGCGAGGCGGCGGCGGTCCCCTCGACCGGGTCGGTCGCCCGGCTCGTCCGTGGGTCGACCCCGGGCGCGAAGCTCTATTTCGACACTCCCGTCGTGAGCCCGAACACCTGGCAGCCGCTGCAGAGCCAGCGCGTCCGGTACTTCAACCGGCCGAAGCCGCAGGGGGACGCGGGCGCGGGCGCAGGCGAGGCCGGTACGGGTACGGGGACCGGCACGGGTACGGCGACCGGCACCGGCACGGGTACCGGCACACCCCACTGATTCCGCTTTCGGTTTTTTCGGCCGAAAGGTAGAAACATCGCGGGCACTTGAGCACGCCGCAGCGCTTCGGCCGATTCGAGCTCCTCGACCGCATCAGCGCGGGGGGCATGGCCGAGGTGTTTCGTGCGCGCGACACGGAGCGCGGCGGAGCCATCGTCGCGCTGAAGCGCATCCTCCCGCAGATCGCGGAGGACGAAGACTTCATCCAGATGTTCGAGGACGAAGCGCGCGTCGCGCGCCAGCTCGAGCACCCGCACATCGCGCGGATGTTCGACTTCGGCCAAGTCGGCATCCACTACTACATCGCGTTCGAGTACGTGAACGGCAAGGACATGCGCGCCGTGTTCGAGCGCGCGGTGAAGCAAGGGCAGACGCTCTCGCTCCCGTTCTTGCTCTACGTCTTCTCGCGCATCGGCGAGGGCCTCTCCTACGCGCACGCGCGAAAGGACAAGGACGGCGCACCGGTCTCGATCGTCCATCGCGACGTGAGCCCGCAGAACATCGTCGTCTCGTTCGACGGCGACGTGAAGCTCATCGACTTCGGGATCGCGAAGGCGGCAGGCAAGCTGAGCCGCACCGCCGTCGGAACGATCAAAGGCAAGTTCGGGTACATGAGCCCGGAGCAGATCCGCGGGCTCGAGATCGATCAGCGCACCGACATCTTCTCGCTCGGAATCTGCATGTGGGAGCTCTTGACGCGCAAGCGGCTCTTCCAAGCGGACAACGAGCTGCTCGTGCTCGAGAAGATCCGGAACTACGTCATCCCGCCCCCGTCCACGATCGAGCCGGGCATCCCCGAAGAGCTCGACCGGATCGTGATGAAGGCGCTGGCCAAGGATCCGAACGAGCGGTACCGCCAAACGAAGGATCTTTTTCGGGATTTGAACGTACTCTCGCAGGGCCTCGGCAACGCTGCCAGCCGCGAGGACGTCGCCCGGACCATGCGCGAGGCCTTCCCCGAAGCCGCGAATCGGTTTGGGAACGCCCAAGACGCTTCGGCTGGGTTGGGGTATAACGCAGGAGCCAGTTCAGGTGGGACACCACCGCCCGCAAGCGGTGGTCCACGAAGGCAGGAGACGATGGCTGGAGACAACAAAGGTTCGGACCTCGACATCTTCGAGGGCCTCGGCAAGAAAGGCGGCCCCTCGGCGCCGCCTGGACCGCCTTCGAAGGGTGCGGTTCCTCCCGCTCCGCCGTCGGCCGACATGGGCAAGAAGACCCTGCTCGGCATCGCCGCGCCTGCTGGTCAGCGTCCGGTTCCGCCGCCGAGCGCGCCGCCGATGGCGCGCCCGTCGAGCGCGGGCGGGCTGCCGCCCGTCGCCGCGCCGCCGCAGAAGAGCAACCCGCCTCCGCCTCCCGCGGCCACGCGTCCTGCGCCGTACAACAACGCTCCAGGTGGTGGCGGTGGCGCCGCGCCCGGCATGGACATGGACTGGGACGACGAGGACGAGGCGACCCACATCTTCGACAAGGAAGAGTCGGACGCCGCGCCTCCGCCGCGTGCTCCTGCGCCGGCCGCCGGTTCGCCCGCCGTTCCCGCTGCACCGATGACGGCGCCGTTGCCTCCGCCGGGCCGCGGCTCCGCAGTTCCGCCGCCGCCTCCGCCCGGTGGTGGTGGTCTGCAACGCACGATGGCGCTCAACGCGCCGCCCCCGCCTCCGCCCGGCACCGCCGCGGGTGGCTTCGGTCCGCCGCCGCCCCCGTCGTCGGTGGGTAGCGCGTTCGCGCGCGCGTCGGGTGGCGCCGCATCGCAAGGTCCCGCGCCTCCTCCGCCGCCGCCCGGCGGCAACAAGGGCGCGACGATGATGCTCGGCCAGCAGGCTCCGCCGCTGCCGCCCCCCACGATCGATCCGCTCGCGAACCAAGTCGAGACAGTGCCGCTCCAGATGCCGCCGACGCCGTACGGGCAGCAGCCGCAGCTCCACATGCAAGCGCAGCCCGCGTACCAGCCCGGTCCCGGCGGGTATCCCGCTCCGCAGCAGCAGATGCAGCCCGGCATGCAGCAGCCCGGCATGCAGCAGCAGATGCAGCAGCCCGGCATGCAGCAGCAGATGCAGCAGCCCGGCATGCAGCAGCCCATGCAGGCGCAGCAGCAGATGCCGCCGCGCAACATGGAAGCGACGGCGCTCGTGCGTCCGCCCGAGAGCGGGAGCAAGGCCGGCCTCATCATCGGCATCCTCGTCGTGCTGCTGCTCCTCGCGGGCGGCGCCGCCGCCGCGTACTGGTTCGTGCTGATGCCGAAGACGGGCAACCTCGCCGTCAACGTCGTCGACCAGAAGGGTGGCTCGGTCAACGGCCTCAAGGTCATGGTCGACGGCAAGGAGACGTGCCAGTCGTCGCCGTGCATCGTCCGCGACATCGCCGCGGGCCCGCACGAGGTGAAGGTCGCCGCGGACGGCTACGACTCGCCTGCCCCGAAGGCGATCTCGATCGAGCGCGGCAAGGACGCGCAGATCGACTTCACGATGACGGGCGGCAAGGGCACCGGCTTCAAGGTCACCGGCACGCAGCCGGGCGTGAAGCTCTCGATCGACGGCAAGGAGATCGGCGCGCTCCCGCAGGAGCTCCACGATCTGCAGCCGGGCGACTACAACCTGAAGTTCACCGGCAGCGACCGCTACGCGCCGCTCGACAAGAAGGTGACGGTCTCCAAGGGCGACCTCTCCGACCTCGGCACCATCACGCTCAAGGTCGTGAAGGGCAAGGCCACGGTCACGCTCGGCACCGACGGCGCGAAGGTGTCGATGGTGTCGTCGAAGGGTGACCGCCGCGACCTGCCGCGCCTCCCGATCTCGCTCGAGATCGACCCCGTGAAGGACGGCACGTGGACCATCGAAGCCAGCAAGTTCGGCTTCGAGGACTACAAGCAGCAGATCAACTTCGACGACGGCCAGGCGGAGAAGGTCTTCAATGTCGTGCTCGATCCGAAGGGCAGCAAGCCCATCGCGACCGCCACCACGACGGTGACGCCGCCCCCGACCGGCACGTCCACCGCGACGTCGCGTCCGACCGGCACGTCGACCGCGACCGCTCCGCCGACGGGCACTTCGACCTCGCCGCCCCCGGCAGGTCAGGGCACGCTCGCCGTCATCAACGCGCTGCCGCAGGCGGGCACGATCGTGCTCCTCGACGGCAAGCCGCTCGGCCCGGTTCCCAAGAAGGCCGTCACCGTCACGCCGGGCTCGCACACGCTGCTCTTCATCAACTCCGAGCAAGGGTTGAAGAAGTCGGTCACGGTGAACGTCGGCGCCGGCGAAACGAAGAACGTCATCGCCAAGCTCAGCGAATAAGCGCGGGCGAGGGCTCTGGAAGGATGCCCCACCCGTCCGTGCCGCCCGGCAAGAAGCCCCGCGTCCTCGTCGTCGACGACGAAGCGGGGCTTCGCGACATGCTCACGATCCTGTTCCGGCGCGAAGGCTGGGACGTGACCGTCGCGTCGTCGTTCATCCCTGCGGTGGGGACGATCGACAGCGCGCCGATGCCGTTCGAGCTCGTCCTGACGGATCTGCTCATGCCCGACGGCTCCGGGTTGGACGTGCTGAGCCGCGCCAAGGCGCGCAGCCACCAGACCGAGGTCATCGTGATGACCGCGTACGCGGCCGTCGAGACCGCGATCGACGCGATGAAGCGCGGCGCCTACGACTTCGTGACGAAGCCGTTCGCGACCTCCGAGCTGCGCGCGCTCGCCCACAAGGCGCTCGAGAAGCGGGCGCTCGTCGCGGAGAACGAACGTCTCCGCGCGCAGGTCGATCGCGCGCATCCGAAGGATCTACTCGGCAAGTCGGCGCGCATGCGCGCGGTGCTCGATCTCGCGCAGCGCGTCGCGCGCTCGAAGAGCACCGTGCTCGTCACCGGCGAGAGCGGCACCGGCAAAGAGCGCGTGGCGCGAGCGATCCACGAGCTCTCCGATCGGCACGACAAGCCGATGCTCGTCGTGAACTGCGGCGCGCTCCCCGAGGCGCTCATGGAGAGCGAGCTCTTCGGCCACGACAAGGGCGCGTTCACCGGGGCGACGCAGAAGCACCTCGGCATCTTCCGCGAGGCCGACGGCGGCACCGTCTTCCTCGACGAGGTGGGCGAGCTCCCGCTCCAGCTCCAGGTGAAGCTCCTCCGCGTGCTGCAGGAGCGCAAGGTGCGCGGCGTCGGGCAATCGATCGAGACCGACGTCGACGTGCGCGTCATCGCCGCGACCAACCGCAACGTCGAGGAGGACGTGAAGGAAGGCAAGCTGCGGCAGGATCTCTACTACCGCTTGAACGTGCTCCGGATCGAGCTGCCGCCGCTCCGCGAGCGCGCCGAGGACGTCCCCGAGCTCGCGGAGTACTTCCTCCGCCGCTGCGCAGCCGAGCACGGCAAGGAGATCTCCGGCTTCTCCGCCGACGCGCTCCGCGCGCTCGAGCGGCATCCCTTCCCTGGCAACGTCCGCGAGCTCGAGAACGTCGTCGAGCGCGCGGTCGCGCTCGCGTCGGGCTCGGTCATCGGCCTCGGCGATCTGCCCGAGTCCGTCGCGGGCGCAGCCGCGCAGCCGACGCCCGGGCTCGGGGCGCTCCCCGAAGCGGGCTGCGATCTCGATCAGGTCGTGAGCGAGCTCGAGCGGCGCCTCATCCTCCAGGCGCTCGAGCGCACGGGCGGCGTGCGCACGAACGCGGCGAAGCTCCTCGGCGTCTCGCTGCGGAGCCTCCGGTACCGGATGCAGAAGCTGGGGCTCGCCGCGGAGGGGGACGAGGACGTCCCCGACAGCGGTCTGCCGAGCTCGAAGTAGGTCCAGCTCGACCGAAATCGAAGCAGAACCGCGGCGTTGCGAATGTAGGGCGCACGGCGAGAACCGCGCAGGCTGTCAGGGGACGAAACGCGTACGGCCGAGGTCGGCCGAGGGACGAAAATTGTCACTCGGCCGGACGGCATGCGAAAATGGCGGGAATTTTCGGAGGTCCAACGGATGGCACGACGCCTGCACACTCGTCGCCCGATGATCCAGGTTCCTCGGCACCATCGACGGAGGGCACAGCGTGGTCTCACGCTGATCGAGCTCGCCGTGGTGGTGACGATCATCGGGATCCTCTCGGTGCTGGCGATGGTCGGCTACCAGCGGTTCATCAAGGCGTCGAAGATCACCGAAGCGACCGAGATGGTGAACGCCATCAAGCTCGCGCAGGAGCAGTACCACGCGGAGACGGGCGCCTACGCGAACGTGTCGGCGTCGCTCAACGTCGGTGACCTCTACCCCGCGGCGACGCCGGGTGCGTTCAAGACGGTCTGGGGCGGCACGTGCGCCACCTGCTCGGACCCCGATGCGTGGAAGCGCCTGCCCGTCCACGCGAGCGGCGCGCTGCTCTACGGGTACGCGACGATGTCGGGCGCGCCCGGTGCGGCGCTGCCCGCGACGCCGATCGCGGCGGTGACGCTGCCCGCTTCGTCCGCGATGACGTCGGACTGGTTCATCGTCGTCGCGAAGGGCGATCAGGACGGCAACGGTGTGTTTGCGACGGTCATGGGCGTCTCGTGGGCGCGTGACCTCTTCACGGACAAGGACTCGGAGTGAGTACGAAGGACAAGGAGAAGACATGAAGGCCATGCTCAAGAAAGCGCAGAAGCGCGGATTCACCCTCATCGAGCTGATGATCGTCGTTGCGATCATCGGCATCCTCGCGGTTCTCGCCATCTACGGCGTGAGCCGCTACCTCAAGACCTCGAAGACCGCCGAGGCGACGGGCGCCATCGGTCAGATCGCAAAGAACGCGCAGGAGGCGTCCACCCGCGAGAAGATCGCCAGCGCGAGCATCGCGGTCGGCACGACCACCAACATCGGCAACTGTCTCTGCAACACCTCGACCAAGGTGCCGGCCACGGTCCCCGCGAGCCAGAAGTACCAGTCCGGTACGACCGACTGGACCGGCGACGCGACGACCGGCTGGGTCTGCCTCCGCTTCACGATGGATCAGCCGCAGTACTACCAGTACGAGTACGTGGCCGGCACCGGCTGCCCGACCGCACCCGCGGGCAACCTCAATGCCTACGCGCGCGGCGACCTCGACGGCAACGGCACCACGTCGGTGTTCGACCTCCAGGGCACCGTTCAGACGGACAAGTCGATCGCCCTCGCCCCCGCGCCGGTGATCACGAACGAGACGGAGTGATCGAAGCTCCTCTCGGAGCGCGTCGCGCCGCGTGGGCCTCCCACGCGGCGCGATGCGTTTTGTGGTAGCCGATGCAGGTGCGGAGCGAGCGCTTCCCCCGTCCGAGCGACCTCGTCGTGGGCCTCGCCGCGGCGCTCGCGTACGCGCCCTCCTTGGGTGGCACCACGGTCTGGGACGACGAGTTCCTCACGACGAGGAACCCGTACCTCGCGCCTTCGCAGTGGGGGTACCTCGTCAGTCACGACCTCTGGGTGGCGTCCGCGAAGCACGAGCCCGCCGGCTACTTCCGTCCGCTCGCCACCCTGACGCTCGGGCTCAGCCGGCTCGTGGCGAACGCCCCCTGGAGTTACCACCTCGGCAACGTCGTCCTGCACGTGTGCGTCGTGGTGGCGCTCCGGCGCCTGGTGCTCGCGCATCGGCCCCAGGCGCGCCTCGCGGCGACGGCAGCCGCCCTCGCCTTCGGGCTCGCACCGCTCGGGAGCGAGGCCGTGGATTGGCTCTCGGGGCGCTTCGACCTCCTCGGCACGCTCTTTCTCCTCCTCGCCCTGCTCGCCAACGCGCGCCGGCGCCACGGGTGGGCCGTCGTGGCGTTCGCCGCCGCCCTGTTCTCGAAGGAGACGCTGTTGGTCGCGCCCGCGCTCCTCGCAGCCGATGACGCGCTCCAGCGCCGGATCGGTTGGCGCGGCGCCGCCGCGAAGTACGGCGCGATGGCGCTCGTGGCGGTCGCCTACACCATCGCCCGGCGCGAAGCGGACGTGCCGAGCGCCGCCGTGAGCGGTGCCCTCCTCGGCGGCGAGGCCGTGCGCGCGTACACCGCCTGCGTGACCCTCTACGCCGGGACGCTCGGGCGGGTGGTCGACCCTTCGCTGTTCCACGTCCAGCGCGATCCGGGGACGGCGCACGCGGTGCTCACGTTCGTCACCCTCGCGGCGGTGACCGGCGCGCTCGCGCTCTGGGCGCGGCGCGAGCGCGTGGCGCGGAGCGCGCTGCTCGGTTGGGGCGGTGCCTTGCTCGCGTTGATTCCGGTCGGGCTCACCGCGCCGCGGCTCTACCAGACCGGCGACCGCTACGCGTATGCCCCCGCCACGCTCTTCTTGTTCGGGGTCGCGCTCGCGTTGGCGACGCTCCGGCGCCGCCACGCGCTCGCGGCGGGGGCGCTGTCGGTCGCGCTCGCGCTCTTCGCCCTCGGCGGCGTGCCGGCGCTCCTCGCGCGGCACGAGGATTGGGCCGACGAGGAGAACCTCTATCGGGTCGAGCTCGAGCGCGATCCGGGCCGCTCGTGGCCCGCGCTCCTGCTCGGCGAGATGGACGCGAAGCGCGGCGACTTCGCCGCGGCCGAGCCGCTGCTGCTCTCGGCGCGCGCGGGGATCCCTCGCCCGCACCGCGTCGAGACGGCGCTCTGTTACGTCTACCTCAACGAGAACCGGCTCGTGGAGGCTCGGGAGCGTTGCGACGCCGCGCTCGCGCTCGAGCCCGACGAGCCGCGCGCGCTCACCAACCGCGCGAACGCGCGCCTGCTCCTCGGCGACGCGCCGGGGGCGTTGGCCGACGCTCGGCACGCCGTCCAGGTGAAGCCGCAGTCGGCCGAAGGGCACGTGATCGCCGCGGAGGCCTTGTTGATGATGGGCCGGCGCGACGAGGCCCGCGTCGAAAACGACGCGGCCCTCGCGATCTCACCTGGCCACGCGCGAGCGCTGAAGCTACGAAGCGTGATCGGTCCATGACGAGGGTGCCTTGACGAAGCGGAGCGAAACCCTCGTGCGCGGCGTGCCGTTCGCGGCCGGGATCGTCGCGTACTTCCTGGCGCTGCGGAACGGCTTCGCGCTCGACGACTTCACGCTCGTCGTCCAGAACCCGTGGGTCCGCGAGCCGGGTGGCTTGAAGGTGATGCTCGGGTCGAGCCTCTTCGTCGCGACCGCGGAGCCGCTCCGCACCGACTACTACCGGCCGGCGGCGAGCCTGCTCAATTGGCTCAGCTGGCAGGTCTTCCACGACGGCTTCGCGGGCCAGCACGGGCTGAACGTCGCGCTTCACCTGGGGCTCGTCGCGCTCGTCGGGAGCGTGCTGAGGAAGAGCGGCGTCGAGCGCACGGTCGCGCTCCTCGCGACCACGTTGTTCGCAGTCCACCCGGCCACGGCGGACGTCGTCGCCTACATCGGCGGGCGGCAGGACATGCTCGGCTGGCTCTTCGTGCTCGGCGGCTATCGCATGCTCCAGTCGACGAAGCGGCTCGCGGTGTGCGCCGTCGTCGGCGCCTTCGCGATGGCGCTCGGGACGTTCTCGCGCGAGGCCTTCCTCGCCATCGCGGCGGTGCTCCCAGCGGCCGCGGCCTTCACCGACGAGGGCACCTTCGCCCCGCGCCGCGGCGTCGCCGTCGCGGCGGGCTCGGCGGTCGGCTTCGGCGTCGTGGCGTGGGCGCGCCACCTCGTCGGCGTCCACTGGAACCAGCCCGGGCGTGCGCACGGCGTGGGCGACTGGATCGAGGGCGCAGCCGGCTTCCTCGCCCGCATGCTCAAGGATCTGTTCGCGCCGACCGACCTCGTCGTCGATCTCGACGTGCCGCGCGTCCCCCTTCCGCTCGCGGTGCTCCTGGTCGCGGCGTTCCTGGCGTCCTTCCCGCTCGCCTGGCGCGCGCTCGCCGCTCAGCCGCGCCGCCGCTCGCTCCACGTCTTCGGGCACCTCGCGCTCTTCGCGACGGTCGCGATCCACACGCCCGTCGCGCTCCGCTTCGGGTTCATCTCGGATCGCTACGCCTACCCGTTCGTGCTCGCCGCCGCGCTCACGCTCGCGCCGCTCGCCGAGCGGGCGGTCGCCGTCCTCGAGCCGCGGCTCCGCGAGAGCCCGCTCCGCCGCGTGCTCGCCGTCGTGCCTTGGCTCTTCGTCGCCGTCACGATCCCGCTGACCTGGTCACGCGTGGTGACGTGGAAGGACGAGAGCACGCTCCAGCGCGACATGTACGAGGTCCGCCCCGACGATCCGCAGTCCAAGCTCGCCTACGGGACGCTCCTGATGCAGAAGGGCGACTACGCGGGTGCGCTCCCCCTCTGCCAGGCCTACCTCGACCGTTACCCGACGTCGTCCCGCCCGGAGGCCTGCATCGGCACGGCCCTCGTGAAGCTGCACCGGTGGAAGGAAGCGGTGCCCCACTACAAGCACTACGCGGAGGAGCACCTGGCGAGCCTGGACGCCCGCGTGGCGGCGATCGACACCATGTTCCGGGTCGGCGACCTCGACGGCGTGGAGAGCACCCTGGACGAGTGGGGACCCGACCTGGCCGACGCCCCGGACGTCATCGCGGCCCGGAAAGAGCTGGCGAAACGGCGGGCCGGAAACCCGCCCCCACCGCCCCCGTGATGGTGTTACGATGCCCCCCGTGCGTGATCGCCATAGGGCGAAGCTCCGCGGCTTCACCCTCGCCGAGGTGTTGAATTTCCTGGGTCTTGCCGCCGTCTTGGCAGCGCTCGGAATGTACGGTCTCTCCAAGTACCTGCGGTACTCGAAGGCGACCGATGGGGTGGCGTCCACCAGCGCCATCGCTCAGGCTGCGGCCGCCTACTACAACGACTCGGACGCGAAGCAGCCGGCGGGCACCAAGCCCGACTCGGCCAAGGCGATGCGCCACTTCCCTGCGTCGTCGCGGACGAGCGTGCCCGCCGACTTCAACGACGTGAAGGGCAAGCGCTACCAGAGCGCGCTCGGCGATTGGTCGGTCTCCCCCTGGCTCGACATGCGGTTCTCCCTCTCGACCCCGCAATGCTACGCGTACTCGTTCGAGTCGCAGGGCAGCGGACCGTCGGCGCAGGCCACCGCCGAGGCGCGCGGGGACATCGACGGCAACGGCAAGAACTCGACGTTCCGCGTCAGCGTGGGACCGGACGCGACCGGCACGGCCAAAGTCGATCCGAACGTCGTCAAGGTCGACCCCGAGGAGTGACGGTGCGCGCGGCCGTACGTGAGCGCGGAGTGACGATGCTCGAGGCCGCCATCGGCGTGTCGCTCGTCGGCTCGCTGCTCGCGGTCTTCATCCCGACCTACGTGCGGGGGCTCCACGGCTCGCGGCTCGTGGAGGCGACCGATGGCCTCGACCGGATCGGCACCCACGCCATCGCGGGCGCACGCGGGAAGGCCGCGCACGACGCCTTCCCCGACAGCGCGCCGCTCACCCCGGCGGCGGTCCCGCGCGGCGCCCTCGTCGTGGACGAGGATGGAACGTGGGAGAAGCCCACCTGGGTCGCGCTCGACTTCCGGCCCGCCCCCGCGGGGACGCCGCACGCGTTCGCGTTCGTGTTCACGAACCGCGTCGACTCCGATTCGTCGCAGTTCGTCGCGCAGGCGCACGGCGACCTCGATGGCGACGGCGTCACCAGTACGTTCGAGGTCCGCGGGACCGCGACCGGCACCGAGGCGAAGCTCGAGCCCGGCATGTACGTCGAAGCGGAGCTCGAGTGAGCGCGCGCGCCGCGCCGGCCCCCGCCGCCGATGGGCGCCTGGTCGGAGCGCTCGTGCTGCTCGTCGGGATCGCCGGCGTCGCCTGGTTGCAACCCACGCTCGCGTCGTCCCTCCACGCGACGAAGGCGCGCGAGGACGTCTACGACTTCCCTTCCCCGGCGCAGCTCCGCCTCGCGACGCTCGGCCACGAGGCGGCGGCGGCGGACTTGCTCTGGGTGAAGGTCCGGATCGAGTACGGCGTCCACTGGGTCGAGCATCGACCGTTCCGCGACGTGACGCGCTACCTCGACGCGATCACCGAGCTCGATCCCACGTTCGGTGCACCTTACAAGTATGCCGACACGCTCGTGCTCTATCAGCCGGTGGCCGGTGGCGACGAAGAGGCCCGGTGGGTCCAGGCGTACCTGCAGCGCGGGACGGAGGCGCGGCCCTCGGACGGTGAACTCTGGGCCCACTACGGTCAGTACCTCGTCTTCATGACGCCCACCTACGTGAAGGACAAGCCGACGCTCGATCGCTGGCGGCACGAGGGTGCGCTCGCGCTCGCGCGTTCGGTCGAGCTCGGCGCCGACGTCGCGCACGGCCGCACGGCCGCAGGCATGCTCTCGGAGGAGGGTCAGCGCGACGCAGCCATTCGAACGCTCCAGAACGCGTTCCTGGTGAGCGACGACGCCGAGGAGAAGGTCCACATCGCCGAGCTGCTGGTCGCGCTCCACGGCGAGGAAGAGAAGGCCGCGGCCGAGCGGCACGCGATCGCGGTCCAGCGCGCGTGGACGACGGACTACCCTTTCCTGTCCCGCGGCGAGTTCCTGCTCGTCGGGCCGAAGCGCGACGCTGCCGCGTGCGCCGGCCGCGACCGCTCCGGAGCGGTGGGCTGCCTCGACCACGTCGAGGAGCCGCCGGTCGACGCGCCGAAAGCACCCTGACGCGCGGCCGTGCTCGCGCCGGAATCGCGCTATACTGGAGGGTATGGACTTGGCTTTCCGCGCTGCCCGCAGGGTCGCGCTGGCGCTCCTCACGACGATTGGCGTCGGGGCAGGCGTCGGCGCGTGCAGCAGCGATGATGCGGTGGTCGACGGTGGGACCCCCACCAAGCCGGTCATCAGCTTCGACGTCGAAGGCGGGGTCCTCCTCGCGCAGCCCGCGACGATCGTGACCGTCACGATGACCGCGCAGGGCCCGGTCGATGGGATCGCGCTCGCGCTCGACGGCGCCTACGGCGACGCGTCCCTCGATCGTACCAACGCGAGCGTCACCGACGGAAAGGCGACCTTCCAGCTCCGCACGCCCACGACCCCGGCGACGTTCACGATCCAAGCCGTCGCTGGCAGCGCCCGCGCCCGGCTCGACGTGTCGGTCAGCCGCGACGGGTTCGCCACCGTCCGCGTCACCCCGGCCTACAAGGGCAAGCGGACGACGACGATCGTCGCCGCGAGCACCTTCCTCAAGACGAAGTGCGCCGAGCTCACGTCGTTCCCGGCCAAGGACGGCGCACCGCTCGTCGTCGGAACGAGCGGCGAGGTGCTCGTCGTCGGCGCCGTTCCAGCGGGCGCCAGCGTCGCGGTCGCGGTTCGGATCGCGCGCTACGCGACCGGCTGCGTCGACGTCGATGCGCTCGCGCCCGGCGCCGTCCGGGACGTGAGCGTGCAGCTCTACGATCTGCCGCTCGCCGTGGCGAAGACCGACGTGAACGCCGGCTTCACGTTCGACCTCGCGGCGAAGGACAAGGCGACGCTCACGAGCAACCTCAGTGGGGTCGTCACCCAAGCGCTCCCCGCGTTCTTCCCCGACATGGAGCCGAAGCGTCTGCTCGACGCGATGTTCGACGCGCTCCAGAGCTCGAACGACAAGGCGGCGTTCTCCGCCAAGCGCACGCAAGCGAGCTGGGACGGCGCGGTGGGGACGTGGCTCTCGGCGCGGCCTCCGACGATGCAGTCGCGCGCGACGGCGTGGCTCACGGCGGCCACCCCGAAGGTCCCCGGCGAGCTCCGCGGCCACCTGATGGGTACGGCGAGCGACAAGGCGACGTTCACCCCGACGACCTTCGGCGGGCTCGACGCCACCCAGACCGTCCTCGTGAAGAACCCGTTCACGATCGGCGCCGACACCGACGACACGCTCAAGCTCAACGGCGACTTCGCCATCTGGCCGACCCGCCTCGTCGCGGTCGCGGCCGGCGCCGAGGCCAAGGTCGACTTCCCCGCGGCCACGTCGGTGCCGAGCGCGCTCGCGCTCGCGATCGACTGCAACGGCCTCGGGGCGTCGCTCGCGAACCAGGGCTATGCGTTCGCCACGTGCGACGGCAGCTGCACCGCGGCGCTGTGCAAGCAAGCGATCGCGAGCCGGTGGGAGGCGTACGCAGGGTCCTCCGAGAAGCAGGGCAACAAGCTCGACGTCAACTTCACCGCCTCCGCGGCGACCCAGTTCGACGACGACGCCGTCCCGCAGTCCTACAACGGCAGCTGGGTCGGCCAGCTCGCGTCGGGCATCCCGGCCAAGGGCCTCGCGACGGCCATCCCGCTCGGGCAGTGAGTCACTTCACCCAGATCGTGCGGAGCGAGATGGTGGCGAAGTCCTTCTCGCCCGGGAACTTCGCCCAGATGCTGAGCTCGTAGAAGCCCGGCTTCGGGAACGCGACGTCGATCGAGAAGTTCATCCCGTCGAGGTCGACGTAGACGTCCGACTTGTAGCCGCGCGGCCAGTAGAGCGTGTCGGCCTGCTTCTGCGCGATGGCGCGGCGGCGGTTCGCCTCCGCCACCGGGATCGGCTTCGGGTCGTCCAAGCGCGTGAAGCCGACGGCGCCCGGGCTCACGCCGCCCGCGAACGTCCCCGTCACGTGCACCTTCGCGCCGGCGGCGACGCTGGCCGGGATCGGCGCATACATACCGTAGACGTCGACGAACTCCTGCGTCAGGCACGGCACCAGGATCTCGTTCTCCATCGGCTTCGCGAGCGCGAGCCCGATCCCGACCTTGCCGTGCACGCGCTTGAGGATGTTCTTGCGGTGCCCGTCGTTCGGCGGCACCTCGTGGAAGAACATGTCCTCTGCCTTCTCGAGGTCGGCCGGATCGATCTTCGGCGACGGATCGATCTCGCGGTGCTTCTCGTCCGTGATGCAGAACGCGTTCTCGAACACGACGTCCGTTCCGCCTGCTTCGCTGTAGCGCTGCTCCGGCACGGAGCCGTCGGTGCCCCAGTGGCCGAGGAACCCGTGCTCCGCCATGTCGCGCGCGTGGCGATCGCCGGCGCGCGACGGGGCACCCTCGTCGAGCACGACGGGGGGGAGACCCGCGCTCGCGCGGTCGCGGTTGACGAGCGTGACCATGTAGCGGCGGGCGGCCGCGAGATCGAGCTTCCCGGTCGGGCGAACGGGGGAGGTCCCCGTGCTGCTCGCCGAGGCCGACGGCGCGGGCGTGGTGGTCGTGCCCGTCGCGGTGGAGCTGGTGCTCGGACCGACCGTTGTGGGCGGCGCGGCGGCGCCCCCGCCGCACGAAACGAGCGCGGCAGCGAGGATCCACGGCGAAAGACGACGCATGACCGAATCGGTATCACGTGTGGTTAGATGGGGCCATGGCGACGAAGCTCCGCATCCACGCCGACCGCGCGGTGCTCGGTCCTCGCGCCGGCGTCGCCGGCGCGCTCGAGATCGCGGAGCGCGTGGTCATCGAGGTCGACCACGACGGCCTGGTGACCTCGATCGGGGATCCGCCGCTCGATGCGGTGACGGCGCGCACGCTCCACGCGCCGCTCGTCACGGCCGGTCTCGTCGACGCGCACACCCACGCCGCGTGGGCCGGCTCGCGCCACGACGAGTACGCGATGCGGATGGCGGGAGCCGACTACGTCGCCATCGCCGCGGCGGGCGGCGGGATCCAGAGCACGCACCGCGCGGTCGCCGAGACCTCGGAGGACGACCTCGCGCGCCTCTTGGTGGCGCGCCTGCGGCGGATGGCGCGGCAGGGCGTCACGACGATCGAGGTGAAGAGCGGCTACGGGCTCACGCCCGAGCTCGAGCTCCGCCAGCTCCGCGCCATCGCCCGGGCGGCGATCCGGAGCGACCTCCCGCGGATCGTGCCGACGTTCTTGGCGCTCCACGCCCTCCCCGACGCGCGGCGCAGTGATCGCGGGCGCTGGATCGACGAGATGCTCGCGCTCCTGCCCGAGATCGCCGGCGCGAAGCTCGCCGAGTACGTCGATGCGTACGTCGATGCCCACGCCTTCACGGTGGACGAAGCGCGGCGCCTCGGCGTGAGGGCGCGCGAGCTCGGGCTCGGCGTGCGACTCCACGTGGGGCAGTTCTCGGACGTCGGGGGTGCCGAGCTCGCCGCGGAGCTCGGCGCGGCTTCGGTCGACCACCTGGAGCACGTGGGTCCGCCCGGCGCGGCGGCGCTCGCGCGCGCGGGCACGACGGCGGTCCTCCTGCCGGTCGCGAGCTTCACGCTCCGCCAGGACCCGCCGCCGGTCGCGCTCCTCCGCTCCGCCGGCGTGCGGATCGCCGTCGCCAGCGACGCCAACCCGGGCACGGCGCCGACCGAGAGCCTCCCGCTCGCGCTCGCGCTGGCGGTCCGAAGCTATGGGCTCACGCCGGCCGAGGCGCTCCTCGGTGCGACCGTGAACGCGGCCCTCTCGCTCAGCCGCCCGAGCGCGGGTGTGATCCGCTGCGGCGCGGTGGCGGATCTCGTGCTGTGGGACCACCCGCACGAGAACGCGATCGTCCAACCGTGGGGCGTGGCGCGCGCGCGCGCGGTGCTCCGCGGCGGCGAGATCCTGATCGAGGCGTGACGGCGGTCAGAACGCGCGGACGAGCGCGTCGATCCCGCGCTCGACGTCGGCGATCGGCGCGCTCGTGAAGCAGATCCGCGCCCACGTGGCGTAGCGCTCGCCGAACGCGTCTCCCGGGGCGACCAGCGCTCCCTCGCCGATCGCGCGCGTGAGGAGCTCGGGGAGGCTCCGCCCCGCGAGGACGGGCGCGAAATCCGCGAAGACGTACACGCCCCCCTCCGGCACGGTGAACCGAAGCTTGGTCGCGGCGAGGCGCGCGACGGCGCGCGCGCGGGCTTCGACGTACGTGGTGCGTGCGCGGTCGACCCAGCTCTCGTCGGCGAGGGCGGCCAGCGCGGCGCGCTGAGCGACGACGGGGACGTTGAAGACCGTGTGCACCGCGAGCCGCCGCGCGTGCGCGATGACCGCCTCCGGCGCGACCACGTAGCCGACGCGTGCGCCCGCGAGCGCGTGGCTCTTCGAGAACGAGAACGCCGTGATGGTCCGCTCGGCCATTCCGGGGAGCGTGGCGATCGAGACGTGCTCGCCGCCATCGTAGACGTAGTCCGCGTACACCTCGTCGGCGATCACCCAGAGATCGCGCTCGACCGCGACGCGCGCGATCTCCGTGAGCTCGGCGCGGCGGAGCACCCGCCCGTCCGGGTTGTTCGGCGTGATCAGGTAGAGCGCACGCGTGTCCGGAGGGAGCGCGGCGGAGAAGTCCGCGAGCGCTGCGGCGTCGAACGTGAGCTCGTCGACGCGTGCTCCCGCGCTGCTGAGGATGCCGTGGGCGAGCGGCCAGTATGGCGCGAACAACGTGACGGCTTCGCCCGGAGCGACGACGGCCCGGACCGCGCACGAGAGCGCATGGGTCGCCCCGACGCCGACCAGCACGTTGCGGTCCGGATCCGCGGCGCTCGCGCGCCCGCGCGCGACCACGTGCCGCGCGAGCGCTCCGCGGAGCTCCGCCGTCCCGATCGTCGCGCCGTACGCGTACAGCTCGGCGTCGGCGCCGCCGAGCACCCGCTCGAAGCGCGCGGCCTCGGGCGGGGCGAGGTACGTGTCGCCGATGTGGAGCGGCGCGAGCGCACCGCCCGACGCGCGCCGGGCGGCGATGGCGCCCTCGAGCTCGGCGAAGACACCGCGCCGAACGGCGCCAGCGAGAGGGGAAAGCTTGGGCATCGGTTCTCCGGGCTCCTCAGGGGTCGGTGGGTGCGCCGAGGGCGCGTGGCGCACCGCCGCTCCCGCTGCGGGCGCGCCGCGCGAGGATGGCGAGCGCGACCAAGGTCGCGAGGTACGGGAGGCTCTGGAAGACGACCTCGAGCGAGCGCGCCTCGCCCTGGAGCACGACCTGGAGCGCGTCGAGGATGGCGAAGCCGGCGCACGCGAGGAGCGCCGGGATCGGCCGCCACGTCGCGAGCACCACGGCCGCGAGCGCGATGAAGCCGCGCCCGCTCGTCATCCCGGACTGGAACTGGCGTTGATCGAGCGCGAGCGCGGCGCCCCCGAGCGCTGCGAGCGCTCCCCCCAGCGCGGTGGCGGTGGCGCGCGTGCGGAACACCGAGACGCCGGCCGACGCCAGGACCTTCGCGGACTCCCCTGCCGCGCGAACGCGGAGCCCGAAGCGCGTCCGGCGCAGGAGCGCGTGCAGGCCTACCGCGGCGACGACGGCGAGCACGGTCGTCGGGGCGAAGAGCGACTCGAGCACCCACCGGACTCCCGACGATGGCGCGGACGCTGTCGTGAGCGCCGGCGAGTTCGAGCTCGAGCCGTAGAACGCGCGGAGGAGCACGCGCGTGCCGCCGCCGACGGCGAGGTTGATCGCGAGCCCGCTGACGATCCCGTCGACGCGGAGCCGCTCGACGGCGATCGCGTGGAGCAACCCGACCGCCCCGCCGACGATCGCAGCGGCGGCGAGCCCGAGCGCGATGCTTCCGGTGGCGAGCGCGACGCTGATGCTGGCGAAGCCGCCCGCGAGCATCATCCCCTCGAGCGCGATCGTGACGACACCGCTCCGCTCGGCGAGCACGCCCCCCTCGGCCGCGAGGACGTACGGCACCGCCGCGCGGATGGTCGCGGCGAGCATCGCCGCGGATGCGAGCGTTCCGAGCGCGCTCACGCGGTGACCCTCCCGGCGCTGCTCGCGCGGAAAGCACGGTCGGCGGCCGCGACGACGAGGACGACGATCGCCGACAGCACCTCCATCATCTCCATCGGGACGTGCGCGTTGATGGCGAGCCCGCCCTGCGCGAGCGTACCGAACAGGAGCGCCGCGAACACGAGCGGCACCACCCGACCGCGCCCGAGCATCGCGACAGCGATCCCGGTGAAGCCGGCGCCGGCGCCCAGCCCCTGCTCGTAGTAGCCCTTGTAGCCGAGGACGGTCCCGAGGCTGCCGAGCCCCGCGAGCGCCCCCGATACGACGAGCGCCTGCGCCATGCGCCGCTCGACGGCGATCTTCTCGGCGCGACAGGCGACGGGGTTCTGCGCCAAGAGGCGGAGCTCCCGCCCGAAGACCGTGCGCGGCAGGAGCCCCAAGACGAGCGCGACCACGACGACGCCGAGCGGGGCCGCGAAGCTCGCCGCGCTCCCCTCGAAGCTCGCGGAGAGGACGGAGAGACGCGGCAGCCGCACCGACGGCGCGAGGTCGACCGTGCGCACCGTGCCCGGGGCAGCGAGGCCTGCCGTCAGCGCCGCCGTAATCCCAATTTGGGACAAGCGATTCGCGACGATCGTAGTGATGACCTCGTGGGCGCCGGCGCGCGCGCGCAGGAGCGCCGGCCCGAGGGCCCAGAGCCCCCCCGCGAGCATCGCGACGAGCGCCAGCACGACCCAAGCGAGCGGCCCGGGGAGCCCTCCGAGGTGCGCGCCGACCACGCCGACCGCCAGGCTCGCCACGGCGAGCTGCCCCTCGACCCCGACGTTGAACAACTTCGCGCGAAACGCGAGCTCGACCGCGAGCCCCGCGAACAGGAGCGGCGTGGCCTTGAAGAGGACCTGCCCGACGCCGTAGCCGGTCCCCCACGTCCCGCGCAGGAGCTCCAGCGCCATCGCGCGCGGCGACTCGCCGTAGAGCCACACCATGACGTCGAACGCGATCACGGCGGCGAACACGCCGGCCGCGGCGCTCGCGGCGTCGATCGCGAACGCACCGCCGGCGGGAGAGGAACGGGAACCGGTCACGGCGCTCGTCCTTCGCCCGCCGCCGGCCGCGCGGAGCCCGCGAGCATGCGCTCGCCGAGCGCCTCGTTGTCGGCCGTCGGCGGCAGCTCCCCGACCAACTTTCCGTCGACCAGGACGACGATCCGATGCGCGAGCGCGCGCAGCTCGTCGAGGTCGGAGCTCGCGACGACGACACCGCAGCCCGCCGCGGCGGCGCCGAGGAGGCGCGCGTGGATCGCGGCCTGCGCTCCGACGTCGACGCCACGCGTGGGGTGCGCCGCGCACAGCACCTTCGCGGTACCCCCGCCCGCGATCGTGCGCGCGAGCGCGCGCTCGACGACGATCTTCTGTTGGTTCCCGCCCGAGAGCGAGCGCGCGAGCACGTCGCGTCCGCGCGGCGTCGCGCCGGAGGCCGCGAGCCGGGACTCCGCGGCGGCGGCGACCGCGCCGACGTCGAGGAGCGGCCCGCGCGCGAAGCGCCCGAGCTCTCCCAGGAGCACGTTGTCCTCGAGCGTGGCGTCGAGGACGAGGCCCTCTTCGTGGCGATCGCCGTGGAGCACGCTCGTGCCCCCCTCCGCTACCACCGTGCCTCCGTGCGCTCCGAGGCCGGCGAGCACCGCGAAGAGCTCGCGCTGACCGTTCCCTTCGATCCCGGCGACGCCGACGATTTCACCGGCGTGCACGCGGAGCGAGATCGGCCCGAGCCGCGGCGCTCGGACGTCCCGGAGCTCGAGGACGACGCCTTGGCCCGCCTCGCCGCGCGCCGGCACGTCGAGCGAGGCGCCCTCGCCCATCACGTCGCGCGTGAGGAGCGCGCGGAGCTCCTGCTTCGCGGCGCCTTCGACGCCTGCGATCGTCCGCGTCGCGACCACCTCGCCTCGGCGGAGGACGGTCGCCACGTCGGACCAGGCCAGCACTTCGTCGAGCTTGTGCGTCACGACGACGATCGCGCGCCCGGCGTCGGCGAGCCCACGCAGGCGGCGGTAGAGCGCGGTCGACTCCTGCGGCGTCAGCACCGCCGTCGGCTCGTCGAGGATGACGACGCGCGCGTCGCGGAAGAGCACGCGCGCGATCTCGAGCCGCTGGCGCGCACCGACGTCGAGGTCGGCGACGATCGCGTCCGGGTTCACGTCGAGATCGACCGCCCCGGCGACCTCCGCGAGGCGCGCGCGCGCGGCCGCCTCGTCGAGGAGCCCGAAGCGCGTCCGCTCGGCGCCGAGGACGACGTTCTCGAGCGCGGTCAGGGCCTCGATGAGCTGGAAGTGCTGCGCGACCATCCCGACGCCGCGCCGAATCGCCTCGGCGGCGGTGTGCGGGACGAGCGGTGTCCCGAACGCGATGACGCTCCCCCGGTTGGGTTGCACGAGCCCGGCGGCCATCCCGAGGAGGGTGCTCTTCCCCGCCCCGTTCTCCCCGACGACGGCGTGGATCTTCCCGGCCTCGAACGCGACGCTGGCGGTCCGCACGGCGACGCAGTCGGCGTACCACTTCCCGACGTCGCGCACCTCGAGCAGGGTCACCGGGGCACGGTATCACTTGCGCGCGGGCGGATCCGGCGCTTAAACGGGGCCGTGGACCCCGCGCAGCACCGCCGCTTCCTCGACTACCGCGACATGCACGCCTACTTCGGCCGGAAGACGCGGCCGCTCGGCGCCGCGGAGTTCGTCACCCTCGACGCGGAGCACCGCACGCTCGCCGAGAAGGGTGAAGCGCGAGACGACGACGAAGAGGCGCGCTTCGCCGAGGTGTCGGCGCTGCTGCTCCGCGACTGAGACCGCGCGCTCAGTTGCTGCGCTTCCAGCGCAGGTAGACGCGCAGCATCACGATCGGCGCGAAGAAGACGCCGAAGAGCAGCGCTGGACCCGGCTCGGCGTTGCCCAACCCCACCGTCACGAAGCCGATCGCGGCGACGACCGCGAAGTAGATCCCGAAGACGACGACGAGCCCCCGGTTCTCGCGGAGCCACGCCCGCGGCTGGAAGCCGCGCGCGCCTTGGAGGCGCGCGATCATCTCGGCGTCGGGGTCGTGTCCGGGTCCCACGCCCCGATGTTACGCCCGCGCGCGCGGAAAGTCCCCTCGGCTCAGCCGGCCGCGCGGCGGAGCGGCACGACCTCGGTCGTGACGGACGTGCGCTTTGCGTCGTCCGTCGCCGGGCCCGGGAGCCCCGCGTGGAGCTTGGCCGACGCGAGGATCGACTCGCAGAGCGTGCCGTAGTCGATGCCCGCGTGGGCCGCGATCTTCGGGAGGAGCGAGGTCGGCGTCATGCCGGGGAGCGTGTTGACCTCGAGCACGTACTCGTTCTCGCCCTCGGTGACGAGCAGGTCGACGCGGCAGGCGCCGCTCGTGCGGAGCGCGCGGGCTGCGCGCTCGGCGAGCATCATCGCGCCGCGGGCGCGCGTGCTGGGCAGGCGCGGCGGGCAGACGTACTCGGTCGCGCCGTCGGTGTACTTCGACGCGTAGTCGTAGATGCCGCTCTTGGGGACGACCTCGATCGCTCCGAGGACGCGCCCGTCGAGGATGCCGACGTGGACTTCCATCGCCTTCACGAAGCGCTCGACCAGGACGCGGTCGTCGTGCTTGAGCGCCTCGGCCGCGCCGCGCGCGAGCTCGGAGATGCTGGTGGCCTTCGTCATGCCGACGCTCGAGCCTTCGCTGCAGGGCTTCACGATGACGGGGAAGCCGAAGCTGCCGTGGAGATCCTCGAGGTCGTCGAGATCGTCCTTGGTGAGGACGTAGTAGGGGGGCGTGGGGACGTTGTGGAGGCGGAAGAGCTCCTTCGCCTTGAGCTTGTCCATCGCGAGGGCCGAGCCCAGCACGCTCGAGCCGGTGTACGGGATGCGGAGGAGCTCGAGGAGCCCCTGGATGCAGCCGTCCTCGCCGCCGCGCCCGTGGAGGGCGAGGAACGCGACGTCGATCCGAGCCTCGCGAACGAGCTCGTCCACGCCCCGCGTCTGCGGGCCGAAGGCAATCCGAACGACGTGGTGGCCGCGCTCCTCGAGCGCGCGCGCGACGCCTTCTCCGGTCCGGAGCGAAACTTCGCGCTCGGCGCTGAAGCCTCCCATGATGACCCCCACGCGCGTCCGTCGATCCATCGCCGCCTTCTTTCCTCGGGTCACGTCGGTCTTGGCTCCCAGCTTCATGCCCACCTCGCAGTACACGAGTCGGGCCAACGAACGGAAGCCTTGATTTTCCGATAGTTAGGAGCCGAGAGCGCCGCGAAACGTGTCCCCAGAGACACGCCCACGATGCTCTTTCCACCTCGCTATCAGGAGCGCCAGATCGGGGCCAACTTTGTGATGGCGAAGCCCGAAGCGCCCCGACTCAGTCGATGCTGACGATGATGGCGGTGATGTTGTCTTTGCCGCCGCGCTCGTTGGCGAGGTCGATGAACTTCCTCACCCCGGCCTGACCGCCGAGCTTCATGATCGGGGCGACGTCGCTGTCGCGGAGGTAGCCGTGGAGCCCGTCGCTGCAGAGGAGGAGCCGATCGCCGCGCCGGAGCGGGACGAGGCGCGTGTCGACCTCGACGTACTCCCGGTTGCCGACGGCGCGCGTGATGACGTTGCGGTGCGGCGACATGCGCGCCTCGGCCGGGGTGATGAGCCCCTGCTTGAGCTGCCACGCGATGAGCGTGTGGTCCTCGGTGAGCTGCTCCACGTCGTCCCCGCACGCCTTGTAGATGCGGCTGTCGCCGACCTGGCCGGTGACGGCGTAGGTGCCGAGCACGAGCACCGCGCTGATCGTGGTGCCCATTCCGGACTTCTTCTTGTCCAGCTCGGCGATCGAAAACACCATGTACGTGGCGGCCTGAATGGCGCTCTCGAGCAACCGCTGCGCCTTGCGTGCGGCCTGCTCGTCGAGCGGGTCGACCAGCGCGGTGAGATCGCGGACGCCGCGCTTCACCATGCCGTACACGGTCTCCACCGCCTCTTGGCTCGCGACCTCGCCCGCGGCGTGCCCGCCCATGCCGTCGGCGACGACGTAGAGGCCGATTCGGTCGTCGAGGAAGAACGCGTCTTCGTTGGAGCTTCGCCTCCGGCCGACGTCCGTGTCCCCGTAGCCCGTCACCTGGAGAATCGGTATCCGAACACTGGGGATTCCCTGGCTGGAGCGGCGCCGAATCGACATTCCGCCCGCCAGTATAGACGACCCGTCGCCCCACCCTGGAAAAACCTTCGGTCCTTGAATTAGGCTGCCGGCATGTCCAGCGCTGCTCCCGCTTCTCCGGCAAAAATTACGGCGAAGGGGCTTTCTGCCTCACGGCGCGGCGGCGTCGGGCGAGTGGGCAGCCTGTTCGGGCGGAGCATCGGGGTCGCCGACATCGGGCTCGCGGTGCTCGTCGTCTCGGTCGTCGCGATGATGATCGTGCCGCTCCCGACGTGGCTCCTGGACATCCTCCTCGCGACCAACCTGTCGCTGTCGGTCGCGATCCTGCTCGTCGTCCTCTACGTCCCCGATGCGCTCGCGATCGCGACGTTCCCGACGGTGCTGCTCCTCACGACGTTGTTCCGACTCGCGCTGAACGTGTCGTCGGCGCGCTTGATCCTGCTCCAAGCGGACGCGGGCGAGGTCATCAAGGCGTTCGGCAACTTCGTGGTGCGCGGCAACTACGTCGTCGGCGCCGTCGTCTTCTTGATTCTCACGATCATCCAGTTCGTCGTCATCGCGAAGGGCGGAGAGCGCGTCGCCGAGGTCGGGGCGCGCTTCGTGCTGGATGCGATGCCCGGGAAGCAGATGGCGATCGACGCCGAGCTCCGCTCGGGGACCATCGACGGGAACGAGGCGCGCCGGCGCCGGCGTGCGCTCGCGCGCGAGAGCCAGTTCTACGGCTCGATGGACGGCGCGATGAAGTTCGTGAAGGGCGACGTCATCGCGTCGCTCATCATCACCGTGATCAACATCCTCGGTGGGCTCGCGATCGGCGTCGCGCAGAAGGGGCTCCCGGTCGTGGTCGCGTTGAAGCGCTACGGGCTGCTCACGATCGGCGACGGGCTCGTGTCCCAGATCCCGGCGCTCGTGCTCTCCACCGCGGCCGGCGTGCTCGTCACGCGCACCGCGAGCGAGGAGCCGGACACCCCGCTCGGCGAGGAGCTCGGCAAACAGCTCTTCGGCACGCCGAAGGCGCTCCAGGTCGCGGCCGTGTTCATCGCGCTCCTCGCCGTGGTCCCCGGCCTGCCCACCGCACCGTTCGTCGTGTTGGCCGGTGCGCTCTTCTTGATCGCGCGCGCGCGGACCAAGAGCCTCGCGCTGGCGGAGCGCGCGGCGGACGAGCCCGCCGCTCCCGTGGCACCGACGGCGAAGCGCGGGATCACGTTCACGCCGATCGTGACGCCGTGGAGCGTCGACGTGAGCGAGGATCTCGCCCCGCTCCTCGACGAGGCCGGAGCCGGCTCGGACAAGCCCGGGCTCCGCGCGACGCTGGGCGCGCTGCGCGAGTCGCTGTTCGGGAGCCTCGGGGTCCCCCTCCCCGCCCCGCGCGTGCGCGCGATGGTGGGGCTGCCCTCACGGCACGTGCTCGTCGCGCTCCACGAAGTGCCGGCGAAGCTGTTCGCACTCCCGCACGACTTGTCGGACGAGGACACGGTGGCGTTCATCGCCCGCGCGACCAACGAGCTGCTCGAGAACCGCGCCGCGGACTTCCTCGGCATGGCGGAGACGCAGCGCCTCCTCGACGAGCTCGAGCAGTTCGCGCCGGCGGTGGTGCGCAACGTGGTGCCGAAGCCGATCTCGCTCCAGCTCCTCTCGGACGTGCTCCGGCGCCTGGTCGAGGAGCGCGTCGGCGTGCGCGATCTCCGCGCGGTGCTCGAATCCCTTGCGGTCGTGGGCACGCAGGAGAAGGACCCGCTCGCGCTGACGGAGTTCGTGCGCGCGCAGTTCCGCCGCGCGATCACGTATCGCCTGACGCGCGGGTCGGCGCACCTCGCGGTGCTCACGCTCGATCCGATGATCGAGGACACCATCCGGCGCGCCGTCACGCGCACGCCGAACGGCGCGTTCCTCACCCTCGCGCCGGCAGCCGCGCGCGACGTCATCACGTCGATCCGGCGCGCGGTCGGCGAAGCGACGGCGGCGAGCCCCGAGGCGGCCCCCGTCCTGCTCACCCAGCCCGACATCCGACGGTTCGTGCGGAAGCTCATCGACGTCGAGATGCCGCAGGTGCACGTGGTGAGCTTCGCGGAGCTCCTGCCCGAGGTCACGTTGCGCCCGGTGGCGCGCGCATCGCTCGTCGGGATTGGGAGCTAGCCGTCAGCGAACGCCGAGGAGCAGAGCAAACGCCACGACCGCGGTCACGACACAGAAGGCGGCGAGGCCGAGCTCGAGTCGACGCGACTGACGGACGGACGCGACCTTGCCTCGGGCGACGGGATCGTCCTCCGGGATCGGCGCCGCTGAGGTCCGATAGGTGGCGACGGGTGGCTCCGGGGAGGCGACCTTCGCTGCCGCTGAAGCCTCGAGCGCTGCAATGCCGGCGGCGAGCCTTCGCTGGCGCCACGACTCCACCGCCCACATGTAATGCGGCGCGAGCCATCGACCCACCATCGCGAGGGCGATCGCACCGCCGAACACGACGACTTGCGCGGCGGCAGCGGTCGCGACACCGCCGAGCGTCGCCTTGGGCCCAGCGAGGGCTACGAACCACATGGCGCCGAAGATGAGCTGCGCGGCGACGACGATGGCGACCGTGTTGGCGCTCGATCTCATGTGCCGCCTCAGATCCAAACCTGAACGTGGTGGGCCTGATACCGGGCATCGCGCTGGAGCAGCCCGGCGACGGCCTGGTCGTACTCGACACGATTCGTCTGGTGAGCTTGCTGCATCGCATCGAAGCCCATCCGAAACGCGGGGTCCGTGACGTAGCGCTGGGCGACCTGCGGGTGCGTCTTCGCGAGAGTGGCACGGTCGACCCCGGCGTTGATCATGAGCACCGCCGCGTTGGCGCCTTGGTCCGCATGAATCTGCGCCAGCGCCATCGCTTGGCGTCCCTCCGGCGTACTTCGTCCCGCAACGCCCATCTTCATGGCGCCCGAGTTCCATCCGTCGACGTGCTTCGAATCGAGACGGGCCATGACCCCGTCCTTGTAGCTCTGGGGAAGATCGAGATTCGCCAGCATGGCCGCGCGCGTGGCATCGCGTTCGACGGCGTTCCCGCGCTCCTCGGCGTCGATGATCTCTTTGCCGAGGATGGCGACGTCCGCGACGGCGGCGACCGCGCTCAGCGCGCCGCCGACCCAGGCTTCTTCGAAGCCGAGGGCCACGAGCTCGGCGCCGGCCCCGCCGCCTTGGGCGGCCCCTTTGGCCGAGAAGAGCCGCTCTTGTTCCTCGATCGTCTCGCGAATCGTCGCGTCGTCGGCGCCGAGATGCACCTTCGACTCGATTCCGGCCGCGTGGCGGAGCGCGTTCGCCGCGACATCCGTCGAAGTACCTTCCTGCCCTGCCCAGCGATCGAGCTCGGCGTCTTGGTAGCGTGCCGAGCTCCCGTTGACCTGGTCCACCATGATGAACCTCCTTGATTGGAGGCCCATCGGCCGACTCCGGACGAGAGTTGCTACATCTTTTGCCGCACCATCTTGCGCTGGACGGCGCCGCTCTTCATGAGCATCTGCTTCGCCGCGCGCTCGAGGAGCGGGTGGATCTTCTTCTGCCCCACGAACATGGCGAGCAGGTGGGGGTTCGCATCGGCCAGCTTCTTCAGTGACCGGTCGAGCGCCTTCATGTCGTTCTGCGCGGCGTACGCGAACGCGCGCGCCCGCCACATCTGGATGCGCGCCTCGGCGTTCTCCGGATCCTCGGGGTTGAAGAGCTCGAGCGTCTCGATCGCCTTCTTCGCCTGCCCCGTGCGCGCCCACGCCTCGCCCGCGACGGTGGCGAACATCACGCGCGTCTTCTGGTCCTCTTGCTTGCCGAGCTCCAGCTTGTCGGCGAGGGAGCGCGCCTGCGAGACCTCGCCGAGCGACAGGTGGAGCTGCGCCCGGATCGCGCGCACCTGGTCGGCGACCGGCGCGAGCGTGACCTTGCTCAGATCGATCGTCTCGAGGGTCTCCAGCGCCTTGCGCGGATCCTCCTGCATCTCGATCTGGGCGCGCGCCATCGTGGCGCTCACGTCGCCCTTCTTGAAGTCGGTCTCGAGCCGTTTGATGGCTTCCTTGCGCCCCTCGACCGTGTCCGCGCCGCGCACGATCGCGCCGAGCTGCTCGTTCTTGCGGACGTAGCCCACGAACCACCAGCCGCCGCCGGCGACGATCGCGGTGAGCGCGGCGGCGACGTAGATCGGCCACAGCGCGTGGATCCACGACCACATCGCGATCGAGAGCAGCCAGAGCGCGCCGACGAAGAGGGCGCCACGCATGAACAGCTTCTGCAGGTCGATCGGCTGCCGCTCCTGGCCCGGAGCGGGCTTCGCGAGATCGCGCAGCTCTTCCTGAACGGCCTTGGAGCTGTTCTTCTTCTTCGGCTGCTTCGACTTCAGGGAGGTGGAGAGCTCGGCCACGGCGCTGGCGATCTAGCGCGAAGCCACCTTGGTGTCCACGGGCGGCGGGGGATCCGTCACCCGGGTATCCCGCTCCTCGACCACGGCACGGAAGTGCAGGAAAAGGCTCTGCGCGATGGACATCACGGGGACCGCCAGGAGCGCCCCGAGGGCGTGGAAAAAGTGCTCCCCGACGATGAGCGAGAAGATGACCAGGACCGGGTGGAGCTTGGCCTGATCGCCCATGATCTTGGGGTTCAGGAAATTGGCCTCGATCTGGTGGATCACGATGATCCATCCGAGCACGAAGGCGGCGATCCCTGGGCTCTGGGTCAGGCCGATCGCGACGGCGGGCACCGAGCTCACGATGACCCCGAAGATGGGGATGAGGGAGAGGACCGTCGCGAACAGCGCGAGGACCGGCCAGTACTTGAGCCCGACGAGCGCGAACCCCACCGCCGTGAGCGCGCCGTTCACGAGGCAGATGATGAGCTGGCCCCGAACGACGCCAGAGAGCCCGCGGTCGACGCGGGCGAGCAGCGCCTCGAAATCGGGCCGCGACTCTGCCCGGACCAGGGAGCCGAAGAACTCGAGGATCTTCTCGCGCGTGAGCATCAGGTACGCGGCCAGCATCAGGGTGATGCCGAAGACGAAGATGGCGCGTGAGACCGAGGCGACGAGGTTGCCGCCGAACTTCACGAGTTCGACCGCGTTCGATTGGAGGTAGACGACGCTCTTGGCGATCGCCTCGTCGGTGAGCTTCCCGAGGTCGAGCTTGCCGCGATCCTCGTCCGCGTCGCGCGGCGTGACGACGAACCCGTGTTGGCCCTTCTCCTCGACCTGGAAGCCGTTGCCGACGTCGATGGCGTACGAGCCGTCGGGCTGGGGCTTCACGACGACGGCCGGCGGCGGCGGCTTGTCGGGATCGGCGCTCCCCTCCGGTCCGGCGCCACCCGACATCCCGAGCTGATCCAGCTTGGCCTGCGCGCCCGGGATCCACTCCTCCTTGGCCACCAGTGCGTTCTTCTTGGCCTCGCGGCCCAGGCTGCCGAGCTCCTGCCCGATCCGCGGCGCGGCGAGGCGGATGAAGAGGCCGAGCGTCCCGAGGACGGCGACGTAGACGATGACGATCGCGAGGCCGCGCCGCTTCACGCGCCGCTCGACGAAGCTCACCGCGGGCGTGAGCACGTACGCGATGACGATCGCAATCACGAACGGCGCCATCACCTCGTGCGCGAGCACGACGACGCCGCCGAAGACGAGCGCGGCGAGCGCGAGGAAGAGCGGCTTGCGCCACTTCTTCGGGACGAGGCTCTCGTCGCTCATCCGGCCAGGTCCGCGAAGTGAGGGTGGAGACGCGCCCACGTCGCGTCGAGGTGCTCGGGCATCACGCGCACGTCGGTCATGACGGGCATGAAGTTCGTGTCACCGTCCCAACGTGGGACGAGGTGCGCGTGCATGTGCTCGGCGATGCCTGCCCCGGCGGCCTTGCCCAAATTCATCCCCACGTTGATGCCTTGGGCGTTCGTCGCGCGGCGCAACCGCGCGACCGCCGCGCGGACGAGGCGGAAGAACGCGTCCGACTCCTCTTCCCCGAGCTCCCCCAGGTCGCTCGCGTGGCGGCGCGGGATGACGAGCACGTGGCCGGCCGCGAACGGGTACCGGTTGAGGCACACGAAGGCCTCCTTCGTGACGCAGAGGACGAGGTCCTCCTGGTGCCGCCCGCGCTCCGGAAACTCGCAGAAGATGCACCCACCGTCCCTCTTCGGGCCGAGGATGTACTCCATGCGCCACGGGGCCCAGAGGTGCGAGGTCACGCGCGGTTCATAGCCCTCCTGCGCCCAAAAGAAAACGGGGCGCTCCGCTCGCGCGGCGCGCCCCGTCGTCACTCACGAACCGAGGATCAGTCCTTCGACTCTTCCTTCGACTCGTCCTTCTCGCCGACGTTCAGCTTGTTGCCGAGCTTCTGCTTGATGAGCTCGCCAATCGTGCCGCCCTTCGACTCTTCGCTGGAGCGCTTCGGTGCAACCGAGACACGCTTCTCCGGCTTCGACGCCGACGCGCCACCCTCGCCCACGCGCATCGAAAGCGTGATGCGGCGGTCTTGGGTGTCGATGTTGGCGATCTCGGCGGTGACCTTGTCGCCGACCTTGAGCGCGACGGCATTGCCCTCGGCGTCCTTCGGTTCGACGATGTCGCCGGTCGAGATGAGACCCTCGACGCCGTCGCGCACGCGCACGAAGACGCCGTACTCGCAGGTCGAGATGACCGTGGACTCCACGACCTTGCCCGGGGGCAGCTCGTTGAACATGCCCGGCCACGGGTCGTCGAAGAGCTGCTTGATGCCGAGGGAGACCTTCTTCTCGTCGTGGTTGATCGAGAGGATGATCGCCTGGACGTCGTCGCCCTTGTGGAACATGTCGGCCGGGTTGTTGACCTTGGCCGTCCACGAGAGGTCGCTCTTGTGGACCATGCCGTCCACGCCTTCTTCGATGCCGATGAAGACACCGTAGTCGGTGAGCGAGCGGACCTTGCCCTCGATGCGGTCGCCCGGGTGGTACTTCTCGGTGAAGAGAGTCCACGGATCCGGCTCGAGCTGCTTGAGGCCGAGGCTGATGCGCTTCGACTTCGCGTCGACTTCGAGGACCTGGCAATCCAGCTCCTGGCCGACTTCGAGGAGCTTCGACGGGTGCTTGACCTTCTTGGTCCAGCTCATCTCGCTCACGTGGATGAGGCCTTCGACACCCGGCTCCAGCTCGACGAACGCGCCGTAGTCGGTGATCGACATGACCTTGCCGCGGACGCGCTTGCCCGGCGGGTACGCCTCTTCGGCGTGCGTCCACGGGTCTTCCTGCGTCTGCTTGAGACCGAGCGAAACGCGCTCCGTCTCGGCGTTGTACTTGAGGACACGGACCGTGACCTCGTCGCCGACGTGGAAGAGCTCGTTCGGGTGATTGACGCGACCCCAGCTCATGTCGGTGATGTGGAGCAGGCCATCGATCCCGCCGAGGTCGACGAAGGCGCCGTACTCGGTGATGTTCTTGATGACGCCCTTGACGACTTTTCCTTCCTCGAGGGTCTCCAGGGTCTTGGTCTTGATCTCGTCGCGCTCCTTCTCGAGGAGGACGCGGCGGCTGAGCACGATGTTTCCGCGCTTCTTGTTGAACTTGATGACCTTGAAGCTGTAGGTCTGGCCGATCAGCTTGTCCAAGTTGCGGATCGGGCGGAGGTCGACCTGCGACCCCGGAAGGAACGCCTTCACGCCGCCGCGGATCGTGACGGACAGGCCGCCCTTCACGCGCTGGCTGATGGTGCCTTCGATGAGCTCGTCGCGCTCGCACGCGCTCGAGATCTCGTCCCACACCTTCATCTTGTCCGCCTTCTCCTTGGAAAGCGTGACGAGCCCGTCGTCGTTTTCGCGGCTCTCGATGTAGACGTCGATCTTGTCGCCGGCCTTGACCGCGACCTGACCCTGCGCGTCGGCGAACTCGCTGAGGGCGATGATGCCCTCCGACTTGCCACCGATGTCGATGACGGCGTGATCGCGCTGAACCGCGACGACGACGCCTTGCACGATTTCGCCTTCCTTGACGAAGCCGCCACCTTGGAGGCTCTGTTCGAAGAGGCTGGCGAACGAATCGCCTTGCTCGGACTTGCTGCCTGCCGAGCGAAGGGCAGTTGTTTCGGACATTGGGTTCTTTGGTTCTTTCGGACTGTCTTGCCGGGCTGAACGCACGTAGGCGTACCCCCGGGCTCGGGTTTTTGGGGAGCGCGGGATCTACGGCATGGGGCGCGCCATGTCAAAGCACGCCGGAGCCCGCCGAGCCCGCCCGGGTCGCCAGACGTTCAGTGGGCGTCCTGGAAGCGGCGGAAGGCCTCCACGGGGACCGTCGCGACCAGCTCGACCGTGAGGGCGTCCCGGGTGACCTTGGTCGTGCCGATCCAAGCGGTCGTGGGGTCGTTCCGACGGGCGAAGGCCCGCGTGACGTCGACCAAGGTGGCGTGCGCCTCCTTCGCGTCGTCCTCGGTGCCGTAGCGGAGGTGGGCGGTCGCGACGTCGTCCTCGCCGAGGATGGCCTCCAGCGACGTCGCCCGCACCAGCACGGGCGCGAGGAGCTTCAGGCGCTCCCGGATCGCGACCGCTCGAAGCGCGGGCGCCGGCATCCAGAGCGTGGCGAACGCGGGCGACGGCGACCGCGGCGGGAGGACCGGCGCGCCGCCGCTCGCGAACGCGTTCTTCACCGCCTGCGCCCCCGCGCCCGCGGCGATCACCCACGTCCGATCGCGGAGCACGAACAGCGAGCCGGACGCGGGCCGAAAGCGGTACTCCACGACGTCCCCGACCGAGCCGAGCTCGAACTGACGGCTCCCGTCGGACGCGGGCATCGACGTCGGATCCAGCGGCGGCACGTCGCGCAGGAGCACGATCGGATCGCCCGCCGGTGGAGCGGCGATCGTGAGCTCGCTCGCCCCTTCGACCGCGCGCCCGAGCTCGGCGCCGGGGCCGAGCGCGCGATCGAAGACCGCGAGCAGCGCATCCACCAGCGCGCGCCGGAGCGAAGCGTCGACGCGCGGTGACGCGAGATCGACCACGGCGACCGTCTCAGTCGAGCGATCGAGCGCGCGATCGAACCAGGCCGCGCTCGGCGGCGACCCGAGCGCCGGCATGGGCGGCGGACCCGCGCACGCGGCGAGGACCAGCGCGAGGAGAGCGACGAGCCGAGCAGCCTCAGCGGCGCGCACGGCGCACGCTCTCGACCATCGTCTGGACGACGGCGTCGATGTCGAGCGCGGACGAGTCGACGAGGATCGCATCCGCGGCCTGCCGGAGCGGCGCGACGGGGCGGAGCGAGTCCTGCTTGTCGCGGCGGCGCACGTCCTCGAGCGTGGCCTCGAAGCTGACGTCCTGTCCCTTCGCGAGCAGCTCCTGGTGGCGGCGGCGCGCGCGCACCTCGTCGCCGGCGGTGAGGAAGAACTTCACCTCGGCGTCGGGGAACACCACCGTCCCGATGTCACGGCCCTCGAGCACGACGCCGCCTTCGCTCCCCGCTTGCCGCTGGAGATCGAGGAGCGCATCGCGGACGGCCGGAACCGCGGAGACCGTCGACGCGGCCATCGCGATCTCGGGCGTGCGGATCGCCTCGGACACGTCCTCTCCATCCAGGTGGATGCGGAGACCGCGCTCGGGATCACGGACGAAGCGGATGGCGGCGCGCGCGGCGAGCTTCGAGGCCAGATCGCCGAGGCGCGGTTCGTCCCCGATGCCGATGCCCGCGCGGCTCGCGGCGAGCGCCACGCTCCGATAGAGGGCGCCCGTGTCGACGAGCGTGAAGCCCAACGATTCGGCGACGCGGCGCGCGACGGTGCTCTTCCCCGCTCCGGCAGGGCCGTCGATGGCGACGATGGGACGCTCGCGCATGACCGGAACCCTTAGCAGGCGTCCGCCTCGACGTCGATGGTCGCGCCGAGCGCGCGGAGCGTCCCGACGAAGCGCGGGAAGCTCGTGGCGATGCAGTCGGCGTCGCGGATCCGCGTCGTGGCGCGCTCCGGCGTCGGGCGCGCGACGAGACCGAGCACGGCTGCGGCCATCGCGATGCGGTGGTCGCCCGCGCTGTCGACATCGGCCGTGGTGGGCGTACCGCCGCCGGCGACGGTGAGCCCGTCGGCTTCTTCCGTGGCGTCGAGCCCGAACGCGCGGAGCATGGCGACCGTGGTCTTCACGCGATCGCTCTCCTTCACGCGGAGCTCGTTCGCGTCGCGGATGCGCGTCGTGCCACGGGCGCAGGCTGCGAGCGCGGCGAGGATGGGGACCTCGTCGATCGCGCGCGCGACGAGCTCGCCCGCGACGCGAACCGAGGCCAGCGCTCCCGCGCCGGCGCCCTGCGCGTGGATGTCGGCGACGGGCTCGGCCGCTTCGTCGCCGCGCGGCTCGACGTTCATCGCAGCGCCCATGTCGCGGAGGAGATCGAGCACGCCGGCGCGGCTGCGGTTCACCCCGACCCGCCGCACGGTGAGCTGCGAGCCGTCGACCAGCAGGCCCGCCGCGAGCAGGAAGGACGCGGCCGAGAGATCCCCCGGGATCTCCATGTCGAACGCCGGGATCTGTCCGTTCCACCCGGCCGGGTCGAGCGCGACGATGGAACCCTCGGTCGCGATGGGAACGCCGAGGTGGAGCAAGAACCGCTCGGTGTGGTCGCGCGTCACGAGGGGCTCGCGAACGACCGTCGGCCCGTGCGCCCAGAGCCCCGACAGGAGGAGGGCGCTCTTCACCTGCGCGCTCGCGACGGGGAGCTCGTACTCGAGCGCGCGCAGCGCCACGCCCTCGGCGAGACCGGTCACGCGGAGCGGCGGTCGCACGTCCTGTGTCTCTCCGAAGGCGTCGCGGAAGCGCCGCTCGTCCGGGGCGCCTTCGATCATCGCGCCCCGCGCGCGGAGCGGAGAGACCACCCGCATCATCGGACGTCGCATGAGCGACCCATCCCCGAAGAGCTCGCTCGAGAACTCCTGCGCGGCGAGCACGCCGGTGAGGAGCCGCATCGTGGTCCCCGAGTTTCCGCAGTCGAGCGGAGCGGCGGGCGCGCGGAGACCGAAGAGGCCGACGCCGCGGACGGTGACGGTGCGCTCGGCGCCTTCGCCTTCTTCTTCGGCCGAGACCCCGAGCGCACGGAGCGCTGCGAGCGTGGAGCGGTGATCTCCGCCGAGCGCGACCCGGCGCAGGCGCGTCGTCCCGTTCGCCAGCGCGCCGAAGAGAAGCGCGCGGTGCCCGACGCTCTTGTCCGACGGTGGGCGCACGCTCCCGACGAGCGGCTTCGTCTGCGGGTGAACGACGAGGACGGACACGCTCAGCGCCGGAGGAGCGTCGCGGCGGCGGCGGCGAGAGACAGCAACGTCGTGATCGCCATGATCGCGACGATCCACCCGGGGAAACCGGAGGCCGGTGCGGGGGCCGCCGGCGCCGGCGCCGGTGGGGCGACCAGGAGGCGGCCGGCGGCGGTGCCGCCGCGGGCGCGACCGGTGGCCCGCCGAGATCGGCGAGCGCGCGCGCGCCGTAGACGGCCTTCGCCGAGACGACGGCCGTCGCCTCTTCGCCGAAGGCGCTGCTGCCTACGCTCCACGCCTCTTCGCGCAATCCCACCTGCTCGATGAAGGCGCGGGGGTCACGCTGCGAGAGCGCGTCGCGCAAGGCAGCACAAGCGGTCGCGACGGCGAAGACCGACGCCGCGCCGAAGAACGCACCATCCACGGTGCTGACGTGCGCTTGGAAGACGACGTGGCCTTCGGCGAGATCGATCCGCGAGTCGAGCTCGACGGGACCAGCATAGACCTCGGCGTAGCCGTCGAGGATCTCGTGTGCGCGGCGCGCGGCGCGAACGCCGGCGGCGCGCGCGAGCACGAGCGCCTTGCCGTCCATCAGGTGGCCCGCCGAGAGCTCCGCGAGCGCGGGGACCTGCGCGACGATCTGGGCGCGGGCGAGCGGCCCGACCCACTGGCGCAGCTTCACCGAGGTGAGGATGCCGGAGCCGAGCTCGTCCATCGCGCGGTAGAGCAGGCGGCTGTTGCCGGCGAGCGCGACGAAGATGTAGCGGTCGAGCGGCGACAGACGGCGCCACTCGTCCGCGGTGAGCGGACGGAAGCTGCGCAGCGCCTCGAACACGCCCGGTGGGATCGCGTCCATCGGCGGATCCTTCACCGGCCCCATGAAGCGGATCCGCTTGAGCACGGGCGAGACGAGGTTCTTGACGTTCACCTCGCTCACGACGGGACGCGTTCCCTCGTCGACGAGCGCACGACGCACCTCGATCGGGAGCGATTGCCACGTCTCGAGCGGCACGGAGACGCCGGCGCAGAGGAGCGCACGGCGCGCCGCCATGGGTGGACGGGCGAGGTCGGGACCGATCTCTTCGAACGCGTAGATCATCGACGGCGAGTCAGTGCGCGAGTCAGTGCGGAGGGGGGAACAGCTGTGGGACTTTGCCCAAGAAGGTACGAAGCGACTGATCGTCGACGGCGAACTTCACCTGAACGTCGGTCTTGTCGATTGCCGTGCTCACGTCCCGAAGAACGGGGAGCTGCTGCGAGAGCCCGGCGTAGCCATTGTACATGGCGACGAGCTGCTTGAACCCTGCTGCGCCGGCTTGGGTGTGCGCATCGGTGTCGTACGTCAGCGCACCAGCGACCTGGAGCCCCGGCTCCTGGAACGTGCCGAGAGCGCGGAACGCGACGAGACCTTCCGTCCCAGGGACGCGGATGCCCTGGACGGCCATGGCGCCGAGCGGCTGGTTCTTGAAGTCGCCGGCCGCCGCAATCGCAGCGCCGGGCGTGGCCATCGTGTCGAGCATCCAGGGGAACACGTCGCGCTGCGCGCGTCCGTCCTTGATCCGATCGAGCGCGCGCCGAATGGCGGTCTCGGTGCCGGCGAGGACGACCTTCGGCGTGAGCACGGTGAAGCCGATGTTGTTGACGGTGTAGAGCGTGCGCCCCGCGTAGGTGGACTCGACGAGCGGGCCCCCGCCCCCCTTCGTCGCACCCTTGCTCTTCGCGAGCGCGTCGATCGTCGCGGGGTCGAAGCGCCCGACGAGAACGGCGAGCACGTCGTAGCCGGCGAGCGAGTAGCTCCCCACGTCGACGCGATCGAGATCGCGCGAGGGAGAGAACCCCGCCTCGGCGCCGATCGGCGCGTACTGCTCGGCGAGCTGCGCGAGCTGCGGCCCGAGCGTCTTCTCGGCGTAGAACGCGCGCGCGTCGAGCGTGGAGACGATGAGCGCGCCGCTCGGGAAGAGGATCCACGGGTCCGCCTCGATGCGCTCGGCGGTGAGCTCGGGGACCTTGGGGATCTCGGGGTCCTTGGGGGTGGCGCCGCCGCCGCCGCAAGCGGCGAAGACGGCGAGCACGAGTGCGGCGGAAGCAAAGCGCAGAAGGGCGAACCAACGGGTCGGATTCGAGACCATCTTCCTCTCTCTATCTCATGGCGTGGGGTACGAGCCGAGCACTTTGAAGAAGCGTGCGCGCTGGCGAATCTCCTCGAACGCGCTGATCAGCGGGCGATCGGTGGGGTGACCGCTGAGCTCGAGGAAGAACAGGTAGTCCCACTCTTCGGACGGAGTCGGTCGCGATTGGATCTTCTTGAGGTTGATGCCGCGGTCGGCGAAGACCTTGAGCACGCCGAGGAGCGCGCCCGGCGCGTCGTTGACGCTGAAGACGCAGGCGGTGCAGTCGTCCCCGGTTCGGCCGCTCGGGCGCTGGCTCACGATCGCGAAGCGCGTGCGCTCGGGACCGCCGTCGCTCACCGAGCGACGCGCGACGAGGAGCCCGCGCTCGACCGCGAACGTCTCCGAGCCGAGCGCGGCGGCACCATGATCGTCGGCGGCGAGCTCGCACGCCATCGCCTGGGTCTTCACGTCGACGACGGTGGCCTTCTTGCCCGCGAGCCAACGACTCGCGCGCGCGTGATCCTGCGCGGTAGCGTAGATGCGCTCGACGTCGTTCTCGTTGCCGGTCTTCGAGACGAGCGAGAGGTCGCTCGCGATCTCGACGATGTAGACGATGCGGAGCTCGGTCGAGAGGAGCGTCTCGAGGGAGTTCTGCACGAGACCCTCGGCGTGCGTCTCGATCGGGATGACGGCGAGCTCGGCACGCCCCGCCGCCACCTCGGCGAGCGCGGCGGGGATGCCGTCGGCGGCGACGAGCTCCCCGCCGGAGCCGAAGCGAGAGCGCGCGGCTTCGTAGGCGGGCCCGCCGGGAGTGCCGGCGTAGACGACGACGACCGGCAGCTCGAGCGCGAGGCACGCGGCGTAGATGCGGCCGAAGACGACGCGGAGATCCTCGACCGGCATGTCCCCGCTGGCGCGAGCGACGAGGGCGGAGATCTGAGCCCGCTCGGTGAGGGGGAGCTGAGGCTTCCCCTCCCGGAGCTCGCCGAGGCGACGGGAGATCTTGGCGCGCTTCTCGAGGGCCGCGAGGAGCTGGCCATCAATCCGTAGGAGCTCCTGCCGGGCTTCGTCGACTTCCCGCTTTCCGTCGGTCATGAACAAACGTTACGTGGTGGAGAGGGGTTCGTCGAGTCGGGCCCTCGGAGCACGGGGATCGGTCCCACCGGCATGCGAGAGCACGGGGCGCCGTAGCATTGCGGCATCCGGGCACCGCGGCATCGGCACGCCAACGCGGCCTCCGCTCCGTCGTCGTCGTAGCCCCGGCTTCGCGCGTTCAGGGCCCGAACGCGTAGAGCGAGTGATCGTTCCCGACGAGGTAGATGCTCCCATCCCCCCCGATGCTCGGCGCGCGCCACCCCGAGACCGCCGCAATCGACGTCGACGACGTGACGGCGCCGTTCACGACGCGGCTCACTCGGTTCTCCGTCACCGTGCTCGACTTCTTGTTCATCGTGTAGACGTAGATCGCATCGTCCGCGCCGAGGCTCGGCATGCCCATGTCGTTGCCCGCTCCGGCGCCGGTGACCGGCGCGGCGAGGGGCGTCGCGACGTTGGGCCCGAGCTCGAACAACCGGTTGCCGGTGCCGAAGACGTACCCGGGCACGTAGAGCTTCCCGTTCCCCGCGACCGCGACGGGATCGGTCTGGAGGAACCCGATGTTGTCCGCGCTCGCGCCCCACTCCGGTTTGCCGCTGGTGTCGAGCTTCGTCATGACACGGGACGTGTTGCCGTTGTGGATGAGCGCGATCACGCCGTCGTCGGGCATGACCACCGGTGCGCCGACGGCGGAGACCGGGTTCGCAGGATAGCTCCACTTCACGACGCCGCCCGGGTTCACCGCCCAGAGCTGGGCCGTGGCGACGTAGATGGTGCCGTCGTTCGCGATCGCGGGCGCCCGCCCCGTGTTGCCCCCTTGGCCGTTGCCGACGGGCGTCGACCACTTCTCGACGCCGCTCTTGTCGATCGCCTTCAGCGTGGCGCTCGATACGACGTAGATCGTCCCGTCGGCGCCGATCGCGGGCGCCGGCGGATAGGTACCGACCGGAGCCGCCCACAACGGCGCGCCGGCCGACGAGATCGCGTGGAGCTTGCCGGTGCTCGAGCCGGTGCTCACGGTGACGTAGACCGTACCGTCGGCGCCGATCGCCGGCGTGGAGGTCGGCGTTCCGTCGAGCGGCGCGGACCACTTGGGCGCGCCCTGCGGAGTGACGGCGTAGAGCTTCGCGGTGAACCCGCCGTAGTAGATGGTCCCGTCGGCGGCGATGGCCGCCGGCGTGTTCGCGTCGGGCGCGGCCCAGTGGTAGGCGAGCGTCGCTGCGCCGTTCACGGCGGCGCGCCCGATCTTCGTCGGGCAGCGACCTTCCATCGGCCACGGCGCGTTGGCTTGGAGGCCCGCCGTGTTTCCGCACGCCGCGCAGCACGCACTCCCGCAGCGCGCGTACCCCGCGTTGCACGTGAAGTCGCACGTCGCCGAGTTGCACACCGCGGTCGCGTTCGCCGGTACCGCGCACTTGGTGCAGCTCGGACCACAGGAGTCGCCGCTCTCCTTGACGCACTGCCCGTTGCAGTCGTTCGAACCGGCGGCGCACGCCTTCCCGCACACGGCGGCCTTGCACGCGCCGACGTACGAGCCCGCTCCAGGGCACATGGTGCCACACGCGCCGCAGTTGTTCGCGTCCGCGGCGAGCTCGACCTCGCAGCCGTCGCTCGGGAATTTGTTGCAGTTTGCAAACCCAGGATCGCAAGCGGCGATCGAGCAGGCGTAGACGCCGTTGGTCGCCGCTTCGCATTTGCTCTTGGCGTGCCCGATCGCGCACGCGGTGCAGGTCCCGCAGCCGAAGGTGGGGTCGCGCGGGTCGACGCACTGATCGCCGCAGAGCTTGCGAGCCGCGTCGCACGTGCCGTTCACCGCCGGCACGGGCGGATCGAAGTCGTTCCCAGCCGTTCCGTCGGGGCTGGAACTGCACGCGATGCCCGACACGACCAAGCCCAAGCCCACGAACGAAAGCGCACGGAAATAGGAACGCATGGCGTCGACCTCCACGGGACGAAGGACGGCGGGTGGGGCGCCCGATTCAGGTCCCGAGCCTCATGTCCGGTCATGTCCGGGCGGTGTCCGGAGCCTGGGGGCGTCGGGACGGCGGTGTCAGGCGCCGGCGTCGGACGAGACCGCTTCGCGTACACTCTCGGTGTTGGCAGACATCGCGACTGCGCTCCTTTCGAAGTACGAAGAGATTCTGCGCCTTCGTCGCGAAGCGGCGAGCGAGCCGCCCGTCGCTCGCCTTCGCGCACTTGCAGACGAGTACCCGGGAGCGCTTCGCGAGCTCGATGCCCTCTCGATGGAGGAGCTCGAGCGACGCGTTCGCTTGATCGGGGATGCCCGGAGCTCGGGCATCGCGGAGCCCTGGATGATCGGGATGCATTGGTTCCACGTCGAGCTCGGTGCGCTGCTCCGCGCGAAGCGATGGCTGGGCTCGCGTCGCGAGGTCGACGCGGAGCTCGCGACGTCGTTCGCCGCCGCGCACGCGGGCGACGAGCACGCGCTGCGCTGGACCGATCGTCTCGCGAGCGTGGCGAGACCCCCGTCGGGAAGGCTGTCGCAGCTCGCGCTGGAAGCCGCCTCGTCGCGAGCGTCGCTGCCCGCAGCCGAGCTGAAGCGCTGGCTCGGGCAGCTACGCGACCCCTGAGTTGCGAAGCTCTCTCAGCTCGCCGGCTTCGGCGGCGGACTCGTCGCCGGCTTCGTCTCGGTCTTGGTCTCCGTCTTCGTCTCCGACTTCGACTCGGTCTTGGTCTCCGTCTTCGTCTCCGACTTCGACTCGCTCGACGAGCTTCCGCCCGACGGCTTCGACGACGAATAGAGATCCGCGTACCAACCGCCACCCTTCAGGATGAAGTTCCCGCCGCTGATCTGGCGTTGGGCTTCGGCCTTGCCGCACTTCGGGCAATCCTTCAGCGGGTCGGCGGAGATGCGCTGCTCGGCTTCCCAAGCATGCCCACAGGCTTTGCACACGTACTCGTAGGTCGGCACGAGGCTTCCGTATGCCCCTCCCCTCCGACTGTCAACCCGACCCCGACCACGAAACACGGGAACAGGCGCTCCGTACTCCGCGTCCCGGCTGACCCCGTGCACCCCTCCGAACCCGCGCAAATCCCGGGTCCGGATGTATTCTACAGCTTTATTTCCCTTGAATTCCGCGCTGCCGGACGGTACTGCTCAGGGTGTCAGTGACAACATGTGAAGTGACGTTACACTTCGCATAGGGTACCTGAGCAGGTGTTGAGCGGGCGGGACCCGCTCGGGAGCGTGACCTCGTGAAGATCAAAAAGCTGGAGCTCTGCGGCTTCAAGTCGTTCGTCGATCGCACTGTTCTTCATTTCGATCACGACGTCCAAGGCATCGTCGGTCCCAACGGGTGCGGCAAGTCGAACATCGTCGACGCCATCCGCTGGTGCATGGGCGAGCAGTCCGCGAAGCACCTCCGCGGCCGCAGCATGGAGGACGTCCTCTTCAACGGGTCCGACACGCGCGCCGGCTGCGACATGGCCGAGGTCACGCTCACGTTCGAGAACGACACGCCCGAAGAGCTCCCCCTCGAGTTCAAGGAGTACGGCGACATCGCCGTCACGCGTCGTCTCCACCGCAACGGCGACAGTGAGTACCTGATCAACAAGACCCAGGTCCGCCTCAAGGACATCACCGATCTCTTCCTCGGCACCGGCGTCGGTACGAAGGCGTACTCGATCGTCGAGCAAGGAAAGATCGGCCTCATCGTCAGCGCGAAGCCGGAAGACCGCCGCCTGCTGATCGAGGAAGCCGCCGGCATCACCAAGTACAAGTCGCGCAAGAAGGCCGCCGAGCGGAAGATGGAGCTCACGCAGCAGAACCTGCTGCGCGTCGGGGACATCGTCGCCGAGATCGAGCGCAACCTCGGCTCGCTCAAGCGCCAGGCCGCCAAGGCCGAGCGCTACATGTCCTACAAGAAGGAGCTCGAGGACCTGCAGCTCCACGAGGCTTCGCACCGCTACCTCGAGCTCGTCGGTTGGACGAAGCTCCACCGCAGCGAAGTCGAAGAGCACGGTGAGGCCAGCGAGCGCGCGCGCACGTCGCTCGCCACGCGCGAGGCCGAGCTCGAAGGCGCGCGCCTCGAAGCGCACGCCGCCGAAGAGGTCCTCGACGGCGCGCAGAACGCCGCGTTCGGGGCCGAGAACGCCGTCCGCGCCGAAGAAGCCGCGATCGACCGCGCGAAGGATCGCCTCGGGGCGCTCCAGACCCGCGAGCGTCAAGCCGCGGGCGAAGCCGAGGAGATCCACGGCCACTGGCAGCGCCTCGCGCACGAGCGCGAAGGCTACGCGATCGAGGTCGAGACCCTCGAGCAGGCCGAGGCCCTCGACGCCGCCAAGCACGACACCGCGGAAGCGGAGCTCACCGCCGCGCTCGCGGAGCAAGCCACCGCCGACGCGCGCGTCGCCGAGCTCGGCAAGCAGCGCGCCGCCGCGCAGGCGACGATCGCGAGCGCCGAGGCCACCCTCGCCGGCTTCGAGCGTCGTCAGTCCGAGATGGAGTCGCGCCTCTCGAAGGTGCACCTCGAGCGCGAAGATCTCGAGCTCGCCCTCGCCGATCACCAGGGCCGCGCGCGCGGCCTCGAGCAAGAGCTCGACGACCTCAAGAACGGCAAGGTCACCAGCGCCGAAGAGCGCACCCGCCAAGAGGAGCGCCTCGCGACGCTCCGCCACGAGATCATCGACAGCGAGCGCCTCCTCGACGAGGCGAAGAGCGAGCTCGGCAAGCGCAAGAGCCGCCTCCACGCGCTCGAAGAGATGCACGCGCGCCTCGACGGCGCCTCGGCGGGCGTCAAGGCGCTCGTCGGCACGAAGGACGAGACGATCGTCGGCCTCGTCGCCGATCTCGTCGAAGCCCCGGCCGAGCTCAGCGCCGCGCTCGCAGGCCTCCTCGGCCCCAAGCTGCAGTACGTCGTCGTCACGGACCTCGAGCGCGGCACCGCCCTCCTCGATGGGCTCGCGACGCAGAAGCGTGGCCGCGCGACCGTGATCGCGCGCCGCCCGCGCTGGGTCTCCGGCGCAGCGACGCCGCTCCCCGATGACGAAGGCGTCGTCGGTCGCCTCGCGGACGAGCTCCGCGCCGCACCGGAAGACGAGGCGCTCGTGCGCTCGCTCGTCGGGAACGCCATCGTCGTCCGCGACGCCGCCGTCGCGCTCCGCCTGCAGGCGGCGGGGGTCGCGGGTCCGCTCGTCACCCTGGACGGCACCGTCTTCGAAGAAGGCCGCGTCGCTGGCGGCACGGGCGAAGACGTCGCGCAAGCGATGCTCGATCAGAAGCGCGAGACGCGCGAGCTCGCGGAAGAGGTCCGCCGCCTCGAAGCCGTCGCCGAGGCGCGCCTCGCCACGCATCAGGCCCTCCGCACCGCGATCGCCGAGACGCAGGCGCAGCTCGATCAGGCGCGGCGCCAGGCCCACGCCGACGAGCTCGCTCTCGTCACCTGCGAGAAGGATCTCCGCCAGGTCCAGACCTCGATCGAGAACGTCGAGAAGCGCCTCCGCACGCTCGACGGCGAGGCGACCGAGCTCGAGGGCTGGATCCAAGGCGCGATCGCCGAGAAGGAGACCGCCGTCGGGCAGCTCGAAGCCGCGCGCGAGAGCCTCGAAGAAGCCGAGGCCACCCTCGGTCACGCCGAGAACGAAGCCGCGACCAAGCGCGAGGTCGTCGACGACCGTCGGCGCGTCGTCACCGAGAGCAAGGTCACCGTCGCCGGCGCGCGCGAGAAGCTCGCCGCGGCACGCGGTACGCTCGCTCGCCTCGATCGCAGCACCGAAGAGCTCGCGGAGCGCAAGCGCCGCCTCGAGAACGAGCTCGTCGAGAACGCGAAGAGCTTCGGCGAGACCGCCGCGCAGCTCGTCCTCCACCGCGAGGCGCTCGGCGCCGCGCTCGACGCGCAGCGCGAGTCGCAGGACGCGCTCGCGCTCGCCCGCACCGCCTACGACGGGCTTCGCACCGCGCTCTCGGAGCGCGAGGCGGGCCTCAAGGATCTCCGCAGCGAGTCCGAATCGCTCCGAGAGCTCCTCACCAACGCGGAGATGTCTCTCCGCGAGAAGGAGCTCGCGCTCGGGCACCTGCTCGAGGGCGTGGCCGAGAAGTTCCGGGGGCTCGTCCTCCCGCGCATCATCGGAGACTTCCACCTCCGTCCGCCGCCCGACGAGGAGACGCGCTCGCGCACGAACGAGCTCGCGTCGCTCATCGATCGCATGGGGAGCGTCAACCTCGAGGCGATGCGCGAGCACGCCGAGGCCGAGGAGCGCTTCAACTTCTACACTCGCGAGAAGGCCGACCTCGAGAAGGCGCTCTCCGACCTCGAGCGTGCCATCCAGCAGATGAACCGCGAGTCGCGCCGCCTCTTCCAAGAGACGTTCGACGCGGTCAACGCGAAGTTCCAGGAGCTCTTCCCGCGCATGTTCCGTGGCGGGCGCGCGAGCCTGCGCCTCACCAACCCGGAGGACATGCTCGAGACCGGTATCGACATCCTCGCGCAGCCGCCCGGCAAGAAGCTCGCGAGCATCGAGCTCATGAGCGGCGGTGAGAAGGCGCTCACCGCGGTGTCGCTCATCTTCTCGATCTTCCAGATCAAGCCGAGCCCGTTCTGCATCCTGGACGAGGTCGATGCTCCGCTCGATGAAGCGAACGTCGCTCGTTACAACGAGATGATCCGCTCGATGACGGACAAGTCGCAGTTCATCCTCATCACGCACATCAAGCGCACCATGCAGATGGTGGACGTGCTGTACGGCGTCACGATGCAGGAGAGCGGCGTGTCGCGCATCGTCAGCGTTCGCATGAACGCGACGGGCGAGACCGTGGAGGCGAAGCCCACGCCGAAGAAGGCGACCGCCGACGGCGAGGGCAACGCCGCCGTCGCCTGACGGCGGGCCTCAGCCCGGCTGCGGCACGATCAGCCGCAGCGCCTGCTTCACGACCTCGACCGTGACCTGACCCGAGCCCCCCGCGGCGGCGTACTCCTCGCCGTCGATCTGGGCGTGGATCGGAGTCCCGCCGGCGTACGTGCCGATGGTGATCTGCAGGTTCGCCGCCGAGAACGGCTTCGAGTGCTCGACGCCGATCGCGTTGAGCGCTTCCTCGCCGAGCGGGTTCCCATCCAGATCGACGATCGCCTTGCTCGTCCAGTCGCGCTTGCCGCGGAACGGGACGACCTCGAACTTGCCGTCGTCGTGCTCCGAGGTCCGATCGAAGACCCAAGCGCCGCCGTAGATGCGAGTGCCCTTGAGGATCAGGTCGGTGAGGCCCTCGAGATCGTGGACGACGCCGTCCGCGACGACGCGCGCGGAGAACTTGTCGCTCACCGTGTACGACTCGAGGAACACTCGGAGGAGCGCGCCGGCGTACACCATGTGATCACGATAGACGTCGCGCAGGATCGGGATGCTCTTCACCCACTCGCGATCCTTGTTGCGCTCGGCGAGCACGCGCGCGCTGATCCCCCAACCGGCGGAGTCGAAGAACCAGTCGCTCCGCCGCGCCGCGCCTTCGCCGGCCGTCAGCCGCCCCGCGTCGAGGCGCGTCTCGTGCCCGGCCAGGATGACCTCGAGGTTCGGCTCCAGCGAGCCTTCGCCCGCGGAGAGACCGAAGCTGCGCCCCTGATCGTTCGCGGTGCCGGTCGGTAGCATCCCGAGCGCGACCTCGGCCTTGCGGCTGCTGTCGAGGATCCCCGCGGCGACCTCGCGGAACGTCCCGTCGCCGCCCATGTACACGACGACGCGATGCGAGCCGGCCTCGACCGCGCGCTTCACGGCGCCGATCGTCCGTCCCTCCGGCTCGGTGGCGAGGAAGTCGCAGGCGACGCCCGCGCGATCGAGGAAGGCGCGCGCCTCGGCGATGCGCTCTGCGTTCTTCCCGCTCTGGGCAGTCGGGTTTCCGACGAGGAGGTGCGTGGCGCTCATTCGTGCACCTCGACGCGAGTCGTTGCCTTCGGATCGGTCTGGATCTCGAGCTTCACGGCTTCCGTACCTCCATGGGACAAGACGAATGCTCCACTCCCCACCACCCACGCCGTGGTGGACGCAGCATCGAAGCACGGCGCCACTGCGGGTGCACCGCACGCCGCGAGCGGGACTCCGGCGAAGGTGGTCGTCACCGGTCCCGCGGGGGAGACCGCCGGGCTCGTGAGCACGTAGCTCCCGCCCGTCACGTCCTTGCGCGTCGCGTTCCCTCCGGCGAAGACCTTCACCACGCGGTCCGCGCCCACGCTCCCTGCGTTCTTCGCCGACGAAGGCTCCACCGTCAGCGTCTCCACGCCATCGGGGTAGAGCGGCACGATCGAGCCCGCGCGTGCCCAGACGGGGATCTCGCCGAGCGGCGCCGGCGCCGTCACGACCACGCCGCCGTCGACGGCCGGCCCCCCGCGCCACGGGAACCACTTCGTCCCGGCCGGAAGCCGAACGTCGCGCGCGGTCTTCCCGGCCGCGAGGACGGGCGCCACGAGGAGCGCGTCCCCCAGCATCACCTCGTCGGCGATCGGCCAGAGCGCGGCGTCCCCCGGGAACTCGACCGCGAGCGGTCGCCAAATCGCGACGCCACCGTCGTGCGCCTCCTGCGCGAGCGAACGAAGGTACGGGGCGAGCGCGACGTGCTCCTTCGCGTAGCGCACCCAGTGGGCGAGCGTCTCGTCGTCCGACTCGAAGCTCCAGTTCGGCTTCGGCGCCGACCCGTGATGGGTGCGCATCACCGCGGAGAACGCGCCGAGCTCCGTCCAGCGGAAGAAGAGCTCCTTGTCGACCGGCGTGCTCTGGATGTTCTGATAACCCGCGATGTCGCTGCCCTGCGTCGACATCCCGGAGAGCCCCACGCCGAGGCCGATCGGCACCACCGTCGGCATGCCGTCGTCGGGGAGGAAATCGGACTGCTGATCGCCGTCCCACCACACGTCCGCGACCTCGGGGGTGCCGAACCAACCGCTCCGCACGAAGAACAGGCGCTCGACGCCGTCGCCCACGCCGTCGACCGCGGCGCGCTGCGCCTTCTGCCAGAGCACGGGGTAGCCGTTGTGGAGGTCGAGCCCGCTGCCGCCGACGAGCCGGGCGTCGGTGGGGAGCCACTCGGAGTAGTCGCCCATCCAACCGTCGGCGCCGAGGGCAATCGCCGCGCGCAGCTTCCCCACCGCCCACGCGAACGCGTCCGGGTTCGTCAGGTCGACGAGCGACGCCTTCTTGAACTTCGCGTCGTCGAAGAGGTAGGTCGCCTTCCCCTCCGCGTCGTGGATCAAGAAGCCCTTCGGATCGGTCTCGGGGAAAGCCTTGCTTCCGGTCTCCACGAACGGGTTGAAGTAGACGAGCCACTTGAAGCCCGCCGCGTGGAGCTCCTTGGCGACGTCCTCGAAGTCGGGGTAGCGCGTGCGATCGACCTCCCACTCCTCGCGCAGCGCATAGCGATTGTCGGGTCCGTCGTCACCGCCGCGCCAATCCTCCGTCCAGATCACGCTCGAGGGTGCGCCGGAGTCGCGGAGCTTCTTGGCCACGCGCCGGACGTTGGCCGAGTCGTAGATCGCGTCGTTCCAGGGGGCGAACGCGAACGCCGGCGGCACGCGCGGGCGCCCGAAGCGCGCCGTCTTCTTCGCGAGCGCCTCCTTCGGGGACGGCCCGAAGAAGAGGTGGAGCCTCACCGGCAGCTCGAGCTGGAGACGCGCCACGTCGCTCCGCTCGCTGCAGAGCGCGAACGTGGAGAGCTGGTTCGTCTCGGCGACCGCGAAGTAGCCGCGCGACGAGAGGTACTCCGGCATCGGCCAGTACGACGAATGCAGGCGCCCACGGAGGAACCACGCCCCCGTGAAGTCGTCGGTGGGCTCCTTCTTGATCCCCTCTTCCTGGACCCAAACGGGAACGCTCTCACCGCGGTGGTCGACGCCGTTGGTCTGCGCGCCGAGCCCGAGGAAGTGATCCGTCTCGCTGCACTTGAAGCCCCACGAGAGACGCCGCTCGGGCCCTTCGCCCGCGCCGACCTCGACGACGAGCTCGTCGGTGCCGCTTCCCTTGGAGACGTGCAGGGTGAGGATGCGCTTGCCGGCGCCGTCGAGCACGTCGGTCGTGGTCGCCGTGTCGTCCGCGACGAGCCGCTTCGCCACCCGCCACGGCGCACGCGGGGCGTACGTCCAGCGAAACGAGCCGTAGAGCATCTCGAAGTCGGTCTGCACGTCGCGCACGGCGAAGCCCGTCATCGGCGGCGCCTCGTCGTTCGCGGTCTTGCCTTCTCCGGTCGCGTCGCTCGGCGGGAGGCCTTCGAGCAGCGGCTTGCCGCCCGCCGTCACGATGAACGAATCGTTCTCGACGCGGACCTCGAACACGCCGAACGAGCCCTTCACCGGGGGCGCCGGCTCCGGCGGCGTGGACGAGCACGCGAAGGCGATGGCCAGCGCGAGGAGCGCCGTGAGGGAGAGCGCACGCGGCGGAGCGTCCACGCCGAGAAGGGTAGCACGCTCGCTTCGTCACCCGGCGCCGTGAGCGCGCGCGCGGAGAAGCGCGGCGCTATGCTCACGCCGTGTTTTGTTTTGAAAGCGCCACCGTCGCTCCGCTCCACGTGCCCCTCCGCGAGCCCTTCGTGATCGCGACCGCGCGCATGGACACCACGCGGGCAGCGCTCGTCACCGTCGTCGTCCGCGACGGAGAGCGGACGGCCGTCGGGCTCGGCGAGGCGGCACCGCTCCACCCGGTCACCCACGAAGACTGGCCCGATCTCGAGCGGACGCTGGGCGGGCTCGGTCGCGAGCTCACGGGCACGACCTTCACCACGCTCGACGAGCTCCCCTTCCCCGAGGCGAGCCCCGTCGCGCGCGCCGGGCTCGAGACGGCGCTCCTCGACGCGCTCGCGCGGCTCCGCGGCGTCCCCGTCGCGGCCCTGCTCGGAGCGCCGCCGTTCGTCACGCGCCTCGTCACCGACGTGACGTTGCCGATCGCCGATCCCGCACGCATGGCCGAGCTCGCCCGCGAGTGGTGGGCGCGTGGGTTTCGTTGCTTCAAGGTCAAGGTCGGCAAGGACCTCGACGCCGACGCGCGCGCGCTCCGCGCGATCACCGGCGCCGTGCCAGGCGCCAGCCTTCGCCTCGATGCCAACGCCGGGTTCTCCGCCGGTGAGGCGCTCGCGCTCCTCGCCGCGGTCGAGCGCGAGCGCGTCGAGTGCTTCGAGCAGCCCTGTGCGCGCGACGACCTCGACGCCATGGCGAAGGTCACGCGCGAAGGCGGCGTGCCCGTCGTCGCCGACGAATCGGTCCGCACGCTCGCCGAGCTCGAGCGCGTCGTGAAGGCGCGCGCCGCGCACGGCGTGAACCTCAAGCTCGTCAAGCACGGCGGCCCGCGCGAGGCCTACGCGATCGGCGCGCGTGCCCGCGCGCACGGCCTCCGGCTCATGTGCGGCGCGATGGTCGAGACTCGGCTCGGCCTCACGGCGATGGCACACGTCGTCGCCGCGCTGGGCGGGGCCGACTTCGTCGATCTGGACACCGCGTTCCTCCTCGCCGAGGAGCGCTTCCGCGGCGGTTGGGCGGTGGACGGCCCCACGCTCGACCTCGCGCTCGAACACGGCCTCGGCGTGGAGCTCGCGCCGCTCAGCCCGACGGAAGCACGCCCGGGTTGAGGAGCCCGTCGGGGTCGAGCGCGGCCTTCGCCGCGCCGAGCGCCCGCCGCCAGGTGGGGCCCACTTCTTCGGCCCACCACGGCGCGTGCGTGCGACCGACGGCGTGGTGGTGGCTGATCGTTCCGCCCGCGCGCCGAAGGGCGTCGCTCGCGACCCGCTTCGCTTCGGTCCAGAGCTCCAGCTCGCCGCCCGGGCGCGCTGGACGGACGGCGAACGTGAAATACGGCGCCGGCCCGTCCGGGTAGAGGTGCGTGAAGCGGAAGCTCACGAGGCCCCGGCGCCCGTGGCGCTCGAAGAGCTCGCGCAGACTCCCCTTCACCTCGCGCACCAACCCCTCGAGGCGATCCCACGTGCACGCGGTCTCGAAGGTGTCGACGACGAGCCCGAGCGAAACGAGTGCACTCTGCAAATAGGGACCGCGCAGGAACGAAGCACGCCACGCCTCGGAGGCGGTCCCATCGCCGCGCGCCGTACGCCCGTGCCGGATCCGCGGCCCGTCGGGGCACTCGCCGCCGACGCGGGTCGCCAGGACGAGCGCGCGGGAGAGCGCCTCGGCCGGGTCGTGGTCGGCGCTCTCGAAGCCCAACACGAGCACGGCGCGGCTCCCGTCGCCGACGCCGTTGATGAGCGCCTCGCGCGGGTCGAGCAAGCGCGCGTTGGCCGGGTTGAGACCGCTCTGGGCGATCCGGCGGGTCGCCTCGAACGCCGCCCCGAGCTCGCGGAAGAACACGTTCGCGTCGGCGCGGAAGCGCGGGCGCGGCACGACGCGCATCCACGCCGAGGTGATCACCCCGAGGGTGCCTTCGGAGCCGAGGACGAGCCGCTTCGGCTCCGTCCCGGCGCCCGACGCGGGGACCCGAGGCGTATCGATCGTTCCGCGCGGGGTCACCATGCGCACCGCGCACGTGAGCTCGTCGATGTGGGTCGCGAGCATCGCGTAGTGGCCGCCGGCGCGCGTCGCGATCCAACCGCCGAGCGTGGAGAGCTCGAAGCTCTGCGGGAAGAACCGCAGCGTCAGGTCGTGCTGACGGAGGGCACTCTCCAGCTCGGGCCCGGTGGCTCCGGCCTCGATGTGCGCGAGGCGGCTCGTCGGATCGACCTCGAGCAGGCGCGCGCGCGCGCCGAGATCGATCGCGACGACCGGGCCGTCGCGGCGACAGGTGACGCCCCCGACCACGCTCGTTCCGCCGCCGAAAGGGACCAGCGCCGCGCCGAGGGCCGGTGCGTCGGTGAAGAGCTGGCCGAGCTCCTCGTCGGTCCGCGGGAACGCGACGATGTCGGGCGCGCTCGAGAAATCGCCCGTGAAGCCCCGTACCAAATCGGGATAGGCGCGGCCCCACGCATGGCGCAGTCGGGTCTCGTCGTCGGCGCGAGCGAAGGCGGACCACGCGGGCGGGACCGGGATCCGCGGCGCAGGCACGGTCGCCTGCTCGAGCGTGGGCAGCGGTTCGAGCGCCGGCGGTTCCTCACGGAGGAGGAACGCGACCTGCTGCGCGAGGGCGGCACGCGCCACGTCGTCGGGGAACGCGTCGACCCATCCCCACGCCCAATGGCTCCGCGAGCGCGCCATGCCGTTCGACTACGGGGTGAGCTGAACGAAGAGGAGGATCTGAGAGCCGGTGAGGTTGAAGTCCGTGCCGCACCCGGTGACGTTCGCTTTGAACCCGTTCGGCAGGATGCCGACGCCGAGCTCGTTGGCTTGCTCCCCGAAGAAGAAGCGATCGGTGGCGTCGGTCAGACCCATGACCTTCAGCGCCGTCGGCGGGTTCGCCGCCGGGCAGGCGGTCGTCTTCCGCACGACCTTGAGGTTGGAGGTGTTGGTGGTGGAGCCACCGAGAGCGCCCGGGAACGGGCTCGGGAAATCGAACGTGAGGATGGGGCCGGCGGGATCGATGTCGAGCTTCCCCGAGCGGACGGCGATCATGCCGTGCGCGAGGCCAGGGACCTTCTGGAGGTCGAACGTGTACTTGGCGTTGGCAGCGTTGAGGTCCGGTTGCGCCGTGGTCCAACCGAAGGGCGCAGTCGCCGTCGCATCGGTCCGGGCGAAGAGCATCCAGCCGCCCGGCGCCTCGGGGACGTCCATCACGCAGTAGACGACGGCCGTCTCGGGGGCCTTCATGACCTTGGTGCGAATCGCGTACGGGCGAGAGGTCGCGGTCGGGTCCTTGGCGAGGATCGCCTCGCAGCTCGGCAGGTAGTCGCAGCCGTTCGCGGTGCAGTACTGGTCGCTCGGACACGACTTGGGATCGCAGCTCGGCGTGACGTCCTCCCGAACGTCGGGGACGACGGTCTCCGGCTTGCCGGAGTCGACGATGGACGTGTCGGGGACCTCTTCGAGGGTGCCCCCCTTCTGGAGCCCACAGGCAGCGATGCCCGACGAGGCGACGAGGACCCAGAGCGGAGCCAACGCAAAGCGAGACATTGCCTACATCCTAACACGGTGACCGGTCCGGTGTGACCCTGCCCGAGTCGCGGCGGCTTTCCCGACGGAGGCGTTCTGTCGAGTGAACGCGTCACTCCCGTTCTCCGAAGAGCACGGCGGCGGTCCCGCCGCAGTCTTCGCGCTGCCGCTGCTCGAGCGCCACCACGTGCCGAGGCAGAATCGGTTCATCCGACCGTTGCCTTCAGTGAAAGTCGCGGCTCATCGAGGGCAGGCGGATGCCGTCCGGCAGGGCGTTCGAGACCGCGCGCGGGATCCCGATCTTCTCGAGCCCGTCGACGATGACGTAGACGACGTCGCGCGGAGAGCTCGCGTCTTTCGCAGCCCCCGCCGGTCCCGCCGTCCCCGCCTCGACGTAGCCGCTCGCGAGCAGCAGCGTGCTCGTCGTCGCGGTGTGGCGCAGCTTCTCGAACGTCTTCGCCCAGAGCACGAGGTTGATGAAGCCATGCTCGTCCTCGAGCGTGATGAAGACCACGCCGCTCGCCGTCCCCGGGCGCTGGCGGCAGATGACGAGCCCGGCGACACGCACGCGCTGCTGGGCGCGCGCGATCGCCAAGCGCGGCGAGTCGAGGACGTCGGGAGGGAGCGACTTCCGAAGCAAGCGCATCGGGTGATCGACGACGGAGATCCCCGTCCGCTCGAAATCCAGCATGAGCTGCTCCGCGCGGAGGAGCGGCGGCAGGCGCGGCGGGAGCTCCATCGCGCTCGGCGGGAGCGACGCGCCAGCGAAGAGGCTCTCGTCCCCGGCGAGGCTCGGCGTGCGCGCGGTCCACATCGCGACCCGACGCTCGCGCGCGAACGCGCGGAGCGCCCCCGCCTCGGCGAGGGCGTCGCGATCGCGCTGATCGAGCCCGCCGCGCCGACTCACGTCGGCGATGTCGACGAACGGCGACGCATTGCGTGCATCTTGCAACCTTCGCCCCGTCTCTTCACCGAGGCCCTTCACCTGCCGCAGCCCGACGCGGATCGCCTGCGGCGCTTCGAGCGTGCAGTCCCAGTCGCTCTTCGTCACGTCGATCGGGAGCACGCGCACGCCGTGGCGGCGAGCGTCCTCCAAGATCGTGTTCGGCGAGTAGAACCCCATCGGCTGGCTGTTCACGAGCGCGGCGGCGAACGCGGCGGGGTGGTGCACCTTCAGCCACGAGCTCGCATAGACCAGGAGCGCGAAGCTCGCGGCGTGGCTCTCGGGGAAGCCGTACTCGCCGAAGCCCTGGATCTGCTTGTAGAGCCGCTCCGAGAACTCGCGCGAGATGCCACGCGCGGCGAAGCCGTCGTGCAGGCGCTGCTCGTGCCGGGCCAAGCGCCCGTTCTTGCGCCACGCGGCCATGTCGCGCCGGAGCTGATCGGCTTCGCCGCCGGTGTAGCCCGCGCCCTCGATCGCGATCTGCATCACCTGCTCCTGGAAGAGCGGGACGCCGAGCGTGCGCTTCAGGATCTCGTCCAGGCACGGGTGGGGAGAGTCGACCGGCTCCTCGCCGCTGCGACGACGCAGGTACGGGTGGACCATGCCGCCTTGGATCGGACCGGGGCGCACGATCGCGACCTCGATCACGAGATCGTAGAAGATGCGCGGGCGCAGGCGCGGGAGCATCGCCATCTGCGCGCGGCTCTCGATCTGGAAGACGCCGACGGTGTCGGCGCGGCAGAGCGCGTCGTAGACGCGCGGGTCTTCGGCGGGAATTGCAGCCAAGCGCTCGATCGCGGTGACGCGGCTCGCGAAGATCTCTTCGTAGGGGGCGGCGAGCTCCATCGCCTTGCGGATCGCGGTGAGCATGCCGAGCCCGAGCACGTCGACCTTGAAGAAGCCGAGCGTGTCGATGTCGTCCTTGTCCCACGGGATGACGGTGCGCCCCTCCATCGTCGCGGGTTCGACCGGGGCGATCTCGGCGAGCGGCGTCTCGGACAGGACGAAGCCGCCGACGTGGATCGAGAGATGGCGCGGAAAGCCCTGGATCGCCTTCGCCATGGCGAGGCACGCGCGGACGCGGCCCCCGTCCTTGCTCATGCCGAGCTCGCGCAGGCGCTGGTCGGTGATCTCGTCGAGCGTGTCCCACCAGGTGACCACGGACGAGAGCCGCTCGACCTGCTCGAGCGAGAAGCCGAAGGCCTTCCCCACCTCGCGCAACGCGGACTTGCCGCGGTAGGAGATGACCTCGCTCACCATCGCCGCGCGATCGCGCCCGTACTTCTCGTAGAGCGCCTGGATGACCTCTTCGCGGCGCTCGTGCTCGAAGTCGACGTCGATGTCGGGCGGCTCGCGCCGCTCGGGCGAGAGGAACCGCTCGAAGAGCAGGCTCGACCGCGCCGGATCGACCGCGGTGATGCCGAGGCAGTAGCAGACGGCGCTGTTCGCGGCGCTCCCCCGCCCTTGGCACAGGATGTCCTTGGCGCGCGCGATCTCGACGATCGAACGGACGCACAGGAAATAGGTGGCGACCTCGAGCTGGGCGATGATGCCGAGCTCGCGCTCGACCTGCTCGCGCACCTTGTCCGGCATCCCATTTTGGTACCGACGAGTCGCGCCCTCGAACGTGAGGCGACGGAGCGCCTCGTCCGGCGTCTCGCCCGGGTGCTCGTCACCGGTGGAGGGAAACCGATACCGGAGCTCCTTCATCGAGAAGCGACACGCGTCGGCGATCCGGCGCGCGCGCTCGAACGCGGCTTCGTACTCGGCGCCGGGGAAGAGCTCGTGCATCTCGCCGAAGCTCTTCAGGCGCGCCTCGGCGTTGGGCGCGAACGCTCGCCCGGCGTCGTCCAACGTGATGCCCTCGCGGATCGCGTGGAGCACGTCGAACACGGGCTTCTCTTCGCGGAGCGCGTAGCGGACGCCGTTGTGGAGCACGAGCGGTACGCCGTGGGTCTGGCTCGCGTGCGTGGCGGCGCGGAGCACGCGCTCGTCGTCGCCGTCGAGGTGGCGATGGAGCCCGATCGAGAAGCGGTCCCCGAACGCGTCCCGGAGCAAGGTCACGTCGGCATCGTGGAAGGGCGTGGGGCTCGGAAACGCGCGCGGGAGCAGCGTGGCCCAGAGGCCTTCGGCGTGGTCGGCGACGAAGGAGAGCGGAACGCCGGCGTAGAGGTTCTTGGGGGTGTCGTCGTCGCCCTTGCCCGACTTTGCCGCGCGCGAGGCGGTGCGCTCGCTCTTGGGGTGGCGGCGATGGCTCTCGGTGAGGATGCGGCAGAGATTGGTGTACCCTGCATGGTTTTCGACGTGAACCAAGAGGGTGAACGCCGGAGAGCTCGCTTGCGAGGACCTCTTCCCGGGGGGCAAGGGGGCAGAGCCCCCTTCATCAATCGACAGCTCGCAGCCCACGATGAGACGCAGCCCTGCTTCCTTCGCCGCTTCGTGCGCGCGCACGATCCCGTAGAGCCCGTCGCGATCGGTGATGGCGAGCGCGTCGTGACCGAGCGCGACCGCGCGCTGCACGAGCGCCTCGGGTGAAGACGCCGCCTGCAGAAAGGAGAAGTGCGAGCGCGCGCAGAGCTCGACGTAGGTGCCGCGGGGGAGATCGCGCCGCCGGCGAAGGACGCGGAGAACGGCATCCTGGCCCGGGAGCGGGGTGCGGCTGCTCGGATCGATCCGGAGGCGTCGTCCCATCGGAATACTGAACATACTATCAGTATCTCGATGGGCGCAAGGGCGCCAGACTGGGCCCGCGCATGCTTCCGCCGCAGTTTCCGACCTTCGACGCCGTCCGTGCAGCGCTGGCCGCGCGCGGCGAGACGCTGCCGTTCCGCCCGACGCGGGTCTTCCAGGTCGCTGCGATCGTCCTCCAGCTCGACGGGGTCCGGCGCGAGGAGTGGAGCGACGACGTCGAGCTCTCGCCCAAGCTGTTCGAGCGCTTCCCGCGCGGCGAGCCCCCCGCGCCGAACGAGGCGACCGTGCGCTGGGATGCGGAGCGCAGCTACAAGCTGCTGGACGATCGCAAACCGTTTCGTCCGAGCCAGTGCATGAACTGCGTCATCCGGCCGGGCTCGGTCCCCTGCCCCACGTGCGGAGGCAACGGGACGATCGGAAGCGGCGACACGCGCATCCAGTGCCTCGCGTGTCGGGGCGAAGGCTCCATCACGTGCTCCGTGTGCGACGGCGAGCGCCGCACGATCGCGTGCAGCGTGCGCTACGTGAACGATCGACCGATCCACATCCGGCAGCTGTTCGTGCCGCAGGTGCACGACTCGCTCCGGCCGATGCTGGCGGCCATGATCGATCCGTCGGTGATCTGGCCCAGCGAGCAGGCCTTCGATCCGGCGCCCTCGCTCGTCGCGAGCGCCTATCGCGGGGCGTCGGCCGTGCGCGCGGCGGACGAGTTCCAGGGTTGGTACTTCGGCGCCGCGCGGGATGCGGCGCTGATCGCGCGCGACGCGATCCTACGCAGCGAAGCCGCGGGGCTCGCGCGGGTGGAGCAACGCTTCTACGCGATCCCGGTTCTGTGGATCATCCACGAGAGCGGGCAGATCGGGACCGGCGACGAGCACCACGGCTACTTCTTCGACGCGGTGCACGAGCTCCGGCACGCGAAGCCGCGGAGTGACTGACACGGTGACCGCTCGATGCGAGCCTACCGGACCTGCGAGGACCGACCCACCCGCTGCGTCAGCGTTTGCCCACCGCGAGCGGGAGCATCTCCAGGTCGCGGAGAAGCTCGCTGGCCTCCACGTCGCTGAGCAGCGAGAACGGGAGCTGCATCGCGAACGGCCGTTCGTCGTCGGGGCCGTCCTTCGCGGCGAGCGTCACGCCCTCGATCTCGGTGGCTCCGCCCCGCCGCGACCGGAGGACCATGCACACCTCGCGCGAACCGAGCGGCTTCACGAGCGCAGGGTGCCGACCGTGCTGCCATCCCCTCGCGCCGAGGAGATCGCCGACGCGCGCCGTCGCGACGACCCTCCCCTGGAAGCGCGTGAGCGACTTCGCTTCGCGCTCGTCGGCGCGCAAGGCGTACGTCTCCCGCGCGAGCTGCGCGAACGGCGGAAAGATGGCGTAGTCGTCGAACACCTGCCGGAACGCCGCGCGCTCGTCCGCGCTCAGGTGGAGGGGATGCGCCACCCCGATGCTCGACCGGTCCGACGCGGTCACCGCGACGTCGCGCGCGTCGGCGAACGTCCCGTCCTCGGCGATCCTCACGAAGCGTGACCCGTCTCCCACGTCCAGCTCGAACACGAGGCTGCGCGCCACGCGACCGAGCAGTGGGTGGCCGACCACGATGCGCCGGAAGCGCGCGACCTCCCACGAACGCCCCGTCGCCATGGCGCGCTCGAAGTACGCAAAGAGGGTGACGCGAATGTCGTCGAGATCGAGGGTGAGGTCGCGCAGCGTGGCCTTCGCCGCCGCGCTCTTCGACGGGTCGTCCTTTCTGGTCGGCTTCGGCAGCCCATCGAGCCGCGCTCCGTCGGCGGCGACCACGTAGGGCACGAGGTGGTCGTCGACGCGGAGGCCGAAGCTGCGTGCTCCGTAGTCGAGGTCCACCTCGGTACCGTCGAACGCGAGCGCAGCGAACGTCTCGTCCTCGAGCTCCCAACGCGCGAGACCACGCCGACGCGCGATCTCGTCGAGGTGAGCATCGATGGCTTCGTTCCGATCCGGCCACGGGCTCGAGAGCGCCTGCTTCATCAAGAGGGCGAGCGCGAGCGGGCTCCCATTCCACGCGAGCGCGTCGAATGCCGCGAAGCGCTCCGCGGGCTTCATCTCGGGCCGCTTCGCCGAGAGCTGTCGATCCAGGAGCCGAATGGCCCCGTCGCCGCCGAGTAGCGCGATCGCCTTGGTCGCACCGGTCTCCTCCGAGAGCTCCCATGCCAGCTGGGAGCGCGATTCCTCCGTGCACTCTGCACGCAACTCGAGCAAGCCCGGATGCGGGAGGAACGGCGGGCTGATCGCGACGAGCTGCGCGACCGTCGCGGTGGTGCTCGGAGGCAGCGGTCCCTCGCGAGTCGCGAGCACCGTGAGCGCATCCTCTTGGACCTTCCGATGGAGCGCGGGGAGCGGCTCCGGAACCCGAGACCACGGGTCGCGATCGAGGATCGCCGCCACGTCGCGCTCGATGTTCCAACGCGCGGCCGCCTCCTCGATGGCCGCCCGGTGGCCCGCCACCACCAAGCGGAGCAATCCCATCTCGGCCGTCCAACGTCGCGCCGAGGAAACCGCGAACAACTCCGGGATGAGCCCGAGCGCGGAGATGGTCGGATCGGCGAGCAGCCAGCGCTCGTCCTCGTGGAAGTCCCACACCACGGCCGCGATGCGGGGCGAACGGATCATCGCGATGATCGGCGCATGCGCCGCCATCGGCCGCGCACGGAGCACCTCCGAGACGGCTTCGAGCGCGCGCTCACCGAACCGCATCAGTGGCCACCCGAGCCCACGGACGGGCAGACGCTCGACGTTCGCGAGAGCGGCTTCGTCGGACAACCCCGCAAACTCGGCTTCGTCGAGCTGGCCGCTCTCGGCGAGGATCGCTGCGTCACCGCCGGTCCGTGGAAACAGCACCGGCCGCTGCGCGCGGAGCTCGGCCGTCGGGGTGATGCGCTCCCCGTCGCAGATCGGTGCGAGGTCGCGGGCGGGCCATGGCGCCGGCCGATTCCTCCATGGCGGCTCGGCGAGGCACCGCGGCAGCTTGCGAACCGGATCGTCCACCGCTCGGCGCGCGGCTTCGGCGCGCTCGATCTCCACGACGATCGCACGGACGGTCGTCGCCGTCTTTCCGCGCCCCTCGGCCCGCGCCACGAGGGAGCGCCGGTGCTCCGGGTGCGCCAGGAAGTAGGCCTTGGCTTCGGCGCGCGCGACGTGCGCCGCGCGGGCGATCGCCTCCGCTGCCGCCGCCTCGTCGAAGCAGGCGATCGCCTCGACGATCATGACGACGTGCGCCGTCGCTTCCACCGCAAGCGGAAGCTCGAGCAGGCGCGCGAGGCGCCGCAGTGCGCGCTCCGCCGGCGTGCGCACGAGGATCTCGGCGTAGACCTTCGAGTGGAAGAGCGCGCTCGTCGCTCGCGCAGCGAGCGCTTCGAAGGCTTCGTCCGTGGCGACGTACGGGAGCAGGCGTTGCACGATCGACGCGAGCTCCGCCGCGCCCGACGGCGGCGCCACCGCCAGCGCGACAGCATCGGCTTCGGCCCACGCCTCGTCCCGAAATGCGCGAGCGAGCGCAGCCCGCTCGGTGAGCGGCAGGTGCAGGCGTGCCTTCGCCGCGAGCGCACGCGCCCGCGCGAGCTCGGGCGGCGGAGCTCGATCGAGCCAGCTTCGGGTCGCATCGATCCAGGGAACGCGCGAGGGGCGAACGGCGACGACCGGCGGCGCGGGCGCCTCCGCGCTCGCGGGCACCAACCACAGCGCCGGCGCTTTACCATGTTGGTACCGCGCCACGAAGGCGTGCTCCGCCAGGGCCGCCTCGAGCACGGGAAGCAGACCGTGCACGGAGACGAGCTCGGCGGCGAGCGTCACGGCGTTGTCGCGGCAGAGCGCCACCAACGCCCCGAGCTCGGCGGAGCCCTCCTCACCGAGCGGCGCGCCGAGCTTCTTGCGCGACGAGAGGGCCTCGGCCGCCCACCCCTGCAGCCCGCGGAGCTCGGGTGCGACGCGCTCCAGCCCTGCGATCAAGGCGGGCTGCTTGGCGCCGCGCCAAGCTGCGATGGCGCTGGGCGGTGGGAACGCAGCGTCACGGAGAGCGTCGGGGACCTTCATCCGTTACCGGCCCCCGCAATGCTCCGCCCACTCTTCGGCGGAGGGTTCTGCGCTACGGATAGCCGACCAGCTTCTGCTGCTCCGGATCCCAGAGCTTCAACCGGAAGCACGCGAGCACGTCGCTCGGCCACAGGCTCGTCTTCCCCGGGTGCTGCAGCTCCGGGATCGCCGCCATCGCCTCCGGCAGGCGATAGAACGGGATCATCGAGTTCAGGTGGTGCACGTGGTGGTAGCCGATGTTGCCGCAGAAGTAGCGCATCACCGGGCCCATCTCCATGTAGCTCGACGACTCGAGCGCGGCGCGGTTGAAGTTCCACGCCTCGCGCGGCTGCACGTGCGCCTCGGGGTAGTTGTGCTGCGCGTAGAAGAGGTACCCGCCCGCCGACATCGCGATCGCGAGGGGAACGAACATCGCGAACACCCACGTCAGGAACCCGAACTGCCAGATGATCACGCCCGTGAGCGACCAGTTCAGGAGAACCCCCACCGCGCACTGCCAGTGCTTCTTCGGCGCGCGCAGGAACGGCGAGATCCCCATCCCGAGCATGAACAGCGTGAAGTACCCGAGCAAGATCGTGAACGGGTGGCGGATCACCTTGTACATGAACCGCTCTTTGGGGGTCATCTTCGCCCACATGTTGGTCGTCACCATCATGTAGGAGCCCACGTGCGAGCCGACGATCTTCGCCGTGTTCGCGTGGTGGTAGTTGTGCGTCTCCTTCCAGACCTTCGGCGGCGTCATGATGAGCATGCCGTAGACCCAGAAGATCCAGCGCGCGACCGTCGAGCCGCGCAGGATCCCGCCGTGCAGGTAGTCGTGGTAGAGGATGAACGTCCGCACGATCAGGAGGCCGGCGATCGTGGTGGCCACGCCGCGAACGATCCAACCCGCGAGCGACTCCGGCGTACGCGCCGCGACCGAGAGCATCGCCCCCAAGAACGCGAGCGTGCTGAGGAACGCCCACCAGCTCCGCGGCTTGCTCTCGGCGATGAACGCGCGCGTCGCGTCGATGAGCTCCTTGTCCGAGCGCCCCCGCGGTTCCGTGCCCGCATCCGTGGTCGTCGTCATCGCTGCCATGGCTCCAAAGACGTGCTTTCCGCGCACCTTCTGGCAGATTTTCGCGCGCGGATCAAAGCTTCTTCAGTGCGAAGAACGCTGCGCACACGCGACGTTTTTGCAGCTCAGGAGACGATCGGGAGCCGCCGCGCCACACTCGCATCCGAAGCCCGCGCAGACGGCTCGAGGAGCTCGTTGTGGCTCCCGGTGCGGTAGCCCGCGAGGTCGAGCGTGACGTACGCGAAGCCGAAGCGCTTCCCCGCCTCGGTGATGGCGGCGCGGAGCTCGAAGGCGCGCGGGAGCTCCTCGGGATCGACCTCGACCCGGGCGAGCGCCGACACGCGCGTCCCACCCGTGCCGCCCACCTCGTGCCAGCGCACGCGGAGCTGGCGGAGACCCGAGCGACGGAGCTCGGCCTCGAGCCCGCCAATCTGCGCGAGCTTCGCCGCGGTGACCTGTGTGCCGAACGGGATGCGGCTCGACAGGCACGCGGACGCGGGCTTGTCCCAGACGGTGAGCCCGAGCTCGTTCGCGATCGCACGGACGCCGGCCTTGCCGAGCGCGGCTTCGACGAGCGGGCTGCGGACGGTCGCGTTCTTCGCGGCCTCGAGGCCGGGGCGATGGTCGCCCAGATCGTCCACGTTCACGCCGTTCACGACGTGAGCGAGACCCCACGCTTCGCGCTTCGCGGCGGCGATCTCGTAGAGCTCGGTCTTGCAGTAGAAGCAGCGGTCGGCGTCGTTCCGCTGGTAGCCGGCGCGCTCGAGCTCGTGCGAGTCGACGAGCTCGTGCCGGGCGCCGATCTGGCGGGCGACCGCGATGGCGGCTTCCTTCTCGAACGGGGCCAAGCTCGGGCTCACGGCGGTCATCCCGACGGCGCGGTCCCCGAGGACCCGGTGCGCGACCAAGAGCACGAGGGCGCTGTCGACGCCGCCGGAGTAGCAGACGAGGACCGACCCCATTTCCGAGAAGATCCGCTCGAGTCGGGCCAGGCCTTGCGAGGCTTCCATCACGGCGAGTCTTTAGCGCGCCTGCCTCCCCCGCGCGAGCCTTGCTCGGGACCAGGAGCACTGATAGTTTGTTCAGTCCAATGTCACGGCCCTCCTTCGGTGCACTGACAGACGCCCTCGCTCGCCTGCCCACCCGCATCGGCACCGCCGACGAGCTCCAGCTCGGCGCGCTCCAGGCCGCCCGTCCGACGGGGTGGGACGCGCTGGATGCGCTGTTGCCCGACCAGGGGCTCCCTCACGGCGTCGTCGAGCTCGCGTGCGCTCCGGCCGACGCGCGCGCGCACGCGTACGCCGGGGCGACGGCGATCGCCGTGCACGCGATCGCGCGCGCACATCGCGACGAGCGCGCCTACTGCGCGTGGGTCGACACCGCACGCTCGCTCCACGCGCCCGGCCTCGTGCAAGCCGGCGTCGACGTGGAGCGCCTGCTCGTCGTTCGTCCTCCTCCCGAGCTCGCCGAGCTCGTGACGGTGAAGGTCGCTTCGTCGGGCGCGTTCGATGTCGTCGTCGTCGAGCTCGCCGAGCGCAACGCCGCCGACGCACGCTCGCCGCGCCCGAGCTCGGCGAAGCGAAAGCGCGAAGCCCCCGAGCTCTTCGTGCGCAAGCTCGCGCTCGCCGCCGAGTCGAGCGGCGTCACGATCCTGCTCCTCACCGAGCCCGCGCGCATGCCCACGCGTGCCGTGCCGTGGCCGGTCGCGATGCGCCTCGATCTCGCGCGCGTGCGCGAAGGACTGGCGCTCAGCATCCCGAAGGAGCGGCGCGGGCGCATCACCACGGCGAAGGTCACGCTCCCGATCCTCCTCCCCCACGACGCACCATGACCGCCAGCGTCGGGCGGCGCGTCGTCGCAGTCGTGCTCTCGTCGCTGCGGCTCACGCTCGCACGGCAGGCCGCCGGCAACACCGTGGGGGCGGACACCGCGCTCGCGGTCGTCGTCGCGCGCGAGGGGAGCGTCGTGAAGGACGAGCGCTCGCTCCTCGGCAACACGCGCCTCGACGAGGTCGACGCACGCGCCGCGCACGAGGGGATTCACCCCGGGCAGACGATCGCCCAAGCACGAGCGCGCCTCGCCGAGCTCTCGGTGCGCGTCGTCGCGGAGGACGCCGCGCAGGCCGCGCTCGAGTCCTTGGCCGAGGCGATGCTGGCGTTCGGCGCCACCACGTCCATCCTCCGCGACCGTGACACGATCGCGATCGACGTCACCGGTTGCGCACACCTGCACCCACCGACGGAGGGGGAAACCGTCGCCGGCGAGACCATGCTCGTCCAGCGGATCGCCCACGCGCTCGGGCAGCTCGGCTTCACCGCGACGCTCGCCATCGCCGACGGCCCCGAGCGCGCGTGGGCCATCGCGCGCTTCGTCGCGAGCACTGCTCGACCGATCGCGCTCGTCGCCCCAGGCGAGGAGCGCGCGGCGACGGCGTCGCTCAGTGTGTCCGCGCTCCGGCTCGACGAGGCGACGACGGCTTTCTTCGTGAAGCTCGGCATCCGCACGCTCGGGGATCTGGTGAAGCTCCCGCGGAGCTCGCTCGCGGCGCGCCTCGGGCGCGATGCGCGGCGCGTGTTCGCGCTCCTCGACGGGCGGGATGCGACGCCGCTCGTCCGGCACGAGCCGAAGGAGACGATCGTGGAGCGCGTCGAGCTCGAGTACGGCGCAGAGAGCCTCGAGCCGATCCAATTCGTCCTCCGCACGCTCGCCGCGCGCGTGGCGGCGCGGCTGGACGGGCGCGTCGCGAGCGCGGGCGCGCTCGACGTGACGTTCGGGCTCGATCCCGCGCTCCTCCCGGAGGAGCGGCGCGACGAGCGCACGCGCACGGTCCACGTGCCCTTCCCGCTCCCGCTCCACCGGAGCGAGGAGCTCTTCGTCGTCCTGCGCGCGCGGCTGGAGCGGATCGAGGCGCTCACCGCGCCCGTCCTGTCGGTGACCCTTCATGTCTCCGAGCTCGTGCCGCGCGAGGCGAAGGACCGCTCGCTGTTCCGCGCCGAAGGGCGCGCGGCGACGGCGCTCGCGCCGCTCGTCGCGGAGCTCGGCGCGCTCCTCGGCGAGGACGCGCTCGGCAAGCTCGTCCCCGTGGCGCGGTGGCGAGCCGACGAGCGTTCGCACCTCGCGCGCTTCGTCGTGGGCGCGCCGGAGAAGCGGGCACCGCGCCGGTTCCTCACGGCGGCACGCGAGCCGCTGCGCTGGCTACCGGTGGCGGAGCCCTGCCCGGACGCGACTCCGATCGCGCACGTGCTCCGCACCGAGAGCGTGGAGTGGTGGCGCCCCGGCGCGCCGGCGCCGACGGATCGGCTGATCGCCTACGTGCACGGAGCGCTCGCCGTGGTGGAGGTGGACGCGTCGAGCGTGCGCCTCTGCGGTTTCGTGGACTGACCTTAGAGCCTGGAGGCCGGAGGAGCCGAAGGCGTCACGGATGCTGTTGCCGCCAGCTGGCGGCGAAGCCCTGGACCCAGGTGATGCGATCCTTGGACGGCGGGTGGCTCCGCAGGAACGCGACGAGCGGGCTCGCTCCCGCCGCCTGCTCGAGCCGCGCGAAGAAGTCGAGGAGCAGGAGCCCGCCGTTCTCGGTCCACTCGGGGAGGAGCGCTCGGCGGGCGCGGCCCGAGTCCAAGACGTCGAACAAACCGACGTTGTCCGCGGCGAGCTCGTTCGGTTGGTTGAAGAGCGGGACGAGCTGCGTCCCGAGGTGCCCGAGCACCGCGAGACCTTGCTGGAGCTGCGTCGTCCCATTGGCGCAGCCCGTGTGCCCCAGGTAGTGGTGCGCGAGCTCGTGCCCGAACGTGAACGCGATCACCTCGTCGGCGATCTCGTGCTCGCGCGAGAGGCGCCGCGGATCGGCCACGTAGTTGAGCGGGATGATGCCGAGCGGCAGCGCTGCGCTCCCGCCCTTCGGAGCGTTCAGCTTCGGGATCACCGCCGCGGTGTACGCGTCGTAGGTCTTCGTTCCGAAGAGCTCGTCGGTGGCCTTCGTCTGCGCCATCCCGTCGATCGCGTCGAGCATGCCCTGCGTCGCCGCCATGAACGACGTGCCCTTGTCGTCGCACCCGGCGTACGCGTTGAGCTCGTTCGGATCCGGGTCGAACTTGAGCGGGATGCCGACGACGCGCACCTGGCGGTCGGGGCTCAGGTTGCGGATGAGCTCGTCGAGCACGAGCCGCACCTCGGCCTGGAGCGCCGGCGTCCCGAGGAGCGGCGGGAGCGGCGCACGGACCTGGGGGAGCGCGGTCGGCAATGCCGTGGGGAGCGCCGTCGGAAACGTCGTGGGGAGCGACGTGGGCAACACCGTGGGGACCGCCGCCGTCGCGGAGGGCGGGGTCGACCCCACCGGCTCGAACGCGGAGCTGCTCCGCGCGGTCGGATAGCCCGGCTGCGGTGCATTGCCCACGGGAGGCGCACTCGACGACGGCGCGCTCGGCGACGGGGCGGCGGCGGGTTGGGACGTCGTGCTCTCGGCGCCACACGCAAGGAGCATGGCGATGGCGAGACTCGCGAAGGCGAAGCGGGGCGACCTCATGATCGATCGAATATAGTGCACCGCGCCGCCGATGCCGCTCGATCCGCCTGGTTCACCTGCTCCGCCTGCCTCGCCGGCGCTCAGCGCCGAGGAAGCCTTCGCGGCGGTCCGCCTCGAGCTCGCGCGCGCGGTCCGTCGGGCGCGCGAGCGGGCTGCGCGGCGCGCCGAGGCCATCCGGCGCGACCTCGCGAAGATCAGCGAGGCGCGCGCGCTCGCTTCGCATGCCTCTTGGATCGTCGGAGAGGTCGCTCGCGTCCCCCGCGGAGCCAAGGAGCTCAGCTACGTCGATTGGTCGAGCGGCGAAGCGGTCACGCGGGTGATCCCGCTCGACCCCGCGCGCACCGCGCGCGACCAGATCGACGACGTGTTTCGCAAGGCGAAGCGCCTCCGCGACGGCGAGCCCGTCGCGAGCGCCCGCCTCGCACGCACCGAGCGTGCGCTCGGCGCGCTCGACGTGGGGCTCGCCGCCGTCGAGGCGGCCGCCGATGCGGCCGCGCTCGACGAAGCCCTCGCGCGCCTCAAGCGCGAAGCGCCCGAGGACGCGCGCGCGCTGAAGAAGCCTCCGCCGCCGGGCGCGAAGCGGAAGCCCGACGCCCCGCGCCCACCCTACCGCGCCTTCGGCGCGACGGGCGGGCGCGTGCTCGTCGGGCGTGGCGCCGAGCACAACGACGCCCTCACGTTCCACGTCGCGAAGCCGTACCACCTGTGGCTCCACGCGCGTGGTGTCCCGGGAGCCCACGTGGTGGTGCCGCTCGGGCGCGACCAGAGCTGCCCGGCGGAGCTCCTCGTGGATGCTGCGCACCTCGCGGTGCACTTCTCGGACGCGCGCGACGAGTCGATCGTCGAGGTGAGCTACGTCCCCCGCAAGTACGTGCGAAAACCGCGTCGGGCTGCGCCCGGCGCGGTTTCGATCGATCGCGAGAAGGTGCTCGTCTTGCGCGTCGAGGAGCCGCGCCGAGCGCGCCTCCTCGCCGCCGAAGAGCTGTGATCAGAACGTGTAGCTCTTGCCCGCGAAGCCGGCGGGAGAGGCAGGGATGGTCCCCGCGGGCGCCTGCTTCTGCGGAGCGCCGGCTCCGCCGACGCCGTTCGCGAACGTGGAACCGAGGAACGTCGGCGCCGTGCCGTGGACGGCGTAGCTGATCGAAGGACCGCCGCCACCCTGGCCGCTGAGGCCGCCGCGCCCCCCCGCGCCGCCGACGGCGCCGACGTTGTACTTCGCCGAGAACGGCGCGCCGATGAGCGAGTTCCCTCCGATACCGCCGTTCGTGCCGACCGTCGATGCACCCGCCGCGCCGGCATCACCGCCGTTCGCGGACGCGAGCTTGGCGTCGTCGAACGTCATCGGCGAATCGGACGCGATGACGGCGATGCTTGCCCCGCCGCCGCGACCGAACGTACCCGCCAAGCCGGGGCAGCCGCCGGCGCCGCCGCCGGTCCCTGGAGCGCCGTAGTAGAGCAACGAGGTGTTGAAGCTCGACGTGTCCCCCATGCCGATGCCACGCCCGCCGCCACCGCCCTGGCCGCCGGCACCGTCGGTCCCGGGCGTACCATCGGCGGTCACGTAGCCGCTCGTGGAGATGACACCGACGCTCGCGCCGTTGACACCGTCGGTCCCGACCGCACCGGGCGCCCCCGGAGAAGCCGCGAGGCCAACCACACCTCCGCGGGTCGTCGCGTTGCTGCTCGAGAACGGCGCGCCGTCACCGATGCCGTTGGTGACCCAGGTGCCCGAATAGGTGGCCTGCCCGCCGCTCCCGCCTTCACCGCCGGGACCACCGGCGTAGCCGATCTTCCCGACGCACGTGTTGACACCGCCGGGCGTCGACTGCCGCTGCGCGATGCAGAGGGCCCCGTTCCCACACGCGAACGGCTTCACGTTGTCCGAGCCGTCGACCGCAAAGCCATTCGCGAGCTGCACCGCATCCACGCCGGCTGCACCACCGTACCCCGCAGCCGCCGTGATCGAACCGTGCACGAACGCGAGCGCCGGCGACGTGGCGACGATGAAACCAATCGAGCTCGGTGCGTTCGCGGAGCCGGCGGGAGCGACCACGTCGAAGCCTTCGACCCGCGTCGGCGTCGCGATGCCCACCGCGCGCAGCGTCGGGCTCGTCGGCGACGCGATCTTGACGCGCCCCGCGGCGTTCCACGCCCACGTCGAGCAGTCGAAGCCCCCGAAGACCGAGACGCCGTTCTCGAGCGTCACGCTCTCCGCGTAGGTCCCCGCGCAGACGTACACACGCTTCGACGCCGTCTTCGCCGCCGCGATGCCGGCCGCGATCGACGCGAGTGGGTTCGTGCGCGAGCCATCCCCCTGCCCCGACCCACTCTTCGAGACGAAGACCCCCGACGCCTCCGTGGTGACGCAGGCATCCTCCGATGGAAGCTTCTTCAGATCACAGCCCGGCGGGGCGGAGACGTCCGGCATCGCATCGGGCTCGCCGCCGTCCTTCGCGTCGACCGCCGCATCCCCGCCATCCGTCTCTCCCGAGCCGGGGATCGCGCCCGCCTCCGGATTCGAGCTCGGGGCCGGCGTGCCCGTGAACTGCTCCGCAGAGCAGCCGACGACGAGACCCAGAGCGAGGAGCGAGGAGACGACGAAGATCGAACGCATGACGAAGGTCCTTTCGCGCGCGGTGGTTTGGAGCGCGCCCCCCCTGTCGGACCGGGGGCCCGAGCGGTTGCGAAAATTCGGGGGCCGGCTCCCGATCTTCCGGACCCCCATCGCCCGGACCCCCTGCTACCCTCGGCCGCGCTCATGGCGCAGAAACCCGGGCTCCCCGACGCCCTCTCCGAGACCCTCGGCCGCTGGCTCGGCCGCGTCGAGATCGCGTTCGTCGGGCTCGATCCGCGCCTCCGAGAGGCGGAGGAGGCCCTCGCCCGCGGCGACGGCATGCGCGCCCGGGCCGCCGCCCACGCCATCCTCGTGAAGGTCCCCGGCAGCCCCCTCGGGCTGGCCCTCCTCGCCGACGCCTGCGAGGTCGCCGGTCTCGATGCCGAAGCACACCTCACCCTCGAGGAGCTCGCCAAGCGCGCCGCATCCCGCCCCGAGGTCTGGCTCCGCCTCGGCCGCGCGCGGCAGAAGACCCAAGCCGCTCCCGAGGAGATCCACGACGCCTACGTCCGCGCCCTCGCGGTCGCCCCCGCCGGGAGCGATGCGCGGCGCGAAGCCCTCCTCGCGCTCGCGGACTGGGATCTCGCCCGCGGCGACGGCGCGCGCGCCGAGGTCTGGCTCGATCGGATCACCGTCGACAAGGACGTCGACGCCGCACCACGCCGCGCCGAAGCGCGCTTGCTCGCCTACGATCCGAAGGGAGCGCTGCGCGCGCTCGACGCACGCCCCGACGAGGTGCTCGACGGGCGGAGCGCGCTCCTCCGCGGGCGCGCATTCGCCGCGCTCCACGACAAGCGCGCGTTTCCGTTCATCCTCCGCGCGTACCTGCTCGAGGTCCCCGGCGCGAGCGAGCTCCTGTCGTCCACCATCGCGTGGATCGAGACCGACGCGGAGACACTCGAGCGCGCGCGGACCGTCGTCGAAGGACGCGGCGAGCAGGACCTCGCCCGCTTCCGCGCCGCGTTCGCGCGCGCCGCCGGCGACCGCAAGGCCGCGCGCGAGGCGCTCGCCACCGCCGTCCGCGCCGGCGACGCCACCGCCGCGAAGCCGCTCTTCGACGCCGCTCTCGCCGAGGGCGACGACGATGCGCTCGCACTCGCGACGGGCGCGATCGCCAAGGGCACCAATCGCGACGTCGACGAAGCGCGCGCCCTCCTCGATGCCTCCGTCGCGGCGACGCCGAACGCGACCCCCGCCAGCGTCGCGGAGCGTCTCGACGCGCTCCGCGCGCTCCGGAGCGAGGGCCTCCGCCGCTGGGCCGGCGCGCGCCGCGTCGAGCTCGTCCGCCAATGGATCCCGACCAGCGGCTCCGCCGCCTGGCCCGAGGCGCTCGCGCGGCTCGACGCCCACGCGCGGGCGCTCCACGACCTCGAGTCGATCGCGAGCATCGCCGATCTCTCTCGCGAGCGGCGCCGCCCCGTTCGGATCGCCATCGTCGGCGAGTTCAACGCCGGCAAGAGCACGTTCATCAACGCCGTCATCGGTGCCGACGTCGCGCCGACCGGCGTGCTCCCCACGACCGCGACGCTCCACCACCTGCGCTGGGCGCCCGATCCGATCGCGCGCATCCTCCTCGACGCGACGGCCAGCTCGCCCGACGGCACCGAGCCCGCGACCGTGCGGCTCGTCGCCACGAGCGAGCTCCGCGCGACGCTCAAGAGCCTCGACCCGGGCCTCGTGCGGCGCGTCGAGATCCTCATGCCGCGCCCGTCGCTCACGCGCGTCGAGATCCTCGACACGCCGGGCTTCAACGCTCCCGACCCGCGCCACAGCGCCGCCGCGCGCGAGGCGTTCGAAGAAGCCGACGCCGCGATCTGGCTCCTCGACGCCGGCCAAGCGATGAAGGCGACCGAGCGCGGGTTCCTCGAAGAGGCGAAGGCGCGCGGGCTCCCCGTCCAGATCCTCGTGAACAAAGCCGATCGCCTCGGCCCCGACGATCGCGCGAAGGTTCTCGCCGCGGTCGAGGCCGCGCTCGTGGAGACCGGCCTCGCGTCCTATCGCCCACCGCTCGCGCTCAGCGCGCGCCTCGCCCTCGCGGGGAAGCTCGGCGATGCCGCCGCCGCCGAAGCCTCCGGCTTCGCCGCCGTCGAGAAGCTCCTCGACGAGGAGATCGTCGCGCGCAGCGACGAGCTCAAGGAGCGGGCGCTCCGCCGCCGCGCGAAGCGCGTGGTGAGCGCGCTCCGTGCCTCCGCGCAGCGCGCCGCCGACGAGGAAGCCGCCGCCCGAACGAAGAAGAGCGAGGCCCGCGCCGCGAGCCGCCGCGCCGCCGCGCGAATGGAGGAGTCCGCCGAGGACGGCGCCAAGTCCCTCGCCGACGCGATCGCGCCCGCGCTCGCGGCCTGGAACCAAGACCTCGCGCTCCTCGTCACCGGCCGCGACGCCGATGCCGCCACCCGCGATCCGACCCTCGTCCGCTACCGCGTCGACCGCGCCGTCGCGCGCGTGACGGAGCCCCTCGCCACGGCGTTGGTCGAGCTCGCGCGGACGGCCGGCGCCGGCGGCGACCTGAAGGGCTCGTTCACCGGTGTCGCGAAGGCCGTCGTGCGGGCCTCGGCGTGGTCGTCCGCCACGCTCGACGGCGGAGCCATCGCGCGGGCCGCGATCGGCGGCGCCGTGGACGACCTCCTCCAGCGCGGCCTCGGCGGCGCCGAGCCCCCGCTGCTCCAGGGCTTGGAGCAGGAGCTCGAGGCCATCGAGACCTGCCTCGCCCCGTGAAACCTGCTAATTTGTACCCCGTGATGCGCCGCTTCTTCGCCCTCGCGATCGTCCTCGCCGGCGGGCTCCTGCCCTCGGCGGTGAGCGCCGACGCGCTCCTCGGCGTCGGCGGAGGGGATGCGCTCGGCCTCCAGGCCGACAAGGTCGACGTCAACGTCACGTCGGGCGAAGCCGTGATGACCGGCAACGTCACCATCACCAAGGGCGACCTGAAGGTGTCCTGCCCCCGGATCGATCTTCGCTTCGACACGTCGCCGCACGTGAAGTGGGTCAAGGGCTCCGGCGGTGTCGTCGCCGACGTGCGCGGCGTCCACGCGGAAGCGCCCGAGGTCGAGCTCGATCTCCCGAAGCAAGTGCTCGAGCTCCGCGGCGGCGTCCGCCTGACGCGCGGCCAAGGTTGGCTGCAAGCGGAGAAGGCCACGATCGACATCGCGACCGCCAAGGTCTCCCTCGTGCAGGTGAAGGGCTCCGTCCCCGTCCCTCCAGCCAAGTAATGGCCGCGTGAGCGAGGAAGAAGAAGCGGAAGAGACGGCCATCCTGGTCGCCCGCGGGCTGCGCGTCGAGCGCGGGACGAAGGTGCTCCTCCGCGACGTCGACGTGAGCGCACGCGAAGGCGAGGTGCTCGGCATCCTCGGGCCCTCGGGCGCCGGGAAGTCGACGCTGTTTCGAGCGCTCACCGGCGAAGAGCTCCCCGCCCAGGGGGAGGTCCTCTTTCGCGGCGAGGACGTCACGCGTTGGCCGCTCTGGCGCCGCGCCCGCGCCGGGCTCGGCTACGTGCCCCAAGGACCGAGCGTCCTCTTCGATCTGACCGTGCGCGAGAACCTCGCCACGTTCGTGGAGATCGCCGGTGGGAGCGGCAAGCCGAAGAAGCTCGCCGAGCGCGTCCACCTCGGTTCCCGCCTCGACGTGCGCGCCGGGCAACTCTCGGCGGGCGAGCGCCGCCGCCTCGAGATGGCGCGCGCGCTCGTCACCAAGCCGCGCGTGCTCGTCTGCGACGAGCCCTTCGCCGGCGTCGACCCCGTCGGCGCGAGCCAGCTCGCCGATCTCCTGCGGGGGCTCGCCGACGATGGCGTCGCCGTCGTCCTCGCCGACCACCACGTGGCGGAGGCGCTCCGGATCTGCCACCGCGCGGTCCTGCTGCTCGACGGCACCGTCGCCCTCGAGGACGCCCCGGGCGCGTTCGAGGCGCACCCCCTGGTCCAGGGCCGCTACCTCGGGACCTGGACGCCCTCCGTGCCGCCGCCAGCGCCCTGACGGGGCCTGTGCTAGATCTCGGGCCGTGAACGTCGACGTACTCCTGGACAAGAAGGATCTGGACCTCAACCGCCTCGCCGAGGTGCTCGACGGGCTCGGCCACCCCGGCCGCCTCGACACGATCCGCGGCTGGGACAAAGACGTGATGGCGCGGTTGTACGAAGCGGTGAAGGGCCACAAGCCCCTCACGCTCGACGACTTCGTGCCGCCGTCGGTCGATCCGCTCGTGGAGGTCATCCACCACGGCAAGAACTCGCTCCCGGCGTTCACGCACTTCCAGAAGCGCTTCTGTAAGCCGAAGGTGGAACAGGGCGCGGAGCCCGCCGCCGAGCTCTGGGGCTACAACCACCAGACGATGGCTCCGGTCACGGGCCCCGGCTACTACGTCACGCACCTCCCCGCCGGGCGCGACGGCGCCGAGGGCGAGGTCGACATCGACTACACCAAGCTCCCGCCCGGCAAGCCCGAGGCGTGGCCGCCCATCCTCTCGAACGACGCGCGCCTCGGCCGCTTCGTTTACGCCGGCATGATCGACATCATGCGCGGGATCTCGACGCACGTGACGATCGGCCGCGCGCTCAAGGGCGGGAAGTTCATGGACGCCTGGTTCGTGCTCTGCCGGGAGGATCGCTGACCGCGCAGGCTCCCAACGAGCCGCTCGAGCTCGAGCTGCGCGTCGTCTCCGGCGTGCGCGAGATCGCTCGCGAAGACTGGAACGCGCTGGTCGGCCCCGACGACTCTCCGTTCGTCGAGTGGGATTGGCTCGCTTGCCTCGAAGAGGCCGGCTGCGTCGGCGCCGAGCGCGGTCATGCCGCCGCGTGGGGACCTTGTCACCTCGTCGCGTACGCGAACGAGGGTACGAAGAAGCGCCTCGTCGCTGCGGCGCCGATGTACCTGAAGGGCAACAGCGAAGGCGAGTTCGTCTTCGACTGGTCCTGGGCAGACGCGTCGCACCGGATGGGTCGCCCCTACTACCCGAAGCTCGTCGTCGCGGTGCCGTTCACCCCGGCCACCGGCGAGCGCGTGCTGGTGCACCCCGACCTCGAGCGTGCGCCGATCGAGAGCGCGTTCGCGAGCACCGCACGCAAGGTCGCCGGCGAGCTCGGCGCCCACGGCGTTCACCTGCTCTTTCCACCGGAACGCACCGCGCTCCGGTGGGTCGAGGAGGGCTACCTCCTCCGCTACGGCGTGCAGTACCAGTTCCACAACCCCGGCTACGGGAGCTGGGACGACTTCCTCGGCACGTTCAACTCGAAGCGCCGGCACCAACTCAAGCGCGAGGTCGGACAGGCCGCGCGCGACGGCGTCGTCATCCGCACGCTCGAGCCGGACGACTACACGCCGGCGATGGCGAAGACCATGCACCGCTTCTATCGCGCGACCGTCGACAAGTTCGCGTGGGGGCGCCCGTACCTGAACCCCCGCTTCTTCGAGCTCGTCGCCGATCGGTTCCGGGCTCGGCTCGCGTGGGTCGTCGCGGAGAAGGATCGCACGCCGATCGCAGGCGCGTTCAACGTGCAGAAGGGCAAGCGCCTCTACGGCCGTTACTGGGGCGCCGACGTGGAGATGCCGTTCCTCCACTTCCACGTCTGCTACTACCACGGCGTGAAATGGGCGATCGCCCACGGCCTCGAGCGCTTCGAGCCCGGCGCCGGCGGCGAGCACAAACGCGTGCGTGGGTTCGCGCCGTCCCTGACGTGGTCCGCCCATTGGGTGGAGCATCCGCGCTTGCAGGCTGCGCTGGTCCCACACCTCGAGGCCGAGCGCGCCGCGCTCGCACGTTACGTCGAGACGGGCGGCGCGGGCGACGAGCCGTAGGCCCTCAGAACACGTCCTTCTTCGCGCGCCGCTCGCCGAGCTCCTCGACGGACTTCGCGCGCAGGAACGGGTTCGTCTCGAGCTCGGTCGCGATCGTGCCCGGCACGGTCGGCTTCCCCGCCTCGCGCAGCGCACCGACGGCTTCGGCCGACTCCTTGATCGCGGCGCTGTCCGGCTCGACGTGCTGGGCGAACTTCAGGTTCGACAGCGTGTACTCGTGACCGCAGAAGACGCGCGTCTCCTTCGGGAGCGCGGCGAGCTTCGCGAGCGACGCGTACATCATCGCGGGCGTGCCCTCGAAGAGGCGGCCGCAGCCGGCCAGGAAGAGCGTGTCGCCCGTGAAGACGGCCGGGGCGCCATCGCCCTCGACGACGTACGCGAGCGCACCCGTCGTGTGACCCGGCACGTGGAGCACGCGCACCTTGAGCGACCCGAGCGTGAAGCTGTCGCCATCCTCGAGGAAGACCGTCTGCTTCGGGATGCGGCCCTTGTCGGATGCGTGCCCGACGACCCGGTCGATCCCGAGCGCCGCGGCGAGCTCCTCGTTCCCACCGACGTGATCGTGGTGGTGGTGCGTGCACCAAATCTCCTGCGGCGGCGTGTCCTTCGTCGCCGCGAGCACGGGCGCCGCCTCCGACGGATCGACGATCGCGGTTCGGCCCGTCTCCGGGCACCGCACGAGATACGCATAGTTGTCGCGCAGACACGGGATCGCGACGATCACGGGGCTCCTCCGTCCTTGGGCTTCTGATAGCCGCCCGCCAGGCAGCCTTCCTTACACGATGTGGGCGCGACGTCGACGATGGTCTTTTCGAAATCGCGCATCCGCTTCGTGGCGTCCGCGTAGTCCGGGCCGCTGGTGATCGGGTGCGCTTCGTCCGGGTCGGCGCCGAGGTCGAAGAGCTGCATCCACCCCGTCGGGCCGAAGCTGATCACCTTCTTCCCGTCGTGGATGAGGGCGCGCCGCTTGTCGTTGTCGCTGGTCGCGGGGAGGTCGATCGCCACGTCCCGCGCCTCGCACCCCGCCCCCGCGTCGCCGCAGCCGTGCTGGAGCTCGGGGACGAGGCTCGTGCCCTCCAGGCCCGGCGTCTTCGCGATCCCCAAGAGGTCGAGGATGGTCGGGGCCAGGTCGAGCGCGCTCCGCGGGACGTCGATGCGCTTGGGCGCGATGCCGGGGACGACGAAGAACAAGGGGACGCGGATCAGGTTCTCCCAGAGCTCGAACCCGTGCAAGTAGCGGCCGTGCTCGCCGAACGACTCGCCGTGGTCGGCGGTCACGATGATCACGGTGCGAGCGCCCCAGGGCTTGGAAGCGACGAAGTCGAGGAGCTTGCCGAGGTACCGATCGGTGAAGGTCACCTCGGCGTCGTAGCGGTCGCGCATCCCCTTCCCCCAATCGATGCCCTCGTGGCCCTGGTAGCCGTCGTGGGGATCGAGGAAGTGGTACCAGGCGAAGAACCGCTCGGAGTCGCCCACCGTGCCGAGCTGCTTCTCGGCGATGGCCTCGAGCTCGGGGGACGTCACGTTCTCGTCGGTGGTGTTGTTCCACTTCAGGTTCGGGACGAGCTCCCACTGATCGAAGCCCTGACTGAACCCGGCGTCCTTGAAGTAGCCGTGGGCGTGCGCGGAGAGCGTCTTGATCTTCGCGTCCTGGATCGTCTCCGGGAAGAACAGGTTGTCCTTCGCGTAGGCGCCGAAGAAGTAGCCGTCGCGCTTGAGCTCGCCGGGGAGCTTGCCCGCGAGCAGGCCCCCGAGGCTCATCGACGTGTACGACGAGCTCGAGTACGCGTGCGTGTACACGACGGCCTTGTCGGCCAGCGCGGTGAGACGCGGCGCGATCGGACGCGGGTACCCGGCCCACGGCATGTCGGCGCGGAGGCAGTCGATCGTCACCAAGAGCACGTTCGGCGGGGCCGGAGGCGGAGCGGCCACCGAAGCCGCCGCCGACGCAGCTGCACCCGTGCTCGCGCTCGGCGCGGCCGACTTCGCGGGCTCGGTCTTCGGCGAGTCCTTGCACGCCCCGAGCCCCCACAGCCCCAACAGCGCGACGAGCGCGCACGCACGCTTCAAATCGAGCTCACTCCAGGAAGAAGCGGATGAACGACGCCGACTGGCCCGCCTCGGACACGACCTTGCCCGTGTACGAGATGGTGGCTGCGGTGGGATCCGTCTGGGGGAACGCGGCGAGCTTGCAGGTCGTGCCGGCGAGGGTGAACTTCATCTCCGCGCCCGGCGTGAAGTTGTAGACGAGCACCGCCGGCGAAGCGCCTTCGCTCACGGCCGCGCCGTTCGGGAAGCCGCCGCTGAAGTACTTCACCTGCGCCTTGTCGGGCGTGGTGAGCGTGATCGTCATGCCGTCGAGCGAGGCCGTGCACGTCGAGAGCTTGATGAAGCCGATGCTCACGACGGCGAGCGTGTTGTCGTAGCCGCCGAGCAGCGACTGGAGCAGCGCCTGGGTCTGCGCCGAGACGAACTTGGTCGACCCGCGGTCCGCGTCGCCCGTGAGCGACCACTCTTGCTCGTTGAGCTTGAGGTATTTGTCGGCCGTGAGGGACATCGTGTACGGCGTGTTCTTCGGCACCGCCAGCGTGTACTTGCCGGTGTCGTCGGTCGTGGCCGTGAACGTGTCGGTCGCGGTCTTGGCCGTGACGGTGGCGCCCTTCACGCCCTTGCCGCTGTCGAAGTCGACCACCTTGCCCGTCTGAGCGAACGTGTTCGACGGCGCGTCGGCGGCGGCATCCTTGCCACCCCCCGCGTCGGTCGGAGTCGTGGTGGTGCCCGAGCTGCAGGCGGCGACGAACAGAACGGCGACGGAAAGACCAAGCTTCTTCATTTCGATGCTCCTCACGAGTCGACGGCGATCCCCAGCTTCTGCCGGATCTCGAAGTACTCCTCGCTCACGCTGAAGAGTACTACTTCCTTCACCCGCTCTTTGCCAGGAACGCTCGCGCCTTCTTCGGTCGCGCGGATGATCTCCGTCGTGAGCTGCAGGTCGTGCGCGAGGATGAAGCCCGCACGGTCGGCGGTGAGATCGACGGACGCGACCCACTTCTTCAAGTCGAGTGCGCCGCCGCTCTGCAGGAGCTTGGAGACGAGGCTCGCCAGGCGCTCCTTGTTCGCGCCCTGGAAGTCCGTCGCCATCGCCTGCATCGCCTCTTGGACCGGGCCCTGCAGATCGGCGCTGACCGGGAACTGCGGAGCGCAGGTCTTGATCGCGGCGAAAAGCCACGCCTTCAGCCCCGTGCCGGTCGGCACGAGGTGACGGACGTAGTAGCCGGGGCGGAAGTACGTGAGGTGACGCCCGGCGATGAACGCCATCGACTGGGTCGGCACTTGGGCCTCGAACGCGAGGCGCCCGAGGACGATCGCCGGCGTGTGCGCGTGGATGAACCCGAGCCCGCCCGGATCGTTCGGGTTCTGGAACACCTTGGGCGCCTGCATGCCGAGGACGCCCTGCACGTAGTAGAGCGTCTGCGACACCGGGTACGGGTGGAGCGACAGGTCGATCGCGTAGCGCGGATCGTAGCCCATGCCCTCGAGCGGCTGCGTGCGCGCGCGGATGATGGTCGGCTGGATCATCGCGAAGATCTTCGTCAGGAGCGTGTCCTGATCGAAGTGCGCGATCTTCACCCAATCGTCGTCCGAGAGGACCGCCTGCGCCGGCGCGGCGTTGTCGGCGCGGTGGCGGAGGTAGAAGCGCTGCTCGTCGGGCTCGGCGAGGTTGAGCACGCTGAGCGCCTGCGAGAGGCACCACGCCGGGTCCGCGCGCTTCGACTCCGTGAAGAGCCGGCGCAGGAGCTTGTAGCTCTCCACGCGGTACGGGTTCTTGCGGAGGATCTGCGCCTGCGCTCTGACCGCCTTGTCGAGGTATTGCGTGACGTCGCTCGCGTAGAGCTCCGCCAGCACCTCGCCGCGATCCTTGTTGTCCGGATCGAACGCCTGCGCCGCCTCGTAGGCGTCGATGGCCATCTCCGGCTCGTTCAGGAACTTGTGATAGAGCTGCCCGAGCTGATCGAGGATGAGCGGGATCTTCGACCGATCCTGCGCTTCCTTCGCGAGCTCGAGCTGGAGCTTGAGCATCCGCTCGACGCCGTCGTGATCGCCCTTCTGGCGGCGAAGCTCGAGGGCTTCGTCGATTGCCTTCGTGTTGCCCGGATCGAACTCGAGCGCGCGGTCGAAGTACGTGAGCGCCGAGTCGATGTCGCCCATCTGGCGCGCCGACACGATCGCTGCAGTCTGCATGTACTTGGCGCGCTGCTTCGGATCGTCGACGAAGTCGGCGAGGCGGAGGACGACCTCGACGAGCTTCGCCCAGTCCTTCTCCTCCGAGTAGAGCTGCATCAAGCGCGTGAGCAGCTTGCGATCGTCGGGCCGCTCCTCGAGCGCGGCGGCGTAGCTCTTGAGCGCGCCGGCGCGGTCGTTGACCTTCTGCGACTCGAGGTCGCCGATCTCGAGGAAGAGCTCGAAGCGCTCCACACCGACCGCCATCTCGAGGCGGCGCCGCTTGATCCGGATCGCTTCCTTCCAGTCTTCGCGTGCCTCGTAGATCTTCGCGAGGGCGCGGAGCGGCTTCGGGCTCGAGGGATCCGCGTCCGACGCGTCACGCAGGGGGCGCATCGCGTAGTCGAGATCGCCCATCCGGCGCGCGCTCTCGCCGAGGCCGTAGAGCGCGTCCGCCTTCTCGACCCCGACCATCTTCGCGCCGAACTTGTCGAGGAGCTCCTCGAACATCTTGCGCGCGACCGCCGGATCACCGTGCTCGAAGACGGCCTTCGCCGCCTGTGCGGCGGTGCCGGCGTCGCCCGGAGCGAGCTTCTGGAGCGCCTCGGCCGCAGCCAACACGCGCGGGTTCGAGGCCGCCTTCACGTGCGGCGTGAGGTCCGGCGACGAGCCCGACGGCGGGGCCATCGACACCGCCGGCTGGATCTTCGAAGACGCCTCGAGGAAGCGGACGAGCACGCGGAGCGCATCGTCCTTCGCGAACATGCCCGCGCGGGACACGAGCCCCTCGTAGGCGCGCGCCGCTTCGTGGAAGCGCCCGGCGTCGAACGCGATGTCGCCGAGGACCATCTGCGCGTCGGCGTTGGTCCCGTCGAGCTCGGCCGCGAGCTTCGCCGCGGCGAGCGCCTTCGCCTCGTCGCGGAGCTGCTGGTGGTAGAGCTTCGCGAGCTCGGCGTGGAGCCGCGCCTTCGCCATGTTGCCTTCGGCGGTGGTGAGCTCCTTCTCGACGAGAGCGACGACCGACGTCGCGTCCCCCCGCGCTGCGTACGCGGCGCGGAGCGAGGCCGCGGCGCCCGCGTCCTTCGGGTTCGCCTCGAGGGCGAGCTTGTAGCGCTCGATCGCGCCGTCGCGATCGCCGCGCCCTTCGAGGAGCTTGGCAGCGCGGATCCACTGCTCCGCCTTCTGCTCCGGGCCGCTCGCCTTGGCGGCGAGGGCTTCGATCGCCGAGAGCGCCGCGTTCGCGTCGCCGCTCTGCTCCTTGAGCCGTGCGAGCGCTTCGAGCGCCCCGGCGTGCCCGGGGACGAGCTCGAGCACCTGCTCGTACGCACGGGTCGCGCGGTCGGGCGAACCGACCTGATCGCCGAGCGTGCGCGCGCGGGTGAGGAAGAGCTCGACCTTGCGCGCGTCGTCGGTGGTGATGCTCGCGTGGCGCTCGTAGAGCTTCACGACCTCTTCCCACTTGCCCTGCGCGCGGTAGTGGCGCGCGAGGCCCGTGAGCGCCGCGTCGTTCGACGCATCGATCGCGAGGATCGACTCGAGCGCCTCGGAGGCCTTGGCGTGATCGAGGAACTCCTCGTCGTAGAGCGCCGCCATGCGCTCGTAGAGGTTGATCTTCTGGCGCGGCGTGGCCGCGACGCTCACCTGCTTGTCGAGGATGTCGAGCAGCTCGCGGTAGCGCCCGGTACGGTTGAAGATCCGGTCGAGGCCCTTCAACGCGGCCAGGTTCTGGCCGTCGATCGCGAGGACCGCTTCGTAGCGGCGCGTGGCCTCGCCGAGATCGTTGAGGTGGTCTTCGTACGCTTCCGCGATCTTGCAGAGCACCTCGGCGCGCTCGTTGCCGCGCCGCGCCTCGGCCCGCTTCTCGAGCAAGCCGACGAGCGTCTTGTAGTCGCCCTCGCGCTCGGCGATGCGACCGAGCGCATCGACGGCCTTCGCGTGGCCCGGGTCCTCCTGGAGGACCATGGAGTAGATGTCCTTCGCGCGCTTCACGTCGTTCAGACGCGACTCGAAGATCTCGGCCGCCTCGACGCGGAGGTCACGCCCGCGCGGGCTCTGGCCCGCCGCATCGGCGCGGGTCACGAGCGCGGTCGCGAGCTCGGGCCACTGCTGCGCCTTCCGATAGATGTGCGTGAGGCCTTCGGCCGCCGTCTCACTGGCGGGCTCCGTCACGAGGATCTGCTGGTAGGCGAGCACGGCCATGTCCGCGCGGCCGGCCTTCGACTCGTACCAACGCGCTGCCGTCGTGAGGAGCGCGTTCTTGTCGGCCTGCGCGAGCGCATCGGCCTTGATCGTCTCGGTGATGGAGCCGAGGACCTCGTTCCACCGCTCCGGCTTGTTGCCGGCGAGGCGCTCGATCTCCTGGACGAAGGTCTCGTCCGTCGGCAGCTCGCAGAGCGCTTGCGTGTACGCGACGAGGCCCTGCTCGGCGTCGTCGAGCTCGTTCGCGGTGATGTGGCCGATCTCGGCCATGATCCGCGCGCGCTGCTCGTTCGTCTTCGCCTTCTCGCTCCGCGAGAGGAGCATCTCGACGATCTCGGCGAACTTGCCCTGCGCCTTGCGCACGGTCTCGAGCGCGGCCGACGCGATGTCGTCGTCGGGGTCGAGCTCCGTGATGAGGCCGTACATGTCCTCGGCGCGCGCCTTGTCCTTGACGTGCTGGTCGAAGATGCGGGCGGCGCGGAAGAGCAGGCTCTTCTTCGTCTCCTTGTCGTCGTCCGTCTTCACCTCGAGCTGGTCGGCCGCCATCGCGAACGCGTCGGCGATCTTCGCCGGCTCGCTCACCTGCTCCACCGCTTGCTCGAGCGCCATCGCGGCTTCCGCGCTGTCGGGCGACGCGACGAGCGTGTCGACGAGCTCGTCGACCTTCTCCGGTGCGAGCGCAGGCGCGGTCGACTTCGGAGCGACCGGCTTGCCGACGCTCTCGATCGCTTCGAGCAACGCGCCCGCGTCCTTCGGGCGCTGCCCGGGGTCCTTCGCGAGGAGCGAGAGGACGAAGGTGTCGACCTCCTTCGAGACCCAACCGCGCGGCGCCTTCGCGCTCGGCGCCTCGGGCGTGGTCGAGACGTGCGCGAGCGCCGCGTCCGCGGGGCTCTCGACCGGGAACGGCGGCTTGCCCGACAGGAGCTCGTAGAGCATGGCGCCGAACGCGTAGACGTCGGTGCGCGCGTCGGCCGGGCGGCCGCGGATCTGCTCCGGCGCGATCGTCTTCGGCGAGCCGAAGACGGCGAGGAAGCCCGGCTGGCCACCGTTGGGCGCGAGGCGCGGGCGCAGGCGATCGCCACCGAAGTCGATGAGGACGATCTTCACCGCTTGCGGTCCTTCACCGCGTGCCACGAGCACGTGGTCGGTCTTGAGATCGCCGTGGACGAGCCCGGCCTTGTGGATCGCCGCGAGCGCTTCGAGGATGCCCTTGAGGATCGGGCGGAGCTCGTTGATGTGCGAAGGACCCGTGCGCGCGAGGCGCGCCGAGAGCGGCTGCGCGTCGATGTTCTCGTACGCGACGAAGGGCGTGCCTTCGATCTCGCCCGCATCGATCCCCTTCGGGATGCCGTCGTGCGCGACGGTCGCGACGAGCCGGTTCGCGGTGAGGAAGCGCTGCACGGCGCGCCGATCGCGCGCAGCCTCGCGGCGGAGCGTCTTCAGGAGGTGAACCTTCCCGTCGCGCCGCGCGGTGTAGACGACCCCGAGCTCCGTGGCGGAGAGCTTCTTCTCCACGGTGTACGGACCGAACGTCTTTCCGCTCGCGAGCTCGGCCTCGCCGAGGAGGCCCGCGACGTCGCGCACGCGCGGATCGATCTCCTTCCGCTGAACGACGATGACGTCGAGCAGTGCCTCGATCCGATCGCTGTCGACGCAGCGCTCGGCGAGCGCGCGGGCGAAGCTGGCTTTCGCCGTCTCGCCGCCGACCTCCTTCGGATCGAGACCGAGGAGGTTGGAGGAGAGGTTGGTGAGCTCTTCGAGGGAGAAGAGACGCTCGAGCTCACTGCGGAGGATGTCGATGTTCGCGCTCATGCGAGGTGGCGCGAATGGTAGCGGAATTCTCCGGAAGAGAAGCGCCAATCACGGAGAAAAAAAGGACGAATCCGGAGTAGAGAACGGGAACGGGAACGGGAACGCCGACGCGTGATCACGCACCGTGTCACGCGTCCCCTCCTCCTCCCGCTCCCCCTCCTCCTCCCGCTCCTCTTGCGGACGGCGGACGACGCGAAGTCCGCCTTGGGCGGACTCGGGGCGTCCCGCATCGTTGGGGTTGCCCTGGGCTTCAGCCCGGGGTGGCGCTCAGTGGTGGCCCTGCTCGCGCGTCAGGCCCGGGTGGCTCGGGTCGCCCGGTTCGTGACGCGGGTTCTCCGTCTTCAGCTCTCCCTTGCGGTTGGGGAGGCTCAGGAGAACGTCCTTGCCGTAGATGAACTGCTCGCGCGAGTCGTAGGGCGCCGCGTGCACGCCCGTGTCCATCCGGATGGCATCGCAGGGGCACGCTTCGACGCAGTACCCGCAGAAGATGCAACGCAGCTCGTCGATGACGAACCGCACCGGGTAGCGCTCGTAGCCGCGGCGCGAATCGCCCTCCGCGTACTCGCCGGCTTCGATGAAGATGCACTGCGCCGGGCACGCCGTGGAGCAGCAGAGACATGCGACGCAGCGTGGGCTGCCGTCCTCGCGCTGCGTCAGGCGGTGAACGCCACGGAAGCGCTCGGGGTACGGGCGCTTCACCTCGGGGTAGCTGACCGTGGTCAGGCCTTCGGCGAAGCGCTCCGTCACCGGATCCGGCATGTCGCCGCGGATCAGCTCACGTGCGTTGTTGAAGAAGTGCTTCATCGAGCGACCCACGCCCCCGACGACCGCGGGGATGTAGCTCTGCGTGGTGAAGGTCTTCTCGGTGTACGCGACGGGCGTCGCGTTCGTCTTGGCAGCGGGCTTCTTCGGAAATGCCGTTCCCATGGTCGACCTCAGGCCTGCATCGGGCTGACGGGGGTACCGCCGGTTTCGGCGGCGAGCTTCGCCGCGCTGCCTGCGAGCGCCACCCTCGGCGTGCGCGGCTTGAGGAACGCCGCGACGAGTCGGATCAAGCCGTACGTCATCGCGAGGGCGATGATGGCCTGCGTGACGTCGGCCGCGACGTCGAGCCCGTCGGAGACGGACGCGCCACCCGCCTGGAGGGCGAGCACCACGACGCCGGTGACGAGCACGTTCGCGAGCGCGAGCGGCAGGAGCACGCGCCAACCGAGCTTCATCAGCTGGTCGTAGCGGAAGCGCGGGAGGCTCCAGCGGATGAACGCCTGGAGGAGGCACATCACGACGACCTTCGAGAAGAAGCCGAGGATGCCGATGATGGTCATCCAGATGTGCGGGATGTTCGCGTGGAAGAGCACGGCCTTGCCGAACTCGATCGTGAGCCCGTCACGGTGGAAGAAGGGCATCTCCCATCCGCCGAGGAAGATCGTGACGATGAGCATCGAGCTCGTCACTACTTCCATGTACTCGGCGAAGTAGAACATGCCGAACTTCATGCCCGAGTACTCGGTGAAGTACCCGGACACGAGCTCGCTCTCGGCCTCGGGCAGGTCGAACGGGATGCGCTTCGACTCGGCCACCGCAGCGGCGAAGAACAGGAAGAACGCGAGCGGCTGGACGAAGATGCCCCAGGTGTTGTCGCCCTGCCAGCGCACCATCTCGTCGAGCTGGAGCGAGCCGTACACCATCATCGCGCCGATGAGCGACAGGCCCATCGCCACTTCGTAGGAGACCATCTGGCTCGCGGCGCGGAGCGCGCCCATGAGCGAGAACTTGTTGTCGGAGCTCCAGCCCGCGATGCCCGCGCCGACGATCCCCTGCCCCGCGAGCGCGAAGACGTAGAGGATCCCGACGTTGAGGTTCGCGACCATGAGGTTGATCGGGAAGACGGGGCCGCTCTCCGTCATGCCGGCGCCGCACACGCCGTAGCGCGGGACCCACGGGAAGACGAGGTTGCCCTTCACCGTGCGCCAGAGGTCGCCCGGACAGACGGTGTCGCCGAACGGGATGACCGCGATGAGCGCGATGACCGGCATCAGCGAGAGGATCGGAGAGAGCGAGAAGAGGAGCTTGTCCGCCTTGGGCGGCATGTAGTCCTCTTTCGTGAAGAACTTGAGACCGTCGGCGGCGGGGTGAAGGAGACCCGCGAGGCGGAACTCCTTGCCGAAGATCTTCACGACGGCGCGGTTCGGGCCCGGGCGGTCCTGCATGAGGCCGCCGCCGCGGCGGTCGAACCAGGTGAGGAGCGCTGCGCCGTTGACGACGAAGCCCACCATCACGGCGATCTTCACGACCGTCCAGAGAATGAAAGAGAAGGTCATCGTCACACCGCCTGGGTCGAGGTCGTCGGGAGCACGGTCGCCGCCGGATCCGGCACGCCGAGCTTCGCCCGAATCTCCTTGAGCTTCGAAGCCGTCGCGTCGAGCCCCAGCGCTCGCGCGAGCTCGAGCCAGTGCTTCCACGCCGGGAGCGACGAGCCCTGCGGATCGATCGCCTTGTCGGAGAGTTGGCGCAGGCCCTTCGCGTTGATGTAGGTGCCCGAGTGCTCCGCCCACGACGTGGCCGGGAGGACCACGTTCGCCGAGCGGGTGATGGCGCTGTCGTGCGCGGCGACCGCGACGAGCGCGGTGAGCCGGCCGAGCGTCGCGCCGTCGGCTTCGCCGCCGGGCGTCTGCCCGCCGAGCGCGAGGACGTGGGTGACCGAGCCGCCTTGGATCGCGGTGGCGAGGTCCGCGAACGGCTTCGCCTCCGGCGAGAGGACGCGGACGCCCTCGCGGTTCGAGTTCTTGTCCTTGTGCATCAGGATGGCGTCTTCCTGGCCGTCCGGTGCGTGTGCAAAGTACACGTTCTTCACGCCGAGGAGCCCACCGAGGTCGAGCAGCGCCCAGTTGTCCTCGAGCGAGTGCTGCGCGGAGAGCAGCAGCGCGGTGCTCTCGGCGGCGACGCCGACGAAGAGCTTCTTCGCCTGCTCGAACGCCTTGCTCGTGCTCGCCGTCTTGCCACCGACGCGCGCGTCGGTGACGCGCCCGTCGTGCGCGGCGCGGTACGAGAGCATGCCCTCGTCGCACATCCAGAACTTGTTGACCTGCTCGTTGTCGCGCGGGCGGTAGCGGTGGACCTTGCTGTGGCGCGGGTCGAAGTCGAGCCACGCGTTGCAGCCGGTCGCGCAGCCCTGGCAGACGCTCTTCGCGCCGCGGAGGAACCACACGCGCGCCTTGAAGCGGAAGTCCTTCGTCGTGAGCGCGCCGACCGGGCAGACGTGCTCGGTCATGAAGGTGTAGTTGCCCTCGAGCTTGCGGCCCGGGGCGACGATCACTTCCTTGATGTTGCCGCGCTCGCGCATGTCGAGGACGGGGTCCTTCGCCACTTCCTCCATGAAGCGGATGCAGCGCGTGCAGACGACGCAACGCTCGGCGTCGTAGACGATCGTGTCGCCGAAGCTCACGCCCTTGGGCTTGTGCACCGGCTCGTCGCGCATGCGCTTCTGGTACTGGCCGTGCTCGAGCCAGTAGTCCTGGAGCTTGCACTCGCCGGCCTGATCGCAGATCGGGCAGTCGACGGGGTGGTTGAGGAGCAGGAACTCCTGGACGCCTTTGCGTGCATCCTGCACGTGCTTGCTGGAGTCCGAACGGACGTCCATGCCCTCGACCGCCTGGATCTGGCAGCCGGGCTGGAGCTTCGGCTTCTTCAGCGGGCGGTAGTCACCGAGCTCCGCGTCCCACTCGACGATGTCGAGCATCATCGCGCGCTGGTTCGCCGCCGGCATGATCTCCACGAGGCACATGCGGCAGTTCGCCGCGATGCTGAGGCCCGGGTGCCAGCAGTAGTGGGGGATCTCGATGCCCTGCTTCCACGCCGCGTGGATGATGGTCTCCCCGGGCTGGAAGGGAATCTCTTTGCCGTCGAGCTTGAAGGTAGGCATGGGGCTTTGGTCTTACCGTCTCGGAAGTCGTTCGGTGGGGCGTACCGTTTTGGGCTCGCGCCTAGTGATCACACTCGCCGCCGATCATGTTCAGCGAGCCGAAGGTCGGGATGATGTCGCTCAGCATGCGGCCCGTGATGAGCTTCTCGAGGCCGGCGACGATGGCGAAGCACGGCGGGCGGATGCGCACGCGGTGCGGGGTGCCCGTGCCGTCGGACACGAGGTAGAAGCCGAGCTCGCCGTTGCCGCCCTCGGTGTACGAGTAGCACTCGCCGGCCGGCACCTTCGCGCCCTCCATGACGAGCTTGAAGTGTTGGATGGTGCCTTCGATCGTCGTGTAGACGTCGTTCTTCTCGGGGAGGACGAAGCGCGGATCGTCGCAGTTGACCGGACCGTCGTCGGCCATCCGCGCAGCGCACTGCTCGATGATCCGAATCGACTGGCGGATCTCGGCGAGGCGCACGAGGAAGCGATCGAGCGTGTCGCCCTTGGTGCCGACCGGGACGTCGAAGTCGACCTCGTCGTACTTGAGGTACGGGTGCGCCTTGCGCACGTCGTACGCGATGCCCGTCGCGCGCAGGCACGGGCCCGTCCAACCGAGCGCCATGGCCTCCTCGCCGGAGATCTTGCCGACGTTCTCGAGGCGGTCGATGAAGATGCGGTTCTTGAGGAGCATCCCCTCGCCCTCTTGGAGCAAGCGAAGCACCTCGGGCAAGGTCTCCTTGAGGAGATCCTTCAGCCCCGCGCTCGGCGGCTTGGCCATCCCGCCGATGCGACCGAACGAGTGCGTGAGACGCGCGCCGGTCTCCTCTTCGAGGACGTCCCAGATCATCTCGCGCCCCTTGATCATCCAGAGGAACGGGGTGATCGCGCCGAGCTCCATCGCCATCGCGGAGTCGCACGTGAGGTGGTCCGAGATGCGGGCGAGCTCGCCCAGGATCATGCGGTACCACTGGCAGCGCTCCGGCACCTCGAGCCCGGCCATCTTTTCGACGGCGAGCGCGAAGCCGACGTTGTTGAGCATCGGCGAGACGTAGTTCAGGCGGTCCGCGTACGGGAACACCTGCGCCCACGTGCCGCGCTCGCACATCTTCTCGAAGCCGCGGTGGAGGTAGCCGATCTGCACGTCGGCCTTCTGGATGTCCTCGCCCGAGAGCTCCAGCACGATGCGGACCGTGCCGTGCATCGCGGGGTGCGACGGACCCATGTTGAGGTGCATCGGCTCCGCCGGGAGCTCGAGCTCGCCTTCTTCCAGTTCGAGATCGATCGGTTCCATGTCAGCTCTCGGTGTCCTTCGGGAGGAAGAACTTGCGGCCGAAGGCCATGCCTTCGTCGCCGCCGAACGGCGCGACCTTGTCGAGGATCGTGCCGGCCTCGTCCTCGGTTCGGTACGGGACGAGCGGCTGCACCTTGTTCGCCGGGTAGTCCTTGCGGAGCGGGTGCCCCACGAACTCCGGGTACATCAGGATGCGCCGCAGATCGGGGTGGCCGCGGAAGACGATCCCCATCATGTCGAACGTCTCGCGCTCGAACCAGTTCGCACCGGCCCACACGCCGACGAGCGAGTCGACCTCGGCGCCCTCGCCCTCTTCGTCGCCGACGCGCGTCTTGAGGCGAATGCGTTGCCGCTTGGCGACGGAGTAGACGTGGAGCACGACCTCGAAGCGGGGCTCGCGCTCCGGGTAGTCGACCGCGCAGAGATCGATGAAGAGCTTGAAGTCGAGCGCGGGATCGTCGCGCAAAAACAGCGCGACGTCCTTCCACACACTCGGCGCGACGACGATCGTGTCGTCCCCGAGGTGCGCGTGGGTCTCGATCACGCTCGCGCCGAACTTGGCTTGGACCTTCTCGACGGCGAGCTGGCTCACGGGCTCTCCTTCTGCGAATCGCGCTCTTCTTTCTCCTTGAGCCGGAGCTTCACGAGATCGGTCGCGGGATCCATGCGCGGCTTCACGATGCTGGGCTCGCGCACGCCGCTCGCGATTTTGTCCTGAATCAGGAGGAGGCCGTCGAACACGGCTTCGGGGCGCGGCGGGCAGCCGGGGACGTACACGTCGGTCGGGATGATTTTGTCGATGCCCGGGACCGTCGTGTAGTTGTCGTAGAAGCCACCGCAGCTCGCGCACGTGCCGAACGCCATGACCCAGCGCGGGGCCATCATCTGCTCGTAGATTCGGCGAAGCACCGGCGCCTGGCGCTGGCTGATCGTGCCGACGACCCACAACAGATCGCTCTGGCGCGGCGAGAAGCGCGGGGCTTCGGCGCCGAAGCGCGCGAAGTCGTAGCGCGGGCTCGAGACGGCCATGAACTCCATGCCGCAGCACGCGGTCACGAACGGGTAGTTGAAGAGCGAGTACTTGCGCGCCCAACCGAGCAGCGCATCGAGCTTGGTGGTCGCGAAACCGGCCTCGCTGCCTTCGAGGGTGACCTTGCGGTTCAGCTCTCCCATTCGAGAGCTCCTTTCTTCCAGACGTAGACGAGCGCGACGACGACGACCGCGAGGAAGCCGAACATCGTGCCCATGCCGAGCCACCCGAGCTCGCGGAATTGAATCGCCCACGGGTAGATGAAGACGACCTCGATGTCGAAGACGACGAAGAGGATCGCGGTCAGGTAGAATTTGACGCTGAGCTTCAGGTGGTTCGCGCCGGAGCTCTCGCTGCCCGATTCGTAGGGCTGCATGCGCTCGTGGCTGAACTTCGCCTTCTTGCCGAGGAACGTATGCCCGAGGAAGAAGACGAGCGCGAGGCTCGTCGCCACCGCGAGGATCATGAAGACGGGTGCGTACGTGGCCAGGATCATGAGGGACTCGACGAGGCGGCTGAAGGCGGGGGAAAACCCATCAAAAGTGTAGGCATTTCGACCTTCGGCTGCGTGTGGGGGTGAGTACTCGTTAGGTCAAGCCCTGTCAACGGTACTGGACGCTCGTTCACAAGCCTGGTGAGGGGCAGCGTCCTGCCGGTTAAGGGGGTTGGGGTCGGGGTGGGGGAAGAGGTCAGCGTTCTGCCGGTGAAGGGGGTTGGGGTCGGGGTCGGGAAAGAGGTCAGCGTCCTGCCGGTGAACGGGGTTGGGGTTGGGGTCGGGGAAGAGGTCAGCGTCCTGCCGGTGAACGGGGTCGGGGTCGGGATTGGGGAAGAGAAACTCTCTCCCCCACCCCGTCCACCGGATCGACGCCGCAATCTCTCTCCCATCCCGACCCCAACCCCGTCCACCGGATCGACGCCGCAATCTCTCTCCCCACCCCGACCCCAACCCCGTCCACCGGATCGACGCCATAATCTCTCTCCCCCACTCCCGACCCCAACCCCGTCCACCGAATCGACGCCGACTATCTCTTCCCCCACCCCGACCCCAACCCCGTCCACCGGATCGACGCCGCAATCTCTCTCCCCACCCCGACCCCAACCCCGTCCACCGGATCGACGCCGCAATCTCTCTCCCCCACCCCGACCCCAACCCCGTCCACCGGATCGACGCCGCAATCTCTCTCCCCCACGGGATCGACGCCGCGATCTCCGCGGGCGGTCGACGCAGGGTCTGCGCTTCACGCCCCGAGGCGTGCTGCTTTCCAGGCCGTCAGTGCCGGACCGAGCTTCTGCTCCACTTCGCGGAGCTCCGAGCCCAGGTCGCGCTCCGAAGCTCCCGCTTCGATCGCGTCGCGGTAGCAGGCGTGCGCGGCGACGTAGCGCCCGCGGAGCAGGAACGCGCGCCCCAAGAGCGGCAGCACGTCCGCCGGAGCACCCCCGAACGCGAGCGCGCGCCGCAGCGGGCCGATGGCCTCGCCGGGTCGATCGCTCTTGAGGAGCGCTTCGCCGAGCCGCCGGAAGAGGTCCGCCGCGGCGAGCCCTTCTTGCGCGTACTGGATGCCGATCCGGAACACCTCTTCGGCCTGCTCGACCTCGCCGAGGTGAACGCACGCCGAGCCGAGGAGCCCGAGCCCCTTCGAGATCAGCGTCCGCGCATCGGCGGCGAGCGACTGTCCCTCCGGCGTGCGGAGGAAGATCGCGAGCGGGGCCGGCCACGCGCCGAGGAGCTGCACGACCTTGCTCCACTCGCCGCGGAGCGCGGCGGCCTCCGCCTCGGCGACCTTCGACAGATCGATGGCGCTGCGCTGACCACTGCTCGCGCGCTCGAGCTCCTCGCGCACGTGCGCGCGGATCCGCATGCGGAAGGCCTCGAGGTCGTATTCTTCCTCGGTGCCGTCGCGCGAGAGGCGGATCACGGCGTCGTCGCCCTCGACCACCAGCTTCTTCAGCGAGTAGCCGTAGAGCGGCGCGAGGAGGAGGTAGCGAACTCCGATGTAGAGCTGAATCGCCTCGGTGTCGGTCTCGCGCGTCGGCGCGGGATGATCACGATCCTCTTCGACGAGGAGCGCACCGACGAGCCGCCGCCGAAAATCGGCGAGCGACAGGCGCTGGGGCTCGAGGTCCGCGTCCCCGTCGGTCACGCCGACGACGAAGTCGACCAGCGTCTGGTCCGGCGAGCGCCGATCCACGGTGAGCGCCGTGATCCGCGCGCCCACGACGATGGAGAACGCGAAGAAGCGCTCGCCGACGATCTCGCAGAGGGCCTGGAAGCTCCCGATCCCTTCGCCGATGCGCTCGAACCAGCCGTCGGTGCGCACTGCGTCGAGCGCAAACTCTTTGGTGTCGGACGCCATCTCGCGGGTCCCCCCACGGTCGCATTTCCTATCTCAGAACGCCACCCCGATCGCGAGGAGGAGCCGGGGCCGTACCCCCGGCCGCGCATAGATCGAGGCGGGGAGCTCCTGCGCCGGGAACGTCGCGGTAGGCGCCGTGTATTGGATGCCGGCACCGAGCGCGAAGAGCACGCGGTCGAAGGCGAGCGCCGAGAAGCCGGCGTCGAGCGCTCCGCCCAGATTGTAGAAGGACTGCGAGCTCCCGCGCTCGGGCGTCGCGCTGAAGGCGCCGAAGACGAAGGACGGGCCGAGGAAGAAGCCCCGCGCGCCGTTGTCCCCGAAGTAGTAGCGATAGCCGAGCTCGCCGATCCCGCCGGAGAAGACGTTGTTGGAGTCTTCGTTCGTGTGGCAGTGGACCCACGCCCCCGAGAGCCCGAGCGCGTGGTGGGACGCGAGGAGCACCTCGAGCGCTCCTCCCCAGCGGCCGATCATGGGCGAGAGCGGCGCGAGCGAGATCGTGAGGCGACGCATCGGCGGCTCCTCCGGTCGGACCTCGCGCAGCGCATCCGGATCCGAGCTCGGAGCCTCCGGCGCCGCGGCCGGAGCCGTGCTCGGGGGCGGCTCGGCACGAGCGAGCGACGGCGCGACGAGCGCGAGCGCAGCCACGACGCCAGCCGCCGCGCGGCCGCGACGCCGGCGCGCGGCGACCGCGAGGGCGAGCGCCACTAGAGCAGCGAGCGCGAGCGGAGAACGCGCGTGCGAAGACGCCGGCGCCGCCGCGCAGCCCCAGTTGTCGGGGACCTCGGTCGGGCGGATGCCCTCGGGCGTGGCATCGACGTCGGCATCCGCGGTCGACGCGTCGGCGCCCGCATCGTCCGCGTGCGCGCTCGCGGGAGCGCTCGCGGCGAGCGCGACTCCGAGGGCGAGGGCGAGCGTCGTGGGGATGCGCATCACTTCACCTCCGCGCCGATCGCGCGCTCGAGCTCGAAGACCGCGCCCCAGAAACGCTCGATCGCCTCGAGGTACTGGAGGTTCGTCGAGATGTAGGTGCGCTCGGCGTCGAGGTAGTCCATCAGCGGAGCGCTCCCCGCCTTGTACTGCGTCTCGACGACGTCGCGCGCGCGCTTCGCGCGATCGATGGCGAGGCTCTCGAACTGCGCGACCTCGGCCCGCGCGCGTTGGAAGGACGCGAACGCGGTGGAGATCTCGTTCGCGACCTGCGCCGCGACGCGATCGTTCGCGACGCGTTGGGCCGAGACGTCCGCGCCCGCGCGGCGGATCTCGCCCTGCTGCTGGTAGACGACCGGGAGGGCAATCGTGAGCCCGAAGAGCAGCGTCGGCGGTTGCGCCGCATCGGGGCCGGTGCCGAACTGGGTGTAGTTGATGCTGAGCGCGACGTCGGGGAAGAGGCCGCGCCGAGCCGCGCGGAGCGCTTCGTCGGCCGCATCGCGCCGGAGCGCCGCCGCTTTGACGTCGGGGCGGTTCGCGATCGCACGCGCAAGGAGCGACTCCTCGGTCGCGTTCGCGAGGTCGCCCGGGACCGTGGCTTTGAGCCAGCCCTTGTCGGCCTCGAAGTCCGGGACGACCTCGCGCGCGCCGAGGAGGAACCCGAGCGCGAGCTGCGCCTGACGCAGCGCCGCGGTCGCTTGGATCACGACCTGATCCGCGCTCGCCTTCTGCAGCTCCGTGCGCGCGAGCTCGCCCTCGTTGATGACGGCGGGGTAGCGGCGCTTGTTGAGCTCGAGCGTCTGCGCGAGGCTCTCCTGCACGTCGTGGGCGAAGTCGAGCTCCGCCCGGCTCACGACGACCGCAACGTACGCCTGCTTCGCCTCGGCGACGACGACGCGACTCGCGTCCGTGCGATCGACGCGGGCGGCGGCGAGGAGCGCCTCGGCGGTGGACTTGCGGAGGCCGCGCTTGCCGCTGATCACGTCGAAGAGCGCACCGTTGTCGGTGAGGCCCCAGTTGATGCCGTACCGATCGCAACCCACGCAACCGGGCGGCGGCGTGTAGTTGATCGCGGGGCCGGCCGCGAACGAGACGCTCGGGTTCGCGACGGCGCCGGCGGCGAGGACGTCTCCCTCGGCGTGGACGATCGCAGCGTCCGCCAGGAGCACGTCGAAGCTGCGGAGACGGACGAGACGCAGCGTCTCGTCCATCGACAGCGCGCGCGGGAACGCCGGAGCTTCTTCGGCGCCCGCGGACGACGCTCCGAGGACCACGGCGAGCAGCGCAGCGAGCGCGAGCAAGGAGCGGAAGGGGTTCATCGCGCCTCCGTTCCGAGCGCGCGGTCGAGCTCGATCGCGGCGATCCGCGTGGCGCCGGCAGCCTCGGCGCGGGCTGCGCGGGCGGCGGCGAACGTGCGCTCGGCGTCGAGGCGATCGACGATCGGGACTGCGCCGGCATCGAACTGACGGACGACGACCGCGAGGGCGCGCTCCGCCGACGACTCCGCCGCGCGCGCGCTCGCTTCGACGTCGCGCGCGGCGCGGAGCGCGACCACGGCGCTCGCGACGTCGCGCGTGACCTCGGCGCGGGCACGAGCCGAGGCCACGCGCTGCTCGAGCGCGACGCCGTCCGCCGTGCGGACGGCCCCCTGACGCTGGTCGAGAAGCGGGAGCTCCACCGTCACCCATCCGCCGACGGCGAGCGGCGTGTTCGCGGGATACCCGACGCCCTGCGCGGCGAGCCACGCGCCCAGCCCGACGTACGGGAAGCGCGAGCGGCGGGCGGCGCTCGCGTTCGCGTCCGCGGCGCGCGTCTGCGCATCCGCCGCCACGATCTCGGAGCGCGCACCGAGCGCGCGCGCAGCCGCCTGCGCCTCGTCGAGCGCGAGGAGCTCGGGGGCGACGGGCGCGTCGAGCAGCGCCTCGTCGACGCGATAGTCGGCGGCGATCCCCCGATCGCCAGCGAGGAACGCCAGCGCCGCTTGTGCCGAGCGGAGCGCGGCCGTGCGCTCGAGGACGCTCCGATCCGCGGTCGCCTTCTGGAGCTCGAACCGCGCGAGGGCCCCCTCGTCGATGACCTGCGGTGCGCGCAGACGAACGGCATCGAGCGACTTCGCGAGCGACGCCGATTGATCGGTGGCGGCGCGCAGGAGCACTTCGGCGACGGCGACGCGCAGACACTGCTCGCGCACGAGCGCCTCGAGCGTGCGCCGCGTCGTCGCGCGATCCGCGACCGCAGCATCCACGGCGGCGAGCGCGGCGTCCGCCTTGGCGGAGTGGTGACCCGAGAGGAGCTCGAAGACGAGCCCCGAGTCGCCGAGCGCGACGCCGAGCTGGTAGCGCCAGCAGCCGTCGCACGGGATGTAGTTGAGGAGCGGCCCGAACCCCACGTCGAGGACGGGGTTCGGCAGCTGCGCGGCGGCGCGCCCGTCGCCCTCGGCGCGCGCTTGGGCGGCGTCGGCGAGGAGGCGATCGAACCCGCGCGTGCGTGCGCTCTGCACGGCGGCGTCGACGGTGATCGCAGTGGGCTCAGCGGCGGCGGGGACCGCTGCGAGCCCGAGCGAGGTCGCGGCGAGCGCGGCTCCGAGGAGGCGTGACGTCTTCATCGGCGCCGACCGTAGCAAGAACGGCGCCGGTGAGGGGCGGCGCGGCGCCGCGCCCGCGCCAGTGGCGACAGACGGGCATCACGGGGCAACCGCGGCACCGTGTCTCGTCCCGGCGGGAAGGACAGCCCCTCACCATGCCGAGGTGGCAGAGCGAGAAGTCGTATTTCACCGGATCGCGCGGATCGAGCGTCGCGAGCGCGCGCGTGATCTCCTCCGCCGTCCGGAAGCTCGCGTCGCGGCGATCGGTGAGCCCGACGTTCCGCGCGAGCTTCTGGATGTGCGTGTCGAGCGGGATGACGAGCGCCGCCGCGGGCACGTCCCACAAGCCCAGATCGACGCCGTCGGCGGGCCGGATCATCCAGCGGAGGAACAGCATGAGGCGCTTGTTCGCGCTCGCCCCGCGGGCGTCGGCGAGGATGTGCGCCGGTCCGCGCCGTTTTCCTCCACGCGTGAGCCCGCCGCGTGCCCGGATGGCGTCGCAGAGCTCGGCAAGCGAAGAACGAAGATCGAGGGTGCGCGCGTAAGCAGCGCCGAAGCACGCGCCGAGGGAACCGTGCTCGAGTTGGACCGCGCGGGCGCCCCACAGGAGCCGCGCGACGTCGTCACCGCGGAGCAGTCGATGCACGAAGCCGCGCAGCAACCGCTGAGCCGTCTCGAGATCGACGAGCGCGCGCGCAGGGGACGGTCCGAGCCGCCGGAGCGCGTCCTCGACGCTGCGGCGAATGGAGACGACGTTCCCGAACGCGATCGCGGAGGCGGCGAGCGCGACGAGCTCCTGGTCGAGCGGCTCCCGGTAGCGATGGACGAACGCGACCGGGTCGGCGGCGCGGCGCGCGGCGACGTCCGTCTCGCTCCGCACGCGATCGAGCGCGACCGCGAGCTCGGCGCGCTGTTGCTCCTTCGCGCGCGTCACGGTGCCTCCCCCGCCCGCGCCATGCTATGTCGTGCGCGCCCCATGGCAGCTCCGGTGCGCGACCGACTCAAGGCAATCGACGATTTCACGTTGATGGATCTGGCCGCGATGCGCCTCTTGCTCAAGGGGGAATCGGTCATCGACTGGCACCGCCTCGATTTCCAGGACGTCGGGGAGATCCACGAGTTCCTGCGCGCGCAGGAGTTCCACCCCGACGAGCCCGCCGATCGCAAGCGGATGAACGCGATCAAGGCCGAGGCGATCGGGTACCTCCGTCGCCACTTCGAGTTCCCGATCCCGAAGCCGGTGGAGAACGCGACGATCGAGGAGCTCATGCTCCTGGCCTCGACGCGCGGGCATCGCCAGACGTGCGCCTGCACGATCCTGAAGTGCATGCACATCATCCACCACCTCGAAGGGCGCGAGCTGCTCTTCATGTTGCCGCTGTCGGACCAAGAGGTCTTCCACATGGTGGAGGAGAAGGTCTACCGCGTCATCGGGAGCATGCTCGCGCACGGGTTCCCGATCCTCGAGTTCGTGGGCGGGCGGAAGAACAAGGACTCGCTCTACACGAAGCTGCTCTCCAAGCAGGAGACGGTAGCGGCGCAGATCTACGACAAGCTTCGCTTCCGGATCGTGACGCGCGGCTACGAGGACATCTTCCCGGTGCTCCAGCACCTGATGACGCAGCTCTTCCCGTTCAACTACGTAGTCCCGTCGCAGAGCATCAACTCGATGTTCCACTTCAAGCGCTACTGCGAGGCGCACCCTCACCTCCTCGAGATGCTGCCCCAGCTGCAAGCGGCCGCCGGCAAGGAAGACGAGTTCACCCCGAGCGACAACCGCTTCAGCGCGGACAACTACCGGATCATCCACTTCGTCGTGGACATGCCGGTGCGGCTCCCGCGCGAGCTGCTCGAGCGCGCGCCGGCGCAAGCGTGGCCGCTCGCGCCGGTCGTCTTCGTCATCTGCGAGTTCCAGATCATCGACCGCGAGACCGAGGCTGCGAACGAGCGCGGCGAGGCATCGCATGCAAAATACAAGGATCGTCAGAAGCGCGCAGTGATGCGGCGCCTCCAGATGGGCACGCGCGAGCCGAAGATCCAGCTCCGCACGGAGCCGAAGGAGCCGAGGCCCTCGTCGCCTCCCCGCCCGTCGGGCCCGCCGTCACGGCGTCGGCCGAAGTAACGCCCCAGTCGCTGGCGTTTCGGGAGCTGGGCTGCACGAGACGCTGGCAATTTCGGGAGCTGGGGCCGCGCGAGACGCTGGCGGTTTCGGGAGCTGGGGCCTGCGCGAGACGCTGGCGGTTTCGGGAGCTGAGGCTGCGCGAGACGCTGGCGGTGCTCTGCATCGGGAGTGAGTTGCGAGACGCTGGCCCATTTCATTCACGTAAGGGGCCCTGACGGCCCCTCGACGGGCTTCGCCCGTCTCACCCCACGGCCTTCCTTCGTCGCCTTCGGCTCCTCGAAAGGCGAACGGGGGCTGCCGCCCCCCTCTCCCCCCGGCCTCCACGCATCGCAGGTCAGGCGAGACGCTGGCGGTGCTTCGCATCTGGGGTGAGTCGCGAGACGCTGGCGACTCGGGAGCCGGCGTCTCGCAACTCACTCCCGATGCGAAGCACCGTGAGCAGGCGCCTCACCCTCCCTCACTAGACCACGCCTGTCGCGGGGCCCCACTCGTGGGGCTATGTCCCGTCCGGAGGTAAGGGACGCGTGGGGGTGAGCGGGCGTAGCCCGCGAGGGGCGATGCAATCGCCCCTTACGTGAACGAACTACGCCAGCGTCTCGCAACTCACTCCAGATGCGAAGCACCGCCTGCGTCTCGCCCGACACCAGCTCCCGAAACCGCCGGCGTCTCGCGCTCGCGTAGCGACGCGCGACGCGAAGCTCACGCGTTCACGATCGCTCCCCAGATGAATGGGAAGAGCAACAACACCAGCACGAAGAACACCGCCGCGCCGATCAGGACGAAGCCCAGCGTCACCTTCTTGGGATCCGCGCTCGCCAACGCGGCTTCGTGGAGACGTACCGCGTGCTCCGCTTTGCGTTGACGCTCCACCGCCGCGCGGACCTCGGCGCGCGCCGCGGCGTAGTCGGCTCCGAACGCTCCCTCGTCCGCGAGCGCCATCCGGCCCGCGTCGATGAGCGCTGCGCGCACGCGCGCGCGTGACTCCTCCACGCCCTGGCTGCGCGTCCCGGTCTTGCGGCGGAACTGATCTTCCACCCCGCGTCGATCCCCTTGCGCGACCGTCACGCGCGCGGCCGCGGCGGCGACGTTGCGCCGTGCGGCCGCGAGGCGCCCGTTGATCTCGGCGAGCTGCGGCGCCTGCGCGGCGACCTCGGCGAGGAGCGCCTGCCGCTCGCCGTTGCGCGCCGCGAGCAGCGCCTGCACCTGGTTCGGATCGGCCCCCGGTTGCGCTGCCGCGTTGCGGAGCTCGATGTCGATCCGCTTCACCTTCGCCTCGGCGCGCCCCTTCACGGCCTCGGCCGCGGCGAGGTGCTCCTCGATCATCTTCTCTTCGGCCTTGGCTTGCGCGAGCAGCGCCTCGACCTCGGCGAGCGCGCCGTCCACGCGCCCGAGCTCCGCCCGGTGCACGTCCATCTCGGCCGCGAGCCCACCGTCGCGCCCGCGGAGCACCTCTTCTTCCGCCGCCACGTTCGCGAAGCCCCGCCAACCGTTCTTCTCCGCCGAAGCGCGCACGCGCTCCGCGAACGCGACGACCGCGTCGTCGGCGCGAGTCCCTTCGCGGAGCGCCTCGGCCCGGCGCTCCGCCAGCGCCTGCCGGAGCTCGCCCCGCCGGCGCGTCACGCGGATCGCGTACATCGGTGCCTGCCACGGCGCGCTCGGGACGTCCCCGAAATCGGCGAGCGCGCGGGCCTCGAACGGATCGACGTCACCTTCGGCGACCGGGAGCGCGCGCTGGGAGATCGGGCCCCCCGGCGCGGACGTCGGACCGGGCGGGACGGGACCGAGCGAGCGCGAGGAGATCGGACCCGCCGGGAGCGAGCCGCTCGACGTCCGCGGCGGCGGGATGTCGGCGAGATCGAGCTTCACGCCGTCGTCCATGACGTCGTCGAACGGATCGAGGCCGCCCCCGCTCGACGGCGCGACGACGCCCGCGCTCCTGACCGCGGGCGCGGGCCCGAGATCGAGCTGGAGGTCGGCGCCTTCGCCGAGCGCGAGATCGTCGAAGCCGCCCGGGTCGAGCGACGGCGCCGGCGCGGAGACGCGCGCGGGCGCGGGAGCCGACGTGCGCGGGCGTGATGGAGCAGGCGCGGGGATGACGAGATCGGGGACGTCGAACGCGGGCGCGCGGGCGGCGTCGGCGGGTGCGCCACCCTTGCCGCAGACGGGGCACGGCTGGGCCGGATCCTTCCGTTCCGCAGCGCACCACGGGCAGACCGCCATGCTCGCGAAGATACCTTGCGAAGATGGCGCAAAGTCCAAAAAAGACCGCGACGACTGCCACCGTGACGGGATATGCCTACCGCCATCCTCCCATGCGCCTCTTTGCCGCCCGTGTGTCCCCCATCGCCAGCGAGATCGTGAAGACTCTGACCAAGTCGGGGGACATCGAGACCGAGCGCCCGCGCGAGGTGGAGCTCGACGTCGAGGCCGTGATGAAGCAGTTTCTCGCGACCGAGAAGCTCGTGAACGACAAGACGCGCGAGCTCCTCGAGCGCACGGGGCGCGGCCCCTCCGAGTTCAACCGCGTTCGCGCGCAGATCGCCGAGTCCAACGGGATCCGCGTCGGCGACGAAGCGCTCGACTACCTCCTCGACCAGGTCGTCGAGATGTTCGAGCACTCGGCCAACGTCGAGGAGATCTTCGCCGAGAACGTGGAGCTACGGCGCAAGATGGCACCGATCTTCAAGAAGCACATGGGGCAGGACACCGAGCTCGACGCCGAGGTTCGCGCCCAGCTGAAGCACATGCGCGAGGGGACGCGCGAGTGGGACGTCGAGTATGCTCGCATGGTCGAGATCGTGAAGCGGAAGAAAGGTCTGTGAGCTCCCCCGACCATCCCAGCCCCTCGGACTTCGTGATGCTGATCCTCTCGTCGCCCAGCGGCGCGGGGAAGACCACGCTCACCAAGAAGCTGAAGGAGAAGCACCCCGAGCTCCGGTTCAGCGTGTCCCACACGACGCGCCGTCCTCGCCCGAGCGAGGTCGACGGCAAGGACTACCACTTCGTCGATCGCCCCACGTTCGAGCGCCACGTGAAAGAGGGCGCCTTCATGGAGTGGGCCGAGGTCCACGGCAACCTCTACGGCACGTCGGTCGCCGAGATCGACGCCGCGCGCCGCGCGCAGGGATGCGGCGGGATCATCTTCGACATCGACTATCAGGGCGCGCGTCAGATCCGCGCGAAGGTCCCGGACGTCGTCGGCGTCTTCATCCTCCCGCCGTCGATGCCCGAGCTCCTGCGCCGCCTGCGCGGGCGCGCGAGCGAGACGGAGGACGTGGTGCAGCGCCGCTTCGAGGTCGCGCTCCGCGAGATCGAGCACTACGGGTTCTTCGACTACGTCCTCGTGAACGACGACCTGGACCGCGCGCTCGAGACGCTCCGCGCAATCGTCCTGGCCGAGCGTGCGCGGCGCGTGCGCAAGGCCGCCCTGGCCGAGGAGTTCCTCCGCCACGGCACGATCCAGATCGCCAACAGCCTCGAAGGTGCCGCGAGCCGGAACGAAGGCAGCGGCTGACCCCACACCAGAGGAGAGGTTTCACGTGAGCCAAGCAAACGAGGCGAAAGCCACGCTCGCCGTCCTGGGCGGCAGCGGTCTCTACGAGATGGATGGCCTCCGGGGCGTCGAGGAGCTCCGGCTCGAGACTCCGTACGGTGCGCCGAGCGATGCGATCGTGCGGGGCACGCTCGCCACGCCGAGCGGCGACGTCACGATGCTCTTCCTGCCACGCCACGGCCGCGGTCATCGCGTGCCCCCGCACGGCATCAACTACCGCGCGAACGTTTGTGCGCTGAAGATGGCCGGCGCGACGCACCTCGTGAGCGTCAGCGCGGTGGGTTCGATGCGCGAGGCGATCGCGCCCGGTGACTTCGTGCTCGTCGATCAGTACATCGACCTCACGAAGCGCCGCGTCTCCACCTTCTTCGACGAGGTCGTGGCGCACGTGAGCTTCGCGGATCCCGTCTGCGATCGGCTCGCGAGCGCGGCTGCCGACGCCGCCGCGAAGGTCCACGCCAAGGGCGGCGCCGGCGTGCACCGCGGCGGAACCTACGTCTGCATCGAGGGCCCGCACTTCTCGACGCGAGCCGAGAGCCTCGTCTACCGCTCGTGGGTCGAGACCGCCGGCGTCGCCGTGATCGGCATGACCTCGATGCCCGAGGCGAAGCTCGCGCGCGAAGCCGAGCTCCCGTTCTGCACGATCGCCCTCGCCACCGACTACGACTGCTGGCACGTCTCCGAGGAGCACGTCACCGTCGAAGCGGTGGTCGCCGTCATGTCGAAGAACGTCGCCACGGCGCGGCGTGCGCTCGGTGAGCTTGCGGCGCGCCTGCCGGACCCGAAGCAGAGCCGCGCGTACGGTGCGTTGAAGGGCGCGGTGATGAGCGCGCCGGGCATCGCGACCGCCGAGGCGAAGGCACGCCTCCGCTGGCTGATGCCGGACCTCGCCTGACGGCCCTCCGCAGGGCGCGCGGATCCCCCTTCCCTTTTCGCCGCTCTCGTAGGAAGAGTGCGGCGTGCAAACTGCAAAAGACTCGATCCTCGTCGTCGGCTCCCTCGCGTTCGACGACCTCGAGATGCCGACCGGCATTTTCGAGAACGTGCTCGGCGGCGCCGCCACCTACTCGTCCATCGCGGCCTCGCTGCTCGCCCCTGCCCGGCTCGTCGGCGTGATCGGCGAGGACTTCGCCGAGAGTCACCTCGACGCGCTCCGCGAGCGCGGGATCGACACGGCCGGTGTCGAGCGCGCGAAGGGCAAGACCTTCCGCTGGCGCGGGCGCTACTCGTCGGATCTCGGCAGCCGCACCTCGCTCGACACGCAGCTCAACGTCTTCGCCGACTTCCGCCCCAAGATCCCCGCCGCCTACAAGGCGTCGGAGTTCCTCCTCCTCGGCAACATCCACCCGGCGCTCCAGAGCGAGGTGCTGGGCCAAGTCGAGCGCCCGAAGCTGATCGTGGCCGACACGATGAACTTCTGGATCTCGGGCGAGCCGAAGGCCCTCGCCGAAGTGCTGAAGAAGGTCGACCTCCTCGTCATCAACGACGAAGAGGCACGTCAGCTCTCCGAGGAGCACAACATCGTCCGCGCCGCGCGCAGCATCCGCGCGAAGGGCCCGAAGAGCATCATCATCAAGCGCGGCGAGCACGGCGCGCTCCTGTTCGACGACCAGGGGACGTTCTTCGTCCCGGCCTACCCCTTGGAAGAGGTGCTCGATCCCACGGGCGCGGGCGACAGCTTCGCCGGCGGTCTCATCGGCTACCTCGCCGCGCACCGCGATGCATCGCCGGGCGCGGTTCGGCGCGCGATGTTCTACGCGGCCGCGCTCGCTTCGTTCTGCGTCGAGGGCATCGGCCCGCGGCGTCTCATGGCGGCGACGCGGAGCGATCTTCGTGCCCGCATCGGGGGATTCTCGAGCATGGTCGACTACGGCGGCTCGCTCCACCTCGCGGAATGATGCTAAGAACCAACATCCACTTGGCCAACACCTGCTTGGCGTCGGAGGGTTTCGATCATGCGTAAGAGCCTGGGTTTCCTTTTTCTCGGATCGGCCGCCGCAGCGGTCGCGATCTTCGTCGCTTGCTCGGACAAGCCGACGACCACCCCGCCGCCGACGGTGACGGCCTGCTCGGCGACGCCGGGCGCGTTCCCCGCCCCCAACTGTGATCCGTCGGACAACAGCTGTCCCGGCTCCGGCACCGAGTGCAAGATCGGCGACAAGGCCACGTGTGGCGACACCACCACGTGCAAGCCGCTCGCGGACAACACGGGCAAGTCGACGATCGACCTCCGCGTCCGCCGCCTCCTCGTCGTCTCGCCCTCGACCCTCTCGGCTCCCGTCATCCAGAACTCCGTCGTGACCAAGGGCGTCGACCTGAAGTCGCCGGCCTGCGGCGAGAAGGGCGACGGCGCGTTCAACTGGCTCATTCGCCTCGACAAGACGGCGAACACGATCACCACCGGTGGCGCGCCGCCGTCGGACGACGTCATCGGCAAGGGCTTCTGCTTCTACAAGCAGAGCGTGAACGGCCTCGACATCAAGGCCGAGACCATCAAGACGACGGTCACGGCCGACACGTTCAGCACGGACCCGATCCCGCTCCTCAACGTCCCCATCTTCGTCAACGGCGACGTGAAGAACGTCGTCATCCTGCCGATCCGCGACGCGGTCCTCAAGAGCGCGACGCTCTCGGACAACAACAACTGCGTCGGCAAGTTCAACCCGAAGGCCCTCGACGACACCTGCGGCGTCAAGGACCCCGACACCTGCTCGCCCTGGGCGACCGGTGGCGCGATCGGCGGCTACATCACGCTGGCCGATGCGGACAAGGTCGACGTCTCCGTCACCCAGTCGAGCCTCTGCGTCATCCTCACCCAGACGCCGAAGGGCTCCGACAACCGCTGCCAGCCCAGCGCGCTCCAGGGCACGGGCGACTACTGCTCGACGACGAAGTCGGCGGGCGGCTGCAAGGACAGCTTCTGGCTGTCGGCGACGTTCGCGGCCTCCGCGATCAAGATCAACGACGGCAGCGCAGATCCGAACTGCCAGGGCATCGCCCCGCCGCCGGGCGACGCGGGTACGGACGGCAGCACGACGGACGCCGGCGCCGGCGACGCGAAGACCGACTGACGCGCTTCACGCTCAGCGCTCTGACGCAACGCGTCGCGGCCGCGCTCTCTTCGACGGAGCGCGGCCGCCGCGTTTTGTGGTCTGCGTTCCCACATTTGTGGGGCATCTGTGCCGTTTGAGCGCATGCGGATAGAAGCGGATGGTGTAAACTACGGCCTGGTGTGAGGCGGGCGCGCACGCGGATCGCACGGCTCCACCTCGGAGGTTCCATGCTTCGTTCCCTTTGGCGACAGCTCTTCGCGGTTCTGTTTGTCACCTTCATCGTCGCTTGCAGTGGTGGCGGCTGTTCGAGCGGCTGTTCCAGCTGCGGGACGAAGCCCCTCCCGGGTGGGTTCCCGAAGGCGGACACCATCCAGAACGCGGCGTCCGTGCGCGTCACGCGCGCAGGCCTCGACTTCATGGGAACGAACATCGGCACGATCGCCGGGAAGCTCGTCCCGAACTCGCAGGGCGGCGTCATCAACTTCGACATCCCCGACGGCGGGAGTCAGACGGTCGCCTCGTTCCTCGGCGTCGACGTGAAGCTCCACGTCTGCCCGGGCGGCCCGAACCCGAACGCCAACCCTCCGACGTGCCGCGCCGAGATTCAGCTCGGCAACGCGAAGCTCCACCTCGACGCCGCGAACTACGCGAGCGCGAACGGGCTCCCCGCCATCCGCATCGCCGGGACGATCCCGATTCGCGTGAAGGATCTCCCCGTCAACGTCAGCGTGCTCGGCGACCTCAGCATCGGCGTCGGTGAAGGCGGCTGCAACGGCGGCACCCCGAACGTCGATTGGTGGGCGCTCCCGATCGAGATCATCCTCCCGCTCGTCAGCGAGACCATCAGCCCGCGCGATGGCTACACCAAGATCGACGTCGACAACGCCGTCATCAACCCCACGATCGACAACAGCAAGATCCAGTTCTGCAAGGGCTGCGGCTTCTTCAGCCCGGTCTGCAACGGCTTCCTCAGCGCGATCAAGGGCCTCGTCACCGGCCAGCTGACCAAGCCGCTCGTGTCGACCCTCAAGAGCACGCTCAAGAGCTCGACCTGCACCGCGCCGAACAAGGCCGTGAACCCGCAGTGCCCGACGGGCTCGCAGCCCTCGTCCGACGGCAAGACCTGCGAGTACACCTCGAAGCCCGGCGTCTGCGTCCCCACCCTCCTCGGCCTCGACGGCAACATCAACCTCGCGGGCTTCCTCGCGAGCGTCTCGCCCGGCTCGGAGGGCGGCCTCGACTTCGTGCTCGCCGCCGGCGGCGACATGATCCCGTCCAAGTCCCCGGGCGTGAAGGATCCGCCGAACGGACAAGGTCAGACCGGCAACGGCATGACCCTCGCGTTCCTCGGCGGTGCGAAGCCCGTCCCGCAGAGCGGGTGCGTGCCTGCGTTCGACAACAAAATCCCGACCGGGATCCCGATCCCCGACGAGATGCAGTCGAACACCGTCACCCCGTGGACCGATCCGGCGGGACCGATGCTCGGCATCGCGCTCGCGGGTCGCTACCTCGATTACACGATGGGCAGCGTCTACAACTCGGGCTTCCTCTGCCTCGGCATCTCGACCGAGCAGTTCGCGCAGCTCCAGAGCGGGCTCCTCTCCGTGCTCATCCCGGGCATGAAGAAGCTGACCTTCGAGCAGAAGGCAGCCCCCGTCGCCATCACGACGCGCCCGCAGAGCCCGCCCAAGATCAAGCTCGGTGGCGGCACGGACATCAAGAGCGACCCGCTCATGCTGGTCCAGCTCCCGAGCTTCTCGGTCGACTTCTACGTCTGGAGCATGGACCGCTTCATCCGGGCGATGACGTTCACCGGTGACCTCGCGATCCCGATCAACCTCTCGACCGCGGTCGACCCGCAGAAGAACCCGAACGGCGGGCTCCTCCCGATCCTCGGCGACATCGGCGTCCAGAACGCGAAGGTCACGAACTCCGACGTCCTCACCGACGACCCGGCGATCGTCGCCGGCGCGATTGGGCCGCTCTTCGGCGGCATCATCGGGCAGGCGCTCGGCAACCTGAAGCCGATCGACCTCTCGTCGAGCCTCGCGAGCTTCGGCCTCGGCCTCAACATCCCCGACGGTGGCATCCGCAAGCTCACGAAGGGCAGCGACGACTTCCTCGCGATCTTCGCGAACCTCGCGCTCTCGAAGGGCACCGCGGTCCAGCAGGCGGACGTGCAGGCGCGCATCCTCGACAAGACCGTTCACCCGGAGGCGATGGGCCTCGCGAGCGCCGACCGCGCGAAGCTCCCCGAGCTCCACGTCGAGTTCGGCTCCTCGCTCGACAACGGCGCGCACTTCGTCGAGTACTCGTACGCCGTCGACACGGGCACCCGCAGCGCGTGGTCGTCCACGCGCAACTTCGTCATCAAGAACGACAGCCTCTTCCTCCAGGGCAAGCACACGCTGCACGTGTTCGCGCGCGAGAAGGGCATCCCGGAGTCGGAGTCGACGACTCCGGCCGACGTGCCGTTCACGATCGACGTCCTCGCTCCGTACGTCGACCTCGTCTCCGGCGACGACGGCAACCTCACCGTGAAGGCCTGGGACATCGTCTCCGAGGACTCCACGCTCCAGATGCGCTTCCGCACGACGGACGCCGCCGGCACGCAGGGCGCGTGGAGCGCTTGGAGCGCCGTCGCCCCGGTCGCCGCCGCGCAGCTCGCCAATGCCTCGTCCGTCCAGGTCGAGGTGAAGGACGAGGAAGGCAACGTCGGCAGCCAGTCGTCGCCGCTCATCCGCGGCAAGCCCGACGGAACGCTGACCACCGCGGGCGGCTGCGGCTGCAGCACCCCCGGCACCACGACCCCGAACGGCTTCGCGTTCGGCATCCCCGCCCTGGCGGCGCTCCTCGGCCTCGGCCTCCGCCGTCGGCGGAGCGGCTCCGCTGGCGCGCCCTCGGAGCCGTCGTCCGAGCCCAAGAGCTCGTCGAGCAGCCGCGGCCGGCGCAGCCGGATGGCGCTCTTCACGTTGGCCTCGGTGGCCGTCATCGCGACGGCGTATCCGGGCTGCGATTGCGGCGGTGACGACCAGGTCGGCACCGGCTGCGGCGCCGACTGCAACCAGCCCTGCCAAGCCCCGCTCGAGAAGGGGCTCATCGGCGCCTACACCTCGGTCGCCGTCGCCAAGGACGGAACGACCTGGGTGGCCGGCTACGACGACGCCTACCTCTCCAACGGCATGAACGTGCTCTACGGCGACTTCGTCGTCGGCAAGTACGACTCCGGCAAGCAGCAGGTCCAGTGGGTCAGCATCGACGGCATGCCGCCGGCGCGAACCGACGGGACCTGCCCGGACAACGATCCGCACGGCTGGCGCCGCGGCGAGTCCGACCCCGGTGACGACGTCGGTCTCTGGAGCGCGCTCACCCTCGACGGCGACGGCCACCCCGTCGCCGCGTACTACGACGCGACCAACCACCAGCTCAAGGGCGCGACCTACAACGGCGATCGCTGGGACGTGTACGTCATCAAGACGGCGTCCAACGCCGACATCGGGCGTTACGTGAAGATGATCAACGTGGGTGGGACCCCCGTGATCGCGTTCCTCACGATGGAGAAGGGCGCGGGCGGCAAGACGCGCTCGAAGGTCGTCGTCGGCAAGGCGAGCAAGCCGAGCCCGAACGCCGGCAGCGACTGGGCGTTCGAAGACGCGGCGGTCGACGAGACCGGCCCGTGCCAGGCGCAGTTCTGCGACAGCGGCCAGGTCTGCGTGAAGTCGAGCGGCTCCTGCACGGCGACCGCGACCGGCTGCACCCCGGCCGACTGCGGCACCGGCAACGCGTGCGTCAGCGTCAACGGCAAGGCCACCTGCACGGCGGTCCTCGGCAAGGACGCCGTCCAGGCGTACCCGAACGCCTACGGCGCCTACATCAGCCTCGCCGTCAACCCGAAGGGCGGCTTCGGCATCGTCATGTACGACCGCATCCGCGGCAACCTCATCGCCCTCGCGAACGCGGGCGGCAAGTGGACGCCGACCATCCTCGATGGCGAGACCGGCGTGCGCCCGAACGCGATCGACACCGGCGACACCGGCATCGGGGCGTCGCTCACCATCACGGCGAACGGCGACTGGCACGTCTCCTACGTCAACGGCATCAAGGAGACGCTCCAGTACGTGCTCTGGCCCGGCGGCGCCGGCAAGCCGGGGACGCCCGAGGTCGTGGACGACGGCTACGACAACGGCAAGCCCTACCCCGACGGCAAGCACATCGTCGGCGACGACTCGACGATCGACGTCGACGGCGGCGGCATCGTTCGGATCGCCTACCAGGACGCGACGGCGGGCAAGCTCCGCGTCACGAGCGGCGCACCGAGCGGCGCGACCCACAAGTGGACGGCGAAGGCCGTCGCGCAGACGAACCGCTTCGGCGGCTTCTTCCCGCGCTTCGTCTCGGGCACGCCGATGGTGACGAACTTCTACCGCGAGACGGACAAAGTGAAGCAGGACGTGACGGGCGATGTCGCCCTGGTCACGCCCTGAGGTCGTTCGATCGAGGGGCCGAGCGCGATCGGTGATCGCGCTCGGTCATTCAGCGGCTTCGCCGACTTCGCTCAGCGTCCGGAGCGCCGGACCCGAGACGCGCTCGCGCTCGCTCGCGACGATCTCGAGCAGCTCGCTCTTCGTCGCGATGCCCGAGTCGAGCAGCGCCCTCATGAACCCGTCCACGTAACCGTGCGCGCGGGCGAGCTTGGCGTGCGCATGGCCCGCCTCTTTCGCGAGAAGCACGTCGCGCAACATCCCCCGGAGCTCGTTCAGCAGATCCGCCTTCGCCGTCATGGTCGTCTCCCTGGGCTCGCCTCGAGCCGGTAGCTGCACCACCGGTATCGGAGGCGCTGGCAGCGGGCCAAGTTTTGGCGAAATCCGGGACGAACGGCGTGCGCAATAATGGTGCTTTGCGGCGCGTTCTAGTAGACGAGACCGAAGCCCGATGGCGGAAGCGAAGGAGAAGAAGGCCCCCCGCGCCGAGATCGTCGCCCTCGACGAGCTCGAGGCGCTCGAACGCAGCGCCGACGTGCGCGCGCTCGCGAAGGCGATCCTCGTCCGCACCGCCGACGACCGGGAGCCCGCGCTCGACAAGGACAAGGCGAAGGAAGCGATCGCGGAGACCGAGCTCGGTGCCGACGAAGAGGCCGCCTACGCCCCGTGGGTCGCCATCCTCCGCCGCGGACCCGAAGACGAAGCCGAGCGTCCGCGCGCCGCCGCGCTCGCCGCTGCCGCGCTGGCGGAAGGCACGGAGGAGACCGACAAAATCGCGGCTCGCCTCCTCTGGCTCGCCGCGCACGGCCCGTTCGACGGCTCGATGCTCGTGGAGCGCGCCTTCGGCGAGCGCGCGGGCGACGTCTGGCGTGCGCTCGCCGATCGCATCCGTCGCTTCGACGACGGTCGTCTCCCCCACGCCGATCGCGGCGAAGCCGCGCTCGCGTGCGCGATCCTCGCATCGGCGACGTCGAAGGCCGCTCAAGTCGCGCGCGCCGCGTGCACGCCCTCGGATCCCCTGCTCGCGCGGATCCTCGAAGACTCGTCCGGCAAGGTCGAGGAGACGCGGATCGAAGGCGAGCTCACCGCGGCGCCGCGCTCTCCGGTCGCGACGTTCTTCCTCGCGATCACGGGCATCCTGCTCGTCGTGTCGTTGGTGCGGCTCTTCGGTCGCGTCGCGCTCTCGTACAAGCGCCCGGCCGAGCTGTGGATCTCCGAGCGCGGCATCCGCGTGAAGGCACGCACCGAGCTGCTCGGTCGCACGCTCCGCGAGCGCGAGATTCGGATCGACAAGGGGGCGCTCGCCCGCGCCGCGCGCGAGGTTCGCTTTCCGAGCCTCGGGGTCTACCTCGGGCTCTTCGCGCTCGCGATCGGCAGCTGGATCGGCGTCGGCGCGCTCGTCGACGGCGTTCGCGCCGCATCGCCGTCGCTCCTCGGCACGGGCTTGCTCGTCGTGGCGGCCGGCATCGGCCTCGAGCTCCTCCTCGCGAGCATCGCTCCCGGCGCGCGCGGGAAGTGCCGGGTCTTCTTCCTCCCGCAGCGCGGCGCGAAGGTCTGCCTCTCGACCAGCGACGCGAGCCGCGTCGACGCGGCGCTCGCGCGCCTGCGCTGACGAGCTTCAGTTCGGCGCGCGCTGCTCGGCGACGATGACGTCGAGCTTGCCGGCGGTCGCGCCGACCTCGACGCGGACCTTCCGTGCGGCCGCGCCGGTGCACGCGCGCACCTGCGTCGACGTGGGTCCGGCGGCGCGCTCGAGCTCGTCGCCCGTCGTCGCATCGAGGACCGCGACCTGGATGCCGGTCCCCTCGCCTTCCACGCCGAGCGCCCACGTCGCACACGTCTGCGGCGGGAGCGCGACGTCGAACCGCTCCACGCGCGCGCCGTCGACGGTGAAGCTCCGCACGTCGCCGAACGGGGCCGCTGCCGGCACGCCCGGATACGGGATCGTCCGCGCGAGCATGCGCGACGCCGCGAGCGGCTTCTTGGCGAACGCATCGTTCTTGAGCTTCTCGGGGCGCGCGAGCACGACGAACGGACCGCCGCGCCCCTTCGCGTCGAGATCGACGTGGATCTTTCCGGCGCCGCACGCGAAGAGCGTGGCGCCCGCGGCACCTTCGCCACCGCCGCGCAGCACGCCCTTGTCGTCGCGCGCGCGTGCGGCCACGAGCGTGAGCGGCGCGCCCGCCACGACGTCGATCCGGGAGCAGCCCGGATCCGTGAGGTCCCCGCTGACGGTCGCGCGCCGACCGACGGTCAACGAGCCCGTGCCGAGCACCGAAGGTGCTCCGTAGCCGCTCTTCGTCATGGCCTGATCGTGCGTGGAGCGTGCCTTGTCGACGCTCTCCTCCGTGCCGTACCAGAGGGTCTCGACGCGCGTCGCGAGATCGGGCGCGGCGGAGCGCGGCGCGCGGCCGACGACGATCGCGACCAAGCCCGCGCCGACGTGCGGACGCACCTCGAGCGAGCCCTCGAACGCGTAGCCGGTGCACAGCACGAGCGTGCGGTCGCGTCCGCCGTCGCGGGCGCGGGCGACCTCCCTCCGCTCGCCGTCGTAGACGGAGAGATCGACCCCGGCGATGTCGTCGTCCGGAACGAGGAGCACGTCGAGGCACTGGCCCGCGGCGGCCGAGAGCGGCGTCGTGCTCGGCGCGCGTGCGTCGACGGGGAGCGCGACCCGACGAACGTCCTCCCACGTCCCGCCGATCGCGCCGCGGTGCGCGCGGAGCTTTTCGTCGAGCCCGGGCCACGCGTCTGCCGGGCGTGGACCATCGCCCATCGCGCCGCGCGCACCGACGGCCTTCGCGACGTCGCCCGAGCGCGCCGGCGGCACGAGCTCGGCGGCGACCGCGACGAGCCCCTCGCCCCCGGCTCCGTGCGCCGCGAGGTAGACCCGGTGCGGGTGCGGTGGACAGAGCATCACGGTGGGCTTCGGATCCGGTCCTTCGTCCGAAGCGATCGGGTTCCCTTCCTCGGCGAAGATCACGACGTCGATGTCGTCGACCGACGACGACGCCCGCGCGTACGCGAGGAGGCACATGTCCTCGGGGATCTCGACGAAGGCGCCGAGGCGCTCGCCCTCGGCGAGGAGACCCGTCGCGACGACGGTCGTCGTCCCACCGCCGGCTTTGGCCGAGATCTTCGGGAGGTCGCCGAGCAGCACCGTACCGTCGAGATCGCCGGTGATGACCTTGGGCGCGGGCGGTACGACGTTCACGTTCCCCGCCGGGTTCGGGTGACCGCACGCGACGATGCCGCCGAGCAGCGCGAGGGCGAGCGAAGAGCGCCGCATCAGGGTGCCTCCCAGATGCCGCTCGCGACCCGGAACACGGCGAGCGCCCAGCCGCTCGGGCTCCCGCGGAAATCGACCGCGATGCGCGCCCGGTCGCTGGCGCCGGCGCAGAACGCGACCGCGGCCCCGCCGCTCTGCGAGCCGTGCTCGTCGAGGCTCTCGCGCTCTCCCGCAGACGCGCGCAGCCCGAGCGTGCGCACCGCGCCCTCGCGCCCGGCGACGACGGCGACGTAGCACCCGCCCGGCTCGACCGCGACCGGTACCACATTGGTACCGATCGCCCCGCTGATCGCGAACGACGCGCGCGTCCCCGGTGGGAGCTGGATCGAGCGCGCGCGGAGCGCTCCGGCCATCCGCGCCCGCGCGGTGGCGCCCCAGACCGAGGGGACCGCGTCGGGGATGCGCTGGAACGCATGGACCACGACGACGTCGGTCGACGGGATGGCTCCGTCGAAGTGAAGGGTCGCCGTCGTCGGGGCTCCCACGCACGCCTCGAGCACGGCATCCGGCGCGTCGCCGTTGTCCTTCGCGAGTGTCTCGTCGCGCTTGTCGTCGTGGAGCTCCGCGTCGATGTCGACGCGGAACCGGCCCGTGCGAACGCCGCGCGCCTCTTGCGCGAACAGGTGAACGTCGTGACAACCGGGCGCGAGGTCGACGCGGACCGCACCACCCGAGTCCGCCGTGGCCTTGACCGTCGCGCGCGGGTCGACGATCTCGCCGGCCGCGCGCAGCCGTGCCTCCACCGCGTCGGCCCGGGTCTGCTGGGGCGGGAGCGGCGGCACCGGCCCCGGATCGATCATCGGCGGGAGCATGCCCCCGAGCCGCTCCGGCAGGTACGCCCGCAGCGGCGGGAGCGGCGCACGCGACCACGCGACGACGATCTCGACGGCTCCGCGCCCGGCGTCGCTCTCGATCCGCAGCCGCGTGGGCGAGGGACCGCAGGTCGTCATCTCGAGCGTGCCGGCCACGCTCTGCGCTTGCTCGTTCTCTTCTTCGGAGGCGTCGTCGAAGCCGCCGTGGAACGAGAGCCCACGCGCCGCCACGAGCGCCACCGTCACGCAGCGCGCCGCGGGCGGCGGAGCGAGCGGGATGAGCGTGACCTCGTCTTCGTAGAGGAACCGCGGCGGCACCCGCGCGACGTTCGCGCCCTCCGCCGCGTACCCCTGCGCGACGCGGTCAGCGAGCTCGACGATCTCGGCCCGCGCCGGCTGCGACCACGCCATCGCGACCAGGAGCGGCGCCCCGCCGAGGAGGGCGGCGCGAAGCCCGCGAGAGCGTTGCCGACGCTCGCTCATGCGCTGCGCCCGCTCCCCAGCGCCGCGACGAGGATCCGTGCCGCCGTCCGCGCCCCGCGCGCGACCGCGCGCGCGGCGGGATCGAGGTCGTCGAGCTCCGTCATCGCGGGCGGCGGCTCCAGCGCAGGACCGATCTCGACCGAGACGGTCGCGTCGAGCCGACGCGCCGCGTCCGCCGACTCCGGAGTCGCCACGATCAAGCGCCCGATGCCGGCGCCCGCGAGGTAGCGCGCGGCGACGATGCCTTCGTCCCCCGTCGCGGCGACCTGCGCGCCGAGCTCCGCGAGCGCCTTCTGCCCTTCCCGCCCGATGATCGGGAGCCGCATCTGCCGCTGGTGGCGGTTCACGCTTCGTCCCATCGAAGGCAGGAATCTTGGGGCATGTAACGCGCCGGGTCCAGCGTCCGGAGCGGGGTCGCGCCCGCGCCGCACAAAGCGCAACCCGGGCGGGCCGCAACGCGGTGGCGGCGCAGCACGTCGCGCAGGCCGTCGTACGAGGCGAAGCTCCCGAAGGCGAGCTCTCCCGCGCCGTCCACGATCCGAAGCGCGAGGTCCGCTTGCAACGCACCGACGACGCCCACGACCGGCCCGAGCACGCCGGCCTCCGCGCAGTTCGGCGCGTGCTCGTGCGGGATGTCCTCGAAGAGGCAGCGGTAGCAAGGAGCGCCCCCGGGAGCGACGGCGAACGCCGTCCCGTAGGTCCGCACCGCCGCGCCGTGCACGACGGGCACGCGCGCCATCGCACAAGCGTCGGCCACGAGGAACTTGGTCGCGAAGTTGTCGCTCCCCTCGACGACCACGTCGACGCCGGCCAGCAGCTCGACCGCCGTCTCGGGTACGAAGCGACCTTCGCGCGCGTCCACCTTCAGCCCCGGCTCGAGCGCGCCGAGCGCCGCCGCCGCCGCGCCCACCTTCGGCCGACCGACGGTCGCTTCGTCGAAGAGGATCTGGCGGTGCAGGTTGCCGAGCTCGACGGCGTCGTCGTCGACGATGCGCAGCGTTCCGATGCCCGCGCGAGCGAGCGCGTAGGCGGCGGGACACCCCAGGCCGCCGACGCCGACGAGGAGCACCGTCGCCCCCCGTCGCCGCTCGCTCGCAACGCTTCCCATGGTTCGCGCACCCTAGCACGCGTATGCTCGGCGGGTGGCGAAGGCGGGTCCGGGTTCGCGGGAAAGGGGGCGCCCCGCGTCGGACGAGGCTCGCGCCATCCACCGAGCTCATCCGGCGATCGACCTCCACGCCGACACGCTGATGTGGTCGCGCTGGCTCGACTACGATCTCCTCGCGCGCCACGAGCCGCCGTTTCCGCGCGCCGCGTTCGGCGGCCACGTCGATCTGCCGCGCATGCGCGAAGGCGGCATGGACGCGCAGTTCTTCGGGTTGGTATCGCTCCCGGTGATGGGCAAGGCGCGCGGCCTCGCGCGCGCGATCGACGAGCAGATCGACGAGCTCGAAGCCGTGCTCTCGCGCACGAGCGAGCTCCGCTTGGTGAAGACACGCGCCGAGGTCGAGCGCACGACCGCCGACGGCGCCGTGAGCGCGCTCCTCGGCATCGAAGGAGCGCACGCGCTCGAGGGCGATCTCGAACGCCTCGCGGGGTTCGCGCGGCGCGGCGTTCGGTACCTCGGGCTCCTCCACTTCAGCGCGAACGAAGCAGGCTTCCCGGCCTACGGCCGCGGCGAGCGCGACGAGGGCCTGACGCGCTTCGGGCGCGAGCTCGTCGAGCGCTGCGAGGCCGAGGGCGTCATCGTCGATCTCGCGCACATCAACAAGCGCGGCTTCCTCGACGCATGCGCGATGGCGACCAAGCCGCCGATCGTGAGCCACACCGGCGTCCTCGGCGCGTTCGAGCACTGGCGCAACATCGACGACGCGCAGCTCCGCGCGGTCGCGGAGCGCGGCGGGGTCGTCGGCGTCATCTTCTGTCCGCGCTTCCTCGGCGGCGACGGGCTCGAGCCGGTGGTGAAGCACCTCCTCCACGTGATCGACGTCGTCGGCGAAGAGTGCGCGGCGCTCGGCTCCGATTGGGACGGCATGATCGTGCCCACGCGCGAGCTCGCCGATCCGCGCGGGCTGCCGCAGCTCACGGATGCGCTCCTCGCGGCGGGCGTCTCGGACGCGGTCATCGGGAAGATCCTCCGCGGAAACGTGCTGCGCGTGCTCGGCGAGACCTGAGCGCTACCCCACCGCCACGCTCTCGACCGCGAGCCCGCGCGCGACGAGCCGGCTCCGGATGCGCTCCGACCACGCCGCGCGCTCCGCGCCGCCGAGGCCGCTCGGTGCCTCGACGTCGACGCGGATCGCGCCCGACTCGTTCGAGACCACGACCGTCGCGCCCGCGAGCGGACCCCCGCCGAGCTCGACCCGCACCGTCGCGCGCCGACCGTCGCCCGCGAGCGCGAGCTTGCGAACGAGCTGCGGGACGAGATCCTCGAGCGACGGTGTGGCGAGCGGCGAGGGCGGCGGGCTCGCCGGAGCCGGCGGCGGAGCCGCCACCGGCGGGGAGGTTGGGACGAGCAGCGCGCCCTGGCGGTAGAGGGGATCGAGGAGGTCGTCGTTCGGGCCCCGGTCCGCCGCGCCCTCGTCGCGCTTCGGCGGCGGGCGGTGTGCGGTCGGCGCATGGGGAGCCCCCGGTGGACCCGCGGTGCTCGGCGTCGAAGGGTGGGGGTCGAGCTTCGGGCGCAGCGCGGGCTGCGCGCCGAGCAGGCTCGAGAAGCCCAACTGGACGCGCGCGGGCGCGCGGGGAGAACGGGCGGGCGGAGCCGGAGGAGAGGGCGGGCGCGGGGGGCTCGGCGGGCTCAGGGTCATGCCCCCCATCGGCCAAGTGTGGAGAAACGTTGTGTGGTTCCCGCACCTCGAAGGTGTTGGATGGGGTGTCGGATGGGGTGAGCTTGCGCACCCCCGGGAGGGTCCGCTAGGTTGGGGTCCAGGGGGCTCCACGGTGCCGCGAGGTGCCTGGGCCCGACTCACCCAAGCTCATGGAAGGTCCAGGTATTCTCGCATCCGCGCTCGGCGCGTTCGCCGCGGCGGCCGCCGTCGCGCTCTTCGTCGCCGGGGATGCTGCGCTGAACGCCCTCTCCGAGTCGCGGATCCAGGCCCTGGCGGAAGACACCGCGTCGCCCTTCGCGCGGTACGCGAAGTCGCGCGACGCCATCGCCTCCCGGTGGCTCGTGTGCCGCGTCGTGGGGATTGGCATCTCGGCGGCGCTCTGGGACCACACGTTCCGCGAGCTCGGGGAGCGAGGCGGGGCCCTGCCGACGACGTGGGCTCCCTTCTTGGCCGTTCTGGCCACCGCGGTCGCCTACGGCTCCGTGACGGAGGTCCTCTGCGCGATCGCCCGCCTCCGCGCGCAGAGCACCGCAACGGCCGCGCTGAAGTGGCTCCGCCCCTTCGAGCTCGCGGCGATCCCGCTCGCCGCGCCGCTCGCGGTGCTCGGGCGGCTCGTGACGCGCGGCATGCGGAGCGACGGCTCCGAGTCCCGCATCACCGAGACCGAGGTCGAGTGGGTCGTCTCGCAAGGCCAGCGCAGCGGCGCCCTCGAGCGCGAGCCCGCCGAGATCATCAAGAACGTGCTCGAGTTCCAGGATCGGGTCGCGAGCGAGGTCATGGTCCCGCGCACGAAGGTGAGCGCGATCGACGTCTCGATGGACATCGTGCGCGTCGTCGATCTCGTCAACGCGGACGGCCACTCCCGCTACCCCGTCTACAAGGAGAGCCTCGATCAGGTCGTCGGCTTGCTCTACGCGAAGGATCTCTTCCGCGAGGTGCAGTCGAAGCGCAACGTCGCGCTGAAGGACATCCTGCGGACGCCGGTCCTGTTCGTCGCCTCGAACCAGAGCGTCGCCTCCATCTTGCGCGAGATGCGCGTGCGGCGCTTCCACATGGCCGTCGTCTCGGACGAGTTCGGCGGCACCGCCGGCGTCATCACGCTCGAGGACATCATCGAGGAGATCGTCGGCGACATCCGCGACGAGTACGACACCGAAGCGCCGATCGACGATCTGCCCGACGGGCGCGTCATCGCGGACGCCGCGGTCTCGATCGGCGATCTGGCGGTGCACCTGCGGCGCGAGATCACGATCGACGGCGACTTCGAGTCGCTCGGCGGGTTGATCCTCCACCTCGCGGGCACGGTGCCGAAGGTGGGGAGCGTGCTCCGCAAGGACGGCTTGCGCTTCGTCGTGCGCGAGGCGGACGAGACGCGCGTCGTGAAGGTCGAGGTCAAGGTCGAGGGCGAGACGCCCGAGCCGCCGAAGGCCTCCGCCGACGACCACGCGGGAGAGTCCATCTGAAGCCGCCGCCGGACGCGCTCCGCGTGCGCCCGCCCGCGGCCGACCCTGCATCCATCACGCGTGCGCTCGCCGAGCAGGCCGGCGCGGCGCCTTCGGGAACGTGGATCGTGGTGCTCCCCGAGACCGGCGCGAGCGGGCTGCTCGGCGTGTTCGGTGGGAGCAAGGTCGAGCGCGCCGCACGCTGCGCCGCGCTCGTGGCGTACGGCTGCACCGACGTCGGGGGCGGCGTCGATGCGAGCTCGTCGTTGGATCTGGCGTGGGGACGCGTGCGCTGAGGCGCACGCCTCGAGCGAACGCGTCGCTCAGCCGCCGCCGGGGTTCGCGACCTTGTCGAGGTTCTTCGAGAGGGTCTCGGCCGCTTCGATGAGGCCGGGCTTCACGTCGTTCACGATGTCGTCCTTCGGCTTCTCGTCGCCGCGGAGATCGTGGATGAGGTCGGCGAGCTTCACGCTGAGCTGACCGGCGAGCGACTTGGTGTCGCTCGGAAACACGGCCTCGATGCTGCCCGGCGCGAGGTAGACCGCGCCCGGCTTGTCGATGTTCGCGCTGGTGAGCTTCGGCACGGTGACGACGCCGCCATTCACGACGCCCTTGAGGTCGTTCGGGATCTCGACCTTGTCCTTCGAGATCGAGATGGGCGGCGAGATCGGCGAGAGCACGCCGACGAAGTTGCCGTTCGGATCCTTCCCGGTCGGACCGCCGAGGAGCACCATGTACTGGAGGCTCGCGGTGCCCGACTGCGCGGCAGCGAGCTGCTCGGTCAGCGGCTTCTCGAGCTTGCTGAGGAGGTTCTTGATCGCGGTCTTGTGCTCGTTGAGTGCGGCGACCGACGTCGCGAGGTTGATGAGGCCGGTGGACGTCTCCATCGGGAAGCCGCTGAAGCGGCGGCCCGTGAGCTTCGTACCGTCGAAGTCGACGTTGATGCCGCCGAGCTGGGTCACGAGGTCCTTCGGGAAGACCGGGGGCTTCGCCTTGAGCGAGTCGCGACCGCCTTCGAGGGCCTTCGCGAGCTCCTCCATCTTGCCCTTCGCGCCGTCGACGTCCTTCTTCAGGTCCGCCGCGTCGGCGCGGGAGTCGGCCTTGTACTTGCCGGCCTGCTGGGCCTGACCGCCCATGAAGCCGATGCCGACGCCGAGCGCGAGCGTGACGACTGAGAAGACGAAGCCGGTGCGGCGCGCCTTCTTGGCGGCCTCTTGGACCGCCATCTCGTCGACTTCGATCCGCGCCGGAGCGGCGGGCGCGGCCGGAGCAGGAGCGGGCGGCGGAGCCACGACCGCGGCGAGCGGGTTCGACGGGTCGAGCGCCGGCGTGCGACCGACCGGCACGCCCGGCGGGACCGGGAGGCCCACCGCGGGCGGCGGGAGCCCACCCGACGACATCGCGGGCGGCGGCGCAGCCGGCGCCGACGGCGCGGGCGCGGAGCCCGCTTCGGCGGGAGCGGAAGGCGCAGCAGGCGGCGGCGCAGGCGTAGCGCCCCCCACCGCGGTCTTACCAAGACGCGCCTTCAGATCGATCTTCGGCTTCTTTTCCTCGGCCATCGAGTCCTCGCTCCGCGGTCGTGTTCCCATCGTGGCGAGCGGCCCATCCCAGGGTCGGGCGCGCTCACCTTGATGCAGGAGAAACGTTGGCGAGACGTTAGTTTCCCGCGCTGGGCAGTGTCAAACGCTTGCTGCTTGCTTGGCCCCTCAAACCACCTTTGCCTACACTTCGATCTGCCGGAGGTTTTCCATGCAACTTGGCGATCGTCGCAGCGGGCTTCGGGGCACGCCGAACGTGCAGGTCTGGGTGAACAAGTACATCGACGGCTATCCGTACCTCGCGGAGCTCGTGGACGTTTCGGGGACGGGGCTCTTGCTCCGCACGACGCTCGAGCCCGAGGTGCAGCCGGAGTCCTTCGCCGTCGAGGTCGGCGTGCCTGGCACGTCGCATCGAATGTGGCTCTGGGCGAGGAGCGTTCGGCGCGAGCTCGGAAAGCAAGCCGTGACGCTGGTCGGTCCGGAGCTCTTCGATCGCGCGTACCTCGAGCAGCTCGTTCGCTGGTCGCGCGCAGCGGCGTGAGCTAAGTCGACGAGCGTGCCGCGGGTCTTCGTCGTCGACAACTACGACTCGTTCACGTTCAACGTCGTGCAGGCGCTCCGCGCGCTCGGCGCCGACGTGGAGGTCGCGAAGCACGACGCGCTGACAGTCGAAGAGCTCGCCGCACGCGCGCCCGACGGCGTCGTGATCTCGCCCGGCCCGTGCGCACCGCACGACGCGGGCATCTCGATCGAGGTCGTGCGCAAGCTCGCTTGTCCCATTTTGGGAATATGCCTCGGGCACCAAGCGATCGCGGACGCGTTCGGCGCGAGCGTCGTTCGCGTGGAGCCGGTCCACGGCAAGGCGTCCCCGATCACGCACGACGGGCGCGGTGTGTTCCGCGGGCTCCCCTCCCCGTTCGACGCGGGTCGCTACCACTCGCTCGCGGTCGATCCCGCGACGCTCCCACCGGAGCTCGAGCCGACGGCGTGGGCCGGCGAGGTCCTGATGGGGCTCCGCCACCGCACGCGCCCGATCGAGGGCGTGCAGTTCCACCCCGAGAGTGTGCTGACGCCCCAGGGGAGCACGCTCCTCGCGGCCTGGCTCGAGTCGTTTCAAACGAAATAATTCGTTTGAAACGATACCCGTACCGAGAATGCCCGGCGAATGGTCGCTCGTTCTCCACTGTTCTCCTCCTCTTTACTTTGAAACGAGCACGTCCCGCGCTAAGGTGAAGTCGTGGAGCTCTCCTCCGCCATCGACGTCTACCTCGACCATCTCCGCGTCGAGCGCGCGCTCTCGAAGAACACGCTCGAGGCGTACGCGCGCGATCTGAACCAGCTCGCGAAGGCCGTCGGCGACGACGTCGAGCTCGCCGCGATCGACGCCGGCGCGATCGCGAAGATGCTCGAGGCGAACGTGAAGCGCGGCTTCGGCGCGCGGTCGAGCGCTCGTCAGCTCTCCGGCATCCGCGGCTTCTTCAAGTTCCTCGTCAAGGAGAAGCTCGTCCCCGAGGATCCGACCGCGCTCGTCGAGCGACCGAAGCTCGCGCGCAGGCTCCCGAAGGTGCTCGGCGTCGCCGACATCGTCGCGATCGCCGGGCGCCCGGACGACGACACCGCGCGCGGGCTCCGCGACGTCGCGATGATCCACCTTCTCTACGCGTGCGGGCTCCGCGTGTCGGAGCTCGTCGGGCTCGGCCTGGGCGATCTCGATCGCGAGCGTGGCGTCGTGTCGGTGCTCGGCAAGGGCGGCAAGCGCCGGCTCGTGCCCGTCGGCGAGGTCGCGCTCGCACACGTCGAGCGTTGGCTGAAGGAAGGTCGCCCGGCGCTCGCCATTCGCTCGGGCGAACGCGAGACCGCCCTCTTCCTCTCGCCCCGCGGCGGCAAGCTCACGCGGCAGGGCTTCTGGAAGCTCCTCAAGCGCTACGCTCGCGCGGCCGGGGTGACGATCCCGACGTCGCCGCACAAGCTCCGTCACTCGTTCGCTACGCACCTGCTCCAGGGCGGCGCCGACCTCCGCGCCGTGCAGGCGATGCTCGGTCACGCCGATCTCGGCACGACCGAGATCTACACGCGCGTCGCGCAGGACCACCTCCGCGCGCAGCACGCGAAGGCGCACCCGCGCGCCTGAGCCTTCAGCGCGCGCGGCGGCGGCGCAGCCACGCGATCGACGCCGCGAGGGCGAGCGCCCAGGCTCCGCTCGCCGCGCGGCTCCCCTGCCCGGCGGCGTCGCAGCTGCAGCCGCTCGCACCTCCATCGGTCGCGCCGTCGCCACCGTCGGCGCCGAGCCCGCCGGCGTCCGAGAGCGCACCCGCGTCCTTGCCGGGCGTGGTTCCGCCGTCCTTGCTCGGCACCGGGCCGCCGTCGGTCGTGCCACCGCCGTCGGTGAGTGTCCCCGAGTCGGCGACGCCGCCGTCGGTGATGGGCGTCGCGCACGGCGTACCATTTTGGGACGCCACGCCCGACAGGCCCGTGTCGCTCGTCATGCCCGCCAGCGCCGTCTGCGCGGTGGCGTCGTTGGCGAGGCGCGCGAGGAAGAACGCCGTCGCCCAGCGCGCGTAGACCTTCTGTCGCCCGACGTCGGCGCCCTGGCCGCCGCAGAACGGACCGCAGAGCGAGCGCGGCGCGTTCTCGCCGTCGCAGTGGTTCGAGCTCACGACGTTGGCGGTGAGGAGCGGGCCGGCTTGCGTGCCCACGAACGCCTTCCACCCCGACTGGTTGTTGCACGAGCTCGGCCCCGCGAAGAGCGCCAGCGTGGGCGAGCAGATCGACGGTGACGCCGTCTTGCCGAGGTCGTTCGCGTCCACCGGGTCGAAGAGGACCACGGCTTGGATCGAGCTCGACGTCGCGAGCGCGGTCGCGAGCCCGCCCGCGCTGTGCCCCTCGAGCCCGACCTGCGCCGCGTTCACCTTGCCCTGCGCCGCCGAGACGGTGCCCGGGTTCGTGTAGAGTGCAACGAGCTGCTTCACGATCCCCGCGTTGACGGTGTGGTTCGGCGAGAACGTGTTGGGGAACGACGGAACCACGGCGATGAAGCCCCAGCTCGCGAAGTGATTCGCCCACCCGATCTGGTTGTCGCCGCTCGCCGAGAACCCGTGGCTCAGCACGAGGAGCGGGAACGGCCCCGAGCCTTGCGGGACGACGACGCGCGCGCTCGTCGCGCCGCCCGCCGGCTGGTTGTTCGCGACCGTGACCGTGAGCGGTCCGGGATCGCCGTAATCGGCGCTCGCGCTCCGCGCGACGGTGACGAACACGCCCACCACGATCGAACCGAGCCAGCCTGCGACGTGTGCACGCGACATGGGGACCTCCCTCGGCCGCCGTTCTCGCACGTGCGCAATCCTTGCGCCAGAGAATTCGACCGTTCGGTCGGCCAGGTAGACTCTCGTTCCCCTCGCGCCGCGTCCGGACTACGGTTTTCGGGTGACCGCTGCGTTTGCGATCGACGAGGCCGAAGCGGCCGCGATGACCCCCCTCGTCGTGGAGATCCCCCACGCCGGCACCGAGGTTCCCGAGCCCTTCCGGAGCGAGCTCGTGCTCGGCGACCGCTCGGTTTCCCGCGACGCGGACCTGTTCGTGGACGATCTCTACGCCGGGGCCCCCGCGCACGGCGCGGCCGTCCTCCGCGCGCGCGTCTCGCGCTACGTCGTCGATCTGAATCGTGCCGAGACGGACATCGACGCCGAATCGGTCCAAGGCGCTCCCGCTTCCCCGCGCGCCCCGCGCGGCGTCATCTGGCGGCTCGGAACGGACGGCGAGACCTGCCTCCGCGAGCCCCTCACGCGGGAGGCGTTCGAGGCCCGCCTCGACGCCATCCACCGCCCCTACCACGCCGCCCTCCGCCGCCTGGTCGCCGCTCGGGTGAAGCGCTTCGGCTACGCGGTCGTGCTCGCCGCCCACTCGATGCCGAGCATCGGCCGGAGCGGTCATGGCGATCCCGGCGCGACCCGCGCCGACGTCGTGCCGGGCACCCAGGGCCGGACCAGCGCCGCCGCCCCCTTCATCGACGCCGTGGACACGGTCGCGAACGCGCACGGCCTGTCCGTCCGCCACGACGACCCCTACCGGGGCGGCTTCACGACCCGCTTCTATGGGCGCCCCGAAGAGCGCGTCCACGTCGTCCAGGTCGAGCTCGCGCGGCGGCTCTACATGGACGAGGCGACGCTGACCAAACGGTTTCCCGGCTTCGAAGCCACCGCGAGGTTCGCGGCGGACCTCGTCCGTGCGCTGAGCGGCGTCCGCCCGTGACCCTTGTTTCCCTTGACAATCCGGCGCTCTTCGTCAAATGTCCCGCGCCCTCTTCCCAAAAGGTTTCCTCCATGGCCCGCAGCGACATCACTGGCAAGCGCAAGCTCAAGGCGCAGAACGTCTCGCACTCCAACATCAAGACGAAGCGCTGGCAGAACCTCAACATCCAGACGCGCCGCGTGTGGGTCCCCGAGCTGAACCGGTTCGTCACGCTCAACCTGACCACGCGCGACCTCCGCACGATCGACAAGATCGGCGTGACCGCGTACGCGAAGCGTCACGGCGTTCGTCTCTGAGATTCTCCGCTCAGCGCGGGCGCACGACGTGGAGCGCGCGGTTCTCCGCGCGCTCCGCCGTCCGCTCGTCGCCGAATGCGGGCGGTGCCTCGTCGCGCAACGCGACGTAAGCGATGTCGCCCGCGATTGCGATCGGCGCCGGTGAAGCGAGCTTCGTCCCCGGGGTCACGCGCGTTTCTCCGCGCATGACGGGGAAGGCGCGGAGCGGCGCGACGAGATCGAGCGCTTCGACGGCGACGCCGCCCGTGGCCACGTCCCAGCACGCGATGGCGAGGGTACCGCGCGTGTCGGCGGCGGCGACGACGCCGTAGTCGAGCGCGCCATCGGTCGCGGTTGCGACCTCGTCCCACCAAGGGACGCGCTTTCCGTCTTCGGCCACTTCGGCGATCGTCGCCTCGGCCTCGGCGAGATCCTCTGCTGTCATCACACCGCCGGCGAGCACGCCCGTCGTCTCGAGCCACGGCTCCACGAACGCGGGCTCGCGGAGCGCCGCCGCGCCCATGCGCGCGACCCGCCCGAGCACCTTCGCGCGCGCCTTCGACGTGGTCTTCGCGAGCTCCAGCGCGGGCGCGGCCGCCTTGGCCAGCGGCGTCAGCCCGAAGGCCGTCGCCACCGTCGCGAGCGCGGAGGGGAGGCCCGGGACCGCGACGCGCGCGCTGGGCGGAATGTCGCCGCCGACGAAGCCGCGCGGGCGCCGGGTTCCCCTGCCCGGCTGCCGCGTCCGACCATCGACCGCGCGCGCCCCGACCGCAGGCCCGCGGACCAGCACCTGGAGCGCCCCGAGGAGCACGCCCGGGTGCTCTGCACACGCCGCCATGACGCCGGCGACGACCGCATCCACGGCGTTGCCGCGCGGGAGCATCGAGCGCGCCACGTCGGCGACCACCCCGGAGGACGCCGCGACGGCGAACGAGCGCCGCGCGACGGAAGAAGGCTTCGTCATTCTTGTTCGTCGTCCTTCACGCGGATCGTGCGCGGGCGCACGACGCGGCCGAACCCGCCCTCGCCCTTGCCGGGCTTGCGTGCTGCGATCTGGCGCAGGCGCTTGCACTCGGCGAGCGCGCCGTCGGTCTCGAGCACGACGAACGCGTCGCGCCGCACGCCGATGTTGCGCACGACGCGCTCGAGCGCCGCGACGCCGAACGAGCGGGTCTCACCGAGCGCGCGGAGTCGGGCGTAGGCCACCGGGCCGGGCGGAAGAACCTCGCGCGCGGCGTCGAGCGCGAGCGTGAGCCCGAAGCGCTTGGCCACGCGCGCGGCCTCGGGGACCTCCCAGATGCCGCTCGGCTCCCAGACGACGTTCGTGGCCTCGCGCTTGAAGCGCTGCGTGAGGGCGCCGAGGCGCTCGCACCACAGCGCGGTCGGCGTCACGTCGGCCGGGGTCGCGACGAGGATGCAGCGCGCTTGAAGCGCGTCGGCGACCTCGGTCGCCCAGACCACGTCGGCGTCGAGCTCCTTCCCCGGGCGGAGCCGGGAGGCCGCGGGGCCGACGACGACGGTGAAGTCGAAATGAGGGGGCACCTGCTTCCGCCAGCGGCGAAAGGTCGAGAGCCCCTGGGAGGGGGCGTCGATCGCGGCGAGGCGCACCTCGAGGAGATCGAAGCGCTTCGCGTAAGCCGCGATGCCGCTCTGGAGCTGCTTCGCACCGATGTGGAAACGAGTGGCCAAGGGGCCAGCGTTTTGCCACGCCCCCGGCGCGAGCGGAAGCCCCTTGGTTGGGAACCGCTCGCCGGCCGCGATCTCGCGTCTACCAGTGGAACCACTGCGTCGGGTGCTCGCGGAGGAACGCCGTGACCTCGTCCGCGACCAGCTGCGCCGTGCGGCCGAGGGTTTCGGCCGAGGCGCGCCGGGGCACCAGGTGGTGGGCGCCGACCCGCAGCAGGTAGTCACGGAACCCGCGCCGGGCCGTGAACACGGGCACGATCGGCGCGCCGCTGAGCTGGGCGAGGCGGAACGGCCCCTCGGGGAGCGCGTCGTCCCCGCCGAGCATGCGAACGGGGATCGTCCGGCCGTTCGGGGGTGGGCGGTCGATCTGCATCGCCACCGCGCCGCGCGCCTGGAGGTGCCGGAGGAGTGGGAGCGAGGCGAGCGGATCGTCGCCGACGTGCGCCACCTTCACGCCCGCCGCCTCGCGCGCCCGGTCGTGGAGCTCGCGGGCGGCGGCGTCGCGCTCCCGCTCCATCACGATCATCACGTCGAGCTTCTGGTGCTCCAGGAAGAGCGGCCCGGCGACCTCCCAGCCGGCGGTGTGGAGCGTGAGGAGGATGATGCCCTTCCCGAGCGCGAGCGCGGCGTGGAGGTTCTCGGCGCCCTCGCTCGTGGCGCGCGGGGGCGCATCGTTCTTCGATCCGAACGCGAGGACCTCCGCCAGGACGCCCGCGTACGCGACGAAGGTGCGCGACGTGTCGGCGAAGTCCCGGTGGAACGCCGCGTCGCCCCGGATGCGGTGCAGGTTCGCGAGCACCTTCCGCCGCGCGTCGGGGACCAGCGCCGCCGCTGCGAGGCCGAAGAAGGGAGGCGAGTACTTGACCCAGACCTTCGGGAGGCGCTGCGCGCCCATCGCGGCCATCCGCCGCCAGAAGATGCCGTCGTGCGCGAAATACTCGGAGGCGCTCACGACCTCCAGACTAGCACGGCGCACTCGCACCCACATCGACGGAGAGCAGCGCTTTCTCCATCCCTGGTGTGGATGTGCACCACGGACGGAACATCGTTATGGCGGAATTTCTCGTAGATCGCGCGCGATCAGGGGTGGTCCATCGTGCACCACCTCGCGACGATTCGCGGGATTTTCGCCCCGTGCGCGTGGAACGGCGGTTGCACTTCCCTCGAGCACCACTTTGGAGGTCACCGTGAAACTCTCTCGCTTCGTTCTCCTCCCGGTCGCGTCGTTCGTCGCTCTCGCTGCGGTCGCGTGTGGAGGAAGCCCGGACGACGGCTCCTTCAACGGCACCGCCAACCCGAACGATCCCCAGTTCAACACGGGCGACGGCGGGAAGAACCCGACGCTCGGCGGCGGCGATGGCGGCCTGCAGACGCCCGACGATCTCGCGAAGTGCGCGACGACGAGCGCGAAGCCCGAGGCGCTGCCGGTCAAGCTCGTCATCATGTACGACAAGTCCGGGAGCATGGGCGACGCGAGCAAGTGGAGCTCGTGCAAGACGGGCTTCACCTCGTTCTTCCAGGACCCGAAGACGCAGGGCATCAGCGCGAGCCTCTCGTTCTTCCCGCAGGGCTCGCAGTGCAACTCGGCGGCGTACAGCAACCCGACCGTGCCGATGAAGGCGCTCCCCGACAGCACGACGTTCTCGTCGGCGCTGAACAACCAGAGCCCGAACGGCGGCACCCCCACCCTCCCCGCCATCCAGGGCGCGATTCAGTACGCGAAGTCGCTCGGCTCGAACGAGACGTCGAAGGTCGCGATCGTGCTGGTGACGGACGGCGAGCCGAACGACTGCTCGAGCACGGTGCAGGCAGTGTCGAACGAGGTGCAGGGCGCGTACACGAACAGCGGCATCCCGACCTACGTCGTGGGCGTCGGCAACGTGAACAACCTGAACGCGATCGCGGCGGCGGGCGGCACGAAGACGGCGACGATCGTCTCGACGAACAACCCGTCGCAGACGACGACCGACTTCCAGAAGGCGCTCGACACGATCCGCGGCATGGTGCTCGCGTGCGAGTACACGATCCCGCCGGCGCCGCAGGGCAAGACGTTCGAGCCTGGCAAGGTGAACATCGTCTTCACGCCGACGAACTCGATCCCGCAGACCCTGAGCTACAACCCGGATTGCACGGGCGGAACCGGCTGGCGCTACGACGACCCGAAGAACCCGAAGAAGATCCTCCTCTGCGGCGGGACGTGCGACTCGGTCCAGAAGGACAAGAGCGGGATCATCGACCTCGTCATGGGCTGCACGACGCAGGGCCCGCCCGTCAACTGATCCAACGTGCCCATGCGCATGCCCGCTTGCCCCTGCCCGCCTCCGGCGCGGCATCGGGCAGGCGCAGGCGCATGCGCAGGGGCAGGTCGAGAGGTTTGGCGGCCGTTACACTCGGAGCAGCTCGGGGTGAGCCCTGAGCAAATGATCGAGCCACGCGTTCGCGAGCTTCTCCTGCATCGAGTTCAACCGCAGCCGCTGGCGCAGGTGCTGGAAGTCCACCGCGTCGAGCTCCTGGTCCTGGTTGAAGCACGTGAAGACCACGGTCTCTTTTCCGGTCCGCGGGTCGATGTGCTTCTGGAGGCACTGCGCGCAGACCTCCTTCATCATGCACTGCATCGGTGAGTTGATGCTGCCGATGGCGAGGTGCTTCGGGTTCAGGAGCGGCTGGAGCGCGCCGTGGCGCGCGTCCTTCACGGCCGCCATCATGCGGTCGGAGCCGATCGCGATGATGCGGTTCACCTCCGACAGCTTCGCCACCGCGGGCACGCCGAGCTCGCCCTTGCCGTAGGCGATCATCGCCTGGACGATGTTGCCGCGGAAGTGAACGTCCTGCGGGCGGCGCGGCGTGACCGCGACGCCCGAGTCCGTGGCCCACACGACCTGATCGGTGGCGGCCTCGATGTCGTCCATCTTGAAGACGTCGGAGCCGTCCTTGTAGCCCGCGAAGTAGATGATCTTCGACCCGTGCGCCTTGAACGCACGCGCGATCGAGAAGAGCACCGCGTTGCCGAGACCGCCGCCCGCGAGGAGAACCGTCTCCTTGTCCGCGATCTCCGTCGGCGCGCCCGTCGGTCCCATGAGGACCACCGGTTCGCCCGGCTCGAGCGCGGCGCAGAGGCGCGAGCTCCCGCCCATCTCGAGGACGATCGTCCCCATGAGGCCCTTCTCGACGTCGACCCAGGCGCCCGTGAGCGCGAGGCCCTCCATCGCGAGGCGCGTTCCGTCGACGACCTTGGCGCGCGTCTCGAAGTTCTGGAGCCGATAGAACTGCCCCGGCGCGAACTTGCGCGCGGCGAGCGGCGCGTGGACGACGACCTCGACGATCGTCTTCGTGAGCCGGTTCACCGCGACGACCGTCGCGAGGAGCTCCGCGTCGAGCTTGGCGTAGAGCGCGCGGAGCTTGCGATCGCGCGCGGGCTGGTCCTTCGGATCGAGCTTCTTCGTCTCCGGGAAGAGCGCGGTGACGTGCGGGTAGCCGTCCTTCGCGCTCGCCATCGCCTTCACGACGCTGCCCGCGTAGTACGGGTGGTTGTCGCCGTAGAACGAGACGGTGTGGCCGTCCTTCGCGTAGCCCGTGAAGAAGCCTTCGTTCGTCGCGGTGACGGGCGTCACCACGAGCTTGCCGTCGACGAGCTCGGCCTTGTGCGCTTGGAAGTACTGGCCGCGCTTGTCGAGCTGGAACGAGCCCTGGTGCTCCTTCTCGTAGGTCACGTTCGGGCTCGTCCCGGCGGCGACGCACACCGTCTTCGCGGGGAGATCGATCGTGGTGCCGTCCTTGCGCTGGAAGCGCATCCCGCGAACCGAGCCGCCATCATCCAGAAGCGCCTCGAGCGGGGACATGTTCTCGACGTAGCGGACGCCCTCTTCGAGGCTCTTCTCGACCTCTTCGTGGTTCAGCCGGTACGCGGGCGAGTCCCCGAGGCTCTTGCGATAGACGAGCGTGACGCCGCCCCAGGAGTCCAGGAGCTTCTGGACGTTCGCGACGCGCTTCTCGCGATCGGCGAGCTCCTTCTCTGCGCGGAGCGCGCGACCGTGGGCGAGGTGCTCCTCGAGCTGCGCCCACTCTTCGTCGTCGAAGAGCTTGCGGAGTGCATCTCTTCCGAGCGCGCGCTCGAGCGCCTCGAACCGATCGACCGTCTTGTCGATCTGGACGAGGTAGTAGGCGAGGAGCTCGGTCGCGGTGTCGATCGCGGTGAGGCCGCCGCCGATGACGATCGCGGGCAGGCTCACCTGGAGGTTCGCGATGCTGCTCTTCTTGTAGGCACCGGTGAGCTGGAGCGCCATTAGGAAGTCGGACGCCTTGCGGATGCCGCGGGCGAGGTTGTTCTTGATGTCGATGAGCGTCGGCCGGCCGGCGCCCGCCGCGATCGCGACGTGGTCGATGCCGAGCTTCCACGCGTCCTCGAGATCGATCGTGCCGCCGAAGCGCACGCCGCCGTAGATGCGAAGGTGCCGGCTGCGCGCGAGCATCAGGTAGACGAGCGTCAGGAAGTTCTTGTCCCAGCGGACCGTGATCCCGTACTCGCTGACGCCGCCGAAGCCGAGGAGGATGCGCTCGTCGAGCTTGCCGTAGATGCTCATCGCCTCGCGCACGGGCTCGGGGGGAACCCACTGCGTGGCCGGAACGCCGAGCGACGGCGACGATCCGTCGGACGCGGTGTAGCCACCGGTGAGCGAGAACGGGAGCGGCTCGATCTTGAGGCCGTCGACCGCGACGACGCCGAAGCCCTCGCACGCGAGGTGGTGCGCGAGCGTGTAGCCCGCGGGGCCGAGCCCCACGACCATCACGTTCCTCCCGTTGTACGGGAGCATGTACGGCCGCTTCACGTGGAGCGGGTTCCAGCGCGTGAGCAGGCCGTAGATCTCGAGGCCCCACGGGAGCGAGAGCACCTCGGTGAGAACCCGCGTCTCGATCTGCGGGATGTTCACCGGCTCCTGCTTCTGGAAGATGCAGGCCTTCATGCAGTCGTTGCAGATGCGGTGACCGGTGCCGGGGCACATCGGGTTGTCGAGCGTGACGAGCGCGAGCGCGCCGACGGAGTCTCCGTCGCGCCGCATCGTGTGCATCTCGCTGATCTTCTCCTCGAGCGGGCAGCCGCGGAGATCGACGCCGAGCGGGTTCTTCTTGAAGGCGCCCGGTCCCACTTTGGGATCGCGGAAGCCCTTCGAGCACGAGTCCTTGTCGCGCCCGTGGCAGTAGAGGCAGTAGTCGACCTCGCTCTCGACCTCGCGCGCGGTCCCGCGCTTGTCGGTGAGCTTGAAGTCCTTGCGCTGGCGGCGGTGCTCGTCGTCGCCGACGAACAGCTCGGGGAGCTTCTCGTCGGGACGGCGAAGGTGGACGAGGTGCGCGTAGTCGAGGTTCTTCGGCGCCTTGAGCGACGTCCACCGCGCGGCGGGGTCGTGCGGATCGCGGCGGCGCAGGGCGAGCGCGAGCTCGAGCGCGTCGAGCGCGAAGGCGACGACGCCGGCGCGGCCGTCGTCCGTGGCGTCCGCGGCGGGGAGCGCGCCCGCGAGCGAGGGCTCCGCGGCCAGCGCGACGGCGAGCCGATCGGCGCGCGCGCGAAGATCGTCGGTCCAGGTCGCGCCGCCGGCCTTCTTGGCCTTGCGCGCGACGTCGTCGATCGCGAAGAGCTCGTTCGTGCCCTGCGCGACGGCGAGCTCCTCGTCCTTGCCCGCCGCGAGACCGGGGGCCGCGACCAACGCCAGCACGGCGCGGGCGCGCGCGGCGGCATCGGCGCCGTGCGCCGCTTCGAACGTCTTGCCGGCGCCGTCACGGAGCACGCGCTTCTTGGCGAAGTCGCGCTTGAAGCGCCAGAGCGGATCGCGGTCCTCGACCTCGCGCCGGAGGGTGGAGACCTCGCGCTCGACGCCGAAGAGCTTCGCGAGGAAGGCGCTGACGTGCGGCGCGGCGGCGAGGAGGGCCTCGCTCTGCTGCTCGGGGGTCATGCCCTCGCCGAGGCACTTGCGGTAGGCGTCGAACGTGGCGTGTGCCTCGGGCGCGCGCTCCGCGAAGAAGCGATCGAAGACGGCGTGGAGCTCCGCGAGCCGAGCGGGCTCGAAGAGATCGGAGTAGCGGAAGCCCGTGATCCCGAGGTGGAGATCGTCCTTCGCGGTGCGAGCGTAGGGCCCGGGACCGGCCTGCGTGCTGGGGCTTGCGAGGAGGCTCATTTTTCTTCGGGCGTGGCAGGAGGTGCCGGAACGAATGCGGTCTGCGCGAGATCACCGTCTTCGAAGCCGAAGTAGATCGCGCACTGCTTGAACATGAACTTCTGGCCCTCGGTCGAAGCGAGGTCGACGCGGTACGTGTTCACGTACTTCACCGAGTCCTTGAGCCACATGTCCCAAGCTTCCTTCGAGACTTCTTCGAAGACGCGCTTGCCGAGCTCGTTCTTGTACGGCGGGCGGTCCAGGCCGGGGAGATCCTTGTCGAGCTTCTTGCAGTGGACGATTCGGGACATGGCGCGGTCCTTTTACCAAATGGGGGGACTTTGACCACCCCACTCCAACTTGCCCTTGCCCTTGTCCTTGCCCTTGTCCTTGCCCTTGCCCTTGCCCTTGCCCTTGCCCTCGGGAGGAGGAGCGGGAGCGGGAGCGGGGGCGGAAACGACCTAGAACGGGAGGCGAACCTGAACGAAGCTCGGCCTCTTTTTCGGCGCGAGCTCGAGCAACCTCGCCTCCCCATGCGGGAGAAGGTCGACCGGGAGGTCCCCCGCCCGCGCCCGGACGGTGGCGAGGGCGCGCGCGGGCTCGTTGTTGGTCCGCGAAATGTGACAGAGCCACACGGCCGTCGTCGCCTCCCGGCGCAAACCCGCCACGAGGTGCGCTGCCTCGTGGTTCGCCAGGTGACCGAGCGGTCCGCGCACGCGCGCCTTGAGGGTCGGAGGGTACGGCCCGAGCTCCAACATCTCGGGGCAGTAGTTCGCTTCGACGAGCACCGTGTTGCAGCGCCCCAGGAAGTCGACCAGCTTCGCGGGGACCGAGCCCACGTCGGTGACGATGCCGACGCTGTGGTCGCGCCCGTGGAGCGCAATCGCGATCTGCGGGGCGTCGTGGGGGACGCGCAGCGTCTCGACCCGGATCGGTCCGACGTCGAAGCCGCCCCCCGCCGCGAACGGCGCGATCGCGAAGCGGTGCCGGACGCGCGGCACGTCGACGCCGTCGTGGAGCCAGATCATCGGCTTCTGGCCCGCGCGCACGTCGACGTGATCGCGGAGCGGCGCGCGGAACGCTCGCGCGAGCGGCTCGAGCTGCGCGGCGTGATCGCCGTGGTGATGGCTCACGACGATCGCGTCCACGCCGCGCGGGAAGAGGTCCTCGCCGAGCGAACGCATCCGCTCCGCCGCCGTCTTCGGACCGACGCCGGCGTCGACCAGGATGCGAACGCCTTCGTCCTCGACGATGATCGCGTTGCCCGACGACCCGCTGCCGAGGACGTAGACGCGCAAGGTCAGGGGTAGGGAACGACCGCCGGGTTCGTCGGGAACCCGAGGACGTGGAGCCCGTAGCCGTTGATGCCCGCGTCGGTCACGAGCGCGACCGACGGATCGCCGACGACGACGAAGACCACGTTCTGTCCGTTCGCGAAGTACGCGTCGGCGCCGGTCGTCGTTCCGGTGGAGAGCTGGTGGATGGTCGTGAGCGGGAACGGCGCGCTGACGAGCGTGCCGCCGTCGGCGAGCGCTTCGGCCACGGTCAACGTGCCGTCGGCCGCAGCCGGGAACGTGGTGACGGTGGACTTCGCCGGCTTCTGCTCGCCGAACTTGAGCGCTTCGCCCGGCCCGACCAGCGTCGCCGTGCCGCTGCCGCCGTCGAACACGGAGGTGAGGCTCGCGACGAGTCCGACCGCGCCCCCGGCGTTCGCGACGCCGTCGAGCGGCTGCGACGCATGGATGACGCGAACGCCGACCTTCGCGGAGTCGGTGACGTTGCGGTCGAGGACGAACACCTTGACCGCGAGGTTGCCCGTGCCGCCGTTGTAGTCGGCGCCGCAGCGGAGCGACGTGGCGCTCGGATCGTCCGCGATCGGGAGGCAGCCCGTGCCGACGAGCACGAGGGTCGAGTTCTTGGCGAGCGTGCCCGGCGGGATGGTGCCGAGCTTCACGTAGTCGGTGCCGAGCGCGAGCGTGCCCGCGTCGCCGCCGATCAGCTTGTCGCAGCCGGTGATGGTCCCACCGTCGACGCGCTCGATCGTCTTCACCGAGGACGCGAACACGAGGTACGGCGTGATCGCCTTCGTCGAGAGATCGGTGAGGAGGTCCGGCATCGGCCCGCCCGTCCCGGGGAAGATGCCCGGGTAAGGCTGCGAACCGCTGCGGCGATCGGGGAGCGGCGGAAGCGGCGCCATCAGCGCGTCGCTGCCGTCCCCCTTCGTTCCGATCGCGAAGCAGACGCGGAACGCGGGCAGATCCGGTGAGCCGTGGACGGTGATCACCTTCGCGTTCTCGAGCGCAGCGTCGGGTGCGTCGGACGCGACGTCACCGCTCGCGTCGCTCGTCGTGACGTCACTCGTCCCGCCCTCGGGGAAGAACGCCGGCGGCGTGTCGTCGCCGTTGCACGCCGCGAACGCGAGCAAGCCTGCCGCGCCGAGCCCAATCGCCACCGTGGCCCACGTGCGCCGCGCCTGCCTCGCCATCCCGTCGCCCATCCGTGCTCCGTTCCTTCCCACGTCGATCCCGTGCGCGTCGGCTGCGGCCTCGCGCCGAGCTCGCGAGAACATGCAGCGAAGTCGTGCGGATGGCAATGGACGTATCCGACCCTTTGACGTAAGCCTCTTCGCAGCCATGATGGGGCTCCGATGAGCGGCCGAGCCTGCACCAACTGCGGGAATCCGATGCCCGAGAGCGCGCAGTTCTGCGGCCGCTGCGGAGCACGCCCCGTCGCGCCGAGCGCAGCCCCCGCCGCGCCCTTCCCTCCCGCGCCGCAGCCCGCCGCCCAGCCGCCCGCGCCCGTCGCGGCGAAGACGGTGATGGGCGTGCCGAGCCCGCTCCTCGGGCTCCCCGGGTTCGGTCCGCCGCCCGCGGCTCCGGCAGCGCCCGCGCCCGTTCCGGCTCCGGCGCCGTCGCAGACGGCACCCCTGCCCGCCCAACCGTTCGTGCACGCGCCGTCGCCGTCGCCGATCGCGTCCGCGCCGCCTGCGCCGCAACCGCACTTGGTGGCGCCTGGGCCTCACCCGACGGCGCCGGCGCCCGTGCCGCCCCAGGCCATCGCGCCGCAGCCGATTGCGCCGCAAGCGTTCGCCCCGCAGCCGTTCGCGCCGCAGCCCGTCGCTCCGCAGCCCGTCGCTCCGCAGGGACCGCCCGGTGGGGGCGTGGCCGCGCGGACGATGCTCGGCTTCTCGGCGCCGCCCGATCTGCGGAACCTCCTCGCGGGCTCGGGTCCGCCGGCCGCCGCGCCCCCCGCGCAAGCCGCCCCCGCGCCGGTGGCACCTCCTCCTCAGCCGGCGCCGGCGCCGGCGCCGGCGCCGGCACCTGCCCCCGCACCGGCACCGAACCTCGCCGGCGCGAAGACGATGCTCGGGATCCCCTCGCCCGAGCTCTTGGCGCAGATCCATGGGCGGGCCCCCTCGGCCCCCGCGCCGGCGGCGCCTCCTCCGCAGCCTGCGCCGATCGGCGCGCCCGCGCCGCAGGGCGCTCCTCAGGGCCCCCCGCCGGGCGGTGGCCCGGTCGGGATGAAGACGATGTTGGGCGTCGCCGTCCCCGGCATTGCCCCCACGCACTCCGCGCCCCCGCCGCAAGCGTCCGCGCAGCCTCCGGCCGCCGCCGCGCCGCAAGCGCCGCCCGGGGGTGGACCCATCGGCTCGAAGACCATCCTCGGCGTCGCCGTCCCCGGCATCGCCCCCTCCCACGCCGCGCCGCCCGCGCAAGGCAACGTCCCGATGCGGACCATGCTCGGCGTCGCCGCGCCGGGCATCGCGCCGATGAACCCCGGCCAAGCGGGCCAGCCGGCGCCGGCGTGGACGCCTCCGCCCGAGCCGCTCCCGCAGGTCCTCCCCGCGCCGCAAGCGCCGTCGTTCGAGGAGCCCGTTCCGTCCGCGCCGCGCGCGTCCCCGAAGCGCGGCTTCCCGATCGCCCTCGTCGCGGTGATCGGGCTCGTCGTCGTCGTGCTCGTCGGCGGCGCGATCGCGTTCTTCATGCGCGGGGGCGCCCCGATCCAAGCGACCGCGCAGCGCAGCTCGTCCGGCGCCGAGCAGCTCCACCTCAAGTGCGAGACCTGTCCCGACGGCACGACCGCGACGGTGGGCGCGGCGAAGACGACGTTCCTCAACAAGGAAGCCGACCTGGATCTGGCGGAGCCGCTCCACGTCGGCGACAACCCGTTCGCGATCGCCATCGATCGTCCCGGCGTCGGGCGCGACGAGACGGTGAAGCTCACCCTGCCCGTCTCGTACCGGATCGCCGCCGACCTCACTCACCTCGGTGATGCGTCGCCGACGATCGGGGTCAGCGTCGCCGCGACGCCGGGCTCCGCCGTCACGCTCGACGGCAAGCCCGTGACCCTCGACGCGAGCGGCAACGCGACCGTCAGCTTCGACGTCGCGAAGGAGACCGCCGGCTTCGCCGACGAGACCAAGTCGATCGACAAGAAGTGGAGCTACGTCGTGACCCCGCCGAAGGGCGATCCGGCGACGGGCGACGTCACCGCCAAGCTGCCGATCGTCGTCCTGCATCTGGATGCGCCGCTCGCGCGCCACGTGACCACGGCAAAGAAGGTCTGGGTGAGCGGCCACACCAGCAAGGATGCGAAGGTCACGATCGGCGGGGAGAGCGCGGACGTCAAAGCCGACGGCTCCTTCGAGAAGGAGGTCGCGCTCCACGACGGCGACAACTCCATCGCGCTCGTGGCGACCGGGGCCGCCGGCAAGGCCGCTCCGCGCAGCGGTACCATTTTGGTACGAAAGGTCGCTTCGGTCGAAGCGGAGCTCGCGGCCGCAGCCAAGGGCGACGGCGTGCTCTCGAGCTGGGACGCGTTCGGCACGGCCGTCGACGCGAACATCGGGAAGCCCGTCTACTTCGAAGGCACCGTGGTCGAAGGTCGCGTGCCGCCGCACCAGGCGCTCGTCGTCGTCGACGACGCGAAGGGCTGCGGCAAGGCGCCGTGCCTCTTGCGCGTGGTCTACGGGAGCGACGCCGACATCGACGTTCGCTCCGGCAAGCCCGTCCGCGGGTTCGGCCGGATCGCGCGCGGCTTCGCGACCAAGGACGGGAAGTCCGTGCCGGAGGTCGAGGCCGAGATGCTCGTCGCGGGGTCCAAATGAGAGCGCGCTCGTTCGCTGCCGTCGCCGTCGCCGCATCGGTCGCGCTCGCGACCTCCTACGCCGTCGCGCAGCGGGTGGACGCACGCCGCCCGACGACGCTCGTCGTCGGCGCCACCCCCGGCCCCGCCGCCACCGTCCGGATCGACGCCGCGCGAACCGGCCTCTCCCACGTCGCGCTCCCGAAGCCCCCGCTCAAAGTGGACTGGCGCAAGCCGATCGGGTCGCCGATCGACCAGACGCCGCTCGCCACCGGCGACACGGTCGTCGTCGTCAGCAACCGGGGAGAGGTCCTCTGGTACGGCGCCGATGGCTCCGACCTCGGGAAGCAGTACCTCGGGGGAGCGCAGAGCTCGCCGGTCGTGCTGTCGGACGGCACGGTCGTCCTCGGCGGCGGCGGGGACATCGTCGGCGTTCGGCGCGAAGGCGTCCGCTTCCGCGTGAGCCTCGGCGCCGACCGCGTCACGCGCACGAGCATGCTCGCCCTGCTCGACGGCGGCTTCGTCGTCGCATACGGCGCCGAGCTCATCGTGTTCGACGGCGAGGGCAGCGTCCGCGCGCGCGCGACCTCGCCCGAAGCGCCAAGATCTGGTTCGCGACGCCGGCCGGCGTCGTCTACTCGTGGAACGCGGGGCGCGACGTCGTCCGCGTCGGAAGCTTCGGCGGACCGATCGACGGCGGCATGACGCTCGACGGCAGCCGCACCGCGTTCGCGGTCGTCGATCAGTCGCGCCTCGTCGCGCTCGATCTCGGGAAGGGCGTCGCCCTCCCCCGCGCTTCGCTCGGCGCCGGCGCGTTCCTCGGCCCGATCGCGCTCCGCAACGGGAGCACCTCGCTCATGGCGATGGTCCCCGGGCGAACCTTCGCGATGACGATCGACGCGAACGGCCAAGAGACGCTCCGCGTCCCGCTCACCGCGCCCTCGCTCTCCTTCCTGACCCTCGGGGACGGCGGCGCTGCGGCGTTCACCGTCCCTTCCCACACCGGCCTCGTCGCCGACGAAGCCGGCTCGCTCGCCTTCGCCTCGCCCGAGGGCTCCATCGGCGTCATCGACGCGACCGGCGTCGCGCAGACCCTCGGCGAGTCGCCGTGCCAAAAGGCGTCGGGGCGTGGCGTGACGGCCATCCTCCCCGGCGGGCCGGGTGTGCTCTACGTCGCGTGCGCGGCCGGGACGCTGATCCGCGTGGTCGGAAGCGGCGGCTGAGGCGACCTGGCCCTGGCGAAACCACGGGCGGCGTCCTACACTGGCCCGTACAGGAGCAGAGTCCATGATCACGATGACGGAGAAGGCGGCGGCCAAGGTGCGCGAGATTGCAACGGCAGAGAGCCTCGAAGGCCAAGGCCTGCGGCTCCGCGTGATCGGTGGCGGCTGCGCCGGCTTCACCTACGACCTCTACTTCGAGGACAAGGTCGGCGAGATGGACGAGACCTACGAGTCCAACGGCGTGAAGCTCTACGTCGACCCGCTGAGCCACCAGTACCTGGAGCAGACCGAGATCGACTACGTCGAGGGTCTCCACGGCTCCGGCTTCAAGTTCAACAACCCCAACGTGAAGGGGTCGTGCGGCTGCGGATCGTCTTTCTCGGTCTGAGCGCGATCTGAAGCGAGTCCACCTCACGATCGACGGGGAGTCGCGCACGCTCGAAGCCGAGCCGGGCGCCGCTCTCGTCGACGTGGCGCGCCGTGCAGGCGCGGTCGCGCTCGTGCGGGGTTGTGCCGACGGCCGCTGCGGCGTTTGTCGCGCGCTCCTCGATGGCGCGATGGTCGCGACCTGTCAGGTGACCCTCGGCGACGTGCGGGACGGCGCGGCGTTGGTCACGGCGGGCTCGCTCTCCGAGACGCCGCCCGCGCGGGCGGCGCTGCGCGCGTTCGCGAGCGAGCGGCCGACGCGTTGTCGGATGTGCGTCGGCGGCCTCGCCGTCACGGCGTGGGTGCTCGCGCGCGACGTCGCGAGCGGCGCCGAGCCCGACGTGCGGCGCGAAGAGCTCCTCGCCGATGCGACGTGCATGTGCACCGGGCGCGGCTCGTGGCGGCGGGCTCTGGAGCGGGAGCCGTCCCCCGAATAGCAGAACACCCACGCCACCGAGGTGGCGTGGGTGCCTGGTCGTCGTTTCCCGTAAGCCGAGTTCTGTTCCGCGTCCGGTCGCCCGGATGGCGGCAGCGATCATTCCTCTAGGACGATCGTCGCCGATCGTCTCCAGCAGCCTACCCGCAGGCATCGGACGGGTCGCCCTCGAGCGCCTGCTTACGTGGCCTTGCTCCCGGTGGGGTTTGCCTTGCCACGCGTGTCACCACGCGTGCGGTGGGCTCTTACCCCACCCTTTCACCCTTACCTCACGTGCAGCGCGCCCTCGCGGGAGCGATGCACGAACGGCGGTCTTCTCTCTGTTGCACTTTCCTCGGCGTTTCCGCCACCGGGCGTTACCCGGCACCGTACCCTTTGGAGCTCGGACTTTCCTCCCGCCGGCCTCGCGGCCAGCCAGCGATCACTTGGGAAGCGTCGACGCGGACGAAGATGACAAACCCACGGCCGGGGCGCAAGAACCTGACCGCGGCGCCGCGAGCGCGAGGAGCGAGACGAACGGCACGACCACGAGCCCGTAGCGCCCCGCCCCGAAGAAGACGGCGTGGGTGAACAACGTCGCCCAGAGCACGGCGGCTGCGTACCCGGCGAGCCGGTCCCGCGTCTCGACCCACGCGAACGACGCCAGCAGCGCCAGGATGCCGTAGGCGGGCCACGCCCACCGCGAGAGGGCGAAGACGAAGCCGAGCGCGGTCGCGATCCCCAAGATCAGGCGGCGACGCCGACGCCCACCTTCGCCGGCCGCCCGCGCCGCCGCCACGCCGACCGCCAGCAGGGCGGCGGCGAGGAGCGAGCGCGACGCGACCGTCTCCAGCGCGGCGAGGCGGAGCTTGTCGTCCTCGGTGAACGACGCGCCGTTCGCGAGGTGCAGGTACCACGGCGCGGCGCCGAAGTAGTCGAACGTCACGGACAGCTTCTTGGGTGCGCGGGCGAGCCACGCGCCGGGGGCGGCCGCGATCTGTCGCTTCGCGGCGCCGTCGAAGCAGGTGTCCTTGCCGGCCTCGTCGAACACCTCACGACACTCGGGCGGGACGCCGATCTCCTGCCAGCCACCGTCGTTCGTCTGCGCGCCGATGAGGAGGTTCCAGCCGCCGTTCACGCTGACGAGCGCGCACCGGTTCATGCGCGCGCAGTTGCGCGCCGTCCACGGCGCGCACACCGCGATCGCGATGCCGAGCGCCAGCGCCGCCCGCGCGAACATGCGCCGGCCGCCGTCGCCGGGAGCGCCCGCCGCGATCGCCAACGCAGGAGCGAGCAGCAGACACTGCGGCCGGACGAGCGTCGCCACGCCCATCACGAGCGCGCCGAAGACGAGGTGCCGGAGACGCCCGCCCGTCGCGAGCGCGAAGCCGATGACGAGGAGCGAGGCGGTCACGCCCTCGGTCATGAGCGCAGGCGTGTACAGGAGGAGCGCCGGGTGGAGCGCGACGACGAGCGCCCCCGCGAGCGCGCGGTTCGGGCTCCCCGGCGCACGCGCGACGAGCACGCGATGCGCAGCGACCGCAGCGAGCACGCCGAACACGGCGTTCACCCACATCGCGGACGACGGCGCCGGCCCGAGCAACCGGTACGAGAGCGCGATCAGCGCGGGGTACCCCACCGGGTAGTGCGCCGCGTACGTGACGACCCCGTCGGGCCAGGCCCACGTGTAGCCGAGCCCGCGCGCGATCCGGTCGCCGAGCGCGGCGTAGTACTGACCATCGCCCGAGGCCGGGAAACGCGACGCGGCCCACGCCACGACGATCACGCGCGCCGCGAGCGCGACGGCGGCGACGAGCCAGCCGTCCCACCGGCGCGCGCGCACCGTCATCGGAGGCCCAGGCGCGAGAGCGCGCTCGTGACCTCGGCGAGCGGCAACCCGATCACGTTCGTCGCCGAGCCGACGATGCCGCTCACGAACGCCGCCGCGTGCCCCTGCATCCCATAGCCGCCGGCCTTGTCGCGCCCCTCGCCGCTCGCGACGTAGGCCTCGACCTCGAACGGAGCGAGCGCGCGAAACGTGACCGAGGTCCGCACGATCTCTTCGTGGAGCCGCGCGCCGTCCGCGCCCGCGATGACGAACGCGGTCCACACTTCGTGGGTCCGCGCCGCCAGCATGCGCAGCATCGCGCGGCCTTCGTCGTCCGTCGCAGGCTTGCCGAGGATCGTCTCGTCCACGAGCACGCTCGTGTCGGCGCAGAGAATCGCCCGGAGGGGCTCGGACGCAGCCCGCGCCGCGACGTCGGCCGCCTTCGCCCGAACGATCCGGAGCATGTAGTCGGCGGCGGCTTCGCGCGGGAGCACGGTCTCGTCGACGTCGGGTGCGACGACCCGAAACGAGATCGCGGGCAGCGCCGAAGCGAGGAGCTCACGGCGACGCGGCGATGCACTGCCGAGGAGGAGCGGTGGCGGCGCTACGGACGAGGCGGGGGTCGCCATGCGCCGATGGACTAGCATGGGACTGTGCTAACGTGCGCCGGCACATGGCTCCTCGCCACCGTGTGCGCCGCGCCTTCCGCGTCCCCCGCTTCGTGCTGGGTGCCGCGATCGTCGCCGCGAGCTGGGCGCTCGCCACGCCCGCCCACGCCGCGGACTGCGACAACCGCCTGCTGTCGACGTGCATCGACTCGGACACCCTCTGGCCGCGCCCCGGACCGCAGCGCTTCGTCGGCGTCGGCGGGACGGAGACGCTCCCGCGTTCGAACGTCGCCTTCGGGCTCGTCGCGAGCTACCAGTCGCGGCCGATCGTGCTCCACCTGCCGTCGCCCGGTCCCGACGGGAGCGACCGCACCGTCATCGACAACCAGCTCAACGCGACGTTTCTCTTCGCGTACGGCGTGACCGATCGGCTCGAGCTCGACCTCGCGCTCCCGATGACGCTCCTCCAGGACGGCTCGGGCGCGACGCCGATCACCGGCGGCACCAACACGATCTCGGCGACCGCGACGCGCGATCTCCGCTTCGGCGCGACCTTCGCGATCGTGCCCCGCGTGCGGCGCGCGGTCTGGGCGCCACGCGTGGGTCCGCGCCAAGGCAACGTGTGGTCGCTCGCCGCGCGCTTCGTCATGAGCGCCCCCACCGGAGACCGTGATCAGTTCGGCGGTGACCGCGGCGCCGTGTACGCACCGTCGCTCTCGGCCGACATGCGCGTGGGCCGCTTCTTCGGCGCGGCCGAGGCAGGGCTCCGCATCCGCCCCACCACCGAGTTCGCCGGCGCGCGGATCGGCACGCAGGGGTACTTCGCGCTCGGCGGCGGCGTCGACCTGCTGCCGAAGGACCTGTTCGCGATCACGGCCGAGCTCCGCGCGATGCCGATCTTCGTCGAGCAAGCATCCGTCGTGCGCGACCAGGGTCAGCTCACGAGCACGCCGAACGGCACGTTCATCACGCCGGCGGAGTGGTCGCTCGGCGTGCGCACCGCACCGCTCGCGGGCGGCGACTTCGCGATCCACGCGACCGGTGGCGGCTGGCTCCCCTTCGCGAGCGAAGCGCCGATGACGGTCCCGCGCTTCCGCTTCACGCTCGGCTTCACCTTCACGCCGCACGGCTACGACAGCGACTCCGATGGCATCCCCGACGCGGTCGACAAGTGCCCCGGCGCCCCCGGTCCACGCTCGTCGGAGGCCGGCCCCGGTTGCCCCGAGGCCCCGAAGGCCCCCGAGATGATCGACGCGACCGCCGTCGCTCCGGCGGCGCCTCCGCCTCCTCCTCCCTCGAACCCTCCGAAGTGAGCGCATGACGCAAGCGTCGACCGCGAATCGCACCCTTCTCGTCGATCTCCCGCCCGGCACCGAGCTCCCCGACGGACTCTCGGCGATCCTCGAGGACGAAGCCGTGGCGGCCGGCGCCCTCCGCGGGCACGGCATCGTCGAGGATGCGACCCTCCGCGTGTACTCGCCGCTCGCGGGCGGCATGGGGACGACCCGCACCCTCGCCGGCGAGTCCCAGCTCGTCGTCCTCGACGGCACGATCGGCATGGCGGGCGGGCATCCGTCGGCCGATCTGCGTGCGGTCGTCGCGCGCGAGACCGAGATGGGCGTCGAGACGTGGGCCGGCGCGCTCGTCGCGGGCCGCGTGGTGCGGGTCGAGCTCGTCGTCAGCGCGTTCGACGATCTGGCGATCGCCATCGACGCGCCGAAGGCTACGGGCTCGGGGCCGAGCCTCCCACTTCGCGAGCCTCCTGCCCCCGCCGCGCGGCCTGCCGCTCCGGCCGAGCGCACGCCGTCACCGTGGGCCGAGGCCGCCCGCGCGAGCGCCGCCTCCGGCCCCGCCCCCGGACCGAAGGCACCGCCGCGGCCTCCCACGCGCAGCAACGTCGAGGACGACACGCCGTTCCCCGAGGGCGGCGACCTCGTCGATCACTTCGCGTTCGGTGCCTGCGAGGTGCTGAAGAGCGACGGGGACCGCATCCACCTCAAGGTCGGCAAGGACGGGCGCATCCGCGAGATCGCGCTGGAGATGCTGAAGGTCACCCTGAAGAGCGAGCCCGACGAGCGCCCACGAAGGTTTCGGCTCGAACGAAAACTCTGACTCTCACTCTCTCTCACGTGCCCGTGCCCGTGCCCGTGCCCGTGCCCGAGGGGGCGAAGCCGCGCGTCGACTCACGGCCTCAGTGAGGAGACGCGATGGGTGGTTTCCGATCGGTCAGCATCGTCGATCGGGGACGGGCACGGGCACGGGCACGGGCACGTGAAGAGATCAGGTCACGACGCGCGCAGCGTGACCCTCGACGCGGAGCGCAGCTCCCTCCGTCGCGTGCGACAGCTTCACCATCGCGAGCGCGCGCGCGCGGGCGCCACCGGGCTCGACCCAGGCGCTCGTGATCTTGCCGAGCTCCGTGCCGGCGTCGTCCGTGACCGGTGCTCCCGCCTGCGCGGCGCCTTCGACCTCGAGCGGCACGAGCTTGCGCTTCACGTGCCCCCGCATCTCGAGCATGCACACGACTTCCTGTCCCAGATAGCAGCCCTTGTCGAACGAGACGGCGCGGCGCTCGAGCGATGCCTCTTGCGGGTACGTCGTGCCGTCGAAGTCGGCGCCGAACGCCGGGATCGCGCGGGAGAGCCGGGCGGCCTCCCAGCCTTGCGCGTCGCCGAAGGCCCCGCCCTGCGCCGCCGCCGCGGCCGCCAGCGCGCCGGCCGCCGTGCCCTCGGACGCGCGCGGCACCGCGAACACGACGCCGCCGGTGCCCACCACGTCGAGCGCCCACGCTGGCGTGACCACGCCCGCGAGCTCCTTCGCTCGCGGACCGTGCGCGGAGAAGAAGACCAGGTCGGCGGGAGCGATCTCCGCGTCTTCCATGATCAAGTACTTCTCGAAGTGCTCCAGTAACGCATCGCGCGCCGACGTCGGGACGGAGAGTGTGACCTCCCCCTCCCCGACCAACACGACCACGTCCGCCAGGACCCGCCCCTTCTGCGTCACCGCGAGGCCGTAGGCCGCTCCGCCGGGTGCGAGCTTCTTCACGTCGCACGTGAGCAGCCCGTTCAGCCACGACGCACGGTCCCCGCCGCGCACGACGAGCGCCGCGCGGGCGGGCTCCGGGAGCACCAAGACCGTGCTCGCGAGCGCCGCGACCTGATTCTCGGGGGTAATCGCGCTGGCCATCACCGGAAGGGATAGTTCCGAAACGACGTTGACGCCAGCCCCCGCTCGCGCAAGGCTTCCCGCGGAATGAGCGGGATCGGTGTCGTCCTCAACCCCAAGAGCCGGCGGAACCGGCGCGACCCGAAGGCGGCGTTGCGTCTGGCACGCACCTTGGGGGACGCGGGGGAGGTGCGCGAGGCGCGCTCCATCGACGAGCTCCACCGCATCGCCGAGGACTTCCGCAAGATCGACGTCGGCGCCCTCGCCATCGCCGGGGGCGACGGCACGAACCACGTCACGATCACGGGCTTCGTCGACGTCTACCGCGACCGTCCCCTGCCTCCGCTCGCGCTCCTCCGCGGCGGTACGATGAACACGGTCGCGAACTCGATCGGCGTCCGCCACGCGCGGACGGAGCCGCTCCTCGCCGCGCTCCGCCATGGTGGGTTCCGCGATCTCCCGCGCGTCCGCAAGCACGTCATGCGGATCGGGGATTCGTACGGTTTCCTCTTCGGGACGGGCGCGGTCTACGGGTTCCTCGCCGAGTACTACCGGGACGGGGAGCCCTCGCCCTTCGTCGCGGCGAAGACACTCGCGCGCGGGATCGGGAGCACCTTCGTCGGTGGCGACGTCGTCGCGCGGATCGCGGCGCCGTTCCGCGGCTCCGTGACGCTGGACGACGGAACGCGCTGGCCCGAGCGCGACTACCTCGCCGTCGCCGGGGGCACGGTCGACCAAATCGGTCTGCATTTCCGGCCGTTCCACCGCTCCCAGGAGAAGCCCGGCTGCTTCCACCTGCTCGGGATCCACACCGACGCGGTCGGCTTCGTGCTCGATCTGCCGCGGATCTGGCGCGCGCGCCCGATGCGCGACGAGAAGCGCTACGACGCAGTCCTTGCGACCTGCACGATCGAATCGGCCGACGGTGTCGTGCGTTACATGGTGGATGGAGATCTCCACGACTGCCGCGGGCCGCTCCGGGTCGAGACCGGGCCCGAGGTCGAGCTCCTGCTCGGCTACTGAGGGTACTGACGGGGGCATCGGGGCGGCGCTTGCGCGGCGGAGGGGGGATCCCTACGCTGCGGGTGCCATGCTTCGCCGCCTCGTCGCCGCTGCGGTCGTCGCCGCCGCCGTCTGCGCCCTCCCCGGCGCGGCGCGCGCCGACGGTCTCTCGTCGACCGAAGGCTCCACGCTCCTCAGCGGCGGGACGGTGGTGCGCGAGCAGACGATCGAGAGCGACGACCATCGCTACGTCGGCGGCATCACGTACACGATCGTCGAGGCCACGCCCGAGGAGCTCGCAGCAACGTTCGACGACGTCGACGCCTACGAGAAGCTCCTCCCCAAGACCAAATCGGCGACGAAGGTGAAAGGCCCGGGCGAGGGCACGTACATCGAGCTCGCGCAGGGGAACTCGGTCGTCACCGCGAGCTACACCATCCAGGTGCGGCGCTACCCGCGCGAGAACACGGTGCGGTTCTGGCTCGAGCCGTCGCTCCCGCACGCGATCGAAGATGCGTGGGGGTTCTTCCGGACCGAGGCGCTCGCCCCGTCGCCCGACGGCACGCCCCGGACGCTCCTCACCTACGGCGTCCTGGTGGACGTGGGCCCCGGCCTCGTGCGGACGTTCTACGAAGAGCGGCTCCGCGCGGCGATGCTCGGCGTGCCCCAGCTCGTCCGTCAGTACGTGCTCCGCTCGTTCCGGTCGAAGCCCGGCCCGGCCTGAGCGCGGCGGCGTGACGGAGCCGCGGGTTCTCTGTTACTAGGGTTCCGTGCTCCAGCGGGTCTTCGCCGTCGCGACCAACGCCTACCGCGAGGCGGTCCGCGCGCGCGTGCTCGCCGGACTCTTCGGGCTCGCGTTCGCGACCTGCGTCTACGCGCTCGTCGCCGGCGGCTGGTCGGTCGACCAACAGGCGCGTGTGCTCTCGGACGTGGGCGCCGCATCGATGTCGCTCTACGGCGTGCTCGTCGCGATCGTGCTCGGCGCGACGTCGCTCCATCGCGAGCTCGAGCTGAAGACGCTCTTCCCCATCCTCGCACGGCCCCTCCACCGCTCCGAGTACCTCGTCGGGAAGTATGGCGGCACGCTCCTCACGCTCGTCGCGTTCCTCGCGTCGTACGCCGCCTTGCTCCTTGCGGCCCTCGCGCTCGTGGCCGGCCAGAAGCCCTGGCTCGTCGGCGTCGCCACGCTCCTGCTCCTCTTGATCCTCGCCGTGCTGCTCGTGCGCGCGAAGTACACGCGCGTCTACGTCCTCTTGCCGTGGTCGATCGCGGCGATGGCAGCGATGGCGATGCTCGCGGAGCCCGGCGGCGCGAACCGGCGCCTCTTGCTCGCGGCGGTCGTGCTCGCGTTCTGCGAGAGCGCGATCATCGCCGCCGTCGCGACGTTGTTCTCGTCGTTCTCGTCGCCGTTCCTCACGGCGATCTTCACGTTCGCGGTGTTCGTCATCGGTCGCAGCGCCGACACGCTCGCGCACCTGCCGCCGAGCCAGGTCGGCGAGGCCGCACAGAAGGGCGGCGCCGTCCTCGCCCGCGTCTTCCCGAACCTGCACCTGTACGTTCCGCCGCGGCCGCTCCTCCTCGGGGAGCTCCCCGACACGCCGGTCTGGCCCTTCGTCGGGAAGGCGGCCCTCCACGCCGTCTTCTACAGCGTGGTCGCGCTGGTGATCGCTTCGCTCCTGTTCCGCCGGCGCGACTTCACCTGAGCCGCCGACGCGGCGCGAGTTCGTAGTAAGACTCCGCCATGGCCACCGTCCCGATGGACAAGGAGAAGGTCGCGGCGTGTCGCGCGCTCGCCGCGCGCGTCGCCGACGACGTCCAGAAGTACATCGATGCCCACACGAGCGTCGGCGTCGAGCGCACGATGCTCCGCGCGTACGGCGTCGAAGGCACCGACGACCAGGGTGCACCGCTCGTGAACCTCGCGGTCGAGCGCTACCAGAAGGCCGGCCTCCTCGGGCGCGGCATCGCGTACTGGCTGGGGCGCGCGCTCCTCGCCGGCGCCGGATCCGTCCAAGACGCGGCGGAGCGGCTCGCCTTCGGGCACGAGCTGGATCGCGGTGAAGGCGGGCCCGACGTCGCGGCGGTCCGCCGGGCGCTCGAGCCGCACGTCACGGCCGCGATCGCGCGGATCGATCACGCGCGCACCGAGCGCGACGCGCTCGCGACCCGGATCCCGAAGGGCCCGACGCCCCACAAGTACGTCATCGTCGCGACCGGCAACATCTACGACGACGCGTTGCAGGCGAAGGCAGCCGCGTTCGCCGGCGCCGACGTCGTCGCCGTCATCCGCGCGACGGCGCAATCGCTCCTCGACTACGTGCCCCACGGCGCCACCACCGAAGGCTACGGCGGCACGTTCGCGACCCAGGAGAACTTCCGGATCGTGCGGCGCGCGCTCGACGAAGCGACGCAGGAATATGGCCGCTACGTGCAGCAGACGAACTACTCGTCGGGCCTCTGCATGGCGGAGATCGCATGGATGGCCGCGGTCGAGCGCCTCGACATGCTCTTGAACGATGCGATGTACGGGATCCTCTTCCGCGACATCAACATGTGCCGCACGTTCGTCGATCAGTACGTGTCGCGCCGGTTCATCGCGCGGGCGGGGATCGTGATCAACACGGGCGAGGACAACTACCTCACCACGGCGGACGCGGTGGAGAAGGCGCACACCGTCCTCGCGAGCCAGTTCATCAACGAGGCGTTCGCGCACCGCGCCGGGTTGAAGGACGAGCAGCTCGGGCTCGGTCACGCCTACGAGATCGACCCCTGGATCGAGGACAGCTTCCTGCTCGAGCTCGCGCAGGCGCAGCTCGTGCGCCAGATCTTCCCGAACCACCCGATCAAGTGGATGCCCCCGACCAAGCACAAGACGGGCGACATCTTCCAGAGCCACGTCCACGACGCGATGTTCAACCTCGTCGGGATCACGACCCACCAGTCGATCGAGCTGCTCGGCATGTTCAGCGAGGCCGTGCACAACCCGATGCTCATGGACCGCTTCCTCTCGCTCAAGGCGACGCGTTACGTCTACGGCGCAGCGCGCCACCTCGGTGACGAGATCCAGTTCAAGGACGATGGCATCGTCGCGAAGCGCGCGGTGCAGGTCCTCGACGAAGCGCATACGCTCCTCGACGAGGTCGCGACGAGCGGCATCTGGGACGCGATCGGTCGCGGCGCCTTCGCCGACGTCAAGCGCACGCGCACCGGTGGGAAGGGCTACACCGGCGTGGTCCCGCGCGCGGAGGACTACGTGAACCCCGTTCTCGCCGCGCTCGAGCGCTGACGTGGAGCGGCTCGTTCACCGCCTCGGCGCACTCGCGCTCGTCTTCGTCGCTGCGTGCAGCGGCGATCCGGACGGCGTGGATCCCTCGACCGACGCCGGCGGAGACGCGCTCGCCGACGGGGCGGCGAACGACGCAGCTCTGCCCGATGGTGCACCGGCCGACGGGGGTCCGACGGTCCCCTCGCCGCGCTGGGTCGGTCGATTCGTCGACGAGACCGGTGGGAAGCGCACGGCGTGGCCGGGGGGCTTCGTCGAGGCGCGCTTCACGGGGACGAAGCTCACGCTCCGCCTGAAGGACTCGGGCGCGAACCGGTTCGCGATCACGCTCGACGGCAAGACGACGCGCCTGACGCCGACGGCGAACGTCGATGCCTACGTCGTGGGCGACGCGCTCGCTCCGGGCGAGCACGTGATCCAGGTGATGAAGGACACGGAGGCCACCGTCGGCGACACGGTGATGGTCGGGCTCGAGGTGACGGGCGGTACGCTCCTCCCGATCGCCGTCCCCCCGCGCCGGATCGAGGTGATCGGGGACTCCATCTCGGCCGGCTACGGCGACCTCGGGATCGGACCGAACTGCAACTTCTCCACCGACACCGAGAGCTTCCACGAGACGTACGGCGCGGTGCTCGGGCGCAAGTACGGTGCCGACGTGATCGCCACCGCGTGGTCCGGCATCGGCGTGTACCGGAACTACGGCGGTGCGACGACGAACACGATGCCCACGCGCTACCCGCGCGCGCTGCCGGCCAGCACCACGAGCACGTGGAATTTCGCGAGCTGGATCCCGGACGTCGTCCTGCTGAACCTCGGCACGAACGACTTCACCGGCAGTTCCCCGCCGCAGCAGGCGTTCGAGACCACCTACGAGTCGTTCGTCGCGACGATCCGGAAGAACTACCCGTCCGCGTTCATCCTCGCGATCACGGGCGGGCCGATGCTCACCGGGACGAACTCGACGAACGAGCAGGCGTGGGTGAAGAACGTCGTCACGAAGCTCCAGACGGCGGGCGACGCGAAGCTCGGGACGATCGTGCTCCCCGTCCAGACCGGGAGCCACGGCGGGATCGGCTGCGACTACCACCCGTCCGTCGGCGAGCACGCGTTCATGGCGGACACGATCGCGAAGGTGCTCGGCCCCGCGCTCGGGTGGTGATCAGCGCCGGCGGCGAAGGAGCGCGAGCCCGACGATCGCCGCGAGCGGAGCGATGCCCCACGGCGTGCCGGGGGCGCCGCTCCCGTTGCACCCGACCTCGCCCTCGGGCGCGATGCCGTTCGGAGCGCCCGCATCGGCGACGCCGCCGTCGCTCTTCGGGCACGCTGCGCCGGTGCCGGCGAAGAACGGGCAGTCGTCGTCCTCGTCCATGATCCCGTCGTTGTCGTCGTCCGGATCGCAGGCGTCGCCCGCGCCGTCCTTGTCGGCGTCGGCCTGATCGGGGTTGGCGATCTCGGGGCAGTCGTCTTTCCCGTCGGGGATGCCGTCGTCGTCGAAGTCGCCGTCGCTCGTCTTCGCGAGCGTGAAGTCGACCTTGAGGTCTTGCCCGGCGAGCACCTTCTTCGAGACCGAGACCGTCCCGTAACCCACCTTCTTCGCGACGATGGTGTAGGTGCCCGGAAGCGTCTGGAGCTCGTACGCGCCTTTCGCGTCGCTCACGTCGGCCCCGACCGAAGCGACCGAGACGGACGCGCCCGCGAGGGGGACGAGCCCGCTCGTCCCCTGCTCGGAGACCACCCCGACGAAGCTGCCGACGCTCCCCGACTTGGGGGCGAAGAGCGCGAAATGGTTCCCGACGACGCGCTCGCTCCCATCGGAGGGCACGTTCACGACGCCCGCCCCTTGGACGTACATCGTGCTCGAGCCGCCACCGTCGAGGTTGGTCGCGTTCCACGCACCGAGGCTCTCGAGCTCGCTCGCCAGCTCGCCGCAGGTCATGCCTGCGCTCGCGCTCGACCGCCCGTCGACGACCATCACCACGAGCGTGGTGCCGTCTTTGGACATGCCGACGGCGGTGCGAGGGTTCCTCGTCGTGCACAGCGTGCTCGACGACGTGAACGGCACGACGTTGCCCTGGTCGAGGATCCACGGGTGCCCCGAGACGACCCCGCGCATCCAGGTCTTGTCGAAGGCGACCACCGTCGACGCCTTCGTGAGCTCGATCCGTTGCTTCCCGTCGAACGCGAGCGTCGCGCTCGAGTTGGAGTCCTTCGTGTCGCTCCACGCCGCGCCACCGCCGGCCGCCAGCCCGCTCGTGCCGTAGGTCGCGTAGGAGAAGAAGTCGCCGTTCACGGCCATCTGCGCGCCGACGAGCTTCGCGAACGAGGACGTCGTGCGCTTGCGCTGGGCCGACGTCGTCGCCTCGAAGTGGACGCCCGGGGTCGAGAGGTCGACGACGAGCGCGTGCACCACCTCGTTCGGTCCCGTCTTGGTACGACGGAGCCGCTTCACGCCATCGAAGGGGGTGGTCCAGGTGTCGGCGGCGAACGCCGACGAAGCGACGAGCGAGACGGCGAGCACGGCGAGCGCGAACGGACGAAGACGCATGACGTGGACCGAGAGTGCAGCCCGCGTGCCACCGGCCGGGCCAACGATTTCGCGACGTTGGAGCGGATCGCGCACGATCCGTTCGCGGTGCGCCGCGATCCGGTCGCTCAGACGTACGGGACGAAGCGGAGCTCGGGCACGCGCTTCAGGTCGACCGCGTCGGCGATGCGAGCGCGGAAGAACCCGCCCGCGCGCTCCAGCGCGCGAATGGCGGCGGCGCGGCGCTCGGCCTCGACCTCGACGTACACCCGCGCGTGACGATAGTCGACGCTGAGCGTCACGTGCGCGACGCCGACGCCCGCGAGCGCGGGGTCGTCGACCTCGTCGGACAGGAGGCTCGCGAGCTCGTCCTTGATGAGCGCCTCGAGGCGCGCGTGGCGATGGCCCGCGTGCTCGGCGTCGCTCGGACGAGCGTCTCTCTCGCTCTTGCTCATGGCGGTCTCAGGGACGAAGGATGCCGCCCCTAGCTGACCGAGTGCTAGGGGAAATGGAGCCTGCTAGAGTCCCCGTCGTGACGACCCGCGAGCACGTTCTCCGCGCCTACGGCGACCGCGAAGGCGACGGAATGGTCCAGATGAGCTTCGTCCTGCAGCTTCCGCCCTCGGGCAAGGCGCGCGAGGCGGCGAAGCGCTTTGCCGAAGCGCACGGGTTGCGCGAGCCCATCGTGGCCACGATGGAGGAGTGCGCGGGAGGGTTCTCGTACTTCGTCGTCTACGGCCACTCGAAGCACTCCGTCGACGTCGCCCAGATCGACGTGCCGGAGATCCGCAGCGCGACCCTCGGGCGCGAGGAGATCGAGCACCGGATCAAGACGCGGCTCGGCCGCAAGATCGTCGTGGTCGGCGCGTGCACCGGCGCGGACGCGCACACGGTCGGGATCGACGCGATCCTCAACTACAAGGGCTACGCGGGCGACAAGGGGCTCGAGAGCTACAAGTCGATCGACGCGCACAACCTCGGCGCGCAGGTGGAGAACGAGCAACTCGCGGAGCGCGCGCGGGCGCTCAAGGCAGATGCGATCCTCGTGAGCCAGGTCATCACGCAGCGCAACTGCCACAAGGAGAACGCACTCGCGTTCGTGCAGCTCCTCGAGAAGCAGGGGTGGCGGAAGGACGTCGTCCTGCTCCTCGGCGGGCCGCGGATCGATCACAAGCTCGCGCTCGAGCTCGGCTTCGACGCCGGCTTCGGCCCGGGCACGAAGCCGGCCGACGTGGCTTCGTTCCTCGTGACGAAGCTGGCGGAGCCGGCCGACCGAGCCAGCGCGGACTGACGCGCGATGGACGCCGATGGGGTCTGGGGGGTCGTCGGCTCGCTCGCGATCTTCGCCGTCATCGGCGGAGTCGTCGCCGCCTACCTTCTGCTCCGCGCCGCTCGAGCGCGGCGCGAAGGCGAGCGGCTCGCGGCCATCCTCCGCGCGGCGGGCGTGGCGGCGCGGACGGAGCTCGAGCCGCGGCGCGTGATGCCGGAGCGCACGCTGTGGGTCGCCTGGAGCGACGAAGGCGTCCATCGCGGGCGACGCCTGGTCACCGAGCTCGCGCACGCGACACGGTATGGACCGCGGCGAACCTTCTTCTCCCTCCAGGTCGCGGCGCCGGTGCGCGACGAAGGGCGCATCTTCATCGTCACCGTCGGGCGCACCATCATCCCGTGGTTCTCGATCATGCACCGTTCGCTCCGCGAGACGCTGCCGTCGGGCCCGGGACCGCAGGGTACCGGCGAGGCCGCGTTCGACGCCGTGTTCGACACGTGGGCCGCGGTGGACGTCGTGGGGAGCACGATCCAGCGGATGCAGGGGCAGCTGAACCTCGCCGCCCCGGTCCGCGCCGCGCTCCTCGCCGCGAGCCCGCGGGCGCAGCACGCGATCTACATGTACGACGGCTGCTTCGTCGCGGCGCAAGTCGACGCGTGGCCGGTCGAGGCGACGACGGTGGGCGAGGTGCTCGGCATCCTCGACGCGCTCGCCGAGGACGCCCCGGCGATCGCAGCGCAGCTCGTCGCCGCCGGCGCGGTCAAGCTCGCGCGTCAGAGCTGACTGCAGGTCAGCACACGCCCGCCGCCCTGCGTCGTGCAACCCTCGCCGCATTTCTTGCCCGAGGGGCACGCCGGGCAGAGGTTGCACCCGCACCCCGTCGTGCATCCACCCGGCGGAGCGACGCACGCCCACGTCGTCGGCGCGATCGTCTTCGCGAAGTCGGTCACCTTCCGGCAGATCTGGCTCGTCGCGCAGAAGAGCGGTCCGCACGCGAACGTCCCCGCGGGAGCGGCGCAGCCGACGGTCGCGGAGCGGTCGACCCCCGCGGAGGCCGCCGCGCACGTGCTCGCGTAGACCTTGCCGTCGCAGCCGCAGGCCGGCACGTCGGGGGCGCAGCTCGCGGGCTTCGCCACGCAGCTCCCCCACCCCGCGCCGGTGCCGCACGCAGCGTCCTTCGTGACGCAGAGCGCGCCCGGACCGCACGGGAGCTTCGGCGAGCAGACATCGGGGCCGGTGCACCCGGGCTCGCCGAAGAGCTTTCCGCCGGGCGGGCACGTCCAGTTCCCGCCGAGGCACGACGCCGTCGCGAGCGTCTCGTCGCCCATGCAGCACTCGTGCGGGACCGACGGACAGCTGCACGAGAGGAGATCGACCGAGCCCGCCTTGCATTGCCACGTGCCGAAGACGCACTCGGGCGTCACGTACTTCTTGTCGTCGGCGCACGACGTGAAGCAGCTCACGTCGGGTTGGCTCGGACAGTCACCGCCGGTCCCGCCCTCGGGCGCGGCGCCGTCGTGCGCCCCGACGCCGCAGCCGGCGACGAGGTCCACCGTCGAGCTCGTGTCGGCGTGGGCCGCGGCGCAGCTCGAGGGACAGAGCTGTACCTTCGTGGGATGACGGGGATCGTCGACGGCGAAGCCCCCCGCGGCCCCGCAGCTCCCGAGCCCGCCGACGTACCCCAGGCTCGTTGCGCCGCCGTTCGCGTGGAGCGTGACCGCGAGATCGCTCGGCGCGAGGGCGGCGTCGCCGACGGGAGGGATCGCGTAGCGACAGAGCTCGACGGTGTCGCGGATCGCGCGGAGCGCGGCGACGACCTTCGGCCCGGTGACGGCACCGTCGATGATGACGGGCTCGCCGCTGCCCCCCGCGGCCGCGACCGTCGCCATCTCGGCCGGAAAGCCGTTGTCGAGCCCGATGACGAAGGTCGGGATGCTCGGCGCGTTGGTCGCCGCTTCGCGCACCAGATCGGTGACCGCTCGGGTCGTGGACCCGCAGCCCGTGGGGGCGCCGTCGCTGACGAAGACGACGAGCGGCTGGCGCGACGGATCGTTCTGCGCGAGCGCGCGCGTGTACGCGAACGCCGCGCGCAGCGCGGGGAGCGCGGGCGTGTCACCGTCGGTCTTGCGCGCCGCGAGCGCGTCCTTCACGGCAGTCGCGTTCGCGGGGAGCACGCCGACCGGCACGGTGGGGATGGCGTAGCGGTCGGGGTTGCACTCGTCCCCCGCGAGCGGGAAGAACTGGAGCGCGAGGCCCATCCCCGCCGCGTCGGGCGCCGTCACGAAGTAGCCGAGCGCCGCGGACGTGTCGGACCACTTGCTGCCGTACGACATCGAGTACGAGCCATCGAGGAGGACGTAGAGCGTCACCGATGCGGCCCCGCTCGCGCGGGTGGCGCGGACGCAGAAGGCGTTCGTGCGCACGTCGAGCGAGCCGCTCGGGAGCGGCGTGCGCGCGCCGCACGCGATGGCACACGCCACGACGGTCGCCACCAGAGCCGCCCCCGTCCAGCTCGTCCAACGCCGTGCTTGCACGACCGTCACGATGGCCGGACTGCGCCGGCCCCGTCAATCGCCAGCTCTCGTCAGCCGCCAGCTCTCGTCAGGCGGCGCGCTCGCGAACCAGACGGGCGGCGTCGACGAGCTCCGAGTGCTCTTCGATCATGTCTTCGATGTGCCCGTGACAGGCACCGCAGTCACCGCCGGCGCGGCAGGCCCGCGTGACGGCCTCCCGGGACTCGGCGCCCTGCGCGATCGCGGTCTTCACTTCCCCATCCGTCACGGCGTGACATACGCAGACGTACATCTTGTTGAAGAGGATAATGAAAACCGTTTTCAAATCAAGCGCGACCGTAGTCGATTCGTCCCAAGTACTTGAAAGACAAGACGAAAAACTCTGGGCGCACCGCGCCGCCCAAGGCGGCGCGGCGTCCGACCGAGACGTCAGCCCCGGATCTGCTGCGCGAGGTAGTTCGCCTCGCCGACCTGCTTGATCAGCTCGAACTGCGCCTCGAGCCAGTCCACGTGCTCTTCCTCGGACGTGAGGATGTGGCGGAGGAGATCCTCCGACCCGTTGTCGCCGATGTCGCGACACAGCTGCATGCCCTTGTTGAGCATCGGGATCGCGATCATCTCGAGCGCGTAGTCGTTCTTGAGGATCTCCGCCGCCGTCTGCCCGACCATCACCTTGCCGAGCCGCTGCACGTTGGGGAGCCCTTCGAGGTACAGCACGCGCTCGATGAGCTTGTCGGCGTGCTTCATCTCGTCGATGGATTCCTTGTAGATGTATTCTGCAAGTCGGTGGTAGCCCCAGTTCTTGCAGATGCGCGAGTGGAGAATGTACTGGTTGATCGCCGTGAGCTCGTTCGTGAGCACTTCGTTCAACAGGTCGATGACCTTCGGATCGCCTTTCACGTTTGCCTCCACTCGGGGTGCGGCGCGCGCCTCTCGCGCATGACCCGCATCACGAAGAGAGCATCCACGCGCACGTCAGGCAAGCGCGAATTGCCTGATTTTTCCCGGCGAAATTGAAGTCGTCGTTCACTTTCAACAGCGCGCCGCACGCGCGCGCCGCACTCAGCGCGGCGCGAAGTCGATGCTCATCCAGACGTCGAGCCCGTCGCGCGCGAGCCGGTGTGCCCCGGTCACGCGCAAGCGGAGACAGCCGCAGCCGTCGCGGAGCTCGATCGCGCCCCACGCGCCGAGCAGCGTGCCGGCGCTGAAGTCCCAATCGACGCCGCCGCGCGTCGCGAGGAACTTCGCCCACGGGATCGACGCGGCGACGCCACCGGAGAACCCATCGCTCGCGATGAAGCCGAGCGGTGCGCTGATCGGTGCATCCGCGATCGCGCGCGCGAGCACCGGGTCGTCGCCGCGGCGCCACGTCCCGTGGACGCGCAAGCCCCAGCGATCCATCGCCCCGAGGCGAAGCCGAAAGCCGATCGCGTCGCCCGACCCGAGCACGTGCGCGCCGTCCACGATCCCGCCGACGACGCTCGAGGTCGCGGCGAGGCGCCAGCGCGCGACCGGGTGCACGCCGCGCGCATCGGTCACGGCGCCGACGCTCGCGCTCGCGTCGGCGGACTGCCGCGCCGCCCAGCGCCCGAGGCCCGTCGCGACGCCCGCTTCGGCGCCCAGCGTCGCGCCGTCCTCGAGGAGCGATGCGCCGCGCCCCGGCAAGACGCCGAGCGCGCGGTCGCCGCTCGCCACGGCGCCGAAGCCGGCGACGAACGGTTCGATCCGATGGCGCAGCGGATCGACGGCGTTGCCGGCGGCGAAGCCGCGGACGAGCGGGAGCGCGAGCGTCACGCGCGTCGTCGCGGTGCCGCCGGTCCCGGAGCCATCGCTGCCCGCGAGCGCGACGCCCGACGCGCGCACGCGATCACGGAGCGCGACCGGCCCGAGGTGACCCGCGATCTCGGCGCCGAGATCGCCGCGCGCGAACGAGAGCGTCGTGCCGCCGGGGAGCCGCGCGAGCCCCGCATCCGCCGTGCCGTCGAAGGTCAACGGCCCGGCGGAGCCGCCGCCGCTCAGGGTCGCGTACGGGCTCGAGGCCTCCACCACGAACGGGTCCTGTCCGCGCGCGCTCACGCCGCGCCACCCGAGCGCGACCGCGACGGGGCCGACGTACTGCGCTTCGACGCTCGCGACGTCGTAGGGGCGCGCGGCCGCTTCGAGCGGGGTGGTCGCGCGGACGGCGCGCGCACCGCGGAGAGCGTCGACGTCCCACGCGAGCCGCGCGCTCCCCGTCCCCATCGTGCCGCGCGTGTCGACCTTGAGCCCGTCGCCGTCGAGGTGATCCCAGCGGAGCTTCGTCGTCGACGAGTCGGTGCGGAGCTCGACGTCGGCGACGGCGCCCCCGAGGAAGTAGCCACCGCCGCGGAGGTCCAGCGTGATGGAGCGCGTCGCGGTCTTCCACGGCACGTGCACGCCGCCACCGAGGTAGACGCCATCCGCAGCGCGGTACTGGAGATCGGGCGGCAGGAGCCCCACGCGCGACGGCGCGCGGAGCCAGAACCACGGGAGCCAGAAGACCGGGAGGCCGAAGACCTCGAGGCGCGCATTCTTGAGGAACAGATCCGCCGGAGGCGCGACCGTCGCTTGCGAGAACGCGACCGCGAGCGGCGTGCCGAGGCAGGGACAGAACGCGAGCCGCCCGTCGCCCGAGACGACGATCCCGTACGCGGAGCGACGCAGGTGGAGCGCATCGGCGCTGAGGTGGAACGGCGGGAGATCGGCGCGAACGTGGCCCTTCAGATCGAGCTCGCGCTCGCGCGCGTCGACCTGTACGTCGTCGGCGTGGACGTCGAGCTCCTGCGCGGCGGCGCTGCGGGCGACGAGCAGACCGGCGGCGCCGGCGGCGACGACGAGCGCGGAGACGCGGGCGGTCAACGCTTCGGCGGGGTCGACGCACCCGCGCGTGGCGCGGGCGCGCTAGGCGGAGGCGCTGGCGGTGGAGACGCCGGCGGCGGCGCCGGCGCGCCGAGCCAGGCGCCCTTCGGGAAGTCGACGTTCAGGATCGACGAGCCATCCTTCGCGGCGACGAGCTTCCACGTCGGCGTCGCCGCGGCGCGGAGCTCGATCACGAAGAGCAGATCGCCGCCGGACGGTACGAGACGCGCGCGCACGACGGGCGTGTTGAAGTGCACCGTCTCGAGCGGGTTCTGGTTGTTGTGGACCGTGACGTGCGCGCCCTTGAGCACGTACGTGATCTGCCCCTTCGCGACGCGCTCTTCGATCGCGACGGACTGCGTGAGCTGGACGAAGAGCCGGGAGCTCCCGTCCGCCTCCATCTCGAAGCCGGGGAGCGTGGCGACCGGTCCGGTCGGCGCAGGGTGCGCCGCTGCGGTGCGCCCGACCGGACGCGCTGCGGCGGGCCGTGCGCCGCCGGCCGGCGCGTGGTTCGACCACCCGTAGCCCGTGGCCGGGCGCGGCGGCGCGGTCGCCGACGGCGCGGCGGAGCCCGCCGCGGTCACCGTCCCTGCGGGCGCCGCCGAGGTCGCGGGCGCGGCGCTACCCGCGCTCGGCGTGTCCGCCAGCGCCAGGCGCACCCCACCCCGAGAGGCGAGCGCGACGACGCCTGCCGCCACGACCGAGGCCCAGAGCAACCGAGAGCGCATGCTCCAAGTAGAGCACGCCCGCGGGCCTGATGGAAATTCGAGGCAGATCGGCTCAGAACGTGACGGTGAAACCGCCACGGATCCCGCCTGCGGCGGGGGTGTCGTAGATCGCGCGCGGGGCGGCGATCGGGAGCGGCGCGCTCAGGTGGGCGCGGAACGACGGCGTGATCTGGAAGCGGAGCTCCGGCTCCACGAAGAACCACGGGTCGCTGAACGAGCTCTTGGCGGCGAGCGGGACGTTGCCGAGGAGGCGGACGCCGACCGACACCGGACCGAGCCAGTACGCGATGCGCATGCCGCCGACGAGCTCGATGCGGAGCGGCTCGTTGGTCGAGTCCTGGACCGCGATCATGATCGGCACCTTGAGGAAGGGGCTGATCTCGGCGTGGCCGGGGGTGAGATCGACGCCGAAGCGCGGCACGATGCCGACGCGGTGGTTGAGGAAGAGCGCGTCTTCCTCGCCGCCGAGCGCGTAGGCTGCCGCGAGGCCGAGGCTGTAGCGCTGCGCGCCGCCGCGGTCGTACGACGGCGAGCTGACGTCGTCGCCCCGCTCGAACGAGGTGCCCCCCGCCGTCGGCGCGTTGAGCGCGATCGAGGGAGACAGGCGCAGCATCGGGCTGACCTGCTTCGGCATCTCGAGCCCGAGCTCGATGTTGCCGGAGTAGAAGCGGCTGTCGCCGAAGCCGCGCGGGGCGTCGTTGTCGTAGACGCGGCCCGCGATGATCGGGAAGCGCACGAACGCGCCGACCGCGCCGAAGTCGTACCGCGCGCGAAGGAGGAAGACGCCGGCGCGGTGCCCCGCGTCGATGACGGCGTTGCCGGGAAGCGTGGTCCCCGTCCCGCCCGGCGGAAGCTGGAGGACCGAGTCGCGCGAGCTCAGGCCCACGACGACGTCGAGGCCGACCGCGAGCGGGTCGCGCCACTTCTTCGGCGCTTCCTTCGTCTCGGCGGTCGCCACCGGCTTCGCATCTTCAGCGTGCGCAGCCGAAGCGACGAACGACGACCCCACGACGACGCTGCCCACCACCACCGCCCGTGCCACACGTTCTACGCCGAACCGCAAGCTCATCTCCGCTTTCCCTTTCGACCCAGAAATCGTCGCGCGCACCATAGCCCTTTCGCCGTGGCCGCTGGCGACAAAAAAGAGCGGGGATCGACGCCGATCCCCGCTCGTAGTTTCGTTTCCTGATCTGCTTCGCTTCCAGGCCCCTCAGTAGACCGTGGTCGCCTTGCGCTCGTTCTGCACGCGCACGACGCCGCCGCCTTCGGTCTCGCCGGTGATCGTCTGGTACAGCTTGTCGAGGCCGACGTTGATGCCGACGTAGACGCGCATGTCGCCGTTGTACGGATCGTAGATCGGGTTCCCGTAGGTGCCGTCGCCGTTCAGGACGTTCCGGAAGATCTGGTAGCCGACCTCGGTCGTGAACCAGGAGTTCCAGTTGTAGTCGATCCAGGCCGACGCGTAGAGCGTCTGGCGCAGGTTCGTGCGGTTCGGGTCGCGCTGGACACCCGGAATGTCCTTGAAGTCGTACGTCCACTGCGACGACGAGAGCACCGCGAGGCCGGGATTGACCTTCCCCCACTCGGCCACGAACGCCACGAGGAACGAAAGGACGTTCGCCGGATTGGAGGCGCCGCTCGCCTGGAGGCCGCAGCTGAAGTCGGCCGGGCTCGCGCACTGGCGCTGGTAGGACGGCTGGTTCTCGAGGCCGGCCGTCGTATAGCGGTAGAACGGGTGCGAGAAGTTGGAGGTGAGGATGAGCATCGCATCGCCGCCGAGGAAATGCTCGAAGGGCCGCGCGAGCTGGAGGCCGATCGACGGCGAGACGATCATCGTACGCGCCTGCGACTCGACGGAGAGCGGAACGCCGATGCCGATGTTCGGGGTCAGCTTGAAGCCGGCGAAGGCGGGGATGCCGCGGAACCAGAGCGACGGGATCGCGTCACCGAAGCGGAACTCCCGCGCGCGCGTCGTCGACGAGTTGACGTTGTTCGTGAACTCGTAGTTACCCGTCATGCGGAGACGGATCTGCCAGTCCTTCGTCAGCGAGAAGCGGGGCTGAAAGAGCAGGAACGTGTCGACCGTCACGTCGGGCGACTGGGTCGAGCCCGGGCTGAGGACGTTCGGCGTGATGCCGACCTGCTGGAAGAACTGCGTGTCCGCCCAGCGAAGGGGCTCCTTCTTCTTCGGAGCGTCGACCTTGTCCTTGTCCTTCGCCGGGTCCGAGGTGAGCGTCGACGTGAACATCGCCGTCGGGCGCGGGGCCTGGACGGCCTGATCGTCGGTCGGAGGCGCGGTGTCGGTCGACGCCGTCGTCGACGGCGGCGGGGCCGGCGGCGGAGCATCGTCGGCCGCAGCGACCGAGGCCGTCGCGAGCATCGAGCTCGCCACGAGAAGGGCTGCGGAACCGGAGAGAAGTGAGCGAAGACGAGACATGTTCGTAGCTCCCTGAGACGCGAGGACGCGGACCTAAACGCGAGAAGAACCCGGGTGTCAACGGCTACCAGAGCCGGGGATCCCGATTTCTGCCCGAAACCCGCACCGAGTTTCCGGTCGGGCGGTGATGCAGGTTTCGTTCCCAGCGGAACGACGCTGCAACTGTCGAATATCTAGATACAATTTCGGGTGTGCGGAACCGTGCGTTACCAGGGTAACGCCAGGCCGTCAGCCTCCTGCCGGGCTGGGTGTGGTATCAGGCAGCCATGGATCCGGTGGAGCTCACGGCCCTCCTCGGCCCCGGGACGCGCTTCGAAGGCAAGCTGTACTTCGACGGGCGCCTGCGGATCGAGGGCTACCTCAAGGGCGAGATCCACAGCAACGACACCCTGATCGTCGGCGAAGGCGCCGAGATCCACGGCCCGATCACGGTCGCGACCGTGATCGTGAAGGGCGGCGCCGTCTTCGGCGACATCGTCGCGAAGACCGCGATCGAGATCCACGCGCCCTCGAAGGTGACCGGCAACCTGCACTCGCCGTCGGTGTTCCTCGACCGCGGCGTCGAGTTCCGCGGTGCCTGCCGCATGGATCCCGTCGAAGAGCCGGATGCGCCCCCCGCCTGAAGCGCCGCGCCGGCGACGCCCGGCCGTGATCGCGAGCGTGGCCGGTCTGCTCGGCCTCGGCGCGCTCGGCGCGTGCGGAGCGGCGGCCCTCCCCCACCCCGCCGGTCCCACGAGCGCGCGGGACGGGGGCGTGGGCGATGCCAGCGCCGAGGGCGGTCCCGGCGACGCCGCGGCGGAGCCCGCCATCGTCGACGCCGCCGCGCTCGGCGCCACGCTCGCGCCCGGCATGCGCCTGGTGGAGCGCACGAAGCTCGACGTGGACGGCGGCACCTACGCGCTCGCGCCGAGCGATGCCGATCGCTGCTACCGCGTCGCTATCCTCGCGCCTGCCCTCGTCGACGCGACGCTCACCGACGACGCGGGGCACGTGCTCGCGACCGCGCGCGGCACCAACCCGGCCCTCGGCGCGCGGGGCCCCGTCTGCCTGCGGCGCGGGCGGCGGGCGACCGTCGCGATCACGTCGATCGCTGGAGCGACCACGCCGGTCGAGCTCATCGTCTGGTCGGCGCCGTGACACCGAGCCCGATCGTGCGCGGGCTCGGCCGCGACACGTGCGCGCTCGTCGGATCCAAGAAGCGCCACGGCTTCGTCGCCCACGTCCCCGCGTAGGCGACGCCGACGCGCGCGGTGAGCTCGATCCGCGGGCGCGCCGACCGCGCGTGGAGCGAGAGCGGCGCGTCGGCAGCGCAGAGATCGGCGCCGTCGTGAGCGCGTGTAATCTGCAACATTCGGGACGAGCGCCCGGGACCATCGCCGCGCGCGTCTGCCGGAAATCCTTGCAGCGGCTCGACGCCCCGGATCAAGACGGCGTGCCCCTTGCCCTCGCCGGCGCAGACGACGTTGAGGCATTCGTGCATGCCGTAGATGAGGAACACGTAGGCGTGGCCCGCGGGACCGAAGAGCGTGCGCGTTCGCTTCGTGAGCCCCACGCGCGCGTGGCACGCGAGATCGCGCGGCCCGCGGTAGGCCTCGGTCTCGACGATCCGGCCGAGCATCGGGCCGCTGCCGCCGGCACCGACTCGTTGCACCCTGCAACCGATCAGCGCACGGGCGACGACGAGCGCATCGCGGAGGAAGAATTCGCGTGTCAAGGGGGGATCGTTCACTTGGCACGATTGTAGCAACGCGGCGGCGTGGCCATGGTACCTTCGAAGACGTTGCAAGCCTCGGGCCCGCGCCCGGGCCCGCCGTCCAGCAGGGAAATCCCATGGAAATCAAGCAACAGCTGAAACTCAGTCAGCAGCTCGTGATGACGCCGCAGCTGCAGCAGGCGATCCGCCTCCTGCAGCTCTCCCGCCTCGAGCTGATCGACGAGATCCGTAAGGAGCTCGACGGAAACCCGGTCCTCGCGGACGACGAGGTCGAGCCTCGTCCCCGCACCGCGCAGCCCGGCGATCAGCCGGTCCAAGTGGAGTCGCCGTCGAACGACTCCGACAGTCGGTTGGGGCTCTCCGAGCGCCTCTCCGAGCGGAACAAGGGCGAGGAGCTCCAGCGCGCCGCCGACGAGAAGAAGGTCAACGAGATCGACTGGGAGCAGTTCCTCGAGAACCGCACCCTCCAGCAGCCGCTCCCCGCGGCGCGCGGTGGCTTCGAAGATCTCCCGCCGATCGAGCAGAACCTCACGAAGGGCGCGTCGCTCGTCGACCACCTGCGGTGGCAGCTCCAGATGAGCGACCTCACCGACGCCGAGCGCCGCTTCGCGGAGCTCGTGCTCGGCAACCTCGACGACAACGGCTTCCTCGATCTGAAGGGCACCGAGCGCGACGACGGCACGCACACGCCGGACATCTCGCTCGACGAGCTGGCGAACGAGGCCGAGCTCGATCCGGAGGACGCACCCGAGGTGCTCCGCATCATGCAGGAGTGGGATCCGGTCGGTGCGTGCGCGCGCGATCTGCGCGAGTGCCTGCTCGTGCAAGCGGAGGTCTTCGGTTACGAGGACCTCGAGCTCCAGATCATCGACAAGCACATGCACAACCTGGAGAAGCACAACTACCAGGCGATCTCGCGCGACCTGAAGGTGCCGGTCGAAGAGATCTACGAGGCGGTGAAGGAGATCCAGAAGCTCGAGTCCCGCCCCTCGCGCAACTTCACCGAGACCGACGACCGCAGCATCGGCATCACGCCCGACGTGTACGTCGTGAAGGACGGCGATCGCTTCACCGTCAGCGACAACGATCGCGGCGTGCAGCGCCTCTACATCAACGAGTCGCTCACGAAGCAGCTCTTGAAGGATCCGCAGGCGAAGGACTTCATCGGCGAGAAGCTCCGCAACGCGCAGTCGCTGATCCGCGCGATCGAGCAGCGCCGGAAGACCATCATCAAGGTCACCGAGTGCATCGTCGAGAAGCAGCGCGACTTCTTCGAGAAGGGCGTCGCCTTCCTGAAGCCGATGATCCTGCGCGACGTCGCGTACTCGGTCGGCATGCACGAGTCGACGATCAGCCGCGTGACGACGAACAAGTACGTCCACACGCCGCAGGGGCTCTTCGAGCTGAAGTACTTCTTCAACTCGTCGATCCGTCGAACGGCGGAGGACGACATCGCGTCCGAGAGCGTGAAGCAGGCGATCAAGAAGATCATCGACGAAGAGGAGAAGTCGAATCCCCTCTCCGATCAGGCGATCGTCGAGATCCTCGCCAAGCGCGACGGCGTCGTCATCGCGCGCCGCACCGTGGCGAAGTACCGCGAGATGCTGCGCATTCTGCCCTCGTCCAAACGCAAGAAGCTCTTCTGAGAAAAGACGAACAGGGAACACGGAACGGGAACGGGAGCGCGGGATGCGGAACGGGAGCTTGAACGAAGCTCTCCTTCTCGTTCCGCGTTCTGGATTCCGCGTTCCTGTTCCGTGTTTCGTATTCCTCCGGGCTCAGTCCCAACGGACGGTATAGAGAGCTGTCTCCGCACCGGGTTTTTGCAGGGAGAATCCCTCTGTCTCGACGCGCGGGTTCGGCACCCCCACGAGCTCCAGACAGTGCTCGAGAAAGCCCCCCCAGACGCCGCTCACGTAGTCGAAGCCGCCGATGCCGCGGTGTTGGAACGCGATGACGCGGCGCTCGATGTGAGCCTCCACGTCGAAGTCACCCCCCACGAAGTCGCGCGCCCAGAACTCCGGCAGCTTGCGCGCGAAGAGCGCGGGGGTGAGGAAGCGCGAGACGAGGCGCAGGTAGCTCTGCGTCGCGGCCGCCCCCAAGAAGCGGCCGAGGTGGAGGAGTGCCCTGCGCGAAGCGAGCTCGTCCCGATCGTGGAGATCCACCACGGCGCGGAAGACGTCGCTCGCGAGGCCGACCGGGTACCATTTGAGCTTGTCGAGATAGGGCACGTTCGCCCGGGTCTCGGGGCCGAGCAGCGTCCGAAAGCGTGCCTGGACCGCTTCGTCGTGGCTCACCTCGACGAATCGCAGGCTGGCCGCGAGGACGTAGCCTCGGGTCAAGGTCACTCGGCGCGTTGCGCTTCGACTGTCCGGCACGGATCGTGCTCTCACCCTACGGCCGAGGCTGACCTCGATTCAAGGCGATTTTCCGGGTTTCCCTGGATGAACGGGTTACTCTGATCGTTGTCAGAAGCGCGAGAGTTGGGGCCCGAGCGGTTCCGCTCACCCCTGCTCTCCAAAGGAGAACGGCGTGATGAATATCGCGATCACCTTCCGCCAGATGGAGTCGACCGACGCGGTGAAGGGCTACGCGACCGACAAGGTCGGGCGTCTGCAGAAGTTCCTCCGGCAGCCAATGAAGGGCGAGGTCAAGCTCTCCTGCCAGCAGAACCGACTCCACAGTGCGGAGATCGACATCCACTCCGGCGGCGCGCACTTCCACGCGCACGAAACCAGCGAGGACATGTACGCGACGATCGACAAGGTGATCGACAAGCTCGAGCGGCAGATCCGCGCGGCGAAGAGCTCCAAGAAGGGACAAGAGCGCGCCTCGCAGCGCCTGCTGCCGGACGTCGGCGAATCCGACGAGTGAGAAGGATTCGGCGCTAGAACGGGGGCTCACGGAGCGCTAAGGTCTCCTCGTCGTCTTCCGTCGATTTGGGGGGAAGTGAGGTCGCTTGAAGCTCCGTGAGCTGCTCACCGAAGGCCGCGTGGCCATCGTCCACCAAAACGGTGGCCCCCTCTCGAAGGCCGAGATCCTTCACCAGGTCGCACGTCTTCTCGCAGAGGGGACGCCCACACGCGAAGAGCAGATCCACCGCGTGCTCGAGGAGCGCGAGGCCCTCCAATCGACCGGCATCGGCGAGGGCGTCGCGATCCCCCACGGCTCGCTCCCCGATCTCGATCGCCAGATCGGCGCGGTGCTCACCGTGCCCAAGGGCGTCGCGTTCGACTCGATCGACGACGCGGACGTGAACCTGGTCGTCGCGCTCGTCTCGCCGAAGCGCGAGAGCGGCGAGCACCTCAAGACGCTCGCGCGGATCTCGCGCATCCTCCGCAGCCGCACCTTCCGCGACAAGCTCGTGCACGCGCACGATCCGCGCGAGGTGTACTCCCTGCTCCTCGCGGAGGACGAAGCTTGACCTCTCCCTCGACCGCGCCCCTGCGCACGGGTGAGTTCACCGCCCGCCAGCTCGCCGACGACGCGCAGCTCGGGGTGAAGCTCCGCCTCGTGGCGGGTGCGGCCGGGCTCGATCGTCCGATTCGGCATCCACGCGTCCAGAAGTCCGGCCTCGCGCTCGCCGGGCACGCCTTCGGCGTCGTGCCGACGCGCGTCCAGGTCCTCGGCGAGACCGAGCTCTCGTACCTCGACTCGCTCGCGCTCGACGAACGGGGCGACGCCGCGCGCGGCTTCTTCGCGCTCGGCCTCACCGCCGTCGTCCTCACCCGCGCCGGCGAGCCCGCGCGTGCGCTCGTCCAATCCGCCGAGGCGACGGGCACTCCCCTCTTCGTCTCGGACTCGCGCTCGAGCCGCACGATCAACGCGCTCCACGCCCTCCTCGACGATCGGCTCGCCCCCGTCACGAAGCTCCACGGCGTCCTCGTCGACGTGTACGGCGTCGGGTTGCTCCTCCTCGGCAAGAGCGGGATCGGCAAGAGCGAGTGCGCGCTCGAGCTCGTGCTCCGCGGTCACCGCCTCGTCGCGGACGACATGGTGCGTTGCGAGTGGCGCCCGCCGGGCATGGTGTTCGGTGCGCCCGAGGATCTCCTCCGCCACCACCTCGAGATCCGCGGCCTCGGCATCCTCAACGTCAAAGCGCTCTTCGGCGTCACCAGCGTGAGCGAGCGCAAGCGGATCGACGTCGTGGTCCGGCTCGTCGAGTGGAACGACGACACCGAGTACGACCGGCTCGGCCTCGACGAGAAGCACTTGTCCCTTCTTGGGACACCGATCCGCGAGCTCACCGTCCCGGTTCGACCCGGGCGCGACATGGGGACCATCCTCGAGATCGCCGCCCGCAACGAGCTCCTGCGCCGCGCCGGCACGCACTCGGCGCGCGACTTCCTCGCCCGGCTCGAGGGCATCGACGGCGCGCGCCTCGCGTTCGAGACCGGCCAGCACCGCCCGTCGTGGGCGGGCGAAGCGCCGCCTTACATCGACCCGCTCCCGCCCGATCGCGAGAGCGCACCCGAGTCGCTCGTCCCCGCGTCGATCTCTTCGTCGCGGCTCGTCTCGGACGAGGCGCGCACCGGCGAGAGCAGCGCCTGGATCCCCGCCGTTCGGCCCGACAGCTCCATCCCACCGAGGGACAAGTGACCGTCACCGACGATCGCCCCTCCGAGCCCGGCCGCACCTCCGACCCGGGAGCTCCCGCGACGCGGCCGACCGTACTGGTCGTCACGGGGCTCTCCGGCGCCGGCCGCTCGACCGCGCTCCACGCGCTCGAGGATCTCGGCTTCTTCTGCATCGACAACCTCCCGCCCGTGCTCGCGCCGGACGCCGTCGCGCTGTGCGAGCGCGGTGGGATGTCGCGGATCGCGCTCGGGATCGACGTGCGCGTGCGCGCGTTCCTCGGCGAGATGTCGAGCGTGCTGTCGCGCCTCGCACAGGTGGAGACGCGCGGGGGCACGCCGGACGGCGAAGCCGGCGGGCGCGACGTCGAGGTGCTCTTCCTCGACGCGTCGGACGAGGCGCTCCTCCGGCGCTTCGGCGAGACGCGCCGGCCCCATCCGCTCGCGCGCGAGCGGACCGGCACGGGGGGCGCGGGAGCCATCCTCGACGGCGTTCGCGCCGAACGCGCACGGCTCGCGCCGCTCCGGGCGCAGGCGCGCCACCTCGTCGACACCACGCACCTCTCGGTCCACGACCTGCGTCGAACGATCCTCGAGCGCTTCGGCGCGGCCGCTGGCGGCCCGCTCCGCATGGGTACGCGCATCGTCTCGTTCGGGTTCAAGTACGGCGCGCCGGTCGAGGCGGATCTCGTGCTCGACGTGCGCTTCCTCCAGAACCCGCATTTCGTCGAAGCGCTCCGCCCGCTCCCCGGCACCGACGACCGCGTCGCCCACTACGTGCTCGCCCAGCCCGACGCCGAGGAGTTCCTCGAGCGGACGACGGGGCTGCTCCGCTATCTCCTCCCCCGCTACGAGCGCGAGGGGAAGAGCCACCTCACGGTGGCGATCGGGTGCACGGGTGGGCGCCATCGATCGGTCGCGATCGCGAACGAGCTGCAGCGCCGCCTCGCGGCGGAGCACCCGTCCACGATCGTGCACCGCGACGTCGACCGCGGGGGGAGCTCCCCCGTGCGGAGCGGCATGGAAGGAGGCGGAGGGTGACGGACCGGGTCGCGAGAGAGTTCACGATCGTCAACCAACTGGGGCTGCACGCGCGCGCGGCGACGAAGCTCGTCCAGCTCGCGTCGAAGTTCCCGTGCGACGTCGAGATCGCGCGCGGCGAGCAAGTCGCCAACGCGAAGAGCGTCATGGGCGTCCTCTTGCTGTGCGGCGCCAAAGGGACCGTGGTGGAGGTGCGCGCGAAAGGCGCGCAGGCCGAGGAGTGCGTCGACTCGATCGGCAAGCTCATCGCCGACAAGTTCGGGGAAGGGAGCTGACGGCGTGACGAGGGGGTCCACGCCGCCGCCGTCCTCGAGCAAGACCACGCTCGAGCAGTCGGTCGTCCTGCGCGGAATCGCGGGCTCGCCCGGCGTCGCCGTGGGCCCGGCGTTGGTCGTCGGCGACATGCGCGTCGTGTTCACGCGCCGCCACGTCGCGACCGCCCAGATCGCGGCCGAGATCGCACGCGTGCACGAGGCGGTGGGCCGGGCGCAGGCGAGCCTCCGCACGGTCGGCGAGCAGGTCGGCGGTGAGACCGCGCCCGATCAGCGCGCGATCCTGGAAGCGTACGTCCTCATGGTCGCGGACCCGCTCCTCCTCGAGCGCGTGGAGCGCTTGATCCGCGAAGAGAAGCGGAACGCCGAGTGGGCCGTCGTCGGCGCGACCGAAGAGATCACGCGCCTCTTCCCGAGCGCGTCCGGCAACGACCCCTACATCGCGGAGCGGCGCCACGACGTCGAGTTCGTGGGCGAACGGTTGCTCCGCGCGCTCACGAACAGCGACGGGCGCGGAATCCCGCACCTCACGGAGCCCGCGATCATCATCGCGCGCGATCTCAGCCCGGCCGACACCGCCGGCCTGGTCAAAGAACCCGCGCTGGGCTTCGTCACCGAGATTGGCACCCGCACGAGCCACACCGCGATCATGGCGCGTGCGCTCGAGATCCCCGCCGTCGTCGGCGCCCCCGGCGTCCTCGGCGAGGTCCGCACGGGTGACACGGTCATCGTCGACGGACTGCGCGGCGAGATCACGCTCTTCCCGACCGAAGACCAGGTCGCGGAGGCCGAGAGCCGCGCCGCGCGCCACCGCGCCTTCACGCGGGACCTGCTCGACAAGCGCGACCAACCCTGCGCCACGCGGGACGGCGTGCGCGTCGAGCTCCACGCCAACGTCGAGCTCCCGGCCGAGGCCGCGCTCGCGCTCGACCACGGCGCGGAGGGGATCGGGCTCTACCGAACCGAGTTCCTCTACGTCGACCGCACGACCCAGCCCGACGAGGAAGAGCAGTACCAGACGTACCGCGCGATCGCGCAGACGGTCGCTCCGCGTCCCGTCGTGCTCCGCACGTTCGACATCGGCGGCGACAAGTTCGTCAGCACGTTCATGCTCCCCGCCGAGATGAACCCCGCGCTCGGGCTGCGCGCCGTTCGGCTCGCGCTCAGCCAACCCCAGGTCTTCCTCGTCCAGCTCCGGGCGATGGTGCGCGCGAGCGCGCACGGCAACGTCCAGATCATGGTGCCCATGGTCGCGAGCGTCGACGAGATGCGGAGCGTCCGCGCGCTCCTCGATCGAGCCATCGGCGAGGTCGATGCCCGCGGTCAGGCCCGCGCCCCGAAGATCCCGCTCGGCATGATGGTCGAGGTGCCCTCCGCCGCGCTCATGGCGGACGTGTTCGCTCGGGAGGCGGAGTTCTTCTCGATCGGAACGAACGACCTCGTCCAATATTCGCTCGCGGTCGACCGCACGAACCGCCAGCTCGCTCGCCTGGCCTCGCCCTACCACCCCGCGATCCTGCGGATGCTGAAGAACGTGGCCACTGCGGCCGCGGGCGCGCAGATCCCGGTGGCCGTCTGCGGGGCGGTGGCGTCCGAGGTGCTCGCTGCACCGCTCTTGGTGGGGCTCGGCCTCACCCGCCTCTCGATGGAGGCCGCGGCCATCCCCGAGGTCAAAGCCGCGCTCTCGCGGATCGATTCGGCCGAGTGTGCGGCGGCCGCCGAAGCCGCGCTTCAGTGCGTGACCGCCGAGGACATCGAGGAGTCCCTCGTCCGAGCGTTCGGGCCCCGCCTCGTCGACCTCCTGCGGGGCAGCGCAGACGAGCGGTGACGGTTTCGCCTGGATCGTAAGGCGCCCTTCCGGGAGGCCCGGAGAAAGTGTAGGGTGCCCGCGCTTCATGCTCCGCCCGACCCGCCTCCTTCGCGCTTGTGCATCGGTGTTGGCCCTCGGCACCGCCGCCTTCGCCCTCTCCGCCGTCCCCGGCTGCAGCGGGAACCCCGAAGACGGCGCGATCTCTCCGTGTCCGCCCGGGCAGACGTGCCAGGTCCGCCTCACGGTCCTCCACACGTCCGACATCCACTCGCGCCTCCTCCCCTACGACCTCCTGATCACCCAGGTCGACGGTGACCTCGGGCTGGGCCCCACCGGCGAGGTCCGGAACGTCGGCGGCGCGGCGCGCATGGCCTACGTCGTCAAGCGCGAGAAGGCGCGCGCGGATCGCGTGCTCCACGTCTCCGGTGGCGACGTCTTCCAGGGCGCCCCCATCTTCAACTTCTTCAACGGCGAGCCGGAGATGAAGATCCAGTCGGCGCTCGGCGTCGACGCGATGGCGATCGCGAACCACGAGTTCGACAAGGGTCCGCTCGTCGTCTACCGCCAGATCCGGGACTGGGCGCCCTTCTCGGTGCTCGCGGCGAACTACCAGTTCGAGGACCCCGCGCTCCCGACGAGCGTGCCGCTCCAGACCGTGGTGCGGCCGTTCTCGGTCTTCAACGAGGGCGGGCTCAAGGTCGCGGTCATCGGGATGGGCAACCTCTCGAGCTTGACGTCGATCTTCGATCAGCCGAACAAGCTCGCCATCACGCCGATCAACACGGTGGAGACCGCGCAGGAGTACATCGATCTCGTCCGCCCCTTCGTCGACGTCGTGTTCTTCACGACGCACCTCGGGCTCGAGGTCGACCAGCGCATGATCCGCGAGACGACCGGCATCGACGTCGTCTTCGGCAGCCACAACCACATCGTCCTGAACCCGCCCCAGGTCGTGCGCGACTGCTCGGCGGACCCGGCGAACCCTGGCTATATCTGGGCGCTCGATCCGAACCTCAAGGTCGACCCGAACGGCTCGCCCCCGAACGACGCCGAGCACCCCGATCCGAAGAACCACCCCTACCAGTTCAAGCGGCCGTGCCGCCCGCGGCAGGTGATCCTCTCGCACTCGGGCGCGTTCGCGAAGTACGTCGGGCGCCTCGACCTGGTGCTCTCCAACACCCCGGCCGACGCGACGCCCGACGGCGACCCCGCCCACTACGATCCGATCAACGGCTTCGAGGTCGTCTCGAGCAACTACCAGGCGTTCCCGATCAACGAATCGGTCCCCGAGGACGCGAAGACGAAGGAGCTCCTCGAGCCGTACGAGCGCCAGCTCGCGGTCGCGGCGGACCTCAACATCCTCGCCGGGTTCTCCCCGGGCGGCGCGAAGCGCAGCGCCTCGCAGGGCGGCGACTCGCCGCTCGGCAACCTCGTCGCCACGGCGTCGTGGCTCCGCCTCGGCGTCCAGACGGACTTCTCGCTGACGAACACGACCGGCATCCGCCAGGACCTCCTACCGGGCCCGGTGACGATCGAGCAGATGTTCAACATCTTCCCGTTCGACAACTCGATCTCCAAGATGCAGCTCTCGGGCATCGAGGTCATGGAGATGTTCGACTTCGTCGCTCGGCGCTCGCAGAGCCGCGGGTGTGCGTCGCAGGCGCAGGTCGCCGGCGTCCGCGTCCAGATCAACTGCGACGGCTGCAACCGCACCGCGTTCCGTCAGGCTTGCGCGACCGACGACGAGTGCGCGGCCTCCGGCCTCGGCGCCTGCAACACGACGACGAAGGTGTGCGACGTCACCGCCTGCGCCGAGCACGTCTACATCGGTACCACGCTCGACGGCGACGGCAACGCGAAGACCTGCGCGAGCGACGCGGAGTGCCCGGACGGCGACGGCAAGCCCCAGCCGGGCTCGTGCGCGAAGCAGCCGAACGGCGCGAAGGGCGTCTGCCTCTCGCCGGTCCAGGAGACGAACCTCTACGAGCTCGCGACGTCGAACTACCTCGCCGCGGGCGGCTCGGGCTTCCGCGTCCTCCAGCGCAACACGACCCAGTTCGACACCAAGATCCAGCAGCGCGACGCTCTCGTCGACTACATCCGCGGCGGCCACCCGTGCGGCTGGAAGAAGGACGCGGGCACGCCCGAGGGGCTGAAGGCCTGCGGGAGCGACGGTGACTGCGCGAGCGAAGGCGCGAACTTCGTCTGCGCGTGCACCGGCACGACGGAGGTCACCTCCGGCTCCGACCTCACCTGCAAGAGCTCCGCGAGCTGCGATCCGAGCGTCGGGCGCTGCGTGCGCCGCGACTGCCGCGACCAGGTCGCCGCGTTCAAGAGCAAGCGCTGCACCGGCTCGCAGGAGCCCTCGTGCCAGTCCGACCTCGCCCCGTGCGACGCGGCCGGCGAGATCTGCCAGGTCATCGCCTGCGTGGACGACTCACTGGGCGCCGTGACCGACAACCGCATCCAGATGCTCGGGAGGTGACGATGCGCCGCGCCCTTCTCTTCACCGTTCCGCTCCTCGCGATCTCGCTGTCGTGCGGCACGTCGTTCCCGTCGCGCGCGAACCACGAGCGGCTCGTGGTCACGCGGAAAGACGGCGACTTCGGCTCCCCGACCGCGCGACTCCCGATCACCTTCACGCCGACGAGCTCGGTGAAGATCAAGATCGAGGCTCGCGATCGCGACGGCAACGTCGACACCGGCTTCAACGGCTTCGTGCGCGTGAGCATCCGCCCCGGCACGATCTACTCCGTCGGGAGCGGCGCGGACGGGCGCAACGTGAAGCTCACGAACGGCGTCGCAGACGACGTGGCCCTCTCGGTCATCGCCTCCTACGGCGATGCGAGGATCTGGGCCGAGGACGTCGGCTACACGCCCGTCGTCGACCTCACGCGCAAGCCGCCGCCGGCGTGCTCGGACGGGCTCGACAACGATGGTGACGGCAGCGTCGACTTCCCCTCCGACTCGGGCTGCTTCGCCGCGAACGACGACACCGAAGAACCGGGGAGCTTCGCGACCGGGACGACGGAGACCCTCTACTACGCGCTCCCGCGGATCGCGGACGTCCGCGGCGTCACCGCGACCGGTGGCACGGCGACGCCGTTCCCGAAGGAGCAGCTCAAGATCGACACCGGCTTCGATCCCGGAACCGGCAACTTCGCGTTCGACGTCGTCGTGGTCGGGCTCACGAGCGACGGCTTCTACGCGACCGACGTGCAGGACCAGGCCAAGCGCGGCTACGCGTCGGTCTTCATGTTCACGTTCTCGGCACCGCAGCGCCTCGGCGTCTGCGATCGCTTGCGCTCGCTCCAAGGCACGGCGAGCGACTTCTTCGGGTACACCGAGGTCGGGTTCCCCACGTGGACGACCGAGGAGTGGAACCCCAAGGTCCGGAACTGCCTCGTCCCGGAGCCGACGGTCCTCAAGATCACCGAGCTCAAGGACCTCCCGACCCTGTTCCGCAACGAGTCGGGCCTCGTCCGCGTCGAGACGAAGAACGGCGTCACCGTTCGCGTCGGCAAGCACTTCGGACCGGGCAAGCCCGCCGCTCCGGACTACCTCTCGCAGGACAGCGCGTCCAACTGCGACCTCAACGGCAGCGGCAAGATCGAGTTCTCCGATCCGGACGAGGCGAAGTGCTCGAACGCGTGCACGGCCGACGTCGAGTGCAGCGAGTACACGAACTTCCTCGCCCAATCGAACTTCAGCCTCGTCGTGACCGACGGTACGTCGACGAACAAGGCGCAGGTGAACGCCTCGGCGGATGCCGAGTTCGATCCCGTGCTCGCCAAGGGCCAGACCCTCCGCAGCTTCTCCGGCGCGCTCCGCTACTTCTCCGGCGGGCAGCAGTTCACCATCGAGGCGCGCTGCGCCGACGACGTCATCCTCGACCTGAGCAAGGGCCCGATCGCATCCGATACGGCCTGCGTCCGCCGAAACGATCGCGACCCGAACAATCAGCAATGATCATGGCATACCGTACTTCTCCTCGTCTCCTCGCCGCGTGCGCGCTCGCGCTCGGCACCGCCTACGCCACTCCGTCGCTCGCGCAGCAGGCCGACGCCGACGCGGGCGCCGCTCCGACCAACGGCACCGGCACGGGCGGCGACACGAAGCCCACCGGCGCGGGCGCCGGCGGAACGGACGCGAAGCCGGACGCGGATCCGGAGACGCACCCCAAGAAGGATCCCCCGCCGGACATCGGTTCCCCCTCGGATCCGCTCCAGACCGGCACCGCCGGTGCACGCTCCGTCGGCATGGCGCCGCCCGGCGTCAACCACGGCAACTTCATGGACACGCGCCTCACCTGGAACTTCGGTGACGACGACGTGCTCCACCCCACGGGCCAGCTCATCCCGCTCTCGCCGACGTTCGCGATCGGCGACCGCCCGCAGTACCGCCTCTTCTTCGACTCGCTGAACTCGCGCTTCGCGGGCCGTGAAAACCTCACGCACCTCGTGATGTACAAGAAGATGCCGGGGTTCATCCCGAACCTCACCACCGAGGCCGCGGTCGTTCTCCGCTTCGACCTCTCGGCGCTCGCCGGCAACACGGGCGACCTCAACAAGGCGCTCTACGACTCGGGCTCCTACATCAAGGTCTTCTACAAGACCGGCGGCGACGACAAGAAGCCCTCCGGCATCTCGGCCGTCTTCCTCCCGCTCGACGCCGACCGTGTCCGCGTCGGTTACCTCTACGACATCACGTGGGGCGGCTCGGCCTCCGCGATCAACCAGTCGATCTTCCCGCGCCTCCAAGGCTCCTCGCCCGGCGCGAAGCTGCAGTTCGACATGCCGGACAAGTTCTACGGCTTCCTCGCCTTCAAGACGGCGACGATCGTCGAGCCGGTGCAGCTCCTGAACCCCGGCGGCGAGAACGACGTCGAAACCGTGCGCGTCGGCGAGACGAACTACGGCGTGCTCGGCGGCCTCGGCGTCGACTTCGGCCCGAACGTCCGCCTCGACGCGAGCGGCGGTTACTTCCAGCAGGGCAAGCTCGACCTCGAGGACGTCCGCGGGAAGCCGGTCTACACGGTCGGCGGCGCGGCGCGCCTCGTCGTGCACCAGAACATGCCGGTCCCGCAGTCGGTCGACTTGCTGCTGTACCGCAACGACCCGAACGCTCCGATGACCGTCTTCTCGCTCCCGAAGTACGAGCCGGAGAAGGTGAAGTGGAGCGCCTCGCTCGAGGGCGACTTCCTCCAGCAGCGCCTCAAGGACTACGACGTCGAGGGCTCGACCAAGAGCCAGCTCGCGTACGCGGTCGCCGCACAGGGCGTGCTCGAAGCCGGGTACTTCCGCATGAGCCTCACCGGCATCATGCGCAACCTGAACTTCGTCGTCCGCAACGTCCCGGGGTTCATCCCGTTCCAGACGATCCCGTCGGCGGCCTCGACGCAACCCGAGCTCTTCGCGGCGCTGTCGGCCGACTACCACATCGCGCCGGCGCACCTCACGCCGGGCCTCGGCTTCGGCTTCCAGCTCCCGTCCACGTTCCTCAGCGAGTTCACGGACAGCGGGCTCCCCGCGTCGCGCGTGATCGTCGTTCGCCAGCAGGGCGACGTGTCGGTGCTGCCGCTCGGTCAGGGCCGGCGCCCGATCATCCAGGGCCGCATCAACCTGCGCTGGGACCTCTCGACGATCATCAGCGCGATGGTCTACGGGCAGCTCGTCTACGACAACAACGCGACGCTCGTCGTGCGCGATCCGAACGAAGGTACGGCGTCGCTGCGCGTGTTCCAGGATCCGATCCGCCTCGGTCTCGGCATGTCGATCCAAGCGCGCTTCTGACGGACGAGCTAAGCTCGGAGCGCCATGAAGACGCTCGCGGGGATGGCGGTTCACGGGCTGACTGCGCTCGTCGTTCTCGGCTGTTCGACCGTCATCGATGCCAACCCCGGCGCAGACGCCGGAGGCGACGGTTCCGACGATCCTCTGGTCGACCGCGCTCCCGTCGACCCCTGCCCCGTGAAGGAGGTCTCTCTTCCTTCTCCGTCCCCGCAGTGCGCTCCATGCCTCGCACGAGCATTCATCGAGGGCGCCGACTGCTCCGACCTGCCCCCAGGAACCCAGTGCGAAAACGGCGTCCACCCTTCGTGGCTCTGCAACGACGTGTGGGAGTGCGATTCGAACGCGGAGTGGCGCCGGATCTACACGGGCATCACCGGGCCCCTCTGTGGCTCACGCGTCATGGTCGGCATCGGGTGCGATCGATATCAGAGGTGGGCGGACACTTGCCCGCAGCCCGACGGCGTCGCGTGCCTCGATGGGACCGCGCTTTTCGCGCGCGGCGACTCCCGCGTCATCACGCTCACGGCGCACAGCCGGTTCGGATGTCCGTGCGGCGGCCCCGAGTCCGGAGTGTGCAACTACGCCATTCAGTGCGCGGATGGCCGCGTTCACCTGAGCTCGGGACTACCCTGCGTCGAGTAGCCAACCCCGCTGAAGACGCGGAGCGGATTGCTCCTCACTTCATGAGGGGGTCCCAGAAGTCGCACGCCTCCGACTTCAGCCCCTTGCCGACCGCGGGCACCTTGTCGATCACGAGATGCTCGTCGGTACCAGTTTGGTACGCCGGCCAGGCCGGCGTTCCGCCGAGGCGCGCCGCGCTCGGGTCGCCCGTCGTCACGAGCGAACCCCAGTACCCGTCCATCACGTCGGCCATGAGCAGATCTTCGTCTCCGAGCTTCGTGCCCGCGAAGCCATTTCGAAACAGGAGCGGAAGCTCGAACGCGTGGGACGTGACGACGCCGGGGAACGCCGCGACCGTGTACGGGTAGACGAACTGGTAGAGGTACGTGGGGGTGCCCCCGGCGGCGAGATCGCGCGCGGTGTGGCGCGTCATGCAGGTGAAGAGGTCGCCCAGCGCGTCGGAGTAGGCCTTGCCCGCGTCGACGTCTCCGCCGTACCTGGTCATCAAGGCGTCCACCGTCGGCGCGTCGAAGAGGAGCCCGTAGATGGCTCGCAGATCCTTCGGCGTCGGCGGAGGTGAACCCCAGAGCGAGAGGAAGAGCTGCCCTTCGTTGAGGTTCGTGCCGAGGATGGTGGGAACCTTCGTGTGCTCCCCTGCGCGGAACGCAGCGGACGGGGTCTTCGGGAGCGCGACCCCGTCGATGACGGGCGCCCAGCTGTCGCCCTCGGCGCCGAAGAGCCCCTTGCGAAGCGGGAGCGCCCCGAGGATGTCCGAAGCGGGCTTGCCCTGGAGGCAGGTCAGCGCCGCATCGTCGTTCGCGCACCCGACCGCGGTCGCGAGACGCTTCCCCTGGTCGTCGGCCAACGCCGGCTCGAGGAACAGGAACTTGTTTGCGATGCAGGGGCCGCTCTGGATCGTCGCCGCGCGGAAGAGCCCCTTCGAGCCCGGCATCGCGAGCTGGCTGCACACCGCCTGCCCACCCGCGGACTCGCCCGCGACGGTCACCTTGGTCGGATCACCGCCGAACGCGGAGATGTTCCGCTTCACCCACGCCAGCGCGGCTTGCTGATCGAGGAGGGCTTGGGTGGGCGCGACCGCGACGCCCTCCGCCTTCGCGAGCGCCGGGTGCGAGAGGAACCCGAAGGGCCCGAGCCGATAGTTGAGCGTCACTACGATCACGTTCGCCTTCGCGGCGAGGTTCGCGCCGGAGTAGAGCGACTCGGAGCCCGCACCGACGACGTTGCCGCCACCGTGGATCCAGACGAAGACGGGTGCGTCCTTTACCGCAGCGAGCGGGGTCCAGACGTTGAGGTACAAGCAGTCTTCGCTCGACGAGGGAGACGGCGCGCCGTTCGCCAGCTGCATGCACGTGGGGCCGTACGACAGCGCGTCGCGGCGGGCGGTCCACGCCGCCGCTGGCTTCGGAGGCAGGAAGCGGAGCGGTCCGACCGGGGGCGCCGCATAGGGGATCCCGAGGAACGCACGAGTGGCTTCGTCCGCTGCACCGTGAAGCGGGCCGCTCTCGATCGTCACGTCGATCGGCCCCGGGCCGGACGGCTGCGGCGCGGACTCCGACGAACACCCCGTGAGCGCGAGCGCCACGAGACCCACCCCGACTCCCCACCGAATGCCCATGGGCAAAGGCTAGCGGGCTCGCCGCCGGAGGGTCGATGGTGATTTCTTTGGCTCGGCGTCGTGTCGTGCGTTGCCAGCCGGTGCCGCCAGTTCTACGTCCGAAGGGTGAACCTCCTCGAGCGGCTCGATCTCGCGACCCCCATCCTCCAAGCCCCGATGGCCGGCTCGCAAGGGAGCGCGCTCGCGATCGCCGTCGCCCGCGCCGGTGCGCTCGGGGCGCTCCCGGCCGCGATGCTTTCGGTCGACGCACTCGGCCAGGAGATCGCCGCGGTGCGCGCCGCGACCGAGCGCGCGTTCAACGTGAACTTCTTCTGCCATGAACCGCCGCCGCCCGATGCCGCGCGCGAGGCGCGTTGGCGCGAAGCGCTCGCGCCCTACTACGCGGAGCTCGGACTCGATCCCGGCGCGACGAAGCCAGCGGCCTCCCGCGCGCCGTTCTCCGCCGAGCACGTGAAGGCGCTCGCGGCGAACCCGCCGAAGGTCGTCAGCTTCCACTTCGGGCTCCCCGCCCCGCACCTTCTTGCCGCCGTGCGCGGGTGGGGCTCGCTCGTCGTGGCCTCCGCCACATCCGTCGACGAAGCGCGCTGGCTCGAGGAGCACGGCGTCGACGCCGTCATCGCTCAGGGCAGCGAGGCCGGTGGCCACCGCGGGAGCTTCCTCGGCGATCCGCGCGCCGCCGTCCCGTACCAAATTGGTACGATGGCGCTGGTCCCCGCCATCGCGCGCGCCGTCCGCGTGCCCGTGATCGCTGCGGGCGGCATCGCCGATGCGCGCGGCGTGCGGGCGGCCCTCGCGCTCGGCGCAGCGGCAGTCCAGATCGGCACCGCGTTCCTCCGGACGCCGGAGGCGACGACGAGCGCCGTCCACCGTCGTGCGCTCGAGGGCGCCGCGAACGCGGGGACCGCGGCGACCGCGCTCACGAACCTCTTCAGCGGGCGGCCGGCGCGCGGGCTCGAGAACCGCCTGATGCGCGACCTCGGGCCGATGAGCGCGCTCCCACCCGAGTTCCCGCTCGCTTCCGCGGCGCTCGCGCCGCTCCGCGCGGCCGCCGAGGCGAAGGGCGACGGCTCCTTCTCGCCGCTCTGGGCAGGACAAGCGGCGCCGCTGGCCGAGGCCATCCCCGCTGGCGACGTGGTCCGCGCGCTCGCGCTCTGAGCTCGAGTCAGCTCGCGAACGTCACGAGCCCGTAGTCCCCGATCCGCTCGAAGCCGAGCGCCTCGTACGCCTTCTGCGCCGCGACGTTCCACTCGCCGGTGAAGAGCAACGCGCGCGTCACGCCGACCGCGCGCGCGAGCACGAGCGAGCCCGCGACGACGGCGCGCCCGTAGCCGCGGCGCCGCTCCTCGACCGGCGTCCAGACGCCACCGATCTGCACGGTCTCCTCCACGCGCGCGTTGAACGCCGAGTACGAGACGCACGCACCGCCACTGTCCGTGAGGACGAAGGAGTCGCCCCGCTTGTGGGTGCGCTCGACGTCCGCGCGCGCACGCGTCTCCGCGGCCGCGCGCTGCACGCCCATCGCCTCGACGAGGTATTCGATGCGCCAGGTCGCACAGAGGTCGAGATCCGCGTCGGTCGTCGGGCGCACGTGGGCCGCCCGCGCGGGGACGATCAGCTTCGCGAGGTCGAGCGCATACAGGCGCTCCTTGTTCTCGATCTCGGTCTTCCGCTCCGCGAGCCCGAGCGCCGCCCTCGTCGCGATGGCCTGCTCGTACGGCCCGATGATCCCGATGATCGCGCGCCCCTGCTCCGCGGTGGTCGCCGTCGCACGGCGCGCGGCGTCGGCGAGCGCCGCCTCGGCACCCGGCTTCGCCTGGAGGAGCAGCATCCCGTTCCACCCGTGCGCGGCGACCGCGACCAGGGCGTCGCCTTCGAACGCTCCGAACCACGTCGCCTGGTACTCCGCGCCGCGATCGACGATCCCCGCCGCGCGGAGGTTGGAGCGAAGGAACATCGACGTGTCCGCGTAAGCGCCGAGGAACGCGAGCACGTTCATCTCGTCGCCGGGAACCAGCAAGCGCACGCCCGTGGTCACGTCCGTCTCCGTCACCGCGCCGCGCGGCGGCGGCGGAACCAGCGGAGGATGGGCCCGTACGCCCACGCGACGACCGTGACGAGGAGACTCGCGCCGAAGAGCTCGACGTCCCAATCGCCGGCCGTCAGCACGGTGCCGTTGCGCGCGATGATCGTCGCGGTGAAGCGCACCGCGAGCGCTCCGATGCCGAGCGACGCGAACGCGCCGAGCACCATGCGCCGGAGGTCGGCCGCGAGATCCATCGACTTCGGGCTGCTCTGCCACACGTTCTTGCGGATCCGCAGCGTGGCCAGGATGAGCGGCGTGATGCCGGTGGCGACCGCGCCGATGATCATCATCAGCGTCTCGGCGAAGGTGAGCTCGCCGTCGCGCCGCATGCGCACGAACCCACCGAGCGCGGTCACCACGCCGACGACGAACCACACCGCGAGGCCGAGCATGGCCATCACGATCGTGGGACGGGCGCTCCGCACCTCGTCGCCGACGGCGCTCGTCGCACCACCCGCGATCATCGTCTTGGCGTTGGCGTCGAAGTTGGGCCGCGCCTTGATCGCGGTCCGCCCGCTGGCCGAGGCCGGCGCGCTCTTGTCGATGACCGGGAGCGAGACCCCCGACGGCGCGACGTCCCACGGGGCCAGCGCGGCATCGAGCTCGGTCATCGAGGCGTATCGCTCGCGGACGTCCTTCGCCATCGCGCGCTGGATCACGACCTCGAGCCCCTCGGGGATGCCGTCGTTCAAGGCGCGCGGGCGCGTCGCTTCTTCGGTGATGACTTGGGTGAGCGTGGCCGTGGCATCTTCGCCCTCGAAGGGCTTCTTGCCCGTCACCATGTGGTAGAGCATCGCGCCGACGGCGTAGACGTCGGCGCGGGGGTCGACCTTGTCACCGCGCGCCTGCTCCGGCGCCATGTAGCTCGGCGTGCCCATGACGACGCCCGTCTTGGTGAGGTTCGACGGACCGGCTTCCTTGCTGATGCCGAAGTCGATGACCTTCACGTGGACGCCATCGTCCCGGTTCACGAGGAACACGTTCTCCGGCTTCATGTCGCGGTGGACGATGCCCCGCGAGTGCGCGGCCGTGAGCGCGCGGCACACCTGCCGCGTGATGTGGACCGCGTTCGGGATGTCGATCTGGCCCTGGCGCTCGAGGCGCTCGGCCACCTCTTCGCCTTCGAGGAACTCGCCGACGAGGTAGGGTTGCCCGTCCGGCGTGCGGTGGACGTCGAACACGTCGACCACGTTCGGGTGCGAGATGCTGCTCGCCGACTCGGCCTCGCGCTGGAAGCGCGTGACGATCTCGGGATCGCGCATCATCTCCGGGTGCAGCACCTTGACCGCGAAGCGCCGGTCCTTGAGGCGGAGGTGACGCGCCTCGTAGACGCGTCCCATCCCGCCCTCGCCGACGACGCGGAGGATCTGGTACGCGTCGCCGAGGACCTTGCCGACCAGCGGGTCGCCTTCTTGCCCCTCGAGGTGGAGCGGGGTCGCGTCGCGCGGACAGACGAGGAAGTCCTCGGGGTAGCGGTTCTGGCAGGTGGTGCAGACCTTCTTGAGCTCCGCCGGGTCGATCTGGGAGAGCGAGGGCGACGGCGACGGGGTGGTGGACGCCGGCGCGGGCGTGGCAGAGCTGCGTGCAGTGCTTGCGCGGGCCGCGAAATCCGCCGGCAGCGGCAACGTCACCGCGTCTTGCGGGTCGCGAGTGAGCTGAGGAGAGCTTCCTGCGGCGGCGCGCGCCGGATCCTGCGGCATGGGGGCGAAGGCGAGACTATCACCCGCCTCGGGCCCGTACTACGGGGACGGGAACAGAAGCTCAGTGAGTTGGGCCGAGCCCCCCAAATCTGATTGACGGGCGCACACCTGCACCTATACTGCGCCGCCCTAGTCAAGCCCGTCATCCCGTCCTTGGACGGTTCTGGAGATTCGCAGCCTCATGCCGCTTCACACGGAAAAGAAGTCCGAGCTCATCGGCAAGTTCCGCACCCACGAGTCCGACACCGGCTCGCCCGAGGTGCAGATCGCGCTCCTCTCGGAGCGCATCGGTTACCTCACGGAGCACTTCAAGACGCACGTGAAGGACCACCACTCGCGCCGCGGCCTGCTCCGCCTCGTGTCGAAGCGCCGCCGCCTCCTCAACTACCTGAAGAAGTCGAGCCTCGACCGGTACCGCAAGGTCGTCGGAGCCCTCAACCTTCGCAAGTGATCGGAAACGGCCCGCTCCGGCAACACGGAGCGGGCTTTTTCGTTTCGGGCCACAACCGCGCTTTGCTCTTCGATTCCTGAGCCCGACCCCACGACGGTGTGGAGTCGTCGGACCCAGCAACCGAGGACACAAGGCACGGGCGGCCCAAGCGCAGCAAAAGCTGTGCTCTCTCTCACCTAGCAAGAACGGGAGTACCCCCATGTCCATCGTCCGCGAATCCGTCCTCATCAACGGCAAGCCCATGACCTTCGAGACCGGCCGCCTCGCCAAGCAGGCGCACGGCTCGGTTTTGGTTACGTACGGCGAGTCGATGGTGCTCGTGACCGCCGTCTCCGGCGACGAGCGCCCCGGCATCGACTTCTTCCCCCTCACCTGCGAGTACGTCGAGAAGACGTTCGCCGCCGGCAAGATCCCGGGCGGCTTCTTCAAGCGTGAAGGCCGCCAGCGCGACGAAGAGATCCTCGTTTGCCGCCTGATGGACCGCCCGTGCCGTCCGCTCTTCCCGGAAGGCTTCCGCAACGACACGCAGGTCATCGCGACCGTGCTCTCGTCGGACAAGGTCAACCCGACCGACGTCCTCGCGGTCACCGGCGCGAGCTGCGCGCTGCACATCTCGGACATCCCCTGGGCCGGGCCGCTCGTCGCGGTCCGCGTCGTCCGCATCAACGGCGAGCTCAAGTCGTTCCCGACGCTCGAGGAGCAGGGTCAGGCCGACATCGACATGGTCGTCGCGTGCTCGAAGGACGCGATCGTGATGGTCGAAGGCGGCGCGGCCGAGGTGAACGAGAACGATCTCATCGACGCGCTCTGGTTCGCCCACCGGGCCGCGCAGCCGATTCTCGAGGTCATCGAGCGCATCCGCGCCGCCGTCGGCAAGCCGAAGCGCGCGTTCGAGCCGAAGGCGCTCGACCCCGCGATCAAGGCGAAGATCGGCCCGCTCGTCGACTCGAAGATCATCGAGAGCGCGCTCATCAAGGACAAGAAGAAGCGCTACGACGGCTACAAGGCCGCGAAGACGGCGATGACCGAGGCGCTCACCGCCGAGTTCGGCGCCGAGAAGTACACGGCGAGCGAGAAGCTCATCAAGGAAGAGTTCGAGGAGCGCAAGTACCACGTCGTCCGTGAGTACGTGCTCTCGCAGAACAAGCGCATCGACGGCCGCGCGATGGATCAGATCCGCGCGATCATGACCGAGGTGAGCTTGCTCCCGCGCGTCCACGGCTCCGCGCTCTTCCAGCGCGGCGAGACGCAGGCGGTGGTCACCACCACGCTCGGCACCTCGAGCGACGAGCAGAAGATCGACGCCCTCACCGGCGAGCGCTGGAAGCGCTTCTTGCTCCACTACAACTTCCCGCCCTTCTCGACCGGCGAGACGAAGCCGATGCGCGGCCCCGGCCGGCGCGAGATCGGCCACGGCGCGCTCGCCGAGCGCGCGCTCACCCGCATGATCCCGGAGCAGGAGAAGTTCCCCTACACGATCCGCATCGTGTCGGAGACGCTCGAGTCGAACGGCAGCTCGTCGATGGCGGCGGTCTGCGGCGGCACGATGTCGATGATGGACGCGGGCGTTCCGATCAAGGCGCCGGTCGCGGGCATCGCGATGGGCCTCATCTCGGACGGCAAGCGCCACGCGATCCTGAGCGACATCCTCGGTGACGAGGACCACCTCGGCGACATGGACTTCAAGGTCTGCGGTACCGCCAAGGGCGTCACCGCGATCCAGATGGACATCAAGATCGCGGGCCTCTCGCGCGAGATCATGCAGACCGCCCTGAACCAGGCGCGCGAGGGTCGGCTCCACATCCTCGGCAAGATGCTCGAGACGCTCGCCACGCACCGCGCGGACCTCTCGCCGTACGCCCCGCGCATCACGACGATCAAGGTCAAGCCCGACCAGATCCGCATCATCATCGGCCCGGGCGGCAAGACCATCAAGGGCATCGTCGACCAGACCGGCGTCGCGATCGACGTCGAGGACGACGGCACCGTCAACATCGCCTCGAGCGACAGCGACGCGGTGAAGAAGGCGCTCGACATCATCAAGGGCCTCACGGCGGAGCCCGAGGTCGGTGCAATCTACAAGGGTCCGGTCCAGCGCATCACGGACTTCGGCGCCTTCATCGAGGTCCTCCCGGGCACCGATGGTCTCCTCCACATCTCGGAGATGGCGCACACGCGCGTCAACCAAGTCACCGACGTGATGAAGGAAGGCGACGTCGTCGAGGTGAAGGTTCTCTCCGTCGACCGCGACGGCAAGATCCGCCTCACCCGCCGCGAGCTCCTTCCCTTCCCCGAGGGCGAAGAGGGCGAGCGCGCGAAGGAGCGCCTCAAGGCTGCGCGCGAAGCCGGTGACGGCCCGCCGCGCCGCAGCGGTGGTGGCGATCGCGACCGCGGGCGCGGCGGTGATCGCGGTCGCGGCCCGCGCCGCGACCGCTGATCGGAATCACTTCGCAATCGAGCGCACGGCGCCGCTGGGCGGCAACGTCCAGTAGAGCGTCGTGCCGTCGACCGCGATCCCAGTCGCGCTCGGCTGCGTGTCGACGACCGTCGCCGACGTGCCGCCGCAGCCATTCACCAGGTCCGTGCACGTGCGCACGCGCCCGCCGACCGGGTCGGTCCAGTAGAGCGCCGTCCCGTCGGCTGCGAGATCGCCGATCTTGCCTTCGCCGGTGACGAGCGCCTTCGGCGTGCAGGTCGGCAAGCTGCACGTGATGATGCTCCAGGTGGTGCCCTCGTTGGCCCAGTACAGCGTGTCCCCGAACGACGTCAGGCTTCGCGGCTGGTTGGCGAGTGCGCCCGTGTAGAGCACGGTCCCACTCGCGGGAGAGCACGTGACCATCGGGTCGGAGCGCTTGCACGAGCGGATGCTCTGGTTGGACTCGTCCGACATCACGAAGAGCTCCGAGCTCGGGAGCGTGATCCCGGTTCCGCCACCGGTCGACATCACCAGCGCCATCGAGTCGTTCCCCGCGCGGCCGTAGACGTTGTAGGCGCCGTTCGCGACGACGAACGTGCCGGCGTCGGTGGTTCGCGCGCCAATCCACTGCTGCGTGTTCAACCCCGAGAACGTGATCGAGTTGGTCGGCCCGCTGCTCGGCGCCTGATTCATGTCCATCTTGTTGAGGTAGGCGTTGCCGTTGTTGAGCTGCGTCATCACGTACGCGAACGGATCGTCCACGGCGAAGTCGACCGACTTCATCGCGTAGGAGGGGGACGTCCACATCCGCGTCGGAGCGCCGCTCGGCTTCGGGATTCGGAAGAGCCCGCCTCCGGGCGCGCCGCCGTCCTTGAAGCTGTCCGCCGAGGTGACGATGACGACGTTCGGGGTCGTCATGCTGCGGATGCGGTAAGGCTGGCTCATCCCGGAGGCGACCGTCACGACGCCGCACTTCCCGGCGGTGCAGCTGGCCGTCCCGCAGTTGCGACCGCACTTCCCGCAGTTGAGCTTGTCGGTCTGGGTGTTGATGCAGGTCCCACCGCAGTTCTGCTCGGGAGCGACGCAAGTTTTGCCGCTGTCGCCCCCGTCGCTGGGAGGATTCGCGACGTCGTTCACAGAGCCTTCGCTCGTCGTTCCGGCGTCGGATGGCGTCCCGGTGGGTGAATCACCGACGCACGCGGAGAGCGCGGCACCCGCGGTGAGGGTGGTAACAAGGGACAAGAGAACGAGGCGGTGAGGCTTCATTGCCCCGCAGCGTACCGAAGGCAGGGCGCCCGTGCACTGTACGTACGTGTCCTCCTTTTCCACCCTTCCGTGGGCAGCGCGATCACGATCTCGCTGCGGCGAGCCGTCGTTCGAGAGCACGCGCGCTCGCCGCGCGTTCCTTCTCGAGCGACGGCGCATGCCATTCGCTCGTCTTCGCCAAGTGGCGAGCGAGAAGAACCGCGACCCACATCCGGAACGGTCGCCACGCCTCGGCGCGTTTGGCGTACGCCTCCGCCCCGACCACGGGTTCCCCGGTCACGAGCGCGAGTGCGTGGAGCACGCGCGGCTCCACGGTCGCGAGCCCATCCGCCGGAGCCGCACCGCGGAAGTAGACGTGGCTCGCCGCCCACGGCCCGATGCCGCGGATCCGGAGCAGGTCGCCCAGCGCGGCGTTCTCCGGCATCGCTCGCAGCTTCGACGCATCGAGGCGACCCTCGAGCGCGGCCTCGGCCACCGCGCGGAGGCGCGCGCACTTCTCGTCCGACAGGCCCGGGAACGTCTTGAGTCGCGCGACGACCTTCGGGTGCGGGAAGACGCAATGAACCTCCCCGTCGAGATCGAGCGCCGTGCCGTGCTTCGTCGCGAGCGCGATCTTGAGCCGCGCGGCCTGCGTCATCGCGATGCGCGGCGCGATGACCGCCCACGTCGCGGCGTCCCACGGCGACGGCTTGGCCGCGGTGAAGAAGCCGGGAAACTCGCGCTGGAGCTTGCCGACGATCACATCCCTGCGCCCGAGCGCGTGCCAAGCGGCCGCGTCGGCCTCGAGGCCGAGGATCCGGCCGAGCTGGACCGTGATCGCAGCATCGTCGACGTCGCCGACGACGTCGGCCCGGAGGTGGTCCTCGTGCTCGCGGAGGCGAACGACGACGGGCGCGAAGGTGTGGTCCGCTGCGAACGCGAGCGTGAGCTCGCTCCCGACGCGGGTGGACGGCGCCATCCCGCTCCCGGGGACGAACTCGCAGTGCCAACTCCGGAGCGGCGCGGCCGCGGAGGAGCTGGCACCGAGCCTCGGCCAACCGAGGCCGGAGGCCGAGGGCGAACGGAACCCCTGGAAGAAGGTTCGCGCGGCGTCGAGACGGAAACCTCGGGGACGAAGGAGCTCGATGGTCTTCATGCTCCCAACATGGACCACCCGAATGTCAGCCTAATGTCAGGTTTCCTCGTCCACCAGCGGCGGCCGGATCGAGAGCGGCTCGATGTGGCGGTCGAATGCCTTGTGGACGAGCTGGAGGAGCGGCGGAACGACGAGGCGCGACACGAGCGCCAGCATCAACGAGCCGCCGATGACGACGACCGCGAGCGGCTTCTGCGTCTGCGCGCCGATCCCGTTCGAGATCGCGGCGGGGAGCAGCCCGAGTAGCGCGACCAGGGTCGTCATGAGCGCCGGCCGGAAGCGCTTCTCGCCTGCGAGGCGCGTCGCCTCTTCGAGCGAGTTGCCCACGCGGAGGCGCTGGAAATACGTCACGAGGAGGATCGCGTCCTGGATGGCGATGCCGAAGATCGAGACGAAGCCCATCGCGGCGGAGACCGAGAACGGAATCCCGGTGACGAAGAGCGCGAGGACGCCGCCAGCGCACGCGATCGGGAGCGAGACGAGGACCACCGCGGTATCGAGCAGGTTGCGCGTGGCCCCGTATGCGAGCAGCGCAATCAGCAGGATCGAGAGCGGGACCGTGAGCGACAGGCGCCCGAGCGCGTCGTCCAGCTCGGTCATCGCGCCGCCCCACTCGAGGTGCGTGCCGTACGGGAGCGGAACCTTGCGCTCGATCGCGCCCTTCGCGTCGACCACCGTCGACGTCAGATCACGCCCGCGGACCGAGAACTTCAGCGGCACGTAGCGCTTGCCGTCTTCGCGGTAGATGACGGCCGGGCCGTTCTCGATCGTGATGGTGGCGAGCTGACCGAGCGGGACCACCGCGCCCTCGGGGGTGGCGACCGTGATCTCGCGGATCGCCTCGACGGACGAGCGGTAGGGCTCGAGCCAGCGCACGACGAGGTCGAACTTCTTCTCGCCCTCGTACACGGTGGTGACGGCTTCGCCGCCGATCGCGGCCTCGACGACCTGCTCGACGTCGCCCGTGTTGAGCCCGAAGCGCGCGCACGCCGCGCGGTCCGTCACGATCTTCACGCTCGGCTGCCCCAGCGATCGGAAGACGCCCAAATCCTTCACGCCCGGCACCGGCTCCATCGCGTCCGCGATCGCGAGCGCGGTGCTCTCGTTCTCGTGCAGGTCGGGCCCGACGACCTTGACGGAGTTCTCGCCTTTGACGCCGCTCGTCGCCTCCTCGACGTTGTCGCCGATCATCTGGGAGAAGTTGAAGACGACGCCGGGGAACGCCTCGCCGAGCTGGCGCGAGAGCTCGTCGGTGAGCTTCTCCTTCGTCATCCCGCGCCGCCACTCGTTCGTGGGTCGGAGAGCGGCGAAGAGCTCGATGTTGTAGAAGCCGGCGACGTCGAAGCCGTCGTCGGGGCGCCCGACCTGGGACACGACGGTGACGACCTCGGGGACGGTCCGATTCGCGTCCGTGCAGGGGACCGGCTTGGCGCCGGGCGTGCCGTCGGGCTCGGGGCACCCCCGCAGGATGTCGCGCATCCGGCCCACGTACTTGGTCGACTGCTCCAGCGAGATCGACGTCGGGAGCGTGGCGCGGACCCAGACGTTGCCCTCCTCGAGCTTGGGCATGAACTCGCCACCGAGGAACGGGAACGCACCGCCCGCCAACCCGACGACGAGGATCACGAGGATCACCGCGCGCCACGGCTTCACGAGCATGAACGACGACGGGCGGGCATAGATGCGGTTCAATATCCGCATCACGAAGCTGTCCTTCTCCTCCGCGTCGGCTTTGAGCGCGCGCTGCGCGAGGACCGGCGTCAGAGTGAGCGCGAGGAGGACGGCGCCGAGGATCGCGTAGGCGTAAGTGTGCGCCATCGGCGCGAAGATCGCCCCGGACACGCCGGTCATCGTGAAGAGCGGGAGGAACGCGACGCCGAGGATGACGCGCGAGAACGCCATCGGCGCGGCGACCTCCTTCGCGCCGGCCAGGATCCGATCGCGGAGCGAGCCCTCGCCGTGCTTGCCGAGGTGGCGGAACACGTTCTCCATCACGATCACGGTCGAGTCGACGACGATGCCGAAGTCGACGGCGCCGAGCGAGATCAGGTTCGCCGAGGTGTGGGTGAGGGAGAGGCCGATGAACGCGGCGAGGAGCGCGAGCGGGACGTTCAGCGCCGTGATGAGCGCGGCGCGGACGTTGCCGAGGAACAAGAGCAGCACCAGCGCGACGAGCCCCATCCCGATCGCGAGGTTCTCGATCACGGTGTGCGTCGTGACCTTCACGAGCGCGCCGCGGTCGTAATAGGGCACCACCTTCATCCCCGGCGGGAGCAGGTTCTCCCGCTCGATCTGCGCGAGCTTCGCGCGCACGCCCTCCAGGGTCGGCTTCGACTCCGCGCCGTAGCGCATGAGCACGATGCCCTGGACGACGTCCGGATCGTCGTCGTGGCCGACCTGCCCGAGCCGCGGCGCGGAGCCGATCTTCACGACCGCGACGTCTTTCACCCGAACGGGGACGCCGTGCGACTCCGCGATGACGACGTCCTCGACGTCGTGCACGTTCTGGAACAGACCGACGCCGCGCACGTCGTACGACTGCTCGCCGATCTGGAGCCGCTGCCCGCCGACGTTGCCGTTGGCGTTCGCGACGGCGGTCATCAGCTGCACGAGCGTGACGCCCTGCCCGCGCAGCCGGAACGGGTCGACCCCAATCTGGTACTGCTTCGTCTCTCCGCCGAAGCCCGACACGTCGGCCACGCCCGGCACCTGCTTGAGCTGGCGCTCCATGACGAAGTCCTGCGCGGTCTTCAGCTCGCGCAGGTCGTAGCCGTCACCGACGAGCGTGTAGCGAAAGATCTCGCCGACCGCGTTCGCGGGCGCGAGCTCGGGCGTCACCCCCTTCGGGAGATCGACGAACGCGAGGCGGTTGATGACCTCCTGCCGCGCGGCCGCGTACGACGTCGACCACGTGAAGTAGATCTTGATGTCCGACAGCCCGAAGAGGGACTGACTGCGCACGTGATCGATGCCGGGCATCCCGGCCAGACCGACCTCGAGCGGGACGGTGACGTAGCGCTCGACCTCCTCGGCGCCGAGCCCGTTGGGCTGGGTGACGACCTCGATCATCGGCGGAACCGGGTTCGGGTAGGCCTCGACGTTGAGACCGGCGTACGCCCACGAGCCCGCGACGACGAGCGCGAACGTCGTCGCGAAGACGATCAGCGGCACCCGCAGGGCGAGCGCGACCAGGCGCTGGATCATGGGTCAGGGCTCCGCTGCGCTCGCGCGGGTCACCGACTGCGAGAGGATGACGACGCCGCTCGTCGCGACGCGCTCGCCGAGCGCGAGCCCGTGGGTGACTGCGACCCACTCGCTTCCCTCGCCTTCGTCGATGGTCACCGGGCGGCGCACGAACACCGTCCTGCCGTCGGGCGATTTCCCCTTCACCACGAACGCGACCGTCTGATCGCCGACCCTCATGATCGCGGGGCGCGGCAGCGCCAGCGCCTTCCGCTCTTCGACCGAGATCCGGACGGTCGCGTACATCTCGGGCAAGAGCGCCTTGTCCTCGTTCGTGAACGTCGCGCGGAGCTTCACCGTGCGGGTCGACGGATCGAGCGAGCCGGAGATCCAGTCGATCTTGCCCTCGAACACGCGCCCCGGGTGGGCGACGACGTCGACCGCGACCTTCGCGCCGACGCGCACGCGCGCGAGATCCATCTCGTGCACGTCGGCCATGATCCAGACGCGCCGGAGCTCGCCGATCGTGAAGAGCTCAACCGGGGTGCCCCCGCCGTAGAGCCCCGACACCTCGACGCCGGGGGACAGGTTGCGCGCGATCACGTCGCCGTCGATCGGGGCCGTGAGCGCGAAGCCCTGCGTGACCGCGGTGGCTCCGCCGGCGCGGAAGAGCGCCGCCTTCTGGCGCGCGCGCTCGAGCTCCGCCTTCGCCTTGCGGTACGCGTCCTCGGCCGCTTCGAACTCGCGCTGCGACGCTGCGTGCTGCGCGAAGAGATCCTTCTCGCGGTCGTACTCGTGCTGCGCGGCGAGGAGATCCGCCTCGGCCTTGCCCACGTCGGACGACGCGAGCCCGATGTCCGGCGACTCGATCACGGCGAGCGCCTGGCCCTTGGTCACGTGGGTACCGAGAGCGGCGTCGATGCGGGCCACCCGGCCGGCGACCGGCGAGTAGACGTGTCCGACGAGCGCGTCGTCGAAGGTGACCCGACCGGCGGTGACGATGGTGTCGTCGACGTCGTGCTCGGCGACGTCCGCGACGTCGATCTTCGCGTCGTGCATCTGGAGATCGCTGAGCCACGCTTCCCCGGGCGGCGCAGCGACCCCCGTCTCGCTCCCGCGGGCGTGGTGACAAGCAGCGGTGGCGACGACGGCGACGATGGCGAGGCGACGGAGGAGGCTCACGGAACGCACGCTCACGAAGCACGCGCCGTGCCGTCGGAGAAATGCCGAGAATCCGCGCGCGGTGCCCCAATTTTCCGGATTTGCCGACCCAAGATGGCCCGCGCGAGCGGGCAGATTGTCCCGCTCGAGCTACTCGCTCGGTGGGCGGAGCCGCACGAGGTAGTAGCCGCGCGCGGGCGTGCCGTCGGGGAGCGCGCGCCCGAGCGACAGGAAGACCGTCGCGGCGTAGCGGTCCGCGAAGAGCTCGCTCCGCGCGAGCCGCGCATCGACGACGTGCGCGAACGGAGCCTCCCGCCAGCGATCGGGATCGGGCAGGCTGCCAGCCGCCGCGTCGGCGTAGAGGAGCACGCAGTCCACCTTGCGATCGAGGAGCATGCTCGCGTCCACGCGCTTCGACGTGTGGCTCCCCGGGAGGTACGCGATCTCCGGATCGGTCAGACCGCCGAGATCGAGCACGCGCGCGGACGGCGGCGCAGCCGCGGACACCCACCCGACGTCGGCCGCCGCGATGTAGTTGCAGGATGCAATCGCCGGGGAAGCGCGCTCCACCAGGTCGCGCCGATCGGCGTAGACCCGCCGCGCGGTGAACCCGACGAGGAGCGGGACCCAGCCGAACGTGGCGAAGAGCACGCCGCGCAGGGCGACGCTCCACCGCGGCACGTCGGCGGCGGCGAGCGCGAACGCGAGCAGGATCCCGGGCGCCACCGGCGCGACCAGGCGCGCGAGCGGCATCCAATCTCCGCCCGCCGCCGCCACCGCGAGCGCATGCACGACGTACGCGACGACGAGGGCGCGGCTCCGCCCCCCGCTCCGGATCCCCACGATCGACACGCCGAACCAGAGCGTGGCCGACGACATCACCGCCGCGATCGCATACGCGAACCCCTGCCCCAGGTCGGCGGGCTTCGCGTGGATCGCGAGCGGCGCGGCGTGACCGAAGCACGCGAGACGCACCGCGACCACCGCGAGCGGCAGCGCCGCCGCGAGCGCGACGCACGTCGCGCGCGCACGCCCATTCGCCGCCGGCCGGAGCGCGACGTAGGCGAGCGCCCACGGAACCATCTCCGGCCGGAACGCGGCCGCCGCCCCGGCGAACAGGGCCGCCGCGCGATCACGATCGGTCGTCGCCGCGAGCGTCGCGAGGAAGAGCACGAGCGCCGTCTCCATCCCGCTCACCGCGTGGGCTGCGGCGGGGACGGACAGCCCGAGCACCAGCGCGCCCCCGAGCTTGGCCCACCGCGGGGCGGAGGTCTGCGCGATCCGGTGCCCGAGCGCCGCCGCTGCGGCGACCCAGAGCACGGCGCCCAGCACGCGCGCGCGGAGCAGCACCTCCAGCGCGCTCCCCTTGGCGAGCGGCGCGAGCACCACCGGCCACGGGAGCGGCGTCACTCCATCGGTCGCCGGACCACCGGGGTCGAAGCGCCAACCGACTCCGTCGACCACGTGCCTTGCATACTGCACGGAGATCAACGCGTCATCGACGGTGAAGCCCCAGAGGGCGACCGCCGCGAGCGCCGCAGCCGCGGCGTAGAGGATCGGGAGGGAGCGAGGTGCGCCGGGCGCCACGAGCAGCACGAAGCTACGCCGCTTCGGGCGCGCTCGCTATCAGTCCGCGCCAGCGTTGTCCAATTCGCGCGCGTTCGCCGAAAACTACGCCGCGCGAGCTCCGTTTTCTAAGCTTCGTTCCTGTCAACAGCATGCGCGCCCTGGAAATCTTCGTCGCCAAGGAGTCCCCCGCAGCATCCGATCCCGCCACCGCCCGTACGGGTGGTGCAGCACGCCGTGCGCGCGAGCGCCACGCCGCGCGCGAGATCCTCGACGTGTTCGTCGGCGGTGCCAACGTCACCGCCCGGATCGCCGATGGGCAGGGCGTGTCGGTGCTGCGCGACCTCGCGTTCGGCATCGCCTCGCTCGTCGATCGTCCGCGCGGGAAGACCATCGCGCGGTTCTACGACGAGCCCTGGGAGATCTGCATCGAGCGGACGGGCGACCGCGCTTGGCTCAGCGTCTACCGGACCGGCAAGGCCCCCGAGGTCGCGATCTACGACGCGCCGGTCCCCTTCGCCGACGTGTACGACGCGATCACGGGTGCGCTGACCTCCGCGCTCCGCGAGCGGATCGCTCCTCACCTCGCGCCGGATCTCGAGCGTGCGCTCACCCTCCTCCACCCGCCGGCGGCGTTCGCGGGCGAGACCGACGAGCCGGAGCCCGTCTCGGTCGAGGTCGAGCGCGACACTCCGATCTCGTTCGCCGCGGACTTCTCCCTCCGCCCGAGCGGCGGCGGAAACGACGCCGGCGAGCACGCCGATCTCCACGGCCTCCTCTTCCAAGGTCGCCTGCGCGCCCACGTGCGCGGACGCGAGCTCGAGCTCGGTGACGGCCACCCCTTCCTCTTCGCCGAGCGGCTCGTCGGCCTCGTGCGCACCGCGGTCGACGCGTTCGCGCACGGCCGCACGCTCAACGTGCGCGATCAGGGCTCCGGCGCGCTCGTGGGCGTGCGCCTCGCCGTGAACGGCACGGCGCAGCTCCAGCTCGCGCCGGCCCGCGCGCAGGCGTTCGTCCACACCTTCCCCGAGCTCTCGATCGACGACCTCGCCTTCGCCGCCGTCGCCTTCGGGCGCGGCATCGTCCGCGCCGTGCTGCGCCGCGATCGCACCCAGGGCAACAACGTCCGCCTCGCGTCGTTCCGGCGCGAGCTCCGCGCGCTCGACGAGTCGATCCGCGACGCGTGCCGCGGCGACGCGCGGGAGAACCCCGAGCCCGAGTCGTATCGCATGTTCTCGGTGCGCACGCCGAGCGAGGGCGTCCCGGCAGCAGGTCCGGCGCGCCTCCGCTACACGCCGCGCTGGCGTGCGCTCGTCCCCGGGATCGATCTCCGCGGCACCTTCCTCTGCGGCGATCGGCTCGTGGTGTCGGCCGCCCAGGAGACCTTCTGCCTCGATCGCGCCACCGGCGAGGTCCACTGGCGCGTGCCCACGCGCCGCGCATCGAGCGTCGTGACGCCGCTCGGGATCGCCCGCCTCCACGCCGACGGCGAGCTCGGGCTCCTCGACTTCGACAGCGGCGAGGTTCGCCTGCGGACCCGCCTCGCGCCGCGCACCGGCGGCCCGCCCGCGGGTGCGGTCGTGAACCTCCCCGGCCTGCCCCGCCTCATCATCGTCGCCGAGGGCGAGCGCCACCTCGTCGCGGTCGATCTCCGTACGGGCGAGGCTCGCTGGCGCCACGCGCAGACCAAGGGCGGCGCGCTCCGGCTCAAGCGAAACGGCAAGCTCCTCTACGTCGCCTCGGGCGATGCCGCCCTCTCCGCGCTCGACGTCCAGAGTGGTCACCTCGTGTGGCGCGTCTGCGATCGGCTCCGCTTCCTGGGCGCCCCGACGGTGGATCACGACGCGCTCTTCGCCGTCGCCGGCGGCGCGTCGGGCGTGACTCGCCTCTACGCGATCGATCCGTTCTCCGGCGCCGTCCGCTACGCCGCGCCGGTTCCCGGCCCCGACTCGACCGGCGAGCTCCACGTCCGCCCGGACGTGGCAGCGAGCGTCGAAGGCGGCCCGATCGCGAGCCCGTCGGTCGTCGCGCTCGCGATCCGCGACCGCGCCGGCGTGCGCCTCGCCGGGTTCGACCGCGCGAGCGGCGACCTCCTCTGGACGAGCAGCGCGACCGTCGCCGCGAGCGGCACGTCGTGGCTCGCCGTCGACGACGTCTTCGTCGGCAACTCCCCCACCGGCGAGCTCGTCGGCGTGGACGCAGCCACCGGCGAGCTCCGCTACCGCCACGTCCTCGGGCGCACGCTCGAGGCGGACGTCCCGCGCCGGCTCGAGCCCATCCTCCGCGGTGGCGCGCTCTTCGTCCCCCACACCGAGGTCCACGTCTTCCGGCCGAAGGACGGCGGTCGGATCGCCACCGTCGAGCCGTGCGAGGCGATCCCCGACCTGCTGCGCGTCGACGAGAAGTACGATGTGTTCGTGGCCGAAGAGAGCGGACACATGGCGTGCTTCGGCGTCGCGTCGCGGCTCGCGCTCGTGCGCTGAGCCGGCGATGGCCGATCATCGCTTCACCTGCAACCTGTGCGAGGCGATGTGCGGCCTCCAGGTGAAGATCGAAGGGTCGACGATCGGAGCCATCCGCGGCGATCCCGACGATCCCTTCTCGAGGGGCCACGTCTGCCCGAAGGCGAACGCGCTCCGCGAGCTCCACGAGGATCCCGATCGGCTCCGGTCGCCGATGCGCAAGACGGCGAACGGCTTCGTCCCGATCGGGTGGGACGAGGCGCTTCAGCTCGTCGGCGAGAAGCTCCGCGCGCTCCGCACCGCTCACGGGAAGGACGCCATCGCGCTCTACGTCGGAAACCCGACCGTCCACAGCCACCGCGCGTCGTTGGGCTCGCAGGTCCTCACGGCCGCGCTCGGCACGAAGAACCGGTTCGATCCGAACTCGCAGGACTCGAACCCACGCCTCTTCGCGTGCTGGCAGATGTACGGCGATCCCCTCTCCATTCCCGTCCCCGACATCGACCGCACCCAGCACGTGTTGATGCTCGGCGCAAACCCCGCCGTCTCGAACGGGAGCATGTGGGCGCTCGGCGACGTGCGGCGCCGCTTTGCGGCCCTCCGCGAGCGGGGCGGCAGCCTGGTCGTCGTCGATCCGCGCGTGAACGAGACCGCGACGACGTGGGCGACGCGGCACCACTTCATCCGCCCCGGCGGCGACGCCGCGCTCCTCTTCGCCCTCCTCGCCGTCCTCTTCGAGGAGGGCCTCGTCCAAGAAGGTGCGGTCCGCGTCGTCGCCCGCGGGCTCGGCGCGCTGCGCGAGCTCGCCCGCGAGCTGCCCCCGGAGCGCGTCGCTCCCGCGATCGGCATCCCCGCCCCCGTGATTCGGGCGATGGCGCGCGAGCTCGCGGCCGCGAAGGCTGCTTGCGTCTACGGGCGCGTCGGGACGTGCCAGAACGAGTTCGGCCCCGTCGCCTCGTGGCTGATCGAGGCGCTCAACGTCGTCACCGGCAACCTCGACCGCCCCGGCGGCTCCATGTTCCCGACCCCGGCGGCCGACATCGGCCCGCTCGGACGCGTGGTCATGAAGGAGCCGTACGCGCGTTGGCGCTCGCGCGTGCGCGGGCTCCCCGAGTTCCTCGGTGCCCTCCCCTCCGCGGTGCTCGCGGAGGAGATCGAGACGCCGGGCGAAGGGCAGATCCGCGCGCTCGTGTGCTTCGCGGGCAACCCCGTCCTCTCGACGCCGAACGGCGCGCGGCTCGAGCGCGCGCTGGGCTCCCTCGACTTCATGGTCGCGGTGGACATGTACCTGAACGAGACCACGCGCCACGCCGACGTCGTGCTCCCGACGAAGCACGTGTTCGAGACCGGCAACTTCGATCTCGTGCTGTCGCGCTTCACGGTCCGGAACGTCGCGAAGTACAGCGCGCCGATCCTGGAGACCACGGACGACACGCGCGACGACTGGGACGTCCTCGCCGATCTCGCCGTACGGATCGCCGGCCCCGACGTCGCTTGGCTCCAGCGCGGCCTCCGCCGCGCCGCGCGGCGCTTGCCGGAGCGGATCGTCGATGGGCTCCTCCGCACCGGGCGCTACGGGCTGTCGCTCGCCGAGCTCGACTCGCGGGGGAGAGAGCTCGGCCCGCTCGTCCCCTCGCTCCGCGAGCGCGTCCACACCGTCGACCGGAAGATCCAGCTCGCGCCCGAGCTGCTCGTCCGGGACGTCCCTCGCCTCGTGCGCTGGATCGACGCGCGGGCGCGCGACGGCGGTGGGCTCCGGCTCGTCGGACGCCGCCACCTGCGCTCCAACAACTCGTGGATGCACAACGCGCGCTCGCTCGTGAAGGGCCCCGCCCGGACCCAGGTCCTCCTTCACCCCTCCGACGCGGAGCGCCTCGGGCTTCCCGACGGAGCGTTGGTCCGCCTGCGCAGCCGCGTCGGCGCGGTGACCGCGACGCTGACCGTGGACGCCGCGATGATGCCGGGCGTGGCGTCACTCCCCCACGGCTGGGGTCACGCGTCCGCCGCCGCCACCCTGAGCGTCGCCGGTGCGATCGGGGGTCCGAACGCGAACGAGCTCACGGACGAGGAGCTCGTGGAGCCCGTGCTCGGGACGTCGATCCTCAACGGCGTGCCGATCACGATCGAGCGCGCTTGAGCTTCTGCTGCTCCCACTCCGCGAGCGGCAGCCCCGGAGAGCCCTCGGCGAAGTAGTCGCCGAACCACTCCTGATCGACGAAATCGAGCGCGGCCGGGTCGGGCTGGAAGGTGGGGTCCAGCGCCGCCACGATCCGCCCGAGCGTGGCGTAGTCGCGATGACCGACGATCGGGATGCCGGCGTCCAGGACGAGGGCGGCCGCGACCCCCGTACCTTTTTGGTACCGGCGAACCGCGGGGTCGCCGAAGTACAAGGCGTGGCTCCCGCACGAGTCGCTGATCTCGTTCATGATCGCGAGCTCGACCCGCGCCTCGCGGGCGAGCTCGACCATCGCGCGCGCCCCGGCGGTGAGCTCCGCGGTGACGTCCCTCCCGGTCGTCTCGAGGACGCGCGCGGTACCGGCGAGGACGTCCCGCCCGTTGCCGTCGTGGATCGTGGTGAAGGGCCGCGGCGTCCCGAGCCCGACGTTCTCCGGGCAGAAGCGCACCGCCTTCACGCACGGCAGCCCGAGGAGGCGCAGGGCCAGGTCGCTCGCGTACGCGTCGCCCTCCCAACCCACGCGCTCGCCGACGAGGCACGCGCTGAACAGGATGCGGAGCGGATCCTCCGGCGTCACGCGCGCGAGCCGGGCGACGTCGAAGACCGGGCTCATTCGTCCTTCTCCTCGTCGCTTCCGCGGATGCCGAGCCGCGCCATCGTGCGCTGCAGGAAGCGCCGGCTCACGCCGGCCAGCTCGGCCGCCTTGGTGACGTTGCCGCCCGTGCGCCCGAGCATCGCGCGAACGTAGACGCTCTCGAACTTCTCCATCCACGCCTCGCGCGCGTCCTTGAGCGGGAGGTGGAGCGGAACGAGCGCCTCGATCCCACTCGGGAGCGGCGGCTCTTCGATCGGAGCTTTCTGCGCGCCGGTCGCCGGATCGACGATGCCGAGCGCGACCGCGCGCTCGATCACGTTGCGGAGCTCACGCACGTTGCCGGGCCACGAGCGCGCCTTCAGCGCGGTGGTGTACGCGGGCGGGAGCCGACTCCCCTTCCCCGCGAAGCGCTCGTAGAAGTGCTGGGCGAGGAGCGGGATGTCCTCGCGCCGACTCCGGAGCGGCGGGAGCGCGACCTCCACGACCGCGAGCCGGTAGTAGAGATCCTCGCGGAAGAGGCCGTCGTTCACGGCCGCGGCGAGCGTGCGGTTCGTCGCGGCGACGATCCGCACGTCGACCGGGGTCTGGGTCTCCGCGCCGACGCGGCGGATCGAGCGCGTCTCGATCGCGCGGAGCAGCTTCGGCTGCATCGACAGGGGCATCTCCCCGATCTCGTCGAGGAACAGTGTGCCGCCGCTCGCCTCCTCGAACGCGCCCCGCCGATGCGCGACGGCGCCGGTGAACGCGCCGCGCACGTGGCCGAAGAGCTCGCTCTCGATCAGGTGCTCGGGGATCGCGCCGCAGTCGACGGGGACGAACGGCCCCTTCGCGCGCGCGGACTCCGCGTGGATCGAGCGTGCGACGACGTCCTTGCCGGTGCCCGTCTCGCCGAGGACGAGCACGGTCGCGTCGGTCTTGGCCGCTCGCTCGAGCGTCGCATACACGAGCCGCATCGCCACGCTCTGACCGAGGAGCTCGCCGAGCTCGGTGCGCTCCGAGATCGGGACCGCACCGAGCCCGCCGTCGACTTGAATCCGCACCGCGGACTCCCCCACCCGGACGACCGTGCCGGGGGGGACGACCGCCTCGCGGATGCGGAGCCCCTCGACGACGGTGCCGTTCTTGCTGCCGAGATCGATCAAGGTCATGGCGCCTTCGCCGAGACGGAGCTCGCAGTGGACGCGGGAGACGAGGCGATCGGCGAGCCGGAGCTCGCAGATCTCGCCGGAGCCGATGCGAGCCACGCCGCCGCGCACCTCGACGGTGGTTCCCTTCGCGGGTCCTTCGACCACCACGAGGGTCACGCGCGGGATGGGGTGGGTCTGCGACCGCGGTGCCCGCTCGGTCTCGTCGCTCCACGTCATGGCCTCATCATATTACTTCTTCGTCATCTCGTAGGCGCCCGGCTTCTCCTCGGTCGTCCCGCTCGGGACGTAGGAGAGCTTGCTCCCGCTGACGCAGTAGTCGTAGCTCGAGCCGTCCGCGATCTTCACGGTGTTGCCGGAGATCGTGTAGCCGTTCGCCTCCGCCGTGTTCTGCGTGATGGAGACGTCGCAGCTGCATCCGCCGCCCCCGTCGGACTTGCAGGTCGCCTTGTCGGCGTTCTTCTGCAGCGCGGCCTGGACGGCGGCGCACTGGCCGGCGGAGCACACGGCGGGCACGCCGATCGTCGCGCTGAAGCTGACGGTCGACGTCCGCGTGACCTCGAGGGCGTCGAAGACGACGCGCCCCTTCACCGTCCCCTTCTCGTTCGTGATCGTGGCCGAGGGGCACTGCTGCTTGTACGCCGCGAACGGCTCGTCGACGCAGACCGCGGTGTAGTCCCACGTCCCGACGACCGCTCCGCCGCACGGGGTCACCTTCGGGCAGCTCGCGGCGAACGTGATGTCGACCGCGGGGGACTCGGGTGGGACGACGGCGCCGTCGCTCGTGGTCCCCGAGTCGTTGGTGGTCGCCGCGTCGGGCGTGCCGGAGTCCCCGGCGACGGTGGAGCCACCGCCGTCGCTACACGCGAGGGCCAGGGTGGCGGCGAGGGAACCGAAGACAAGCGCGATCGAGCGGACGTTCATGGGAGCCTCCATGACGTTCCCCATCGCAAGCGCCTTGCCAACGCCCGTTCTCGACGGATCGGCGAAAAACCCGCGGGATCGTCGGGGTGGAACGCGTCGCGCGAGACGCGGCGACCTCGATCGCCGCGCTCGCGCCGCGTCGCCCCCGACGCAGGGTCACTTCACCTTCTTCAATGCGAACGACGCCTTCTCCGGGTTGGGACCGGACGCCCAGCGGTAGGTCATCGACTCGCCGGTGACGCAGTAGTCGAACTTGTTGCCGTCGTTGACGACGATCTGGTTGCCCTGGAGCGAGTACGGCGTGCCGGCGGACGTCCCGCTCGTCACCGAGGTCACGCTGCAGTCGCAGCTCCCGGCAGTGCCGTTGGTGCAGGTCGCGGTGGTGAACACCTTGAGCAGCGCCGTTTGGGCGGCCTGGCAGCTCGCCCCTTGGAGGCACGCCGACGGCCAGTTGAGCTTCGCCGAGAACGTGACCTTCGCCGCGCGCGACACGGTGTTGGCGGTGAAGAGGAGCCGGCCCTGAACGGTACCAGATTGGGACGTGATGCCGAGCGTGGGGCACGCCTTCTTCGCGTCGTCCCAGACGCCCTCGGCGCAGGCGCTCTCGTAGTCCCACGTCCCGACGACCGCGCCGCCGCACGCGACGGTGGCGGGGCACTTGTCGGCGAAGGTGACGTCGACGATCTTCGGCGGTCCGATGCCCGCGTCGGGGAAGCTCACGCCGGAGTCGTCCACGGGAGGCCCCGCGTCGGAGACGGGAGAGCCATCCGTGAGGGAGCCGTCGTTGCCGGCTCCGGAGTCGGACGCGGGGATCGGGGTGGTCTCACTCCCTCCGCAAGCGACGAGAACGGCGATCGGAGCGGTGAGCACGAGCGACGAAACGAGACGCAGGACCAAGCGAGCCATGGGAAGTACCTCCGTGGGCAATTCCCCTGATCGTTTCACGCGCCGCCGCCGCGCAGCAAGGGCGGGAAGGCCCCACACTGTGCGACGGGGCGCCGCGTCACAGGGAGGTCAGTGCACTTCCCGCATCAGCTTCTTCAAGGGGGAGACCAGCGCGAAGAGCACGACTGCGCCCGCGAGCGACGTCCAGACGAACAGCGTGAAGTAGTTCGTCGGAGTGATCTGGCCCCACGACTCGCCGATGCTGCCGCCGGCGTACTGCGCGACGGAGCTCCCGAGCAGCCACACGCCCATGAAGAGGGAGGCGAAGCGCGACGGCGCGAGCTTCGTCACCATCGAGAGGCCGACCGGCGACAGACAGAGCTCGCCCAGCGTCGCGAGGAGGTAACTCAGGAAGAGCCACATCCCGCTCACGCGCCCGGCGGAGCTCTTCTTCTCGAGCTCCCAGACGCCGTCGCGAAACTCGGGGGGAGCGCCCGCCGAGATGAGCTCCGCCGTGGACGGCGCGTCGATGCGCTTCGTGAACTGGAGCTCGTGCTTCGTCTCGTCCCAGACGATGCCGGCCTCCTTCATGTCCTTCGGATCGAGCGTCAGCTTCCAACCCTCGGGGAAGCTCGAGAACCGGACCGGGCTCCCGGCGCTCGCGTTCTTCGTCGACTCGTCGAGCTCTTCGACCGCCTTCACGAAGTCGCGCGGCGCCGCCGTCTTCAAGACGTCGTTCACCACGTAGCGCGGGAGCACGCCGCGCGCGCGGAGCGTGACCGTCCCGTCGGCGTTCGTCACCGCGGTCAAGCGGCCGCCGTCGAACCGCGTCTCCGCGTCGGCCGTCGTGCACGTGGCCTGCTTCGGACCGCACCCGAGGACCTCTTTGCCGTCACCGGTCTCGGCGCCGTCCTTCCCGAGCACGATCCGCGAAGGGACCGCGCCGTGGAACGCGACTTCGCTGCGCGACTTGTTCTCGTCGATCGCGCCGAAGATCATGACCGCGAACGAGAGCGCCATGAACACGAGCGCCACGAACATCTTCACCGGCGTGCGGGGCTCTTTCCCGCGCCGCGCCAGCCAGAGCCACATGAGCGAGAACAGCGGCGCGAAGATCACGATGAGGATCGCGTTCACCGACTGGAACCACTCGGCCGGATAGTCGAGCTTGCCGACGCTCAGCTTGGTGTGGAACTCGGCCCACAGGTTCAAGGCGTTGCCCGCCTGCTCGAACGCCATCCAGAAGAGGACGACGAACATGAACAGCACGAAGATGACGATGCTCTTGTCCTTCGCCGCGCCCTTGATCCCGAGCAGCACGACCGCCATCGCCGCGAACACCGCGCCGAACGCGATCGGCATGATGAGCCCCGTCGCCTTGCCGTGCCCGGTCGCGAAGAGCCAGCCGTAGTACGCGGGGAGCGCGACGGCCATCGCGATGAGGACGAACGGGAACGCCTTCGCGAGGAGCCCCGCGATGCCGATCTCGCCCGGCTTGTCGTCGTCGCTCGTGCCTTCGGCGGGCTCCTGGTCGCCGCTCGCGCGGTACGGCTCGGCACCCTTCGCCGCGCCGTCGGAGAGCTTGGCGCGCGCCTTCTCGCGCGCGGTCAGGAGATCGTTCCCGGCGGCCTCGACGTCGCGCACGACGCGGTGCTGGCCGAGCAGGAACGTGACGAGCCCGACCACCATGCCGACGCCGGCCGCGCCGAAGCCGAAGTGGAATCCGTAGTTCTTGCGGAGCCACCCGCACACGAGGGGCGACAAGAACGCACCGAGGTTGATCCCCATGTAGAAGATCGTGAACGCGCCGTCGCGGCGGTCGTCGTCCTTCTTGTACATCTTGCCGACGAGCGTCGAGATGTTCGGCTTGAAGAAGCCGTTGCCCGCGATCAGGAACGCGAGCGCCGCGTAGAACATCGGCAGCGGCTCGAACGCCATCAGGAAGTGACCGATCGCCATCAGCACGCCGCCCGTGATGATCGACGCGCGGAGCCCGAGGTAACGGTCCGCCAGGAACCCACCGAAGAGCGGCGTCAGGTAGACGAGGCTCGTGTACCACTTGTAGACGCCCGACGACTGCTCCGGCTGCCAGCCATGGTGGTCCACCAGGTACAGGACCAGGAGCGCCCGCATCCCGTAGTAGGAGAAGCGCTCCCACATCTCGGTGCCGAACAAGATGTAGAGCCCCGTGGGGTGGCCCTTCTTCGTCGCCGGTGCGTTGCCTAGGTCTTGCGTCGTCGCCATGGGCGGGCCGACCGTGCTCGCGCCGGGCGTACCGTGTCAAGCGCGACGTGCTAGAGCACTCCGGCGTGTTTCGCAGGAGCTCCATCGCCGCGCAGGTCGTGCTCGCGCTCGTCCTCGCCGCGGCCGTCCCGGGCTGCAGCCTGGTGCTGGGCCTCCGGGATGGGACGGAGCTCGGGACCACGGGCGACGCTGGTCCCGACGGCACGGCCGACGGCGCCAACGACGCCAGCGTCGTAGACGCCGCGGACGCGACGACCGACGCACGCGAAGGCGGGGCAGATGCGGGCGATGCGGGGAGCGACGTCTTCGTCGATGACGGCGGCAAGCTCCCCGAGGGCGGGTTCGACGCTGGCTTCGACGCCGGCTTCGACGCCGGCTTCGACGCTGGCTTCGATGCAGGCTTCGACGCTGGCCTCGACTCGAGCCTCGACAAGGACAGCGGGCTCGGCTTCGACAGCGGGATCTGAGCCGCCCTTCCCATCGGTCGGGCGCGCTGCGGTGGACTGGACGCCCACCGGGAAAACCCGCCATACTGTCGAGGTCCTAGATGGCTTTTTCCCGGCGAACCGTAGCGAGCGTGGGGGCGATGGCGCTCGCAGGTGTGACCGCCTGCAGTCTGGTGCTCGGGCTTCGCGACGGCCAGGTCGGGGACACCGGCACCGACGGCGGCGGCACCGATTCCGGGGACGCCGGCGCGGACGTCGATCCGAACCCGCTCAAGGACGTGGTCACCGTCGACGTCGACAACGCGACCTGCGGCGACGCGGCGCGGAACTACGATCCCACCGCCATCCACGTCAACCCCAAGACCGGGAACGACACCAGCAACTGCGGCGCCGCGAACGATCCGTGCGCGACCCTCGGCAAGGCGCTCTCCCGCGCGGGAAATACGATCAAGCGGATCTACCTCGCTCCCGGTGACTACAAGGAGCAGGTCACGCTCACGCCGGGCTACAACGGCCTCACGATCGAGGGCGGCTGGGACGCGGACTGGACGTCGGACTGCAAGTCGTCGCTCGCGAACCTCGTCGACAACCGGGCGAACACGCCGGGCCAGACGCCGACGCTCCAGATCAACAACGCGAACGACATCACGCTCCGACTCTTCACCATCACCTCGCGCAACCAAGGTGGCGTGGGCGAATCCGTCTCGGCGATGTGGGTGACGGGCTCGACGACGAACAATATCACGGTCGACAACATGACGCTCGTCTCGCGCCTCGGCGGGGACGGCAACATCGGCGCGACCGGCAACCCGAGCTTCGGAACGAACTGCTTCGACGGTGGCTCGGGCGCCGCGGGCGGGCAAGGCACGGCGGGCGGGGACGGCACGTGGGGCCCGACCGGCTTCACGCCCGCTGGAGCCGGCGTCGGCAACCCGGGTTCGACCGGGACCGCAGGGGCCCCGGGCTCGCCGGGCGCAAGCGGGACGTGCATCTCGTGCGGTCCGTATCCGCAGTGCCTCCCGAGCGGTACCGCGACCGACGGCAACGCGGGACAGAACGGGTGCGCGGGCAACGGCGGCTTCGGCGGCGGAGGCGGCTCGGGGGGCGGTCCGACGGCAGCGTTGTTCGTGTGGGGGCCGACGGTCAACGTCACCGGCGGCACCACCTTCGTCACCGTCCAGGGTGGCAATGGCGGCGCGGGCGGTGCGGGGAGCGGCGGGACCGCGGGCTCGGCTGGCGCCGACGGTCCTGCCGTCATCTGCACGCAGAGCTGCACGGCCGTCGCCTTCGACGGCGGCGGCTTCGACGGCGGTAGCGGCGGCTTCTGCAGTACGACGAGCGGGACCATCGACGGCGGCAAGGGTGGCGCCCCGGGCGGTCAGGGCGGCACGGGGGGTCAGGGCGGCGGCGGCAAGGGCGGCGCGGCGTACCTCATCGTCTACGGCAACGGCGCGAACGTGAACGTCCCCAGCACGATCCTGAACCAATCGTCGAACGGAGCGCCCGGCAACGGCGGCGCGAGCAACGGCGTGCTGGGCGACAAAGCCAACGTGAAGACGATCCCATGACTCCGAGTATCGGTGACGTCATCGCGGGCAAGTACCGCATCGAGCGCGTGCTCGGGCAAGGCGGCATGGGCGTCGTCGTCGTCGCGATGCACGACGAGCTCGACCAGCGCGTGGCGATCAAGTTCCTCCTCCCCGAAGCGGTCAAGGACGCCGAGTGGGTCGCCCGCTTCTCGCGCGAGGCCAAGGCCGCGGCGAAGATCCGGAGCGAGCACGTCGTGCGCGTGTTCGACGTGGGCAAGCTCCCCGATGGCGCCCCGTTCATGGTCATGGAGTTCCTCGACGGGAAGGATCTCCAATCCATCTTGAACGATCGCCAGCGCTTCTCCGTCGAAGAGGCGGTCGATTTCGTCCTTCAAGCGTGCGAGGCGCTCGCGGAGGCGCACGCCGCCGGGATCGTCCACCGCGACCTGAAGCCGGCGAACCTGTTCCTCGCGCACCGCAGCGACGGCTCGCCGTGCGTGAAGGTCCTCGACTTCGGCATCTCGAAGGTCGCGGGCCCGAACGACGTCTCCGTCACGAGCACGCAAGCGATCGTCGGCTCCCCGCTCTACATGTCGCCCGAGCAGATGAAGGCGGCGAAGAACGTCGACAAGCGGAGCGACATCTGGTCGCTCGGCGTGTTGCTCCAGGAGCTCGTCACCGGCAGCCCCAGCTTCAGCGCCGGGACCAGCGCCGAGCTCTGCGCGCTCGTGTTGACCGCTCCGCCGACCCCGCTCCGCGCGGCGCTCCCGACCGCACCGGCCGAGCTCGAGCGCATCATCACACGGTGCCTCGAGAAGGCGCCCGAGCAGCGGTACCAGAACGTCGGCGAGCTCGCGCGGGAGCTCCTCCCGCTCGCGCCGGGCGCGACCACGTCGGTCGACCGCATCCTCCGCCTCTCGGGCGCGGGGACCGGGCCTCGCCCCTCGCTCGTCGGCGTCACGCCGGAGCGCGTGGTGGTGCCCTCGGCGGGTGGCGCAGATCTCTCGACGACGGAGGCCACCATTCCGGCCACCACGTCGAGCCCGGTCGTTCCCGGTACGCACGACGCGATCGCGGCGACGCAGCTCTCCACCGGCAACTCGTCGGCGAGCGGGCCTGCCGCGACGACGAACCCGGTGGCGGCGACGGCCGCGGCGTGGGGCGCACCGGCGCAGCCCGCGCCCGGGTCGCGCAACCTGCTTTTCGCCGCCGCGGGAGCGGGGCTGCTCGTGGTGCTCGGCGTCGGCGGGTGGGCAGCGGCGCGTGCGTTCGGCGGCACCGCCCCGACGCCCTCCGTCACCTCGGCGCCCGACCACCCGATCGCGAACGCGAACGCGAACACGAACGCGACGGCCGGCACCGCGGAGGGCACGAGCGCGACCACCGGCGTCGGAGCGACGGGATCGCCGGCGACGACCGCGGCGGGCGCCCCCGGCGTTCCGCTGAGCGCGCTCCCCACGGCAACCACCGCAGCCCCGGGCACGGCGACCACGAAGGTCCGCCCGGGGACGAGCGTCGCGGCCGCTCCGAGCGCGAAAGCGAGCGGTCACCCCACCGCGACCGCGAGCGGGAAGACACCCCCGACGGTCGACACCTCGGGGTTCGGAGGACGAAATTGAGGAACGGACGTCGGCTCGCCGCCGCCGCGCTCGCCGCCGTGATGCTGACGGCGCCGCTCGCCGCCGCCCAGAGCGCACAGGACAAGGCCGCGGCCGAGGTTCTCTTCAACGAGGCGACGAAGGCGCTCGGCGAAGGGCGCTTCGCCGACGCGTGCCCCAAGTTCGCGGAGAGCCAGCGCCTCGATCCGGCGATCGGGACCGCGCTCTACCTCGGCGAGTGCTACGAGCGGAGCGGCAAGATCGCGAGCGCGTGGGCGATGTTCCGCGAAGCGCAGGATCTCGCGCTGAAGCGCAGCGACGCGAAGCGCGCGGCGATCGCGAAGGATCGCGCCGACAAGCTCGTCCCTTCCAAGCTCACGATCGCGCTCGCGCCCGGACTCGACGCAGCCGGGCTCGAGGTCAAACGCGACGGCTCGCAGGTGAGCGCCGTCACCTTCGGGGCGGCGCTCCCGCTCGACGGCGGCACGCACACGATCACCGCGAGCGCGCCCGGCCACACCGCGTTCTCCACGACGGTGAACGTGCCCGAGCGCGGCGGCAACGTGACCGTCACCATCCCAAAATGGGATGACCGGACCGTGGTCTCGCCGCCGCCCCCGAACGGCAACGGAAACGGCAACACCCCGCCTCCTCCGAACGGCAACAACCCGCCGCCCCCGAACGGCAACGGCAACAACCCGCCGCCCGGCGGCGACACCGGCGGCGGCGGCTCCGGCCTCCGCATCGTCGGCCTCACGCTCGCGGGCGTGGGCGTCGTCGGCCTGGGCGTCGGCGTCGCGTTCGCAGTGCTCGCCGGGAACAAGTACGCCGAGTCGAACCTCTACTGCATCGACGGGACCGACCCGAGCGGCGTCGATCCCTGCCGCGCCGGCACGCCGGGCGTGGGCCTCCGCGAGGACGCCAAGACGTTCGCTGCCGTCTCCACCGGCCTCGTCATCGGCGGCGCCGCGCTCGCGGTCGGCGGCCTCACCCTCTTCTTGGTCGCTCCGAAGGGAAAGCCCGCCGGGGCGATGGGGAGCGTTCGCGTGACGCCGACGTTCGGCGCGAGCGGCGGCGGGCTCCTCCTCAGCGGCCAGTTCTGACGTTGGCTTCGCGCGACGACGAGCGCGATCTCGCACGCCTCGGCTACACGCAGGAGCTCCTGCGCAGCGTCGGTGGGTTCTCCTCGTTCGCGCTGAGCTTCTCGATCATCAGTATCCTCACCGGCGTGATGTCGTCCTACAAGATGGCGCTCCGCGCGGGTGGTCCGGGTGGGCTCGGGCTCGGTTGGCCGATCGTGAGCGTGGGCACGATCGTCGTGGCGCTCGCGATGGCCGAGCTCGCGAGCGCCTTCCCCACCGCCGGCGCGCTCTACCACTGGGCCGCGCTTCTCGGTGGGCGCGGCTCCGGCTGGATGGTGGCGGCCACGAACCTCGTCGGGCAAGTCGCGATCGTCGCCGCGATCGATCTCGGGTGCGCCCAAGCCATCAACGCCTTCCTGGGTTGGCCCACGTTCCCGCTCTTCCTCGCGATCCTCGCCTCGCACCTCGCGCTCAACGCGCTCTCGTTCCGCGCCGTGGCGTGGCTCAACGACGCCTCCGCCGTCGTGCACATCGTCGGGGTCCTCGTCCTCGTCGCGCTCCTGTTCGCCTTCGGTCGTCACCACGGCGCGGGCTGGCTCGTCGACCGGAGCCACACCTTCCGCGAGGACGGAAACCTCGGTCTCGGCTTCTTCGGCGCGATGACGCTCGGGATGTGGACGATGACGGGCTACGACGCGTCCGCCCACGTCAGCGAGGAGACGCACGACCCTTCGCGCCGCGCGCCGATGGGCATCCTGTCGGCGGTCGTGGTCAGCGCTCTTTTTGGCTTCGCGTTGGTCGCCGGGCTCACGCTCGCGATCGACGACCTGCCGGCCATCGCCGACGCCGACAACCCGCCGCTCGCCATCTTCCGCAGCGCGATCGGCACCGGCTGGGGCACCGCGGCGATGGGGCTCTCCGCGCTCGCGATGTGGTTCTGCGGCCTCTCCGCGCTCACGAGCGCCTCACGCACGTTCTTCGCCTTCGCGCGCGACGGAGGGCTCCCCCTCTCCCGCTGGATCAAGTGGGTGCACCCGCGCTGGAAGACACCGGTCGTCGCGCTGTCGGTCGCGGCCGGGTTGTCGCTCGTGCTCGTCGTCGCGACCGGCTTCGGTGCGGGCAAGGCCTTCGAGGCGAGCACGTCGCTCGCCACCACCGCGCTCTACGTCTCGTACGGCGTTCCGATCGCGCTCGGGGTCGGCGCGCGGCTCCGCGGGACGTGGGTGCGCAAGGGCCCGTTCGATCTGGGCCGCTTCGGCGTGCCGTGCGCGGTGCTCGCGACGGCGTGGTGCATCTTCGTGCTCGTCGTCTTCGCGCTCCCGCCGAACCAACTCTTCGGCGCGGCGCTCGGAGGGACCCTCGTCCTGCTCGGGCTGGCGTGGTTCGTCGTCGCCCGCCGTCGCTTCCGAGGGCCCCAGATCACGCTCGCCGATCTGGACCGCTGACCTCAGCGCGGCGGGCGGGCGAAGCGCGGGTCGTTCGGGAACGGGCTCGCGGTCTCGCGGAGCTGGATGTCCGTCGCGTCGGGCGGCGGAGGGAGCGCGATCGGAGCGCTGTACGGGACGGTGAAGACGTCGCCGCGCTCGCTGAAGAACGCGACGCCGATCACGCCGACGTGACGGTCACCCGTCGTCTGGGCCGCGTAGGAGTCGGCGACGCGCGAGAAGCGGAACGCCGCCACGGCCTCGTGCGACTGCCGGAAGCCATCGACCTCGACGGTCGCGTACGGCATCAGGACGTACCCGCGGTTGTGGAGGTCGCCCGTCTGCCCGTTGACGACGTCGAGCCCGTCGACCGTCGCCACCGCCTCGAAGCGGTGGTTCGTTCGGTTCGTCATCACGATCGAGTAGCGCTGACCTTCCTGGCCGATGACGAACGTTCGGTCCGACACCTTGATCGCCGGGAGCAGGTCGCCGTTCTCTCCGCGGATCGAGACGACGATCGCCCCGCCCCCCGCGGGCACCTCGCGGAAGTAGCCGGTGTTGCGCACGGACTCGCGCGCGGCGAGCGCGTCGACCCCGGCGCGGTCGTTGTAGTTGAGGGTGGCGACGCCGAACGGGTGCATCTCGTCGGAGCGCAGGAAGCTCACGTCGTGGACGCGGCTGTAGCGCGTCTCGCCCCACTCGGTACCGAGCCCGGGTCGCTGCGAGTCGGCGACGATGACCTGGTCGTCACCATCCGTCCGGACCGGAGGGGGCGCGGGGGCGACGGCACCGGTCCGCGCCTGCACGGACGCCGTGCGAGCAGCGGGGGCGGCTCCGTAGGCCGGCGCGTCCGCCGCGGCGGTCGCTTCGCCATTTCCGTAACCGTAACCGTAGCCGCCCGAAGGGTACGCACCCCCGGCGGGCGCATACGAACCGCCACCCCCACACCCTGCGACGAGGGCAACGGCGACGACGGTGAAACCAAGGAGTTGGGTGCGCATCTGAGAACCTCCACCTCGGGCCGAACGCATCGGAGGTCGGCCCTGAATGGCGGAAGAACGAGCGACGTGCCCCGGCCTTACAGCACCACCCACGCCGATTTGAGGTGGGGGCTGCCCCCCACGGCCACCGGGTGGTCGAGGGGCATCGGGAGCTCCCGGATCTTGGCGACCTCGCGCCCCGCACGCCGAGCCGCCTCGTGCAGGATGCGCCGGAACTTCGCGCCCCCGATCCGGCGATGGTTCGTGCAGGCGAGCATCTGCCCCCCGACGTCGAGCACCGACAGCGCGCTCGCCGCGAGATCGACGTAGTCGGTCTCCGCGACGAAGCGACCTTTGCGCGTCGTCGAGTAGCTCGGCGGATCGAGGACGAGCAGGTCGAAGCGCTCGCCCTTCTTCTTGGCGCGCTCGAGCCAGGCGAACGCGTCGTCGGCGAGGAACGAGTGCCCCGCGAGCGGCGCGCCGATCTCGGTCAGCCCTGCCCGGCCACGCTCCAGCGCAGCGAGCGATGCGTCCACGCTCACCGTCTGCGTCGCTCCCCCGGCCACCGCCGCCACCGTGAAGCCGCACGTGTAGGCGAAGAGGTTCGCGACGCGCTTGCCCGCCGCCGCGAGCCGAACGCGGCGGCGGTTGTTGCGCTGGTCGAGGAAGATGCCCGTCGAGAGCCCGTCGCCGAGCCGGACCCGGAACCGAACGCCCTCCTCGTGGACGACGAGCTCGTCCGGCGCCGACGTCCCGCGGACGGCGGTCTTCGGAGCGACCTCGTCGCGGCGGGTGTCGACCAACGTGTTCGCCTGGCGCGGACGAAGCTTGAGGTACACCCCCGCGAAGCCCATCCCATGCACGGCGTCGAGGAGCGCATCGACGCGCGGCGAGCGAGCGCCGCTGGCGTCCTCCCACGTCCCGTCGCCGACGTAGAGCTGCACGACGGCGTGGTCCCCATACACGTCGATCGCGAGCCCCGGGAACGCGTCGCCCTCCTCGTTCACGAGGCGGAACGCCGTCGTGCGGCGCGCCTCCGGCATCGCGCGCGCGAGGCCGAAGCGGCGCCGCGCCGCCGCAGCGAGGCGCTCGGCCAAGAGCGCGTGCCGATCGTAGACCGCCGCGCCGAGCGGGCCCGCCGCGAGGTGACGCGCGAGCTCGGGCGGCGGCTCGGCCCGAAAGCGCCGTTGCCCGGAGACGACCCCGGCAGGCAGCTCGAGCACATGGGCGTGCAGCATCAACCGCGCCGCGTGCTCGCCGCCGTAGAGCGCGTCGCCCGCGATCGGTGCGCCCGCGAGCGCGAGCTGCGCGCGCGCCTGGTGCGTGCGCCCCGTCTCGAGCTCGAGCGCGAGCAGCGTCCGCACGCCGCGGCGCTCGAGGACTCGCACGTGCGTCACCGCCGGCTTTCCGTTCCGGGCGTCGATCATGCGCCCGTCCGGGCCGGGCGCGAGGCGGTGCCGGAGCGTCGTCTGCTCCTTCCCCCGAAAGCCGGTGACCACGGCGAGGTACTCCTTCTTCACGCCGCGCCCCTCGAACGCCTTCGCGACTGCGCCGTTCTTCGCCCGATCGCGGACAAACAAGATCACGCCCGAGGTGTCTTGATCGAGCCGTTGGTGGATGCCGAGGTACGTCGACTCTCCCCGCGCGCCGAGGAACCCCGCGAGGCGGGTCGCCAGGTCGTCGGGGATCTCCGGATCGGCCGCCTGCGAGGCCACGAACGGTGGCTTGTCGACGACGACGAGCTCGCCGTCCTGATGGACGATCCACCTCGGATCGAAGCTGGGGAACGGGTCCGCCATCGGCCGCGACCTTAGCAGTGGTTCCGTGATAAGGGGGGCCATGCGCAAAGCCCTCCTCCTCGCCTTCGTCCTCGTCGCCTGCTCCAAGGATCCGCCCCCGCAGGCCCCGACCGACACGGCCGCGACGACGAGCGCGACGGCGCCGGCGGCGTCCTCGGTCGCGACCACGGCCCCGGCCGCTTCGAGCGCACCGGCTGCGAGCGCGTCGGCCACGGCCCCGAAGCCGCCCGAGGGCCCGTCGCTCCAAGAGCAGACCGCGGGGACCAACGTCGAGGAGTGGAAGCTCGTCGCGAAGGGCTTCCCCGCCATCTCCGAGGACGGGACCAAGCTCGCCTACGTCGTCAACGAGCAGGACGGCATGCGCGGCTACCCCAACCACAAGGTCTTCATCAAGACGATCGCGACCGACGCGGTCGACAAGAAGCTCACCATCTTCGACGCCTCGGCGCTCGACAAGGCGAGCCGCGCGAACAAGCTCGACGACGAGCGGAAGAAGGCGACGGCCAACGTCGGCGCCGCCCGCGACGCACTGGCGGCGATGAAGTGGGTCTCCCTCACTCCCGCCACCGGCAGCCGCGGGAAGCCGTTCACGGCCGGCGACCTCACGCTCGAGCTCTCGGCCGCGCTCCGGTTCACCGCGACCGACAAGGCCGGCAAGAAGCTCGTCGACTTCGACGCCAAGGGTTGGAAGGGCAAGGGCGCCGGCCCCTGCGCGTTCACGCCGAACCTGGAGGGCGCGTGGGTCGCCGCGGACAAGAAGATCGTCGTCGCCGAGATCGTCCACATGGTCACCGGCGGTGGCGACGCCTGCAACCTGTCGAACGACGTTCACGTCCTCGTCGGGAAGTGACGAGCGCTCCGGGAGCTACTCCAGCCGGTCCAACCCGCGCTTCGAGAGGATCAGGGTGAGCTTCTCCACGGAGGAGCTCTCCCCGAGATCCAAGCGGAGCTCGATCGGGATCCGGTAGCAGCGCGGCGCGTCGACGAAGTGGACGCGCTTCGCCTCTTCGTCGAAGACCGGCACCGGCTTCGTCGCGTCGTCGAGGCGGGCGAAGAGGGGCGACAGGTCGTACCGGAAGACGTGCTTCACGCGGGTGACGCCGGTCTTCGCGAGGCTCGCCTGCGGCGCGACCGTGCCGCGCTGGCGGTAGCGCAGGATCGTGACGGGCGTGTTCGCGCCGCTCGTCGGGTTCAGCGCGTCGGGGCGGGACGCGTCCTCGCGCACGAACGACTCCTTCGCCCGGACGATCGGCTCGCGCGGACCCGTGGTCTTGCGCGGGGCACGGTAGGTCGCCGTCCGCTGGGCGTAGAAGCGGTGCACGTTGCTCTGCACCCACGTGCGCCCGACCTCCTTGATGCGATCCTTCACCGCGTAGGCCAAGCCCGCGATGAGCGCGACGACGACCACGCTCGAGCTGACCCGCGTCGAGGTCGAGCCACTGGCAAAGCCGACCTGGAACACGAACGCCCACAGCGACGCGAGGATCGCGGCGACCGCGGCGAGCACGTGGTGGAGGCGCTGGGCGATCGCGACCTCTTCGCCCTCGAGGAAGAGCACCTCTTGGAAGTGCTTCTTGAGCTGGCTGATGCGGTCGAGGTAGCCCTCCAGATCGCGCTCCGTCCGCAGCTCCGCGAACGCGAACTTCCGCGCGACGCGGTGCTGCGTCTCCCGCGCGAGGAGCGTCGCAATCGACTCCTCGATCGGCCGCTTGTCCTCGGGCGCGAACGGCGACGCACGGAGCGTCCGCTCCATGCTGCCGAGCAGCTCGACGAAGCGCCCGCTCAGGAACTCGTCCACGAGCTCCCGCTCGCGGTGGAGCTCGGCCGCTTCGGATGCCGGTGCACCCGCCAGGCGGGCGCGCGCCGCCCCGAGCGTCTCCTCCCCCGCGGCGAGCCAGGTCTTCATCGCTTCGAGGTGGTCGGCTCCTCCCTCGCTCGCGAACGGGGACGCTTCGGCTCGACAGTGACGCGCGAAGCCTTGGCTGGCCCGAGCGAGGCGGTTCGCGACCGCGATCGCGCCGCGCCGCAGCCCGTCGATCGTCGGCGCCCCGTCGTGCACCACGTCCTCCGGCCCGTCGAGCCGGACGTACTTCTGGAGCTGGTCCCAGGGCGAGTGCTGGACGAACGTGTTGGAGGGGATCTCGACGGCGAGCTCGATCGCGAACGGCGTCTTCTGCGTCTCCGGGAGCGGGATCGACACCGACCACTCGAGGCGGGAGGCATCATGGACCTCGACCCTAACCTCCGCCGGAGCTACCTCCCGAGAATCCTTCGCTTTTGCTGAGCTGGTAGCTGCTACCGGAACCGCCGGCAGTACGCCTTGCGCCATCGAAATGTCACACCCTCGTAACTTTCCACTGACGGATTCCATGACCCTGCGCAAGGGAAAAACGTTCGGTCTGCACGTTTCTTGAGCGCGAGGATCTGCTACTCGGGTCGACCATGACGACGCCACGCCCTCCGCGCCGCCCCGCCGGCGCTCCGCATCGCGGCTCGGATCGAGAGCGTGATCGCGATCGCGATCACGATCGCGCTCCGGGGCGCGAGCGACCGCGCGGGCTCAGCAAGCCCCCGCTCGTGCCGCAAGTGACGACGCTCTGGGACTACCCCTCTCAGCACTACGGCGAGCGCGAGCAAGGCAGCAAGGACTACCGCGGCGCGACGCCGTCGTACGTCGTGTGGAACGTGCTCCATCGCTTCACCCAGCCCGGCGAGAAGGTGCTCGACCCCTTCTGCGGGAGTGGGACCACGATCGAAGTGTGCAAGGACCTCGGCCGCGAGGGGCTCGGCTTCGACGTCTCGCCCGCGCACCCCGACGTGAAGCAGGCCGACGCACGGAGCCTGCCGCTCAAGAACGCCAGCGTCGACTTGGTGTTCATGGATCCACCTTACGCGGACAACCTGGAGTACTCGGACGACCCCCGCTGCATCGGCAAGCTCCCGGCGGACGGGCGCTACCAACGCGCGATGCGGCTCGTGCTCGACGAGACCGCGCGCGTGCTCCGACCGAACCGCACCCTCGCCATCTTCGTGTGCGACGTCTTCAAGAAGGACCGCGGGTTCCACCCGCTCGGCTTCGAGCTCTTCGAGCTCGCGCGAAAGCACTTCATCCCCCACGACGTGGTCGCGGTGGTGCGCCACAACAAGACGCTCCAGATGGGGAACTACCGGAAGGCGGCCGACGAGGGCGGCTTCTTCCTCCGCGGGTTCAACTACCTGATGCTCTTCCGGCGCCGCGCAACCAAAGAGGAGTGAGCCGCCTCACGGCGACGGGCAATCCGACAGGACGCTCACTGAAGTTGCGCGATGCGCTGGCGCGCCTTTTCCGCAGTCGTACTCCGCGGTTTGGCGTTGCCCCACCGGTCGACGACCACTTGATAGGCCCGCTTCGCGGCTTCGAGATCGCCCTTCCCTTCGAGCGCGAGCCCGAGGAAGTAGAACGCCCGCGTCTGGAGCTGCGGCGAGCCGAGCGCGATGCACGCGCGCGTGACCGAGCTCAAGAGCGGGACCGCCTCGTCGAAGCGGCCGGCGAGCGCGAACGCCTTCCCGACCTCGGCGTCGAACGCGGGCGTGTGACGCGAGTCGGGCGGGAATGGCAGGTACGCGGGGAGCGCGTCGACCGCCTCGCGCGCCTCGTCGAGCGTCTCGGCGAAACCGGCGTACACCGTCGCCCAGCGGAACGGCGCCATCCGGCGGTTCTCCTCCGGCGAGCGATGCGCCTCTTGGCCCGCGATCCACGCCTTCCGCTTCGCGTCGAGGTCTTCCTTCTTCACCTTGCCGGAGCGGTAGAGGTACTCGACCGCCCACACCGTCGGGTCACTGCCGAGCGGATCCAGGTTCATCGCGGGTGCGACGGCGAGGAAGTCGGCTGCGATCTTTCCAGCGCCGTTCACGTCCCCCGCTTCGTACGCGATCAGGGCGAGCTGGTGCTGGGGACCGGCGTGGAGCATCACCTCGGGCCGCGTGCGCGCGAGATCCCACGCGCGCGTGTACCGCTCCGCGAGCGTGAAGTCGCCCACCAGGATCGCCATGTTCGCGCGATCCTCCGCTTCGCCGGCGGGACGCTCCTCCTGCGGCATTGCCTCCCACTGACGCCGGAGCGCGACCTCGACGCTCGCCTGCGGCTGCGCGCGCGCCTGGAGCGCCGCGGCGACGTAGTAGTTGGGATCGGCGGCGTCGGGCTCGACCGACTGCCACGCCCGCGCGTCCTTCTCCATGCCCTCGCAGTCGCCGCGGTCGCGCCGGACCAACAGCCGCTGCTCGAGGCACATCGCCGCCGCCGGCGACTTCTTGAGGCACTGGTCGTACATGTCGAGCGCCGCGTCCGCGTTGCCCATCAAGCGCTCGACGTCGCCCTTCGCCTTCCACGCCGGGATGAACCCCGCGTCGGCGGCGATGGCGCGCTCGAGGCTCTCCTTCGCGCGCTCGAACTCGCTCCGCGACTCGCGCACGAAGCCGAGCATGTAGAGCGCGATCGCGTCCTTGCCCTTGTCGCCGACGAGCGTGGTGAGGCGCGCCTCCGCATCGGCGGCGTCCGCCGAGGCGCGGAAGAGCGGCTCGACCGCGTCCAGGAGCACGGCCTCGCTCGGGGCGAGCTTCGCGCGGTGCGAGAACGCGTCTTGGAAGCGCGCGCGCGCTTCGGACGGCTCCGCGTGCACGAGGAGGAGCGCGAGGAGGAGGTGCGCCGACGCGTAGCTCGGCTCGATCTCGGTCGCGTGCTCGAGCCGCGTGCGGCTGCGCGCCGGCGAGCCGTCGCGCCAGAGCTGCATCCCTTCTTGGTACGCGGCGAGCGCCTCGGGCGGGACCGGCGGCGTGTTCGGCGCGGTCACCGTCGAGCTCGACGCGCTCGGCGGCGGTGGCGTGACGACGACGACCGGCGGCTTGCGCAGCTTGTACCAGACGCCCACGCCCGCCAATGCGACCGCGATGCCGAGGAGGAAGTGCCAGCGCCGCTTCTGCCGCGGCGGCGGCTGCAGCGGTTGGTTCGGGTGCTGCGGCGACCGCGCCGTCACCATCGCTTGCCGCGTGATGGGGGCCTCGGGCTCGCGCGCGGGATCGCTCCGCCGATCGGGAGGGAGATCGCCGCTCGTGCGGCTCGGCGCCGTGTCGCCCGTCGGGCTCTCGAGCGTCGCCAGCTGCGGCTTCGAGTCGCGCGAGCGCTGCGTGAGCGCCATGTGCTCGGCGGACGAGAGCCGAATCGCGAGCGGCTCCATCGCGTCGGCGACCTCGTCCATGTCCACGAAACGCTGGTCCGGATCGCGCGAGAGCGTGCGCGCGATCGCGGACTCGATCGCGGGCGGAACCTCGGGCGCGCGCTTGCGGAGCGACTCCGGCGGCTCGGTGAGGATCGTGGCGACCGCGGCGAGCAGATCCGACTTCGTCGGCCACGGGCGCTCGCCCGCGAGCACCTCGAACGCCATCACGCCCCACGCGAACTGATCGGTGCGTGGATCGGGCGAGCCGCCTTTGAGCTGCTCGGGCGCCATGTACATCGGCGTGCCGACGACGAGCCCTTTTCCGGTCAAGGTGCCGATGTCGACGGGAGCGACCTCGGTCTTGGCCGTCGGGTCGACGCCGCTCGCGCCCATGCGACGGGCGATGCCGAAGTCGAGCACCTTCACGAGCCCGTCGTCCCGCACCATCACGTTCTCGGGCTTGATGTCGCGGTGGACGAGCCCGCTCCGGTGCGCGGCTCCGAGCGCGCGCGCGGCGTCGACGAGCCACCGGAGCCGGCGTTGCCAGCCGATGTCGCGCTCGACCAAGAGCTCGCGCAGCGTCTTGCCGACGACGTACTCCATCGCGAGGAAGACGCGCCCGTCCGACTCGCCGACGTCGAAGACGGCGACCACGTTCGGGTGGGTCAGCGATGCGGCGGCGCGGGCCTCGCGCAGGAGCCGCGCCGCAGACTCCTTCGACGCTTCTTCGCCTTCGGTCCGCGCCATGATCTTGAGCGCGACCTTGCGGTGGAGCCGCTCGTCGAGGGCGAGGTACACCTCCCCCATCCCCCCGCTTCCGAGGAGCTTGTCGACGGTGTAGTGGGCGACTTTGTCACCCGACTTCAGCATGACTGCCATACGACTCCGGCTCCCCTACCACGTCAAGGGCGCGTCAAGGGAACGCACGTCGTGCACCGAGCGTTCCCAAGCGCCGCCATGAGGTATGGTGCTCGCGATGCGTCCTTCGCCTAGGCCTCTCCAGGTCGGGTCCGCGTTCGCGCTCGTGCTCGCGGCCGCGACCGCCGTGGCGCTCGGGGCATGCAGCTCGAAACCCGTGTATCCTGCATGCACCAACGACGGCGTCTGCAACACGTTGGGGCACCACGACTATTGCGTCGCCGGGACCTGCGCGCAGTGCCGGACGGCCGGCGACTGCGGCGATCGTGAGCGCTGCCGCTCCGGGCGGTGCGAGGCCGATCCGGACGCGCCGCCCCCGCCCGAGCCGGTCGAGGCGGGGCCTCCGCCCGACGAGCCTCCGCCACCTCCGCCGCGGTCCAAGCGCCGGCGCTACTTCGACGATTGAGCGCCAGCGCGGCACTCCTCGTCTTCGCGTCCGCGTTCGTCCACGCGCTGTGGAACGCGCTCCTTCGCCGAGACCCCGCGCCGCGCGACGCCGTCGGGCCGATCTCGATCGTCGCGGCGCTCGTCGCTGCGCTCGCGGTGGCGTGGACGCGCGCGCCGCTCCGCGCGGAGACGCTCGCCTGGGCGCTCCTCGCGGGCGCGTTCGAGGCGGCGTACTTCCTCGCGCTGGGGCAGGCGATGGCGCGCGCACCGCTGGGCCCGGTCTACGCGCTGGCGCGCGGCGGCGCGGTCTTCCTGGTGTGGCCGCTCTCGATGGCGCTCTTCGGCGAGTCGCTGCGAGGCACGGCGGCGCTCGGAGCGGCGGTGCTGCTGGTGGGCCTCGTTCTGGCGTCGCCCCGCGCCGCGGCGAGCGAAGGCCGCGAGCGAGCGACGGGCATGCGCTGGGCCGCGCTGACGGGCGTCTTCATCGCGGGCTACCACCTCGCGTACACGGCGAGTCTCCGGCGAGGAGGCGACGCGCCGACGTTGGCCGCGCTCTCCCTCCTGGTCGCGGGAGCCTTCCACGTCGCGAGAGTGAAGCTGACGCAAGGCCGGGCCCCGAGCTTCACGCCCCGACGAGCCCTAGCGGGAGCCCTCGCGGGAGCGGGGTTCGTGGCCTTCCTACTGGCGCTGGCCCAATCGGGAGCGGGCCTCGTCCTGACCCTCCGCAACGGCTCGGTCCTCTTCGCGATGCTCTTCGGCCTGGCCCTGAAAGAGCACCCCCGCCCCCACCAATGGCTCGGAGCCACCCTGATCGCGACGGGAGCAGCGCTCCTGACCCTCCACTGAAATCTTCTCCCCTGCCCTCTGCCCTCTCCACCCCACCCCCACCCCAACCCCCATCCCGATCCCCCCAGCGAGGCCCGACATTTGCTAGGCTTCGCGTGTGGTGCAGCGGCCCCTCCCGATCCCCCGCGGAGCCCTCCCGGCTTCGCCCGCGGCGATGCCGAGGATGTTCGGGCGCTACCACGTGCTCCACGAGATCGGGAAGAACGCGCTCGGGGCGGTTTACCTCGGTCGCCTCGAGGGCCCGCAGGGCTTCCAGCGCTGGGCGGCCATCCGTACGCTGGCCGCCGATCGGGCGAAGGATCCCGCTCTGCGGACGCTCTTCTTCGAGCGCGCGCGCGAAGGCGCGAAGCTCCTCCACCCGAACGTAGCGACCATCTTCGACGTGGGGGACGAGGGCGACGTCCCCTGGTCCGCGAGCGAGTACCTGCACGGCGAACGCCTGAGCGAGGTCATCGATCGGATCGAGATCGCCGACACGCCGATGAGCTGGGAGATCGCCGCGCGCATCCTCGTCGACGCGGCCGAGGGGCTCCACGCCCTCCACCAGCTCAAGGCTCCCGACGGCTCTCCGCTCCATCGCGTGCACGGCAACGTCGCCCCGCACGTGTTCATGGTGACCTACGACGGGAGCTGCAAGATCAAGGGCGCGTTCGAGCCGCGCCGAGCCGATCGCGACTCTCGAACGGTCCCGTACACCGCGCCCGAGCAGCTCTTCACCGAAGAGTCGAGCGTCGCCGCCGACGTGTTCGCCCTCGGCGCGATCCTCTGGGAGCTGTGCGCGGGCCGGCACCTCTTCCTCCGCGCCACCGAGGACGAGACCCGCGCCATGATCGAAGCGGGCCTCGTCCCGTCGATCGCCGATCGCGTCGACAGCGCGCCCAAGGAGCTCGACACGCTCATCGCGAAGGCGCTCGCGCGGAGCACCAGCGTGCGCTTCGCGACCGCGCGCGATCTCGCGCGTGCGCTCGAGGATCTCTTGTTCTCGAAGCGCCAGCGCGTCCGGCAGGAGGACGTCGGGCGCTACCTCCGCACCGTGTTCGCGGATCGCTACCTCGAGCAGGAGAACAAGCTCAAGGAAGCGGCGGACGTGACCGAGGTCTACCGCCGCTCCCAGCACCGGCTGCCCTCCGCGCTCCCCAACCTCGCGCCGCCCGAGGCCGACGACGACGGTGACGGCGACGCGACCGCCGTCATGCCGAGCGCCGGCATGGAGGACGCGGATCAGACGACGGCCGAGCGCCCCGCAGCCGTGCTCGGCGGGCGACTGCCGCCGCCGCGCCCGACGACCACGCTCCGCACGACGCCGTTCGTTCCCTCACCCGACTCGTCGCCGACCGCCGTTCGTCGCGCGCCGAGCGACCCGGATCCCTACGCCGACAGCGGCAGTCTTCCCACGTTGGTACGACCGAACGACACGACGCCGGACCCGCAGCCGATGATGCTGCCGCTCACGACGCTGCCGCTCGCGACGGTGCGGTCGGGATCGATCCCGGCCTACACGCCCCCGAAGGCGAGCTCGAGCTTCCTGAGCGAACCTTCGATGACGCCGTCGCAGACCGATCTCGGTCCGGCGCCTCCCGTCACCGAGGGCTCGGCGGTCTTCGTCGCACCGCGCCCGCCGATGCGGACGAGCGACTCCGAGCTCGACGCCGGCGGCGACACCACCACCGCGATGGTGCAACGCGGCGGCTCCACGCCCCCGCCGCGCTCCACGCCGCCGCCCGTCCCGCGCCGCTCCACGCCGCCACCGGCGCCCGCGCTGCAGCTCCGCAGCACGGCGCCGGTCACGCTCTCCGCGAACGACGAGTCGGTAGTCGCGCCGCCGCCGCGCCCGCGCGACGAACGCACGCTCACTCACGCCGGGCTGATCCCCGCTCCCGCGCCGACGATCCCGCGCGCATCGCCCGACGACCGCACGCTGACCGGCTTCGACGGCACGGCCGCAATCCCCTCGACCGGTCGAATCCCGGTCGCTCCGCCGAACGGGCGCCGCGCCGATCCGAACGAGCGGACGCTCACCGCCTACGACGTCGTCCCGCAAGGCCAAGCGCAGTCGCAGATGTCGACGCAGCCGCCGATGCAGCCGGTCGGCTACGCGCCGCTCTCGCCCACGAACATGCCGCGGCTCCCGCCCGGCGACACGGGGGCGCACGATCCGCGGACGTGGCGGAAGCAAGTCGCCACGGTCGCGGTGATCGGCGTCGTGGGTGGCGTTCTCATCTTCCTGCTCATCCTGTTCGCGACGCGCTCGCCCGAGCCGACCCCGATCACGTTGGCGCCGAGCGTGCGTCCGACGTTCAGCGCGAGCGTCCCCTCGGCGGCGCTGCCCAGCGCGACCGCTCGCCCGACGGCCCCCGCGGCCACGACCGCGAAAGCTCCGCCGCCGCCGCCGCCCGTCGAGACCGTCGCCCCGATCCCGACGATGGATCTCCGCACGCCGCCGCCCCCCACCGCGACGACCCGCGCCACGAGCCCGCGAAACACGACGCGCGCCACGTCCGCCCCGCCGCCGCCGCCGCCCGCCAACGGCGGAGGCTCGAAGGGCTTTCTCACGGTCATGTGCCGTCCCAGCGCCTGCGACCAGGTGCTCGACAACGGCCAGGACCTGGGCGGCACGCCCCTCTACCGGCAGCAGCTGTCGGTAGGGAAGCATGTGCTCACGCTCCGCGTAAGTTCGCCCCGAGCGGAGAAGACCGTTCCCGTCTTCATCGTCGACGGCGAAACCACCAAGATCAACCAGGACATGAGCCCATGAGTGCGCAAGCGCCGGTCGTGCCCGGCCAGATCCTGGCGGGCAAGTACCGCGTCGAACGCGTGCTCGGCGTCGGCGGGATGGGTGTGGTCGTCGCCGCGACGCACGTCCACCTCGACGAGCGCGTCGCGATCAAGTTCCTCCTGCCCGAAGCGCTGGAGAGCCAGGACACGATCGCCCGCTTCGCGCGCGAGGCGCGCGCCGCGGTCAAGATCAAGAACGAGCACGTCGCACGCGTGAGCGACGTCGGAGCCCTCGAAGACGGCTCGCCGTACATGGTCATGGAGTACCTCGACGGGCGCGACCTCTCGGCCGTGCTGCTCGAGCGCGGACCGCTGCCCGTCCCCGAGGCGATCGACTACCTGCTCCAAGGCATGGAGGCGATCGCGGAGGCGCACTCGCTCGGGATCGTCCACCGCGACATCAAGCCCTCCAACCTGTTCCTCACGCGCAGCTCCGATGGGCGTGCGCTCGTGAAGGTCCTCGACTTCGGCATCTCCAAGGTCGACCCACGCGGCGCGATGAACCAGGCAGCGCTGACGCGCACGTCGTCGATCATGGGGTCGCCGCTCTACATGGCGCCCGAGCAGATGGTCTCCACGCGCGAGGTCGACGCGCGCGCCGACGTTTGGGCGCTCGGGGTCGTCCTCTACGAGCTGCTCGCTCGCCACGCCCCCTTCTTGGGCGAGTCGATGACCGAGCTCTGCGCGCGCATCCTCCAGGAGCCTCCCGCGCCGCTGCGCCTCACGCGGCCGGACATCTCGCCCGAGCTCGAGACCGTGGTCCTCCGCGCGCTCCAGAAGGATCGCTCGCACCGGTACGCGAACGTCGGCGACTTCGCGCTCGCGCTCGGCCCCTTCGCGCCGGCGCACGCGCACGCTTCGATCGATCGGATCGTGCGGCTCGTCGGCGGCGGCGCTGCACCGGCGAGCTACGCGGCGACCGCGATGAGCCCGCCGCAGCACGGGCAGATCACGCCGCTCCTGAGCCAGGTTCCCGTCGCCCCCGTCGCCCCCGCCGGGTTCGCGACACCGGCGCCGTACACCGCGCCCGCGCCATACGGGGCGCAGCCTCCGGCTCCCGGTCCCGGCTACGTCACGCAGGCGAGCTGGGGGCAGACGCGGCCCGGGAGCAGCGGTGGCATGCGCTGGCTCTGGGTCGGCCTCGTCGGCGTCGCGGCGGTCGTCGCAGGCGTTCTGTTCGGGGTGGTCGCGCTCGTCGTCCGCTCCGGGCCGAGCTCCGCAGCTGCCGCGCCTCCGACGACGACGGTGACGACGACCGCGACGGCGACGACCGCCGCGGTGAAGCCGCGCCCGCTCGACGACGCGCCCCTCGATCCGCTGCACACCGACTCCACGGCGACCGCGACGGCGGCCGGAGCCGGCACGGGCAAGCCGACGAAGCCGCCCCCGCACGCGAGCACGGCGGTCACGCCGCCCACGCCGCCCCCGACGACGACCGCGCCGCCCCCGGCGACGACCACCAAGCGACCGGACATCTTCTGAGCTCTTCATGAAGCACGCCTTTTCCTTCTCCCGCTCCCGCTCTCCCTCCGCCGTCGGCCCGCTGGGCCCGCTCGCACCGCTCTTCCACGGCGTGCGTCCGCTCGCGTTCGCCTTCGCTGTCGGCGCATCGGCGACGGCGGGCGTCTGCGCCCTCGAAGAGACCGCGCTCGCCCAGAGCGAGCCGTCCTCCGCCGACATCGAGAGCGCGCGCGCCGCGTTCCTCCAGGGCCTGGACCTCCGCGACAAGAGCCACGACTTCGCGGGAGCCATCTCGAAGTTCAAGGCCGCGTACTCGCTCGTGCCGACGCCGAAGATCGGGTTCGAGCTCGGGCGCACGTACCGGATGCAGGGCGACCTGGTCTCGGCGCGCGAAGCCTTCCTCGCGGTGGATCGCATCCCCGCGCGCAAGAGCGAGTCGGCCGAAGCGCGCAAAGCGCGCGACGACTCGGCCGCGCAGGCCGCCGAGCTCGACGCGAAGATCCCGTCGCTCACGATCACCGTCACCGGCCCCGGCCAAGTGAGCATCGACGGGCAGCTCGTCCGGAAGGACGCGCTCGCCGCACCGCGCCGCTTGAACCCCGGTCCGCACGTCGTGCAGTTCCTGATCGAAGGCGAAGCAAAGGATCAGAAGGTCGTCGAGCTCCGCGAAGGCGATCAGAAGACGGTGCAGTTCAATGGCCCTGCAGCCACGAAGCCGCCGCCGCCACCGCTCGCCAACGGCAACGGCAGCGGCAACCCGAACGGCAACGGCAGCGGGACGGAGTGGAAGCCCGGCACCGGCGACGGCTCGTGGAAGCCGCCGGGCGCGAACCAGAAGCCGAACCCCGCGCGGCCGATCCTCTTCACCGTCGCCGGACTGAGCGCAGGCGCGGGTGCCGTCTTCGGCATCGTCTCCATCACCGCGGTCAGCACCGCGAAGAAGGACTGCGACGGCAACACCTGCAACGGCGACTTCCCGTCGGATCGCTCGAAGGCGATGACCTACTCGATCATCGCCGACGTCTGCTTCGGCGTGGCGCTCGTGACGGGCATCATCGGGCTCGTGCTCCCGCGCACGGTGGATGCAGCGCCCGAGGTCGGCTTCTCGCCCATGCCCGGTGGCGGCTATCTCACGGCCGGGGGGAGGTTCTGATGCGCGCGCGAGTCTTCACCGTGCTCCTCGCCCTGAGCGCGAGCGGCGTCCTCTCCTGCACCATCTTCGCGACCGTCTCGCTGAGCGGCCTCGAATCCGACGGTGGGACCGTCAACAACGGCTGCCGCAACGTCCTCACCGGCGTGAACGCGTGCGGCGCGTGCATGGAAGAGAACGCGGGCCCCTACGCGAACCAGCTCTGCTCGCAGAACAAGTACAGCGCCACGCTCTCCGACATGGAGGAGTGCGCGAAGAACCCGGAGTACGGGTCGTACTCCTGCCGCACCTTCTTCCCGGCGTCCGATGCCTCGATCTCGACGGCGACCACGCCCGAGGCGCTCGCGAGCAACATCGAGGTCGTCATCGGCAAGAACTGCGAGACGAAGTGCCAGTACGTCTACCTCACGTACCCCGGCTGCCAGGACAAGTCGGTGGAGCTCGCGACGGCAACTCCGTGCGGCGCGTGCATCACCGAGAGCTGCCGCGCGCAGCTCGTGAAGGCGGCGAAGGGCGGCGGCATCTCGAACGCCCCGCTCACGGCCTGCGGCCGCGCCGAAAAGGACTGCAAAGGGGCGCCCGACTGCAGCGGGATCGCCTACAAGCCGGACGCCGGCTACTCGGCCGAGATGAAGGCGGTGCTCGATTGCGTCGCGGCGCAGTGCGGGAGCTCCGGCTCCAATCAGTGTCCCGGCTTGTGACGTGGGCTATCCTCGGCCGCCCATGGCCGCCGAGGCGCCCGAGCTGAACCTACCGTCGCGGTTCCGCGTCCTGCGCCCCCTCGGCGCCGGCGCGATGGGCGTGGTCCACGAGGCGTTCGACGAAGAGCGTGGCGCACCGGTCGCGCTCAAGACGCTGCGGCACGTCGATGCCGATGCGCTCGTGCGCTTCAAGAACGAGTTCCGCACGCTGGCCGACATCGGGCACGAGAACCTCGTCGCGCTCGGCGAGCTGCTCGAGCACGACGGCCAGTGGTTCTTCACGATGGAGCTCGTCGAAGGCGTCGACCTCCTGAGCTGGGTGCGACCCGGAGCAGAGCTCGCGGGCCGCGAGGCCGAGGTGACGCGCGCGGCCGAGACGCTCCCGGCCGCCTCCAACCCGCGCGGCTCGGTCACCGGCGACGGCGCGCTCCGCAAAGGAACCCTCGACGTCGACCGCACGCGGACCGCGTTCGCGCAGCTGGTGCGCGCGCTCGACGCGCTCCACTCGGCCGGGAAGGTCCATCGCGACGTCAAGCCGTCGAACGTTCTCGTCACCCGCGAAGGGCGCGTCGTACTCCTCGACTTCGGCATCGCCGGGGACGCGGCGAAGGAGGCACGTGCCGCCGGCACCGTCGCCTACATGGCGCCCGAGCAGGCCGAGGCCCACGCGCCGACCGCGAGCGCGGACTTCTACGCCGTCGGCGCCGTCCTCTACGAAGCGCTCACCGGCTCCCTCCCGTTCGAGGGCAGCGCCTTCGAGGTCCTCGAGGCGAAGCGCCGCGGCGATGCGCCCTCGCCCGACGCGCTCGCCGATGGCGTGCCGCGCGACCTCGCCGACCTCGCGCTCGCGCTCCTCGAGCCCGACCCGCGCGATCGACCGAGCGCGACCGACATCCTCCGCGCGCTCGGAGAGACGACCCCCGCGCCACCGCGCACGACGCTCCCGCCCGAGAGCACGACGGCCTTCGTCGGACGGCGCCGCGAGCTCGCAGAGCTCCTCCGCGCGTGGGCGCGCGTCGAGCAAGGCCACGCCGTCACGGTCTACGTCCACGGCGAGTCGGGCGTGGGCAAGACCGCGCTCGTCCGCCACTTCGCCGACGAGGTCGCCGTGCGGAGCCCCGACGCGCTCGTCCTCCAGAGCCGCTGCTACGAGCGCGAGTCGGTGCCGTTCAAGGCCGTCGACGGCGTCGTCGATGCGCTGCGCGATCTGTTCGCCGCCGAGGACGAGGCCACGCTCGCGAAGCTCCTCCCTCACGACGCCGGGTTGCTCGCGCGGGTGTTCCCGGTCCTCGCGCCCGAGGTCGCGCGGCTCTCGCGCCGTGACGACGACGAGCCGCCGGACGAAGAAGAGCAACGCGCGCGCGTGTTCGATGCGCTGCGATCCCTCTTCGCGCGCCTCGCGGCGAAGCGACCGGTCCTCCTCGTCCTCGAAGACCTCCAGTGGGCGGACGGGGACAGCCTGCTCCTCCTCCGCGAGCTCCTGCGCCCTCCGTCGCCGCCGCCGCTCCTTCTCCTCGCGACCGTGCGCACGGCGGAGCAGCTCGTCGACCATGGGGGGCCTCCGCCGTCGCTCCCCCAGAGCCGCCTGAACGTCGGCTCGGGCGCGATGCCGGGCGACGTTCGTTCGATCGCGCTCGGGCGGCTCGCGCGCGAGGACGCGGAGCGCTACGCCGAGCTGCTCGGCACCGGCGCGCGCGCCTCTGCGATCGCGGAGGAGTCGGGCGGCCATCCGCTCCTGGTGGAAGAGCTCGCGCTCGCGGCGATGCCCGGCGCGTCGCTCCGCGAGGTCATCGCAGCGCGGCGGGCCGCGCTCGGCGACGCTGCTCGGCGCGTCCTCGATCTCGTCCTCCTCGCGCGCGCCCCCGTCCCGGAGCCCGTGCTCGCGCGTGCCGCCGCGATCGAGGATGGCGCAGCGTTCGATCGGGCCGCCGGCGAGCTCCGCCAAGCCCACTTGGCCCGGCGCGTGAACGCGCGCGGTCGCCCCGCGCTCGAGCCGTACCACGGGCGCGTCCGCCGCGCGCTCGACGAGTCGGAGCGCGACCCGACCGAAGACCACCGCGCGCTCGCGCTCGCGTTCGAGGCCGAGGGCGGAACCGAGCCCGATCGCGAGGCCCTCGCCGAGCACTGGCGCGGGGCGGGCGACGTGCGCCGCGCGAGCGATCACGCGATCGCAGCTGCACGCGAAGCCGCCGCACGCCTCGCCTTCGATCGCGCCGCACGCCTCCATCAGTGGGCGCTCGATCTCGTCGGCGACGCGGCGACCGAGCGCGAGCTCACGGAGCTCGCCGACGCGCAGAAGAACGCCGGCCGCGGCGCGGAGGCCGGCGACGCGTACCTCGCTGCCGCGTCGCGCTCGAGCGGCCCCCGCGCGCTCGATCTCCGGCGCCGCGCCGCGCACGAGCTCTTCGCGAGCGGTCACACCGACGCCGCAAGCGCGGCCCTCGCTCCGGCGTTGAAGGAGCTCGGCATCGACGGCGAGCCCTCCAACACGTCGGCGTTCTTCTCCGAGCTCTCCTCGCGCGTCGGCTCGCTCTTCGGGCGCGAAAAGTTCCGGCCCCGGCTCGGCGTCGCGCCGGAGCCGACGGCGCGCGCACGCGCCGAAGCGCTCCACACGCTCGCGCTGGGACTCTCGCTCCTCGACGTGAAGCGCGCGCGCGCCCTCGCCCGGCGCGCGGTTCCGGTCGCCTTCGCGACCGGCGATCGCGCGCTCGCCGCGCGCGCCCTCGCCACGCGCTCGATCGTGAGCGCGCTCGGCGGCGACGCCGACCGCGGCGGCGATTTCGCCGAAGCCGAGACGATCGCGCGCGCGCTCGGGGATCCCTCCGTCGACGCGCTGTGCTCCGTCGCCGCGAGTGCGATCCTCTTCCACCTCGACGACTTCGCGACCGCGCTCGATCGCGCACGCGACGCGCGCCGGATCGCGCGCGACCGCGTCCGCGGCGCGACGTGGGAGCTCACCGCCGCGACCTGGCTCTC
>JBGAKG010000040.1:0-48186 GCA_044224495.1 Polyangiaceae bacterium | reverse complement strand
TGCATCCTCGTGTGCCGGTCGTCGCCATCAGCACGCTCATGATCGCTGTGATCAATGCCCAGATCATCCTGCTCGCTCCTTTCGTCGTGGAGCCGCAGAATTTCCGGAACGGGATGCAGCAGATTTTCCGGAACCATCACGCGGTGGGCGACGCTGGTCCCTATTGTGCTGCAACGGCGTCCGACAATGCCAACTGCGGGAGTTGCGGAAAGAAGTGCGCGGATGGCGAGGCCTGTTCGCAGGGGATATGCGTGTCGGCCTGCCTCCCTACGCAGACCCTTTGTAAGGTAAACAGCCTGACGTATTGCACCGACGTGACGACCGACGTCGCCAACTGTGGTAGCTGCGGCTCGCCGTGCTCGTCGCATGCCTACTGCAGCTCAGGAGCTTGTGCGTGTCAGACGGGGTTCGCGAAGTGTGCGAACAGTTGTGTCGACCTCAGCACGGATCTTGCGAACTGTGGCGCATGCGGCGCGACCTGTGCCGGCACTTGCGCCCTCGGCCGTTGCTCCACGGTGGTCGTACCCTCGGGCGGGGCTCTATCCATCGCGGTGGACGGTCCGTACGTGTACTGGGGCACACCCACCGAGGTACGACGTTCACCGAAGAGCGGCGGCGCGTCGACTTTGATCAGCAGCGCGAGCTTCGCGTCTCAGATCTTGGTCGACGGCGTCAACGTCTACTGGATCAATGCCGCCACGACGCCCAAAACCGTCGCATCCGTTCCAGTCGGTGGCGGTGCTCTCACGACCATCGCGAGCGATTCCTCGATTGAGTCGATCGCCACCGACGGCACGAGCGTCTTCTGGGCGAACTACAACACTCTGAGTGTGAACGTTGCGCCCATTGGCGGCGGTGCTGCAACCACACTGGCTACCGGAAGCGCTGGCCCGCTCTACGTCATCCGCCAGGGATCATGGGTCTATTGGAGCGACTCCGCTTCGAAGTCGTATCGAGTCACCACCAGCGGCTTCTTTGCATCGACGCTCGCTGGACCAGTCGGGTCCACGTTCATGCCCATCGCGGCGGATAGCACGCAGCTCTACATGGGCGATCAAGTCGGCAAGCGCATTCTTTCCGTTGTGAACGATGGATCGAAGTTGCCGGTCGTCGTTGCGTCGGGAATCTGGTCGCCAAGCGCCATCCTGTCCGACGGTGTGTATGTCTACTGGCTCGATTCGCAGTGTTGCCCGATGAGCCGGGTCATGAAGGTCCCCGTCGGCGGTGGAGTGCCGATCGTTTTGGCGACCGGAATCAACATCAACGCCCAGCCAAGCTTCGCGATGGATGCCGACAGTCTGTACTGGAATGAGCTTGGGGGGGTCATGAGATTGACCCCGAGGTGAACGACCTGCGCGTGACGTCGACGAACGCTACGGGGACCGCCGGCCTACTCGATACCGACGAACGGGACCGAGGATCAGGAGCCCAACAATGATCCAGAGAAGTCCGTTCGAGTCTCGCGTCGGCTCGTTGCTCGTACTGCATCCGCCCCCGGCGTTGTCGGTCGAAGCCGGAGGTGCCACGCACTCGCCGAGTGGATTGCAGATCAGGGGTGGAGTGCAGGCGTCATTCGAATAGCAGGTGGAGCACTGGTTCGAGTGACGGCCACACGAATTGCCTGTCGCGCACGGGGAGCGCTTTCCATGCGGCGCACCCGAGATCGGACTGCATGTACCGACGACGACGTCACACGCCTCGCATTGACCGTCACAGAGGGAGTTGCAACACACTCCATCGACGCACGAGCCACTCGCGCACTCTTCGGCGATCGAGCAAGCCACGCCGTTCGTTGCCTTCGGAACGCAAACACCTGCTTTGCACATCGCAGAGGCGACGCAGTCCGCTGTCTTTGCGCACGTGATAGTACAGGCACCGTTCTCACAGAGGTAGGGCGAGCAATCCACGGGCAGACCGTCTCCCTTGCACACTCCGGTACCGCTGCAGCGGCGCGCGACCCAAGACGTACCCTGGCAGACCTTTCCGCAGTCGACGCCTGCTGGCGTGTGTGCGCGGCACGCGCCGGCCCCGTCGCACTGGCCGTCGGCGGCGCACGCTGGCCCGGCGGGCGCGCACTGGTTGTGGGGATCGGTTCCATCTTTGGATGGTCCGCAGGTTCCGTCAGCGACATTGTCCTGCTTCAACGCAGCAGCGCAGGCTTGGCAGGTGCCAGCACATGGCGTGTCGCAACAGAAGCCGTCGGCACAGAACCCGCTCGTACATTCACGGCAGCCCGACTGCATGCAATCCGCTTGTGGATTGCATGCAGCAGCCTGCGCCTTCTGGGGTTGGCATGTGCCATCTGCGGCGCAGAAGTAGTTTGGTGCGCAGCCCGCGTCCGAGGCGCAGGAGCTGCACGAAGCGTTCACGCCATCGCACACGAGTGGGAAGACGCACGCCGGGTTGGTTCCGCCGTTGCCGGCTCCGAGCTTGGTGCACGTACCCTCCTTTCCACTGAGCGCACAGGCGTCGCAACTGCCCGCGCAGGCCGAGTCGCAGCAAACGCCATCGACACAGAACGTCGAGAGACACTGGTTGTTGTTCGAACAGGTCTCGCCCGCGGCGCCTCCATAGAGCTCCGCTGATGCGCTGTAGGTCGTTGAGCTCAGCTGACCACCAACGATCAGCACCATGCCCGAGGGCATGACGGTTGCCGTCTGCCAATAGCGAGGGACGACCATCGTTGCCCCAATCGAAAAGAGCTCTGTTGCTGGATCGTAGACCTCGGAGACTCCAACGAGCGTGGAGAGGCCGAGAATGCCACCGGTTACGATGACTTTGCCCGACGCGAGCAAGCTCGCACTGCTCCCATAGCGTCCGTTGGCCATCGTGCCGGTCGACGCGAACGAGCCCGCGCCAGCGTTTGCCGTAGGATCGAAAAGCTCGGCAGTGGGGCTCTCGAACCCGGACCAACCGCCGGCGATCAGAACTTTGCCCGACGGCAGCAGCGTCCCGGTAGGTGCGAGCCGATACGTCGACAGCTTCCCAGTAGCGATGAAGGCGCCTACACCAGCGTCTGCTGCAGGGTCGAAAAGCTCCGCACCATCTACGGCGGCGTTGCCGCTCTGGCCACCGGCGAAGAGAACCTTCCCGGAGGGCAGTGCAGTCGCCGAGTGATACTGGCGCCCGGTCACCATGTTGCCGGTCAGCGAGAAGCTCCCCGCGCCAGCGTTGCCAGCGGGATCGAAGATCTCCGCAATCTTCGCCGAACCCAATCCGTCGATGCCGCCAGCGATGAGCACCTTCCCCGAAGCAAGCGGGGTCGCGGTATGTCCATAACGAGCGTCGGCGAGCGGGCCAGTGGGGCCGAACGTGCCGGTGAGTGGATTGTAGAGCTCGGCAGTCGCGGTCTGGCTAGCGCTGAGCCCACTCCGGCCCCCGACGACGAGCACCTTTCCCGATGCAAGCACGGTCGCCGTGTGGAGAGTGCGCCAGTTCCCCATCGTACCGGTCGCGGCGAACGTTCCATGACCCGCATTGCCGGTAGGATCAAAGAGTTCCGCACTTCCCATCGGCAAGAACGCACTGCCGGGCGTCCCACCGGTGACGAGGACCTTTCCTGAGAGGAGCAAGCTCGCCGTGTGGCCCGCTCGTGCGGTAGCCATCGATCCAGTCGTGCCCCAGGATGGGTCGACCATGATCGGATAGGAGACATCACCGTTCCACACGACCCGGACGGAGCAGCGATCCAAACCTGGCGGAGTCACGCCGCGACCCCAAGGTCCTGCGGGATTGGTGTCGTACGCACATCCGCCTACGACGAGCTTCGCGTCGTGGCGGCGGTGGCTTGCGTCGAGGAGGTAGGGCGGCGCGACCCGAAGCCGCGGGGTGCCGTCACGGTCGAGAAACTCGAGCGTATTGCTCACGAGTCGGAGGCCCGCCACACGCGAAACGTCGACCGAGTAGCTGATCTCCTCACGTGGCGGGCGCGTTTCGAAAACGACGAAGTCTTCCGTGCCTTCCGCGTGTACCCGGTGCAACACGTCGGCTCCATCGAGCGCGCCGCGAAAGACCGCCAACCCCTCTCCCACTTCCATCGGAGCATTGGCCGCGTGCTCGAGCGTGAAGCGCACGGCGACGTGGGAAGTCTCGTCCTCCAGCACCACTGCGTCGTTGGCGTGTCGTGGAAGCGCGACGCGCGCTCGGCGAGCAGTGCCGTGAAGCGCACCCATCGGAAGAACGGCCATCACCCCGTTCGTGCCGTCGGTGGTCTGCTCGTAGCGAATGCCGACTACAGCGTCGAGAGCGTATCCATTGGCAACGCCTCCCGTGCTAGCGAAACGGGCACGAAGCTCCTGCACTCGGGTGGCAGCGACCCTCGACGGTGCGAGCTCCGTGTCGGATACCGTAGGCGCGCTGGCGTCGACGCTGGCCGGTTGCGTCGTGCGGCCGCGGTCCGTAGTGCAACTGACGGCTGCCACGGCAGTCACGAGGATCGTGGCCACCGCACTTCGACGGTTGCTGGTCGCATTGCCCATGTCGAACACGATACACCCGATGTGCGCGCGAAGGGCGTGATCGAGCGGAACATCGAAAGGCGGTGGGACGCGAGAAGTACCAATACGACTGTCGGCTTGTTTGAAATCCTCGACCGACCGAACTCGAGAAGCTTGCGCATCGGACGCTGGAGCGTCGAAGTTGGGACCAGAATCATCGATGAGATCGCCGCCGCTCGCTTCGCTGCGTCGGCGGCTCAGGGAGGTGCACGTGTCACCGCACGGAGCGTGAAGCTGTCGAAGCGAGCGGTCGGGCTGGTGTCGCAGTAGACTTCGCACGTGAGCGTTCAAGAGCACTGGGCGATCGCGATCGAAGGGCCGGAGCAGGGGCTCGCGGCGGCGTCGCGGTTGGCGGTGGCGGCCGGCGCGTCTATTCGATGGGCCGCGCTCTGGACGACGCGCCCGCTCGCAGCCCAGCTCGAGTCCCAGTTTGGTACGGCGCTCCGCGCGTCCAGTGATGAAGACGCGGAGCCGATGTTTGCCCTCGACCGTCCGTCGCTCGATTCCATTCGGGAGCTGATGGCACACGCGGCGGACGATCGATTCGCCGTTCGTTGGACACCGCGCATCTACACGGCGGACGATGGCACCGACGGCGCGTGGATCTCGTTCCGCGATCACGCAGGGTTCCTGCGGCAGGACGCAAAGCTTTACGCGATCGAGCTCACGGCGAACGCCGCTCCGTTGACGACGCCGAGCGATCGCCTGGACGACGACGTTCTCCGCTTGGGTCCCCAGAACGGGAGCGGGTGGCAACTCGCGTTCGTCGCGATCCGCGATCACATGCCGAGCGAAGAGCTCTTGCGCTGGGTGGCCACCGCCGCGGAGGTGCCCGTGAGCACGCTTGGACCGTCGCGGACGTGAAGGCTAGTCGCCCTTCGCGTCCTTCGGCCCATCGGTAGCGGCATCCGAGGCATCGGTCGCGGCGTCGGAACCATCGGCAGCAGCGTCGGCAGCATCGACCGACCCGTCCGCGCCCGCGTCCTTGTGGCACTCGAGATCCTCGACCTCACCGGGTTGGCACGTGACGTTGCAGCCCGAGCGGACGATGGGGCCGTTGCAGTCGGTCTGGTGGCACTTCTTCGCGTAGATGCACTCCACCCCGACGTCGGGGGCGCATTGACGGTCGTCGACCTCGCCGGCGCCGCAGGTGATGCACCCGAAGCGTACGATGGGGCCGTTGCAATCGGTCTGGTGACAGTAGTTCGCCGCGAAGCACTCCACGGGTTGCTCCGAGCACGCAACGGGTGCGAGCGCGACGAGAGTCACGAGCGAACAGGCGATGACGAAACCGAATCCGAAAAGCTTCTTCACGTTCGACCCCGAAGGCTGAGCGGCTTGCCGCGTCGAGAAGTGTAGCGCACCGCGAGGGGTCGCCTTTCGCCACGGCCATGCTCACCAGTCTCGTCGGCTGAAGACCGGTTAGACTCGCACTTCGATGCTCGTGTCTCGGAGCGTGCCGGTCGTTGTCCTCCTCGCGCTCGGCCTCGCGTGGGCGTGCGCGGCCCCGGAGTCCGAGCGCCAACCCGTCGAGGCACCGACGGCGACCGCGCCCTCACCTGCAGTCCGCGATATCGAGCGAATCGAGGTTCGCGCGGACGGTTCGGTTCGGTTCCGAACATGCATCGGCTCGCTCACGCTTCACTACCCTGATCCTCCGCCCACACCCAAGGCAGTCGAAGTCGCCGACGCCGGACCCACCGCCAATGCCGAGCACACCATCGCGGAGGTGCGACCCAAGCTGAAAGCTTGCTACCAAACCGCGCTTGCTTCGGGTCATCACGGCCCGACGAAGGTGACCTGGCTCATCGCGATCGGCCCGGATGGCACCGTGGCGAGTGCAAGCGCAAGGCGCGATTGCAACGCGCCCGATTCGTTCAAGCGCTGTCTCGCCGACGCGCTCCTCCCATTGAAGTTCGACCCACCGGGCGGCGCCGGTTCGAAGATCACCATGCCAGTCACGTTCATCGATCCGCAGGCATCGAGCTCGCTGGTGGAACCCATCGGCCTCGACGGACCCGCGCTCCAGGCATGCGTGACGCGAGCCACCACCGCCCGCCGTGGCGCCCAAGCGAGCGCGACGTTCAAGGCAACTGGAGCGGACGTGAAGATCGATCACTGGACGGGCGACGAAGAACTGCTCCAGTGCGCCGCCGAGGTTCTCCAGAAGGCGAACGCGACGTTCGAGGTCGAGTTGGTCCTCGGGGGCTAGACCGCGACCAGATCGACGTGAAGGTCCGCCGTCTCCGCCAGCGGCTTCAGATCACCGCCATCCGACGTGAGGATCGTGTCCCCATCCGAGGCCAGGAGCACCAGCGCCGCATCGATCACGTCGGATGAGCGCACCTTTGCGAGCAGCGCCCCGGCCCGACGCCCCAACCGTTCGTCCAGCGGGACGACGGTCACGCCCTCCAGCAGGCGCGCCACCCTAGCCTGGCGTGCGCCGCCACCACGCCATATCTGCCCGATCACGCCGCCGTGCGTGACGACGACTCGGCCGGCAAGTGTCTCTCGCTTCAGGACCGCGACGAGCTCGCGGTCGCCGCGCTCGATGGCGAGGAACGCCCCTGCGTCCAGCACCAAGCTCATCGGGCCGGCGCTCGCTTCGGTCGAGGGCGTTTGCCACGAACCGTGACGGCGCGCGCGCTCATGGCTCGCGCCGCGGCGTTCATCTCGGCCTCGGTGATGACGCCGTGCTCCGCCTCCCACGCGGCGACGAAGGCGTTCATCGCAGCGATCTTCCGATCGTGCTCGAGTTTGAGAGCCAGGGCGTCGTTCACCCATGCGCTCAGGTTCGGGGCGTCGCCGCGGGCGACGGCGCGCTCGGCCGCGTCGACGAGCACCGCGTCGACGGATGCAGAGAGACGATGCTTCGTCGTCATACGTTGGTAGGAGTATTGTACCACATTCGTAGTATCCGCACGCTCACAGCCACCGCGGCTCGGCCGGCTTCCCCGCATCCGACGGCGGGTCCCACGGCATCCGCATTTCGTGCCCGTCGAGGTCGCGCGGTCGGACGAACCGCTTGTCCTCGGGGGCGACGAAACCCGCCGGCCACTTCGACTCGGGCTCTCGTTGGATCGGGTAGACACAACGCTCCCGCGGCGACCGTGCGCCCCCATGATCTTGAAGGTTGGGCAGCCCGTCGATGAAGACGACCGCCGGTTCGTTCTCTTGGTTCGCCCAGTGGCGCGCTTCCTCGAGCATCGCGAGCGTCTTGAGGAACGCCCACGTTCCCACGTCGTAAGCGCACGCATCACGGATCCCCGGCGTGAGGCATCGCTCGTCGACACTCGTTCGCTTCGCGTTCTCGGCTTCGAGGCGGGGCCACACGTCGACGAACGCCACTTCGGCTTCGGCATCCGCAATCGAACAGCGGAAGTCCCAACCCTCGCTCGCGCGGGCCGCGCGAAGGAGAACGTGCGCGCGCGCGGCTTCGGTCATGTCCGCCGACACCTCGGCAGCGTGCGCGAGCTCCGGGTGGAACGGCGCGCAGCGCTTCGCGATCTCGTGGAAGTAGTAGCTCTCGGGCCAAAGGTCGTCGCGATTGGGCGGAAGAAGCTTCGCTTCCGGCGGCGTACCCAGGCGCGCCAGGCAGCTCACGCCGTTGCGATCCGTTGGCGGGGGAAGACGGAACACCTTCCCCGCCGGAGTGGCATCGCTCCCGCCGTCCGGGCTCCCAGAAGACGTCGTCGTCGTCGCGGTCATCGTCGGTTCGTCGAGCTGCGACGACAGGAGCACTCCTGTCGGCGCCACCACGAGCGCAACGAGCACGCTCGCAATCTTCCATCGCGCGCTCATCGGTGCACGCACCAGTCCGCGGGGATCGCGTCGGGGTCCAGCGTCAGCAGCCCGCGCAGAGGTCCAACGGCTTTGGCGAGCACCGCGCTCGGCTTCGCGCGGTCGATCGCCGCGAGCACCGCTTTGAGCTCCGCCTCCGCCTCCGCGCGCGAGAGCTTCGCGAAGTCGACCGGGCGGCGTCCGAGCTCCGCGTACGCCGCAGCGATCGCAGTGCCGTGCGTTGCCTGGAACGTGCCGCGGATCGACTCGTCGTAGAAGCGCAGGCGAAGCGCGTGCGCCGCGAGCGCGCGGTACTTCTCCTTGTCGATCCCGAGGTCGTTCCGCGCGACCGCGGCTTGGAAGTACTGGTAGGCGGGATAGAGGAAATTCCCGGGATCCGAGGTCAGCGCCCAGTGATCATGAACGAACTTCTCGAAGTAGGTCGTCTCCTGCTTCTGGAGCGCAGCGAGGAAGTCCGCCTTCGGCATGTCGATCAGCGCGCCCGACGCCTTGCCGGTCGCATCGACCGTCGTGACGTTCGCGTTCCGCAGCGCCGGCGTGAGTGCGATCTTCGTCGCGTCGCCCACCGTCGCGCGCTGCCACGCCGCCAAGTGATCGGCGGGAGCCATCGGCGATGCGCCCTGGTATCCCCAGAACGTCTTCAGGTTCGGGAACGCGTCGAGCAGGAGCTTGCGCTCTTCTTCCGCCGTCCCGTTCTTCGCGGAGTTGCAAGCCGCCAGGTGCAGGTCCTGAATGCACGCCGCGGCGGACGGCATCGCGCGCGCGAGCGCGAAGAGGTCGTGCAGCGCGATCCGATCTCCCCGATCTCCCCAGAGCGCATCCCCGTCGGAGTGACCGGACAGCACCAGTCGCGAAGGCACGTGCCCCGTCTTCATGCCGTCTGCCCACGTCATCGCGATCCGCGCCAGCACGTCCCGCGAGCCCGGCTCCGCCCCTGCGATCACGCTCGCGACGACATCGGCTTCGCGGGCCGACAGCCCGATCGCCGTCGCCCAACGAAGCGCCTCGCTCGCCACGCTCAGGTCGTAGGTGCGCGCGCCCACCGTGACGCAGTCGGCTTCGCCCGCAGACGCATGCGCCACGGCCGTCGCCGACGGACCGAGCCCACGAAGCTCCGGCGCCGCGCTGCCCGAGTTGAACCCCAGGTAGAGGACTCGGTCGTCCCCTTTTGGTGGGGGCGCGGGCGCGCTCGCGTTGCGAACGAAGTCGATCGCGAGCGCGTCGTACGCGGCACCGCCGTCCGGTTCGAAATCGGCGACCGGCGGGGGCGGACCGGCGACGGGAGAGGCGCTGCCGTCGTCGTCGTTCCACGGCTCGCGCGCGCGGGCACCGCCGATGGGCGTCGTCGTCATGGCACCCCCTCGGTCCGGCGCCGGCCGAGGTTGCGGGGAATCTTCGTCCACCGCGAGGCTCGGTTGTTCGGCACCTCGCCGTAGGGGACAATCCCCGCGTGAGTCTGTGGAATCGCATGCGCGACTGGATGGGGTTGAGCAAAGCCGATTTCACGGTCGAGCAAGATCGGTTGGTGTTTCGCAACCTCGAGCGCGCCCGCGAGCTGCCGCTCGAACCGCCGGACATGGGGCCTGCCGAGGAGCGAACGGTCTGCGAGCGCTGCGGGCAGCCACTCCGTCGCGTCGTGCTCACGACGGCGGGCTCCGGACCCGGCCAACGCGAGCTATGGCGCGCCTACCCGCTCGTCATCGACGGTTGGGTCTGCGGCGGATGCGGCTCCTGCATCGCGCCGCGCCGGTTGAAGCCCGACGAAGTCGTCGAGTTCGGCCACAACGCCGCCGCTCACGCCAAGGACTCGGGGTGGGACGATGCGGAGTGGTGGCTCCGGCGCGTCCTCGGATCGTGGCCCGGCTATCCGCCCGCGCTCGTGGATCTCGCGCAGGTCGAGCTGGGGCGTGCGGAGGTCGCCGACGGTGCAACTCGCGCAGAGCACCTCGCGCGAGCGCGGCAGTACGCGGAGCGCGCGCTCGCGTCGGATGCGGGGCTGCCGCTGCATCCGGCGGAGCTCGTGGTCGCGCGGATCGACGCCGAGACCGGGGACGAGCCCGCGGCGCTCGCGCGTCTCGAGCGGCTCGCGGCCACCGCCGACGTTCCAGCGCCGATCGCCGCCGAGGCGGAGCAGCTCGCGCGCTCGATCCGGAGCGGGGCCGTGCTCTTCCGAAGAGCCGCGAGCCTCGCGGACGGTCTGCTCATGGTCGCTGGAACGCCTCGGCGTCCGCTCGATCCACCCGGTCACGCGCGGCTCGAGGACGCGAAGCGCTTGCTCCAGGAGGCCATGGCGCGCGAGGTCGCGTTCCCCACCGCGTGGCTTCTCGGAAAGATCGAGCAGCGCCTGGGGAACGCCGCCGGCGCCGTCGCCGCGTTCGGCGAGGCGCACGCGAAGGAGCCCGATCAGCCCGACGGATGCCGCGAGCTCATCCACGCCTTGCTCGAGGTCGGCCGAGCGACCGAGGCCGTGCCCGTCGCGCGCCGCTCCGTGGAGATTGCACCGTCCGACGCCGGACTCCGGAGCAACCTCGCGCTGGTCCTCTTGCTGGCGGGTGACCTCGCGTCGGCGCGGGCCGAGATCGACGCCGCGCAGAGCATGGACCCCGCGGATCGGATCACGCGCGCGCTCGCGGGGCGCATCGCCGAGATCGCGGCCGGGAAGCGGCCGCACCCGCGGAGCCTCGCGGAGCTCGAAGGGGGCTGACCCGATGAATCACGTTCGGTCTGCTAGGCTTCCCTCGATGTGGACGACGAGCCCGGACCCCGCGGAGGAGTGATGCGACGCATCGCCGTAGTCCTCTGTCCCGCGTTCTTCGCGCTCGCCCACTGCGGCGCCATCGCGCCGGAGTCCTCCACGCCACCCGCGTGCACCGACGCCGACGTGCCCGCCGACGGCATGACCGCGCTCGATGCGGCCGGCGATCGGCTGGTCTGGGGAACCCGCACCGGTTCCGTGATGGTGCACGGCCCGAGTGGCGACACCGAGCTCGGGCGTACGGATGGCTCGATCCGCGCCATCGCACAGACCGCGACGCAGGTGCTCGTCGCCACGGATCGCGCGGTCATCGCGTTCGATCGAGCGACCGGAGCTCCGTCGTCGCCCTTCGGCGACACGGGTGCACCTAAGGAGCTCGCCGCGGTGGGTGAGCGCGTGTGCTTGCTCGATCGGTCTCCGGATGGTCGAGGAGTGCTCCGCTGCCTCGGTGGCGGACCTTCGATCGAGGTCGCCTTGGTCTCGCCGCATGCGCTCGCGATGAACACGAACCATGCGTTCGTCTCCACGTCGACTGCGGATGGCGAGCGCACCATGCGCGTGGCGCTCTCCGATGGTGCGACGCTCCCGGTCGCTCGAGGTGCGCGGTGGGCACTGGCCGCAGACGACGCAAGCGTGTACGTCGCGTTCGACGGAGGCATGGGGGCAGCGGAAATTGCCGGCCTCTACGCCTTCTCGGTGTCCGGGACCGAGCTGGATTCGAGTACTGAACCCTTCGCCCGAGACCCCGGCACGATGAACGGCCTCGCCCTCGGCGGCGGCGCCGCCTGGATTTCGACCGAGCAGATGCTCTGGCGTCACCCGAAGGCTGGGGGAACCCCGATCGCGACCGCTGCGGGCGATGGCCACGCGTGGGGCTCGCTCGCCACCTCGTCGACCGCGCTCTACCGAACGCACCTGGTGATGGGGCAGTACTCGCCGATCGGCGCGACGATCGAGAAGCGGTGCTTCGCGCTCCACTGATGGAAGCCACGCGCTCCAAGCTGCCGGTGCTCACGCTTGCGTTCTGGATCATGAAGATCTGCGCGACGACGCTCGGCGAGACGGCGGGTGACCTCCTGTCGATGACGTTGGGGCTCGGGTACCTCACGAGCTCGCTCGTCCTCTTCGCGTTCTTCGCCGCGACGGTGACGGCGCAGCTCCTGAGCCGGCGCTACGTGCCCGCGCTGTATTGGGCGGTGATTCTCTCGACGAGCACGGCGGGTACGACGATGTCGGACCTCATGGATCGCACGCTCGGCCTCGGCTACGCGCGCGGCGCAGCGATCCTCGTCGCGCTCGTCGGTCTCTCGCTCGCGGCGTGGTGGGCGCTCGAGCGCACGCTCGCCGTCGACTCCATCCGCACGCGCCGCGCCGAAGCGCTCTACTGGACCACGATCCTATTTTCCAACACGCTCGGCACCGCGCTCGGTGACTTTCTCGCCGACGACTCGGGGCTCGGGTTCCTCGGGGGTGCGCTCGTCATCGGTGGTCTCCTCGCGCTCATCGTCGTGCTCACCGTCTTCACCAAGCTCTCGCGCGTCGCGCTCTTCTGGGCCGCGTTCGTCCTCACGCGGCCGTTCGGTGCCACCGTCGGCGACGTCTTCACGAAGAGCCACGAACAAGGCGGGCTCGGCTTCGGCACCTACGGCGCCTCCGCGGTCCTCGCGCTCGTTCTGATCGCGCTCGTCGTTCGGGAGACCGTGCGGAACCGCCCCCCGCTCGCGCCGAGCGAGGCGTCATGAGGCGCTCCGCCTTCGATCTCACCACCGCCGAGCTCGCCGCGATGCGGCCTCCCGGCTCGGCGAAGGTGCTCCTCGGGCGTCTTCACCGCGTCGGCGCGTGGTCCGCCGACGGTCCCAGCCTCGGCAAGGCCAGCCGCGCCTTCGTCGAGGCGCACCTCGACCTCTCGCTTCCTCGGGTCGTCCAGAGCACGCCGTCGGGCGACGGCTCGACCAAGCTCCTCCTCGAGCTCGCCGACGGTAAGACGATCGAGGCCGTCCACATGCCGCGCGCGGTGAAGAACCCGCGCGTCACCATCTGCATCTCGAGCCAGGTCGGCTGTGCGATGGGCTGCACGTTCTGCAACACCGCTGCGATGGGGCTCGTGCGCAACCTGACCGCCGCCGAGATCGTTGGTCAGGTCGTCGCGGTGCTGCGCGCGCTCGGACCGCGCGATCTCGGGCGCGTCTCTCTCGTCTTCATGGGGATGGGCGAGCCGCTCCACAACCTGCCCGCCGTCGTCCGCGCGCTCGACGTGCTCTGCGACGAAGCGGGTCTCGGCCTGGCCCCCGCGCGGATCACGGTCTCCACCGCGGGCCTCGTCGACGGCATCCGAGCGCTCGCACGGGCGCCGCGAAGGCCGTGTCTCGCGCTCAGCCTGAACGCCACGACCGACGCCGAGCGCAGCGCCATCATGCCGATCGGGAAGAAGCACGACCTCGCCGCGCTCCGCGCCGCGCTCGACGCGTGGCCCGCGCGCCCGCACGAGAAGCTCGTGCTCGAGTACGTGCTCCTCGCCGGGCGGAACGATCGGCTCGCGGACGCCGAGCGCATCGCAGCCTTCGCGAGCGGGCTCCGCGCGGTCGTCAACGTCATCCCGTGGAACCCGTTCGCGGGCGCGCCCTTCGGCGCCCCGACCGACGAGCACACGCGCTCGTTCGTGAGCGCGCTCGCCGAGCGCGGGTGCCTGGTGACGGTGCGCCGCTCCCGCGGGCGCGACGTGGCGGGAGCGTGCGGGCAGCTCGCGACGCTCGCGCGTCGTCAGCGCTCCGGCGTAGCCGTCAGTTGAAGCACTCGGGCTTGAACCGCTTGGTTCCGTCGGCCTGAAGCACGTAGTTGGGCGTGCAGTTGGGAGGCGCCGCGGAGGCGCTCGCGGACGCCTTCGCGGAGGCTTTGGCGGACGGGTGCGCGCTCGTGGGCTTTGCGGTCACGGCCGCCGCCCCGGCGTCGTGGGTCGCCGTCGCGGCGATCGGCACGTCGGCGACGGTGGACGCCGCGGTCGCTTCTTCGGACGACGTGCTCGTCGTGCTCGTCGTGCTCGTTGCGCTCTCCACGACCGGGCTCGATGCGGTCGTCGGCGGCGGGGGCGAGCTCGACCGACCGTGCACGACGACGACGGCGACGACCACGCCGACCAGCGCCGCCAGTAGCGCGACCACGGCGACGGCGCGCCCCGTTCCGGGTCGTCGCTCTCCGGCCGTTCGCGTGACGGGGGTCGAGCTCGCGGTGGAGCTCGTGAGGTACGGCACCGCGCCCGACACCTCGGCGCTCGGCGCCTGCATCGTCGGCTCGGAGCCCGTCGGGTCCACCGGAGCCGTCGGCGCGGGGAGCGTCGGCGGCGCCTCGGTCGTCGTGACCAGTGGCTCGTCCTCGACCGCCGCGCCGAACGCGGCGAGGAACGTCGCTCGGATCGCATCCTTCAGCTCGGTCGCGCTCTGCCAACGCGCGGCCTTGTCGTACGCGAGCGCGCGATCGACGACCGCGACGACGGGCGTCGCTTCACTCGACCCGAGGATCGACCCCAACGACCGCGCCGGTCTCGTCGCGGCGCTGATGACGAGCGCCTGCTCCGACGTCGCCTCGTGCGCATACTCGCCCGAGATCAATTTGAAGAGCGTGGCGCCCATCGCCCAGACATCGGTGAGCGGGCTGATCGCGTCACCCTGCGCCTGCTCCGGCGCCATGTAACCGGGCGTGCCGATCGCGGTCCCGACGGCGGTCCCGGCGCCGGTTCCACCGGCGCCACTGAGGCGCGCGATCCCGAAGTCGAGGACCTTCAAGCGCCCGTCCTTCGTGACGAAGAGGTTCGCGGGCTTGATGTCGCGGTGGATGATCCCGCAGGCATGAGCCGCGGCGAGAACGCCCGCTACGTGGTATCCGATCGCGAGCGCGCGTCGGGGCGAGAGCCGCCCGCCGCTCTTCTCGGCGAGCGCCTCGACGCTCTCGCCCTCGAGGAGCTCCATGACGAGGAAGGCGGCACCGTCTTCGGCGACGTCGGTGTCGAGCACGTCCACGATGCCGGCGCTCCTCACCGCGTTCGCCGCGCGCCCTTCACGGAGGAAGCGCTCTCGAATCGAAGGCACCACCGAGAGCTCCGCGTGGAGCATCTTGACCGCGCAGCGTCGCCCGACCGAGACGTTCGTCCCGCGGTAGACGACGGCCATCCCCCCGAGGCCCAAGATGGCGTCGAGTTGGTATTTGCCACGCAGGGTAGACCCCAGGCGGGTCTCCGCGCGCGCGAGGAGCTCGGTGAAAGCGTCATCCATGCGTGGTTCTCTATTCGAGCGGGATTACTTGGAGGCTCGACACCGGCGGCGTGTTCGTGAGGAGGGCGAGGTTCGCGAAGCCCGGCCCGCTCGCGTAGGGGATCCTCACGTCGAAGTTGTTGTCGCCCGGCTGGAGCGTGACGAGTCGCCCCACGAACGCCCCGTGGAACTTGTCGGCGCGCGTCTGGAACCACGCCGACGAGATCACGGTGCCTTCCTGTCGGAGCGCGACGAGCCCGTTGCAGCCGTCGCATCCGCCCTCGATCCGCGAGAGGTTGAAGAACGCCAGCGCGCGGCCCGGCTTCGTCGCCGTGCGCTTCACGGTGAGCTTCAGGAGCGGTGTGCCCACGCCCGACGGTGAATCGGGCCACGACGCAGGTGCCGTGCTGAAGGTGCCCTTCGTGAAGTCGAGCGAGGGGTCGAACTCGATCGCGAACAACCGCGCCGCTCCGAAGGTCGACGTCAGCGCCGCGCTCGTCGTGCCGCTCGCCTTGGCGCCGCGCCACTCGATCCCGGTCGTGACCGTGCCGGCGGGGAAGCGGTCCGCCACGAGCATCGACATCGAGACGTGTTGGAGCGCATTCAGGTCGTAGTCGCGCTGCGCGTTCGAGACCGCGTTCGGGCCCAGCGTGAGGAAGATCTCGCCGGACGTCTGCGTCGGCTGATCGAGGTTGATCGACACGTCGGGGAAGTGCGCTCCCGCCAGCACGACCGAGTCGCCGCCCGCGTTCGCCGAGAGCCCGGCGAGCGGGATCCGGGTGTCGGGCGTGACGTCGTTGGCGCTGAAGGGGGCAGCCTTCTCGACGACCTGCACCGAGCGGAACGTCGAGAGCGACTGCAGCACCGCGACGACCATCGTCTTGTCCATCGTCGCCGAGCCGATGTTGAGCTTCGCGCCGGTCGTCTTGTAGACCGCCTTGATGGTGTGGTTGCCCGCGGGGAGGGAGCGCACCGTCACCACCGCCAGGCTGTTGTAGTAGACGAGCGTGTGTTGGGCCTCGTCGAGCACGCCGTCCACCGAGACCGCGAGCCGCCCGTTCGTATCGCCGATCTGGGGCATCGAGAGCGTCACGAAGACGTCGCTCGGGATGTCGGTCGTGAAGACGTACGGCGTGATCGCCGGGACGTCGACGTACGTCGCCGAGCTCGTGAGCGAGGTCACCGTCGACGTCGACTGCGTGATCAGGCGGCACCGAACGTCGAGCGCGGTCGGGGACGTCGTGTTGCCCGTCGCACCGCTCTTGATCCAGCACTCGGGACCGTTGGGAGGCGGGTCGGCGACCGCGACGACGTACTTCGCGTTCGCGGCCACGTTCGGGTTGAACGAGAACGGGCCATTGGCCGATACGGTTCCGAGCGGCACCGCGGGTCCGCCTTCGACGGCAATCGTCAGCGAGAGCGATTGCCCGGTCTGGAGGAAGTGCGCAGCGCCGGCGAAGGTGCCGGGGAGCACGGGCACGTCGGGCGCTCCGTCGCTCGCAGCATCCGCCTCCGTCCCACCGTCCTTCGCCCCGCCGTCGTCGCCGTCGGTGAAGGTCAGATCGCCGATTCCGGTGACGGCGTTGCAGGCGGCCGTGGCTCCGACCGTGACGAGTACGCCAACGCAAAGACCGAGAGCACGCATCAAAACCTCCACTCGAAGGCAACCGAGCTCAAACCCACTTTGACCGCTGCGGAGCGGCGCCCGAGACCGATGACGAGCGCCGTGACCCCGACCACGGCCCCGACGCCAGCGACGATGAACGCGACCGTCGACACGGTGCCGAGCGTTCGCGACGCGTCGACGTCGGGCTCGACGCTGCGGGGACAGACGTTCCCGACGCACTGGAGCTTCGCGTCGGAGGCGCGCGACAGCGCCATCGAGCCCGTGACCACGCCCGTGATGAGCCCCAGGCCGGCGAAGGTGAACCCGATCCACGGCAAGGGCCCGAGCGAGTGCGACGCGACCGGCGGTGGCGGTGTGACCGGCGGTGGTGTCGGCGGCGGCTCCGGCGGGGTGGCGCTCACCTCGAGCGTCACTCGCTCGCGGCGCGCCTTCTCCGTCTCGCGGATGAGGAGCGTCGTCTCGTAGTGGCCCTCCGCGCCTCCGTCGAACGCGAACGCGTGACTCCCGGGGTCGAGCGACAGCTCCGTTCCGTCGAGCTGCGTCGTGAGCACGCGCCCGTCGACGGTGACGGTCACGCTGGAGAGATCGTGCCCGCTCCGGCCGCGCACCTCGAAGATGATGGTGGGGATCTTCTGGTTGAGCCCTTCGAGCCGGCGCTCGCACTCGCTCCGAACGTCGGCCGGACAGCTCGCCGCGGCGCAGACCAGCGCCTGCTCGCGCGCCTCACGGAGCCGGAGGTCCTTGCGGAGCTGGATCTCCGACTCGGACGCGCGGATGCAGTCGCCGTTCGTGGGATCCCCCGCCCAGGAGGAGGAGGCTACGGCGGACAACGCCAGACCAAGCAGCAGAGCCGGACCCTTGCGAGTTGTGGTCGTCATGCAAACTTCAACGTACTGCACGACGCGGGCCACCCGTAGCTGCGCGAAATCATGGGCGCCGACCCCTGACGGCCCCCGTCATCGACGACGGCCGTCGTCGGGCCCCCCGTGCAATGCAGAGCCTCGCTCGGTAGGATGGCGGACGATGTCGGACAACCTCACCGCACGCTCCGCCCTCGACACGGAGACGATGTGGGCGGCGATGCGGAGGCTGATCGAGCGTGTCTTCGGCGTGTTGGACCGGGAGTCGGTCTTCGACGATTGCCTCGGCATCATCGTGGAGCTCCTCGGGGCCGACCGGGGGCAGGTGCTCATCGTCGATCACGACGGGACGCCGCGGACCGTCCACGCGATGAGCCCCGGGCAGCGAATCGACGCGGGCGAGCGCGAGGCGATCAGCAAGGCGCTCATCCGCCGCGCGCTCGAGAGGGGCGAGTGCGTCACCTGGGACGTGACGTCGCTCGACGTCGCCTCCTCCAGCATCGGTGCCCTCGGGATCCGCGCCGCGCTCGCCGCCCCGCTCCATCGCCCCGGCGCCACCGGGCGCCGCGCCGTGCTGTACGTCGACGTGCGCGACCCGACGAAGCACCTCGGGCGCGACCACATCGAGTTCTTCATGGCCGCCGCCGTGCTCGTCGGCGCGCTCGTCGACGAACGAGCGCGGAGCGAAGCGACCCACGGTCGGCTGGTCGAAGCGCTCGCGCACACGACCGACATTCGGAAGGCCCCACCGCTCACGGAGCTGCTCGAGGAGTCGAGCCTCGATGCCCTCCGCGAGGACGTCCTCGCCGCCGTGCGGTCGGAGCTCCCGATGCTGATCCTCGGCGAATCCGGCACCGGAAAGACGCTCCTCGCGCAGGCCGTCGCCGACGCGAGCGGCCGGCGGCCCGTCGTTCGCGCGACGCTCGGATCGAGCGACGATCTCAACACGCTCACCTCGGAGCTCTTCGGGCACGAGCGCGGGTCGTTCTCGGGCGCGTCCTCGCGCCGCGTCGGACTCGTGGAGTACGCCCACGGCGGCACGCTCATCCTCGACGAGCTCCTCAACCTCCCGAAGCACGCGCAGAAGCTCTTGCTCGACTTCACCCAGTTCGGCACGTACCGACCCCTCGGCTACGATCGTCAGGAGCCCAAGCGCGCGACGGTACGCATCATCGGCGCGACGAACGGCGATCTCCGCGCGGCGGTGCGTGCGGGTCGGTTCCGCGAGGATCTCTACCACCGCCTCGCCGGGATCGTCGTCGAGCTCCCGCCGCTTCGCCGCCGCCGCGGGGAGCTCGTTCACCTCGCGGAGAAGGCGCTCCGCCGGCTCGACCCGGAGCGCTCCTGGACGCTCTCGGTCGACGTGCGCCGCCTCCTCGCATCGTCGTCGCTCGAGTGGACGGGGAACATCCGCCAGCTCGAGCGGGTCGTCGCGCGCGCGCGGGAACGCGCCCTCCTCCGCGACCCGCAGTGCACGGAGCTCGTCCCCGAGCACTTCGAGGCGCGTGATCTCGACGGCGTCGCTCCGCGCGACGCCATCGGCGCGCGCACGCGCGTCGACGCGAACGAGCCCGAGGAGACGCTCGCGAGCACGTGGCAGCGCCTCCAGGCCGAGCGCGCTCGGATCGACGAAGAAGAGCAGGCGCTGATTCGGCGAGCGTTCGGCGAAGGGCGGAGCGTCGTCTCGCAGGCGGCGCGCCTCCTCGGGATCGCGCGAACGACGCTCGCAGGCCGCCTCGACGCGCTGGGGATGCGCGGAAAGCGCGAGAGGGACGACGATCCCGCCGCAAGCGGCGACTGACGGGCCTGCGCCGACACCGGCTCTTCCGCGGTGGCCGGTGCGTTGCGCGTTCAGCGCGTTTCTGCGATCCTCGCTGAAATGGGCGCAGACGATCGCCTGTTCCAACGCGCGAGCCGCCGACTCGGGACCACCCTCAGGGGCAAGTACAGACTCGACCGCGTGCTCGGGGTGGGTGGAACGGCTGCGGTCTATGCGGCGACGAACGTGACCGTCGGTCGCGAGTGCGCGGTCAAGGTCCTCCACGCCGAGCTCGCGTTGGTCCCCGAGCTGAGCGCGCGGTTCCTGAAGGAAGGGCGCGCCACCAACGCGATCAAGCACCCCGGCGTCGTCGATGTCCTCGACGGCGACGTCGACGAAGAGGGGACCGCGTTCTTCGTCCTCGAGCTCTTGGAGGGCCAGCCGGTCGACGTCGCGTTGCGGCGGAACGGTGGCGTCGCGAGCGTGCGTTCGGTGCTTCGGCTGGGCTACCTCGTGTGCGAGGTGCTCGAAGCCGCACACGCCAAAGGCGTCATCCACCGCGACATCAAGCCGGGGAACCTGTTCGTGACCCGCGCCGGGCGGCTCAAGGTTCTGGATTTCGGGATCGCCCGCGTTCGAACCGGGCAATCGGGGACCGGAACGGAGACGGGCCTGGCGCTCGGGACGCCGGCGTTCATGTCCCCCGAGCAGTCGGCCGGCAAAGGCATCGGCGCGAGCACCGACCTGTGGTCCGTGGGGGCGACGTTGTTCACGCTCCTGTCCGGCGAGAACGTCCATCGCGCGGAGTCGCCGCAAGCGCTGGTGATCGCGAGCGCGACGGAGCCGGCGCGTTCGCTCGCGACGGTTGCGCCGGAGACTCCGGCGGCGGTCGTGGCCCTGGTCGATCGCGCGCTGCGGTCGAACCCCGCCGAGCGCTGGCCCAGCGCGCAGGCGATGGCGGACGAGTGCGCGCGCGTCTTTCGCGAGACGTTCGCGGCTTCGATCGTCGACGAACCGCTGGTGGATCCGGCCGACTCGGCACCCGCGCTACCTGCGGCGCCCGTCACGGCGGTCGATCCCACCGTGCGGATGCCGTCGTCGCTCACGACCGATCTGACCTCGGCGGATGCGCCGGCGCCCGCGCCGCGCGCGAGGCGCGTCCCGGTCGGGCTCGTGGCCCTCGGCGCTGCGGTCGCGCTCGGGGTCGTGGTCCTCGCGCTGCAGTCTCGGTTCGAGTCCCATGCGACCGCTTCGTCCGAGCCGGCTCGGGTCGCGACCACGCCGTCGGCGGTGGAGAGCGCGCCACCCTCCTTGCCGACCGCCGACACGTCCGTCGCGCTCGCTCCGTCGGCGCCGCCCGCCGTGACGCCGAACGTGACGGCGACCACGCGAGCCTCCGCGGCCGCGGCGCCGCGGCCGAATCGGGGAGTCGCGTCCGCGGCACCGGTGAAGAGCTCGTCACCGGTCGCGATGGGGCCGAGCTGCACGCCGAACTACGTGCTCGACGTCGACGGCAACAAGCACTTCAAGCCCGAGTGTTTCTAGCTCAACGCGCCGGGACGACCGCGGTCGGATCGGGGAGCTTCTGATCGCTCGGCACCGACGAGAGCACCTCGTAGTCCGAATCGGCGAAGAGCTCGCGCGCTCGATCCTGGGACACCCACGCCGGGTCCACGTCCACCACGCCGAAGACGTAGCGGAGCTTCTGCTCCAGCACGTAGTCGCGTCCCGCCTCGACGCTGACGCTCGCGGTCGCCACGTGATCCGCTTCGATCCGGAGCTCGTGCTTGCCCGGCGCGGCGAGCCAGCAGAAGTGCGTCGGGCCCTTCGTCGCACCCACCAGCGTTCCGTTGTCCCACGTCGGGAAAGCGACGGCCTGCGCGAGGTGCGACGTCCGGACGACGCAGATGCGCGCAGCGTCCGGCCCGAGCGCCGTCGTCGGATCGACGACCGGTGTGGTGGGGGGCGCCGTGCGCCACGACGAGCAAGCGACGAGAAGAAGGGACGAAGCGAGCGCGATCCGAAGTGCGTTCTTCATGCCCGCGGCATAGCGCGGGGTCGGGGCGCGCTCCGCTCAATCGCGCTCAATCGTGCTCAGCGCTTCGCGTCGCGCGCCGGATGCAGCCCGATCCGAACGCCCTCGAATGCGTAGCCGACGGTGTTCCGCGGGAGCGCGCCAGCGAGCCCGCGCCGGCGCATGCTCGACAGCGCGACGTGCACGCGGTGGACGGCGGCGTCCTCGCGGATCCGCTCGCCCGGCCAGCCCGCTGCGAACAGCTCGGCGAGCGAAAGGCGCCGACCCTCGAGGGTGGCCTCGGCGAGCGCGACGACGAGCCGGGCGTGGGTCGGGTACTTCGCGAACGAGATCGCACGTCGCCCGACGCGGAGCTTCGCGCCGTCTTCGGTGAGCGCGAGATCGCACGCTCGCCGCGCCACGCGTGCCGTCGCGCGCGCGAGCGCGGCCCGGGCCATGCGCCGGGCGATGCGCTCGTCGTCCGACCCGGCCTCCGTCTCGGCGAGCGCACGCGAGCAGCGCAGCACCGTCACGACCGCAATCTCGGGCGGCGCAGCAGCCGCCTCGTGCGCGTCGAGCACCATCGCGAGCGTGTTCACCGCGGTGGCGCGGGCGTCGTCGCCGAGCTGCGCGAGCGCCTGCGCACACCGAGCGAGCTCGAGCTTCGTGGCGGGTCCGCGCGGACGAAGGAGCGCGGCGAGTGCGTCACGCTGGAGCGCGAAGCGCCGGAGCTCGGGGCCCGCGAGCCCGCGCCGCGCGATGGCGTAGGCGCTGCGAGCCGCCGCGAGGCGCCCGCTCTCGTGGTGGGCCCACCCCGCGTAGAGCGCGAAGATCGCGCGCGTCGACGCGCTCCCCGCCCGCGTCGCGTGGCGCATCGCGAAGCCGTACCACCGCACCGCGAGCGCGAGCGCACCGGCGTCGTGGTGGACGTTCCCGATCATCCCGGCGAGCTCGCTCGCTTCGAAGTCCGCGTTGCTCCCCGCCACCGTTCGGAACGCGCGCTCGAGGTGCTCGAGCGCCGCGCCCTTTCGGCCCTCACCGATCGCCTGGAGCCCTTCGAGGGTCATCGCGCTCGCGCGGGCCCATTCGCTCGGCGGCGAGGGGAGCGCGGCCAGCCGCCGGCGCGCGACCGCGAGCTCGCCGCGCCACTGAGCGAGCCGGATCGCGCGGAGCTCCGCTTCGAACGCGACCGCCGGATCCGAGCTCGCGCGCGCGCGCTCCAGCAACGGCGCCGTCTTCGCCGGCGGTCCGAACGCCGCGAGCGCGAGCGCCAACGCGTCGCCATCGGCGCCGGATGCGACCGCGAGCGCACGAGCGAGGAACGCCTCGATCCCCGGGACGTCGTCCGAGCGCGCGAGCCGAGCGAGGCACAGCGCCGCCGGAACGAGCGCCGCGCCCTTCACGCGCACGAGTCGGCTCCGCCGACGCCGGACCTCGCGCAGCGAAGCGGCATCGACGGCGACGGCGAGGCGACGCAGCTCGTCGGGTTGCATCTTCCGTCAGAGCGCCGCGCTGACCGAGACCGAGTCCGAGTTGAACGGCGGCACGTGGATCGCCTTGAGCTTCTGGATCGCGCACGCTGCGGCGGGCGTGTCCCTGTTCTGATCCGTCACCGTGGCGGAGCGAACGCTGCCGTCGCCTTGGAAGACCACGTTGACGCGCATCGGGCCGGTGAGGCCGTTCTGGGTCTTGCAGGAATCGATGCCCGCACCCTTGAGCGCCGAGTAGAGCGCGGCGCGGTCGACGGGCGCCGTCGAGGCCGGCTTCGGCGTGGTCGCGGCGGTGGTGCCGCTCGCGGCTGCCGTCGTCGTCGCCTTCGGCGCCGCGGTGTTCTTGGTGCAGAACGTGGCGCCGACATCCATCGCGTCGAACGACGCGCTGCCGATCCCGTTCGACACCCGATAGAGGTAACCGAACACGTCGTACTCGAGCCGGATCTGGTACGTCGGGCGCACGGTCAGCTTCTTCGAGTCGAAGTAGGTGAACGCGTCCGCGATCGAGCACGGGGGCTTCGGGATCGGCTTCGAGCGGCCGTCGCCATCGACCCCGATCAGGTCCAGGTCCACCTCGACCGTCTTCGCCTTCACCTCGATCTCGAGCGAGCAGCTCGACTCGCGGAAGTTGCTCTCCGTCTCCGCCTTCTTCTTCTCCGCGGCTTTGCAGTCCTGCGAGACGAAGTGGTACTCGACGTGCGGTCCGATGCCGGAGCTCTCGGGCCCGGTGAGATCGACCGTGCCGTCCTTGGCGATCGGATCGGCAGCGAGCTCGTAGAGCTTGGCGTCGGGCCACCACGACGTCCCGATCGTCTGTGCCCACTCCCAGTTCGCGAGCGGATCGAACGCGCTCGCGGGTCCGACCCGCCCTGGCGCATCCACCTTTACGCTCGAGGTCCACGTCAGCGGCGTGGTGTGGAGGGCGGCGAGCGGGACGGGTGGGGGCTCCGAAGGACCGGTCGGGATGGGCGGCGTGTAGGTCGTCGTGGTCCACGCGGGAGCCGGGTGCGGCGGCGTGCTGGCCGCCCACACCGCGACCCCGATGCCCATCGCGAGGAGGACGCCCGACACGCCGAGCACGATCGCGACGGCTGCGCCCGACGACTGCGGCGGGGGCAGGGGAACGTAGGGCGGAGGCGCGACGAACTGCGGAGGCGGCGGTGCTTGCGGCAGCTCGAGATCGTTCTCGACCCCGCAGAACTCGCACCGCTGGTAGCGAACCGCGCTCGAAGGCAGCGGCGCGCCGCAGCGTGAACAAACGCGAACCGACATGGCGTCCAGCGTAATCCGAACTTAGCCTGGGGGGCATGCTCTTCCGGTTGGTCTGGTTCCTCGTGCGGCTCAGCGTGCTGCCGCTCTGGATTCCGTTGCGCGCGCTCCGCAGGCGCTTTCCGGCCGGGGGATGGCTCCACGTCACGATCGACGGTGCGGTGACCGATTTCGTGGCGCCGCGGGGCCTGTTCCGCTTCGCGCCGCAGGCCACCTCGATCCACGGGCTCGAGCGCCTCCAGCGCCAGGTGGCCGGCGATCCGCGCGTCCGCGGCGTGCTCTTCACGATCCGCGGGCTCCGCGCGGGGATGGCGACCGCGACCGCGCTGCGCGAGGTCATCGCGAAGCTCGAGCGCGCCGGCAAGGAGACCGCGGTCTTCCTGCCGCTCGGCGGCGAGACGAAGGAGCTCTACGTCGCCTCGGCCGCGCGCCGGATCTTCGTGGGCCCGCAGACGACGATCGCGCCGCTCGGGTTCGCGAGCCGCACCCGCTATTGGAAGCACACGCTCGAGAAGGCGGGCGTCGAAGCCGACGTCATCGCGCGCGGCGCCTACAAGAGCTTCGGCGAGACGCTCGTGCGTGACGGGATGAGCGACCCGCAGCGCGAGCAGGTGACCCGCTTGCTCGACGGCTTCTACGACGAGGTCGTGCGCGCGCTCGCGTCCGGCCGCCGCGTCGACGAGGCGCGTGCGCGTGCATGGATCGACGGTGCTCCGTTCCGCGGCACGGCTGCGGTCGAGGCCGGGCTCGTCGACGGTGCTTGCTACGAAGACGAGCTCCCCGCGCGCATCGGCGGCGAGGGCAAGGCCCCCTGGTTCATCGACGCAGCGACCTACGTCGCCCGCATGAACGCGCGCCTGCTCCCCGAGCTGCGGCGCCGGCGCGGCGTCGGCGTGGTCGCCGTCCACGGCACGATCAGCGGGGGCTCCTCCGAGCGCATCGCGATGGACGAGCGGGTGATTCAAGCCGTTCGCCTCGCGCGCGCCGATCGGATGGTGCGCTCGGTCGTCCTCCACGTGAACTCGCCCGGCGGGAGCGCACTCGCGTCCGACCGGATGCACCACGAGCTCGTCCAGCTCGCGAAGGAGAAGCCGCTCGTCGCGTGCTTCTCGGACGTGGCGGCGAGCGGTGGCTACTACGTCGCGGCCGCCGCGAGCCACGTCGTCGCGCAGCCCACGACGATCACCGGATCGATCGGCGTCGTGTCGGCGCGTCTCTCGATGGAGCGCTTGCTCGATCGGGTCGGCGTCCGCACGGAGACCCTGCAGCGCGGCGCGCGCGCCGGCTTGCTCGATCCGCTGAAGCCGCTGAACGAAGACGAGCGCGCCGCCCTCGACACCGAGATGGGCGGCGTCTACGACGCGTTCGTCGGCGTCGTCGCCGAGGGGCGCAAGCGCGAGCGCGCCGACATCGAGCGCGTCGCCGGCGGGCGTGTGTGGAACGGCGTCGACGCGAAGGAGGTCGGGCTCGTCGACGAGCTCGGCGGGTTCGCGCGGGCGCTCGAGATCGCGCGCGAGCGCGGTGGCCTCGGCGAGAGCGCGCCGGTGATGCTCGTGCGCGGCTCCGGTTGGGGTCGTATTCCTCCGCTGCCGCTCCCGAAGCGGACGGCGTTCGTCCCGGAGGTGCTCGCCTGGTTGGGGGACGTCTTCGACGTCGACTCCGAGCTCTTGAAGCTCCTCCGCGGTGGCGAGCGCGTGTTGCTCGTCTCGGAGATCGCACGGCGCTTTCTCTGATCGGCTTTCACCCCTGCGCCCGGCGTGCTACGAACTCCTCCACGCGTAGCACGCCATGGAAGCCGCCCTTCTCTCCATCCTGTTCGGTCTCGCCTCCGGCGCACGCCACGCGATGGAGCCCGATCACCTCGCGGCAGTGTCCACGCTGGTGGCGCGGCGGCGGCGCCCGCTCGAGACCTTCGGCTACGCGGCGGCGTGGGGCCTCGGCCACGCCGCCGTGCTCATGATCGTCGGCGCGATCCTCTTCGCGCTCAAGCGGGCGATGCCTCCGGCGCTCACCACCGCGTTCGAGCTCGGGGTCGCGCTCATGCTCGTCGTGCTCGGCGCGCGCAGCCTGCTCGCCGCGCGCTCCTCGTGGGCTTCGTCGAAGTCGGAAGCCACTCCCGCGGCGAAGAGCTCCGGCTCGGCGCGCCAACCGCTCCTCGTCGGCGGAATCCACGGCTTGGCCGGCAGCGGCGCGCTCGTCGCGATCGCGATGGCGAAGGCGACCACGATCGCAGCGGGCCTCGGCTTCCTCTTCGTCTACGGGCTCGGAGCGACGGTGGGGATGGCCGCGCTCGCAGGCGTCGCCGGTTTCCCGCTCGCACGCGCTGCGCGTCACCCGCGGGGTGGCGCGCTCGTGCTTGCCGTCACCGGTGGCCTCTGCGTCGTGACGGGTTTGGCGTGGACAGCAGCGGCCGCCCCGACTTCGTTCTGATCTCGCTCGACTCGGGCGCCGGGCCGGGCTTGCCGCCGACGGCCGCCATCTCGCCGCTCGACTCGAACCGACGCATGTGCGCCCGCAGCGCCTGAAGCAAGAGATCGCGCCGCCCGCGCAAGAAGGCCACCGATGCCGGGGCATCCTCTTCCGATTGGCTTTCGAGCTCCCTCGATACGCGAAGGAGCTCCCGGATGAGCTCGTTCGGATCCCTCATGGACATCGCACCCCCCGATACGGCACCTATCCCAATTCGATTAAGGCACCATCCACCACTATCCCTCAAGTTTTCCACTTGAGGAAGCGCAGAAGGACGCGTTTTTCGCCCCAACCGGCGAAATGGGCGAGCACGGCAGGATCGGACCCGCGGGTCGAAATTTCCCGCACGCGACCTTCCCCGAACCGGTCGTGCCACACGCTCGCACCTATCTTCGGAAGCTTGGCTGCCTGGTTTGGCTGGCCTGGCGCGCCGCCGCTGCTCGAGTCGACATCACTGAAGAAATCGCGATCGACGTAGCGCCCACCGACCTCGGGAGAGCTCGTCGCGCCGGTGGAGCTCCGCTGGAGGCTCGCCGCCCGCGCCGCCACCACCTCTTCGAACGCAGCCGGCTCATCCGTATCCGGCTCCCAGTGACGCTCGTCGCTCTGCGCGCGCGCCTGCGGATGACTGAACGGACGGGAAGGGGCTCCGCGATCGCGATCGCGATCGACGAAGCGGGAGCCGCGCGAGCTCGGCGGCCCGAGGCTCGCCCCCGGCCCGCGCGTCGAGTGCTGCGCGATCAGCAGCGGCGGAATCTCTTCGAGGAAGCGGCTCGGCCGCCCATAGCGGCTCTGCCCGAAGACCATCCGCATCTGCGCGAACGAGAGCGCGAGCTTCTTTCGCGCGCGCGTGATCGCGACGTACGCGAGGCGCCGCTCTTCCTCGAAGTCCTCGTTGTCGAACGAGTCGCTCATGCTCCGGTACGGGAACATGTCCTCTTCCATGCCCGTCATGAAGACGAGCTCGAACTCGAGCCCCTTCGCGGCGTGCACGGTCATGAGCGTCACCGAGCCCGTGTCGTCGATCTCGTCCTGCTCGCTCCGCAGCGTGACGCGCTCGAGGAAGCCCAACAGCGTCGCCTCTTCGCCGGCCGCCGTCGCTTCGGTCTCGTAGTCGCGGATGGAGCCCACGAGCTCGCTCAAGTTCTCGAGCCGCGCTTCGTTCTCGACCGTGCGATCCTCGCGCAGCGCGAGCGTGTAGCCCGTGAGATCGAGGACGTGGAGCAGCGTGTCGCTCGGCGACTTGTCCTTCGTCTCGGTCGCGAGCTTCCGCAGGAGCTCTCCGAGCACGGCCAGCTTCTTGCGCGCCGCCGTTCCGAGCTCGTCGAGCTCGTCGACGCGGAGCACGGCCTCGTGGAGCGAGAAGCTGCGCGCCGAGGCGAAGCTCTGGAGCCGCTCGATCGTCGTGCCACCGATGCCCCGCGCGGGCGTGTTGATCACGCGGAGGAGATCGACGTCGCTCTTGGGGTTCACGAGCACGCGGAGGTACGAGAGCGCGTCCTTGATCTCGGCGCGCTCGAAGAACTTCGTGCCGCCGACGATGCGGTAGGGGAGCCGCCCGATCCGGAGCGCCTCTTCGAGCACGCGCGACTGCGCGTGCACGCGGTAGAAGACGGCGATGTCGCGGAGCGCGGTGCCTTCTTCGCGGGCGCGCGTGATCGAGCGGACGACCCACGCGGCTTCGTCGTGCTCGTCGCGCGCCATCACGACGTCGAGCGCTTCACCGTCGGGGTTGTTGGTGAAGAGCTCCTTGGGCTCGCGCTCGGCGGCGGGCGTGATCACGGCGAGCGCCGCTGCCACGATGTTCTTGCTCGAGCGGTAGTTCTCTTCGAGCTTCACGACCTTCGCGTCGGGGAAGTCGCGGCGAAACCCGAGGATGTTGCGCCGATCGGCGCCGCGCCACCGGTAGATCGACTGGTCGTCGTCACCGACGACGCAGAGGTTCCGCGTCTCCGCGGTGAGCAGCTTCAAGAGGTCGTACTGGACGAAGTTCGTGTCCTGGAACTCGTCGACCAAGACGTGATCGAAGCGGCGGCGCAGGCGCTCGCCCTCGACGCCCGTGCGGAGGAGCTTGCGCGTGCGGCCGATGAGGTCCTCGAAGTCGACCGCGCCGGCGGCGTTCAGCGCGTTCTCGTACGCGCGGAAGACCTTCACCGCGGTCTCGTCGAGGTACGAGTCGACGTTCATCTCGTCGGGACCGCGCCCCTCCTGCTTCTCCTTCATGATGCGGCCGAGGAGCGAGCGCGGGGGGTAGCGCTTCTCGTCGAGGTCGAGCTCGCGGAGCACGCGCGTGATCAGCGTCCGTTGATCCTGCGTGTCGTAGATGACGAAGTTGGGCGGCACGCCGACCGAGCTGCCGAAGCGGCGCAGGATCCGCGCGCACACGGCGTGGAAGGTGCCGACCCAGAGCTCGCGCGCGAGCGCCTCGCCGACGAGCTTGTCGAGCCGGCTCCGCATCTCGCGCGCGGCCTTGTTGGTGAAGGTGACCGCGAGCACGCGGTACGGGGGCACCCGCTCGTTCGCGATCAGGTTCGCGATCCGATACGTGATGACGCGTGTCTTTCCGCTCCCCGCGCCCGCGAAGACGACGAGGGGACCCGTGACGTGGGTCACCGCTTCGGCTTGAGGACCATTGAGCTCGGGAGCGCGCTCGGACATCCGAGCGATCTCATAGCTCACGTCGGCTGCCAGGTGACCTCGATCTCGAACTCTTTTGCGAACGCTGCGTAGCCGTTGGTCGCCCTCAGCTCGGGCCGCCCGCTCAGGAACGCGAACATGCCCTCGAACGCGCCCCACAGGAACGACCGGAGCGCCATGCTGGCCGCACCGAAGCCTTCGATCTGGATCGTCGCGAGCCCCGGCCGGCGCTCTTGCACGACGACGGCGCCGAAGTCGAACACGCGCGCGTGCGCTGCGCTCACGCGACGGAGCGTGGTCTCCACGTCGGAGAAGCGCATCGGCCGGAAGATGGGCGCGAGCTCCTGCTCGAAGTTGTCGCGCGCGAGGCGACGCCAGCCGGCCGGCTCGCGGCGGAGGATCGTCTCGGTCACGGCGTGGAGGAACTCGTCGGCCGAGCCGATCTCGTACCAGAAGAGAGTGTTGAAGCCGTCGTTGCGATACGTCTCCGCGAGCGCATCGGGCAGCAGCTGGAGCGCGCGCTCCCGCGCGTCGTTCCCGTGGCTGCGCCCGACCATGCGATACAGCGCGCGCGGCAGCGTGCCGCGCGAGTGGCTCTGCCCCGGCGCGTCGGTCGCGGGACGCACGCTGAAGGTCGCGTCGGGACGCGACGAGATCGGCGTCGGCGGTTCGCCGCGGCTGCGCCCGATCGGCGGGAGCGAATCGGAGCCGCTCGGCGTCACCGGGCGCCGAGAGGCGTACGAGGGGGTGACGGGGTTCGGGGCCGGCGTCGACGGACGCGGATCACCGAAGCGGTCGCGCACCGGGAGGTTGAGCGGCGTCGCGCGGACGTTGGGGCTGCTGCTCGCGTAGTTGTTCGACACCATCGTCGGCGCGTTGGAGCCGGCGGGCTTGGGGGTGGTCTTCGCGTCGGAGCTGGGGACGCCGCCGTCGCGGGTCGCCGAGACCGATGCAGCCACGGTCGGTGCGAACGCGATCGGTTGCGGACCGGTGGTCTCGCCGAGCAAGCGCTTGATCATGACGCCGAGCGCGAGAGCGCGCGCTTCGTCGCTCGGGGCGATGCCGGCCAGGGCCGAGGCCATCTCGGCGGCGCTGCGGAAGCGGTCGTCGGGCTGCTTGGCGAGCGCACGCGCCAGGACCGGATCCAAGAGCTCGGCGCCGAAGATCCCGAGGGCGGCGAGGGTGGGCGTATCGGCGTGGACGATGCGATAGGCGGTCGCGATCGCCGCGGGCGCTTCGAACGGGCGCTTCCCCGTGAGCGTCTCGAAGAGAACCGTCCCGGCGGAGAACACGTCGCTGCGACCGTCGACCAAGGGCTCGCCCGTCGCCTGCTCCGGCGAGAGGTAGTCCGGCGTGCCGAGCACCATGCCGGTGCTCGTGTGACCGGCCCCGGCGCCGACGGCCTTCGCCACGCCGAAGTCGAGCACCTTGACGGTGGGTCCGGTCTTGCCGAGCGCGAGGAAGATGTTCCCGGGCTTGAGATCGCGGTGGACGATCCCTTCCACGTGCGCCGCCTCGAGCGCGGTCAGAACGGGGATCGCGACGGCGATCGCGGTCGTGAGATCGAGGCGACCTTCGCGATCGAGCGCGGTCGCGAGGCTCGTCCCACGAAGGTATTCCATGACGAGGTAGGGCCCCTCGTCGGCGATCCCCGCGTCGAGCACGTCCACGATGTTCGGGTGGCGGATGCGGTTGACCGCCTGCGCCTCGAAGAAGAGACGCCGCGAGAGATCCTCGTTCGCGGCGAGCTCGGGGCGCAAGAGCTTGATCGCGACGGTGCGCCCGGCGAACGCGTGCTCCGCCCGAAACACCTCCCCCATGCCACCCCCGCCGAGGTGCTCGACGAGGCGGTATTTCCCGGCGACCAGATGACCGGGGGGAAGCTTGCGGAGCGATGCGGACACGGACAAAGGACGATAGCGCGGCTACTTGCGGCGGTACACGCTCACGATGGGGACTCCGTCCTGCGTGACGACGTAATCGGGGGCGTCGCCGAAGACGACCCACTCCTCGAAATCGACCTCGTTCATGTGGAGCTCGTGGTGCAGGAGCCCGATGTCCGCCTCGGCCGGCGTGAAGACGGGTTGCAGGTCCGGGCGGACGCGCTTCTCCGCCGACATCTGGTGCCAGCTGTCCCACGCAGTGTCATGGACGAACACCCGCGCGTTCGGGGGTGCGCTCTTCTCGAAGTACGGCTCGACGCTCTGGGTCGTGAAGCCCCAGAACTGACGGCAGAGCCCCAGATCCGCGCCCCCCGCGGTCCCGCCGACGAACGGCACGTAGGCGGAGAGCCCGAAGGGGTGGGAGTGCGCGGTCACCGCCAAGGGTGCGATGAGCACCGTCGCCGCGAGCGCGATCTGCGCCCCGAGCTTCTGGCTCTCGCTTTTCAGCTTCGGGAGGGCCTCGGCCATCTTCTTCGCGACGAGGTGGAACCCCCACCCGGCGAACAGCGCCAAGAACGGGTAGGCGGGGAGCCAGTGCTTCGTCCCCCCGAAGATCGGGGTCGTGGGCCGGAAGAAGACGGCGAGCGGCGCCGCGAAGGCGAGGAACAGCAGCAGATCGGTGTGGGCCGTGTCGGTCGGTCGGTCGGCGGGGGCCGCCTCGCTGACAGGGCGCGATGCCCCGATCAAGCGGCGGCCGAGCGCGCGGAGGCGCGACCCGAACCCGAGGAAGAAGAGCACCATCGTCACCGTCGGCACGGTCGCGAGGATCATGACCGGCGCGTAGGACTTGGGCGACGGCGGGCCGAAGTAGTTTTTGTGGAGAAACTCGATGTTGTAATACTCGTGGTTGAGGTGGAAGTTCACGTACTCCTGGATGCGCGGGAGCGTGTCGTTCCACATCCACGGCCAGAGCCAGTAGAAGACGAGCGGGCCGACGATCACCATCGAGACGATGCTCGACGGGATCTGGATCTTGCCGCGCGGCGAGCGGCGGCGGTTCGCGAGCGCGACCACGATCGCGTGCGGGATGAAGACGGCGGGGAGGATCCACGCGTTGTGCTTCGTCTCGAGCGTGAGCCCGTAGACCACGCCGCTCCAGAGCGCCCAACCGAATCCGCCCTCCTGCTGCGCGCGCCAGTACACGTACACGCAGACGAGCCACATCGTCATGATGGGGACGTCGAAGCAGGCGAGGTGCGCGTTGTAGAAGACGTTCGGCATCAGCGCGAGCGCGCACGCCGCGATCACGCCGGCGGGCCGCGAGAACGCGCGCGCGCCGAAGAGGTAGGTGACCCAGCAGCCGATCCCGGCCATCACCATGGTCGGGAAGCGGAGCGCCGTGCTCGGGTCGGCGAAGACATGGTGCTTGTCGGAGAGGTAGATCCGCGACAGCGCGAAGAGGCTCTTCATCAGCGACGGGTGCTCGTGGTTCGTCGCCCAGATCGAGTCGATGTTCTCGCGCTTGAACGCCTCGGCCGGGTGGTTGAACAGCATCTCGAACCAGCGGCCGTAGTCCCACGCCGCGTGGAAGTAGAAGCCTTCGTCGCGGGCGAAGCCGAGGTTCCGCGCGGTCACGACGAGCCACGCGACGTAGACCGCGCCGATCGCGATCCCGATCAGGTGATCCGTCCCGTCGCTCTTGGGTTTGGTCGCCGTCTCGCTCATCGCAGGTCCGCCTCGAAGCAGTAGAGCCGCCCCTCGCCGCTCGCGGCACCCACGTCCACCGTGAGGGTGCCCTTGGTCCCCGCGAGATCGTCGGTCGGGAGCTCGAAGTTCTTCCAGCCGTCGCCGTCCCGGTGGACGAGCTTCCCGAGCGTGCGGTCCCCGACCTGGAACGCGAGCGTCACCGGCGCCCCGCGCAGGTCGCGCTCCTGGTGGACCGAGATCGCGTGGTGCCCGTGGATGGCCTTGCCGAAGGTGAGCCCATCGAAGCGCAGGCGGATGAAGGTGTTGCCGCCGGGCGGCGGCGCGAAGATGCACCGGCGCGGCACGTAGTCGAGGTCGGCGAGGATCGTGATCCCCACGTTCGTGCCGCCCGCACACGCGTAGCGGTTGGCGGGCGTGGCCGGACCGGAGCCGAGCGCGCCCGAGAGCGCGGTCGCGTGGACGAAGGAGCACTCGTGCTCGGCGCCGCCCTCGACCATCAAAACGTGCATGTCGGGCTGGCCGACGTGGCGGAGCAGATCGTCGACGAGCACCACCGGGTGCGGGTTCTCCAGGGTGGTGACCGTCACGCCCCCGAACGACGAGCGCCCGGTTTGCTTCCAGTCGGCGAGATCGGGGTTGTGCTCGCCGCGGATGGAGACCTCGAAGGCGCGCGGGAAGCGGGACACGTCGGGGTACGCCTCCCGCTCTTCGTTCGCGAGCTCGGAGCCGAAAGTCATGCGGCCGATGGGGTCGACCCAGCGCGGCGCGAAGGTCACCAGATCAGCGGGTTCGACGTTCTTCTCGACGTCGGCCTTGGCGGCCTTCCAGTCCTCGGTCGTGGGTGCGGCGTGGGTCTGCTGGACGTGGAGGACGAGCTCCACCAATCCGATCACCGGTACGACGGCGAACGACCAGCGCCAGAACGATTTCGTCTCGCTCGAGGAGGACCCGGCCAAAGCGCGGCGAGCTTAGCCTAAGGACGTGGCAGCGTGTAAAGTCGCCGCCCCATGAGCCTGGGTGCCACGATCACGAAGACGGTCCGCGGTTGGATCCGTCCGCCCTCGGCGAGCACCGTCTTCTTCATCGTCGTGGGCATCCTCGCGTCGGCGCCGGCTTGGATCGTGCGCCACCCCCCGCTCCAGGACATGCCGTTCCACCTGGCGACGATCCGGGTGATCCACGACTTCGGCGACCCCTCGCTCCACTTCCAGGACGACTACGAGCTCAACCTCGCCCACACCGCGTACATCTTCTACTACCTGCTCGGGACGCTCTTCGCCTACGTGCTCGGCGCGTACAAGGCGAACGTCCTCTTGATGAGCTTGTACCTCGGTGGGACACCGCTCGCGCTGCGGTCGTTCTTGCTCGCGCTCAAGAAGGACGAGCGGCTGGCGCTCTTCTCGGTCCCGTTGGTCGTCAACGTGATGTTCCTCTACGGGCTGATGCCGTTCGTCTTCGGCATCCCGGTGATGTTCATGGCGATGGCGGCCGCGGTCCGGTGGTTCGAGAAGCCCACCGAGCAACGCGGCATCTGGCTCGGCGTGGTGGCGGTCGCCCTCTTCTACTCGCACGTGTTCCCGTACGGAGTCTTCGGGGTCGCCTTCGCGGCGATGTTCCCGTGGTCCAAGCCGCGCGAGTGGCTGCGGATGGCGCTGCCGGTCGTGCCGTCGCTCCTGTGCGTGCTGTGGTGGGTGAAGTTCTCCCCCGCCGGCAGCGCTGCGGCGAAGGGCTTCGGCGGGTCGGCGGGCATGGGCCCCGCGCTCCCCGCCCCGCTCGATGCGTCGATGACGCAGTTCTTCGAGTGGTCGACGAACGTCTTCACCGATCAGAGCGACGAGAAGTGGTTCATCCTGCTCGTCGTCCTCGGCGTGGTCTCCACCGGGCTCTCTCAGGGCGAGCCGGACTCGTCGATCCGGCGGAGCCGTCCGTACGTCGCGGTGCTCGTCGCGTGCATCGCCTGCTACTTCCTCCTCGGCGATCACCTGGGGGACGTGTGGCTCCTCGCGCAGCGCTTCCCGGTGCCCGCGCTCTTGTGTGCGATCCCGCTCCTGCGCATCCCGCGCGGCACGCGCGGCGTGATGGTCGCGCTCGCGGTCACCCTCGTCGGCGTCGGGTCGACGGTGAACGTGTGCCAGCACTTCATCCGCTTCGAGAAGGAAGAAGTGGGCGCCCTGGACGACGCGCTCGACTCGATGAAGCCCGGCAAGAAGGTGTGCGGGATGATCTTCGACAAGGGGACGTCGATCACCCGCAACGTGCCCTTTTTGCACTACGTCTCGTACTACCAAGCCGAGAAGGGCGGGGTCGTGATGTTCTCCTATGCGCACTACCCGCACTGGCCGTTCCGCTACATCGAGGGCCACACGCCGCCGCCCGGGACGAGCCCGCGCTTGCGCTGGGAGTGGACGCCGGAGCAGACGCCGATGAACGAGATCTATCCGTACTACGACTACGTGCTCGTCCGCGGGGGCGGGTGGTCGCCGCCGGCGGGCACGTATCACCAGTCGTTCCACGATGGTCGTTGGACCGTCTGGGAGCGCGACGGAGCGAGCCCGTGAGCGGCGCGACGCTCGTCACCGGCGGCGCGGGCTACATCGGCGCGCACATGGCGCACGCGCTGATCGCGGCGGGCGAGCGCGTGATCGTCGTCGACGATCTTCGCGCGGGGCATCGCGGGGCCGTTCCGCCGAAGGCCACGTTCGTCGCGGCGGACATCGGAGATGCGGCGGCGATGGGCGCGCTCCTGCGCGAGCACGGCGTGGCGCGCGTGCTCCACTTCGCCGGCGACATCCAGGTCGGCGAGTCGGTGCACAAGCCGCGGAAGTACTACGCGAACAACTTGGTGGCGGGGCTTCACCTCCTCGATGCGTGCGTCGACGCGGGCGTCGGCACGTTCGTCCTCTCGTCCACGGCGGCGGTCTACGGCGAGCCGATCCGCACGCCGATCGACGAGGAGCACCCGAAGGCGCCCGTGAACCCGTACGGGGCGACGAAGCTCGCGCTCGAGGGCGCGCTCGCGGCCTACGGCGTGGCGCACGGGCTGAAGTGGGCGGCGCTCCGCTACTTCAACGCCGCCGGGGCAGGCTTCGGACTGCGCGAGGCGCACGATCCGGAGACGCACCTCATCCCGCTCGCGATCGACGCCGCGCTCGGGCGGCGGCCCGCACTGACTGTGTTCGGCGAGGACTGGCCCACCGCCGACGGCACCTGCATCCGCGACTACGTGCACGTGCTCGATCTCTGCGAGGCGCACCGGCTCGCGCTCGGTCACGTCGAAGGCGGTGGTGCTTCGGGCGCGTTCAACCTCGGCAGCGGCGACGGTGCTTCGGTCCGCGCCGTCATCGACGCGGTCGGCGCGGCGTGCGGGAAGGTAGTGCCGTTCACGGTCGGCCCGCGGCGGGCAGGCGATCCGGCGGTGCTGGTCGCGTCGTCGGCGAAAGCACGGGCGGTGCTCGGTTGGAACCCGAGCCGCGGGCTCGCTGCGATCGTTGCGGACGCTGTCGCCTCGCGGAGGTCGTGATGGGCGAGAAGAGCTTCGACCCTCAGTTCGACGCGTACGCCGAGCAGTACGACGAGATGCATCGGCGCAACGTCGCGGCCAGCGGCGAGGGACCCGAATACTTTGCAGAATACAAGTGCCGGGTGCTCCAGCGCCTGGTGCCGGCCGACGCGCGCGTCCTCGACTTCGGTTGCGGGATCGGGAACCTGACGCGCTTCTTGGTCCGCGCCTTCACGCACGTCGAGGGGTACGACCCGTCGTCGAAGTCGGTGGAGCGCGCGCAAGCCCTCGTTCCGGAGGCGAAGTTCGGGCACGAGCTCGAGGCGCTGGAAGCCTCGACTACGCGCTTCGACGCGATCGTCGTCGCGAACGTGCTCCATCACGTCCCGCCGCCGGAGCGCGCGCCGCTCCTCGAGCGGGTCGCGAAGCTGCTCGCACCGAAGGGGCGGCTCGTCGTGTTCGAGCACAACCCGCTGAACCCGCTCACGCGGCGCGCGGTGTCGACCTGCGAGTTCGACGAGGACGCGATCCTGCTCCCGGTGCAAGAAGCCACGTCGCTCCTGCGCTACGTGGGCCTGCGCGGGGTCGTGCACGACTACGTGGTGTTCTTCCCGCGGCCGCTGAAGGCGCTCCGTGGCATCGAGCCACGGTTGGGCTGGCTGCCGCTGGGGGCCCAGTACGTGGCCCACGGCGTGCGCTGAGCGATCACGGACCCGCTAAGCAAGCGCCGCATCCTGCCGTACACTGAGGGCAGGTTCTCCGTTCGTGGACGAGCTCATCCATCCGCCGCCGAAACCCAAGGCCGACACCGCGCCCGTGGACGCCGTCCGCGCGTTCGTGTTCCTGAGCGGCACGAAGTGGCTCGACGACAAAGGCCTCACCGAGCGTTACGCGTCGCTCCTCCCGTCGCACCTCGCGGGTCGGCTCACCACGATGACGGCGACCGAGTGGATCGCGATCGACGACGCCCTCGCCGCGTATCGCGCGCTGGACGAGCTCGGGCTCACGCCCCAGGAGCAGGTCGACCTCGGTCGGGCCGTCTCCAACGCCAACAACGGCGTCGTCATCACGACGCTCGCTCGTCTCGCCGGCAGCGTCGGCGTCACGCCGTGGTTCGTCATGCAGCACGTGAACCGCGCGTGGCAGCGCTCGAACCGCGGCGGCGCGATCGCGGTCTACAAGACGGGGGAGAAGTCGGCGCGGCTCGAGTTCTGGCGGGTGCCGCTCGCGCAGTCGGCGTTCTTCGTGACGAGCATGCGGGGGGCCATCGCGGTCGGGGTCGAGCCGTTCTGCGACCGCGCGCTCGTGACCGAGGTCCCCGGCCACACGACGGCGGACGAATTCGCGCTCCGGATCGCTTGGTGAGCTAGGCTGCGGCCCGGCTTCGCCATGGCTTCGCGCCCGACCCTCAGCCTCGTCCTCCCGATCTACAACGAAGAGGAGGTCATCCCCGAGCTGCACCAGCGCCTCCAGGAGTTCCTGAAGGAGCTCGCGCTGGACGCCGAGGTCGTGTTCGTCAACGACGGCTCGAAGGATCGCTCGATGGAGCTCCTCCGCGGCATCACGAAGGACGAGCCGCGCTACAAGGTGCTCTCCTTCGCGCGCAACTTCGGTCACCAGACCGCGATCACGGCCGGGGTGGACTACGCGCGCGGCAAGGCCGTCGTCGTCATGGACGCCGATCTCCAGGACCCGCCGGCGGTCGTGCTCGAGATGGTCGCCAAGTGGCGCGAGGGCTACGACGTCGTCTACGGCAAGCGCCGGTCTCGCGAGGGCGAGACTTGGTTCAAGCTCTTCACCGCGAAGTGGTTCTACCGCGTCTTCGCGGCGATGATCCCGATCGAGGTCCCGCTCGACACCGGCGACTTTCGCCTGATGAGCCGGCGGGTGGTGCTCGCGCTGCGGGAGCTCCGCGAGACGCACCGCTTCGTGCGCGGCATGGTGTCGTGGGTCGGCTTCAAGCAGACCGCCGTGCTCTACGATCGGCCGGGCCGCTTCGCGGGCGAGACCAAGTACCCGCTCCGGAAGATGCTGCGCTTCGCGGTCGACGGGATCACGTCGTTCAGCGTGTTGCCGCTGCGGTTCGCGACCTACCTCGGCATGATCATCAGCCTGCTGAGCGTGCTCTACGCGATCTGGGCGATGGTCGCGCACTTCTTCTTCGACGCGACCCTCCCCGGCTGGACGGCGACGGTCGTGCTCATCTCGCTCCTGTCCGCCGTGCAGCTCCTCATGATCGGGATCCTCGGCGAGTACGTCGGGCGGATCTACGAAGAGGTGAAGCGGCGCCCGCTCTACGTTCTCGGCGACCGGGTCAACCTGCCACGCGAGCGCGACGGGGACGAGCTGGACGAGGCGGACGAGGCGGACGAGGCGGACGAGGCGGACGAGGCGCGCGAACGAGCGCCCGACGCCAAGGGAGAGACCGAGCGGGAGGGGTGACACGCCGCGCCACTTCGGTTACGGTCCCGCGCGATGGCTCAGCTCAAGACCAGGCCTTCGATTCCCCGCTCCGGCTCGAGCGCGGTCCTCGGGGCGAGCGTCCGCGTCCGCGGTCGTGTCGCCGGCGAGGGTGATCTCACCATCCTCGGCCACGTCGAGGGCGCCGTCGGCGTCCGCGGCCGGCTCGTCGTCGGTGAGGGCGGCGAGGTGAAGGCGGACGAGGTCACGGCCGACGAGGTCACGGTCTCGGGCGCGATCGAGGGCAACGTGGTCGCGAGCGGGCCGGTCCACCTGGCGTCGAGCGCCAAGGTGAAGGGTGATTTGAAGGGCTCGAGCATCTCGCTCGAGGAAGGCGCCGAGTTCGCCGGGCGCATCGACGCGGAGTTCGAGCTCCCGGCGGAGCTCGGCGGCGGCAAGAGCGGTCGGCGCTGAAGGACGCAAGAGAGGAGACTGGGATGGCGAGCACGGTCATTGGCGCAGGCATCACGATCGAGGGAGAGGTCACCGCGGACGAGGACGTCGTCGTCCAGGGGACCATCCGCGGCAAGCTGTCGGCGAAGGAAGGCGTGACCGTCGAAGCGGGCGCCGTCGTCGAGGCCGACATCCACGGCGGGCCGATGGCCGTCGCCGGCGCGGTCACCGGCAACATCACCTCGTCCGATCGCGTCGACCTCCAAGCCGGGGCGCGCGTGGTCGGGAACGTGAAGGCGACGCGGATCACCATCGCGGACGGCGCCCAGTTCAAGGGCAACGTCGACATGGACGTCTGATGGCCAGCGAGCGCACCGTTCTCGGGCAAGGTACCCGCGTTCGCGGTCGCATCCTCGGCGGCCACGATCTCGAGATCCACGGCCACGTCGAAGGCGAGATCGAAGCCGGCGGTGAAGTCATCGTCGGCGCGACCGGCACCGTCGGCGCGAACCTGTCCTCCACGCGCATCGTCGTGCGGGGCGCGGTCCGCGGCGATCTCGTCGCGACCGAGTCGATTCACCTCGAAGACGGCGCCCGCGTCGTCGGCGACGTCCGCGCTCCGCGGATCGCGATCGCGCAGGGCGCGCTGGTCCGCGGCTTCGTCCAGACGGGCGTCGCGAGCGCGGCTCCGCGCCGGGCGAGCGCCACCACGCCCACGCGCGTCGCGGCACCGGCGGCGCGTCCCGCCGCGGCTCCGCCGCCGGCCAAGAAGGCGCCTCCGCCTCCGCCGCCGAAGTCGGCGCCGGCCAAGAAGGCACCCGTCGTCACGCTCTCCGGCGCCAAGGTCGCGCCGAAGCCCGTCGTTCCCGTCCTCAAGAAGGGCGCGAAGGGCACGCTCGCGAAGAAGCGGGGCTGACGTGCAGCGCGCCCGGTTGCTTGCGCTCCTGAAGGAGCGCTCGTTCGCGCGGAAGCGCGTCGTCCTCGCTTCGGGGCGCGAGAGCGATTTCTTCATCGACTGCAAGCAGACGGTGCTCACGGCCGAAGGCCACGCGCTCGTCGGCGAGCTCCTCTTCGACCTCCTCCGCGATTTTCCGCGGCTCTCCGCCGTGGCAGGGGTGGAGCTCGGCGGCTGTCCGCTCGCGAGCGCCGTCGCGCTGCGCAGCTTCCAGCGCGGTGCTCCGATCGACGCGATCTACGTCCGCAAGGACGCGAAGGACCACGGCTCCAAGCGCGATCTGGAGGGCAACGTGCACCTCCCCGAGAAGGCGCGCGTGGTCCTCGTCGAGGACGTGATCACCACCGGCGGCTCCACGCTCAAGGCGACGGAGAAGCTCCGCAGCGCCGGCTACGAGGTCGTCGGTGTCGTCGCGCTCGTGGATCGCAAGGAAGGCGGGCGCGAGAACCTCGAAGCGGCCGGCCTCGAAGTGCGTGCACTCTACACGCGCGACGACTTCATGGGCGAGAGCCCGGTCACGGAAGAGGGATAGGCCCGGGCATCCCGCTGGGCATCGCGCTCGGCGAGGGTCCGTTTCCGCCCATCGCGCCCATCGCGGCGCCGAGGAGCGGGCCGAGCATCGCGGAGTCGTCGACCTCACCGCCGCCGCCGCTCTTGCCACCGCCGCCCCCGCCACCGCCGTGCGTGTGCACGACGACCGAGGGTGCGGGCGGGCAGGAAGGCGCGGCAGCGAGCCCCGCGGAGAACCCGGCGGCGCTCGCGCTCGCGACCGCTTGGACGGCCGCGGCGCTGTCGGAGGCGCGCGCCACGTTGGCGCTCGCGAGCGCGTTGGTGAGCGACTCGCGCTCGTTGCGCTGCCGCTCGCTCATCGCCACGTAGGTGACGGCGACGCCGACGCAGAGGCCGACGAGGATCCACCGCGCCGCGATGCTGGCGTCGACGTGCCAGCCGCTCAGCGGCTGTGGCGCGCTCGCCGGGGCTTGCGGGGCAGGTCCGCTCGGAGGAGGCAACGGCGGCTGAGTCACGGTTTCTTCGATCGTAGCACGATCTCCGCTATGATTTTCCCCGCACCATGGCGGATCTAGGAAAGCGGATCGACATCTTGAGCGACTCCACCGGCGAGACGGCCGAGAAGGTCGTACGCGCGGCGATGCTGCAGTTCCCGCACTCGGGCGGGATGATCCGTCTCCACACGCGCATCCGCACGAAGGAGGCCGCCCGGCCGGTGCTCGAGCGCGCCGCCAAGGATGGCGCGCTCGTCGTCTTCACCGTCGTGAGCCCCGAGCTCCGCGAGTACATCCACCAGCAGAGCTACGAGCTGAAGATCGAGGCGCTCGATCTGATCGGCTCGCTGATCGGCAAGCTCGGCACGTTCCTCGATCGGCAGCCGATCAACATGCCGAGCGCGATGCTCCCGCTCTCCGACGAGTACTTCCGCCGGATCGAGGCGGTGGAGTTCACGGTCAAGAGCGACGACGGCAAGGAGCCGCGCAACTTCCGCAAGGCGGACCTCGTGCTCGTCGGCGTGAGCCGCACGTCGAAGACGCCGCTCTCCACGCTCCTCGCCCAACGCGGGCTCAAGGTCGCGAACCTGCCGATCGTCCTCGGCATCGAGCCGCCGCCGGAGCTCGAGCAGGCCCCGCAGGATCGGGTCGTGTGTCTGACGATCGAGGTGAACCAGCTCGTCGAGATCCGGAAGGCGCGCCTCAAGCAGCTCGGCATGCCCACCGATGCGAGCTACGGCTTGCTCGAGCAAGTGAAGGAAGAGCTCAGCTACGCGCAGTCGCTCTTCGCGAAGCACCCGCACTGGCCCGTCATCGACGTGACCGGTCGCGCGATCGAAGAGACGGCGGTCATCATCCTCGAGTCGCTCAAGGAGCGGGACGAGGCCGCCCGCAGCGCGCGCGCCGCGATCGTCTGACTACTTCCGCGTCCAGAAGCAGATCGTCTCCGCGGCACAGCCGCCCGGCGCGCAGGTACCAAACAGGTACCCGCACGTCGTGATCGGCTGTACGCGCGACGCGGCGTCGGGCGGGCCGATCGGGCTGGTCGCGAACGGCTGCGAGAGCGAAGCGCGCGAGAGGATGCTCGCGTTGAAGCCCTTCATCAGGAAGAGCGTCATGCGATCGGACGAGATGCCGGTGATGGCGTCGTAGTTCTGCACGATCGCCGGCATCTTCGTCCCCGCGTTGAAGGGGACGTTCGTCTGGAGACGCGTGGCCTCGTAGATCCCGTTGAGCGCCGCGTTCTGCGCGCCGCCGATGGCGTAGTAGAACGCGAGCCCGTCGGCGCTGATCACGGGGGTCCCGAGCGTGCCGCCGGCGGGGACGCTCGCGTTGATCGTGTTGAACGCGCCGGGCACCGCGACCGAGAAATCGATCAGTCCGACCGCCGAGCGCTTCGACTCGAGGAACGTCTGGTTCGTGGTCCCTACGCCCACGATCGTGAGCCCATCGGGGGAGAGCGTCATCGTTTGCTGCTGGCGCGACATGCCCGCGAGCGCGGGGAGCGCCCCGATGTCCTGGACGACGTAGGTCGGGGGCGTGGGCAAGTTCACGTTCGTCGCGTCGGCGATCCGCAGCGGCGTGCTGCCACCGAGGCAGCCCACCGCTCCGCGCAGGAAGAGCACGCTCGAGCCGTTCCCCGAGACTCCGAGCATCGCGGCCTGGACGCCGTTCACGTTCAGGGACGGGATCGTGGTGCCGAAGCCGGAGTAGCTCCCGTTGCAGGCGGGGAGCATGCACACGTTGTCGATGCACGCTCCACCGTCGAGCGCGCACACGCCGCAGCTCGCGACCGTGCGCGAGGAGCCGCAGTTGTCGTTCGCCGTGAGCCCCTCGCAGGTCTTGCCGAGGCGCTTGCAGAACCCAGGATCGCTCTCGGGGACGCACGGCCCATCCGGCTTCGCCGCATCGCTCGCGTCGCTCGTGGCTCCGGCTTCGGCGTCGGGCGCCGACGCATCCGCGCCCTGCAGCACGTCGAGTGACGTCACGAGCGAGCAGGCGCTCACGAGCATGCCCCCACCGATGGCAGCGAACCCCCGCACGGAGCGCCAACGAACCATCTTCTCTTTCTAAGTCGAGGAGACGGTCGGGGGCATTACAAAATCAGCCGCCGCCCTTCTTCTTCGCGCGCTCGCGCTCGCGTGCCTCGCGCAACGCCTGCGCGATCGACTCGACCTCGTGGCTCTGCATGCGCTCGGTGGAGTCGTCGAGGTTGGAGAACGACGGGCGCTTCTTTTCCCGGCTGTCGAGCTTGATCGTCTCGTCCGAATCGCCGTCGTCGTACGGTGTATCTTGGTCGACGGGGGCGACCTTCGGCAGGCCCGCGAGCGGCGACGTCGTCTGCTCGAGCTCGACCTCGTCGTCGGAGAACGTGATCGGGATGTCGACCGCGCTGTGGGCCAACGGGTCGACGCCCTTCGCCGCCGGCCGGGCGACGCCGCGCGGCCCCGTCTTCGAGGCGCGGTCGACGCGGCAGGCCGCGAGCGCGCGCGCCATCTCCTGCGCCGAGCCGAAGCGGTCTTCGCGCTTCTTCGCCATCGCCTTGAGGATCAGATCGCTCAGCGGCTTGGGGATCGAGGGGCGCAGATCGATCGGCGGCTGCGGGGCCGACGAGAGGATCTGGAGGAGGAGCGAGTTGTAGTTGGAGGCGAGGAACGGCCGCCGCGCCGTCAGCGCCTCGAACAGGAGCACCCCGGTGGCGTAGATGTCGACGCGCCCATCGAGGTTGCGTTCGCCGCGCGCTTGCTCGGGCGACATGTAATAGGGCGTGCCCATGACCATGCCGGTCTTGGTGAGATCCGTCTCGTCGTCCCACTCGGAGGCGACGTTGGCCGTGATCTTCGAGACGCCGAAGTCGAGGAGCTTCACGCCCGACGGCATGCCGTTGCGGCGCGTGAGGAAGACGTTCTCGGGCTTGATGTCGCGGTGGAGGATGCCGCGCTCGTGAGCGGCGGCGAGGGCGCCGAGCACGTCGGTCGTGATGTCGATGACCTCGTCGAAGGGGAGGCCGCCCTCTGCGCTGATCCGCGCGGCGAGCGTCTCGCCCGTCAGCCGCTCCATCACCAAGTAGGGGCTTCCATCCGCGAGCGAGCCGATGTCGTAGACCTCGCAGATGTTCGGGTGACCGATGCCGCCGGCGGCACGCGCTTCTTGGTGGAAGCGCTTCACGGCGACGCTCTTCGACGCCTGCGCGGGGTGGAGCACCTTCACCGCGACGATGCGGCCGATCGCGACGTGCTCGGCCTCGAAGACGGTGCCCATCCCGCCCTCGCCGAGGATCGCGCGGACGCGGAACTTCCCGTCGATCGTCTGCCCGAGGAGCTCGCGCCGGCTGCCACCCTTCTTCGACGACGCCGGTGGCGTCTTCGCTGGCTCCGGAGCTCGGGGCAGGCTCCCGCTCGACGCAGGTCCGATCGCGCGCAGCGTGATCGGGCACACGGTCGTCCCCGCATCATGCGGCGCGCCGCAGTGCGGACAGCGGATCGGGCGCGTCATGATCAGCGTTTGAGCGTATCCGACACGGGAGCCCCGTCAATTCTCCGTCTTGTGAGGGTCTTCGTCGTCGAAGCGGGGGTTCGGGTCTTCGATCGTGCGCATGACGTCGACCGGAGCCGGTTTCGCGGGCTTCGCGTTCGCGAGGTCGCGCAGATCGAGGCGCGAGGGCAGGTCCTCGGCGACCGGGGCCGGTTCGTCCTCGGTCTTGGGGCGGTGGACGGTGACGGCGTCACCGCGCTTCGGTGGCGTGCCCGTGGCGGGTGCCGTCCGGGTCGCCCCTTCCCGCGCGCTCCGCGCGAGCTCCCGGGCCACGGTGCGGAGCTCGGCGAGGAGCTCTTCGGCCGTGCCGTAGCGGTCCGTCCGCTCCTTGCGCATCGCCATGAGCACGATCCGCTCGAGCTCCGCCGGCACCTCGGGGCGATGCGTCCGGAGCGGGGTGGGAGCGTTCCGCACGATCTGGAGGAGGATGTCGTTGGCCATCTTCGCCTCGAACGGGCGAACGCCGGCCAGCATCTCGTAGAGCATCACGCCGACGGCGTAGAGATCGACGCGCGCATCGAGATCGCGGCGGCCGCGCGCCTGCTCGGGCGACATGTAGTGCGGCGTGCCCATGACCATGCCGTGCTGGGTGAGCGTGTCCAGCGAGCCGCCGTGCGACTCCATGTTCTTCGCGATCCCGAAGTCGAGCAGCTTGGCGATCTCGCCGTTGCTCCCCGGAACGCGGGTGAGAAAGACGTTCTCGGGCTTGATGTCGCGGTGAAGGATGTTCTGCTCGTGGGCGGCGCCGAGCCCTTGCGTGACCTGGATCGCGACCTCGACCGCCTCCGCGATCGGGAGCTGCCGCTCGTGCGTCAGCCGCTGGCCGAGGGTCTCGCCGACCAGGCGCTCCATGACGATGTAGGGCGAACCGTTGGCCGTCGTGCCGAAGTCGAAGACCTGGCAGATGTTGGGGTGCGCGAGGGCACCCGCCGACCGCGCTTCCTTGATGAACCGCTTCTCGGCGGTCTCGCCGCCGGTCGACGCGGGGCCGCGCATCAGCACCTTGATCGCGACGGGGCGCCCGAGCTGAATGTGCTCGGCTTCGTAGACGGCGCCCATCCCGCCCGTCCCGAGGAGGGACAGGATTTTGTACTTCATCGCGAGGATGTCCCCGACCATCCCGCCGGGCCCGGACCGCTGCGAGGGGCGGACCGACGCGGGCTTCGGGTTCGCGACGCGGGTGTCCACGTCGTCGAGCGTCTCCATCGCGAAGGACTTGAGCTTGGGGAGCCCGCTGGCGCCGCGCTCGACCCGCTTGCCCGTGACGGGGCAAACGACCGCATCCGCGGGGTGCGCACCACGACAAAACGGGCAAGGAAGGTTGCTCAGGCCGCCCATCTTGCCAGCAAACCCGCCACGGGGGATAACCCATCCCACCATGGCCCTCGCTCCTGTCTACATTGTCGCAGCTGCACGTACCCCCATCGGCGCTTTCCAGGGCGCGCTCGCCGGAGTGACCGCGCCGAAGCTCGGTGCGACGGCGATCCAAGGAGCGCTCGCGCGCGCCAAGCTGGACCCGAAGACGATCCAAGAGGTCTTCATGGGCAACGTCCTCAGCGCCGGCATCGGTCAGGCGCCCGCGCGTCAGGCGATGATCTACGCGGGCATCCCGAACACCACGCCCGCCACGACGGTCGGCAAGGTGTGCGGCTCGGGTCTCCAGGCCGTGATCTTCGGCACGAAGACGATCGCTCTCGGTGACGCGGATCTCGTCGTCGCGGGCGGCATGGAGTCGATGAGCAACGTGCCCTACTACCTCGACAAGGCGCGCACGGGTTACCGGATGGGCAACGGCACGCTCGTCGACGGCATGATCTTCGACGGCCTGTGGGACCCGTACAACAACGTCCACATGGGCAACTGCGGCGATGCGTGCGCGAAGGAGTACAAGTTCACGCGCGAGGAGCAGGACGAGTTCGCGAAGGAGTCCTACCGCCGCGCGCTCGCGGCCCAGAAAGAGGGCATGTTCGACGCCGAGATCGAGGCGGTGTCCGTGCCGCAGCGCAAGGGCGACCCCGTCCTGGTCAAGGCGGACGAGGGCCCGTCGAAGAGCGACCCGTCGAAGTTCGCTTCGCTGAAGCCTGCGTTCGCGAAGGACGGCACGATCACGGCGGCGAACGCGTCGCCGATCAACGACGGCGCGAGCGCGCTCATCCTCGCGAGCGAGAAGGCCGTGAAGGAGCACAAGCTCGAGCCGCTCGGTCGCATCGCGGGCTACGCGAGCGCGGCGCAGGCGCCCGAGTGGTTCACGACCGCTCCGGCGAAGTCGATCGACGCGGTCAACGCGAAGCTCGGGATCAAGGCGAACGACGTCGATCTCTACGAGATCAACGAGGCGTTCGCGGTCGTCGCGATGGTCACGGCGAAGCTCAACGGCATCGAGCCGTCGAAGGTCAACGTGCGCGGCGGCGCGGTGGCGCTCGGGCACCCGATCGGGGCGAGCGGCGCGCGCATCCTCACCACGCTCGTCCACGCGATGAAGGATCGCAACGCGAAGCGCGGCACGGCGTCGATCTGCATCGGCGGCGGCGAAGCGCTCGCGCTCGTCGTCGAGCGGTGAAGCACGCGGCGGCTGCGGTCGCACTGCTCGCGCTCGCGTGCGAGCTGCACGCAGGGGGCGCAAAAGCCCCGGATCCGGAGCCCGAGGGCCAGGTCGAAGAGCCTGCGCCCTCGGCCAGCGTCGCGTCCGAGCCCGACGCGGGTCCTCCGCTCGTCGAGGACTGGAACGACGCGGGTATCGCGTGGCGCTCGTACGCCGACGGCATCGCCGAGGCGACGAAGGCGCACAAGCCGATCGTGCTGCTCTTCTTCACGACGTGGTGTCCGCACTGCAAGCGGTACAGCCACGTCTTCTCCGATCCGGGGATCGTCGAGCTCGCGAAGTCGTTCGTCATGATCCGCGTCGACAAGGATCGGTCGAAGGCGCTCAGCGACACCTATTCCATCGATGGGACGTACGTCCCGCGCGTGTTCTTTCTCGGCGCGGATGCGAAGCTCGATCCGACGATTCAGAGTGCGTCGCCGAAGTTCCATTACTTCTACGACGAGCTCGATCCCCAGCCGACGCGGGAGGCGATGCAGAAGGCGCTCACGCGGTTCGCGGGCGACGCAGCGCCCTGATGCGGATGCGGATGCGGGTGCGGGTGCGGGTGCGGATGCGGATGCGGGTGCGGGTGCCGGCGCGCGTGCGGATGCCGGCGCGACCGCTCGGCTGACTCCCGGGGCTCTGGCCTAGCCACCTGGGAGGTTGGGGCTCGCTCGGCATCCTCATCGTGCCACCGTGCTCGGCGGTATCCAGGCAACCCCTTCGGGGTGGCGCGGAGCACC
>JBGAKG010000039.1:0-48255 GCA_044224495.1 Polyangiaceae bacterium | reverse complement strand
GCGCAAAGATGGGCTTCCCGGGGACGGACTCTTCCCGGGGCAGGACTTCCTCGTCGTCTCGCTGTCGATCCGCCTTGGTCACCTGCTTCATCCTGCCGACTTTGATCGGCGCTGCTCCCGTTCTCTACTCCGGATTCGTCTTTTTCTTCTTCCCCTCGAGCTTGGCGATCCTGGCGAGGAGCACCTGGTGCTCGTTCTGGAGCTTCTCCAGCTCCTCTCGCACCTGATCGAGGCCCTTCTTCCCTTCGCCACCGAGATCGCGGAGGACTTCTCGGATGCGGCGGCGCACGCGGGGGTCGAGGTCCACGTCCAGCGCGGCCCGCAGTGGGCCTCGCGATTTGGGATCTCCCAGCTCTGCCAGCGCTCTCGCCACGTCGATGCGGAGGTGCGGATCGCCGTCCTCCAGCAGCTCCTCGAGCGCCTCGCGCGTGCGGCGATCCGACGAGAGCTTCGGGAGCGCCATGATCGCCGCGCGCCGGACCCGCGTCTTGTGTCCGTAGCGCGTGCGCGCCAGGACGTGCTGCGTCGCCCGTTCGTCGCGGAGCGCGGCCAACCCGTCCACCGCCGCCGCCGCGGTGACCTCGGCCCACGACCTCCGATCGATGACGTCCAGGAGAACGTCCCACGCCAGGCTCTGCTTCGTCTTCCCGATCGCGCGCGCCGCTTCGGACTCGACGAGGTAGCTCGGGTCCTTCAGCGCGAGCGCCTTCAGCGCCTCGGCCGCCTTGATGCTCTTGAAGCGACCGAGCGCCGCCGCGACCGCGCGCCGCACCTTCGGGTGCTTCGTCTTCGCCGCCACGATGAGCGCGGCCTCGCCTTCCTTCGAGCGGCCCTTCGCGAGCGCGTCCGCGCACTCCGCGCGCACGCCCCAGAACTCCTTGTCGTCGGCCAGGCGCTCCGCGAGCGCGGCGACCGCGAGCGGATCGCCTTGCTTCGCGAGCGGCGCCGCCGCGAGCCACCGCCCGCGTGCCGTCTTGGCCGATGCGAGCTGCGCGCGCAGGAGATCGCCCGGCGCCGTCACCGTGACGTCGCCGAGGATCCGCGCGTCGGGATCGACGACGACGAACGCGGGGCGCTTGGCGAGCGGGATCGCGAACGTCTCCGTGCGCTGGCTCACGTGAAGGCGCTCGCGCACGGTTGCGCCGCTCGCCGGCGTGATCTCGAGCACGAGCGGGACGTCGAACGTGTTCGGCACGCCGTCGGTCGTCGCCTGGGTCTGCTTGACGGAGACGATCAGGATCCCGTCGTCCCAGCGCACGTCCACGTCGAGCTCGACGTGGCCCGGCTTGTGGACCGACTGCTCGAAGACGCGACCGAGGCTGCGCCCGCTCACCTCTTCCAGCGCGCGCATCAGATCGCGCGTCTCGACGATGCCGTTCGCGTGCCGCTTCAGGTAGTGCGACACGCCCTTCCAGAAGAGCTCCTTGCCGAGCTCGACGCGAAGGGTGTGGAGCACGAGCCCGCCCTTCTCGTAGAGGTGACGGTCGAACAGATCGAGCGGCGCATCGTAGTCCTGGCAGACGATCGGCCGGCGATAGCGCCCGTGCGCCTCACCGACGTACGTCTCGAGGTCGCCCTTGAGGCCGTACTCGTACTCGTCCTTCCCGAGCGCGTGCTCGCGCCAGGCGTGCTCCATGTAGGTGGCGAAACCTTCGTTCAGCCAGCCCTCGGACCAGTCCCGGCACGTCAGGTAGTCGCCGAACCAGTGGTGGGCGAGCTCGTGCGCGATGATGTCGTCGCTCGTGACGTCGAGCGCACCGCGCTCGTCGACGAGCACGTACTCGTACATCGTCGTCGCGGTCGTGTTCTCCATCCCGCCGAAGATGAAGTCGCTCACGACGACCTGGGCGTACTTGTTCCACGGGTACGCGACGCCGAGGAGCTCGCCGAAGTGCTTCACCATGTCGGGCGTGCGCCCGAAGGTGCGCTTCGCGTCGGCCTCGCGCCCCTTGGGGACGAGGTACGAGATCGGCGGCTCGCTCCCCTTCTCTTCCACCGTCGCGAACTCGCCCGCGACGATCGTGACGAGGTAGCTCGGGAGCGGCTGGTCCATCTTCCAGTGGAAGTGCCACGCGCCGCTCTTCGGCGTGCGCGACGACACGAGCGCGCCGTTGGAGAGCACGCTCCACTTGTTCGGTGCGGTGACCTTGCACTCGAAGGTCATCTTCACGTGCGGCTTGTCCTGGCACGGGAAGAAGTGGCGCGCGTCTTCCTCCTGGCACTGCGTCCAGATCTGGTTCGGGCGGTCGCGCACGTGCTCGTCGGGCGCGAGGAAGTACATCCCGCGGCGCGGGGTCGCCCCATACCGGATCGTGATCGTGCCCTTCGCGCGCTTGCCGAGCTCGACGGTGAGCGTTCGCCCGTCGTAGCGGTGCTTGGCGGCGGCGCCGTCGAGCTTCACGTCGGCGATCGAAAACGCGATCGCGTCCAGGGTGATCGAGGTCGCCGCTGGGTCCACCCGGCGCACGCGCAGCTCGGCAGTCGCGGCGATCGACTTCGTCTCCGGGCGGAGCTCGAGATCGAGCGCGAGGTGCTCGACGACGAACGGGCGGTCCCGCTCGAAGTTCCGCGGGGTGGAGGTGAAGGCGAACGGGCGGGCGCTGGCAGCGTGGGCGGCGCCGCAGCCGCAGCGCGCATGGAGTCGACGTTCGAGCATCGAGCGGGACTGTCGCACGATTGGGTGTGCGAGTTAAGCCGGTCCGCCGAGGTACACTCCGTTCGATGGATGACGAGCAGTCCCCCCGAAAGACGTCGCTCGGCACGATTGCCCTCTGGGGCGCGCTGGCTGTCTCCACCGCGACCAACGTCGCCGTGCTGCTCGCGACCACGATGCACAAAGTCGGGGAAGCGACCGCGGTGCCGGAGGGGGCCTCGGCCAGTGCGGCGCCCGCGAGTGCGGCCTCCGCGACCCCTCCGGCGCTCGGCGCCGATGCGTCGGACGACGACCGCATGCGCGCACAGATGATCGCCGCCTTCGGAGGCATATCGGAGCCGAGGGCGGACGGTCCGAAGACGGTGTCCATCATTCGGCTCATCGCCAACCCTCGCGCGTTCGACGGCAAGAAGGTCCTCGACGTGAGCGGCAACTTTGGATACCGCATGAGCGCCCACGGCCGGACCTGGCTCTACCTCAGCGCCACGGACAAGGAGCTTCAGACGACGGCCAACGCGATCGCGCTCGAGTTCCCCGCCTCGGTCGACCCGAGCCACTTCGACGGCGATTCCATGGTCGACGGTGACTTTCGCGCCGGGCCGGAGTGGTCCAGTGTTGCCGGAACGATCGTGGTGCGGAGCATGGTGCAACGGGTTCGCGCGCCGAACGGCGGGCTAACCTTCCGCGAGCTCTATCGCGCGCCGGACCTCGTGGAATGGTTGACGCACTGACGCCGACTCAGCGTCGGCGTTTGAACGACCCGGTTCGCGTGCCCGTCTTCGGATCGAAGAGCTGCGCGAACTCCTGCATCGCCTCCCGCCCGACGAGAAGCAGACGACCGCTCCCGTCCAGCCGGAGCTCCACCACGTTCGAGTACTTGCTGTGGGCGATCATGAAACCGTCCACGTTCCCGGTCCACGCGAGGGTGCCGGTCGCGACGTCGAGCCCCACGAGCTGGGTCCCCGTCGCGATCGGGTTGTAGAGCGCGAGCGCGACGTTCGGTCCCACCCGCACCGCTTGGAGCGCTTCGTCCCCACCGCCGCTCCAGGTCCACCGCGCGCTCCCGCTCGGATCGAAGCAGGTGACGTGCGGCTCGCCCGCGAACGCTGCGTCCAGCGCTCCGCCCGGCGCGGTGAGGGCGGCGGCCAGGCGCACGCTGGGCAGATGAAGGAGCGTCGCGCCATCGCTCGGGCGCAGCACCTCGCTCACCACGCTCTTCGCCCACGTGTCGGACGCGACGACGAGCGCCCCCGGCGACGCCTGGCGCACCATGCCGCCCGGCACCGCGAGCGTCTTGCGCCAGACCACGCGCGGCGATGCGTCGACGCAGAAGATCTCGGTCGCGACGTCGCTCCGCTGCGCGCCGCACGCGAGTGCGCCGGCGACCGAGAACGGGTTGCGCGCGAAGAAGGTTCCGTCGGGGATGACCGGTACCACGGTGGTACCGACGAGCGTCCCCGCGTCGTCGAACGCCTCGAGCTTCTTGTCCGTGTGGAGGACGAGGAACCTGCCCCCGGCCGCGACGATGCCGCTGATGGGAGACTTGGTGCCGATCGGCGTGGCGGCGCCGGTCTTCGCGTCGAAGAACTGCGCGCCCGCGCCGTCCGACGCAATGGCGCCACGCGCCGTGGCGGCGAGGAAATGACAAGGCGCCAGCGGCTTCGACCACCGCGATGCTCCGGTCGTCACGTCGTACGCGTCGAGCGAAGCACCGCGCTCGCACACGTACGCGGTGTCCGGCCCGACGGCCGTCGCGAACGAGAGCTTCACGCCGAGCGCGTGGAGCGAGGTCACGGACCCGAGATCGACGAGCTCACCGCCGAGGACGGCGAGGTCGGCCGTCGCGCGCGGTGCCGAAGGCGGCGCTGCGACCGCGCTCGTCGAGGGCGGCGCGCTCGGCGGGGGCGCGGGCGGAAGCACGACGGCGTCCGGCGCCGGCGCGCTGCGTGTGCACGCCGCACCGACGAGACCGGTGACCACGACCGCACGCGACCAGCGGGACGGACGACGAGGCATGGGTCCTCCTACGCGCCGGACGAGGGAAAGATCCCCGCCCCGAGGCGCTCTCACGGCAAACGGCTGGTCTCTTCGCACAGCGCGACCAGCTCGTTCGGGGCCCACTTCACGTCGCCGTTGCGGAGCATGGCGCAGCACCACTCCACGGCGTCCGGCACGGTGCCGAACACGCGCGTCGGCCGAGGGGAGCGGCTGACGAGCAGCGCGGTCGAGAGGAACGCTCGCGCGGCGACCCCGCCCAGTCCGCCGACGAGGAGCACGCGCGCGACCCCGAGGTCGTAGAAGGGCCGCTGCGCGAGGATGCGCTTCGTCTCGTCGGTGACCTCCGGCGTGAAGTTGGGGGTCCCCGAATGCACGAGGCTGACGAGGAGGGTGCCCGCCTTGTACGAGCGCGCGAGCTGCTTCCCGATTCGGTCGTGGGCCCGGAGCTGGATCAGGTTCGGCGCCTCGCGCCACGAGATCACGCCGACGTTCCGGTCGACGACGATGCGGCACGTCGCGTCTTCGTACTCGAGGGAGCCCATCGCGAACGCTACCGGCTGCTCGCCGGGTCGATCTGGTTGCGAGCCGCTTCGTCGCAGAGCCCCACGAGATCGTCCTTGGTCCACTTCACGCCGCCGTTCTGGAGCATGGCCCAGCTCCAGTCGATGGCCTCGGGAATGTTGGAGAATACACGCGTCGGGCGGGGGGACCGGCTGACGAGCAGCGCGGTCGAGAGGAACGCCCGCGCGGCGACGCCGCCGAGGCCCCCCACGAGGAGCACGTTGGCCGCGCCCAAATCGTAGAACTGCTCTTGGCGGACGATCCGGGCCGTCTCCTGCGTGACCTCGGGCGTGAAGTTCGGCGTGCCCGAGTGGACGAGGTTCACGAGCAGGGTCCCGGACTTGTGCGTGCGCTGGAGCTGCTTGCCGACCCGGTCGTGGGCGCGCAGCTGCACGACGTTGGGGGCATCGCGCCACGAGAGGACGCCGACGTTCTTGTCGACGAGGATGCGGAGGGTGCGATCTTCGTACTCGATCGTGGCCATGGCGACCGCTCCCCCACCGTACCCGATTTCACGCCCGGCGACGCATCATGCGCCCACCACCGCGCCCTTGCCGAGCGACAGGTCGGCCATGAGCTCGGTGAAGAGCTCCCGCACCTCGCTGGAGTTCCAGCTCTCGACCGCGTTCGCCTGGGCGTGGACCCACGCCGCGGTGGAGTCCAGGTCGGACGTGACGCGCGAGGGTGACGACGAGCGCCGGAGCAAGCTCACCGTCCCGAGGAACGCGCGCGTCGCGACCCCGGCGAGGCCGCCCACCAGGACGGCATGGCAGGCGCCGAGCGCGAAGAGGTTCGCCTCGTAGAGCTTGGCGACCTCGTCCCGCACCTCCTGCGTGAAGTCGGGACGGCCGGTCACGATCACGTTCGTCATGACGACGCCGCGCGGGTACTTCGCCTTCCGTTGGCGCCCAATCCGCGCGATCGCCTGGATGTGGGCGACCCGGGGCGCGTCGAGCCAGCGCGCCACCACGATGTTGCGCGCGGTGACGACCCGGCACGTCGGTTCGTCGAGCTCGATCGTGAGGTTCCCCACCCAGCGGTCCTTGCTACTTCACGATGATGCCGCCGCCATCCGCGCCGGTCGGCGGCGCGGACGTGGTCGACCCGGCGCCCCAGAACTGGAGGTTCGGCGGCTTGCTCGGCATGTTGATGTTCTGGGTCTGGATGCCGCCGCCGTTGGCGGTGATCTGGAAGAGCTCGCCGGCGTTGTCGAAGCCGAAGAGCGCGCCGGCCCAGAAGGCGAGACCGTAGACGGCGGAGTGGTTCACGGTGCCGTAGTTCTGCACGACGTTGCCGGTCTTCGGATCGACCTGGAGCAGGCAGTCGCCGCAGTTGTTGCCGTTCACGGTGAGGAAAGTGCCACCGTTCTTCACCGACACGATGTCCCCGCTGGACGCGTAGCCGCCGGTCAGCGCGCCCACGTTGCTGACGGTGCCGGTCGTCAGGTTGATCCGGACGTAGGTCGAGCCGAAGTAACCGACGAGCGCCTCGGCGTTGGCGTCGAGCGTGCCCTTGGGCACGAAGGAGAGCGAGTTCGGGTAGCTCCCGGTGGACACCTGGGTGCAGGTCGCCGTCTTCAGGTCGAGCTTGTAGAATGCACCGAACGTGGTGCAGTAACCGTTGCCGTTCTCGTCGATCGCCATGTCGATGACGGAGCTGCAGTTCTTGAAGTCGCCCACCACGGTCACCGACTTCGTGATCGGGTCCAGCCTGTAGAGGGTGCTGGGGCTGTGGGCGTAGACCACCGCGACCTCGGGCGGGGGGCCCGTGTCGGCCGGAGGCGGAGGCGCGACGTCCCCGACGGTGAAGACGTCGTCGAAGACCTGGCCGCTGTCGTTGGGCGTGCTCGAGTCACCCCCCGCGTCGTTCTCGAACACGGAAGGATTCGAACCGCCGCAACCGGCGAGCCACGCCACGAGCGCGATGGAACCCGCGCCGAGAGACCCAAGGAAGAGCTTGCGCATGAGACGCCTCCGCAACCGAGATCGTAGCACGCTTCAGGGACGCTCGACGTCCATGAGCCTTACACCCTTCTTCTGTTTTTCGACCTCGGCGGCCGCGCGCATGCGCTCGTAGAGCGAGTCGACGTTGGCGCGGATCCCCTCGATCCGGAGCTCGGGGGTCGTCTTGTCCATCGCCTCGAGGATGATGGTGCCGGTGCCCATGAGCCGCTGCCCGAGCGACTTCTCGACGGCGAAGTCGACGACTCGGTAGAGGTCGATCTGATCCATGCGCTTCGAGAACAGCCCGCGCTCGATGACGACGCGCTGCGACGTGATCCGGAAGCGGCTGCCCCACGTGCGCGGCCAGTAGAAGAACAGGAACGCGAGCCCCGCCGTCAGGAGCGTGATGAGGAGCGGAACGAGCCCGTTGAGCGCCGCGGGCCGCCCCTCGAAGAACACCTCTTCTTTGCCCGGCGCGACGATGCCGGCGCCGGGCGCCGCAACGCGGGGGCCCGCGTTCGCGAGCGACTTGCCGCACGAGGAGCAGAACTGGGGCTCGGCATCTTTGTTGGTGGCGCCGCAGAAGGGACAAAGCATGGCTTCGCCTGACTCTATCGGAACCAGAGGACGGTGGTCAGGAGAGACGCGGTGTGGTCTTCTTCGGGCATGGCGTTTCACCCCTGCTCGGTTTGTCGGCGGCACGTTCGTGACGGGGCCGCGTGTCCGTTCTGCGCTGGCGGCGTGAGGAGCGCCTTGCCGGTCGCGATGCTCGGCGTTTCGCTGGTACTTGCAGGATGCAACGATCCGAAGCCGACCGAGACGCCTCCGGCCGGGTCGGGGACCACTTCGGCCACGGCGACCGCGACCGACACGGCGACCGCCCCGCCAACCGCGACGGCTTCGGCCCCTGCGACCGCGACGGCAACGGCTTCGGCGCCTCCGACGGCGACCGCCTCGGCCACGGCGTCCGCTCCGACCACGAAGCCCAGCTCGACGAGCACCACGCCGCCGCCCCCGAACACGCGTCCTGCGATGCGCTACGGCGTGATGATCAACCCGAACACGAAGCCGACGCCTCCGGGCTGAGCCGCGCGTGTCCGTGCTCGGCCCGCGGCCGCGCTTGCCGCTCGTCCAAGCCGAGCGGCGAAGACTCCCGCTCGCCCCACCGGAGGCCGTGCGCGAGAGCGATCGGCGGGCGGTGCCGCGCTACGTGGTGTGGGAGCTCACGCTCAAGTGCGATCTCTCGTGCCGCCACTGCGGCTCGCGCGCGGGGAAGCCACGCGCCGGCGAGCTCTCGACGGAAGAGGCGCTGAAGCTCGTCGACGAGCTCCACGCGCTCGGTACGACCGAGATCACGCTCATCGGCGGCGAGGCCTACCTGCACGACGGGTGGCTCGTGATCGCGCGCCGGATCACCGAGCGCGGGATGGCGGTGAGCATCCTCACCGGCGGACTGCAGATGACGCGCGAGCGACTCGCGCAAGCCAAGGACGCCGGCGTCGGGCTCGTCGCCGTTTCGATCGACGCGGGACCCGCGCTCCACGACGAGCTCCGCGGCAAGCGCGGGAGCCACGCCGCGGCGATGCGCACGATCGAGGACGGCCTCGCGCTCGGCATGTCGATGGCGGCGAACACCCAGATCACGGCGCCGGCGCTGCGCGAGGTCGAGCCGATGATCCAGGGCCTCGTCGACCTCGGGATCGCGGGGTGGCAGGTCTCGATGACGGTGCCGATGGGGCGCGCCGCCGACGAGCCCGGGCTCCTGCTCCAACCGTGGCAGGTGATCGAGGTGCTGCCGATGCTCGCGCGCGTGCACGGCTACGCCGCGGCGCGCTCGCCGAAGTTCGTGCTCTTCCCGGGCAACGACATCGGCTACTTCGGTCCCTACGAAGCGCTCCTGCACCCGAACGATCCCGGACAGCATCGGCAAGCGTGCTCGGCCGGCAAGCACGGCATGGGGATCGAGGCCGACGGCGCGATCAAGGGCTGCCCTTCCCTGCCCTCGCGCGACTACGTGGGCGGAACCGTCCGCGATGCTCCGGTGGCGGAGATCTGGCGCCGCGCCGACGCGCTGCGCTTCACGCGCGAGCGCACGACCGACGGGCTCTGGGGCTTCTGCGCGACCTGCTACTACAAGGAGCCGTGCATGGGCGGGTGCACGTGGACCGCGCACGTGCTCTTCGGGCGACCGGGGAACAACCCGTACTGTCATCACCGCGCGATCGAGCTCCTCCGCGAGGGGAAGCGCGAACGCGTGGTCCGCGTGAAGGCGGCCGAGGGTTCGCCGTTCGACTACGCCGGGTTCGAGCTTCGGCTGGAAGACTGGCCCGCGGACGAGCGTCGCGCCGCCGAGGCGATCGTCGCGACGGGGAACGGGTACATCGGCGTGTGACGAAGGTGCTCACGGACGGTGACGCCACGGGTCGCTAGGTTCAGCGCATGGTTCGCACGCGGTCCCTGGTCCTCCTCGGCGTTCTCGCCGGGGCAGCTTTCGTCCCCGCGGCTTGTGCCGTTCGCTCGGACGCGGATCCGACTTCGTCGGGTACCGCCGGACTGGCGCCCACCGGGACGGATCCGCCGGATCCCACGGATACGCCCCCACCACCGCCGCCGCCCTCGTTCGAGTCGCTGATGGCGAAGTACGCATCGTTCGACATCAACGGGGACGGCACCCGGGAGATCACGAGCCTGGGCTACGCCATCGCCGACAACACGCCGCCCAAGACGTCCCCGAAGGCGATGGCGATCGTCTTCGTCGACCCGCGGTACCTCGCGCCTACACCTGGGGAGTCATCGGGGATGGAACGCTGCGACTGAGGTACTGAGGGTCAGCGCAGGACGCTCGCGAGCGCTTTCCCCTTCGCGAGCTCGTCCACCAGCTTGTCGAGGTATCGGATCTTCCGCATCAGGGGGTCGGCCACCTCCTCCACGCGGACGCCGCACACCACGCCGGTGATGAGGCGCGCCTTCGGGTTCATCCGCGGCGCGTCGGCGAAGAACGTCTCGAGAGAGACCTTCTCGTCGAGCGCGCGCTGGAGCGTTGCGCCGCGATAGCCGGTGAGCCAGGCGATGACCTCGTCGACGTCGGCCTTGGTGCGCCCCTTCTTCTCCACCTTCTGCACGTAGAGCGGGTACACGCTCGCGAACGACATCGCGAAGACGCGAGGTTTCGCAGGCTTCGCAGGACTCTTCATTTCGGCTCCTCCTCGTAGGTGACCACCGCGTCCTCGAAGACGCCGGCCACGCGGCTGTCTTCATTCTTTCCTTCGCTGCCCGGCATGTCGATCCAAACACGCCCCGACGCGTAGCCCGCGTACTGCGTCGAGCCCTTCGACTTGTCCCACGGCTTCACGTCCCACCGCTCGATCGCGATCCAATGGGCTCCGCTCCCGACGGCGTCGGAGGACATCTTCTCGGCGGGGTTGTCCTCGGTCGTGAGGAACGCGTTGCAGTTCGCCTTGGGACCCGCCGCGCGCGCGACGGAGACCGCGCCCACGGCCGGCGCGACGAGGAGTTGGGTCGTGAGGTGCGAACCGTGCGCGTTGTTCGCGGTGAAGTGCCAGGTACCGAAGCGGTACTCGAAGCGCATCGTGATCGGGAGGATCGGGCGCCCGCGGAGCGTGCCTTTCACCGGCCCGATGATGCCGTCGTGGGCGGGCTCGTCGCCGCGCGGAGCGGCGAGCGCCGCCGCGATCGAAGGCGACGCCGGCGGCGGATCGAGCGCCACCGGACGCACGAGGAAAATCGCGCCGGTGTACCCGTCCTGCGGGGTGGCGCCCTTCTCGCCGTACGAAGCGCGCACGGCCCCGCTGATCCAGAGCTTGCCGTCCCCCGCGGTGGTCATCATCGCGTCCTTCAGACCGTCGACTTTGAGCCGCACCTTCTGGACGAGCTTCCCGTCGCGCGTGTAGCGCGAGATGCCGATGTCGTCGAACATCGTGCCGAAGACGCAGAGATCGTCGCCACACTTCGTCGCCGCCTCGGGCGACGTGAGAGCCTCGTCGCCGCTCTTGCCGCCCATCTTGATTCGCTGCGCACCGTTCGGTGCGTGGAGCCCGACCTCGTCGATCTCGCGCGTGCCGTCCATGTCGACGCCGTGGACGACGATCTCGTCGCCGAAGAAGCCAATCGCTTTGGGGCTCGCGTACGCGGGTGCCTTCGGATCGAAGCCGCCGAACGAGGCGTTCGTGGCCTCGCACGCGCCATCCTTCGTCACGCTCGTGCGGTTGCCGATCGCGAGCTTGGTCGTGGGGTCGGTGCGCATCCACTCCCCCGCGCAGTGCTCGACGAGCTTGCCGCCTTGGAGCTTCTTCGTCGTGTCGCCGGAGAGATAGACGACCCCCCTCGCATCGACGAGGACGCGACCGTAGCGCTCGCTCCCGAGCGCGGCGAGGTCGAGCATCCCGTGGTCTCCGAAGGCCTGGTCGAGCACGAGCTCGCACCCGCGCGGGGCGCGGTTCACGTAGTGGCGGAGCTTCTTCTGGTGATCGAGCACCCAGAGCGAGCCATCGGGCGCGGCGGCGAGCGGCGCGCGTGCGAGCGAGGAGTCGGAGGCGAAGATCGTCGGCGCCGACGCATCCATGCGACAGAGCTGCATCGTCGTGACGGTCCCGGCGAAGTCGAAGACCTGCGCCGGTGAGAGGCGCGCGATCGGGGGCACCTCCACCACCGCAGCGGCGTCGATCTTCGTGCCCTTCGGGAGCGGCACGGACGGGCTCGCGACGGAGGCGGACGTGACCGTCGCACCCGCGTCCGCCGTGGCCGCGCTCTTCTTGCAGGCGCCGGCGAAGAGCGCGACGAGGACGACGACGGGGAGGCGGAGGTGGTGCGCGACGGGAATCATGGTGCGATGTACGTCGTACATCGAAAACCGTTCCTCCCCAATCGGCTACTCGAGCGCGCCGTAGTGGTACTCCATGCACAGCTCGCAGACGCCATGCGACGTCTCGGCGGGCGGCTTGGCGACGTACTCGGGGACGAGATCCCAGATCGCAGCGTCACCCACGCGCCGCACCTTTCGGCAGTGCGCACACTGGCGAACGATGCCATTGGCGTTGCGGTAGCGTCGGTCGTCGGCCGCCATGACGTCGGGGTGCTCGCGCGAGAACGCGAGCACGTGCGACGCGAGCAGACCCTGACGATCCCCGAGCGGATAGAGCGTCATCGCGTATGTGCGTGCGAGCTCGGGGCTCGGACATTCGTAGCGATGCGTGATGGGAGCATCCGCGACGAGAGCGCGGCGGAAGAGGTCTTCGTAGAACGGACGCAGTCCTTCCGGCAACGCATCCAGGACGTTCGCCCCGAGGCCCCAACGCGTGCAGAGCGCCGCCTCGCCCCCGGCGATCGCGAACCGTTCGTAGGCCGTGTTGAAGTAGCCGATCCGACCGCCGGCCCACCACCCGACGATGGTCGCCGGATCCGAGTCCAACGCGCCCACACTCATCCCCTGAAGGAGAGGGCCGAAGTTGGCATCGAGGACCATCGCGAACCTGAAGAAAGCCTAAACACTCGCCCCATCGCTGCCAACCGCTTGGTAGCTCAGCCGCAGCTGATTTCACCCGCGCCGCTGCACGCGCGGTTTCTCGCCGCCCCGGATCGGGGACACGCGATTCCAACCGACGACGCCAGCGAGCACCCACATCGCGATGACCGGCGCGAAGTAGATGCGACCGAGCCCCACGAAGATCACCGCGAAGAGCAGCGTCGACGCACCGAAGATGCCGCCCCCCAGGAGCAGCCCGGAGACCCATTGCGGTCGAATCGCGTCCTCGACGCGGTTGCCGCAGGGCTCGCACCAGAGCCGGTCGTCCACGACGAACGGGAGACACCGATCGCAGAACGGCTTCCCGCAACCCGTGCACGCGACGCGCGCGGCGGCGCCGTCGTTGATGCAGACCTTCGCGTCCATCAGCCGAGCAGCTTCCGCTCCATCGCTTTCGCCGCCTTGGCCGAGAGCGACAGCGCGCCCTTCTTCTCGACGACCGAGCCGTCGCGAATCCGTGCATCGAGCCACTTCGTGACGAACGCGGGCGCGTAACCGCCGGTCGAGAACCCGCCCGCGAGCGCGAGGATCTTCTCGTAGTCGGCGAGGAACTTCTCGCGCGTGAAGCTCGGGTTCTTCTTCGCGTAGAGCCAGAGCTGCGCGTCGTACATCCGGCGCGAGAGCGGCTCGCCGTGGAGCGCGAAGAATCCCTTCGCTTCGACCACCTCCTCGGCGAGCGCGCGGAGCGCCTTCTCGGCCCCCGGCACGCCGGTGCAGAGCCGCTTCAAGAGCGGCGAGAGCTTCCCCTTCCGCACCTTCGCGAGGTCCTCGGCGGCGCGCTCGTCCTCGTCTTCCTCGTACTCCGACGCCGGGACGAGCCCGCGGACGAACGTCTCGAAGTCCTTCGCGAGCGGCGTGACGCGATAGTCGTGCTCCTGATCGACGTGCACGACCGAGGGCTCTCCGCGCGGGCCGCATTTGCGATAGTCGAGCATGATCAGGTCGTGTCCCGCCGAGGGACACTGGGCGAGGACGAGACCGATCGCAGGGTACTTCCAATTCTCGATCCAGAAGCGAGTGCCGGCGTCACCGGCGAGGGAGTAGCGCTTCGTCCGGCCGATGCCCGAGAGACCCTCGATCGCGACGTGATCTTCCGCCCACGAGGTGCTTCTCGTCGTCGGGAAGCAGGTCCGCGTCGGGGTGCCGCCGTTGTGGCGGGTCATGAGCCAGACGTAGGAGGCGGGGAGCGCGTAACCGAGCTCCTTCTCGATCGACGCGATCAGCGCCGCCGTGGGCTTGGGCTCGATCCAGCTCTTCTTGGCCCAGTCGGAGTCGTTCCAGAAGCCATCGAAGGCGAAGCCTTGGAAAGAGGGTGTCGGCATGCTCCGTCCGAACGATATCGAATGACCGGGTGCTCGGTCGGCATTTCGAACCTGTCCCATTATGGGACAATTCCATCACCACTCTTGACCGTGCCGACGCGTCGCACTTAGCGTTGCCGCCGAAGGAGCCGCCATGGCCGACGACTCGACGATCAGCCTCTACCGCATCGACCGCCCCTGCGCCCAGGACCTGGACCCGCGTCAACTGACGCTCACGTCGAAGGTCGATCGCAGCGAGAGCGTTTACACCTCCAAGCTCGTGAAGCTCACGAACGCTTCGCTCCCGGGCTCCGCGTTCGTGAGCGACGGCGACGCCGAGCTCTTCGACTGGGATCTCTTCCTCGTCCTCAAGTACGAGCAGAAGTGGACCCCGGTCGGCTACGGGCTCGGCGAGCTCGTCTACACGATCTCGCTCCTGCCCGACGAAGAGCTCACGCTCGAGGTGAAGACCTGGGAGACGTCGAAGACCCAGCAGGACCGCGAGGAGTCGGTCGACCAGCGGAACGTGAGCGACATCAAGGACGGCAGCTCCGCGTCGAACGACGTCTCGTCCTCGCGCGAGATGACCACCAACACGAGCGTCAACGGCAAGGCGAGCTACAGCGGCTTCGGCTTCTCGGCCTCGATCGAAGCCGGTTGGTCCGAGAACGTGAAGGACCAGCAAGCGCAGAGCGCGAAGCAGACCCGCGAGCGCTCGCAGCAAGCCACGAACGAGTACAAGTCCAGCCACAAGGTGCGGATGACGGTCTCGCGCGAGCAAGGCTCCGAGTCGAAGACCACGCGGAAGATCAAGAACATCAACCAGACCCGCACGCTGAACGCGAACTACTACGAAGTCCTCAAGAGCTTCGACGTCGCCTTGACGCTGACCGCGGTTCCGCTCGCGATGCTCGGGCCCGAGGCCGATCTCGCGGCCGAGGTGCTCATCGACGGCGGGCGCGTCCCTTCGCAGACCAGCGTCATGATGCGACCGGCGAACCCGATCGATCCGCCGCCGCGCTTCCACTTTCCGCCCGGCATCGTCGTCGATGGAGAGTTCACCGCCGTCGACGGCGTCTCGACGCCCACCGCCGATCCCCAACCCGACACGCTCACGTTGGGGCGCCTCATCCGGTACGCCCAGTCCCAACAATGGGTGGCGGCGTTCATCGACTACAACGGCTTCAGCCCGATCAAGCTGCTCTACGAGTTCTGGAGCGAGCAGCTCTTCCAAGGCGCGGTGCCGAGCGCGCCGATCTTCGGCCAGACGACGATCACGCAAGAGGACCGCACGCTCTTCCGCGACACGATCCTCCGCTACGTGCGTCCGATCGACGGGTGGGTCGCGTCCGACGAAAAGGGCGTCCTCCGCTGGGGGTACGAGGTCGTCGAGGGCTGCGACTCCAAGTTCCTCGAGTACATCTACTCGCTGTTGCCGTTCTCCGCCTCGGAGTCGCAGGCTCAGCTCACCGCGGGTGGGGTGGACGCCGCGACCGCGCGGGACGTCGTGGCGGCCCGCTTCGCGGCCATCTCCGAGCGCGCGACGATGGCAAAGCGCGCCGTCCTCCAACGCCCGACGCGCACGCGCCAGGTCGCAGCCGTCCAACCGCCGCGTCCGCACTCCGAGACGCTCGCCACGCCGGGACCGTTCAAAGGCAAGACGATTGCACAATACAAGTCCGAGGTCCCGCGCTGGGTCGCGGACATCGGAGCGAAGCTCACCGACGTGCGCAGCGTCGAGAACCCGGTCGCGACGTGGCAGGCGACCCTCCCCACGCAGGGCGTCTACTCGGACCTCACGCTCGGGGTGTGCTCCGGCGCGGAGGACTACTTCGAGATCCAGCGCCAGTTCGACCTCGAGTCGCGCAAGCTCGAGGTGGAGAAGCTGAAGCTCCAGATCGAGAAGCTGCGCCTCGAGAACCAGCGCCTGCAGGCGGGCGAGCCCTCGATCATCATCGGCTCGGATGCCGCCGAGACCTCGCTCAAGCTCAACATCTCCACTGGTGAGCAGGCACCGAGTGTGAAGGTGCAGAACCCGGGGCCGTAGCAAGATGGGAGATCCGCTCGCCGACCGCTACCGGAGATCGTTCGTCGCACCGCATCCGTGGCGGAGCGGCAAGCCGCCGTTCCGAATCCCCGACTCGGTGCTCAAGGACCTGAGTCGCGAGCTCCAGCACCTCGGAGTGCCGCTCGCGGGGCCGAGCGACGACGCGAAAGCCGTGGACGGTGTCACGCCCGGGACCGCGGTCGGCGCCTTGATGCGGATGCTCGGCCGGCTCGACCCGGCCTCCAAGCCGCCGCCCGACGACGCACCAGCCCCTGCCCCAGCGAGCTCGCAGATGGAGGGGCTCCGGATCGCGTTGAAGTCGGCAAAGTCACCGCTTCTCCTGGGCGCCCTCAGCGAGCTCGATCTCCTCTGGCGGTTCTACGAGCAGATGGTCCACGAGGAGTATCTGGACTTGGCGAACGTGAAGAAGGGTCGGGGGTGGTGGGCCGCCCTCGCCGAGTTCGAGGAGCGTGGCGGCGAGCGGCTCTACGCCGAGCTCCGCCCCGTCTACTTCCGCGCCGGCATTCGCGAGCCGGTTCCCTTCATCAAGCAGATCCAGTCGAGCGGCCCTACGGTCGCGGGAGTCGAGGTCCAGCAGGGCGTTCATCCCGAGTTCGCCAAGCTGCTCAAGAAGGCGGATGGGTTCATCAACCGGAGCACGGCGGCGCAGTTCGGCTCGGCGCCGGTGAAGTACATCGGGTGCTTCCGCCCGAGCGCGCTCGATTGGAAGGGCGTGAAATACCTCAGCAACCACATGATCGGCGCCGCCGTGGACATCGATGCGTCCCGCGACGGCGTCGACCGGAACCCTCACTTGAAGGGTCCGCAGATCCCCGCCGTCGATGCGGTGCTCGCCTTCGTCGCCGCCAACGGAGCGCTCCCCAGCTCCGGGCCACCGCTCAAGGTCGGCGGGTCGTGGCTGACCGCGGCCCCGGTGCCGGCGACCGACGTCGATCGTGCGTTGCAGCTGTATCAGCAGATGCTCGACATCTCCCTCCAGACGCAGGGCTTCCTCAATACGTGGCTCGGGCCTTGGCTCACGTACCTGGACGCACCGACGAGCCTTCCAGCGTCGCCCGCTCAGCAGCAGCGTGACGAAGCCTTCCGCGTGATGGAGAACCTGGCGAAGGCCTTCGGTCGGCTCGACAAGGCTCCAAAGCATCGGACGTCGCCGGCGGTGAAGGAGCTCCTGAACATCCAGAAGAACGGGTTCATCTCGATCCCGGCCGACATCTTCGTCGCGATGTTGAAGGCAGGCTTGCAGTCCGGGCTGGAGTACACCGGCCCCAAGGACACGATGCATTTCGAGATCAAGAACCCGAAGGCGTTCATCGCGGCCAACGTGGGACCGTGATCGCCATCCGCCCCTTGGAACCGGGAGACGTCCCCGACGTGCTCCGCATCGTCGAAGCGATCCTCCACGAGTACGGGTTCGCGCCCGATCTCGGCGGCGTTCGCGCCGATCTGGAGCAAGCGGAGACACGCTACGCGGCGCCGCGCGGGGGTCTCTGGGTCGCGACCGAGGCAGGGGTCGTCCTCGGGTCGGTCGGCGTTCGTCCCAAAGAGGGACGAACGTGCGAGCTGAAGCGGCTCTACGTGAGCTCGACGGCGCGCGGCAAGGGACTCGGGCAGCGGCTCTACGAGCACGCCGAGGCGTTCGCGCGCGGCGCCGGGTACGACCACGTCTGGCTCGATTCGTCGCGCCGCTTCACGAGCGCGCGGAGGCTCTACGAGCGCAACGGCTTCCAGCGGACCGCGTCCTTGGAGAACGATTGGGAGGACGACGTGTGGGAGAAGGCCCTGACCACACCGGGTTGACGCCGCCCGCGCAACCAACGATCGTTCTCCCGTGCGCCGCGCTCTTCTCCTCCCCGCGCTTGCCGCCACCCTGACCGCGATCGCCTGCGGCTCCGACCCCGATCCGACCCCGCCGGTCGATCCGGACACCGCGCCGTTTCTTCGCCCGCCACACTCGTGCGCCTACGAGTGCCCGAACTCGGCCTGCAGCGAGAAGACGACTCCGTACGCCTGTCCCGCGATGAAGCCGTGGGCCCAACTCCCGCACGAAGCCGAGTGCCCAAAATGGGACGGCTCCTACCCCGCCGTCGTCACCGGCAAATGCAGCGCGACCGCGCCCACCGGCGAAGCGATCCGCTACGCTGGCACGGACCAAGGCGTGACGACCCTCCCCGATGGCCGCCGCATCGAGCCCGCTGGCGGCGATTGGGTCTTCGCCGAGCCCGACGTGAAGGGTGGCCTCACCGCGTCGGTGCTCCGCATCCCGGGGACGACCTTCGTCGTCACGGTCGACGACGGCTACGGCGATCACGCCGTCCGCGTGATCGACGCGACGAAGGTGGGCATCTCCGATCCGGTGAAGAGCATCGTGAAGTTCGCCGCGCCGTCGACGCTGAGCTCGGAGCTCGCGTTCCGCGCGCCCGACCACCTCTTCGTCGGCACGAACGACGGCGTCGTCCAAGCGCTCACCATCGACACGACGACCGGCGCCCTCGCGCGGGACGACGCGCGCTCGATCAAGCTTCCCGACGCGAAGAACGGCTCCGGCAACAAAATCCCCTGGTACGTCTCCGGGATCGCCGTCACCGGCGACGGCAAGAAGCTCCTCGTCACGAGCGTCGTCGAGCGCACGATGCTCGTCTTCGACGCCGATCTCGCGAGCGGGACCTACGGCAAGCAACTCGGCTCGGTCGACGTCGGCGACAACGAGACCTTCGCGATCGCGTTCGATCCGCAAGACACGGCCGGCGCCACCGCGTACGTCACGCTCTGGAACAAGAAGCAGCTCGTCGAGGTCACCGTCGGCGACGGCACCGCCCCCGTCGTCGCGCGCACGTTCGCGACCGAGAAGGCGCCCGAGGCGATGGCCTTCCTCGACGCGCGCTGGATGGTCGTCGCGGGCGATCTCGGCGACGCGCTCACGCTCGTCGATCGCGTCGCGGGCACCACGACCCGCGTCCCCGTCGACGCCGCGGCCACGCTCTACGGCAGCGAGCCCACCGCGCTCGCGTGGGACCCGGCGCGCAAGCGCTTGTACGCCACGCTCGCCGGCTTCGACGCGGTGCGCGCGTGGGACGTCGACCTGGGCCCGGCGCCACCGACGTTCACGCCCGCCGGCATGCTCCCGACCGGGTTCTGGCCGTCCGGCGTGACCACCCTCGACGACGGCTCCGTGATCGTCACGAACCTGCGCGGCCGCGGCACGGGTCCGCGACCGCTCTACTCGGACCTGGGCGACAGCGACATCGGCGAGCGCATGCGCGGCTCGATCCAACGCGCGCCGCTCCCCTCGGGGCCGGACCTGGTCGCGGGCGAGACGAAGGCCCGCGCGTTCGCCAGCCCCGGCGCCGTGGGCGGCGTCCCCACCGTCACCTGCCCCGACGCGACCTACGACTTTCCGATCCCGCGCACGAACGGCGAAGGACCGTCGAAGGTCATCAAGCACACCATCCTCGTGCTTCGCGAGAACAAGGGCTTCGACGGCATCTTCGGCGACTTCCCCAACGTCGCCGGCGACCCGACGATGACGCTCGAGAAGTCCTCGTCCGACATGGAGACGCTCTGGAAGAACGTGCGCCAGCTCGCGCGCACCTTCACCCTGAGCGACGACTACTACACCGACGCGATCTACTCGACGCAGGGCCACGTCTGGGCGACCTATGGCCGGGCGAACGACTTCGACGAGCGCACGTGGGCCGTCTCCGGCGCCGGCCGCAACGCGCGCGCGGTGCCGGGCGGCGGGATCGTCGACGTGGGGCGCCCGATCGAGGGCTCGCTCTTCGATTGGCTCGATCAGAACGGCGTCTACTACGACCTCCTCGGCGAGATCGTCGGCACGCCGTCGAAGCCGAACCCGGATCACCCACCGTCCGACATCAAGTACCCGGGCGGGCCCTTCCAGAACATCGGCTACCCCGACGTGGAGAAGGCTTGCTACGCCGCGGCGAAGGCGCGTGTATTCTGCAACTTCGTCGACTTCGCCTACATGACGCTCCCGAACGATCACACGTTCGGCGTGAGCCCGAGCCGCGCGACGCCCGAGACCTACGTCACCCTCAACGACGAGGCCACGGGCATGCTCATCGACGCGTTGAGCCACAGCCCGATCTGGAAGGACACGCTGGTCCTCATCACCGAAGACGATCCGTCGCAAGGCGGCGAGCACGTCGACAGCCACCGCACGCCGCTCGTCGTCGTGTCGCCGTGGGTGAAGCGCGGCTACGTGTCGAAGACGCACGTCGACATGGCGTCGCTCCACAAGGTGATCGCGCACGTGCTCGGCAAGCCGTACGCGAACGCCTCCGTGGCGGCGGCGGCGCTGCCGTTCGACATGTTCACGTCGACCCCCGACTACACGCCCTACACGTACACGCCGCACACGTGGCCGATCGCGTGCGGCGACGGCGCCCAGAACGACGAGGTCGACCTCACCGAGAGCTGGGACTTCTCGCGCGAGGACGCCCAGCCGGGGCTCGATGCGCAGGTCGAGCGCTGGATGCGCGGCGAACCGCCGATCGGCAAGGCCGAGAAGGCGCGCGTCCTCGATCGGATCGCACGCGGCACGCGCCGTTGAGGGCGCGACCCGTTCGTCGCAGGGCGACCGATTCGTCGCGGCGGGACGCAGCCAACTCCGCGGAATCGCAGGGGACGCGGGCGGTTCGGCGCTTGCACCTGCGGGGTGCATGCGCTCGATCGTCGCGTTCTTGGCCGCAGTCCCTCTCACCCTCGCGCTCGTCGCCTGCAGCGGCGAGCCCGACGCCGATCCCGGCGATCCCGATGCGGGGGGCCTCGCGGACGCGGTGGCGACGAGCGACGCGAGCGCGCTCGATGCGAGCGCCCCGAAGGACGGCTCGGTGAAGGACGCAGTCACCGACGCCGGCGTGACGTGGACGCCGCCCGCCGACGCGGGACCGTCGAGCAGTCGCTTCACGGCGAAGCAGCTCGGCACGACGACCGCGCCGAACGGGTTCTGGGAGTACCTGCCGCCGGCGTGGGACGGGAAGCTCCCGATGCCGCTGATGATCTTCTGGCACGGCATCGGCGAGAACGGCAACGGCACGACCGACCTCGGCAAGGTCCCCGCGAACGGGCCGCCCGCGCTCATCAAGGCGAACAAGTGGCCGGGCACGCGCCCCTTCATCGTGCTCAGCCCGCAGCACTCGGGGGGCGGGTGCCCGAGCGCGAACGAGATCGACGCGTTCATCACGTGGGCGATCGCGAACTACCCCGTGAACGCGAAGCAGATCTACCTCACCGGTCTGAGCTGCGGCGCCATCGGCTCGTGGCAGTACCTGGGCCAGTTCAAGGCGAAGGTGGTCGCGGCGTCCGTGCTCGTGTGCGGCGATCCGGGGAACCCGAACGACTCGTGGAGCGCGTGGGGCAAGCAGCAGTGCGGGCTCGGCGACCTCGCGATCTGGTCGTTCCACGGCGACAAGGATCCGACGGTGCCCTACGCCGGCGACGAGGCGACGATGCAGAAGCTCCTCGCGTGCCCGTCGCCTCCACGCCGCGACGTGAAGTGGACGCCGATCGTCAACGGAGGCCACGCGATCTGGGGCCCCATCTTCGATCTGAGCGCCGGCTACGGCGACGTCTACGCGTGGCTCCTGGCGAACGCGAAGCCCTGACGAGCCACCGCGCGCTGATTACGAATCAGCAAGGCGTGATTCCGTGCGACACTCCCCGAGTGAACTACGGGAATCCAGGTCCCCCTTCGGGCTCTCCCTACTCCGGATATGGCCAGCCAGGATGGGGGCCGCCCAACCCGCGCCCCACACGCACCTTTCGCCTGATCGGACTCGCGATGTTCCTCGGCGGCACGTTCGCGTGGATCGGAGACCTGCTGGCGACGTTCGTGCTGCACATCTGGTTCCCGTTACTCACCATGGTCGCCCCACCCGCTGGCGCGGCGGGCCTCCTGATGCTCGTTGCGGGTCCGCCGACGGATCCCCGAACCGGAGCGCAGCGCGTTTGGTGGTGGTTCCTCTTGGGACTCGGGATCCTCGTCGGTCTGGTGATCGGCGCCATCACCGCGGCGCTCTGACGAGGTCGGCACGTCGCTTGCCTCGTGGCTCCACATGAACCACGAGCAATCTTGGGTCGAGCGGGTCGCCCGACAGGGGGCGCTCGCGCCCGCGGACGCCGCCCGCGCACTCGCGGCGACGCTCGGGGCGTTGGGGGAGCACCTCACCGAGGACGAGCGCAATCGCGTCGCGCACGCGCTACCCGTGCGCATCGGCGAGATGCTGGGTCTCCCGCGCGCCGGCGCGGACCCGGCGACGTTCTTCGAGCGGGTCGCCCTCCACGAGGGGACCACCGCGGGCTTCGCGCGCGAGCACGCGCAGACGGTGGGACGCGTGCTCGCGGAGGATCTCCCCGCGGAGGTCGTGGCGCACCTCCTGCGTTCGCTCCCGCCCCCGCTCCATGCGTTGCTCGAGCGCTCCGCCGAAGCGCCGCCGCCCGAGCACCCACTCGCGGCGTCGGAGCGGCACCACACGCTCGCGAGCGGTCGCGCGGGGAGCCGCCACCCGCTCAGCGAGTCCGCGCCGCCAGGTGCGCAGACGCACTCGGTCGGCGAAGCGAACCCTCACGGCGCGACGAAGCTCTCCAGCGCGCAGGGCATCACGCAAGAGCGCGAGCGCGAGTCGATGGCGACGGACGTCCCGGACGAGCGCCGCACGATCGCGAACGCCAAGGACTGAAGCGCGCTCACGCCGGACGCGCAGCGGACGAGGCCGCCACCGCGCCCAGCGCGCGCGCCGCCCTCCGGAGCTCCGCCGCTTCGGGGATCCCCAGCGCTTCCCGCGCGACGTCGCCCAACGCGATCGGAGCTTCGTCCTCCAACCGCGCGATGGCTTCTTGCCGCGCACGCTCGACCGCGGCTCGTTCGGAGGCGCCGAGCACCCCGTGGAGCCACGCATCCACGGCGTGGGCGAGCGCGGCGTGCCGGGTCTCGTCGCGCGCGATCCGGCGCATCGCCGCGCGCACCGCCGGGTCCGTCGCGTGCTCGGCCTGGACCGTCGCGACGAACGCCGCGAACGTCTCGCGCACGCACCCCTCGACGGCGTTCTCGATCGCGACCTCGACCGCTGCACGCTCCCGCGCCGGTACCATTTTGGGACGACGGCCCGCGCTCGCCCCGCGCCGCCGGGCGAGGCCCCGCATGGTCGCCGCGTGCCGCACTTCGTCCGCGGCCGCCGCCCGGGCGCGCCGGCGCAGGCGCGACGGAGCGCCGAGCCGCGCGAGATCGCCGTCGAGCGCCCGAAACGCATCGACCGACGCCGCCTCGAGATCGGCCACCGTCGCCAGCCACGCGCCGACCGGGTCGAGCCCCTGCACCGACGCCGCGCGGAAGCCGTCGGGCCGCCGGCCGGCGCCGCACGAGATCGGGGACCGACACGAGACGACGACCGCCCCGCTCGCGTCCGTGCTCGCGTACGAGCACGAGATGGTGTTGGTACCGCAGATGCGGTCGCACTCCGCCTGATCGAGCACCGGGAGCCCGCCGTCGCTGCCGCCGGCGTCACCGTTCCCGGGCGGCGTGTACACCTCCGTGTACTCGCGCGCCGGAGGACACGTCCCGCAGCCCCACGCGCGGCTCGCGAGGATCCCCGCGACGATCTGGAACGCCTTGCGGAGGCGGTGGTACTCGTTCGCTCGCTTCGCGTTCTCTTTCATGGGGTCGTCTCCAGATTCAACGTTCGAACTTGGCGCACGCCGACGCTCATCGACCACGGGGTCTTCACGGTGAGGCCGCTCCGGCGCGTGACCGCGATCGCCAGCGTACAGCTCGCGACCCCGCTCCCGAAGTCGCCCGGGTAGAAGGTGAAGGCGCCGGTGTCCTTCGCGACGGTTCGCCGGATCGTGCTCCCGAAGCACGGCGAATCGACCGTGAGCTCCACCGGCCCCTCCGTGCCGGGCGCCGGCACGTCCCACGCGATCGCGATCGGCTGGCTGCGCGGGACCGGACCGGCGGGTCCCGTCACGGTGAAGGGCGGCGGCAAGGGCACGTCCACCGCGAGCTCCCCCGCCGGGCGGACGAGCGCGATCGTCACCGTGGAGGCCGTCGTCGGCAGCAGCGCGTAGTAACCGTCGCCGACGTGTGCGAGATCGCGCGCCGCCGCGTCGGGCGCGCGCACGACGAGGCGATCGCCGGGACCGAGCTCGAGCGCGTGTGCCGTGTCCGTCTTGGCGAACCAGGTCAGCTGGATCGTGGCGGCGGAGCCGTTGCTGGTCACTCCCGCGGTCGCGACGATCGCGGACGGATCGATCGCCGTCGTGAGGAGTGCATCCGTGTCGTTCGCGCACCCACCGAGGAGCGCGCACCCGAGCGCGATCGGCGCGAGCGTGCGAAGGCCGAGGTCGAACGGAAAGCTCATGGCGTCATCTCCAAGGTCGTGCTCGCGGACTGGGTCGCGACGGCGTAGCCGCCCGCGAGGAGCGCGCCCTTCGTGATGCCGATCGTGACGGTGCACGAGCCCGGCGCGACGGCTGACGAAGAGAGCTCGTAGGGGTTGAAGCGGTAGCTCCCGACGTCGCCCGCGAGGTCGCGGGTGACGAGCGCGACGCACGGGCCACGCACCGTGAGCTGGGTGCGGTGGGGCCCCGGCGCCGGATCCCAATCGACCGTGAGCGCAGCCGCCCGCGACGCAGTGACCGGGGCCCGGACGGCGAACGGCGGGGCGAGGAAGTACTTCTGCGAGAGGTCGCCGCCCCGCCCGGGCGCGCGCACGAGCGCGAGCTCGTAGTCGCCCCCGGCCGGAGGCAGCTCGAGCGAGAACTCCCCGTCGATGACGGCGAGCGGGACGACGCCGATCGGCGTGCGGAGCTCGAGCCGATCACCCTCGACCAAGCGGGGGTCGGCGCCCGGTCCGTGCAGGTAGCCCTTCACGGTGGTGCCCTTGCTCGTGCCGACGAGCTGGTAGCCCATGCGGAGGTCGAGGCTGGAGACGTCGGTCGAGATGGCGGAGGTCTCGTCGTAGCAACCGACGAGCGGGAGCACGGCGACCGACGCGAGCCAGAAGAAGCGAGCGATGCGTTTCATCACATGAGCCCCACGCCGGCGTAGAGTCCGAGCTCCTGCTGCACGTAGGTGCGCTCGGGGTTGCCGCCCGTCATGATCGCATGGCCGACGCGCAGGCTCACGATCAACAAGCGCCACGAGAAGCCGAGCTCGGTGCGCACCTGGACCACGCGATCGTCCGGGCCGAGCGCGGCCGGCATCACGTCGGTCGCGACGAAGAGCCCGACGTGCTCGGACGGCCGGAGCCGGAGCCGCGCCTCGAGGCGCGGGTAGAAGCGGCCGGCGAACGAGTAGCGCCCGAGGTCGCCCCCGAAGCCAGCCCCGACGATGAACGCGCCGGGGACCTTGCCGTTCCAGCGGAACAAGCCCGCGTCGAGCGAGAGGTCGCCGCGCAGGTAGGAGATGCCGTCGAAGGCGTCGAACGGCGGAAGGAACGCGAGCGCGAACGAGACGCCGATCGGTCCGGCGAAGAAGCGCCGCGCGACGAGCTCGAAGTCGGCGCCGCCGAGCCGCAGGCGCGCTACCGAGCCCGCCCCCTCGCGGCGCGTGCCGGCGTAGGTCTCGCCGCGGAGGCCGAAGCGCACCTCGTCCCAGGTGTGCCAGCCGGTGCCGAGCGGGTTGGCGGAAGCGGAAGATGAACAGGCCAGGAGCATGGCCGCGAGGGCCGCCCCAAAGAAGAAAGGTCTCATGCGGGAAGAAGAAAAGGGTACCCGGTTGGACGGAGAGCCTCCGGCGCTATTCAGAGCCCTCCGCGAGCAGTCGCTCCCAGTACCCCACGTCGACGAAGCGCCCGTGCTTGAACCCCACCTCGCGGAGGCAACCCACCGGCCGATAGCCGAGCCGCTCGTGGAGCCGCACGCTCGCCTCGTTCGGGAGCGCAATCCCACCGAGGAGCGCGTGAAGCCCACCCGCCCGCGCCGCCTCGATCAGCGCCCCGTACAGCGCGCGGCCGATCCCGCGCCCGCCATGCCCATCGCGCACGTAGATCGACGACTCCGCCGTGCGCCGATACGCGCTCCGCGGCTTCCACGTCGAGGCATAGGCGTAAGCGACGACCCGACCCTCCTGCTCGGCGACCAGGTAGGGGTGGCCGAGCGCGAGAACGCCGCTGATCCGCTCCGCCATCGCGGACGAGCTCACGGGCTCCTCCTCGAACGTGACCACGGTGGAGACGACGTAATGGTTGTAGATCGCAGCTATTTCGGACGCATCCGCGACGGAGACCGGGCGCAGCATGGTCCCGCCATGCCACGCGGTCCGTTTCGGCTGCGTTTCGCGTTCGTCAGCGACCGAGAGCTTCGGCGCGGTTCACGATCCGGGGCGTCAGGAAGATGACGAGCTCGTTGCGCGCGTCGCTCGCGCGGCGGCGCTGGAAGAGCACGCCGAGGATCGGGATGTCGCCGAAGAAAGGCACCTGGTCGAGGTTGCGGCCCGTGTTGCGGGTGTAGATGCCGCCGATGACCGCAGTGTGTCCGTCCATCACCAACAGATCCGTCTCGGCCTCGCGCTTGAGGATCGTGGGGTCACCGCGCGCCGACGTCTGGTTGAAGTCGGGCTCGTCGCGGTTGATGCGGACGTGCATCGCGACGGAGCCGTCGGCGGTGACGTGCGGCTTCACGAGGAGCTGCAGCTTCGCTTCCTGGAACGTGGTCTGGACGCCCTGCGCGCTGATCTGCGCGAACGGGATGAGCGTGCCCTGGTTGATGCGGGCTTCGCGGTTGTCGAGCGTCAGGATGCGCGGGCTCGAGACGATGCGGACCATGCCGCTCGACTCGGCGGCGGAGAGGCGCACGCTGAGGTTGATGTTGTTGTCGACCGAGCCGAAGGAGAGGCCGAGCGCACCACCGGCCCCGGTTCCGACCGCGGCGGGGAGGTTGACGGCGAAGTTCGGCGTCGCGATCTGGCGCTGGAACGGCGAGAGACCGGCCGTCGGCGTCTGCTGATCGTAGTTACCGCCGGCCACGCCGACGCGGGACGGGAACGCGATGCCGGTCGGGTTGCCGGTGGCTTCGCTGAAGGTGAGGTCACCGCCCCACTGGATGCCGACGTCGCGGATGTAGCGGCTCGTCGCTTCGACGATGCGGGCTTCCACGAGGACCTGCGGGGTCTGCGTGTCGAGCGAGCGAATGAGCTCCTCGATGTGGTTCAGGTTGCCCGCGACGTCGCGCGCGATGAGCACGTTCGTGCGCTCGTCGACGGCGATGCTGCCGCGCGGGGAGAGCAGCTCCTTCGCGCGCTGCTGGAGCTCGTCGGCGCTCGCGTAGCTGACGGGGATGAGGCGCGTCTCGAGCGGCGCGAGATCGAGCTCGGCCTTCGCCTGCGCGATGCGGAGCTCGCGCTCCTTCTGGAGCACGGCGATCGGCGCGACGCGGATCAGGTTGCCCTGCCACACCATGCCGAGGCCCTTGGCCTGGAGCACGACGTCGAGCGCCTGGTCCCACGGCACGTTCCGCATGCGGATCGTGATGTTCCCGGACACGTCGTCGGCGGTGACGATGTTCACCTTCCCGACGTCGGCGAGGAGGCGAAGGATGTTGTGGATGTCGGCATCCTTGAGATCGAGATCGATCCGGCGGCCGGAGTAGCGACCGGTCTGCTGGCCGGCGACGCCCGCGGTGAAGCCGGCTTCGCTGCCGCCGGTCGTGTTCGTCACCGAGCCGTCGTCACCGTGGATGGAGGTCTCGATCTTGGGGATGTTCGCCGCGGGGTCGTCGCTCTGGAGGGTGACCACGCCGCGCCCACCGTGCGTGTCGTTGACCGGCGAGGAGACGCCGGTCTTCGGGAGATCGAAGGACCAGACGAGCTTCTCGCCCTCGATCGCAACGTCGCCCTGCGAGTCGCCGAGGCGGTCGATCTCGATGATCGTGCTCCCCGCCTTCGCGTCGATGAAGGTGGAGACGGTGCGCAGGAAGCCCTTGTAGGGCGTCACGTCGAGCGTGCGGAGGAGGGTGTCGGACACGTGCGTGTCCTTGAGCTCGAGCCGGATGCGACCGGTCGGCGTCGTGGTGAGCGCGTAGGCCGGCATCGGCGAGACCGTGATGACCACGCGATCCTTGCCCCGCACCGTCGGCGACGAGGGCATGCGCTCGAACTTCACCTCGGCGAGCTCTGCCGAAGCGCCGGTCTTCGCGTTCTTCGGCGCGAACATGGAGCCGGGGTCCGTGTTCGGAACGACGCCCTGCGAGGACGGCGTGAAGAGCACGTGGAGGTTGTTCCCGTCGACGCGCACGCGGTAGGTGGCGTCCTTCGAGAGGTGAATCGTGAGCCGGGTCATCGTCCCGGTCTCGGTCCGGAAGCTCTGGGTCAGGATCCCCGAGACCAAGCCGCCGGGGTCCGAGATGGACTCGGGCGCACCCGCAACGTCGGCGTTGCCCATCTCCAGGATCAGGCGCTTTCCACCGGCTTCCGAGCGGACCTGGTAGGTCGGCGCGTCGGTCCCGGTGATCTCGATCTCGGTCACGCCCGGGAGGTCCGGAGCCGCGTGGACGCGAACGTCGCGGACGTGGTTCGGCGTGGCGGCCGCCCAGGCGACTGCGGGGGCGCAGAGCTGGGTCACGTGGAGAGCTGCAACCGCCGCCGCAAGGCGAAGAATCCGCAGCTTTCGCGCCTTAGGAAGATGCATGGTGCAACCGTACTTCGGGCGATCTCAAACGAACCACTTTTCGGCGAAACGGGCGTGCCTTGACCCCCACCCACCCCGCCCTTCACGATGAGGTGGTGCGGGAGCTCCTCGCGTCGGCCGGCCTCGCGTTCGCGGTGTCCCTCGTGGCCAGCGGCTGCGCGGGCGTCACTCCCGCGCCCGTCGCCGCCGTGACCGCGGCGCCCCGGCTCGATCGGACCGCGGAGCGTGCCCGCGCCCCGGTCGACGCCGTCCCCCCGCCCGCGGCGGACGACGACCTGAACCCCGGGGAGCTGTTCGCGGTCGCGTGCGGGACCTCGGACTTCGACGCCTGCGTGCCGCTCACGCCCGAGCGCCTCCCCTCGTGGGAGCGCGCCATCGCGGCCAACCGCGCCGTCTTCGGGAGCGCGCCGTCGTCCGCCGCCGGCATGGTGGCGGGGGTGCGCGCGGCGACCGGGCTCGACGTGACGGGCGCGCCGGCCGAGGCGGCCGACCTCTTCCGCGCGGTCGCGGACGCCTACGCCGGAGACGCCGCGCTCGCGCCGCTCGAGGGCGACGCGATGCGGGGGGTCGACTCCGTGCGCGCCGAGTACGACGCGCGGGTCGCGGTCCTCGCCCCGCTCCTCGAGCACGCGGCGGCGGCCGACCTCGGCGCGCTCGCGCTCGATCGGGCGCTCGGCGATTGGGAGCGCATCGCCGGCTCGCCGCGCCTTCGGCTCGAGGTGCGAGCACCGGCGGCGATCGCGGCGATGAAGCTCGCGCGCTCGCTGGGCGACGAAGCCGCGCGCGATCGGATCGTGGCGCTCGCTCGGCGCATGGGCGCGCCGCTCGGTACGCGCGTGGAGCTCGACTGGATCGCGGCGACCTTCGCGTACGCCCGCTGGGACGCGCGCGCGGACGACGTGGGAGAGAACCAGCGCGAACGCCTCGTCGCGGCGCCGGTGATAAGTGCATTCTACATGCGTTGGCGCGACCAACCCGGCGCGGCGCCGTGGGTCGTCGAGGCCGCGTGGGCGGCGCGCGAGCTCGCGCGGGTCGGGAGAGACCCGGACGAGCACCGCTGGCTCGAGCGCGTGGGCGCGGCATGGCCCGCCGCGCGAAGCGCTTCGACCGTCGACTCGGCGCTCCGGGACGCGGCGCGCGATCACGCTGCGCTGGCGGCGATCGCGCTCCTCGACGAAGAAGTGGGCCGCGCCTTCGACGGCTGGGGTGCCTCGTGCGCGCGGCTCGCTCCTGGCGCGGTGGTCTCCGAGTACGACGCGAAGGCGGCGCTGGCCGACCGCTGGGCGACGCGCATCGACGGTCTCGCGGACGCGTTCGCGGGGAGCCCTGCCCTCGCCTCCTGGCACGCGACGTCGGCGCGCGCGCTCGGGGAGCTGCGCCGCTGCCTCGCGACGCAGTCCGCCGCGCTCGCGCCGCAGCCGCCCTGGTTCCGCTTCTTCGTGGAGCGGCGGGGCGAAGAAGCGGGCCGGCTCGCGGCGACGCAGTGGACGCTCGCGGTCGCGCGCGGAGCGATGACGGCCGCCGGCGTGCGCGGCCAGCAGGGGCTCGCGTTGCTCGCGGGCGAGCTCGGGAACCTCGCGGTGGAGACGACGGTCCGCGCGACGCTCGCGGAGGCGCACCTTCGCTTCGACGCGGAGCTCCCGGGGCCAGGCGCGATCTGGATGCCGCGCGGAGCCGGCGCACCGTGGGCCCCGGACCCGACGCCCTGGGCCGCGCCCTAGTCCTGCCCGGCAGAAGTTTCGCCGAAAACTCTTCCGCCGCTCTGATCCGATGTGGCCTAGGTGCCTTTGTCTTCCGACTCGGGGTGGAGCGGAAGGACGCGCGTAGCGGGCGGTTGGCCGGGTTGGGCCGGGTCCTCGCGCGTGAGCACGATGTCCCCATCGCGGATGCGGTCGACGCGCCAGTACACCTGGTAGTCCGCGCCGCTCGTGCCGCCGCCGGTGTGAACCGTGTCGGGGCGGCCGACGTAGTCGCCGCGCTTGAGGACCCAGCCCTTCGAGGTCGGGTCGACGAGCATCGCGCGCGGGTAGTCGCCGCTCTGGACGATCGCGACGAGCTTGAGCTCGTCGATCGAGTACTGCGAGAGGACGACCTCGACCTGACGGGTCTGCGTCTTCGACTTGTCCGCGATGAACATGCCCGCGAACGAGCGGAACGGATCGCGCGAGTGATCGCTCTCGGTGAAATCGTTCTCGGCGTACTCGGTGATCTGCTGCGGCGGCGGGAGCGCGCTGGCGGACGCGGACGCGGCGCCGGGGCGCGCGACGGGCGCGGGACCGCCGCCGGGCTTGATCGGCGGCGGGCTGTTGCACGCGACGACGAGCGCGATCGTGGTCCCGAGGGCGAGGAGTGCTTTCGTGCGCATCAGTGGCCTCCCGCGGGCGGCGGAGCCGGCGGTGCGCCCCCGCCGGGCGGCGGCGGTGCGCCGGGCGGTGCGGCCGTCTTGGGCTTCACGGCGTGGAACGCGATCGCGACGCACTTGGCCTTGAGCTGGACCTCGTCGCCTTCGACCTTGGGCTCGGTCAGCTCCAGGTTCTCGACGTTCATGATCCGCTGCACGCGCGCGGCTTCGTAGGTGAACTTGGCGATCTGGTGGAACTTGCCCGTCATCTCGAGGCGCATCGGCACCTTCGCGTAGAACGTCTGCGACTGCTCCTCCATCGGCTGCCAGCCCTTGAGGTCGACGCCGCTCACGTTCGCGATCTGCTGGAGCGCGCTCAGGAAGCTCGGAGCCTCCGCCTCGGCCGGGAGCACGCGGTTCAGCTCGCCCTGCTGCTGCTGGCGGCGCGCGAGCTCGTCCTTGTCGTTCAGGTAGGTCGTCTGGACGACCTGCTGATCGGCGAGCTCCTTCTTCTTCGCCACGTTCTGGTTCTGCGCTTGGGTGATCTTCGCCGACACGTCGCTGAAGAAGATGACCCAGTAGCCGAGGGCGATCAGAACCACCAACGCGCCGCCGATGCCGAGCTTGGCCGGCGTCGACAGCTTCGCGAGGGCGCTTTCGTTTTCCTTCGCCATCTCAGTACCTCACCTTCGCGCTCACCGCGAATTGCTTCAGGAGCAGCTTGGTGTCCTTGTCGACGACCTCGCTCGCGGGGAGCGGGCGCACGTCGTAGAAATATTCGGAGAGCGCCACGCGGCGCAGGAACTCCGCGACGTCCTCGCCGTCGCGCGCGAGCCCCTCGATCTTCACGTTGCGATCGAGCTCGGAGTACTTCGTGATCCAGAGGCGGCGCGGATCCCAGTTCGGGTTCGGCACCGCGGACGGGTTGTCGTGCTTGAGCTGCTCGATTTTGTCGCGGTCGGCGGTGGGCCCGCGGCCGGCGGTCAGGATCTTGGAGAGCTCGAGGAGCGATGCCGTCGGTCCCGTGCGCGCGGCTTGCAGCTTGTTCACCGCGTCCTCGCGATCGCGCAGCTCCTGGAGCTGCGTCTTGATCGTCTGGTGGTCGGCGGTGTCGTGCTTGATCTTGTCGATGCTGGCCTGGATGCCGCCGTTGTCGCGGTTGATGTCGGCGAGCTTGTCGGTCTGCGACTTGTGGATGAAGAAGAGGACCAGGAGCTCGAGCAGGATCGCGCCGAGCACGGCGACGAGCCAGCCCTGCCCTGCCTCGACCGAGCCGGAGCCCTTCTTGGCGTCCTTGCGCTGCGCGAGCAGGTTGACGCGGACGCGCTTCGTCTCGAGCGTGCGCGTCTCTTTGTCCGTGCGGAGCGCGAGACCGACGGCGACCGCGAGCTGGGGCGCGCGCCCGCGCAGGTCCTGCTCGTTCACGCCGCGCTCGATGGTGAAGTTCGCCATCGGGTCGAGCACCATGACCGGCACGCGCGCGCGCTTCTCGATCGCGGGCATCAACGCCGGCAGGAAGACGCTGCCGCCGCAGAGCACGATCCGGTGGATCTCGGCCTCGCCGCTCGTGGCGAGGTAGAAGTCGAGCGAGCGCTGGATCTCGCCGGCGAGCGAGTCGCACGCCTGCGCGATGATGGCGTGGACCTGCGGCGGAACCTGCCCGCTGAGCGCGGCCGCCTTCATCTGCTCGGCTTGCTCGAAGGGGATCCCGAGCTGGCGCTGGATCTCCTCGGTGATCGTGTTGCCGGCGTTCGTGACCTCGCGCGTGAACGCCGAGACGCCGCGCGAGACGATGTTCAGCGACGAGACGGCGGCGCCCACGTTGAGGATCGCGACCGTCTGATCCTCGGGCAGACCGTGGACGTACTCGAGGACGTTCTGGACGGTGAACGCGTTGATGTCGATCGTCGCGGGCTTGAGCTTCGCCTCACGGAGGATGCCCGCGTAGTCGTTGATCTCGTCCTTCTTGGCCGCGACCAGGAGGATGTCCATCTGGCCGGCCTCGGGCCGGCGACGGAGCACCTCGTAGTCGATGTTCATGACCTTGATGTCGAAGGGGATGTGCTGCTCCGCCTCCCACGTGATCTGCTCCGCGAGCTCCGCGGCCGTCATGAGCGGGATCGTGATCTTGCGGACGATGACGCTCTGGCCGTAGACGCCGACGGCGACGTCGCGCTGGCTGATCTTCTGCTCGCGGAAGATCCGATCGAGCGCCTCGATGACGGCGCCCCGGTTCATCACGTGGCCGTCGACGATGGTCTGCGGCGGCAGCGGGGCGAAGCCGTACTTCACCACGCTCAGGCGCTTCCGCGACTCCTTCAGCTGGACGACTTTGATCGAGCTCGCCCCGATGTCGACGCCGACCAGGTTTTTGCCTTCGCCCATTGGAATCGTAGTTTGGCACCCGAAAAAGCCAGGGGTCAAAAAAGAGCGGGTCTGTGATAAGCCAGCGCCATGCCGTACCGCGCACCTTCACCCACGCGCGCCCGCCGTTTCCTGCCGTTTCTGGCTGCCGCCGCCCTCGCGGTCGGGGTCGGGCTCACGGCAGAGCCAGCCCAGGCGGACGTCATGCACGTGGTCCAGCGCGGGCACACCCTCGAGGCGATCGCCCACCGCTACCACGTGTCGGTGAAGGCCATCGCGGACGCCAACCACATCCGAGACCCCCAGCACCTGCGGGTGGGCCAACAGCTCGTGATCCCCGGGGTCACGCCGCCCCCCACGCCGGCGCCGCGTCCGACCGCGCCGCCCCCTCCGGGCGCGCCCCCCACCCACGGCGTCGCGCCGGCCGGACACGGAGCGGCTCCCGCGCACGGCGCAACCCCCGGCCACCCGGCGGCTCCCCCGCCGCCCCGCACGTATGCCGCCCGCGCGACGACGCCGGGCGTGATCCACGGCAAGCGGCTCTTGTTCAACGAGGATTTCACCCTCCGCGTGACCGACCGGCGCGGCCGCATGGCCCCCACCACGATCAAGACGGCGGAGCACCTGTTCCGCTCGGCGGGTGGGCTCACCCACGAGCTCGATCCGCGGCTCCTCGCCCTGCTCGGGGTGGTGTCCGATCACTTCGGTAGCCGACCGCTCGAGATCGTCAGCGGCTTCCGGCCCTACTCGCCCACCCAGTACACGGCGCACTCGAACCACAACGTGGGCCACGCGGTGGACTTCCGCGTCGTGGGCGTGCCGAACGAGGTTCTCCGCGATTTCTGCCGCACGCTCCGAAACACGGGCTGCGGCTATTATCCGAACAGCGTGTTCGTCCACATGGACACGCGCACCTCGTCGGCCTACTGGATCGACTACTCGCGGCCGGGCGAAGCCCCGCGCTACAACGCGCCGAACACGGGCGCGGACGAAGGCACCAGCGACGTGGGGAACGAAGCGCACACCGCCGCCCCCGCCGACGGAACGATTGGCCCGGGAACGACGGGCGCGACCGGCACGACGCCGACCGACGACGGTGCGGCGACGGTCCCGGCCACCCCGCCTGTCACACCCCCGCTCACACCGCCGCCCGCGCCTCCGCCGGTGGCGCCGGTCGTCCCGCCGAACTGACTCCGAGCAAGCGAGCGACCGAAGCCACGGGCGCGGCGGCTCGCGATGGTCTAGAATGGTCGGGCTCCGAGGAGGGAGCGCCGTGCCCGAACCGCGCGACGTCCAATCTCCGCGTCCGACCGAGGCTCGCCCGCGCACTGCGACGGCGGCGGAGCTTCGCGAGTGGATGTGGCTCGTCCAGAAGATCGTGGGCGGCATGCTCAAGCGCGTGCCGCCGAACGTCCTGAAGGACGATTTGGTCGCGGCAGGCACGTGCGGGTTGCTCAAGGCGCTGGCGAAGCCCGGGGAGCGTGGGCGCTCCTTCGAGAGCTACGCGCGGCTGCGCATCCAGGGCGCGATCGTGGACGAGCTGCGCGCGCAGGACTGGCTCTCGCGCAAGGCGCGCCAGCGCGAGAACGCCCTCGGGAGCCGCTTCGTCGTCGCGCTCGACGAGCTGCCGGAAGAGGCAGCGGAGCTCGCCGCGCCCGCGCTCGATCTCGATGCGACGCTCGACGATCACGCGCGCTTGCGCACGATCCTCGGTGCGGTCTCCACCCTCCCCCGTCGCGAGCGGCGCGTGATTCGGATGATCTACATCGACGGGCTGTATCTGAAGGACGTCGCCCACCGACTGGGTTTGAGCGAGGCGCGCGTTTCGCAGATCCACGTCCGTGCGATGATGACGCTCCGTGCCCAGCTCGCCGCCTGATCGCAGCGTCGCCGAACTCCTCCGCCGCCACGGACTCGAAGCCCACGCGGAGGCGGCGAGCGCGCTCGTCCTCGAGTCGGACGCGCCCGACGAGCTCGGGCGGCTCCTCGAGATCGCCACCTCCGCCGCGCGCGACGCTCGCCGCCACGGCCCCCTCCTGCGGGCGGTGATGGCCACGCTCGCGCGGCGCGCCGAAGAGCTCGACCCCGAGCGGCGCGGGCGCGCGTTCCACCTCGCCGGCTTCCTCGCGCTCCGCGTCGACGAAGATGCGGGGCGCGCGCTCCGCGAGCTGAACCGCGCCCGCGACACGCTCGCCACGATCGAGACGCCCACCGCGCGGGCGTACCTCGCGCGCGTGCACGACACGCTCGGCCAGCTCCTCCACCGCGAAGGGCAATGGGACGCCGCGCAGAAGGAGCTCGCGCGCTCGCTCGCGCTGCGGCGCGAGACGGGCGATCGGACCGGGCTGGCGATCACGCTCGGGAACCTCGGGCGGCTCTGTCTGGACGTGGGGAACGTCGCCAACGCCGAGGCCTACTTCCTCGAGGATCTCGCGCTGCTCGACGACGGCCCGGACGGCGCCGCGCGCGAGCGCTTGCGCGCCCAGCTCCTCGTGCACCTCGGCGACTGCGCGGCGGAGTCGGGGCGCGCGGACCTCGCGCGCGAGCGCTACGCGCGCGCCAGCGCCGCGGCCGACGTCGCGGGCGATCCGTTCGGGCGCGCGTTCGCGCGGATCGGGCTCGGACGCGTCACGCCCGGTGCGCGGGGCGAGGAGTGGCTCGCCCAGGCGGAGGCGGATCTCGCGAGCGCGGGCGTGCCCGAGGCGTTCGCGGCGAGCCCGCGCGCGGCGATCGCCCATCGGCGCGGGAAGACGATGTTGGAGCAAGGCGATGCGAAGGGCGCGATCCCGCTCCTCGAGCGCGCTCTCGCCGACGCCAGCCCCGATCCGAGCTCGGCGCCCGTCTTCCGTGCCCGGGTGCTCGGCGCGCTCGCGCGCGCGCACGCGGCGTGCGGCGAGGAGGAGCGCGCGACCGAGGTGCTGCGCGCGGCGCTCCGCATCGTCGATGCGACCAGCGCGGACCTCCTGCGCGAAGAGCTCGAGCAGATGCTGCGCGAGCTGTCCCGCGATGCGTGGCTGCTCCACGCGGCCGGGCGCTTCGTCGGCCAGCGCTCGATCGAGCTGCTCCTGGCCGACACGGGCCGCGCCGGGTTCCGTGGGCAACGGCGCGAGGTCGCGGTGCTCTTCTCGGACATCCGCGGCTTCACGTCGTGGGCGGAGCGAACGGCACCGGACGAGGTCGTTGCATTCCTCAACGAATTTCTCGGCCACATGACGCGCGCGATCGAGCGCGAGGGTGGCGTCGTCGACAAGTTCATCGGAGATGCGGTGATGGCGACGTTCGGGCTCGGCGAAGCGACCGCGACCGACGGGACCCTCGCGGTCCGCGCCGCGCTCGCGATGCGGGACGAGCTCGGCCGCATGAACGGCTCGGCGACGGGCGTCGCGCTCGACGCGGGCTTCGGCATCCACCGCGGCTCGGTCGTCGCGGGCCTCGTCGGCTCGCCGCAGAAGCGATCGTTCACGGTCCTCGGCGACGTCGTGAACACGGCGTCGCGGATCGAGGGGATGACGAAGCAGCTCGGCGCGACGCTCCTGATCACGGGCGAGGTGGCGGCGGTACTCGACCGCGATGCGTTCGTGCTGCGGCCGCTCGGCGCGTTCGTGCCGAAGGGCAAGCGCGAGTCGATCACCGTGTTCGACGTGCTGGGCGAGGCGGACGGCAGCCCCGAGGCGCGGCGCTTCGTGGAGCACGCGCACGAGGCCGAAGCGGCGCTGGCGCTCCTCCGCGCGCGCGACATGCGCGGCGCCGCGGCGCGCTACCGAGCGCTGGCCGCAGCGCGTCCGCGCGAGCGCGAAGGCTACGAGCTGCTCGCGCGCTCGGCGGAGGCGTGGGCGGCGAGCCCGCCGCCGGAGGATTGGGATGGAGCAGTGCCGCTCGTGACGAAGTGAGTGGGCGCGCCGCCGTGGCGGAGCGGGGATGCCCGCTCAGCCGAAGAGCCCGCCAAACCAGCCCCGAGCGACCGACGCGGGAGCTTGCGCCTCGACCTCGGGCGACGCCACCACGAGCGGGAGCTCGCGCGCGTCGAACCAGGTGCCGTGCTCGCTGCAGGTGTCGACCGTCGTCTTGGTTCCGGTGATGGCGGTGCGAGTCATCGGCTTCGCGCACTCGGGGCAGCCGATGTTCGGCCGCAAGTCCGGCCGCAGCGTGAAGGGCCCCAGCGCCGCGGTGACGTCGGCCTCGAAGTCGGGGTGAGGGGTTCGACTGAGCTGCTCGACCGCGGCGTGGTCGAGGAAGACTCCTCCGCACCGCTCGCAGCCGTGCAGCGTGGTGTCCTGGATGCGCTTCCGTACGAGCGTGTCGAAACATCGGGGACACTTCGCCGGCTGGGGCGTGCTCTCCACCGGTGAACGCACCCTCACGACGATTCGTTCGACGACCTTCGCGCGCGGTACCGAAGTGGTACCGCAGAACGTGCACGTCGCCGCTTCGTTCGCAGCGTTCGGCGGGAGCGGGCCACCGCACTGAGCACACAGGACGGATTCGACGAGGGTCACGAAGGGATCCTATCAGGAGACGCCGAGGCGAAGCGCTGAGCGTCTCTTCCCGATGTGCGGCGCGCTCAGCCCCGCGCCAACGCCGCCGTGACGGACTTGCTGCGCCGGATCTTCGTGCAGAGGGGGCACTCGGTCTTGGGCGGGTCGATCGGCACGAGGCGATCGATCGCGTCGCCTTCGGTGTCGCCCTTGCCGATCCAGTCGTGCGTGCCGCAGCTGACGCGGGCGACGTGCTGGTTGCCTTCTTTGGTGACGGTGAGATCGAAGCCGACGAGATCGTGATGGCGAGCCATGCGTGCCGCAGCCTACGCCCTCGGCAGGAGCTTGCAACGTCTCGCGCGATCACAACGGAATCAGATCGCCGCGCTCGATCTTACGGTTCAAGTAGTCGCTCAGGCGGCCGGGAGAGCTCGCGAGAGCGTCGAGCTCGAGCTTTGCATTGGCCGCGAGGAGGGCCTCGAGCTCCACGCGGACGCGATCGTTGACGTACGTGCGTGAGCGATGGGCGAGGAGAGCTTGCGCTGCCTCGCGGTCCTGGTCGGAGAGTGTGATTGAGTCACGCCCCTGCGAAAGGTGCCCGATCTCGGATGGCCAGAACCCCACCCACGAGAGGCCAGGGCACGCGAGCCAGGGCGTCTCGAGCGCGGTCGCGATCGAGCCGTGGGCGTAGCCGAGTGCGAGCTGGATTCCAGGAGGGTCGGCGTCGGCGATGATCATCGCCGGGATGCGCAGCGTGCTTTGGAGCTTCCGAACGAACGCACGCATCTCCAGCGACGCGTGGCCCATGCCGCAGACCATGATGGCGCGCGCATCGTCCCACCAGCGCTCTTGCGCGAGCCGAGTCGCCACCGAATCCTTCTCGATGACTGCGATCAGCGCGGCGTCCGAGCTCACGATCTCGCACGCCTCGAGGCGTGGGCTCGTCGGTTCGACCTTCGCCAGGTCGATGACGTCGCTCCCGCTACGGATCACCAGCCGACCCGCGATGGCGCCTCGCCGCGCCGCGACGAACCCGAGCGACCTCCGACGGACACGCAAGACGTTCGCAAGCGCGCTCAGAGCACGATCGGTATCGCGTTGATCGTCGTCCGGGAGCCGAGCGCGGTGCGCATAGAAGAGGCCGCGCTTCGTCGTGATGGCACCTTCACGGAGGTTCTCGGACGCCTTCTCGATCGCGACGAGGAGCCGCACGAAACGCTGGGCGCCCTGGCGATCGAAGGCGAGACGCCGTACGGCGTGGCCCAGAAAGACGCTTCCGTCGTCGTCGTAGACGCAGTTGTTCTGGTGAAGATCGGGCAGATCGACGTGCGGCAGCTCTCCCGCCACGACCTGGGCGGCAATGTAGTCGGTGAGCTCGGCCAACCGCGCTCGCGCCTCAGGGACCGAAAGGTCGTCCGCGACGATCGCTCCGTGAGGGACGTTCGGTGCGTTCACGGCGGGCAGGACGAACGGGCGCGTGGTGCGCGGGACGTTCATGCGCCGCGCGGCGAGCTCGCTCAGGCGCTTCTCGCGCACTCCGTCGGAGAGCGATGGCGCGTTGCGCCGGAGAAACTCGCCGAGCAAGTCGAGGAGCGGTCGTGGTGCGCGCTTCGCCATGAGGAGTAGTCCGCCGAACGCGCGGGCAAGCGAATGATGGACCCGCGGCCCTCCATCCAACCCATGCGCCCGGCGGACCCGCGTTGTATCACGGGCGCGGAGCGAACCGATCTCGTCGACGCACCTCGTCCCGACTGCGCGTCACGACGCCACGGGCGCCTTCCGCCGGTGCACCTTCACGCGGAACCCGTCCGGCTTCACCGACAACGTGTCCTTCACGCGCAGCGCGTAGCCCGGCTCGCCCTCGAGCTCGAAGCTCCGCACGATCATCGCGAGCGCGAGCTTCGCCTCGACGAGCGCGAACTGACGCCCGATGCACGCACGCTTTCCGTTGCCGAACGGGCGATACGCCGACGTGGGGATCGCCTTCGCCGCGTCGCCATCGAAGCGCGACGGCCGAAACTCCTCCGGCCGATCGAAGACTGCCGGATCGCGGTGGAGCCGCGGGAGGAACACCATGATCGGCTCGCCCGCCTGGACCGGAAAGCCGGCCACCGTCTCGTCGCGCTCGCTCGCGACCGCGAACGCCGGCGCGGACGGCCAGAGGCGCAGCGACTCGGAGAGGATCGCGTGGATCCAGGTCATCGCGCTCACGTCGGCGAAGGTCGGCTCGCGCGTGCCGCAGATGGCGTCGACCTCGGCCCGCGCGCGCGCGAGCACGTCGGGGTGACGGAGCAAGTAGTAGAGCGTGAAGGCGAGCAGCCCGCTCGTGGTCTCGTGCCCGGCGATCAGGAAGGTGAGCACCTGGTAGCGGATGTTCACGTCGTCGAGCGGCTCGCCGGTCTGCTTGTCCTTCGCGCCGAGCATGAGCGCCAGGAAGTCGCGCGCGTTCGCCGCATCTTCCGGCGGCTGCTTGCGGCGATCTCGGATGACGCGATCGACGAGCTCGTTCATCGTGCGGATGTCGTCGGCGAAGGCGCGCTTCTTGTGGAACGCGAGGCGCTGCAGGAGCGGCGGGCGCCGCGCGATCGCGCCCGACTCGAAGAGCGCGCGCGTCATCGCTTGGAGGAACGGGTGGAGCTCCGGCCGCTCGAACGACTGGAACTCCCAGCCGAAGCCGCAGAGCGCGATGGTGTCGAGCGTGAGGCGCGTGGTGTCCTCGGCCGCGACGAGCCAGTCCCCGCGGTCGGCGGCGCGATGCCAGTGCGCGACGAATTGGTTCGCGACCGTGAGCATCGCGGGGAAGAAGTTCTTCATCGACGGCGCGGTGAAGCCGGGCGTCAGGATGCGGTGGGCCTTGCCCCAGTTCGGCTCCCAGCCGTAGGCGGTGAACAGGCCGTCGCCGGCGAAGGCGCGCACGTTCTGGAGCGGACCGATGACGGCCTTGGTGAAGCGCGACTCGTCGAGGAGCTCCTTCGCGATCGCGGCGGTATGGACCGAGATGAGGCGCCCGTACGGCGTCTTGAGCGCGAAGATCCCGAGCGGTGCGCGGAGCGAGAGCTCGTCGAACCGCGCGATCATGTTGTCGGTGGCGAAGATGTGGAGGTGCCCGAGGAGCGGGAGCTCCGGAGGCATCGGGATGGCCGACATGGGCCGAGTCTACGGCTTCCCGAGGAACGCGATCAGCTCTTCCGCACGATCACACTTCCCGCCGAGTACCCCGCGCCGAACGAGCAAATTACGCCGACGTCGCCCTTGCTCATCCCGGCCCGGTGCTTGTGGAACGTGATGATCGAGCCGCACGAGCTCGTGTTCGCGTACTCCTCGAGCACGCTGGGGGACTCCTCCGCCGTGGCGTCGCGGCCGAGGACTTTCTTTGCGATCCACTGGTTCATCGTCCCGTTCGCCTGGTGCAGCCACATCCGCTTGATGGCGGCGGGCGTGATCTGGAGGCTGTCGAGGTGGCCGGTGATGAGGTCCGCGACCATCGGCGACACGTCCTTGAACACCTTGCGGCCCTGCTGGACGAAGAGCTTGTCCGGGTCGTCGCGGTGCTCCGGCGCACAGCGCGCGAGGAACCCGAGGTTGTTGCGGATCGCGTTCGAGTACTTCGTGATGAGGCGCGTGCCGACGATCTCCCAGGGCTCCTTCGACTTGGTCGTGGCGAGCCGCTCGACGACGACGGCCGTGCACGCGTCGCCGAAGATGAAGTGGCTCTCGCGATCGCGGAAGTTCAGGTGGCCGGTGCAGATCTCGGGCGACACCACCAGCGCCGCCTCGATCGTGCCCGCCGCGACCAGATCACGCGCGACGTTGACGCCGAACGTGGCCGACGAGCACGCGACGTTCATGTCGAAGGCGAAGCCCTTCGCGCCGAGGGCCTCTTGCACCTCGACCGCGACGGCCGGGTACGGGCGCTGGAGGTTCGAGCACGCGACGATGACGGCCCCGAGGCGATCCGCCGTCGTCCCAGCTTGGGACAAGGCGCCCTCGGCCGCGGCGAGCGCCATCTCGCACTGGATGCCGTGCGCGTCGTTCGGGCGCTCCGGGATGCGCGGCGCCATGATCTGCGGGTCGAGGATCCCCTCCCGATCCATGCAGTAGCGGCGCCCGATGCCGGACGCGCTCGTGATGAACTCGGCGGACGACTTGTCGAGCGCCTTCCGCTCGCCGCGCGCGATGGCGTCGGCGTGCTTCGCGTTCTCCGCGTCGACCCAAGCATTGAAGGAAGCGACGAGCTCCTCGTTGGAGATCGAGTGCGGCGGGGTGAAGAGACCGGTTCCGGTGATGGCGATGCTCATGGCGCGGGCAGATCGATGTAGTTTCAATCGATCCCGCTGGCAACGCGAACTTGCCGTGCCAACGCCGGAGCGGCGGAGCCGCGGAGGTGATGGCAGCAAGCCTCGGCCAACCGAGGCCGAAGGCCGAGGGCGCACGGCACGGTGCTTTCGACGCGCGAACGGCGTTCACGCCGCACTGCGTCATGGCGGTCGCCGAATCGCGCCCTGCGCGGTGGACGAGGTCACGACGTGCCGGTGGCGCGCGCTCAATCGGCCTTCGCGTCGAAGCGGAAAGCGCGCGCGCGCATCGGCTTGGCGAGGAAGAACAGCGTCGTCTCCTCGCCGCGCGCGACCGGCGGATGGTCCGTCCCGGACCGGCGCAGAGTGGCGGACGCCTTCTCGCCGCGGTCGAGGAGCAGGACGGTCGTGCACCCAGCGCGGACGAGCGCGTCGGCCAGGGGCTGCGGCGAATCGACTTCGCCGCTCGCGAGCATCAGGCGCCCGTCGTCGGCGAGCCCGAGCGCCGCGTGCACCGGCGCGGCGTGCTTGCCGTGCAGGAACGGAAGCTTCGCGCGTGCGACGAGCGCACCACCTTGCGCGAGGAGCGGGAGCTCCACCGACGAATCCCCTGCCGCGAGGGCTTCGTTCGGCGCCGCGAGGTGGGGAGAGCCATCCTTCGGCGCGACGAGCCGCGCGAGACCGTCGCCGTTCGTCGGCGGGAGAACGACCTTGCCCGCCGTCGTGAGCCCGCGCGGGGCGTGCTCGCTCGCGACGCCGACCGTGATGCTCGCGACGACCTTCTTCTTGTCGTCTTCGTCGAGCTCGCGCGACGGCGACGCGCCCGTTCGCGCGTCGGGCTCGCCGGAGCCGGCCGCCAGCGCGAGCGAAGCGCGGCCGCTCTCGAACGAGACGACGGTGACGTCGTCGTCGGGTTCTCCTCCGCCCAGCTTCGTGGACCAGATGCCGGGGCTCCACGCAGGCGCCGGCTGCGTGCCGGGATCGGGGCTCCACGTCGCGTGCACGCCGCCGCTCGCCTCGAGCGGCTTCGGCGTCGGGTCGCGGTAGAGCATGTAGAAGAAGTCCTTCGGCGCGTACTCGATGTAGCGGTCGGTCGAGATCTCCATGAGCGGGCTCAGGATCTCGGAGTGGTAGTCGTGGCCCTTGAGCTGGTTGATGCTCGTGAAGAGGAACCCGGTGTGGTGCGGGTTCATGTCGAGGTGCATGCCGTAGATGCACCCGGCCATCTTCATCGCCTTGCCGAGCGTGGTCGCGCTCACGTCGTCGCCCCACGCGTACATCATGTGGCCGGCGGCGGAGACGCAGATGCCGGAGCGCTCCGTCTGCATGCCGTTGCCGGGGAGCGTGTAGCCCCAGAGCGCGCGCCCGGTCGGGTTCACCGTGCCGTGATCGACGAGCGGATCGAGGTTCTGCCGGAACGAGACGATGTCGTCGTCGGGCACGCCGCTCACACCGGTCACGGTCGGAGCCTTGCCCCACGTGCCGAAGCCGGGGCGTCCGTCGGCGGTGACGATGACGGTCGCGGCCGCGGGCTGCGGCGGAAGGAGCACGCGCCGGTGCACCATCATCCCGTAGTTGCCGTGCTCGGTCTTGAACGCGCCGTTGTACGCAGCGACCACGCGATTGAGGACGGCGGGATCGCGCGGGAGCCGGCCGGGGCCGTGCGTACCGGTGAGCGGCTTCGGATCTTCGGTCCCCGCCTCCATGTCGAGCTCGAGCTGCCGCATGTCCATCGCGACGAGGATGACCTTCGCGTAGGGGCGCGCCTCGTCGGGGCGGATGAACGTCTCGTAGAACGGCGCGGGCGGCGCGTCGCCTGCGGGAGCCCCCTTCGGGACGGGGAACTTCTTCATCCACGTGCCGCCGCGGGGCTTCCACTCGCCCTCGCCCGGCTCCGAGGTCTTCCAGATGCTCGCGACCTTGGCCGGCGGCCACGCCCCGTCGTCCGCCGACGCGCCCGATGCATCCAGCACCTGCGGCGGGTCGGGGTTGCCGGCCAGCGTCTCGGTGTCGTCCTGGCCGTGCATCTTGAACGCGGTCTGCTTGAGCGTGTCCTTGACGGAGAACACCTTCTCTTCGAGCCACGCGATCGGCTTCGGGCCGATCCACGGAACCGCGCGCACGGTGTCGACCGCCCAGAAGATGAAGCGCTTCGGGAGGTGGCGCGCCGGCTCCGCGTGGATGCCCGGCACCGGCGCTGCGAGCTCGCCGCGCACGAGATCGAGCGACGCCTGGCGATCACCCTCGTCGTTCGCGAGGGTCATCGCGAGCTCGGTCTCGCCGAGGCGCAGCCCCACGCGCTCCGCCGGTTGCTCGAAGCCGACGTCGACGCGCGCGATGCCCTCGCTCGTGCCGGTCTGCTGGAGGTTCGTGAGCGCCGAGGTCCATCGGTCGAGCGTCTTCTCGGCGCTGTTCTGGGCGCCTTCGCCGGAGAGGTCGAGCGCGGTCACGCTCTGCTCTTGCCCGTACGCATAGGTGGCGAACGCGGCTCGCCCGTCCCGGAGCACGAGCGCATGGTCGTCGCCGAGCGGGGTCTGCGTTAGGTTGTAAGCTGCAACGATCTCGATCGGGTGCCCCTCCGGGGAGACCCGGACCTTCACCCGGTAGAGATCGCGCGCACCACCGGGCTCGGCGCTGGCGAGGACGAGGGCGAAGCGCCCTTGCGTCGCGTCGGTGACCACGCCGCGCGACGGCTCCCAGCGCAGGTCCTTCGGCTGCACGTTGCCGTGCACGTAAGCGCCAATCGCAGCGGTGAGCGCGTTCACGTCGTTCGCGGGCGCGCCGCCGCGCAAGAGCGCGGCGACGAGCGCGAGGGTCGCGAAGCCCCCGGCGGCGCGGAGGCCGAGCTCGAGGTCACGGCGGGAGACGAGAGGCTGCACGACCCCTTGCGGGTAGCGAACGGGGAGCGCGCGGTCAACTTTCAGGTCGGAGTCTCGACGTCGTCCCACTCGGCGTCGCCGAACCGCGTGAGCCAGTTCAGGGCATGGTGGCGCTCGAACACGACCCCGCCCTCGAGCCCCGCCGGAGCCTCGGTCTTCCGGACCCGCGCCTCCGTGGTCACCCCGCCCCCTCGATCCGCTCCGCGCCGTTGGTCCCGAGCATGCGCTGCGCGATGCCCGGCACGTCGGCGATCGTGGTGGGGAACGGGAGGGCATCGAAGTCGCCCAGCGCCCAGAGCAACACGGCGAGCGACTCGTAGCGCCAGACGTGATTGACTACGGATTGACGATCGGGGGAGGCAGAGTCGAAGAACGTACGCTCGGCAGGGCTGAGCGCCGCGCGCACCAGCGGTATCCGCGCGTCGATCTCCGACGTCGGAATCGGCTCGCCCCCCGCGAGGGACTCCGCGCGCAGAGCGCAGCCGAACAACGCGATGGCGCGCCTCGCGACGTCGGCCGGAGCGCGGAGCTCCACTTCGATCGCGGAGACCACGGGCGGAAGGCTCTTCAGCGCGACGATGCCGCGCTCGTCCAGGAGCGCTCGCGTTCGATCGCGCCGAGCGACCGCGTCCGCCGGATGGGGAACCACGGCGCCCGGCGCGGCGTCGCCCGTCGCCGGATCGACGAGGACTGCGCCATCCGGATCGGTCACGCGGGCGTCTTCATGGAACACGATCGCGTTCGAGGCACGAGCCCAGCGCGCGAACGCGGCGGCGCTCGTCGGTTCGATCTCGAGCGCGACGTGGTGGCGAACGCGCTCGAGGTGCCGCAGGACCGCGTAGCGCGACGCGTTCATCGCCCGCGCTCCCTTCTGCATGACGAAGCCCATGAACCCATCGAGGTGGCGCGCGAGCTCGGGATCGCTCCGGTCCCGCCGGCCCCGGAGGGTGTGTGGAAAATCGAGCGGCGGCGGATCGCGATGCGTCGCGTAGGCGTTGAGGAGCACGCCGGGAGGCTATCACCGGAGGCGGCGATCGCTCACCGATGCAAGGGCTGGCGTCAGATGCCCATGCAGCTCACGGTGACCGGGAACGGCGAGTCGGTGCATCCCTTGGGCGAGAGCGTGCAACCGCCCGGGAGGTTCTTGGTCACGCAGTTGCAGGTCCATTTCCGGGCGCACTCGGTGGGGTACGGCGCGCACTCTCCGGTCGGGGTGCCGTTCGGCACGCCCGATTCGTGTATGATGCACATTTGATTACCGGTGCACGTCTTGTCGGCGCACGGGTGCGATTGGCACAGGAGGCAAGCCTGGCCTTGGAGCTTCCACGTGCCGCCCATGCACTCGAAGGCGCTCGCGCAGCAGAGGTCGACGCGATCGCACGACTTCTGCCCCGTGGTGCACGGCGTACCTTCTTGGGACACCTGGACGCAGCCGCCAGCGTCGGTACCGGTCTCGAGCGGTGCGTCGGCGGCGGCATCGGTGGTCGAAGCGTCGCTGGTGCCGATCGGCGGCGTCGTGGAGCCGCCGCACGCGACGACGAGGGACAAAGCCAAGACGAGCGTGGATCTCATGGGCTCGATCGTACACCACGACGGGCGGTCAGGTTCGAGCGTGCGCCTGCGTCAGCTAGCGCGTGGATGACGCTTTGGCGGAGTGTGCGCTCGATCGAGCTGCGGCATCGCAACGCGAGCGCGAGTGCGCGCGTGTGGCCGGGATGGCTCGCGCGTGATCACCGTGGGCTCGGTGTCCCGCGAGGTGGCGGCGACGAAGTTCGCGTTCCTCGGGGTGCGGCATCGCGGGCGCCGAACGGCGCTCCGCGAGCTGACGCACCGTGATCCCGACTTCGTCTTTTGGATTCACCCCGATGGGCGACTCCACGACGCGCGCGATTCGCACCGGCGAAACGTGCCGCGGGGGTTCGCGCACATCATGGACGACGAGCCGGACTACGGCGGGTTCCTTCGCGGGCGCGTCGCGTCGGAGGGGGAGCATCAGTTGGTCGCGGTCTATTGCCGCGAGGAGGCGTTGGCGAAGCCTGGGCCGGCGGTCGTGCAGTTGGTGACGGGTTTGGCGCAGCTGCCGATCCCGTTGGACGAGGGGGCGCTCGTGGTGAGTGACAACTGTGACCTCTATGGGACGATCGAGGATCTCGTGGCGCGGAGTCGAGAGGGGGGAGAGCGCGACTGGTGACGGGGCCGGCGCGGCGGGGGCGCGCGTGACGGATTCGGGGCTCGCGATGGCGATCACGTCCACGATCACGATCACGACCTACGACCACGACCACGACCAGGTCCACGCTCACGGGGTGCGGTCACGTCCACGACTACGACCAGGACCACGACCACGATTGCGTGGCGGTTCGTCGCGCGCGTCGCTCGACGTGGGGGCACGATGCGGTTGCTCGCGGCGCGGTGATCCGGTGGGCGGGTTCACGTCAGAGCGCCGCGCGACCGAGCGCTCAGGCCGCGCGGTGTGGGTGCTCCGTCGGCGCGACCCGTCCGTGACGCCGCCAACCGATGCGGCCGAGCCACGTCCGCGGCGCCGTCACCGGCGAGGCCGATGGCGGCTCGCTTCGCTCGACCCGAGGTCCGGCGTGCGCCTCGACGGGTCCTTCGCTGCGAAACCCATCGAACCAGGGCCCCGACGAGCACGGATCGATGCCGGAGATGCGTGACCCGTGCTTCTTGGCGTTCATGAGGACGTAGACGATGGCGTTCCGCACCTCCCGCGGGGTCTTCAGCTCGTGCGCGTGGTAGCGCTCGCGCCAGACGCTTCCGTGGACGCGCAGCTCGCGGTTGAGCGCGCGAGCGAGGCGAACCGCGAGGCCGAGCATGCCGCGCGAGAGGAGCGCCGTGTCGCGCGCTTCCACCACGAGGTGCACGTGGTTCGTCTGGATAGAGAAGTGGACGACCCGGAACGACGCGCCCGTCGCGGGGGACTTCTTCACCGCCGCGATCGCGGCCGTGAGCGCGCGAACGAGAACCTGCTCGCGAAACGACGGAAGGCCAGCGCGAGCACGAAGCGTCACGTGCACCGGGTGGTAATTGCGATGCACGGGCCGCGCGCGATGGGCGACCCGCCGCACCGGCCCCGGCTTGCGGCCTGCACCGGGACGAGCGCCGCCGCGGGGACCGCGCTTCGCCGGCTCGGACCGCGGAGGGAAGAGACCGAGTTGCTTCGAGTCCTGTCCCAT